>JAAEQB010000065.1 GCA_024231975.1 Allobosea sp.
ATGCTCGCCCTGCCGGAATGGTTCGACCACTACAACGAGCTTCACCCGCACAGGTCGCTCGGATATCGTTCACCCCGCGAGTTCATCGCGGCCCATGCAGCACCGTGAGAAATGTCCGGGCTTTTGGGGGCTACAACACGTGCTCGATCGGACACGGTACGCTGACATTCCGCGCATTGACGGCTGGAGTTCGCTTTCGGATTCGACGATGTGGGCGCTGCAAAGGCGCTATTTCGAGGAGACCGGCGTCGAGGCCTGGCGCGCCAACATCGTACCCAGCTACGTCACGACCAATCCCTACATCGCCGGCGCCTACGCGGCGATGCTGCAGGAATTTATCGGGGACGGCTACGCCGGCCCCAGCGCCGTCCTGCCGACGCATGTGATCGAGTTGGGCGCCGGCTCCGGACGTTTCGCGCTCTCCATCCTGACCCGCCTGTTCGCCGACATGCCGACAGCTGCACCCGTCTGCTACGTCATGACCGACATCAGCCAGGCCAATATCGATTTCTGGCGCGGGCACCCGGCTTTTGCCCGTTTCATCGCCAATGGCACACTCGATTTCGCCCGTTTCGACGCCGAACGCGACAGCGAGCTCCAACTCCAGATCAGCGGCCGAACCATCGCGCCGGATCGCCGCTGCGGACGCCTCGCCGTGATCGCCAACTATGTTTTCGACGGGACGACACAGGACCTGTTCCAGGTCGAGGCCGGGCGGCTGCAGGAACTCCTCGTGCGCAATGCCGGTGGCGATGACGTCCACGGCGCAGCGCCGGCGGAACACATCGCTGCGCTCCGGTTCGCCTATCGCGCCGTGTCCTGCCGGCGGGGCCGCTATGCCGAAGCCAGCTGGAACGCGCTTCTCGCACGCTACGCCCGCGAGTTGGCGCAAGGCGCGTTTCTCTTTCCGAGCGGGGCGCTGGGCTGCCTTTCCCGCCTGCACGCACTGGTGGCGGGGCCGTTCGTCGTCCTGTCCTGCGACCACGGCAAGACCAGGCTGAGCGACTATGAAGGACAGGCGCCGCCGCAGCCCCTGCGCCACGGCAGCTTCTCCTTCGCGGTCAACTACGATGTTCTCGCCAGCTGGGCCTGCGCCGCCGGCGGCCTCGCGCTGCTGCCGGAACACGGGCATGCCAGCATCGCCGTCGTCGGCCTCGGCTTCGGGTTCGACGCTGCGGCTGCGCGGAGTCTCGCGCGCGCCTATCGCCGCGAGGTCGGCCGCTTCGGCCCCGACGATTTCTTCATGCTGAAGCAGGCCTGCGAGGACAATTACGACCGCATGAGCCTGCGCCAACTGATCGCCCTGCTGCGGCTGAGCGACTGGGACGTGGCGATCTTTCGCGGCTGCTATGAGCGCCTCGTGGGCTGTCTGGAGGACGCGAACTCCGGAGAGCGCCGCAACTTGGCGGATGGGCTCCAGGCGCTATGGGAGCACTATCTCGATCTCGGCGAAGAGGACGATCTCGCCTTTTCGATCGGCAGCCTGCTGGCCGGGCTAAAGCGTCCGCGCGAGGCGATTCCGTTCTTCGAGGCCTCGCTTCAGCGTGACGGCGATCATCCTGCGACACGGAAAAACCTCGCGATCTGCCGCCGCGCCATGGCGAAAGGGGAGGCATAGGGACGATGCCCGTCTATTTGCAGGCCTATGTCCGCAACAAGCTCGGACAGGACGAGGGCCCGACCCGTTACATCGGCCAGAACGATGCCCGCACCGGTTTTCGGCTGGATCCACCACCTGATCCCGACGATGAAGAAAAGCGCGCGCCGGAAGAGAAAGCTGACAAGCCCGCAGTAGCGGCTGCCAGCGCCGCCGCCGCGCCGCTGAAAAGCCTGTTGTCGATGAAGGCCGTCAAAAAGGAAATCAAGAGGAAGTTGAAAAGCTTTCCGTTGAGGCCGGAGCACGACGATCGGCTGGCTATCGAGAAAGAGATAAGAGAGCTGCGGGCACATGGTATAAACTGCGGCATATTCCAGCAGGCGCCGTCCGAAACAAAGCCTAAAGCGATCAGCTCAAGGAGGGTATTTAAGGCAAGGATTGCGGGTAAGGCGAAAAAATTAGAGCCCGAAACAGTTGTTATCCGTGCAACTATTGCAAGTATAAAACCTGATAAAATCAAGGAACGGATGGCTCTTGCTCAGTCTCGTCTCGTTCCTACCAACCATGAGCTTTTTGCCGCTTATATCCCGCTCCAGTTCGGCGAAATATGCATTCTCCATCGCAACGGAATCCCGTCAGCGCAGCGTGAATTGCTGAAGAAACTTGCCGAAGCCGGGAAGCCCGCCGCTGGTAAGCCGACGCGGACTGCCGGAAAGCGTAAGAATATCGACACGCTGAATTATTCCGATATCAAGGCCGACGCCGACAAGACAGCTGCGAGCCAGCGGGCACTCTACGCAGATCAGACCAAATTCGCGGCCTGGGATCTGCTTTGTCACCTGGACGATTATCTTGGCGAGCCCTGCTACAAGGTGCTCGATTCTGTGACGCGGACTCCTGTCAAGGCGGCGGTTGCCAAAGCGAAAGACGTCAAACCCGTTGCGGCGGCGGGCGCAGCCGTCGCAGCACCGGCGGCTGCTTCCGCGGCCTCTGGCGCAGGCGCGATGGAGGTTGATGCGGCCCCGGACCTGCCGGCGGGAGCGGACACGAAAGAAGAGCTCGAACTCGTCGACGTCCTCCAGAATCTGAGACGTGTCTCGATCTGCGCCACGGCTTTTGACCACATAGAGGATGCAACTTTACGAGAGGCGTCTGGCAAGCCTTTCAGAGAAGGGGGGTGGGTTGGCTGTTTCAAATATATGAAGCTGGGGGCTGGTGAGCAATTCTGCGACTCAACTACAAAAATTCCGCCAGAAATAGCCTATATGTTCAGCGATCCGACCGAGGATAAGGGCAGGATTTCTGCCAAGAAAACTATTTACGCAATCTGGATACCTTATCAGTTTTTCGATTATTATTATGACGATTCGGACGATGCTCCAAGGATCGTCGCAAAGGACGGCCCCCTGTGGCGGGAGACCTACCCGCCACGCAAGACCGGAAACGAGGTCGATAGCTCCGTCTACGGTGTCGAGAATGGCGCGCTGACGATCTACGAATATCGCGCGAGTGCCCCCCCTTCAGGTGGCGGCGGCGGCGGCATGAGGTCCGACAATCCGGCAGACGCGCCCTATAAATGGATCGCCTCGACGACGGACGGAATTAACCTCGGTATCTCTCTGGGCCTTGATACGCAGGCGAGGGTGCAGGTCATCCCGGCGGACTTCAAGGATTTCGAGGTTCGGCTGCCCAGATCGCCGGCGCAGGTGAAGACCGCGCTGCCCGCCGAAATCTCCGCGTCGATGAGCAGCGAAATCAGTTATTGGAAAAAATTCCCGGATAGCCCGCCTCGGGGCAAGAAGAACCGGCCGATGATGACGAAGCCGCTGCCCGCGCGCGCCATGACGCGCGATGGCGCGCGACTGCTGTATACCAAAAAGCAGAAAGGGGGCTGGTCGGCCTCCGCCATCAAGAATCCGGTGCCGATCGGCGGCAAGTTCGGCGCGCGCGACAGCGCCGGAGCCGTGATGCAGGAGGCCTTGAAGACCGCCGGCGTCTATCCGGGTGTCGTGCTGGCGAGCGCGACCGATTTTGCCGGGCTTGTGGTCACGCAGGAAAATCTGCAGACGGGAGCCGCGGTTGCCAAGACGGACAGTGCGGCCAAGGCAGCGTGGAAAGTGTTGTCGGCCGCGGTCAAGCCTTGGGCGCAGGAGAAGGCGGCCGCGCCTGCCGCTCAACCCGGGGCTGGCGCTCGGCCCGCCGGCGCCCAACCCGCGGCCAGGCCCCTCAGCGCGCTCGAACAGAAGGCGCTGCGGGATGCGGAGGAAGCCGCGCGAAAACAGGCGCTGGACGCGGCCGAAAAGCTGGCCAAGCCCTTCAGGGAGATGATCAGGACCAGTCAGGAATGGTGTCACCTCGTCGGTCACGGCGATGGTGGCGACGAGGTCTTCGAAAATTTCATCTCCGGCAGCCAGCATTGCAACACAGAGCAGCTGGCGATCGAGACGGGCCAGCGCACGGCGCGCGCAGCCTACAGTCTCCAGGACGACAAGCAGAACGAGATCAAGCTCGCGGTGAAGGTCACGGGCTATCTCTTTCCCAACGACGGGATCAAATCCAGGCGCAGTGCCTTCCTGAAAAGCGAGGCCGATTGGCTCCTCTCGCTGCAACTGTTGAAACGATCGGCGACTGCCGTCGGCCAGACGCCGAACATTGCCGAGACACTCGCCGAGATCGAGAGGCGGATTGCACTCTACGATGCCTACAAGGTCGCCCTGACCAAGCTCTATGCAAAAGCCACTGCCGCAATGACGGCCGCGGCGGCAGCCGCAATTGCCGCGAAGGACCCGCTCGGACAACTCCTCACCACCGGCACGATCCCGACGAAGGAGCAGTGGCAAGCCGCCGAGACCGAACGCTGGAAGCCGGCCAGAGACGCGAAACAGGCGGTGCTCGTCTTCAATTCCGTTTCCGAAGATCTGAGGGAACGCTTGCGCGGCATAGCAGATTTGCCCCTGCCACTTGGAAATTACGTCAGGTACAAAATTTTCTTCCAGCAAGAAGACAAGACCTACAAGAAAATATTCGACCACACGTTCGATGCGCAAAAAGAAAGCCTCGATTTCTTCGAGTACAAGATCATCGAGGCAACTGTTCGGCGGGTGATCGCCGCCGCAGCAGAGCGGCTTGGAACCTACCGTTCGGCTATCGAACTCAAGGTGCAGCGCCTGAATGACGAAGCGAAGACCGCCGCGCCCGCCGCATCGGCGAACGGGACCTGACATGACAGGGGAGCGCGGCAGTCACGGCATTCGGGCTTTGCAACGCGGCTGGTGGCTAAAACCATGAGCGCACTTCTCGATCGATTGCGGGCTGCACTCATCGTGGAAAGCGCGACCGGACGGCTGGCGCTGACCGGCGACCTGTTCGATTCCGATTATCTCCCCGCCCAATGGCTTGGCCTTTTCGGCGTCGGCCGCCTCGAGCTGCGTGACGTCGTCGTCGCGACATCCGACCCGGACGACCGTTTGACCTTGAGCGGTACGGTCGAATTGCTCGGTCTCGGTCGGCGCGGCATCGCGATGACGCTGTTTGAATCGACAGACCCGTTTCAGCGCTATGAGGATGCGATCGAGTGCGTGTTCGTGCTCGACGGTGTGACGCGGAACTGGCGTCTCGCAGACTGGTTCCTGCAGCCTCCGCCGCCATGGCTCGACGTCGCGTTCCCGCCTGATCTGGCGTTGCTCGATGCGTTGCTGGTGTTTTCGTCCTGCGACTTCGACGACCCGGACGGGGCCATCTACTCGATTGACCAGCCGCAGACGCCGCTCGGCACCCCGCTTTCGGCGGGCCTGAATTTCCAGGCGCGGATCGCAGGCTACGAGCAGAGTTTCGCCGCGGCCCGGAAGCTCTGCGGCACCTTCGACCAGCGTTCGGCGGCTGGCGTCATCTATCAGGACGAGGACGAGGAAGAGGGCCCGCTGCAACTGGCGCTATGGTATGCGGCGGACGAGCGGGAGGCTGGCGGCCTTGCATCGTTCAGCGCGTCCGGCGTCGCGAAGCTTGCGATCACGGTCACGGAAATCGGCTGCTCCGGGCCGATCGGTCCGGATGCGCGCGGCGCCTGCGGTATCATGCTGTACGCGGCGATCGCGATCGGCGGCCGGACGCTCGACCTCGAAATCCGGCTCTCGGAGTCGCACGCGGAGATCAAGGCCGTGTTCGAGGACGAAGAGCCGCTCTCTCTGGCCGATATCGAGCACGCCTTCGGGCTCGACGCGCTGGAGACGTCGCTGCCAGCGCCTTTCGACCGTTTTGGCGAGATCGCACTTGCCGGGTTCGAGGCGAGGGTCGATCTCGACCGGCTCGCGCTCGAACATCTGGGCTTCGATCTGACCACACAGCACCCCTGGACATTGATCGACGGTGTCGTCGCGATCCAGCCGTTTTTCTCGCTCAACCGGTCGGATACCGATGACGGCCCGCAAACGCGGCTTTCCATCGGCGGCGACTGGATGCTCGGCTCGTCGCGCTTCGTCCTCGAGCTCGACCCCGACAGCGGCGATTTCACCGCCTCGATGGCGGTCGGCCAGACCCTCGACGTCGGCGCCGTCTTCGAGCGCTTTCTTCCGGCCGTGGCGCGGCCGAGCTGCGTCCTGCTCGATCTCGACATCCACGGTAATCTCGGCCGCCGCAGCCTGGGCCTGCGAATCGAGACCCAGGGCGGCTGGGGCTTCGAGCTCGGCGGGACCACGATCTCGATCGAGGAGATCGAGATCACCGCCGATTACGACGGCGCGGATTTCAGCGGCCATCTCGCCGGCACCATCATCGTCGCCGGCTGGCGCGCCCATGTCGACCTCGTCCTCGACGAGGAGTGCTCGTTCTCGGTCGTCATACCGGAACTGCGCGTCGGCGAGATCGCGCAAGACTTTCTCGCCCTCGTCGGCCGGCCGGTCGAGCTGCCCGATTTCGACCTGCAGCAACTGAGCCTCAGCATCGCGCCGGCGAGCGGGGGATTCAGCCTGAGCGGGATTTCGGCGACCCGTTTCGAGGTCTTTTCCGGGTTCGAGATGCAGATCGCCCGGTTCTCGGTCGAGCGCATGATCGCCGGCGGCCGGGGTTCCCTCAACGCCGCGCTCGACATGGCCTTCGAGATCGCCGGTATCGAGCTTACCGCATCGGCGCGCTACAGCCATGTCGAAGCCGACGGCGTGCCGGGCAGCGAATGGCTCTTCCGGGCGGCGCAGGGGGGCGAGCCGATCCGCCTCGGCGGGCTGATCCGATCGCTGGAGAGGATGGTCGGGCTGGACTATCCGCTGGAGCCTGGCGACCTCGCGGTCGAGGAACTCGAACTGGCCTTCAATCTGGGCGCCGCCGACCGCCATCTTTCGGTCTCGTGCAAGGTCACCAGCGGCGGCAAGGACTATGCGACGTTCCGGCTGTTGGCCGAGAAGCGCGCGGCTGCGCCCGGCGGCGAGGCGGGTTGGACCCATCTGGTGAGCATGCAGGTCGGGCTCGGCCTGATCGACCCGGCGCAACTGCCCGTCGCTGGGCCGATGCTCCGGCAGGGCACGGGGCTGAAGCTGGAAGCGCTGAGGATGACGAAGGCCTCGCAGGCTTTCGCCGCCGCGGATGCCGAGCGATTCAAGGCCATGACCGGCGGCGCCGATCTGCGCCTGCCGGTGGCCGCCGGGCTGAATGTCGTCCTGCTGGCCAGCGGCCTGGGCAGCGTTCCGCTCAGCCTGCGCGCCGTCGCAGACGAGCCGGCCCCGGCCACTCCCGCCGTGGCCACGGGCATGCTGGCCGCTTCGCCGCCTGCGCCGATCGACGAAACGAGCTGGCTGATCGTCAACAAGGGCTTTGGGCCTTTCACCCTGGAGCGGCTTGGCCTGCGGTTCCAGAATGGCCGCTTCACGCTGCTGTTCGATAGCCACCTCAGCCTACAAGGCCTGACACTCAGTCTCGCCGGCCTGGGCATGGGCTCGCGGCTCGACCGGTTCGACCCGTCCTTCGAGCTCGCCGGCATCGGCATCGGCTTCGAATCCGGCCCGGTCGCGATTTCCGGTGGGCTACTGCGTGGCGGGCCCGGGCTCTACCAAGGGTCGGTCCGGCTCGCCGCTGCCGGCTATGCCCTCTCGGCCATCGGCGAATATGCCGCGCCCGATCCGAGCAGGCCCGATCTCGGCGACAACACCTCGATGTTCGTGTTTGGTGTCCTCGAGGCGCCGCTGGGCGGGCCGCCCTTCTGCTATGTGCGCGGGATCGCGGCCGGAATTGGCCTGAGCAGCCGCCTGCGTCAGCCGGCAGCTGCGGACGTCGGCGATTTCTCGCTGGTTCAAGCCGCCATGCCGGGATCCGGCTTCGGCGCCCTCGGCCTGGCCGAGATCATGCGGGCGATGGATCGCGACGTTCACCCGGAAGCCGGGGCGGAATGGCTGGCCGCCGGGCTGCGCTTCAGCTCCTTCGAGCTGATCCAATCGGTGGCGCTGGTCACCATTCCGCTCAACAATCCCGGCAACATCGCCCTGCTGGGCCTGTCGCGTCTCAGCATGCCGCCGGCCTCGCCCGACCCGATCGCCATGATCGAGGTCAGCCTGATGGCGAGCGTTCAGCCCGCCGCCGGCCTGATCGCCGTGCAGGGGCAACTGACGCGCAATTCCTTCCTGCTTTCGCACGACTGCCATCCCACGGGAGGGTTTGCGTTCTACGCCTGGTTCGGCGGACCGCACGAAGGCGACTTCGTCGTCACCCTCGGCGGCTATCATCCGAAATTCCCGGCCCCGGCGCACTATCCCAAGGTGCCACGCCTCGCGATGCAATGGCGTCTCTCCAGTGCCCTGCAGATCAAGGGCACCTCCTATTTCGCCCTGGTGCCGAACGCGGTGATGATGGGCGGCACGCTCGAGGCGCTCTGGGACTGCGGGCCCGTCAGAGCCTGGTTCAGAGCCGCTTACGACTTCCTGGTCTACTGGAAGCCCTTTGCCTACCAGGTCTCGATCTCGATTAGTGTCGGCGCGCAGGTCACCATCGACCTGCTGTTCACCAGCGTGACGATTTCCGTGCATGTCGGCGCGGAATTGACCCTGCACGGTCCGCCCTTCGGAGGAGAAGCCTGGATCGATCTCGACGTGGTGTCGTTCACCATTCCCTTCGGCTCCAGCACGCCGGACCGCACGCCCCTGACCTGGGCGCAATTCAAGACCGCCTTCCTGCCGCAGGTGCTGTCGCTGCCGCCCGGCACGGCCCTGCCCTGGTCGGGGCCCGGAGCGACCAATACGATCTGCCTCGCGCGCCCGGCCGCTGGCCTGATGTGCGATCTCACCCGCCAGAAGAACTATTCCGGCCCATTGCAATGGGTGGTGAACGGCGAGCGCCTCGCTCTCGAGGTGGCCTGCGTGATCCCGGCGAAGAGCGCGAGCTTCAATGCTGCGCCGCTTGTGGCAGGAGCATCCTGGTCGGCGGCAGTGGGCGTGGCGCCGGCCGCCACTCCGGCGAGCGCTTTTCAGTCGGATCTCGCCATCGCCCTGACGCGCACACGCCTGCGGCCCGGTGAGACCGCGGTGGTTGTCGACATGATCGTGACGCCAGTCCTGCGCAATGTCCCGGCCGCCCTCTGGCTCGGTGAAGCCCCCGGGAACGCGGACAAGCCGCGCGCGCTGGCAATGCCGAGCCTGGGCGGAGAGGCATTGGTCCCGGACGCCCTGGTCGGCGTCAGGATCGTCCCGGCCCGGATCGAGAGCCACCGCACGGCGGATATCCCGATCGAGGCCCTGCGATATACGCAAGACGTGCCCTTGGCATTCGACTGGAGCCGCAGGCCCGACAAGCCCGCGACGGCTGACAATGCCACGGTGACGGCCGCTCTCTCCCGCCGTGGCCTGTCCGCCCGGCCGGGCTCGCCGGCACGTGCGCGCCGCCTGTCCCATCAGCCACAGAGTTGCACCCTGGGGGCACAGACCGCATGAACACCACGGTCGCCCCCCAAGCCGTCGGAACGGTGCTGAGCTTCGTCGAGCATCATCATCCGCCGATGCCTCCCGGCGAGTATGAGCTCAGCATCACGCAGCATGTCGGGCTGCCCGGCGTTCAGGACAGCTTCCTGCACAAGGCCGCCTTCGCGGTCGGGGGCGAACGTTTCGCGCTCGACCCAGCCGAAATCGACTCGGTGTTTCCGCCGCAATCCGCGCAGGGCGAATTCTTCAACGTCTTGCCGCATGTCGTAATCACGCGCCGTACGTTGCCATGGGAACGTTCGCTGGCAGATTCCGCCTCACCACCCTCGGGGCTGACACCCTGGCTGGCGCTGCTCGTGTTCGATCAGGGCGAGGCCGTGACCGGGCCCAAGGCCATGACCGTGCTCGATCTCGTCGGTGCCGATGTCCATCCCGGCGGGCGCCTTCCGGCCGGGACCGTCTCCTATGACGGCCTGGGCCGGCTTGATCCGGGCGAGAGCTATGACGATCCCTGCCAGGTGGTCGATCTCGACCTCACGCTGTTCCAGTCGCTCGCCCCGACCCGCAAGGACCTGGCCTGGCTGGCCCATGGCCGGGTCGCCTCGACAGCCCGCAAGGCCGGCCCGCTCGGCACGAGCGCGGCGTCGGTCCAGGACTATGCCATCGTCGTCGCCAGCCGGCTGCCCCGCATGGGCAGCCGAAGCCTCGCTTGCCTGGTCTCGCTGGAAGGTCTCGACGCCTGGCTTCCCGGTCCCGGGGCCCGGTCGCCCGGCCCTGCCGGGCGTATCCGGCTCGTCTGCCTCACGAGCTGGGCCTTCCATACGCTGGCGGAGCCCGAGACCTTCAACGAATGCCTGACGGCGCTCGATCGTGCTGCGCTGCGCCCGGATGCACGCAGCGCCGGGGTGCCCAGCGATGACGGCGATGCCTATCTCGGTGCGGTGGCCAATCTGGGCTACCTGCCGCTGAGCCACCAGCTTCGCGATGGCGGGACGGCCGTGTCGTGGTATCGCGGGCCGCTCGCGCCGCTCGCGACGCCGCGCACGGTCACCGTGCCGGTCGACAGCGCCGACGCCGCCCTGCGCCAGGATCCCGCGACCGGAATGCTCGACGTTTCGTATGCGACGGCCTGGCAGATCGGCCGGCTGCTCGCTTTGCAGGATCGCGTGTTCTCGACGGCGCTTTACCGATGGAAGACCGCCACGCGACGCGAGACGGTGGCGCAGGCGGAGCGCGAGCTTCTCGGCAGATGCCTCGGGCAGGCCGTGGCCGCCGGCGATCTCAGAACCGTGGCAGCCGCGTCGCTGGGAGGGCGGCTGGGAGCGGCGCTCGAGAAGCCGGCCGCGACGACATCGCCGGCGCCCCTTCAGCCAGCGGCCTCTTCGCCCACAGCGCCACCACCGGCAATGGTGAGCGAGTGGCTCGCGCGGCTGCGGCTGCTCAAGGGCGTCCCGTTTCCGCATCTGGTGCCCGACGAAGCGATGCTGCCGCCGGAATCGGTCCGGTTCTTCCAGCTCGATTTCAACTGGATCGATTGCCTCGCCGACGGAGCCTACAGCCTCGGCCGCTTCACGACCGGGGACCGCGTGCACGATGAGGACCTGGCCGGCGGAGTGCAGGACGCCACGGCCGAGGCGGCGCGCGCGCTTGCGAGGTCCGAGGCGGCTACCGGCCCACTGGAAGAGGTCAGCGGCCTGCTCCTGCGATCGCGAGCGGTGTCGTTCTGGCCCGGCATGGAGATCGAGGGCCGCTCGCGCAGCGGCGAGCGGCTACAGGTCCTGCGTTTCGAGGCGCTGTCTCCGACAGTGCTGATCGCGCTCTTCGAAGGGACCGCGGAGGAAATCGACCTGCACGAACCGCCGGAGGCGATCCATTTCGGCGTCGATCTCAAGGTGCATGGTGGCGAGGTGTCGAAGCTGCTGCGGGGAGCCGCGGCGACCGTTCCCGTTAGCTTCCGCGGAGAGGGCCGTGTCCTGAAGATCGACGAGCTCGCCACCGCAATCAAGACCGCACTGCGGTCAGGACCTTTCACCGCAGCGGAGTTCGCCCGGGAAATGGTCGAAGGCGTGGGCAAGGTCACGTTCAAGCGATCGGGGGCCACCTCGTGACCGGTCCCAGCCTGATCGTCCCGATCAGCGTCGAAGCACTATGCGTCAGTGCCGACACCGGCGCGGCAGGGCCGCAGTTCCGCGGCGCAACCGCCGTATTCTCGGATTTGCCGAGCACCGACTCCGAAGGGCAGTGGAGCGGCAAACCCTATCTCGGCGACAGCGTCGGCGTGCTGCCGCAGAGCATGCCGGAAGCGGGTATCCACCTGCACTGGGCGCTTCCCGACGCGCTCACCAAGGGGCGGGCGGACGAGGCGGGCGGGCTGACCTTCCCGCCCGTGCCCAATCGCTGGCTGGTCGTGCGGATCGTCGCGCGCAAGGACGCAGCCCGCCACCCGGCACCCGATCTGCGGGCCTGGGTCGTCGAAAGCGACTTCCACGATCCGGACCCGTCGGCGGCGACCGTGTCGGTTCCGTTCGAGGCAGCCGAAGGCGGTCAGTTCCACCGCTTTCTCGGCCGTTGCGTCGACCTCGCCGGCTGGAGCGAAAGCCCCGGCCGCGCCGATCGCTTCGGCAACGGCCAAGCTCTCACCGCCGTCGGCTATGGCGAGGTCAGCTTCGCCGCCTATTATCCCAATTGCCGGAATGTGTTCGGGTTCCACGATCCACTGGACGATCTGGACGGGCTCGACCCGGCCGGGGGCGACCGGGTGAGCTATCTGGTCGCGAGCTGGTTCGCGGACGCCGGGCTCGAGCCGTTCGGGGCGACATCCTCGACGGCTAAGGGCCTGGCCTGGGACTATGCGGACCGCGCCGGCGCCCGCCCCGGCAGGACGATCTGCTCCGGCATGATTCGCGGCATCGTCTGGGATCCATCCGGCAGCGATCCGAACGGCCCGGCAAAGTCGCTCGAGATCGCGCTCGGCAATACCGAGACCGAATGCGTCTCCGCGCTTCTGGCCCGTCGTCCCGGCTTGGAGGGTGATGAGCACGCGGAGTTCCTGCTCGACGCCGCGCAGTCCGGCATGCTGGCGGATCATTGGGGCGCGGACCAGACCGTCAAGCTGGAGCACGCGCTGCATAGCGGGGCCTTCGCCAGCTTGCCGGGCGAAACGATGTGGCAGGTCGCGCCGACGCCCTCGGCGGCGGCAAGGTCGGGCGCGCCGCGCGACGAGCCGCCGGAAGCACCGGTCCCACTGAGCGCCGGGCTGGCGGCCAGGGTCGCCGCGGTGAATGCGCAGCAGAGAGCCTATGAGCGCGCCTGCGGCGAGCTGGCCAGCCGGCGCGAGGCGCTGGTGTTCGACTGGCGGCGCTTCATGCAGGTTCTCTATGGCGTGCAGGACGAGAGCGCCGAGCAGGCGGTGCCGGAACTCGCCGATGCAAGGCAGCGCGGCCGCTTCGCCCAGGCGCAGCGCGAGATGATCGAGGCCGAATGCGCAGGCCTCGGGCACGAGGCAGCCCGTATCGGCATGTTGACGATGCCCGCGAACGGAGGACCGCCAGCGGGCGCGCCGAAAGGCTCGCTGGCGGCGCAGCTCGCCGATGCGCTCCGCGGCTTGCGCGAGGGGGTGCATGCGGAGTGCGGCGACGCCTTCCTGCTCAAGGCGACGCCGGGCGCACGCTTCTGGGAGCCGCTGGAGCCAGTGATCCTGCTGGCGGGCGAGGATGCCCGCCCGCCGCAGCGCTATGGCAGCGACAGCCTGCTGGCCTGCCGCTGGGTCGACGAGATCCGCGCCGAGCTCCAATCGGAGAGCAACGGCACGGTCACGGCCTTCGCCGCGCAGGAATGGCTGGCGACGCTCGACCTGACAGCCTTGCCGATCGCGCCCGAAGCACGCGCCTTGCTGGCGGAAGCCATTCTTACCGATCCGGATCAGGCGACGCGCATCGCCGCCGTGCTGACAGCGAAGACCGGAGCGCGGGCGTCGGTCATCGAGGCGCAATTGCACCTGGCCCAGGCGGACGCCGTGCCGCAGCCTGCGGCCGGCCCGGGGCTTCGGCTGACCGGGCGCCCGGCCGCGCCGATCGGGCTCGCCGCCTGGAGCGGCAATCCGTGGTTGCCGCTGTTCCTGGACTGGGAGGTGGAATATGCCCCGATGCTGGCGCCCGAGGCATCGGCATCGGGCACGGGGGGGCCGGCCTTCGCCGCCGACATCCTGACCTCGCAATACCAGCTCGACGCCGATGGGGTCGAGCTCGTGCCTCGCCAGGATCCGGCGCGCCCTCCCAGAACGCCGACCCCGATAGCCGGCGTCGGGCTGCTCACCCAGAGCGCCTTTCGTCGCCTGACGCGTTCGCTCTCCGAGCTTCTCGCGCACGCCCCCGACGACCAGCTCCGCGATGCGATCGGCAAGGCCAGTGAAATACCAGCCTTGTCGCATGTGCTGAACGGCTTCAATTCTGCGCTCCAGGCGCGGCAACGATCACTGCAGCTGCGCGTGCTCGATCCGTTCGCGCCGGATGACGAGCTGACGCGCGCAGTGGCCGCGCTCGCTCCTGCGCGCGACGATGCCACTGCCATGCCGTTCCGGCCGTTCCTGCCGCTCCGTGGCGGCTATCTCAAGATCACGCGGCTCGCCCTGATCGACGCGTTCGGGCAGGAACGCTCCCTCGACCCGCAGCGCGCAAGGCTGGCGAGGGCCCGCAGCCTGATGCCGGTCGAGGCGAGCCCCATTGCCAACGGCCTCGCCCATCTGCCGCCGCGGCTGGTCCAACCGGCCCGGCTGAATTTCCGCCTGCTGGATGCGCGCAACGACGATGCGGATGCTCATGACCACCCTTCCGCCAGTCCGATATGCGGCTGGGTGGTGGTCAACAATCTCGACCCCGGTCTTTCTATCCATGCCGCCGATGGCGCCGCTTGCGGCATGCTCCGGCTGGTGGACGAGCAGGCCGATGCCGTATGGGAGCCACCGCCCGGAGTCGGAGCGAACACGCCTATCGCAGACGTCCATCTCGCGGCCTTCGTCAGGGGCGTTCTCGATCATCCCGACCGGGGTGCTTTTCTGGCCAAGCTCGCCCATACGATTGACCGGACTCTGGCGACGATCGTGCCGGACAAGGCGAACACCGACGAAGCGATCGGTCTCCTGTTCGGCCGGCCACTGGCATTGGTCAGGGCTGCCTTGTCGCTCGAGCTCAGCGGCGCCCCCAGTTCGACGACGGGCTGGGACGCGGTAGCCCGGCAGATCAGGAAAATCCAATCCGGCGCCAGTCCCGACGTCGCCGCAGTTCGCGACGACCTGCAGTTCACGCGTGTGAAGGTTCCAGTCAGGCTCGGAAACCTGAACCAGATCGAGGATGGGCTCGTCGGCTACTTCCTGGAAGGGGCAAACGGCGCCGACTACGGGACATTTTACGCGCCGGTGGCGCAGACGGCCGGCGACGGGATCGAGCCAGCCACCAACCGGCCCGTTCTTCTGGCGCTGGCCGATCCGGAGCCGGCGCGCGTCACCTTGCTGATGGACCCGTTCGCGACGGTCCATGCCACCTCGGGCATCCTTCCGGTCAAGGCCGTCGATATTCCACCGCCCTGTTACTCCAAGGCTCTGGCTTCGCTCGAGGCGAGTTTCCTGTGCAACCCCATGCTGGTCGCACCGGGGCCGATGCAGCTGCCGTTGCCGCCCATCACGGGCTTCTCCTGGAGTTGGATCCAGGCCGAGGGCGACGGCTGGAGCATGGTCGCGGAGGTCGCGGGAACGGGCGAGCGCCCGCGCGCGTCCTATTCGCCGCTGCGGCTCGTCGACGGCTGGCTGCGTCTGGCTCCCAAACCGGCGGCAAGTGACGATTCCGCGCCTGTCGCGGCGAGGTAACAAATTTACCCAATCAGACCAGACGAATTGCGCCAATGGAGGATGTGTCGGATGGATTTCTCCCCCAGGATCGGAATGACGGTCGAGACCAGCGGTGGCAATCAGGTGCTGTTTCGCAGCAGCACGCGGGGCCGTAACGAGCTGACCCTCAGCCTGACCAATGTGGCGGGCAACGGCGATCTGCTGCTGTCCAGGGACGGGGCGGCCGGCCTCGTCCTGAATTTCCCAGGGCTGTGCAACAAGAGCGAGCTCGCTGAGGTCAAGGTCGCGGCTCCCAACTGGACATTGAAGCAGGGAGACGGGCAAAATCCGCTTTCGCTTTCACTGGCGCTGTCGCCAACCCAGGACCTGCGCTGGCGCGACGGAACGGTTCTGACCTTCAAGATCAGCCTCGGCGCGGTCGGCACAGGAGCAAAGCTCGGCCTCAAGCCCATCAAGGCGACATTGCACGACCTTCGCGGCGACGAACCCGATCAGGTCTTCACCTCCAAGACGCTGAACGATTTCGTGACCCTCGTCGAAGCGCCGGAGCATCCCCAGAATCCGCTCAACAAGGCCCTGTCCTTCACGATCGAACGGGTCGAGCCGACGACACCGGAGTCGAACAATCTCGGCGACATCTACACCGCGTTCGGACGTTCCTACACGATCGCCAACCAGCTGCGGCTGACCATCCGCAATCTCAGCGAAAAAAGTACCCTGCTCTCGGCCTGCAAGGGCGACAGCAAGCCGATGTTCACACTGGTCTTTCCGACCGTCCCCATGGGCGACGACGATGTCTCGGACAGCTATGGCAGCACGGCCTTGACGACCGTCGACCTGGCCCAGGGCATCAAGGTTGCGCCGACATCGGACAGCAAGCACCGTTGGTCGGCGCTGTCGCCCGGTTCCGAGACGCTGGTTTGCGAGATCACGCCCGAGCCCGACAACAAGCTGCTCTTCGCCCCCGGCGGGGCGCTGGAGCTTCTGATCAGCGACGTCAAGACCAGCCTGCCGGCGTTCGCGACCCAAGTCTACCTGCTCCATGGCGGGTTCGATGGCTTCGACGAAGGCTATGAGGTCCTCCCGCTCCGCAAGGCGGTTCCCGACCCGCAGATCATCAGCTTCATCGCGGAGCCGGTGAACATCTATTGCGGCGAGCCGGTCACGCTGAGCTGGTCCGTGCTGGGCGCGGACCGGGTCGAGCTGTCCTATAGCGACGGCGGCAATCCCCAGAAGCTGAGCAGCGCCAGAGGCTCGCCGCTACTCGGCCTTCCCGTCGGTGAGTTCGAACACCTGCCCTATCAGGCAACGACCGCCTATACGCTGTCGCTATACAAGGGCGGCCGCAAGGTCCTGGACAAGGCGGTGAGCGTCGACGTCGTGATGCCGATCCTGGAGTTTCGTACGACGCCACCGGCGGCCGCGCTCGAGGAGCGGGTTTCGATCTCCTGGAACCTGATCGGGAAATGGGCCTTCAACGGCAGGCTGATGGACGGCAACACGCTCCTCCAGAAGATCGTCAAGCCGGAAGGCCCCCCCTCGCTCGCCAGCTCCATGACGATGACCGCCACGTCGAACCGCTATTTTCGGCTGACCGGAGAATGGGCGACACCGGTCCCGATCGAGGCCGAGGGCGAAGCGACAATCACCATCGTCGCTCCGGTCAGCGGGATCATCCGTTTCATGATGTGCAATCAGGTCGAACAGATCTTCGGCGAGCTCCCGTTCCGCTGGAACGGCAAGAACGTCTCGCGCTACGCCATCGGCCATTGCGACAAGGACACGGTCATCGACCTCGATCATGTCAGCACTTATCCAGGCGAAGGCCGCCAGCTCTCCGATGTGTTTCGGATCGTCGAGATCGACGCGGACAATGTCTGGGGCGGCGTCAATCTCCCCATGAACAGGTTCATTCCCTGGCCCGAGGAAGGGCCCGAACCGACGCTACAATGGTGCAACGAGCAACTGGCGCTGCGCGACTTCTACCTTCTCGCCTGGGGCGACCAAGGATCGAGCAGCCTGCCGATCTTTCGCAAGGCCGAGCTGGCGAGCAGGGACAAGGTTTTGGATCGGTAGGGAAGCTCGTCCACAAAGGCATGGGCTTGCGCATTCGCGGACCGTATGGGCCGATCACGAAATCCCCGCGCTCAGTTCGCCGCGTACTCTCAACGGAACTGGCCCATTGCGGACGTTCCAACCGTCAGCAATGGGCCGGGAACGCCCATAGCCCCGTTGCGAACCCGTCTCACCCCGAGTCTAACCCGTCTCCGACCCCCGGGCCGCTGGAATGGACGGAAAATCCGAAACGGCGCGTCAGAGACAGGCGCCAGGCTGGCCGACAGCTTGGCGCGTGAGCGCCCGCTGATCATCGCGTTCCATCGGTCGCGAGATTCGTGAGTGACGCCGAAAGCGCGGCTTTTCCGCGCCGTTGGAAAATCGCTGGTTATTCGGGAGATGGCTGGTGCTGCGAGAGAGGATTGAACTCTCGACCTCTCCATTACCAATGGAGTGCTCTACCACTGAGCTACCGCAGCAGGACCGGGATATGCTGGCGTTTCAGGTCACTTGAGGACCCGGAAGGCGCCGCGCCGTTCCGAAGCGGCGTCCTGATGCCACAAGCCCCGCCCCGACGCAACCTGTTACGCACATATCCCTGCACATGAAAATGAAGGACGCTCGAGCACTCCCTTACCAATGGGGTGCTCGACCTCGCTGCAGCCGTCCGTTTCAGTCCGGCAGCAGCAGCCGCTGGTCGATGCGGAACAGCCTGCCGTCGCCGAGGAGATGGGCGGAAAAGCCGAGGCCGAACAGCGGCCGGAAGGCGGCGTCGCGGACATTGAGGCCGCCGGCATAGGCGCCCATCGCCGGCATGACGCAGCGGCTCGGCGAGAGCGCAAAGCAGCGCCGGCGCAACGCCCGGCCGCGCATCCGGACCTTGGCGGCAGGGTGCAGATGCCCGGCGATCTCGGGCAGCGCACCGGTCGGGCTCGGCTCGTGCCGCAGCCTGACGCCGCGGAGATCGAGCTCGTCGAGCACGATGCCGCCCATCGCGGCCGAGATCGCCGGGTCGTGGTTGCCGCTGATCCAGAGCCAGTCGCGGCCGGCCTGGAAGGCCCGCAGTGTTGCAAGGCAGCTCTCGTCGATCCGCGCCTCGGCGCCGCGGTCATGGAAGGAATCGCCGAGCGCGATCACGCGCGCCGGCTGGTAGCGCAGGATGGCGGCACCGAGCAGCCGCAGCGTCGCGGCGGAATCATAGGGCGGCAGCAGCACGCCGCGCGCCGCATAGGCCGAGCCCTTCTCAAGATGCAGGTCGGCGACGACGAGCGTGCGTTCGTCCGGCAGGTAGAGCGCGCCGGAGAGATCGGGTACGGCAGCGAGCCGGCCGAGCATGAACGCCTCGGCCGCCACCTCTCTCGTTTCCTTTGCCGCCAGGTTCACGCCATTGCCTCTTCGAGCATCTGCGCTTCCGCCTCGGCCAGGATCTCGTCGGCCGCTTCGCCATGGACCGCCTCGCGCCCAATCTCCAGCATGACCGAGACCGAGAGCGGCGAGACGTGATCGAGCGGCTGATGCACGATTCGCCCGCTGATCCGTGTCAGCATCTGACCCAGCCGACCGATGTCGAGCAAGCCCGTCGCCGCATCGGCACGGGCGGCGCGTAAGAGCACATGGTCGGGCTGGTGCCGGCGCAGCACGTCGTAGACGAGGTCGGTCGAGATCGTCACCTGCCGTCCGCTCTTCTCCTGGCCGGGAAAGCGACGCTCGATCAGGCCGCCGATCACGGCGCAGGAGCGGAAGGTGCGCTTCATCAATGCCGATTCGGCCAGCCACTCCTCGAGGTCGTCGCCGAGCATGTCCTGCGCGAAGAGATCGTCGAGCGAGAGCGCGCCGCGCCCGATCGCCGCCGCCATGTCGCCGAGCGTCCAGACGCCGAGACCGTAATCATTGCAGACGAAGCCGAGCGGCTTCAGCCGAGCCCGCTCCAGCCGTCGTGTCAGCAACATGCCGAGCGTCTGGTGGGCGAGGCGGCCTTCGAACGGGTAGGCGACGAGGAAGAAGCGGCCGGCGCGCGGAAAGGTCTCGACCAGCAGTTCGCCAGGCTTGGGCAGGCGCGATTTCAGCCGCTGTGCATGCAGCCAGGACGAGACTTCGTCCGGCAGCTTCGCCCATTCCTTCGGCGTGGCCAGGATGGCGCGCACCCGCGCGGCGAGGAAGGTCGAGAGCGGGAACTTGCCGCCGGCATAGGAGGGGATCTTCGGATCGGTGCCGGCGCTGGTGCGCGAGCAAACCACCTCGTTCTCGACGATACCCTCGAAGCGCAGCACCTCGCCGGCGAAGACGAAGGTGTCGCCCGGCGTCATCGTCTCGGCGAAATATTCCTCGAGCTCGCCGAGCATGCGCCCGCCGCGGCTGAGCATCTGCTGACCGCCAGGGCGGGCAGGCCTGGCCCGCCCGAGCCGGACCTTCAGCATGGTCGATTCGACGATGGTGCCGACATTCATCCGGTATTGCTGGATCACGCGGGCATTGCTGGCACGGTAGATGCCGTCCTTGCTCTGCCGCAGCTTGGCGAAGCGCTCATAGCTCTTCAGCGCGTAGCCACCGGTCGCGACGAAATCGACCACTGCGTCGAAATCGGCGCGGTCGAGATCGGCATAGGGCGAGGCCGTCAGGACCTCCTGATAGAGCGCATCGGGTTCGAATCCGTCGGAGCAGGCGACCCCCAGCACATGCTGGGCGAGCACGTCGAGCGCGCCGATCCGCGGTGGCGGGGTATCCTGCGCCGCCTCGGCCACGGCATCGAGCGCGGCGCGGCATTCGAGCAGTTCGAAGCGGTTCGACGGCACCAGCAGCGCCTGCGAGGGCTCGTCCATGCGGTGGTTGGAGCGGCCGATGCGCTGCATCAGGCGGCTCGCGCCCTTGGGCGCCCCGACATTGATGACGAGGTCGACATCGCCCCAGTCGATGCCGAGATCGAGCGTCGCGGTGCAGACGACTGCTTTCAGCTTGCCGGCCGCCATCGCCGCCTCGACCTTGCGGCGCTGGCCGACATCGAGCGAGCCGTGATGCAGCGCGATCGGCAGCGTCTCCTCGTTCACGCTCCACAGCGCCTGGAACATGAATTCGGCCTGCATGCGCGTGTTGACGAAGACCAGCGTCAGCTTATGGGCCTGGATCGCGGCATAGATGTCGTCGACGGCATGGGCGGTGATGTGCCCCGCCAGCGGCAGCCGGTGCTTGGTGTGCATGATCCCGATCTGCGCCTGCGCACCGCCCTTGACGGTGACGAGGCCGGACGGCGTGCCGGCGCAGCCGAGATAGGCCTGCAGGTCGGCCGGCTCGCGCACTGTCGCCGAGAGTCCGACCGCGCTCATCTGCGGCGCCAGCGCGCGCAGGCGGGCGAGATCGAGCGAGAGCAGGTCGCCGCGCTTGGAGGTGACGAGCGCGTGTAGTTCGTCGAGCACGACACGGCGAAGCCCGGCGAAGAACGGCTTGGCATCGCGATGCGAGACCAGGAGCGCAAGCTGCTCGGGCGTGGTCAGCAGGATGTCGGGTGGCCGTTCGATCTGGCGGGCGCGCTTGGCCGGGGAGGTGTCGCCGGTGCGGGTCTCGACTTTGAAGTTGAGCCCCATCTCGCGGATCGGCGTTTCGAGATTGCGGGCGATGTCGACGGCGAGCGCCTTCAATGGCGAGACATAGAGCGTGTGCAGGCCCTCGCGCTCGCCGCCGCGCTGGGTCAGTTCGACCAGCGAGGGCAGGAAGCCGGCGAGCGTCTTGCCGGCGCCGGTCGGCGCGACCAAGAGGGTCGAGCGCCCGGCCCGGGCCTCTTCCAGCAGAGCGAGCTGATGCGCCCGCACGCTCCAGCCGCGGCTGGCGAACCAGGCGGAAAAGGCCGGTGGGAGAGGCGAGGGCGCATCCATCGAGCGACAGAGATAGGCCCTGCCGAACGAAAAGGGAACGGCAGCTTCGCCTCTTTCAGACAGCCGTGGCGCCGCCTGATCCCAGCACGACGACCCTGCTGCCAACAGGCACACGTCGGTACAGGTCCATGATGTCCTGGTTCAGCAGACGGATGCAGCCGGAGGAGACCATGGTTCCTATCGTCCAGGGCTCCACGGTGCCGTGCAGCCGGTAGAGCGTGTCGCGCCCGTCGCGATAGAGGTAGAGCGCGCGCGGGCCGAGCGGGTTGCCGGCGCCACCGGCGAGGCCGCCGGCATAACGGCCATAACGCTGCGGCTCGCGGCGGATCATGTCCGGCGTCGGCGTCCAGCGTGGCCATTGCGCCTTGCGCGCGATCGTCGCCGCGCCGCGGAAATTGAAGCCTTCCTCCTTGCCGACGCCGATGCCGTAGCGGATCGCGCGGCCCCCTCCGCCGACCAGATAGGCATAGCGTTCGCCGGGATCGACGACGACGGTCCCTGGCTGCTCAGCCGTGCGATAGCCGACCTCGCGCCGCAGGAATTCGGGCTCGATCTCGCTGAGGTCGATGGCCGGCACTGAAAAAGGCTCGCCATCGACAGCGGCATAGATCGAGGGGTAGTCGGCCTCGGCCATGTCGGGGCGATCGATCGCTGCCTGGCTTGGACGTTGGGTGGTGGGTCTCGTCACGCAGCCTGACAAGAGGAACGGGCTGCCGAGCAGCAGGCGGCGTCTGTCGATGGGCATTTCAGGCTATCGGCTCGCATGACGGGGCGGGTGAGGCGATAGAGCAATTTGCAGCGATAGCGTCGATCCGTTATAAGATCATGGACTCCATAACCAATGGCTATGCATGGATATCGCCGCTGCCCTGAGAGCCTTCGTGCGCACTGTCGAGCGCGGCTCGGTCACGGCAGCGGCGCGCGATCTCTCGGTATCTCAGCCGGCCGTCACCAAGCATCTGCGCAATCTCGAGCGGCATGTCGGCGCGCGGCTTCTGGAGCGCTCTTCCCGCATGGTCCGGCCGACCGTGCAGGGCAGGGCGCTCTACGAGGCCAGCCGGAGCGCGCTTTCCACCATCGACGCGGCGCTGGAAGGCGTTCGCCATGAGATGGGGGCGATCGAAGGATTGCTGCGCGTGCATGCGCCGTCCTGTATCGGCGCGAGGCACCTCCATCCGATCGCGCTCGCCTTTCAGGAGCGTTATCCCGGCGTGACCATCGATCTCGTGCTGGAGAACCGGGCGGTCGACCTGGTCCATGAGGGCTTCGACCTCGCGCTCAGATATGGCCGCCCGGACGGGCAAGAGCTGATCGTCAGGCGCCTGGGGCTGGTGCGTCGCATTCTTGTCGCCGCTCCGCAGTTCCTTGCCCGCTCGGGGCCGGTCGAGACGCCGGCACGCCTCTCCGAGATCGATATCGTTACCACGCCGACGCTGCTCTCGCCGCGCGACGTTCTGCCATTGCGCCATGGCAACGAGAGCATCGACGTGCCGGTGCGGCCGATCATGCGTACGAACGCGGCCGAGACGATCGTCGCGACCTTGCTGTCGGGACGCGCCGCCGGGCCGGTGCAGCAGCTGCTCGTTTCGGATGAACTGGCTGCCGGCCGGCTCGTCCGCATCTTGCCCGATTACGAGGTCAAGCCGACGGAGGCCTTCTGGACCTTTCCGTCGGTGCGCTTCATGCGCCCGGTCGTGCGTGCCTTCACCGATTTCGCCATCCCGGCCTTGCGGGCTGTGGACGGCGTCGATGCCGGGGACATGCGTTCAGAGGCTGCCTGAGGGCCTGCCGGGCTTCGCGTTTCAGCGACGCTCGGCGATGACCAGCAGCCCCGGCACCGGCTGACCGCGATCGATCCGCGTGCTCTGCGGTTCGACGAGCACCGGCTTCAGCCCGGCCTCGACGAGCGCCTCCCTGACCCAGTCTTCGGCATGGGCGAAGCGCCGGTCCTGGCCGACGGCGATGCCTTCGCCGTCATGGCTCTGTACGGTGAAAGCGAAGAGGCCGCCCGCTTTGAGCACGCGCGCGCTCTGATGGAAGCAGGGGGCGAGGTCGCCGAGATAGACGAAGACGTCGGCGGCGATGACGAGATCGGCCGAGGTGTCGGGCCGGCTCGCCAGGAAGGCGGTGAGGCCGGCGGTGGCGAGCTTGTCGTAGAGCGGGCTGCCGCCCTCACGCGTCTTGGCCTGCGCCTTGGCGATCATCCGCGGCGAGAGATCGCAGCCGGCGAGGAAACCCACCTCGGCGCGGATCGCCTCGCCCATCAGCCCGGTACCGCAGCCGAGATCGTAGGCCGTTTCGAAGCGGAGGGGGCGGCCGATCTGTGCGCAAAAGCGCGCGAGCGCCTCCTTCAGCAGCGCCGGCGCCTGATATTGCAGCGTGCCGACGAGGTGGCTGTCGAAACGCTCGGCATAGCCGTCGAACAGGGCGCCCGAAAAGTTCTCCGAGGTCGCCTGTTCGGCCGGCAGCGCGCCAATGCGCGCGAGGTCGAGCTTGGCGCCGACATGGTCGTTCGGGTCGAGATCGAGGCATTGCCGCCAGGCGGTGGCGGCCTCTTCATTGTGCCCGAGCGCCTCCTGGGCCAACCCGTAGAGATGCCAGGCGGCGGTGAAACCGTAGTTCTCGGCGAGCGTTTGATCGAGGATGTCGATCGCCGCCTGCGGATCGCCATCCTTCAATGCCGCCTCGGCCCAGGCATAACGACGGTCGAGACGCTCATCCCCGGAACTGGCGGAGTACACGCTGCTGCCCTTTTCGATCATGCTGCGGGTTTAACGAAGGCAGATGACACTGGCCAGACGATGAAGCCTTCCGATTTGCTGACGCCGACCCCGGCCGGGCTCTACTGCCCGCCGGCCGATATCTACATCGACCCAGTCCGCCCGGTGGCGCGGGCGCTGATCACCCACGGCCATTCCGACCATGCCCGCGCCGGCCATGGCACCGTTCTGGCGACATCAGAGACGCTGGCGATCATGGCGCTGCGCTATGGCGAGGCTTTTGCCGCTGCGCAGCAGCCTGTGGCTCCCGGTGAGGTCGTTCGCATCGGCGCCGTCGATTTCCGTTTCGTCCCCGCCGGCCATGTCCTTGGCTCGGCCCAGATCGTGGTCGAGCACAAGGGCCTGCGCATCGTCGTCTCCGGTGATTACAAGCGCGAGCGCGACCCGACCTGCGCGCCTTTCGAGCCGGTCATCTGCGATGTCTTCATCACCGAGGCGACCTTCGGCCTGCCCGTCTTCCGCCACCCGCCGGCCGATGCCGAAACGGCCAAGCTGCTCGATTCCGTCCGGCTCTTCCCCGATCGAACCCATATCGTCGGCGCCTATTCGCTGGGGAAGGCACAGCGATTGATGGCGCTGATCCGCGATGCCGGCTACGAGCGGCCGATCTATATCCATGGCGCGGTCGAGAAGATCACCGAGCTCTATCAGGCCGAGGGCATCCCGCTCGGCGATATCCGTAAGATTGAACCCGGCGAGCGCAAGGCCGAGGGACGCAAGGCATTTGCCGGCGAGATCGTCATCTGCCCACCGAGCGCGATCCAGGACCTGTGGTCGCGCCGCTTTCCCGATCCGGTGACTGCCTTCGCCTCGGGCTGGATGCGGGTCAGGGCGCGGGCTCGCCAGAAGGGCGTCGAGCTGCCGCTGATCATCTCCGATCACGCCGATTGGGACGATCTCCAGGCGACGATCCGCGAAGTCCAGGCGGGCGAGATCTGGATCACCCATGGCGAGGCCGAAGCGCTGGCGCATTGGTGTGGCACGGTCGGCCTGAAAGGTATGCCGCTACATCTCGTCGGCTATGGCGACGAGGGCGAAGCCGAACCGGAGACCAAGCCGGTGGAGGCGTCATCATGAACCGCTTCGCCTGGTTGCTCGACCGCCTCGCCTATGAGCCGCGCCGCAACGGCAAGCTCGCACTGATCGCCGATTATCTGCGCACCACGCCCGATCCCGATCGCGGCTATGCGCTGGCGGCGATGACAGGCGGGCTGGTCTTCCAGAACGCTAAGCCCGGCCTGATTCGCGCCCTGATCGCCGAGCGCACCGACCCGGTGCTGTTCGCGCTGTCCTATGACTATGTCGGCGATCTCTCCGAGACGGTCGCACTGATGTGGCCGGTCGCCACCGCGAACCCCTCCCCCTTGCGGGGAGGGGCAGGGGTGGGGGGCGAACGACCGGGTGAGCGCTCACCAGGCGGAACGCCCCCCACCTCTCTCTCCTCCCCGCAAGGGGGAGGAGAAGTGCCTTTGCCTGCAGCTGCCGAGGCCGGCCACAACCGCGCCCCGCTCACTCTTCCCGATGTCGTCGCCGGCCTGCAAAAGTCCGGCAAGACCGAGATGCCGCGCCTGATCGCCTCCTGGCTCGACGCGCTCGACGAGACCGGCCGCTGGGCCCTGCTCAAGTTGATCACCGGCGCCCTGCGCATCGGCGTCTCCGCCCGCCTCGCCAAGACCGCCGCAGCGAGCCTCGGCGGCATTCCGGCTGATGAGGTCGAACAGGTCTGGCATGGGCTGGAGCCGCCCTACACCGCACTCTTCGCCTGGCTGGAGGGCAGGGCACCGCGGCCAGAGGCGACCGATCCGGCGCCGTTCCGCCCGGTGATGCTCTCGCATGCGATCGAGGATGGCGATTTCGACAAGCTCGATGCCGCTGAATTCGCCGCCGAATGGAAATGGGACGGCATCCGCGTCCAGGCGGTCGCCGGCACGCGCGCCGATGGCAGCCGCGTGGTCCGGCTCTATTCCCGCACTGGCGAGGAGATCGGCGGCGCCTTCCCTGATCTGACCGAGGCGCTGATGCAGGATGGCGCGATCGACGGCGAATTGCTGGTGATGCGCGATGGCGTCGTCCAGAGTTTCAACACGCTGCAACAGCGGCTCAACCGCAAGCAGGTCACGGCCAAGATGCTGGCCGAGTTCCCTGCCCATATCCGCGCCTACGACCTCCTGGCCGAAGCCGACGACGATCTGCGCGCCCATCCCTACACCGAGCGGCGTACCAGGCTGGAAGCGTTCCTCGGCCGGCTCGACAGCGCCCGCTTCGATCTGTCGCCGCGCATTACCTTCGCGAACTGGGAGGAGTTGACGGAGGCTCGCGCCGACCCGGCTTCTGCCGGGGCAGGCGCCGATGCCGAGGCGGTCGAGGGCTGCATGCTGAAGCGGCTCGATTCGCCTTATCTGCCCGGCCGCCCGAAGGGCTACTGGTACAAATGGAAGCGCGATGCCCGGCTTGTCGACTGCGTGCTGATGTATGCCCAGCGCGGCCATGGCAAGCGCTCCTCCTTCTATTCCGACTACACCTTCGGCGTCTGGCGCGTCGGCGAGACGGGTGCGGACGAGCTGGTGCCGGTCGGCAAGGCGTATTTCGGCTTCACCGACGAGGAGCTGCTCGAGATCGACCGCTATGTCCGCAAGAATACGCTGAACCGCTTCGGCCCGGTGCGCGAGGTCACGCATACGCTCACGAGCGGCCTCGTCTTCGAAGTGGCGTTCGAGGGCCTGCAGCGCTCGACACGGCACAAATCCGGCATCGCCATGCGCTTCCCCCGTATCAATCGCATCCGCTGGGACAAGCCGCCGGGCGAGGCCGACCGGATCGAGGTATTGGAGGCGTTGCTGCCTGTGAACTAGCGATACGCTGTGGCCTCTGACGATTGGAGCATTGACAGGGTAAGATGCCCGGCGCTTGAACTTTCGAGGGGGAATCGCGCGGCATCTTGCCGGGCTTTGGCGCGCGGAGGGCATGATGACACGGATCGTGATCGCGGACGATCATCCGCTCTTTCGTGGCGCTTTGCGCCAAGCGGTTTCGCATGGGCTGGCAGGTTCGGAGGTCAGCGAAGTCGGCTCGCTCGAGGCGCTCGGCCAGGCGCTTGCCGAAACCTCGGAGATCGACCTCATCCTGCTCGATCTCTCCATGCCGGGCGTGCAGGGCTTTTCCGGCTTGCTCTTCCTGCGTGCTTCCTACCCCGAGATCCCGGTCATCGTCGTCTCGGCCAATGACGATCCCGCGGTGATCCGCCGCTGTATCGAGTTCGGAGCGCTCGGCTTCCTGCCCAAGACCGCCGAGGTCGCGCAGATGGGCGAGGCGATCCAGGCCGTGCTCGACGGCGGCGTCTGGACCCCGCCGGGCGTCGATCTCTCCGCTCCGGTCGATCATGAGACCGCCGACATGGTCCGGCGCCTGGCGACGCTGACGCCGCAGCAGGTGCGCGTGCTGATGATGCTGTCCGAGGGGCTGCTAAATAAGCAGATCGCCTATGAGCTCGGCGTCTCCGAGGCGACGGTGAAGGCGCATGTCTCGGCGATCCTGACCAAGCTCAATGTCGACAGCCGCACCCAGGCCGTGATCGCCGCCGCCAAGATCGCGGGCGCCGGCTGGGCGGCGCAGGGCGCTTCGGCGACGAGCTGAGCGGGATCGAGCCAAAGGAGCCCTCATCCTGAGGAGCAGCCCTTAGGCTGCGTCTCGAAGGATGCTCCAACTGGTTCCGTAGCCTCCTGAAACATCCTTCGAGACGCCGTTGCGCGGCTCCTCAGGATGAGGGCTGCAAAATGAGCTTGATCGGTTGACGGCGGCGTTCAGCGCAGGTTCAACCGCGAACGGGTTTTGTCCCACTATCGATCCGAAGGGGATTTCCATGGCCAATGGCGGTGGCACCGAGCGCTTCCTGGGCGGTTCCGTCCTCAGCGTCCTCGTGCGCCTGTTCTTCATCTCGCTGCTGGTCGGCGCGGCCATGGCTTTTCTCGGCCTGTCGCCGCGTGGCCTGTTCGACTCGGCGCTGCGCTTCGTCCGCTCGCTCACCGATATGGGCTTCGATGCGGTCCGCGAGGTCGGCGGCTGGGCCCTTGCTGGTGCGCTGGTCGTGGTGCCGCTCTGGCTGATCAGCCGATTGTTCGCCTCGAAGCGGTAACGCCTACAGCCCTTCGCCGCGCGCAATCGCCTCCGCATCGCGCCCGACCAGCGCGTCGAGCCGCGGCAGGCCGGCCTTGCGCACTTGCATGTCGAGCCCGCGCTTGACCTCGCCGACCAGCCCCGGTCCCCTGAACACCATCGCCGAATAGAACTGCACCAGGCTCGCCCCGGCCCTGATCTTGGCGAAGGCGGTTTCGGCGGAATGGATGCCGCCGACGCCGATCAACGGGAATTGCCGCTCCACGCGCAGGAAGGTTTCGGCGAGGATGCGGGTCGAGGCCGCAAAGAGCGGCTTGCCGGAGAGGCCGCCGGTCTCGGCCTTGTTGCCGCTGCGCAGGCTGTCGGGCCGGGCGATCGTCGTGTTCGAGACGATCATGCCGTCGATCTTGCGGCGGCGGGCGACCGTGATCATGCCGTCGAGCTCGGGCAGGGAGAGATCCGGCGCGATCTTGATCAGCACCGGCGTCGGCTTAGCCCCAGCAGCGGCCTCGTCGCGGGCGGCGAGGGTGCGCGCGATCAGGTCGTCGAGCGCGTCCTCGGCCTGAAGGTCGCGCAGGCCCGGCGTGTTGGGCGAGGAGACGTTGACGGTGAGGAAGTCGGCGAGCGGAGCGAGTCTGCCTGCCAGCGTCGCGTAGTCGGCGCTGCGGTCGGCCGACTCCTTGTTGGCGCCGAGATTGACGCCGACGATGCCGCCTTTCTTCCGGCGTGCGGCGAGCCGCCCCGCAACCGCCTCCATGCCTTCGCTGTTGAGGCCGTAACGGTTGATCACCGCCTCGTCCTCGGGCAGGCGGAAGACGCGCGGGCGCGGATTGCCCGGCTGCGGCAGCGGTGTCACCCCGCCGATCTCGACGAAGCCGAAGCCGAGCCCGAGCGCGCCGTCGATCGCCTCGGCATTCTTGTCGAAGCCGGCCGCAAGCCCGACCGGATTGGCAAAGCGCAGGCCAAAGGCCTCGACCGCCAGCGACGGCGCATCGGCCGCCGGCCGCAGCGGCGGCGCGGCGGCGAGTGCCGCGATCGTCAGCCGATGCGCCTGCTCGGCGTCGAGCTTGTGGATCAGCGGCCGCGCCAGGCCGAACAGCGCTCCGATCACGCGACATCCTCCGGAAAGACGTGGCCGCCTGCGCCTGATGGCAGCGGCGCGATCCAGCGCGCCTGCCTCGGGGCGAGCGTGGCATAGAGATGCGGGAACAGCGCCCCGCCGCGCGAGGGCTCGTAGCGCAAGGCCTGGCCGAACGCGGCGTCGTCGAAGGCGATCAGCAGCAAATCGTCCTGGCCGGCGAAATGCCTGGCCGCGGTCTCTCGGACTTGCGATCCAGTCGAGAAATGGATGAAGCCGTCGGCAAGGTCGACCGGCGCTCCCTGGAAGAGGCCTGCGGCCTCGGATTCGCGCCAGAGCGCTTCGGGACAGATCTTGTAGATGAGCGGCATGGCGCTGGACATATCGCCTGACGGCCGTCGGCAAAAGGGGAAAGCGTGTCGCGCCGGGCCGGTTCCCGGATTTCTTCAGCCGGAGGCTGGCAGCAAGCACGAATCAGATTGAATTCTTATCGAATAGGGGATATTTCCTATTTCAATCCCCGCTTTGCGCCGCGCCGGCACCATCAGGAACGAGGCCTCTCCGCGATGCTGTCCCATGACCAGATCTGGAGCGCGATCGACACGCTCGCCCAGCGCTATGGCCTGACGCCGTCGGGCCTCGCCCGCAAGGCCGGGCTCGACGCCACCACCTTCAACCGCTCGAAGCGCGTCGGCGCCGATGGGCGCGAGCGCTGGCCCTCGACCGAATCGATCGCCAAGATCCTCTCCGCCACCGGCGCCTCCTTCGACGAGTTCATGAACGTGCTGCGCCGCGGCGTGCCACCGGCACATACGATCCCGGTGATCGGCTTCGCCCAGGCGGGCTCCGGCGGCTTCTTCGACGATGGCGGCTTCCCGGCCGGCTCGGGCTGGGACGAGGTCGCTTTTCCTGGCCTGCAGGACGAGAAGGCCTATGCGCTCGAGATCGCCGGTGATTCGATGCTGCCGCTCTATCGCGACGGCGACACCATCATCGTCTCGCCCGGCGCGGCGATCCGGCGGGGCGACCGGGTCGTGGTCAAGACCGTCGAGGGCGAGGTGCTGGCCAAGCAGCTCAGGCGCCAGACCGCGAAGACGGTCGAGCTCGCCTCGCTCAATCCCGAGCATGCCGACCGGGTGCTGGCGCTCGCCGAGATCGCCTTCATGGCGCGGGTGATCTGGGCGAGCCAGTAGAGCATCGGCCGGCGCCCGGCCGATCTCAAGCCGCCTCGCGCCGGGCCGGCAGCGACACCGTGAACACCGCGCCGACCTCGGACGGCTCCAGCGCGATCATCCCGCCATGCAGCCGCACCAATTCCGCGGCGATGGCGAGTCCGAGGCCGGTGCCACCGGGATTGACCGAGCCGCGGAAGGCCTGGAACAGGTTGTCGCGCGCTCGTGGCGGCACGCCCGGCCCGTTGTCGGCGATGCGCAGGACGATCTCCTCATGGCGCCGGCCGGCACTGATCCTCAGCGTCGGCGTGCGCTCGCCTGCTGCCATGACACCGTCGAGCGCCTGGATGGCGTTGCGCATCAGGTTGGAGAGCACCCGCGCCATCTGGTCGGGATCGCAAGGGGCGATCACCTCGGCCGGCACCTCGTTGGCGAAGGCGATCGTGCCGTTCTCGCCGAGGCCGAGCAGTTCGGCCTGCTCGGCGACGAGCTGGCGCAGCGCCACATTGCGCAGCGACGGCGTTGCCTCGGTGGCGCGGCCATAGGCGAGCGTCGCCTGGCAGAAATCGATGGCGCGGCCGAGCGTCGCGATCAGCCGCGGCGCGAAACGCCGGATCTTCGGGTCACGCGTTTCGGTCAGCCGGTCGGACATCAATTGCGCTGCGGCCAGCATATTGCGCAGGTCGTGATTGATCTTGCTGACGGCGAGGCCGAGCTCGGCGAGATGCTTCTTGGCCCGAAGGTCGTCGGCCAGTGTCGCCTGCATGCGCGCCAGCGCCCGCTGGGCCTCGCCGATCTCGTCGGCGCGCTCGGTCGGCTCGATGATCCGGCGTGGATTCTCCGGATCGTGCTCGAATTCCATCACATTGGCGGCGAGATGCCGGATCGGCTGCACGATCAGCCAGTTCAGCGTGAGATAGACCAGTCCGGCCGTCAGGATCGAGATGATCAGCGTGACCAGCGTCAGGTTGACCGAGAATTTCAGCATGGCGCGGTGCAGCGGCCGCTCGTCGATGACGATCTCGACGAAGTCGGCGGCGCCGACCGCCTGCCCGACCACCCGGATCGGCATCTCATGCGAGGGGCTGACCAGCGTCGCCACCGATTCGACGATCGACTGCATCCAGCTCTGGTCGCGCAGGTCGACGGTCCTGGCGACCTCATGCGGCATCGAATCGAGGCTGAGCAGGCGGCGTGCTCCTCCGACACGGGCGGCGATGGCGGAGGCGCCGACGCCGGCGAGCAGCCGCTCCTCGCTACCCTCGGGCAGGCCCTCGGCCGGGGCGTTCTCGAGCACGAGCACGGCGATCTGCGCCGCTGCGAGCCGATCGTTCAGCCAGTTGCGCCGGAAGTTCGCGACCGAGGGGAGGTAGATCAGCACCTCGGCCAGCATCACGAACAGGATGGTCAGGACCAGCAGCTTGGCCGAGAGGCCGAGCTGGGTCGGCCCGCGCGCTACGCTGATCGACAGGGTATTGGGATCGAACCGTCTTACTGACATCAACAGCCAGTCTATCCGAAACGGCTGAGGAAGCCGATGAGGCGGCGGATGCCCGGCTTTGCCGCGAGTGGTGCCTGGAAGGAGAGCGCCGCTTTCTGCGACAGCTCCGACAGGCTTTGGGATGGCGCGATCAGCCCGGCCATCTCCTTGACGTTCACCCGCTTCTGGACGGCGAGCCCCCAGGGCACGATCAATTCGGCCGCCTGGGCCCCGGCGATGACGACGCCGAGAATGCCGCCCTTGCGGTCGGTCATCAGCTTGATCAGCCCTTCGCTCTGCCGTTCGGCCTGGGCGCGTGTGCTCTCGGCATAGGGAAAGCGCAGCACCCGGATCTCGCCTTGCGCGCGCGCCTGCGCCTCGCTCAGGCCAACGCTCGCCAGTTCTGGCCGGCCATGGACGGTGCGCGGCACCCATTCGCGCCTGAAGCGGGTCGGCTGGCGGAACAGCGCGTTGCGGAGCACGAGGCCGGCCTGATGCTGCGCGGCCTGACTGGACATCGACCCGACGGCCGCGCCGCCGGCACAGTCGCCGATGGCGTAGATGTTGCGATTGGCGGTCCGCAGCGAGGCATCGACGATGATGCCGGTCTCGTCGCTGCGGACGCCGGCGAGGTCGAGCTCGAGGCTCGCGATATTCGGCCGGCGCCCATTCGCGACCAGCAGATGCGTGCCGTCGACCTTGATGTCGCCGTCGAGCATGAGGCGTGGCCGCTGGCGATGGCTCTCGGCCCGCAGGATCGGCCGGCCTTCATGCAGGGCGATGCCGTCGCCGAGCAAGGCGCGACGGAGCACCCCGACCGCTTCGGGGTCCTCGTCCAGCAGGAGGCCATCCCGGGCGACCAAGACGACCTCGCTGCCGAGTGCGCGCATCGCCTGCGCCAGCTCGACGGCGGCGGCCGTGCCGCCGAGTACGATCAGCCGCTCCGGCCGCTTTGCCAGTTCGAAGATGCTGTCCTCGGTCAGGCTGGGCAGCTCGGCCAAGCCCGCAATGTCGGGCGGCGCCGGTAGCGATCCGGTCGCGACGACGAAGCGTCGCGCCTTGATCACGCTCTCGCCGACGACGACCTGGCGGCGATTCTGGAAGCGTGCCTCGCCCTTGAGCACGAGCACGCCCAGGGCAGCGAGGCGTTCGTCAGAGTCGTTCGCGGCCGATCTCGCCGATACCTGGTCGAGATGGGCGCGCACGCGCCCGTAATCGATCTCGCCGGCCCCCGCTGCGATGCCGAAGGCCTGGGCACCAGCGATGGCCCGCGCGCGCTCGGCTACAGCGCGCAAGGCCTGGCCGCGTGCGCTCTCGCGGAGGGCAAGCGCGCTGCCGCTCTGCCTGACCAGCACCGTCCGGACACCGAACAGCGCGGCAGCCGTCGCGACGGCGGCTCCGCCGGGGCCATCGCCGACGACGCAGATATCCGGCGTCAGCGGCTCCTTGCTGGCTGCTGGGCTGGCGGTTTCGCTCACGCCGCGTCTCCCGGTCGCTGTCCTGCCCGTGCAGATGCGTTGCCGCTGCGGCGGAATCAAGTTCGCCATCGACGATAGTAGGCTGGAAGCGGCCGATATCGGCAAGACGAAGGGAGGCCAGCCTCAGGCGATCTTGCGCGGCTCGTCGCCCTTGCTGAACTCCGCCACCGGTTGCGGCCGGCCGAACAGATAGCCCTGGGCCCGCTGGGCGCCGAGCAGCTGCACCGCCATGCGTTGCGCCTCGGTCTCGATGCCCTCGACCACGACGTTCATCGACAGGCGCCGCGCCAGCTGGCAGACCGCCTCGATCACCGCCTTGGAGGCTTCGTCGCTGTTGACGTCGCGGCTGAAGCTCTGGTCGATCTTCACCTGCGAGAACGGGTAGGTCGAGAGATAGGCAAGCGAGGAATAGCCCGTCCCGAAATCGTCGAGCGCGAATTTCACGCCGATCGCGCGCAATTCGTTGATGACCTCGAGCGTCGTCTTGTTGTCCTCGATCAGCAGCGATTCCGTCACTTCGAGCGTCAGCCGGCCCGGCGCGAGATGGGCGAGCAGCAGCGCATTCTTGACGGTCTCGACGATCCGGCGCGGCTCGCGGAACTGCAGTGGCGAGATGTTGACGGAGACGCCGATGCCGCCGGGCCATTTCGCCGCGTCGCGGCAGGCCTGGCGGATCGCCCAGTCGCCCATGCCGGCGATCAGGCCGGATTGCTCGGCGATCGGGATGAAGATGCCGGGCGGCACCATGCCGCGTGTCGGATGCCGCCAGCGCATCAGCGCCTCGCGCGTCACGATCTCCTGCGTGCGCAGGTCGATGATCGGCTGGTAGTAAAGCTCCAGCGCCCCCTCGGTGGTCGCCTGGCGCAGGTCGACCTCGATCTCGTGGCGTTCGAGCATCTCTTCGGCCATGGCCGGATCGAAGAAGGTCGCGGTGTTGCGGCCGGCCGCCTTGGCCTTGTAGAGCGCGGTGTCGGCGTGGCGCAGCAGGTCGGCTGGCGTTGCGCCATCGGCAGGTGCGAGCGCGATGCCGATGCTGGCGGTGACGTAGACGGTCTTGGTCTCCAGCTCGAAGGCGCGGTCCATCGCCTCGATCATGCGCTGCGCGATCATCCGCACCGTCGCGACATCGGTCGCGGGCAGGATCAGCACGAACTCGTCGCCGCCGAAGCGGGCGAGAAGGTCGTTGTGGCGGATCGCGCTCTTCAGCCGCGCTGCCGTCTGGATCAGCACCCGGTCGCCGATATCGTGGCCGAGATTGTCGTTGACCTGCTTGAAGCCGTCGAGGTCGATATAGAGCAGCGCGAAGGTCTCGCCGGTCCGCTCCTGCCGGCGGAAGGCCTCGGCGAGCTGCGAATTGAACTCGAACCGGTTGGCGAGCCCGGTCAGCTCGTCGAAGCGCGCCATCTGCTCGATCCGCGCCTCGGTCGCCTTCCGCTCGGTGGCGTCCTCGGTCAGCATCAGCACGCCGCCCTCGGCCGCGGGCGCGATGGTGACGACGAGCATCCGGCCGTTGCGCGACTGCAATTCGTAGACCGCGGCCTGCTGCGTCGCCTGGACGCCGTCGAGGGCGGCCTTGATGTCGCGGACCTGCTCCTGCGTCATCACCTGCCGCTCGACCAGGAAGCGCGCGATCGCGCTGATCGGCGTGCCCGGCAAGGCGAGGGTCTCGGGGATGCCGTAGAGGGCCGCATGCGGCGCGTTCGAGACGGCGAGGTCGAGCTTGCGGTCGAACATCGCCAGGCCATGGATCATCGTGTTGAGCGCGGCGTCGAGCGTCAGGTTCTGCGAGCGCAGCGCCGTCGCCAGTGCCTTGGACTGCTTGGTCGCGTCACTCAGCGCCAGCAGGTTGCGATGCAGCGAGTTGGTGATCGCGATGTTGGCGACGACATACAGGAAGGCGAAATAGCCGATGTACTGGTAGTAGGGGTTGTGCGCCTGGATCAGGCCGACCGCCATCGGCACGCAGAAGGTCAGCAACTGGACGGCGACGAATTTCGGCCGCCCGGCATTGCGCGCGACATAGCCGGAGGCGAGCGCGATCGTCGATGACACCGAGGTGATGTGGGCGGCGGGATCGTCCGTCCAGGCCAGCGCGGCATAGCAGCTGAAGCCGAGGACGGCGCTGAACACGGTCGCGCCGAAGAAATATTCCCGGTCCCAGCGCGCGGTCTGGGCGAGCGTGTCCTCGGAATGGTCGAGCCGGCGATAGCGGACCACGGTGATGATCCGCATGACGACGACGAGCGCGACGCAGATCGTCAGCACCATGAACAGCTCGGCCCTGGTCGAGACCCAGCACAGGAAGGGCGTGAGGATGCCGGCGATGCCGCCGGGGATGATCGAGCCGGGCGAGGAGAACAGCGAGGAGACCAGCAGGCGATAATCGGCGAGATCGACCGCGCTCCGGCCGTCATGGCCGGCCGGCTGCTCCGCGATCGCTCTGTCGGCGCTGGCGCTATGCAACCGGTTCGCCACTCCCGCCATCCACTCCTGCCTCGTGACGGTCACTGGACAGGCGGGTGAACGACCCCATCCTTTGCCGCATCATCTAACGGCTTTAAGAGGGAAAGGTAAAAGTTTCATGAGGGTTACGCGGCGGAGTCGCGCGATCGACGCGAACGCCGACCGCGCCGGGAATTTCCGCTCTCCGCTCAGGCGGCGCCGGCGTGGGCGAGCGCCTCCTCGGGACCGCGCTGGTAGACGCGCGCCAGCATGCGGTCCTGCGTCTGGGCGATGCGCTGCAGCTTGGAGATGGCGCTCGGATGCAGGCGCAGCATGCAGTCGGTCCAGAGCTGGCCGAGATATTCCAGCTCCTCGCGCAGATTGCCGGCCCGGCGGTTGAAAGCCGAGAACAGGGCGGTGCGCGCCGCGTGGATCGGCAGCGAGTCGGAGGCGTATTTGCGGATCCAGTCCTCGCCCGTGCCGGTCGGCACCACCGCTTCCAGCCCGCCGGCCGCCAGGAACTCTGCCGCGCTCATCTCCTCGCCGGATTGCAGCATGTGCTCGGCGGCGCGTGGGCCCATCCGGCGCGACAGCACGCCGACGGCGGTGATCGGGAAATGGTTGAACTTGATCTCGGGGTAGACGAACGAGGCCTGCTCCTCGGCGATCATGATGTTGCATGAGCGCGGCGCGTCGATGCCGCCGCCGATCGCCTTGGCGTGGATCGTCGACAGGGTGACGGCCATGCCGTTGAGGCCGCTGGCATTGCGCAGCGCACCTTCGACCGAGAGCCGGGCATACTCCGCCAAGGCAGGGCGGTCGTTCTTGGCGAGGCAGTCGAGATAGAAGTCGAGATCGCCGCCGAGGGTGAAGAACGGCCCCGTGCCGCGGAAGGCGAGGAAGCGCACCGGCGCGTTGTGATACTGGTCCGGCGCACCCCAGAGGTCGATGATCGATTGCTGCACCTTGCCGAGGCTCTCGAGCAGCTGCAGCGTGAAGACCGGCTTCAGCTCCGGCTTGATGGTGACCCAGAGCAGGCGCAGCTCCTGCTCATAGGCGAGCTGAACCTCCGGCAGGAAGCCGGCGTGATGGCGGATCGCCTCGATCACCTCTCCACCGGCGAGCGCGGCGGCGGCCTGTCCACCTGCCGTCGGTGCATAGCTCTGAAACATCGTGTCGTCTCCGCCTCGTCTCGCACCCCTCGACGCCGCCGAGGGTAGTGAAAGTTAATAATCTGTAAACGCAAACTGCCGGAAATGGTTAATTTCGTTAAACTTTGTCCGTTAATGCCGAAGCCGGCTCATGGCCTGGAAACGCATCCATCGGTTGTCCTGCTGTCGCCGCTATCGTTGCCGTCGATGCACGCAATGGGCGTGCCAGCATATCACTCGTCGGTCAGGGTTGCCGAGATAATAAAAATTTTACCAATCGCAGCAGGGTCTTGCGGTCCGTCGGGTGCGGCGGGCGGCGATGTGCCATTCGGGCGGCGGCGGGGAGCGCCGGCCGCCTTGGGGCAGGGCTGTCCCATCCGGAGACCGGCAGCGCCGCAGTTGTGCCGCAATCGATCGTGCAAGGAAGGTTGTGCCTCAGCCCCGGTCTTGTCCGGGCCGGGTTGAGCGGCTAACCATGAACCAACGCCGCCGCCTCAGGGTTGCGGACATTTCGACGAGCTGACGCTTTGAGCCGCCAGACCGAAGCCGAAGATGAGAGGAAGGCGCGCCTCGCCGCCGCCCTCCGCGAGAATCTGAAGCGCCGCAAGGCGCAGGCAAGGGCTCGGCGTGCCTCGGAAACGACGGCCGAGGACACACCGCCGCCCACCCAGGCCGACTCCCCCCGGTCCTGATCCCCCCTTTCCGGCCGGCCTTTCCGCCGGCCGTCCTGCAGGACGAGCCCGATGGACCGTATCCGCATCACCGGCGGCCAGCGCCTCAATGGCGTGATCCCGATCTCAGGCGCGAAGAACGCGGCGTTGCCGCTGATGATCGCGAGCCTCCTCACCGACGAGACGCTGACGCTGACCAATGTCCCGCGCCTCTCCGACGTCAGCGCGCTCTCGCGTATCCTCTCCAATCACGGCGTCGATCGCTCGGTCGCCGGCAAGCGCATCGGCCAGAGCGCCGAGACCGGCCAGACGGTGGCGCTGACCGCGCGCCAGATCGTCGATACCTGCGCACCCTACGAGCTGGTCTCGACCATGCGGGCGAGCTTCTGGGTGATCGCGCCGATCCTGGCTCGCATGGGCGAGGCCAAGGTCTCGCTGCCCGGCGGCTGCGCCATCGGCACCCGCCCGGTCGACCTGCTTCTGATGGCGCTGGAGCGCCTCGGCGCCACCATCACCATCGAGGGCGGCTACGCGCTAGCCCGCGCGCCGAAGGGGCTCAAGGGCGCCGAGATCGTCTTCCCTAAGGTCACTGTCGGCGGCACCCATACTGCGCTGATGGCCGCTGTCCTCGCCGACGGCACCACGGTGATCGAGAACGCGGCGCGCGAGCCCGAGGTGGTCGACCTCGCCGTTTGCCTGAACAAGATGGGTGCCAAGATCGAAGGGGCTGGCGCCTCCACCATCACCATCCACGGCGTCTCGCGCCTTGGCGGGGCGCATCATGCCGTGCTGCCGGACCGGATCGAGACCGGCACCTATGCCATGGCTGTGGCGATGACCGGCGGCGACGTCCTGCTCGAAGGCGCGCGCGCCGACCTGTTGCAGGCGGCGCTGGACGTGATGAGCCAGGCCGGCGTCGACGTCTCCGAGACCAATGAAGGCATTCGCGTCCGCCGCAATGGCGCCGCGCTGGAGCCGGTCGACGTCACCACCGATCCGTTCCCGGGCTTTCCGACCGACCTCCAGGCCCAGCTCATGGCGCTGATGACCAAGGCGAAGGGTACGTCGCGCATCCGTGAGACGATCTTCGAGAACCGCTTCATGCATGTGCAGGAGCTCGCCCGGCTCGGCGCCAAGATCCGGCTCGACGGTGATGCGGCCTATGTCGACGGCGTCGAGAAGCTCACCGGCGCCCCGGTGATGGCGACCGATCTGCGCGCCTCGGTCTCGCTGGTCATCGGCGGCCTCGTCGCCGAGGGCGAGACGATGATCAACCGCGTCTACCATCTCGACCGTGGTTTCGAGGCGCTCGAGGCCAAGCTCGGTCGTTGCGGCGCCCAGGTCGAGCGCATCAGCGGTTGACGCAAGGCACGGCCCCCGCCAGATAGGATCCATGTCCGATCCCGCCGCCGAGCCGCTGAAGCTGATCGCCCTGGACGCCGACGATCTGTCGGTGATCTCGGCACATCTGCAGGATGCGGTGCTGAAGCGCGGCGACATCGCCTGGCTGCCAGGCGAGAAGCGCTTCGCCTTGGCGCTGCGCCGCTTCGACTGGGAAGGCGCGGCGCAGGGCCAGAAGCGCCGTCGACTCTCCGCGCTGCATTTCGAGCGCGTCACGGCGGCGCGTAGCAACAAGGTCGCGGCGGGCGATGCCGTGCTCAGCCTGCTCGCGGTCACCTTCACCGGGAGCGACGACCCGGCCGGGCATGTGACCCTGCATTTCTCCGACGGCGCCGCCATCCGCCTCGATGTCGAGTGCATCGAGGCGCAGATGAAGGATCTCGGTCCGATCTGGGAAGCCGTCGCGACGCCTGCCCACCCGGACGCCGGCTGAACCACACCTGCGGTCAGGATATCCCCATGCCGATCAGGCTTGACGCACGCGATGCCGATTTCGAGCGGGAGTTTGTCGCTCTGCTCGCGATGAAGCGCGAGGTTTCCGAGGATGTCGACCAGGTTGCCGCCGCGATCATCGCCGATGTCCGCACCCGCGGCGATGCGGCGCTGATCGACTACACCGAGCGCTTCGACAAGCTCACATTGACGCCGCAGACCCTGCGCGTCACCGACAGCGAGATCGACGCGGCCGTTGCCGCCTGCAGCCGCGAGCAGCTCGCGGCCCTGGAGACGGCCCGTGCTCGGATCGAAGCCTATCACCTGCGCCAGAAGCCGGCCGATTCCTGGTGTCGCGATGCGCTCGGCGTCGAGAGCGGTTGGCGCTGGAGCGCGGTCGAGGCGGTAGGGCTCTATGTACCCGGCGGTACGGCGAGCTATCCCTCCTCGGTGCTGATGAACGCGGTCCCGGCCAAGGTCGCCGGCGTGGATCGCCTCGTCATGGTCGCGCCGACGCCGCGTGGCGAGAGCAATCCGCTGGTGCTCGCCGCGGCCAAGCTCGCCGGCATCGACGAGATTTACACGATCGGCGGGGCGCAGGCCGTCGCGGCGCTCGCCTATGGCACCGCGACGATCGCGCCTGTCGCCAAGATCGTCGGGCCCGGAAACGCCTATGTCGCTGCCGCCAAGCGCCGCGTCTTCGGCACGGTCGGCATCGACATGATCGCCGGTCCGTCCGAGGTGCTGGTGTTGGCCGATGCCGACGCCAATCCCGACTGGATCGCCGCCGACCTGCTCGCCCAGGCCGAGCACGACACTGCCGCCCAGTCGATCCTGATCACGAACGATGCAGCCCTCGCGGACGCGGTAGAGCGCGCGGTCGAAGGCCAGCTCAGGACCTTGCCGCGGGCCGAGATCGCTGGGACGAGCTGGCGCGACTTCGGCGCGGTCATCCTGGTCGAAGCGCTCGACCAAGCGATCCCGCTGGTCGATCGGCTGGCGCCGGAGCATCTCGAGATCATCGCCGCCGATGCCGAAGGGTTGGCCGGGCGCATCCGCAACGCCGGCGCGATCTTCCTCGGCGGCCATACGCCGGAGGCGATCGGCGACTATGTCGGCGGTTCGAACCATGTCCTGCCGACCGCCCGCTCGGCCCGCTTCTCCTCCGGGCTTGGCGTGCTCGACTTCATGAAGCGCACCTCCGTGCTGAGGTGCGATCCCGAGTCGTTGCGGGCGCTTGCCGGCGCCGCGACGGAGCTTGCTGAAGCCGAGGGCTTGCAGGCGCATGCGCGTTCCGTGACGATCCGACTCAACGGCTGACGGCAGGTTGGCGATTCTGCGCCTGCACGGAGTTGGGCGGAGGGGACATGTCGGAACGCAACCATCTGGTCGCCGTCACGCTCGACGAGACTTCGCTCGGGCGCGGCAGCGCCGACCAGGAGCATGAGCGGGCCGTCGCGATCTACGACTTGATCGAACGCAATCACTTCGCCCTGCCGGACTTCGATGGCGGGCCTTATGCCGTTCACCTTGCCTTGGTGGAACGCCGGCTTGCCTTCGAGGTGAAGAGCGCGGATGGCGCGCCGATCGTCACCCACCACCTCTCGCTGACGCCGCTGAAGCGCATCATCAAGGATTACGAGCTGGTCTGCGACAGCTATTACGCCGCCATCCGCACGGCGACGCCCGCGCAGATCGAGGCGATCGACATGGGGCGCCGCGGCTTGCATGACGAGGCGGCGGTCCTGCTGGTCGAGCGGCTGGCGAGCAAGGTCGAGATCGACAACGAGACGGCCCGCCGCCTGTTCACCCTGATTTACGCGCTGCACTGGAAGGGCTGAGCGCTTGGAGCCGCCCGTATCGCGCAAGCTCCAGAGCGTACTGTTCATGTGCGCCTACAACGCGGTGCGCTCGCCCATGGCCGAGGCGCTGGCCAAGCACTTCTTCGGCAAGTCGATCTATGTCCAGTCCGCCGCCGGCAAGCGCAAGGGCGAGCTCGACCCGTTCGCGTTGTCGGTTCTCGATGAGATCGGCATCGACGCGCACAAGCACAGGCCGAAGACGGTCGAGGAGCTGGAGGAATGGGAGGGCCTCAACTTCGACCTGATTGTCTCGCTCTCGCCTGAGGCGCATCACAAGGCGCTGGAACTCACCCGCACCCTCGCCGCCGATGTCGAGTACTGGCCGACGCCTGATCCGACCATCATCCAGGGGTCGCGCGAGCAGGTGCTCGACGCCTATCGCGCCGTCCGCGACGGGCTGATGCAGCGGATCAAGACCCGGCTGAAATCCTGACGCCTACTGAATCAGGACCGCGCTGCCGCAGCGTACGCCGCTGACCCAGCTGTCTGCCTGCCCTAGCCCGATGCCCAGCGTATTGAGCAGGCTGGTCAGCACCTGGTCGAGTGGTGTCGCGGCGCCGGCGATGACGCCGGAGACGGCGCCCTCGAGGCCGGGTATGGGAAGTCCGAGCCCCAGCAGCTCGACGCGCAGGTCGAGATCCCCGACCAGCCGCGACAGCAGGCTCGCAACGAAATTCGTTGTCGAAGTCGTCTTCTTGTCCACCCGCTGGATCTCCGCGTAGCTGAAGCTGACTGGGGTCTCGCTGGTGTTGCTGATCGTGACATGCGCCCGGGCCGTCACCTTGGCGAGACCGAGCAGGTCGAGCACCGTCGCTGCCGGAGGGGTCGGCCTCGTGGTGAAATTGTTGAAATCGGCATTGGAGACCTGCCCGATCCAGGCATCTACGACAGCTGGCGTCACCCCGAGCGTCACGCGTGAGCTGGTGATGTCGCCGGCCCCGCAGGAGATTGCGGTCAGGCGGGCGGTCGCGGAGGCGAGCTCCAGATAGAGCGGCAGCTTGACCAGCGAGGCCTGGCCGCTGCCGACGAGGGTAAGCGTCAGCAGCAGGCGCGTCTGGGCGGTGTGGACGCTCGCGCCCGCCCGGCCGACGCGCACGAGGCTGGTCCCGACCGGCCGTTCGCCGATGGCGAGCTTGAGCGAGACGGAGGCGAGGCCGGGCACGTTGACTCCAAGCCCGAGATCGAGCTGGCGCGTGCCATTGGCGATCTGCGCAGCGGCCGAGATCAGGTCGAGCGCCGCCAGCGATGCCTTGAGCGGCACCTCCTCGCTCAATTGCCGGCCGCCGTAGACGCCGAACGAGACGAGGCTCTGCAGGTTGACGCGCTGGCCCGAGCCGCCCACGGCGCTGGCGAGGCGCCCCAGCGCCGCGATCGCATCGCTGCCCGCCCCCTGGTTGCGGGCCGCATCCTGGGCGGCCAGGACGACGTCGCCGATGCGGACACTGGCGCGGATGACCTCGTCGAAGGTCAAAGCTGAGATCGCGGCGCGCGTCGCTAGGCTCTTGGCGAAGCCGAACAGGTCGATCTTTGCTCGCGCCAGTCCCTCATAGTCCATCACCGACAGCGACAGGCTGGTGCCGAGCAAGCCGCCGAGCAGGCCGTTGAGAGCCCCGCCCTCGACGCGGACCAGCCGCGAGCCGATGGCGAAAGCCGCCTGCGCGTCCTGCGCGGCGATGGCTCGCGTCACGATGGCGACCTCGCCGCTGTCGCCGCCCAGGACGCGGCCGAGGATCAATGGCGTGGTCGCTCGCATCTCGATTCGGGCCGCGTTGGCCGCCGACCCGGAGCCCTGCTGGAAGCGCGCCTCGGGCGCCAGTCGCGCATCGGGCGTATAGATGCCGGTTTGCACCATCTCGACGGCGTCCGCCGAAAAGCCGTTGCGGCTGGCGCTCGCCCGGGCTGCGCGCGAAGCGCGCTCGAGGTCGGCCGCGGCGGCAAGCGCCGCGAGATCCGTGGCGGTCTGCTGCCGGCGCTTCTGGTAGAAGAAGCTCCCGACATCGACCGCCATCGTGCCGAATCCGAACAGGACCAGGGAGGTGCCGGCGAAGATGATGGTCGAGAGGCCGCGGCGGTCGCCGATGAATCTCCGGAGCGAGCGCATCATGATGGCCTCCTTGTCGGCCGATGCCGGATCGGGTCAGTAGCCGCCGCGCTGGACGACTGCGCGGCGCTCGACGATCGGCATCGGCAGCGCGACGATCGAGCTGAGCCGGTTGAAGATGCTGTCCGAGTAGTCGTAGACGACCGTGACCTCGAAGCTCGGCGAGGGGGCGCCGAGGGCGCTCGTCCGGACTGTCAGCTTGTTCGGTTCGAGGAAGGCGTAGGAGCCGATGCTCCGCGTGATGAAATCGCGGGCCAGCCGCTCGCGCTCGGCATCGTCGAGCCCGGCGACGGACGCCCGCGCCGCTTCCGCGGCGAGCTGCTGCACGCCGTGATACACGCCGAAGGCGTGGCCGTAGCCGATGATCCCGAACAGCAGCATCAGCAGGATTGGCGCGATGAAGGCGAACTCGACCGCAGTGGTTGCGGAGCTATCGATCCGTAGGCGACGAATGAACGAGCGCATGGCATGTTCACTCCACGGGGTTTTACAACCATAGAGTGTAGTCATGGCCTCTTTATAATCCGTAAAAGCTATATTCTAAGGCCGGGGTGATGGTTGAAACGAAGTTGGCTGATTAATCGAAATTTAAGGGGCACGCCCCAGGAACGTTGCTGAGGGCAACGTTACGTTAGCCATGCCGAAAGCCGAGCCGAGGATGAGCCCCGTCGCGATATCGACCGCATCCCGTTCCCGGCTCAGGCAGTGGCGCGACATCGGCTTGATCGCAGGCTTGGCGCTCTGCTCCGGCTTCCTGGTACTCGCGAGCCTGCCCGGCCCCGTCGCGGGGGCTCCGATCCCGCTGGCTGCGATCTTCCCGCCCTGGGTCTCCGGCGAGGAGGCGATGGCGCGCAGCCTGGCCTCCGGCGCCAGGATCCTGCGGCAAGGAGCGGCTCCCTTCGTGGTCGTTCTCGCGCCGGAGACGGTAGCAAGGCCGTCCGGCGCGCTGCTGATGCTGCGCCTCGATGGCCTGGCCGGCTGCATCATCTCACCCGAGGCAGAAGTGAGCCGCTCATGACGTTGACTTTGCCTGGCCTGCGAGACCTGGTTGCGCGCTGCCTCATCGGCCTTGCCTTCATTCATGTCCCGCTGCTCGCATTGGCGTCTCTGGCTCAGGCCGGTGACGGGTTGATCCCTGCGCTCAGCACGCTGATGCTCGCGCTCGCGGCCCTGATCGCCTATCGCGGCGCCGGGGCCACGCTGCTGGCGCAATGCGCGATCGCGATCGCCCTGATCGGGCAGGTTTCCATCCTGGTCGCCGTCTTCTCCGGGCACCCCTGGCAGCCCGACATGCACATGTACTACTTCGCTGTGCTGGCGCTGCTCGCTGGCTTCTGCGACTGGCGGCCGATCATCCTGGGCGCTGCGCTCACGGCGGCGCATCATCTGGTGCTGCAATTTGTCCTGCCCGCTGCCGTCTTCTACCAGGGTGGCAATCTGCTGCGGGTGCTGCTGCATGCCGTCATCGTGGTGGTCGAGACGGCGTTCCTCGCGGTGATCGCAGTGATGACCGCCCGCATCTTCGCGCAGACCGACGCCAATCTGCGCCGCGCCGAGGAGGTTGCCGAGCGTGAGCGCCTGGCCGGCGAGCGCGAACGGGCCCTCGCCGACGATGCGGAGGCGCGCGCCCAGCGCCTGCGCGCCATGGTCGAGCATTTCCGGGACGAGATGGACGGCGCCATGGCCGTCCTCGACAAGGCGTCGGAGGCGATGCAGGTCGATGCCCGCGGCCTCACCGGCGCCTCCGACCGGGCACGCCAGCAGATCGCGCTTGTCTCGCGCGGCTCGACCGAGATGACGACCAGTATTGAGCAGACCGCGGCGGCCAGCCAGGAGCTCGCCTCTTCGATCGCCGAGATCGGTCGCAATGTCTCGCAGACGGCCGACAGCTCGCAATCGGCGGCAAAGCTGGCGCGTGCCGCCAGCACCGAGATCGAGGCGTTGGCTCATACCGGCGAAAGCGTTGGTGCCGTAGTGGAGATCATCCGCGGCATCGCCGCGCAGACCAGCATGCTGGCATTGAACGCGACCATCGAGGCGGCCCGCGCCGGCGCCATGGGCAAGGGCTTTGCCGTCGTTGCCAGCGAGGTGAAGACGCTCTCGTCGCAGACCGCGACCGCGACGGCGGAGGTGGCGCGCTCGATCGAGGCGATCCAGATCGCTTCGCAACGCTCGCTCAAGTCGATCCGTGAGATCGTCGCGGCGATCGGGGAGGTCGAGACCGTCTCGGTCGCCATCGCCTACGCGGTCGGCGAGCAGGATCGCGCCACGGCGGAGATTGCCAAGGAGGTGCAGATCTCCTCTGACGGCGTCAGCCGTAGCGCCCAGAGCCTGCAGAGCTTCGAGGCTGTGACCGAGCGTACCTATGCTGCCGCCGGCAGTTTGCAGAGCTCCTCCGACGATCTGGCGACGCAGGCACAGCGCATCCGCCGGGAAGTGGCCGAGTTCTGCGAGCGGGTCGCAGCGGCCTGATCTACCAGGCGCGGCCGGGGCCGACAGCGCCGAGCTTCAGCCAGTCTCCGAGCGTCGCCGCAATGTCGGAAAAACTCTCGCGCCGGCCGATCGGGCCGGCTGTCACATCCCGTCCGAATGCCAGGATCGGCACATGCTCGCGCGTATGGTCGGAGCCGGGCCAGCTCGGATCGTTGCCATGATCGGCGGTGATGACGGCGAGATCGCCGGGCCGCAGTAGCGCTTCGAGCTTCGGCAGATCGCGATCGAAGGCCTCCAGCGCTGCCGCATAGCCGGGAATGTCGCGGCGATGGCCGTATTCAGTATCGAAATCGACGAGGTTGACGAAGCAGAAGCCGCCATCCGGCAGCCGCTCGAACGCCTCTAGCGCCGCCGCGAACATGGCGGCGTTACCGAAGGGCTTGATCTCCTCGCCAGTGCTGCGATGGGCGAAGATGTCGCCGATCTTGCCGACGGTGACGACCGGCCGGCCCTTGGCCGCCATCCGGTCGAGGATAGTCTCGTCGGGCGGCGGGATCGCGAAGTCCTTGCGGTTGCCGGTGCGGGTGAAGCCGGTCTCCTTGGTGCCGACGAAGGGCCGGGCGATGACGCGGCCGATCCTCATGGGATCGACGAGGACGCGCACCTTCTTGCAGAGCGCATAGAGCCGCTCCAGGCCGAAATGCTCCTCATGCGCTGCGATCTGCAGGACCGAGTCGACCGAGGTGTAGCAGATCGGCTTGCCGGTCCGAATATGCTCCTCGGCCAGCTCGTCGATCACCGCCGTGCCGGAGGCATGCTTGTTGCCGAGGATGCCGGGCAGGGCGCCCTCGCGAATGATCGCTTCGATGAGCTCGGGCAGGAACGAGTTCTCCAGCGCGGTGAAATAGCCCCATTTGAACGGCACCGGGCAGCCGGCGATCTCCCAATGGCCCGAGGGGGTATCTTTGCCCTGGCTGACCTCGACGCCGTAGCCGTAACGCCCCTGCGGAGCATCCGGCCTTGCCACGCCGGCGAGCGGCCTGCCTGTCGAGGCCTCGCAGGCATGGCTGAGGCCGAGCCGGGCGAGGTTGGGGATGTGCAGCGGCCCGCTGCGCAGGCCCTCGCGGTCGCCGCGTCCCTCGGCGCAGGCCTCAGCGATATGGCCGAGCGTATCGGAACCTTCGTCGCCATAGGCGGCCGCATCCTCGGCACCGCCGCAGCCGACGGAATCGAGCACGATCAGGATGGCGCGCGCCATCAGTCGCGCACCGCGGCGCTGTTCGCCGGCGCGAGGTTGAGGGCGGCGGCGAGCAGCGCCTGGGTATAGGCCTCGCGCGGGCGCTGGAAAATCTCCTCCGCCGGCCCTTCCTCGACCACCTTGCCGCTCTGCATCACCACCACCCGGTGCGACAGCGCCCTGACCACCTTGAGGTCATGGCTGATGAAGAGATAGCCGAGCTTGCGCCTGGCCTGCAGCCCGCGCAGCAAGTCGACGATCTGCGCCTGAACCGACATGTCGAGCGCCGAGGTCGGCTCGTCCAGCACGACGAATTTCGGATCGAGTGCCATGGCACGGGCAATGGCGATGCGCTGGCGCTGGCCGCCGGAGAATTCGTGCGGATAGCGGTCCATGGTCGCGGGATCCAAGCCGACATCGGCGAGCGCCTGCGCCACGATCTCGCGCTGGCGCTGATAGCTCAGCCCCTTCTGCTGGACGGTGAGCCCTTCCGCGACGATGTCGGCGACCGACATGCGCGGCGACAGCGAGCCATAGGGATCCTGGAAGACGACCTGGAGGTCCTTGCGCTTCGGCCGGACCGCCTTGCTCTTCAGCCCGTCGATGCGGTCGCCGAGGAAGACGATCGGCCCTTCCGACGAGATCAGCCTGAGGATGGCGAGGCCGAGCGTGGTTTTTCCTGAGCCGGATTCGCCGACGATGCCGAGCGTCTCGCCTTCGCGCACCTTGACCGAGATGCCGTCGACCGCCTTCACATGGCTGGTCGTGCGCCGCAGCAGCCCAGTCTTGATCGGGAACCAGACCTTGACCGGCCCGGCCTCCAGCAGGATCGGCGCGCCCTCCGGCACCGGCTCCGGCCGGCCCTTCGGTTCGGCGGCGAGCAGGCGCTGGGTATAGGCGTGCTGGGGGTTGCCGAAGATTTCCGATACCGGCCCGTGCTCGACGATCTTGCCCTTCAGCATCACGCAAACCCTGTCGGCGATGCGCCGGACGATGCCGAGATCATGGGTGATGAACAGGATCGCCATGCCGAGCCGCGCCTGCAGTTCCTTCAACAGCGTCAGGATCTGCGCCTGCACGGTGACGTCGAGCGCCGTGGTCGGCTCGTCGGCGATCAAGAGGTCGGGCTCGTTGGCGAGCGCCATCGCGATCATCACGCGCTGGCGCTGGCCGCCGGAGAGCTGGTGTGGATAGGCGTCGAGCCGGCTCGCCGCATCGCGGATGCCGACCAAGGTCAGCAGTTCGAGCGTGCGCGCACGCGCCTTCTCGCCGCGCAGGCCCTTGTGCAGTTCGAGGATTTCGCCGATCTGCCGCGCGATCGGGTGCAGCGGGTTGAGCGAGGTCATCGGCTCCTGGAACACCATGGTGATGTCGTTGCCGCGGACCTTGCGCATCGCGTCCTCGTCGGCTGCGATCAGGTCCTGGCCGTTGAACAGCACCTTGCCGGAGGGATGGTACGCCGCCGGGTAGTTCAGCAGCTTCAGGATCGACAGCGCCGAGACCGACTTGCCCGAGCCGGATTCGCCGACCAGCGCCAGCGTCTCGCCCTTGGCGATCGCGAACGAGACCTTGTCGACCGCAAGTGTCTCCTGCCCGCCCTGGCGGAAGGCGACAGAGAGGTCCTGGACTGAGAGGAGGGGGGCACTCACGCGAAGGTCTTCCTCGGGTCGAAGGCGTCGCGCACGGCTTCGCCGACGAAGATCAGCAGCGACAGCATCAGCGCGATCACCGCGAAGCCGGAGAGGCCGAGCCAGGGCGCCTGCAGGTTCGCCTTGCCCTGCGCCAGCAATTCACCGAGCGAGGGCGAGCCGGGCGGCAGGCCGAAGCCGAGGAAGTCGAGCGAGGTCAGGGTGGTGATCGAGCCGTTGAGGATGAAGGGCAGGAAGGTCAGCGTCGCCACCATGGCGTTGGGGAGCAGGTGCTTGACCATGATCGCCCGGTTGGAGAGGCCGAGCGCGCGTGCCGCCCGGACATACTCGAAGTTGCGCGCCCGCAGGAACTCGGCGCGGACCACGCCGACCAGCGCCACCCAGGAGAACAAGAGGAGGATGCCGAGCAGCACGAAGAATCCGGGCGTGATGATCGCCGCGACGATGATCAGGAGGTAGAGGGCGGGAATCGAGGTCCAGATCTCGATGACGCGCTGGAAGATCAGGTCGGTCCAGCCGCCGAAATAGCCCTGGACCGCGCCGGCGGCGATGCCGATCACCGAGGAGATCGAGGCGAGGATCAGCCCGAACAGCACGGAGATGCGGAAGCCGTAGATCAGCCGCGCCACCACGTCGCGGCCCTGGTCGTCGGTGCCGAGCCAGTTCCATTCGAGCTCGCGGCAGGTCATGCCGCCGGTTCGCTCCGCGATCGGCCGGCATTGCTCGTCCCTGAGCATCCAGGTCGGTGGGGCGGGGGCCGGCACCGGCAGGTCGAGATTATGCGTGCGGTAGGAATAGCGGATAGGCGGCCAGATCGCCCAGCCATTGCTAGCGATCTCCTTGGCGATGGTCGGGTCGCGATAATCGGTCGTGGCGAGGAAGCCGCCGAACTTCTCCTCGGGATAGTTCACCGCGACCGGGAACAGCGTCTCGCCCTTGTAGCGGACGATCAGCGGCCGGTCGTTGGCGATGAACTCGGCGAAGAGCGAGAGCACGAACAGGGTGAGGAAGATCCAGAACGACCACCAGCCGCGCTTATTAGCCTTGAAGCTGTCGAGCCGGCGCCGGTTGATGGGCGAGAGCTTGAGCCAGCCCTGCTTCATCTGCGGGGGCGCGGCAGCGGGCTCTGCGGAGCGCAGAACCGGCGGGGCGTCGAGAAGCGTGTCGCTCACCTCAGGCCTCCCGCGATTCGAAGTCGATGCGCGGGTCGACCCAGGCATAGGTCAGGTCGGTGATCAGGTGCACGAGAAGGCCGATCAGCGAGAAGATGTAGAGATTGGCGAATACCACGGGGTAGTCGCGATTGACGATCGCCTCGAAGGAGAGAAGCCCGAGCCCGTCGAGCGAGAAGATCGTCTCGATCAGGAGCGACCCTGCGAAGAGCGCATGCACGAAGGCGCCGGGAAAGCCGGCGATGACGATCAGCATGGCGTTGCGGAAGACATGGCCATAGAGCACGCCGCGCTCCGACAGGCCCTTCATCCGCGCCGTCAGCACATATTGCTTCCTGATCTCGTCGAGGAAGGAGTTCTTGGTCAGCAAGGTCGAGGTCGCGAAGGCCCCTAACGCCATCGCCAGGACGGGCAGGGCGATATGCCAGAGATAGTCGCCGATCTTGCCCATCAGGCTGAGCTGCGCCCAGTTCTCCGAGGTCAGGCCGCGCAAGGGGAAGATCTGCCAGAACGAGCCGCCGGCGAAGAGCACGATCAGGAGGATCGCGAACAGGAAGCTTGGAATGGCATAGCCGACGATCACGACCGCGCTGGTCCAGGTGTCGAAGCGCGAGCCGTCCTTGACCGCCTTGCGGATGCCGAGCGGGATCGAGATCGCATAGGAGAGCAGCGTCATCCACAGCCCGAGCGTGATCGAGACCGGCAGCTTCTCCTTGATCAGCTGCAGCACCGGCGCATCGCGGAAATAGCTGCGGCCGAAATCGAAGGTGGCATAGTCCTTCAGCATCTTGAGGAAGCGCTCATGCGCCGGCTTGTCGAAGCCGAACTGCTTCTCCAATTCCTTGATGAAGGCGGGGTCGAGCCCCTGCGCGCCACGATAGGCCGAGCTTGAATCCATCGCCTGCGCCCCGGCATCGCCACCGGAGCCGCCGCCGACGCGCTCGGCCGCGCCGCTATTGGGATTATTGAGCTGTGAGATGATCCGCTCGACCGGCCCGCCCGGGGCGAACTGCACGATGACGAAGGAGATCAGCAGAATGCCGAACAGGGTCGGCACCATCAGCGCCAGACGCCGGGCGATGTAGTTCAGCATGAACGGTAACGCTCGGATCGGAAGAGAAGAATGTGCGGCACCAAAGAGGAAACGCGCAGTTTGCAGTGAGTTATTGTCATGCCTCGGCCTCCGCTGCCAGAATGATCGCCGGCAGGCGAGTGAGCAATTCGGGCAGAGCGGTTCTTGCAGTCTCCCAGACAACGCTGAGATTGATATCGAAATAGCCGTGCGCGATGCGGTTGCGCATCCCTTTCATGCTCTTCCAAGGCACATCGGGGAAACGGTCGAGGAAGTCGGTATGACTTTGCAGCAGCCTGGTTGCCGCTTCACCGATGATCACAAGATTGAGGATAACGGCTTGCTGCGTGCGCTCGTCGGCCAGGAAGTCGGCCTTCTCCATGCCTTCGATATAGCTTTCCGTCTTGCGTGCTGCGTCGGCCATATGCCGCAGATAATCGGCCAGTCTCTGGCGACTCTTCATACTGGCCGTGCCTCGGCCAGCACGTGATTGCGAAAGCTGGGCGGCAAATCTTCAGCAGTCAGGACCTCGACGTTGACGCCAAGAAGCTCCTCGAGCGCGATCTGGAGACCGCCGATATCGAACAGCGTCGCCCCCGGCAAGGGGTCGATCAGGATATCCAGATCACTGCCTTGTCGATCCGTGCCATGCAGGACGGAGCCGAAGACGCGAGGATTGCTGGCCCGGAAACGACCCATCGCCTCGCGTACCGCGGCGCGATTGAGAGCAAGGGCAGTCGATGGCTTCATGGCAGCTTCTTACCCGCTTCAGCGTCCAAGCGTCATCAACTATGCCTTCCCGATCCGCTTGGCCTTTTCGGGATCGTACCACCAGGTGCCCGGCGCGCCGGAGCTGAATTTCGGCTTGATCTGCGGGCGCTCGTACATGTCCCAATAGGCCAGCCACTCGCTGGCGTTCCACCACATCGGGATCCAGTAGCGCCCGGCTCGCAACAACCGGTCGAGGCACTTCGCGGCGACCACCACCTCGGCATAGCTCTTGGCCTGGCCGACCTTGTCGATCATCGCGTCGATCGCCGGGTCGGCTATCCCCCCGACATTGCGCGAGCCGCGCGTCTTGGCCGCTTCCGAGCCGTAGATCACGCGCATCGTGTCGCTCGGGATGGCGCTGCCGGTCATCGCCCGGCTGATCATGTCGAAGTCGAACTCGTCGAGTCGGCGCTGATACTGCGCCCCGTCGACGATGCGCGAGGTCGCATTGATGCCAAGCCGCTTGAGATTTGCCTGGAAGGGCTGGGTGTGCGGCTGCAGGGCAGGGGTCGAATCGAGGAATTCGATCTCGAAGGGCTGGCCGTTCGGCAGCTTCAGCACATTGCCGTCGCGCTTGCAGCCGGCGGCGCGCAGCATCTCGTCGGCTCGGCGCAGCAAGGCACGGTCGCTGCCTGAGCCGTCCGAGGTCGGCGGCAGGAAGGGCTCGCCGAAGACCTCATCCGGGACCTTTCCGCGGAACGGCTCCAGCAGTGCGAGCTCCTCCAGCGTGGGCTTGCCGACCGCCTTCGAATCCGAGTTCTCGAAATAGGAGGTCGCCCGCGAGAAGGACGAGAACATAATGTTCTTGTTGGTCCACTCGAAATCGAAGGCGAGGCCCAGCGCCTCGCGGATGCGCGGATCGGCGAATTTCTCGCGGCGGAGATTGTAGATCCAGCCCTGCGAGCCGATCGGTTCGGTCTTCGGCAGGGCCTCCTTCTTGACCTTGCCTTCGTGGATGGCGGGGAAGTCGTAGCCGGTCGCCCAGATCCGCGAGGTGAACTCCTCCTGGAATGTGATCACGCCGCTCTTGAAGGCCTCGAACGCAACCTGCCGGTCGCGAAAATACTCCCAGCGGACGCGATCGAAATTGTTCTGGCCGACATTCACCGGCAGATCCTTGGCCCAGTAGTCCGGCACCCGGTCGAATTCGATGAAGCGGCCCTGCTCGAACTTGCCGACCTTGTAGGCGCCCGAGCCGAGCGGCGGTTCCAGCGTCGAAGCCTCGAAATTGCGGGTCGACCAGAATTTCTCCGAGAAGACCGGCAGGCCGGCGACGACGAGATGCAGGTCGCGGCTGCGCTTCGGCGTGAGCTTGACCACGAGGATGTCGTCGCTCTCGGCGACTGCCGATTCCATTTCGGCGAGGATCAGTCGGTAGGTCGGATGGCCCTTGCTCTTGAGCAGGTTGAACGAGAAGGCGGCGTCGCCGGCGGTGACGCGCGAACCGTCATGGAACTTCGCCTCCGGCCGCAGGCGGAAGCGATAGGTCAGCTTGTCCTGGGAGACCACGACGCTCCTCGCGATCAAGCCGTAGAGCGAGCCCGGCTCGTCGCCTGAGCCGGCCATCAGGCTGTCGAAACAGGCATCCATGCCAGCGGCGCCGTCGCCCTGCAGCACATAGGTGTTGAGCGTGTTGAAGGTGTCGAAGCTCTGATTGCCGCCGGCGCGTTTGATCTGGACGGTGAGCGAGCCGCCTTTCGGTGCCTTCGGGTTCACATAGGCGAAATGCGGGAAGTCAGGCGGCAGCGCCAGCTCGCCGAAGGTCGAGAGGCCATGGACCTCGTTCTCTTGCGCGAGCGCCGTCGTCAGCGAACTCGGCAGAACGGCCGCGCCTGCGAGCGCGCCGCCGGCTTCGAGCAGCCTGCGGCGGGTGATCCGGATCGCCATGCGATACCCCTTGCGATTCGTCGTCCGATTATGTCGTTGCGTCCGGCTAAAGCCAGAGCAACCGGCATTCACGGTGATGGTGACGGCAATTGCATGGCGCCGACAAGCAAAAGCCGGGCTTTCGGCCCGGCTCATGAGGTCACATCGGCGCGAGAAGCACTGCCAAATCAGGGCTTCGGCAGGGGCTTCGGCGAATCGGCGAGGCTGTTGAGATAGGCGACGACGTCGGCGCGGGTCTCGGGCCGGGCGATGCCGGCGAACGCCATGGCGGTGCCCGGGACGTAGGCCTTCGGGTTCTTCAGGAAGTGGTCGAGCGCGTCGGCGTCCCAGCTCTTGTCGTTGCGGCCCTTCATCGCAGCCGAATAGCCGAAGCCGGCGACCGAGCCCTCGGAGCGGCCATAGACGTCGAAGAGATGCGGGCCGACCTTGTTGGCGCCGCCTTTCTCGAAGGTGTGGCAGGCCTTGCAGGCGCCGACGGCCTTCTCGCCCTTGGCCACGTCGGCCTTGGCGAGGCGAACCGCGATCGGCTCCTCGGCCGCTGCCGCCGGGGCGCCAGCGCCACCTGCAGCCGCCGGCTCGAGGCTCGGCAGATCGAAGCCCGGCACGGCCGGCTTCTTCGGGGTGAAGACGATGCCGGCGCCCATGTTCAGGGCCATCACGACGAGCAGCGTCGAGAGGCCCGCGCCAGCGATCTTGTTCAGTTCGATATTCATCGTCTCTCACAACCCCCGGCCCGCCCGTCGGCGGAGCAAGACAGCGCTGCGACCGGACCCTTGCGGGAGCCGGCACGTCTGCGCTGCTTAACCGCTTTGCGCGCTGCATTGCAACTCGTATAAGCACGCACCGCTTTGAGACTTTTTGCCGCCCTGCGAGCTTTCCCCAGCCAATGCCCAATCCGCTGATCCTGATCCCGGCCCGCATGCAGGCGACACGCCTGCCGGGCAAGCCGCTGGCCGACATCCTGGGCGAGCCGATGATCGTCCGTGTCTGGCGCCGTGCCATCGAGGCACGTGTCGGCGATGTCGTGGTCGCAACCGATGACGAGCGCATCCTGGCGGCGATCGAGCAGGCCGGCGGCCGCGCGGTGATGACCAGCCCTGCGCACCAGACCGGCTCGGACCGGATCAAGGAAGCGGCCGACATCATCGACCCCAAGGGCGAGCACGACATCATCGTCAACGTCCAGGGCGATTTCCCCACCTTGGCGCCGACCGCGATCGCGGCCGCGGTCGAGCCACTCGCCGATCCGGCCGTCGATATCGCGACGCTTGCCGGCGAGATCACCGAGGACGAGGAGAAGACCGCGCCGAGCGTGGTCAAGCTGATCGGCAGCGAGATCTCGCCCGGCCGGATGCGTGCGCTCTACTTCACCCGGGCGACCGCCCCCTATGGCGATGGCCCGCTCTATCACCATGTCGGCCTCTACGCCTACCGCCGCCGCGCGCTCGACCGCTTCGTCTCGCTGCCGCAGTCGCCGCTCGAATTGCGCGAGAAGCTCGAGCAATTGCGGGCGCTCGAAGATGGCATGCGCATCGACGCGATGATCATCGATCATGTCCCGCGCGGCGTCGACACGCCCCCCGATCTGGACCGCGCCCGCGCGTTCCTGACATCCAGAGCCTGAGCCTGAAAGTTTCCAATGTCAGTCGTCGTTTCCTATCAGGGTGAGCCCGGAGCCTTCTCCTCGCAGGCCGCCCTCCAGGTCTTCCCGGATTGCGAGCTGCTGCCTTGCCGCACCTTCGAGGACGCGCTCGCCGCGGTCTCGGACGGTTCCGCCCGCTACGGCATGATCCCGATCGACAATTCGATCGCCGGTCGCGTCGCCGACATCCATCATCTGCTGCCGCGCTCCGGCCTGCACATCATCGGCGAGCATTTCCTGCCGATCCGCTTCCACCTGATGGCGGTCGAGGGCGCGACGCTGGCGACGCTGAAGACGGTGCAGAGCCACATCCACGCGCTCGGCCAGTGCCGCAAGATCATCCGCAAGCTCGGCCTCAAGGCCGAGGTCGCGGCCGACACGGCCGGCTCCGCCCGCCAGGTCGCCGAGGCCGGCGATCCGACCCGCGCCGCGATCGCACCGTACATCGCCGCGGAAGTCTACGGCCTCAACATCCTGATGGAGGACATCGAGGACGAGAAGCACAACACCACGCGCTTCGTCGTGCTCTCGAAGTACCCGGAGTTCGCCCGCCAGGGCTCGGGCAAGACGGTGACGACGCTGATCTTCCAGGTCCGCAACCTGCCGGCGGCGCTCTACAAGGCGCTCGGCGGCTTCGCTACCAACGGCATCAACATGACCAAGCTGGAAAGCTACATGGTCGACGGCCATTTCTCGGCGACGATGTTCTACAGTGACGTCGAGGGCCACCCGGACGACCCGGCGCTGAAGCGGGCGCTGGACGAACTTGCCTTCTTCTCCAAGGAGCTGAAGATCCTCGGCGTGTACCCGGCGCACGAATTCCGCGACAGCTTCCCGGAACCCGGGGAGTAGGGCGCCTAGCGAATGCGTGCCTTGCTGATCCGCTCAAAGTCGCCGCTTAAAGAGCTTGCCGATCAAATTTACGGACGAATCTTCAACGCAAAATATGAGGAAAGAGAATCAGTTAATAAGGGTGGTTTATACTACAGAGCGTATGGTTTATTTTGTGATTTCTCGCTCATCGAATATAATGAACACGAATTTCTGATAATAACCGATAGTAAGGCTCTTTTTAAGGACGAAACTGAACTAAACGAATTAATCTATAGCAAAATCAAATTGAAACTTAACGGGCGGGATATCGAGTCGGAAGTCGTTGAGATTTGATAGCCGGCGGTTCTTGCGCTTTATGGCTCGGAGCTTGAATTTCTCCGGCGCAGCAGCCGCTACGGCTCCTCGCCGTCCACCGCCCAGGCTTTCAGGATGGTGTTGGCGATCGCCATGTGCGGCGGGCAGAACAGATTGTCGGGGTGCTTGCCCTCCAGCATCTGCAGCGCTTCCTCGCGGCTGAACCAGCGGCCGGCTTCGAGCTCGGTGCCATCCAGAACGATGTCGTCATTCAGCGCCTCGGCGATGCAGCCGATCATCAGCGAGCCCGGAAAGGGCCAGGGCTGCGAGGCGACGTAGCGCACCGTACCGGTGCGTAGGCCTGCCTCCTCCCAGGTCTCGCGGCGCACCGCGTCCTCGAAGGTCTCGCCCGGCTCGACGAACCCTGCGATGCAGGAATACATGCCAGGTGCAAAGCGCGCCTGGCGCGCCAGCAGGCAGTTGTCGCCGCGCACCGCCAGCATGATCACGACCGGATCAGTGCGCGGGAAATGCTGGGCGCCGCAAGCCTCGCATTGCCGCTTCCAGCCGGCCGAGCCGAGCTTGGTCGGCGCCCCGCACTGGGCGCAGCAGCGATGGCGGGCATGCCAGTCGAGCAGGGCCTTGGCCTCGCCGAGCGGGCCGAGTTCGTCCTTCGGCACCAGCCGCTTCAGCGCGACGCTGCGCAGGTCGGTGACGACGAGTACGGCCTGCTCGCGTAGGCCATCGAGCAGGTCGCGGTCGATCAGCCGGCCGAAGCGCGGTGCGCCATCCGGAGCGAGTCCGAGGAAGACCTCTTCCTGCGCCGAGCCCAAGCCATCGGCGCCGCTCTCGTCGAACCAGACGGTCTGGGTTTCAGCGCCGGTGCGCAGCAGGATCGGCGTCTCGCCGGCGACGACGGTGAAGCGGGTGTCGCTGCGCGCTCGCAAGGCGGCGACCTCGTCCGGCTTGTCGCGCAGATCGGCGCGTCGGTCGAGCGAGCTGGTGGCGAAGCCGGTCTGGGCTGAGCGTTCGGTGCGGCGGGAGGCGTCGTTCATGCCTCCCGTCCTACTCCCCTTTCGATCCGACCGGAACGGGGCGAGCGCAGAATTATACGTATGCGAACAGTTGCGAGCGGTTGCCCCGCCCGCTCACTCCTTGCCGCGTCCGCGCAGCAGATGGATGATGCCGGAGAAGTCGGTGCCGCCTTCGCCCCAGGCATTGTGCAGCCCGTAGACCTGCGCCGCCGCCGAACCGAGCGGGGTCGAGGCGCCGGCGGCCTGCGCCGCTTCCTGGGCGAGCTTCAGATCCTTCAGCATCAGCGCCGAGGCGAAGCCGGGCTTGTAGTCGTTATTGGCCGGCGAGGTCGGCACCGGGCCCGGTACCGGGCAATAGGTCGTCAGCGACCAGCACTGGCCCGACGAGGTCGAGGCGACGTCGAACAGCGCCTGATGCGACAGGCCGAGCTTCTCGGCCAGCACGAAGGCCTCGGAGACGCCGATCATCGAGATGCCGAGGATCATGTTGTTGCAGATCTTCGCCGCCTGGCCGTTGCCGGCGTCGCCGCAATGCACGACCTTCTTGCCCATCGCCGACAGGATCGGCTCGCCGCGCTTGAACGCGTCAGCGCTGCCGCCGACCATGAAGGTCAGCGTCGCGCCCTGGGCGCCGCCGACACCGCCCGAGACCGGCGCATCCAGCGAAAGACAGCCGCGCTCGGCGGCGAGCGTGTGCGCCTTGCGGGCGCTCTCGACGTCGATGGTCGAGGAATCGATCAACAGCGTGCCCGGCTTCACCGCGGGGAGGATGTCGGCCCAGACCCCCAGCACATGCTTGCCGGCCGGCAGCATGGTGACGACGATCTCGGCCTGCGCGACGGCCTCCTTGGCCGAGGCGGCGATGCCGACGCCGAGCGCGGCCGCGGCATCCTTGGAGGCTTGCGACAGGTCGAAGGCGGAGACCTTGTGCCCGGCCTTGACCAGGTTGCCGGCCATCGGCCCGCCCATATTGCCGAGCCCGATGAAAGCGATGGTGCTCATGGTCGTGTCCTTCCCGCTATCCGCTTCTTGTCGTCATCCCGGCCGCAGCGAAGCGGAGAGCCGGGATCCATTCCTGAACGGTTCAGGCATGGATCCCGGGTCGACCTGCGGTCGCCCGGGATGACCTGAACTTATATGCTCAATTCCCCTTCGCCCGCCCGACCAGCGAGCGCGCCACGATCATCCGCATCACCTCGTTGGTCCCCTCCAGAATCTGGTGGACCCTGAGGTCGCGGACGATCTTCTCGATGCCGTAATCGGCGAGATAACCATAGCCGCCATGGATCTGCAGCGCCTGGTTGGCGACCTCGAAGCCGGTGTCGGTGGCGACGCGCTTGGCCATGGCGCAGAGCTTGCTCGCATCCGGTGTCTTTTCATCGAGCGCCGCCGCGGCGCGCCAGAGGAAGGTGCGGGCCGCCTCGAGCTCGATCGCCATGTCCGCGAGCTTGAACTGCAGCGCCTGGAAATCGGCGATGCGCGAGCCGAAGGCCTTGCGCTCCTGCGCATAGGCCAGCGCCTTGTCGAGCGCGCCCTGCGCCCCGCCGATCGAGCAGGCGCCGATATTGAGCCGCCCGCCGTCGAGGCCGGCCATGGCGATCTTGAAGCCGATGCCTTCCGGCCCGATCCGGTTCGCGACGGGGACGCGGCAGTTCTCGAAGATCACGGCGCGCGTCGGCTGGGCGTTCCAGCCCATCTTCTTCTCGTTGGCGCCGAAGGAGAGGCCGGGCGTGCCCTTCTCGACGACGATGGTCGAGATGCCGGACGGGCCGGCCTCGCCGGTGCGGACCATCACGACATAGATGTCGGAGACGCCCGCGCCGGAGATGAACTGCTTCTGGCCGTCGAGGACGTAGTGGTCGCCGTCGAGTACCGCCTTGGTCTTCAGGGCAGCGGCATCGGAACCCGCCCCCGGCTCGGTCAGGCAATAGCTCGCCAGATGCTCCATGGTGCAGAGCTTCGGCAGATATTTCTGCCGCTGCTCGTCCGACCCGTAGCGGTCGATCATCCAGGCGCACATGTTGTGGATCGAGATATAGGCGGCGACCGTCGGGCAGCCCGTCGATAGCGCCTCGAAGATCACGGCAGCGTCGAGGCGCGACAGGCCGGAGCCGCCGACATCGTCGCGGATATAGATGCCGCCCATGCCGAGTGCCGCCGCCTGGCGCATCTCCTCGACCGGGAAATGCTTCTCCTCGTCCCAGCGCACGGCGCGCGGCGCCAGGGTTTCGGCAGCGAAACCCTGGGCCATGTCGCGGATCGCGATCTGGTCTTCGGTAAGAGAGAATGCGGTCATGGTTTCCAGTCCGCGCTGTGGATCAGCCGAGAGGCGATCGCGGTCGAGGCGAATTTCCGGATCATGCGTTGGTCGGCGGAGACGAGCACCGTATCAAGTTGCCGTGCCAGAGCGATGTAGTAGCAATCATAGACGGAGTGATCGAATTCCAGAGCCATCGACCATGCCATTTCAGTGACGTCGGCCATCGGGAAATAGCCGGCCATGAGCTTGTCGATCGTCGCGACCATCGCGATGGCCTGCTCGCGATCGAGTTCCTTCTTCCGGATATGAACCAGTGCCGTGTTCCGGACCTCGGCGAGGAAGAGATCGGGTGCGACGAGCGGCTGGTCCGTAGCCGGCAGCGGGTACGTCGATGCGGTTGCAGACGCCGGAATGAACCAGCGTAAAGCCGCGCTCGCATCGACGACGATCATCGTCCTTCGCGCTCGTCGCGAAGGATGTCTTCCGGAGGTGTAGCGGGCCTGATCGGCCCGTACTGACGCTTGAACTCGTCGATCAGCGAGACTTTCTCGCTACCGGAGAGCGGGGCTGCCGCCCGCAAGGTATCGCGGACGAAGGCTTCAAACGGGACGCCCGCAAGGCGTGCCTTGACCTTCAGCCCGGCGATCACATGATCCTCGATACTGCGGACGACGAACTGTCCCATCGTTCAACCCCTCATCGATATCATGATTGATATCATTGAGGGTGTCTGACCTCAACTCATCGTCGGGATGACGAAGCTGGCGCCGTCCTTGATGCCCGAGGGCCAGCGGGCCGTCACCGTCTTGGTCTTGGTATAGAAGCGGATCGAGTCCGGGCCGTGCTGGTTGAGGTCACCGAAGGCCGAGCGCTTCCAGCCGCCGAAGGTGTAGTAGGCCAGCGGAACCGGGATCGGCACGTTGATACCGATCATGCCGACCTGGACCTTCGAGGCGAAGTCGCGGGCGGCGTCGCCGTCGCGGGTGAAGATCGCGGTGCCGTTGCCGTATTCGTGGTCGTTGGTCAGCTTCAGCGCCTGGTCGTAGCTGTCGGCGCGCAGCACCGAGAGGACCGGGCCGAAAATCTCTTCCTTGTAGATGCGCATGTCCGGGGTGACGTGGTCGAACAGACAGCCGCCGACATAGAAGCCGTTCTCATAACCCTGCATCTTGAAGCCGCGGCCGTCGACGACGAGCTTGGCGCCTTCCTGGATGCCGATGTCGACATAGTTCTTGATCTTCTCCATCGCCGCCTTGGTGACGACCGGGCCGAAATCGGCCGCGGTGTCGGTGGAGGGGCCGATCTTCAGGCTTTCGACGCGGGGAATGAGCCGCTTCACCAGCTCGTCCGCGGTAGCCTTGCCGACCGGGACGGCGACCGAGATCGCCATGCAGCGCTCGCCGGCCGAGCCGTAGCCGGCGCCGATCAGCGCATCGACCGCCTGGTCCATGTCGGCGTCGGGCATGATGATCATGTGGTTCTTGGCGCCGCCGAAGCACTGCACGCGCTTACCATTGGCGCAGCCGCGAGCGTAGATGTACTCGGCGATCGGGGTCGAGCCGACGAAGCCGACGGCCTTGATGTCATGGTCGTCGAGGATGGCGTCGACCGCCTCCTTGTCGCCGTTGACGACGTTGAGGATGCCGGGCGGTCCGCCCGCCTCGATGAAGAGCTCGGCGAGGCGCATCGGCACGCCGGGATCGCGCTCGGACGGCTTCAGGATGAAGGCGTTGCCGCAGGCGATGGCAGGGCCGAGCTTCCAGAGCGGGATCATCGCCGGGAAGTTGAACGGGGTGATGCCGGCGACGACGCCGAGCGGCTGGCGCAGCGAATAGATGTCGATGCCGGGGCCGGCGCCGTCGGTGAACTCGCCCTTCATCAGGTTGGGCACGCCGAGCGAGAACTCGACGACCTCGACGCCGCGCTGGATGTCGCCCTTGGCGTCGGGAATGGTCTTGCCATGCTCACGGGCGAGCAATTCTGCGAGCTCGTCATTGTTCTGCGCGATCAGGTCGAGGAACTTCATCAGCACGCGGGCGCGGCGCTGCGGGTTGACCGCCGCCCATTTCGGCTGGGCTTCGAGCGCGTTCTCGACCGCGGCGCGCATGTCGGCGGCAGAGGCCAGCGCCACCTTGCCGATCACCGAGCCGTCCATTGGCTGGTAGACGTCGGCCGTGCGGCCCGAGGTGCCGGCGACATGCTTGCCGCCGATGAAGTGACCGATCTGACGCATGGCGTCCTCCTCCCAAAGTCTGTGAGCCCTGATTGGCGCTACCCCTATCATTATCGTTTACGCACGGCTATAGGCAGATATCGACCGAGGTCGTGCGAAAACACAGATACGGGAGGAGCGCCATGGAACGGTTCGACTGGGACGACCTGCGTTTCTTCCTCGCCGTCGCCCGTTCGGGCCGGCTCACCGCGGCGGCGCGGCGGCTGGGCGCCGACCATGCCACTGTCTCGCGCCGCATCACCTCGCTGGAGGAATCGCTCAAGGCCAAGCTGTTCGAGCGGCGGCCGCAGGGCTATGCGCTGACCGGCCATGGCGAGCAGCTGCTGGCCAAGGCCGAGAGCATGGAGACCGAGGCGCTGGCGATCCAGAGCGAGATCGGCGGCGCCGACATGGCGCTCTCCGGCACGGTCCGGATCGGCGCGCCCGACGGCTTCGGCTCGAGCTTCCTGGCACCGCGCTTCGCCGGCTTCGCCAAGGCCTATCCGGGGCTGGAGCTCCAGCTCATCGCCATGCCGCGCCTGCTCTCCTTGTCGAAGCGCGAGGCGGATGTCGCGATCACGCTCGCTCCGCCGAAGGAGGGCAAGGTCGTCGCCCGCAAGCTCTGCGACTACCGGCTCGGTCTCTACGCCTCGCAGGACTATCTCGACGCCATGCCGAAGATCGCGGCGGCCGAGGACCTCTTCGCCCATCGCGTCGTCGGCTATATCGACGACCTGATCTTCACGCCCGAGCTCGATTATCTCGACGAGGTGGCCAAGGGCCTGCGCGCCCAGATCCAGAGCTCGAGCGTGCTGGCACAGATGAATGCCGTCGCGGCCGGCGCCGGCATTGGCGTGATCCATCATTTCATGGCGGTCGACGAGCCCAGGCTGGTGCCGGTGCTGCCGGAGAGCGTCTCGATCACGCGCTCCTTCTGGCTGCTCGTCCATGCCGATCTCAAGGACGTCGCCCGGGTGCGCGCGGTCGTCGACTTCATCGTGCGCGAGTCGAAGGCCAACCGGGCGCTGTTGATGGGCGAGCTGGCGGCAGGCGGCAGCGCGCGCCTCGCCGCGGCAAGCTGAACTACTCCGCGAGGCGTACGCAGTTGCGGCCCTCGCGCTTGGCCACATAGAGCGCACGATCCGCGGCGATTAGCTGCTGGTCGAAATGGCCGGCGCCATCGATCTCGGCGACCCCGATCGAGGCCGTCAGGGTGACCTGCTGGTCGCCGACCGTCAGCGTCTCATGCGAGACGTCGAGCCTGATGTGGTCGCTGAGGCGCATCGCCCCCTTGGCGTCGAGGCCGGGGAACAGGATGGCGAATTCCTCGCCGCCGATGCGGGCGAGCAGATGGCCGCTGCCCTCCACGGACTGGGCGAGGCAGCGCGCCACGCTGGCGAGCGCCTGGTCGCCGAAATCATGGCCGTGGCTGTCGTTCAGCTGCTTGAAGTCGTCGATGTCGAGGATCGCGACGGCGCTCTTGCGTTTCTTCGCTTGCGCCTCCTCGATCAATCGGCCGGCATTGGCGAAGAAATGGCGGCGGTTGAACAGGCCGGTCAGCGCGTCGCGCGAGGCGAGGCTGTGGAGCTGCTCAAGCTGTTCGAGCGTCTCGACATTGCTCGCGATCCGGCATTGCAGCTCTTCCGGGATGAAGGGCATCGAGATGAAGTCGTTGGCGCCGGCCTTGAGGAAGCCGACCGAGACCATACGGTCGCTCGACGAGGAGACGCCGATCAGGCGCAGCCGGTCGGAGGCGAACTCGCGGCGGATGCGCCGCGTCAGCTCGTAGCCGTCCATGTCGGGCATGTAGTAGTCGCTGACCACGAGCCGGATGTCGGGGTTCGCTTGTAGCAGGGACAACGCTTCGGCCCCTGAGCCGACCTCGATCACCTGGTATTGCTGGACCTTCAGCATATGGGCGAGCAGCTTGCGCGTCGCGGCGGTGTCGTCGACGACGAGGATCCGGGTCTGCCGGTTGGCGAGCGCGCGCTTGGCGGTGATGACTAGGGTTTCGAGCGTGAAGGCGCTGTCCTTGGGGACATAGTCGATGACGTCGCGCTCCATGATCCGGTTGCGCGTCTCGATGTCGAAGCTGGCGGTGTGGACGATGGTCGGGATGCCGCGCTGCACGGTGAAGTCGATCGCTTCGCCACGCGGTGCGTCGGGCAGGTTCAGGTCGACCACGGCCATGGTGTAGGCGGCGCGGTCCTCGGTGACGACCTCGTGCAGCTCGTTGAGCGACTGGCAAACGACGATCGGCAGGCGCAGCTCGGTCTCGAGGCGGCGCGACAGCGCCAGCGCATAGGTCCTGGAATCCTCGACGACGAGGATCTTGAGCTCCTCGGCGATAGGTTCGCTCTGGCGGCGGCCGGGGGTGCGATAGGCCATTGAGCTCACAGGTCCTCGGTCGGCGCCGTGATGGGACACGGCAGGTTTCGAGCTCTGCTTCGCAGTGGAAAGGCGAACTCCATGCGGCAGACCTTCCTGCCGTAACGTTAAATTGGGCTTAACTATGTCGGCTCGGAGCGCGGGGATAAGCTGTTCTTATTGGTCTGTTGAGTGCGCGGACGCGCGGCTCAGATCCGCCAGGGCAGGATATTGGCCGGCAGCTTGCGGCCGAGCGCATCGAGCCCCAGCATCACCGCAAGGATCACTGCGCAGGCGCTGATCGCGACCGCCGCGGCCTCGCCGGCGAGCCCGGCCTCCTTCAGGCTGAACAGCACGACGCCGAGCGTCTCGGTGCCGGAGGACCAGAGCAGGGCCGAGACGGTGAGCTCGTTGAAGGCGACGAGGAAGACCATCAGCCCGCTGACGGCGGCGGCCGGCGCCAGGATCGGCGCGACGATGAAGCGCAGCATCTGCCAGAGCGTGACGCCGTCGAGCTTGGCGGCTTCCTCGTGATGCGCCTCGATCTGCGCCATCGCCGCGACCGGCGCTTTCAGCGCCAGCGGCAGGAAGCGGGCCATATAGGCGAAGAGGATGATGAAGGGCGTGGCGTAGATGCTGACGCCGATCAGCGGCAGCGGCTTCAGGAACATCAGGATGCAGGCGATGGCGAGCACGACGCCCGGCAGCGCGTAGGGCAGTTCGATCACCACGTCGACGACGCGCCGGAGCTTGCCCATGCGCCGCTCCAGCCCATAGGCGAAGGCGATCGAGAGCAAGGACAGCAGCACGGCAGCCGTGCCGGCGAACAGGAAGGAATTGCGGAAGGCCCGCACCGTCACGTCCTGGCGCAACAGCACCTCGGCGAACTTGTCGAAGGTGAGATTCTGCCAGGTCAGTGCGACCCCGAGTGCTGGCGTCAGCGCTTCGCCGAGCAGCGCCAGCAGCGGCAGGCCGAGCTTGACGGCGATCAGCAGCCAGAGCCCAGCCGCGACCAAGGGGCGTGCAGCGCCGAGCTGCCAGAAGGGCTGCAGCGGCCGCTCGATTTCGACCTTGCCGCCGCCACGGCGCGTCGCGATCAGGCCAGCGACGATACCGAAGCCGGCGACCAGCGCGACAAGGAGTGAGAGCGCGGCCGCATCCGGCAAGCCGGCCGGGCCGAAGCTCGACAGCCGGCGATAGATCAGCGTCGGCAGAGTGAGGTAGTTCACCGGCAGGCCGAGCAGGGCCGGGATGCCGAAATTGCCGATGCCGGCGACGAAGGCGAGCAGCGCCGCCGCGATGATCTGCGGCCGCAGCACCGGCAGCAGGATGCGCCCGACGATGGTGACGGGTGCTGCCCCCTCCATCTGCGCCGCCTCGACCAGCGCCTGCGGCACGCTGCGCAGGCCGGTCCAGAGCGTGATCGCGACCAGCGGCGCATGATGCAACGCCATCACCAGGATGATGCCGCCGCGCCCGAGCAGCGGATTGGGCGTGCCCGGCGCCGGCGCAAGGCCGACCAGGCCGAGCAGGGCCGAATTCGGCGCGAACAGGCTCAGGAAAGCGAGCGCCGCCACCTGCGGCGCGATCATCATCGAGAAGACCAGCGCGAAGGTGAGCGGGCGCTTGCCGCGGACATCGGTGACGGCGAGCAGGATTGCCGCCGTGCCGCCGATGAGCAGCGCGCCGAGCGCCGACAGACCGGCCGTCTCAAAGGTGTGCAAGGTCGCGTTGACCGCGGCACGGCTGGTGATCTCCGCCAGCGCGCCCTCGGGGGCGAATTGCCAGCCCGGCGCGAAGGCGGCGGCGAGTAGGCGCAGAAAGGGCAGGGCACCGAACAGGGTCGCGCAGAGCAGCACCAGCGCTGGCAGGCCGAGGCCGGACGGCAAGCTAAGGCCAGGCAAGACCGGGCGGATGCCGGTCTGCTGGAGCTCAGCGGGGGCTGCGAGCGTCATCGTGCTGGTGCCTGAGCGGGGGGCGCCTGGTCTCAGCCTTCGAAGATCGCGCTGAAGCGCTTGCGGGCGGCCGGCTCGTCGGCCAGCGCCTTGGCGGCGTCGAACGGCATCAGCTTGATCGCGCCGCGCGCCGGATAGCCGGCCGGCAGGGCGACGTCCGGATGGGCCGAGACATAGCCTTGCTTCAGCGCCAGCTCCTGGCCGTCCCTGGAGATCAGGAAGTCGACCAAGGCCTTTGCAGCCTCCGGATTCTTGCTGCTCTTCAGGATCGCGACCGGCTCGCTCACCGCCGAGACGCCCTCTTTCGGAAAGACGAACTCGACCGGCGCGCCCTTGGCCTTCTCGCGGATCGGCATGAAGTCGACGATCATGCCATAGAGCTTCTCGCCGGTGGCGACCTGGCGCAGGATGTCGCCATTGGCGCCGGCGGCGAGCGTGCCATTCTCCTTCAGCTTCTCGTAGAAGCTCCAGCCGCTGGGCAGGTTGCCGGTCAGGGTGATCGTGTGGATCATCGCTGCACCCGAGTTCAGCGGGCTCGGCATGGCGAGCTGGTTCTTGGCCTCCGGCTTGGCGAGGTCGAGCCAGCTCTCCGGCTTCAGCGCCGCCTTGGTGTTGTAGACGATGCCGGTGGTGATCAGCTTGGTCGCGAACCACATCTTCTCGGGATCGTGCACTCCGGCGGGGAAAGCGGAGACGTCGGCCTTGTCATGGGCGAGCAGGCGGCCTTCCTTCTTCAGGCCTTCCATGGTCACGGCGTCGGCGATCAGCAACACGTCGGCCTGCGGTGCGCCGGCCTCGATCTCGGCCCGGAGCTTGGCCATCACGCGCGGCGTGCCGTCGCGGACGAAGCTGATCTCGACCTTGGGATATTTCGCCTTGAAGGCGTCGATCGTCTGCTGGGCGTCGGTGTTGGGCTGGCTGGTATAGAGGACCAGCTTGCCTTCGACGGCGATGGCGGCGTCGATTGCCGGCAAAGCGAAGCCGAGCGCGAGGACGGCGGTGGCGAGGGCGCGCATGGGAAGCTCCGGTTGAGTCCGTCACGAAACCGGCGAGGTTTCGCGACCATCAGGATAGGGATCGTGCGGCGCGGGGTAAGCTGCACTCATGACACATCCGTGACGATGCCCTCTTTGACGCGGCCGGGCTGCGCCGTCAAAGCCGATTCACATAGGCTTGGCTGAAGCGATGGAGGAAGCGTTCGATGGAACGTCGCATGAAAATCGTGCAACCCAGCCGCTTGTGAGTTGCATGGCTCATCGACTAGTGTTTATGAGGAGCGGGCAAAAAAGCTCAATTTAAACGTTTGAAATGGGAGGATGCCATGAAATCCGTGCGCTCTCTGGCTGCCGGCGCAGCCTTGGCCGCCATCGCCGCCGGCTGGTCCGGAGCGGCGCTCGCCCAGGAGACGGTGACGGTCTGGTTCACCAAGGGCTTCTACAAGGGCGAGGACGATGCGTTGCTCGCCGTCGTAGACAAGTTCCAGAAGGCGACCGGCGTCAAGGTCGACCTGTCCCTCTATGCCACCGAGGACTGCGTCACCAAATCGGTCGGCGCCGTCCAGGCCGGCACGCCGCCGGATGTCGGCTTCTGCACCACCTATGACTTCCGCACCACCGGTCAATGGGCCTTCGAGGGCAAGCTCGAGGACGTCACCGACGTGCTGACGCCGATCAAGGACCAGATCCAGCCGCAGGCGCTGGCGACCACCTTCCTGATGAATGACAAGACCAAGAAGAAGGCCTACTACGCCTTCCCGGTCCAGCAGCAGATGATGCACATCACCTACTGGAAGGACATGCTGGAAGAGGCCGGCTTCAAGGAAAGCGACATCCCGAAGGGCTGGGACGGCTATTGGGACTTCTGGTGCGACAAGGTCCAGGGCGCACTGCGCGCCAAGGGCAAGCGCATCTATGCCGTCGGCCATCCGATGGGCGTCGCCGCCTCCGACACCTTCTATTCCTTCCTGACCTTCGCTAACGCCTTCAACGCCAAGATCGTCGACGAGAACGGCAAGATCGTGCTCGACGAGCCGGCCAACAAGGCGGCGATGGTCAAGGCCGTCAAGGACTATTCCAATATCGCCCAGCGCGGCTGCACGCCGCCTTCCTCGGTGAACTGGCTCGACCCCGACAACAACGTCGCCTTCCACAACCGCACGACGGTGCTGACCCACAACGCCACGATTTCGATCGCGGCCAAGCATCTCGACGACATGAACAATCCGGCCCTGACGCAGGAGCAGCGCGACCAGGCCAAGAAGAATTATTACGACAATATCCGCACGGCCGAGTTCCCGAACAAGCCGGACGGCTCGCCGATGACCAACCTCGCCGCGGTCAAGACCGCCGTCGTCTTCGCCGACGGCAAGAACAAGAAGCGCGGCAAGGAGTTCATGGCCTTCATGATGAAGGACGAGAACCTGCGTCCCTTCGTCGAGGGGTCGGTCGGCCGTTGGTTCCCGACGACGATCGAGGCCGCCAAGGCGCCGTTCTGGACGGGCGAGGATCCGCACCGCAAGATCGTCTACAAGCAGTACACGGACGGCACCGTGCCGTTCCAGTTCGTCTACAACTACAAGTTCACCACGGTGAACGCCGAGAACGTCTGGGCCAAGGCGGTCAACCGCGTCGTCCAGGACAAGATCTCGCCCGAGCAGGCGGTCGACGAGATGATCGCTCGCATCAAGCAGATCGCCGGCTGACGCCGGCTAACGCGAGCCGACAGGCACGTCATCCCGCGGCGCATGCGCCGCGGGATGACGGCTCGTCTCCGCTGACGGGGCGTATCGAGGGAGAACAAGATGACCACCACGGCGATGGCACCCCCCACGACCATCTCAGGCGACGCCACCTCCGGGCAGGCGCGCGACCGCGTCCTCTGGGGCGTGCTCATGCTCGCGCCCTATCTCCTCGTCTTCGCGGTGATGGTGGTCTATCCCGTCGCCTACGGCCTCTGGCTCGGCCTCAACTGGCAGTCCTACAAGGCGCTCTTCGCCGACCCGATCTTCATCCGCACGATGGTCAACACCGTCGTCTTCCTGTTCATCGCGGTGAACCTGAAGTTCATCATCGCGATGATGCTGTCGGGCTTCTTCGTCCAGCAGCGTGCCTGGGTCCGCATCATCCTGGTGCTGTTCATCCTGCCCTGGGCGGTGCCGTCGATCCCGACCATCCTGTCCTTCCGGATCATGCTCAACCCTGAGAATGGCATGATCAACCAGCAGCTCTTCCAGTGGTTCGGCATCGTCGAGGGCCCGGGCTGGCTGACCGATCCGACTCTGGCTTTCGCCAGCTCGATCGTCGTCCACATCTGGAAGTCGCTGCCGTTCTGGACGCTGATCCTCGTCACCGGCCGTCTCGCCATCGCAGCCGACCTTTATGAGGCAGCCAGCGTCGACGGCGCCAACAAATGGCAGCAGTTCCGCTTCATCACCTGGCCGTCGCTGGCGACGCTCTACGTCACCTCGACGCTGCTCTCGATGATCTGGACGCTCGGCGACTTCAACAGCGTCTACCTGCTCACCGGCGGCGGCCCGGGCGACCTCAACCATGTGCTGGCGACGCTCGGCATCCGCTATATGCGCAACAACAATCTCGACCTCGGCATCGCCTCGATCATCTGCGCGATGCCGCTGATCCTGCCCATGGTCTGGTTCATGGTGAAGCGCCTCTCGAAGGGAGCCGAGTGATGAAAAAGGTTCTCGACGAGGGCAAGCTGATCCTGATCGCCATTCCCGTGCTGATCTGGACGCTGCTGCCGATCTACCACCTCTTCGTCCTATCGATCTCGACGCAGGAATCGATGCTCGCCGGCAAGCTCTGGCCGGAGAAGCCGACGCTGCAGAACTTCCAGATCGTCTTCAACCAGCAGCACTACTATCTGACGAACTTCTGGGTTCAGCTGTTCAACAGCTTCCTGATCGCGATTGCGACCGGGCTGATCACCCTGTTCATCGCGACCTGCGCCGCCTTCGCGATCTCGCGGCTGAAGGCGCCGGGCGGCCGCTCGATCATGAATTTCGCCCTGGCGACCTACCTGATCCCGGCCGCCTTCCTCGCCATCCCCATGTACAAGGCGATGGGCACCTTCGGTTTGCTCAATACCCGCGTCGCGCTGATCCTCGCCATGGTGGCGCTGGCTTCGCCCTACGCGATCTGGGTGCTCAAGCAGGCCTCGGACAAGCTGCCGAAGGAGCTCGACGAGGCCGCCATCATGGATGGCGCCAACTCGCTGCAACTCTTCCGGCTGGTCTATCTGCCGCTGATGAAGCCTTCCATGGTGGTGATCGGCATCTACGCGCTGCTGCTCGCCTGGAACGAGTATCTCTACGCCTTCCTGCTGCTCTCCAGCGAGAAGGCCGTGCCGCTCGCCGTCGGCCTTGGCCTCTTCCTCTCGGCCGACGATGCGCCCTGGAATCTCCTGATGACGGCCGGCCTGATCTACGCCATTCCGCCGGCGGTGATCTATTACGGCTTCCGCAAGAACATGGTCTCCGGCCTGACCGCCGGCGCGGTGAAGAGCTGACGAGGGCATCGACGGACGACCCGGCCGGAGCTGATGCAGGGCCGGGTTGCTTCGCTTTCGCTCGCAATGACGGTCGCCAGGCCTCATATTGGCGGCAGGACCGATAGAACCCTTACGGATGACGTGATGACCGCCTCAAAGCTCGACCAGCTCCGCGCCATGACCACCGTCGTCGCCGACACCGGCGACATCGAGGCCGTGCGCCGCCTCAAGCCCGTCGACTGCACCACCAATCCGACGCTGCTGCTCAAGGCGGTGGAGACGCCGGCCTATGCTGCGCTCGTCGAGGAGGCGATTGCCTGGGGCAAGCGTCAGGGCGGGACGGGCGCGGTCGAGGCGGTCTGCGACCGGCTCGCCGTCACCTTCGGCACTGAGCTGACCAAGATCGTTCCCGGCCGGGTCTCGACCGAGGTCGACGCCGATCTCTCCTTCGACACGGAGGCGACCCTCGCCAAGGCGCGCGCCATCATCGCCGCCTACAAGGAACGCGGCGTCGGGCGCGAGCGCATCCTGATCAAGATCGCCTCGACCTGGGAGGGCCTCCAGGCTGCTCGCGTCCTGCAGGCCGAGGGCATCGACTGCAATTTGACCCTGCTCTTCGCCTTGCCGCAGGCGGTTGCGGCCGCCGATGCCAAGGCCTTCCTGATCTCGCCCTTCGTCGGCCGCATCCTCGACTGGCACGTCAAGGCCGGCGGCGGTCCCTACACTGCCGAGACCGATCCCGGCGTGGTCTCGGTGAAGAGCATCTACGCCTACTACAAGGCGTTCGGGATCAAGACCGTGGTCATGGGAGCCTCCTTCCGCAACACCGGCGAGATCGAGGCGTTGGCTGGCTGCGACCGGCTGACGATTGGCCCCGGCCTGCTCGATGAACTGGCCGCGGCCACCGGCGATCTGCCACGCAGGCTCTCGCCGGCGGCTTCGCCGCAAGTCGCGTCCCCTGACGGCGCAAAGAAGATCACGCTCGATGAGAAGGCCTTCCGCTTCGCCATGAACGAGGATGCCATGGCGACGGAAAAACTCGCCGAGGGCATTCGCGGCTTCGTCAAGGATCTGCGCAGCCTGCGCAAGCTCGTCGCTGCCAAGCTCGACGAGGCCAAGGCGGCGTGAGCCCATCTGCCTCCGCGAAGGTTGCCGTCGTCACCGGCGGGGCCAAGGGCATCGGCCGGGCTGTCTCGAGCGGCTGGCGCTGGACGGCTTCGTCCCCGTCGTCTGGGATCTCAGGGAAGGCGAGGGCGGTCACGTCTTCGTCGCCTGCGATGTCACCGACGAAGGGCAGGTCGCCGCCGCGCTTGAGCGCACCGAGCGCGAGCACGGCCCGGTCGCGGTGCTCGTGAACAATGCCGGACTGACCGGCCCCTCGACCACGATCGCCGAGACGCCGCTGGCGCAATGGCAGGCGATTCAGGCGGTCAACCTGACCGGCACTTTCCTCTGCTCGCGTGCGGCGGCCGCAGCGCTGGTGCCGCGCGGTTATGGCCGCATCGTCAACATCGCCTCGCTCGCCGGCAAGGAGGGGACGCCGACGCTCTCGGCTTATAGCGCTGCCAAGGCCGGTGTGATCGCGCTGACCAAGGCCCATGGCAAGGAACTCGCTGGCACCGGCGTGCTGGTCAATGCCGTGGCTCCGGCTGCGATCGAGACCGAATTGCTGCAGCAGATGAGCGTGGAAACCGTCGACACGATGATCGGCAAGAGCCCGCTGAAGCGGCTCGGTACGGTCGACGAACTGGCGGAGCTGGTTGCCTGGCTCGCCAGCGAGAAGTGCAGTTTCTCCACCGGGGCCGTTTTCGATCTCTCGGGTGGCCGCGCGACCTACTGAGCCTGCGCGGTGGCGTTCGGATCGACCTTCGTCTGCATCACCGGGACGACTGGGGCGGTGGCCGACGGCGTGAAATAGGCCCGACCGCGCGCCGCCGCTGCTTCGAGCGTCTGCTGCTGGGCTTTCGGCAGCCGCCTGGTGTCTTCGAGCGCGGTGAAGTCGCTGCTGGCATGGTCCGAGGAGCGTTGCCCGTCGAAGACGACGATCCCGCTGCGGGTGACGACGATATCGCCCTTCCGCAGCGTCGGATCGCGCAGATACCAATAGCTGTCGCTGCCCGGGTCGAGCTTGACAGCAGGCTCCGCCGGCTTCGTGCTGGCCTGCCGGGGCTTGCTGGGTTTCGGCTTGATCGCGGGCCCCTCAGGAATGCCGATCGCCGCCGGCGGGGTCGGGTTGCCGAAGATCGCCCGGGTGAGATCGTCTAGGAAGCCGGCAGCCTGTGCCTGTGCCTGTGGCGCCATGGCGAGGCCGAAGCTGCCGGCAACGCCGAGCGCCAGGATCATCCGTCGTGTCATGGCCGAACCTCCTGTTCGTGCATCGCCCGGTTGCGTCGCGCTTGTTCCTGTCAGCGCCGCAATCGACAGATCAGGCGCCAGCTCCTCTCAAACGAAGCACGAGCGGGAAAGTTCGATCGGTTGGTTGCAGCATCATTGCAGCGGGCTCGGTTCCGGCCGCCGCGTACACGATTGCGCGCGTGCTCTGGCGAGGGGGGGCGTGCGGGTCTAGACATCCGTTCTCATCCAAGCAGGCTGGCCCGGTGTCATGACGATCCGTTCGTTTCTCGCGCCGCTTCTCTGTCTCTCCACCGCCCTCGCGACCGTGGCGTCGGCCGAGCCATCAGGCGCGCTTCGGCAGGGCTCCGGCGAGGTCTCCTTCACCGCGAAGCGCTTCGGCGTGCCGACGGCGTCGGGTATTTTTGACCATGTCGACGGTGCCATCGCCCTCGATTTCGACCATCCCGAGCGCAGTCGCATCAGGATGACGATCGAAACCACCTCGCTCCACACTGGGACCGCTCTGGTCGACGGCTTCATCAAGGGCGAGAGCATGCTCGATGTCGGCCATTACCCGACGGCGAGCTTCGTGTCGGAGCAGGTCAGCCGCGTCGATACACGCAGTCTTGCGATCCGCGGCCGCTTGACGATCCGTGGCACCACGCAGCCGGTCGATGTCAGTGCGGTCGTCGAGCGCGATCCTGCGGGATTGCACCCCGGCGAACGGCTGCCATTCCGCGCGACCGCGGCCTTCTCGCGCAACGCCTTCGCCATCGGGCGCGACGTCAATGTCGTGGACGATCAGGTCGATCTGGCGATCCGCGGCGAGGTCCTGCGCTGAACAGCTGATGTCGTGACAGGTGAAGGCTCGGATCTGCGATGCGCCCGAGACGCTGGCATCCCCTGATCATCGCCTTGCACTGGCTGACGCTGGGGCTGATCGTCGTGCAGTTCGGGCTCGCACGAGTGATGCGCGACGAGACGCGCGACGTGATCAGCCGCTTTCCGCTCTACCAATGGCACAAATCCATCGGGCTCACTGTCGCGGCGCTCGTCTTCCTGCGCCTCCTGTTGCGGCTGGCCCTGCCGGAGCCGCAGTCACTCGCCCTGCCGGCTTGGCAGGCGCTCGCCGCGGCAAGCGTCCGGGCTGGGCTCTATCTTTGCCTACTCGCGCTGCCGCTGACCGGCCTGCTGATAGTCTCGGCCGCGCCGATCCAGATCCCGACGCTGTTCTATGGCTGGATCGCCGTGCCGCATCCGATCGGCCCGGACAAGGCGATCTACGAGGCGATGCTACGCCTGCACGAGGCGCTCTTCACCGCGCTGGCCACGCTCGCCGCGATCCACGCCGGCGCGGCCCTGTTCCATCAGTTCGTGCTGAAGGACGGGTTGATGCGCCGGATCTGGTTCGGTCGCGATCAGCCCTTGCCCTGAGCCTCCAGCGCCTCGGCACGGATGGTCGAGAGCGACTTCGCCGGGGTGATCGCCTCGGGATCGAGCAGGCAATGGATGATCGCCGGCTTGCCGCTGGCGACGGCGCGTTCGAAGGCCGGAGCGAATTCCTCGGTGGTCTCGACCCGCTCGCCATGGCCGCCGAAGGCCTTGGCGTAAGCCGCGAAGTCGGGGTTCTTCAGCGTCGTCGCCGAGACCCGGCCGGGATAATGCTTTTCCTGGTGCATGCGGATCGTGCCGTACATGCCGTTGTCGACGACGATGACGATCACTGGCAGGTCGTATTGCACCGCCGTCGCGAAATCCTGGCCGTTCATCAGGAAGCAGCCATCGCCGGCGAAGGCGATCACCGTCCGGTCAGGGAAGATCCGCTTGGCGCCGATCGCCGCTGGCACGCCATAGCCCATCGAGCCCGAGGTCGGCGCGAGCTGCGTCGCGAACTTGGTGAAGCGGTGGAAGCGATGCACCCAGGTCGCGTAATTGCCGGCGCCGTTGCACATGATCGCGTCGGCCGGGATGTTGCGGCGCAGCCAGGTCACCATCTCGCCGGGATGGAACTTGCCGGGCACCGGCGCCGGCTGCTCGCTCCAGGCGAGATAGGCGTCATGCGCCTCGGCGGCCGCGCCAGCCCACGGGATCACCTGCGGCGGATGCACCGTCTCGAGCGCGGCGCAGAAGGCGGTCGGCGAGGCGTTGATCGCCAGCTCCGGCCGGTAGACGCGGCCGAGCTCTTCCGCATCGGGATGGACATGCACCAGCGGCCGGCCCGGATTGGGGATGCCGAACAGCGTGTAGGACTGGCTCGGCATCTCCGAGAGACGTCCGCCGACCAGCAGCACGAGGTCGCTGTCCTGGATGCGCTTCAACAGCTTCGGATTGGGCCCGATGCCGAGATCCCCGGCGAAATTCGGGTGGTCGGCCGGGAAGATCATCTGCCGGCGGAACGAGACCGCGACCGGCAGGTCGAAGCGCTCGGCGAAGCGCTGGAAGCGCGCGATCGCCTGCGGGTCCCAGCGCGAACCGCCGAGGATGGCGATCGGTGCCTTCGCCGCCCAGAGCCGCTTCTGCAGGTCGATGGTCTGCGAGAGCGAGGGGTGCGTTTCGGTGACCTGGTAGGGCGCTGCATCCGGCACGTCGGCGAGGTCGGTCAGCACGTCCTCAGGCAGCGCGATCACCACCGGGCCGGGGCGGCCGGCGGTCGCGACATGGAAGGCGCGGCTGATGATCTCGGGGATGCGCGCGGCATCGTCGATCTCGGTCGCCCATTTCGTCATCGTGCCGAAGACGGCGCGGTAGTCGAGCTCCTGGAAAGCCTCGCGCTCGCGCATGCCGCGCTCGATCTGGCCGACGAACAGGATCATCGGCGTCGAATCCTGGTCGGCGATATGGATGCCTGGCGAGGCATTGGTCGCGCCGGGGCCGCGCGTCACGAAGCAGATGCCGGGCTTGCCGGTGAGCTTGCCGGCGGCCTCCGCCATCATCGCCGCGCCGCCCTCGGCCCGGCAGATGGTGACCTTCATCTCGGCGTCGTGCAGCGCGTCGAGCACGGCAAGATAGCTCTCGCCCGGCACGCAGAAGGCGTCGGTCGCGCCGTGGATCAGGAGTTGGTCGACGAGGATCTGCCCGCCAGTGCGCTCAGCCATTGTGCGGCCCTCCCCAGGCCGGGTCGTTCAGGATCTCGTCGGCATGCTCGCCGAGGCGTGGGCTCGGCCGGCTCGCGACCTGCCTGATGCCGTCGAGCACGATCGGCGAGGCGACCGTCGGGGTCGTGCCGGCCTTGGCCGCCGGGTTTGGCAGGTCGACGCGCACGCCGCGGGCTTGAACCTGCGGGTCGGCGAAGACCTCCTCGATCGTGTTGATCGGGCCGGCCGGCACGCCGACCGCCTCCAGCTTCGCCAAGAGGTCGAGCTTGGCAAAGCGGCCGGTCAGCGCGTTGAGCCGCGCGGTGAGCGCTACGCGGTTGGCGACGCGCGAGCGGTTGTCGACGTAGTCGGGCTCAGCTGCGAAGCCGGCATCGCCGACCGCCTCGCAGAGCTTGCGCCACTGCCCGTCATTGCCGGTGGCGATGATGATGTGTCCGTCCGCCACCGGGAAGACGTCATAGGGGACGATGTTGGGATGGGCATTGCCGAGGCGCGAGGGCGCCTTGCCGGAGGTGAGATAGTTCATCGCCTGGTTGCCGAGCACCGCGACCTGCGCGTCGAGCAGCGCCATGTCGAGGACAGCGCCTTCGCCGGTGGCATCGCGCCGGCGCAGCGCCGCGAGGATGCCGGTGGTGGCATAGAGGCCGGTATAGATGTCGGCCACGGCATAGCCCGCCTTCATCGGTGCGCCCTGGGGCTCGCCGGTGACCGACATCGGCCCGCCCATGCCCTGGACCAGGAAGTCGTAGCCGGCGCGCGGTGCATAAGGGCCGTCCTGGCCGAAGCCGGTGACCGAGCAATAGATCAATCGCGGATAGGCCTTGCGCATCGAGGCCGCGTCGAGCCCGTATTTGACGAGCCCGCCGACCTTGAAGTTCTCGATCACCACATCGGCATGGGACGCGAGGCGGTGCACCAGCGCCTGGCCCTCAGCCGTGCGAAAATCGGCCGTGATCGAGCGCTTGCCGCGATTGGCCGAGTGGAAATAGGCGGCCGAGAGATGTTCGTCGCCCGCGCCCTCGACGAAGGGTGGGCCCCATTTGCGGGTGTCGTCGCCCTCCGGCGCCTCGACCTTGACGACATCGGCGCCGAGATCGGCGAGGAGCTGGCCGATCCAGGGCCCGGCAAGGATGCGCGCCAGTTCAAGGACGCGCAGGCCGGCGAGGGGAGGGGCTGAAGTCATATTGGAATCCACGCCGTCGTCCCGGCCGCAGCGAAGCGGAGAGCCGGGACCCATGCCGGAACGGTTCAGGCATGGGTCCCGGGTCGAGCTGCGCTCGCCCGGGACGACCCGAGAGGGAGGATCAGAAGAACGCCTGCAGACCGGTGACGGCCCGGCCCAAAATCAGCGCGTGGACGTCGTGCGTGCCCTCATAGGTGTTGACCGTCTCGAGGTTCGCCGCGTGGCGCATGACATGGTACTCGATCGAGATGCCGTTGCCGCCGTGCATGTCGCGGGCTTGGCGGGCGATGTCGAGCGCCTTGCCGCAATTGTTGCGCTTGACCAGGGAGATCATCTCCGGTGCCATCTTGCCTTCGTCGAGCAGGCGGCCGACCCGGAGCGAGCCCTGTAGGCCGAGGGTGATCTCGGTGACCATGTCGGCGAGCTTCTTCTGGAAGAGCTGGGTCTGGGCGAGGGGCTTGTTGAACTGCTTGCGGTCGAGCCCGTATTGGCGGGCGCGGTGGAAGCAGTCTTCGGCGGCGCCCATCGCGCCCCAGGAGATGCCGTAGCGGGCGCGGTTGAGGCAGCCGAACGGACCCTTCAGGCCCGAGACGTTCGGCAGCAGGTTCTCTTCCGGCACGATCACGCCGTCCATGACGACTTCGCCGGTGATCGAGGCGCGCAGCGAGAGCTTGCCGCCGATCTTCGGGGCGGAGAGGCCCTTCATGCCCTTTTCGAGGATGAAGCCGCGGATCTGGTTGTCATGCGCGGCCGACTTCGCCCAGATGACGAAGACGTCGGCGATCGGCGAGTTCGAGATCCACATCTTGGATCCCGTCAGCTTGTAGCCGTCGGCGACCTTCTCGGCGCGGGTCTTCATCCCGGCCGGATCGGAGCCGGCGTCGGGCTCGGTCAGGCCGAAGCAGCCGACCCATTCGCCCGAGCCGAGCTTGAGCAGGTACTTCTTGCGCTGGTTCTCGTCGCCATAGGCGTAGATCGGGTACATCACCAGCGAAGACTGCACGCTCATCATCGACCGGTAGCCGGAGTCGACGCGCTCGACCTCGCGGGCGACCAGCCCGTAGGAGACGTAGTTGGCGCCGGCGCAGCCATATTCTTCCGGGACCGTGACGCCGAGCAGGCCGAGCTCGCCCATCTCGTTGAAGATGCCGCGCTCGGTCTTCTCCTCGAGATAGGCCTCGGCGACGCGCGGCTGCAGCTTCTCCTGCGCGTATTGGCGGGCCGTGTCGCGGATCAGCCGCTCGTCCTCTGAGAGCTGCTCGTCGATCAGGAAGGGGTCTTCCCAGTTGAACTCCGCCAGCTTGTGGCTATGGGCGGTCTTGCGCGCGGCCTCGGCCATGGTGCTCTCCCTTGTCTTCTTGTCAGGCGTCGACGTCGAAGCTGACGCCCTGCGCCAGCGGCAGCGTGGTGCCGTAGTTCAGCGTATTGGTGGCGCGGCGCATATAGGCCTTCCAGGCGTCCGAGCCGGCCTCGCGGCCGCCGCCCGTTTCCTTCTCGCCACCGAAGGCGCCGCCGATCTCGGCGCCGGACGGGCCGATATTGACGTTGGCGATGCCGCAATCCGACCCCTCGTCGGAGACGAACAGCTCGGCCTCGCGCATGTTGAGCGTGAAGATCGAGGAGGACAGGCCGGCGCCGACCGCGTTCTGAATGGCGATCGCTTCTTCGATCGACTTGTACTTCATCACATAGAGGATCGGGGCGAAGGTCTCGCGCTCGACCGGGCCGCACTGGCTGGGCATCTCGACCAGGGCCGGGCGGACATAGAAGCCGCCGGCGCCGACATCGACCTTTTCGCCGCCATGGACCTTGCCGCCCTCGGCCTTGGCCTCGGACAGCGCCTTCTGCATGCCCTGATAGGCGGCCTCGTCGACCAGCGGGCCGACCAGCACGCCGGCCTCGCGCGGATCGCCGATCTTCACCGAGCCGTAGACCTTGGCGAGCTTCGGCACGAGCTGGTCATAGACGCTCTCATGCACGATCAGGCGGCGCAAAGTGGTGCAGCGCTGGCCGGCGGTGCCCATCGCCGCAAAGGCGATGCCGCGCAGGGCGATATCGAGATCGGCCGAAGGTGCCACGATCGCGGCATTGTTGCCGCCGAGCTCCAGGATGGCGCGGGCGAAACGGGCGGCGAGCTTCTGGCCGACCTCCTTGCCCATCCGGGTCGAGCCGGTGGCGGAGACGACGGGGACGCGATGGTCCTGCACCAGGATGTCGCCGAGCTCGCGGCCGCCGATCAGGATCTCCGAGAGGCCGATCGGGGCTTCGGGGCCGAAGCGCTTCATCGTCTTCTCGACGATGGCCTGCACGGCGAGCGCCGTCAGCGGGGTCTTCTCCGACGGCTTCCAGACGACGCTGTCGCCGCAGACGAAGGCGAGAGCCGCATTCCACGACCACACTGCGACCGGGAAGTTGAAGGCGGAGATGACGCCGCAGACGCCGATGGGATGCCAGGTCTCCATCATGCGGTGGTTCGGGCGCTCGGTCGCGATGGTCAGGCCATAGAGCTGGCGCGACAGGCCGACGGCGAAGTCGCAGATGTCGATCATCTCCTGGACCTCGCCGAGGCCCTCGGAAGTGACCTTGCCGGCTTCCAGCGTAACCAGCAGGCCGAGATCGGCCTTGTGCGTGCGCAGCTCCTCGCCGAACAGGCGGACGAACTCACCGCGCCGCGGCGCCGGCACCTTGCGCCAGGCGAGATAGGCCGACTGGGCCCGGCCGATCGCGGCCTCGGCCTCGGCCGGCGCGGTTTCGCGCAGCGTCGCGACGGTCTCGCCGGTGATCGGCGAGCGGGCGGAAAGGCCGGCGCCGGCATAGGCGCTGTCCCGCACGCCGAGGCGCTTCAGCAGAGCAAGGGCGTCGTTCGGAAGGGAGGTCGTCATGGTGCTTTGATCCTGATCGCCAGCGAACCACAGCCCTCATCCTGAGGAGCGCTTCCAAAGGAAGCGCGTCTCGAAGGATGTTCCAGCCCGCCGGAATGGCGCAATCTGGAGCATCCTTCGAGACGCCGCTACGCGGCTCCTCAGGATGAGGGCTCGTATTGGGCTGCGAACTGCAGCCCGGCATTCGGCTGCACAATGCCCTCTTCCAGCCGATCTCCGCAATCGATATGTTCTCACGACTTGATGAGTTGAGATCATGACCTCGGAGATCGTTCCCGGCCGCCTCTCGGTACCCTCGCTCTCGGCGCTCGCCGCCTTCGAGGCGGCGGCGCGCCATGGCAGCTTCACCCGCGCCGCCGAGGAGCTCAACCTGACGCAGGGTGCCGTCAGCCGTCAGATCGCGCTGCTCGAGCAGAATCTCGGCCTCAAGCTGTTCGAGCGCGTGAAGAAGCGCGTCAGCCTGACGCCGGCCGGCGGTGCCTATGCTGCGGAAGTCCGCGACGGGCTCTCGCGGCTGGCCGCGGCGACGCTCTCCGCCATGGCCTTTCGCGGCGGCGCCGGCCTGCTTCATCTCGCCATCCTGCCGACCTTCGGCACGCGCTGGCTGATCCCGCGCCTGCCACGTTTCACCGAGGCTCATCCCGGCGTCACCATCAATTTCTCGACCAAGCTGGTGCCCTTCGACTTCGCCCATGATCCGGCCGACGCCGCCATCCATTTCGGGCTCCCGGTCTGGCCCGGGGCCCGGCTGCATCGTCTGATGGGGGAGGAAGTGGTGCCAGTGGCGGCGCCGGCGCTGGTGGCGCGGGCCGGCATCAGGGAGGCAGCCGATCTGCTGCGCCAGCCCTTGCTGCAGCAATCGACGCGGCCACGCGCCTGGGCCAATTGGCTGGAGCAGCAGGGCCTGCCGCCGGAGCGGGCGCTGATGGGGCCGCGCTTCGAGCAGTTCGCCATGGTGGCGCAGGCGGCGGTGGCCGGGCTCGGCGTTGCCATCGTGCCGCGTATCCTCGTGGAGGAGGAACTGCGCTCGGGCGCGCTGGTCATCCCGGTCGATCGGCCTGTGCGCGGGCCGGAAGGCTATTACCTCGTCTATCCCGAGGCCAAGGCGAGCTTGCCGGCCGTGGTCGCCTTCCGTGACTGGCTTGTCGGGGAATGCGAGGGGATGAACTAGCCTCTCGACAAGCGCCGGTTGAGTCGTCATTCATGCGCTGAGATCACGAACCATCGCTTGCGCAGGTCATTCATGTCTTCCGCTCTAGCCTCGGCCGACATCGTCATTGTGGGAGGCGCCGCGATCGGCTCCTCAGTCGCCTATCATCTCGCCAGCGATCCCGGCTTCAAGGGCAAGGTCATCGTTGTCGAGAAGGATCCGACCTACCGGCTCTCGGCCTCGGCGCTTTCGGCCGCCTCGATCCGCCAGCAATTCTCCAGCGCGGTGAACATCCGCGTCTCGCTCTTCGGCATCGCGTTTTTGCGCAATATCGGCCGCTACCTCTCGGTCGATGGTGAGGCGCCGTCGATCGATCTGCACGAGGGCGGCTATCTCTATGTCGCCGGCGATGAGGGGCGTAGGATTCTAGAGCAAAATCAAGCGCTTCAGCAGCAGGAAGGCGCCGATGTCGCGCTCTATGCTGCAGAAATGCTGCGCAGCAAATTCGGCTGGCTCAATACTTCGGACCTGCTCTGCGGCACCTATGGCGTCAGCGGAGAAGGCTGGTTCGACGGCTGGGCCCTGCTGCAGGCCTTCCGTAAGAAGGCGCGTTCGCTCGGCGTCGAATATCGTCAGGGCGAGGTCACTGGCTATGTGGTCGAAGGCGGCCGCGTTACCGGCGTCGAGCTGGCCGATGGCAGCCGCATCGCCTGCGCTGCGGCGGTCAACGCCTCGGGTACCCATGGCGCCAGGCTCGCAGCGACCGCTGGCGTCGCCATCCCCGTGAAGTCGATGAAGCGCTTCGTCTACAGCTTCACCTGCAAGGGAGAGGTGGACAACTGCCCGCTCTTGATCGACACCTCCGGCGCCTATGTCCGCCCGGAAGGCAAGCGCGGCAATGACGGCCAGATGTTCATCTGCGGCTCCTCGCCCCCGGAAGAGCTCGATCGCGAATGGGTCGAGACCGACGCCGATGTCGAGGATGTCGACTGGTCCTTCTTCGAGGAATATGTCTGGGCGCCGCTCGCTCATCGCGTCCCCGCCTTCGAGGCGATCAAGCCCGGTCGTGCCTGGGCCGGCCCCTATGACATGAACGGCCTCGACGGCAATGCCATCCTCGGCCCCGCTGTCGGCGTCCCCAATCTCTATCTCGCCAACGGCTTCTCCGGCCATGGCTTGCAGCAATCGCCGGCGGTTGGCCGCGGCCTCGCCGAGCACATCGTCAACGGCCGTTATCTCACGCTCGATCTCGCCGATCTCGGCCATGAGCGCATCGTCGCGGGAAGGCCGTTGAAAGAAGCGAACATCATCTGAGGGAGCACGCGCCATGATCGACAAGACCTTCGTCACGACCATGGCGCGCTACAACCGCTGGCAGAACGAGAGTCTCTACGGCGCAGCGGCGATGCTGAGCGATGAGGCGCGCAAGCAGGATCGCGGCGCTTTCTTCCGCTCGATCCACGGCACCTTCTGCCATCTACTCTGGGGTGACCGGATGTGGCTCTCGCGCTTCGCGGGAACGCCGAAGCCCAGTGTTCCCGGCAGCGAATCCGCCCGGATGATTGAGGCATGGGAGGAACTCGCTGCTGAGCGGCGCGCCACTGATGCGCTGATCGGTGGCTGGGCGGCTGGGCTCGCGCCGGAATGGCTCGCCGGAGATCTGACCTGGGTGTCGGGCATCTCGCGCCGCGAGTTGACCAAACCCAAGGCTCAGCTCGTCATGCACTTCTTCAATCACCAGACCCACCACCGCGGCCAGGTTCATGCCATGCTGACCGCGGCGGGCGCGAAGCCTGATGATAGCGATCTGATGCTGGTCGAGCTGCGAGCCTGAGGCGCCAACCCCGGCTACGCCTCCACCTCCGCCGCACGCCGCGGTCGCCGCTGGAGTTTCCCTTTCACGGGTTTGTCCGGCCTCTCTTCGTCATCCTCTGCATCGTCGGGGATCGCTGCCGTTACCCTGTGGCTCAGCCTCTGGAACAGGCCGAGCCCGACCAGCGCCGCCACCGCGACCAGCATCAGCAGGGCCGGGAACAGGATATCGGCCGGCTTGTCGCGCGCGGCCTTGGTGATCAGCACCAGCGATTCCAGGCTGAGCGCGACGATGATGATCGTCATGAACTTGGTCAGCGATCCCCGCGCTTCCGCCGGCCGCCGCAATTCGCGGTCGGCGATGACCTCCTCCTCGAACAGGAACTTGCCGACATCGGCGACGGCGACCGCGATGATCACCAGCCCGATTCCGTCGAGCATGGTGTCGAGCGCGCCTTCGCCGGTTCGGAAGCCGGTGAAGGTGCGCGAGACCGCGACCGCCATCAGCAGGACGGAAGCCAGCAGCAAGGCGCCGGCGATGCCGGAATAGAGCAGGCGGCTGAACATGGTCATGGCACGGATCCCCCCGAGGTGCTGCGCCATGAACCCGGCAGGCGGCGACTCGTTCCCGCCACCTGCTGCCAGGGGCGTCATCGCGGGATGGCGGCGATGCAGCCGCGGCATGGGCTGCGCCTTGCGGGCGTTTCGCCGGCAATGCCATGGTCGCGCACCTTGCGGCCGGAGCGCACCATGATCGACACGAGCAACCTGATCGCCTTCATCCTGCTCGCCTTCGGCATGGTGCTGACGCCCGGGCCGAACATGATCTACCTGATCTCGCGCTCGATCGCGCAGGGGCCGGCCTCCGGCCTGATCTCGCTCGGCGGCATCGCGCTCGGCTTCGTCTTCTATGTCTTCTGCGCCGCCTTCGGTATCACTGCGCTGCTCTTTGCGGTGCCTTTCGCCTATGACGCGCTGCGGCTCGCCGGCGCGGCCTACCTGCTCTGGCTGGCATGGCAGGCGGTCCGGCCCGGCGGCAGCTCGCCCTTCCATGTCCGCGAACTCAAGCATGACGGGCCGCGCAAGCTCTTCATGATGGGCTTCCTCACCAGCCTGCTGAATCCGAAGATCGCGATGTTCTACCTGGCGCTGCTGCCGCAGTTCATCGACCCCGCCGCCGGCAGCGTGCTGGCGCAGTCGATCATCCTCGGCTTCATCCAGATCATCGTCTCGGTCAGCGTCAACACGCTGATCACCTTCGCCGCCGGCGGCATCGCCGTCTTCCTGCGCACGCGCCCGTTCTGGGCGCTGGTGCAGCGCTGGGTGATGGCGACGATGCTCGCCGGCTTTGCCGTGCGCATGGCGGCCGAAGCGCGCCGCTGATCAGCAATCCGCAACGATTTCTGCACCGTTACCAAGGCTTATGCATCGCGCCGTCGGATCGCCGCCGGCTCATCGCGCTCGGCGCGGTGCATCAGGCAGGAGTTTCCCATGAGCGTTGCCAATGGCCGGGTCCTGCTCGCAATGCCGGGCCCGACCAATATTCCCGATCGTGTCCTCCAGGCGATGATGCGCCCGGCCGAGGAACTCGCCTCGAAGACGATCGTCGACCTGACCGAAAGCCTGCTGGACGATCTCAAGGCTGTCTTCCGCACGACGGGAGAGACCTTCCTCTATGCCGCCAACGGCCATGGCGGCTGGGAGGCGGCGCTGACCAATATCCTGTCGCGCGGCGACAAGGTGCTGGTGCTCGCCAGCGGCCGCTTCGCCATCGGCTGGGGCGAGATGGCCCGCTTCATGGGCGCCGATGTCGAGGTGCTCGCGGGTTCCTGGCGCGCGGCAGTCGATCCGGCAGCGGTGGAAGAGCGCCTGCGGCAGGACAGGGATCACGCGATCAAGGCTGTGCTGACGGTCCAGATCGACACCGCCTCGGGCGTGGTCAACGATATCCAGGCGATCCGCCGCGCCATCGATGCCGCCGGCCATCCGGCGCTGTACATGGTCGACGGCGTCGCCGCGCTCGGCTGCATGCCGTTCGACATGGACGCCTTTGGCGTCGACGTCGCGATGTCGGCCTCGCAGAAGGGGCTGATGACACCGCCCGGCCTCGCCTTCGTCGCTGCAAACGGCAAGGCGCTGCATGCACACCGGCAGGCGAACATGCGCACGCCCTATTGGGACTGGACCGCGCGGATGGACCCGCTGCTCTATATGAAGCATTGCGGCACGCCGCCGGAGCATCTGATGTTCGGCCTGCGCGTCGCGCTCGACATGATCCTCACCGAGGGCCTCGAAGCGGTCTGGCGGCGCCACGCCTTGCTGGCGGCTGCAACACAGGCCGCCATGTCGAAATGGGCCGAAGGCCAGGTCTTGAGCTTCAACGTCGTCGAGCCGTCGCAGCGCGCGCCGTCGGTCACCGCCATCCTGGTCGACGGCGATCCGGCTGAGATCACAGACTATGCGCGCGATGTCTGCGGTGTGACGCTCGGCCTCGCCATCGGCGATCTCACCGGCAAGGCCTTCCGCATCGCCCATATGGGCCATGTCAACGCGCCGATGGTGCTGGGCAGCTTGAGCGCGGTCGAGATGGCGCTGCAGGCGAAAGGCATCCCGCATGGGGATGGCGCTGTCGCGGCTGCCATCGCCTATCTCGGCGCCAATGCGCGCGAGGTGGCGGCCTAATCATACCGCCGAGGCGGATCGCTCAAATACCGTCTCAAGCCGCCGAGACGCGCTGCAGGAACTGGTGAACCGCGCTCTCGAGCTCTTCGGCCTTGCCTTCGAGCGCCGTGGTCGAGGCGAGCACTGCGCTTGCGACCTCATGGGTCTGGTTGGCCGAGCCACGGATATTGTTGGTGGTCTGCGCCAGATATTCCGTGCCGCTCGCGACCTCGGCGATGCTGCGACTGATGACATGGGTCATCTGGCCCTGTTCCTCCAGCGCCGCCGCGATCGAGATCGTCCGTTCGTCCATGTCGGCCATGCCGGCGGTCAGCCTGGCGATCGTCTCGACCACGCCGGACGTCGCCTGCTTGATCTCGGCGATCTGCCCGGCGATATCCTGCGTCGCGATCGCGGTCTGGTGCGACAGACTCTTCACCTCGGCGGCGACGACGGCGAAGCCCTTGCCGGCATCTCCGGCCCGCGCCGCCTCGATCGTCGCATTGAGCGCGAGCAGATTGGTCTGGTCGGCGATGCCGCGGATCAGGGCGACGATGCCGTCGATGCGCTGCACCGCCTGGTCGAGCAGGTCGACCGAGCCGGCGGTGGTGCGGGCGCTGCCGTTCATGTCGGCGACCAGCGCCTGGGTGGTGGCGAGCTGGCGGTCGATCGCGGTGATCGCGGTCGAAAGCTGTTCCGTCGCGGTGGCGACATCCGAGACGTTGCGCGAGGATTCCTCCGAGGTCGAAGCCACGGCGGTGACCTCGCCATTGGCGATGTCGGCGATCTCGTTCAAGGAGGCGGCGCGCCCCTTCAGATCGCGGATGTCCTGCAGGACCATGTCGAGCGTCGCGACGAACTGCGTGTTGAAGCCGGCGACGATGTCCTGCGTCGTCTTGCGGCGCGCCGCCTCGCGCTCCATGTCGCGCAGCTGGGCCTGGTGCAGCTCCTCGGCCTGCGCCGTGGCGTCGCGGCGCGCCTCGTTGGCCATGTCTCCGGCGGCTGCGAGGGTTCTGCTCTGTTGCTGGATGATCCAGAGCAGGAGGCCGAGCTGGATGAGGACGCAGGCGAAAAAGAGGGCATCGTCCTGCAACGCCAAGCTCGCCTGGGGCAGGGACGAGTGGAGAATGGCGACATGGCCGAGCACGACGATGGTGACCGCCACGAGCGGTTGCCAGGCGCACCATCCGGCCGAGAGCGTCAGCATGATCAGCAGCACGGCGTGGCCGGCTTCGTGCCATTCGGTTCCCTTGAGCGCATAAGTGAAGGCGAGCGCGCTAGCGGTGGTGCTCAGCGAGAGGATGATCTGCGTCGCCATGCCGGTCGGGCTGTGCCGCCAGACCAGGGTTGCGAAAGCCGCCAGTCCGATCGTGATCAGCAGAGGCGTGAGCGGCCCCGCACTGCCGGTGGCGAACCAGGCCAGCATGGTGATGGGCACGAAGAGCCAGAGCAGAAGGGTCAGGGCCCCGCCGACGCGCAACCGCAGCTGCATCAGATAGGTTGCGGCGGAGTCGGTCTGCATGCGGGCGTTGGCCTGTGAGCGCTGTTCGGAAGGTGGCCGATAGCGGTCGACAGGCCAATTCCCCCTGCCCAGCCTGTCCCATCACGCTGAATTTTCGCTTAACCATCGGCTCAGCGTTGAGGGGAGTTCCGCATGATCCGGCCGCGCCGGAGGTCTGCCGGGCTTGCGTGCCTCTCCTATCGGCGCTCGCGTGGCTTGGCTAAGCTCATCGCTGCATCATCAGCCGGAAGCCCAACATGACCGACACGACACAGGAAGAAGCCCGTATCCTCGCCTGGCTCGGCGAGCGCAAGCAGGCGATGATCGATCTGCTGCGCGACATGGTCGATACCGACTCCGGTTCCTATGACAAGGCCGGCGTCGACCGGGCCGGGCAGGTGCTGGCCCGCTTCCATGAGGCGAACGGGCTTTCCGTCGAGATCGTGCCGGATGCGCGCTATGGCGATGCGGTCAAGGCGCGGCTGCCCAATCCGACCGCGAACGACCAGCGGCCGATCCTGCTGCTCGGCCATCGCGACACCGTCTTCCCCGAGGGCGAGCCGACGCGCCGGCCCTTCACCATCCGCGACGGTCGCGCCTATGGCCCTGGTGTCGCCGACATGAAGGCCGGGCTCGTGATCGAGGCCTTCGTCGCCGCCGCCTTCTCCGCCAATGGCGGTCTCAAGGCGCCATTGATGATGCTGACCACCAGCGACGAGGAGATCGCCTCGCCGTCCTCGCGGCCGGTGATCGAGGCGGCGGCGCGCGAGTCGCGTTGCGTCTTCAACGCCGAGCCGAGCCGGTTGCCGTCCGGTACGGACTACGGTCGCGACCACAAGCAGTCGATCACTTCGGGCCGCAAGGGCGGCGTCTTCATGCGCGCCGAGTTCACCGGCAAGGCGGCCCATTCCGGCGCCAACTACGAAAAAGGCGTCTCGGCCATCGTCGATCTCGGCCACAAGATCCCACGCCTGCAGGGCCTCACCGATCTCACAGCCGGCGTCACCGTCAATGTCGGGCTGATCGGCGGCGGCCAGACCGTCAATACGGTTGCTCCCTCGGCCTGGTGCGAGATCGACCTGCGCTACAAGACGCCAGCGCAGCGCGAGGAGCTGGTCGAGGCGATCCGCGAGATCGTCGAGACGCCGGTGGTCGAGGGCACCTCGGCCAAGCTGATCATCAAGGGCGAGTTCCACCCGCTGGAGCAGACGCCGGATTCGCTGCTCCTCTACGACACCTATCGCGAGGCGGCCGCTGGCCTCGGTATCGCTGTCACGGCCGAGTACACCGGCGGCTGCGCCGATTCCGGCTTCACTGCGGCGCAGGGCTGCCCGACGCTGTGCAGCGTCGGGCCGGTCGGTGGCATGGCCCACACGCCGGACGAGTTCCTGGAAGTCGAGAGCATCGTCCCGGCAGCGCAGACGCTGGCGCTGGCGGTGATGCGGACCGCGGCCAGGATGGAGTGAGGTAGGGCGCGTCATGCTCGGGCTTGACCCGAGCATCTCAGGCCGGAGGAGGCTCCGTTTGGCGCCCTCTTGTCATGAGATTCTCGGCTCTGCGCTGCGCTTCGGCCGAGAATGACGCCACAGAAAGAAAAAAGGGCGCCGCGAGAGCGGCGCCCTTCGTATTTCATGACCGGGCAAAAGCTCAGTTCAGCGCGACCCCCGCCGGCCGGTGCTCGCTCGCGGCGGTGAACTCGCCGAGCATCAACCCTGCGGGCCCGACCGTGACCGGCACGGTCTCGCCGTCGCGGATCGCGCCCGAGAGCAAGAGCTCCGCCATCGGATCCTGCACCGACTTCTGGATCACGCGCTTCAGTGGGCGCGCGCCATAGGCGGGGTCGTAACCCTTCTCGGCCAGCCAGTCGCGCGCCTCAGGCGAGAGGTCGAGCGTGATCTTGCGGTCGACCAGCAGCTTGCCGAGGCGAGCCATCTGGATGTCGACGATCGCACCCATATCCGAGCGCCGTAGGCGGTGGAACAGGATGATGTCGTCGATCCGGTTCAGGAACTCCGGCCGGAAGGCATGGCGGACCACGCCCATCACCTCGTCGCGCACGACGTCGCTGTCCTGGCCTTCCGGCTGGTTCACCAGGAACTCCGAACCGAGATTGGAGGTCATGATGATCAGCGTGTTGCGGAAGTCGACGGTGCGGCCTTGGCCGTCGGTCAGGCGCCCGTCGTCGAGCACCTGCAGCAGGACGTTGAACACGTCCGGGTGCGCCTTCTCGACCTCGTCGAACAGCACGACCTGATAGGGCCGGCGCCGGACCGCCTCGGTCAGCGCGCCGCCCTCCTCATAGCCGACATAGCCGGGAGGCGCGCCGATCAGCCTGCTGACCGAGTGCTTCTCCATGTATTCGGACATGTCGAGCCGGACCATCGCCGTCTCGTCGTCGAACAGGAACGCGGCCAGAGCCTTCGTCAGCTCGGTCTTGCCGACGCCGGTGGGCCCAAGGAACATGAACGAGCCGATCGGCCGGTTCGGATCCTGCAAGCCGGCACGGGCGCGCCTGACCGCCTTGGAAACGGCCTCGACCGCTTCCGCCTGGCCGACGACGCGGTTGCCGAGGCTCTGCTCCATATGCAGGAGCTTCTCCTTCTCGCCCTCCAGCATCTTGTCGACCGGCACGCCGGTCCAGCGGCTGACGACCTGCGCGACATGGTCCGGCGTCACGGCTTCTTCGACCATGCCGGAGCTGTCGCCCTTGGCTTCGATCTCGGCGAGCGCCTTCTCGAGCTGCGGGATCTCGCCATAGGCGAGCTCGCCGGCACGCTGGTACTCGCCCTTGCGCTGCGCCTGGGCGAGCTCGTTGCGGGCGTTGTCGAGCTTGGTCTTGATCTCAGCCGCCTGGCCGAGCTTGTCCTTCTCGGCCTTCCAGGTCGCGGTGATCGCGGCCGAGCGGGCCTCGAGCTCGGCGAGCTCGGACTCAAGCCGCTTCAACCGCTCCTTCGAGCCCGCGTCGTTTTCCTTCTTCAGCGCCTCCTGCTCGATCTTCAGCCGGACGATCTCGCGATCGATCGAATCAAGCTCCTCGGGCTTGGAATCGACCTGCATGCGCAGGCGCGCCGAGGCCTCGTCGACGAGGTCGATCGCCTTGTCGGGCAGGAAGCGGTCGGTGATGTAGCGGTTCGACAGCGTCGCGGCCGAGACCAGCGCCGAGTCGGTGATGCGCACGCGATGGTGCTGCTCGTACTTCTCCTTCAGGCCGCGCAGGATCGAGATCGTGTCCTCGACCGTCGGCTCGTCGACGAAGACGGGCTGGAAGCGCCGCGCCAGCGCCGCATCCTTCTCGACATACTTGCGGTACTCGTCGAGCGTGGTCGCGCCGACACAGTGCAGCTCGCCGCGGGACAAAGCGGGCTTCAGCAGGTTGGACGCATCCATCGCGCCATCAGTCTTGCCGGCGCCGACCAAAGTGTGCATCTCGTCGATGAACAGGATGACCCCGCCCGCCGCGGCCGAGACCTCGGAGAGCACGGCCTTCAGCCGCTCCTCGAACTCGCCGCGATATTTCGCGCCGGCGATCAGCGCGCCCATGTCGAGGGCGAGCAGCTCCTTGTCCTTCAGGCTCTCGGGCACGTCGCCATTGACGATGCGCAGCGCCAGCCCTTCCGCGATCGCGGTCTTGCCGACGCCGGGCTCGCCGATCAGCACGGGATTGTTCTTGGTGCGGCGGCTCAGCACCTGGATGGTGCGGCGGATCTCCTCGTCGCGGCCGATCACCGGGTCGAGCTTGCCCTCGCGCGCCGCGGCCGTGAGGTCGCGCGCGTATTTCTTCAGCGCGTCATAGCCCTGTTCGGCCGAGGCGGAATCGGCGGTGCGGCCCTTGCGGATCGCCTCGATCGCCGCGTTGAGGCCCTGCGGCGTGACGCCGGCCTTGGCCAGGATCTTGCCGGCCTCGCTGTCCTTCTCGATCGCGAGCGCGAGCAGCAACCGCTCGACCGTAACGAACGAGTCGCCGGCCTTCTCCGCTGCCTTTTCGGCGGTGTCGAAGACACGCGCCAGCTGTGGCGTCAGATGCAGGCTCGATGCGCCCGCGCCGCTCACCTTGGGGAGCTTGGCGAGAGCTTCGTCGACCAGCTGCTTTGCCTGCCGCGACTGCCCGCCCGACCGGTCGATCAGCCCGGCGGCCATGCCTTCGCTATCGTCGAGCAGTGCCTTCAGCACATGCTCGGGCGTGAACTGCTGATGGCCATCGCGCATCGCAATCGTCTGCGCGGCCTGCAGGAATCCCTTCGCCCGGTCCGTATATTTCTCGATGTTCATCTAGTCACCTCCGCCCGCCGGTCGCGCCCCGAAGCGGCGGAGCCGGCTGCCTTTCAAATGGGATAGGGCCCCCTGATGGGCTGCCCTTCGTTCCAAGAGATAGTGTTGCTTTCCCGCAACGGAAGGGGGGAGGGCGCAGCTTTGGCATTGACCTTGGTCAAAGCCTGCGCCCAGCCTGCCGGCATGGTCGGCACCAAGCGGCAACAGGCGATTCGAAGGGCGTTGCGGGCGCTCGCACCCGGTATCCCGCTGCTCGACGCCGAGACGGTGCTGGCGCTCGCCGGGCGGATCCAGATGAAGGCGCTGCCGCCCTCGACCGCGCTCTGGCTGGCACTCGGTTCCCATGTCCGGCACGCCCATACCGATTATGATCGCCTGCTCGCTGAGGGCTATGAGCGCGACGCCGCCCGCTTCTTCGTCGCGGATGCGATCGACGACGTGCTTTCCGGCTGGGGCTGCCAGCGCTCGATCCTCGATGAGGAGGAAACCGAAGAAGGCGCGGAGCAGCCGCATTGATCGGATCGATGCAATCCTTTCATCGAGCGTGATCGCCCGGTGGGTGGCATCCGTTCGCTCGCCATGGCAGGGTCCGCCGCCTCGCAATCGGAAGGGCAGGGCCCATGCGCGTCGCTTCGCTGTATCGCTATCCGGTCAAGGGCCTGTCGCCCGAGCGTCTGAGCCGGGCCGAGCTACCAGCGGGCGGCTATTTCCCCGGCGACCGGCTCTTCGCCATCGAGAACGGCCCCTCGGGCTTCGACCCGGCCGAGCCGGTGCACCAGCCCAAGATCAAGTATCTGATGCTGATGCGCAACGAGTCGCTGGCACGCCTGCACACGCGCTACGATGATGCCAGCGGTGACCTCGTCATCGGGAATGCCGGCGAGGAGACGCGCATCGCGACCGGGACTGCGGCAGGCCGTGATCGGCTCAGCACCTTCTTCAAAACCTTCATGCCTGACGAATTGCGCGGTGAGCCGCGCCTGCTGGAAGCGCCGGAGGGCTATCGCTTCACCGATTCACGCTCGGGCTTCGTCTCGATCATCAACCTCGCCAGCGTCGCCGACTTAGAGACACGGCTCGGCGTGCCCGTCGATCCCTTGCGCTTCCGTGGCAATGTCATGGTCGAGGACCTGCCGGCCTGGGCGGAGCTCGATCTGGCGGACCGCGAGCTCATTGCCCCGTCAGGCCTGCGGCTCCAGGTCATCAAGCGGATCGAGCGCTGCGCCGCCACCAATGTCGACCCGTCGACCGGCATCCGCGACCTGCAGATCCCGAAGGCGCTGATGAAGGGGTATGGCCATGTCGACTGCGGCATCTATTGCCGGATCATCAGCGGCGGGACGCTGGGCGAAGGCGAGCGGCTGACCCTCGTCGAGGCCAGCGAGCCGGCGGCGCTCGGCGTCGCCTGAAAAGCGAAAGGGCCCTTGCGGGCCCTTTCATTGTTCCGATCCGTGGCCGGATTACTCGGCCGGGGTCTCGCCGCCATCACCGCCGAGGGCGTCCATCACCTCGCGCGGCGAACGCCGCCGGGTCGTCCGGCGCTTCGGCTTCTCGCCGGCCTCGGGCGCGGCCTCCGCGGCGTCCGCCGGAGCTGCTGCTGCCGCTAGGGCGGCAACCGGAGCCTCGGCCTCTTCGGCTATTGCGATCGGCACGCGGGTCGGCGTGGTCAGGAAGGCCGGCAGCCCGGCCGGAGCGTCCTGCTCTTCATTGCTGTTGCTGGCACGGGCCTCGTCGCGGTCGCGGCGCGAGGGACGCTCGCCACGCGGCGGCCTGTCGGGGCGCTCCTGGCGCTCCTGGCGTTCCGGCCGCTCGAAGCGGCGCTGCTCGCCCTGGCTTTGGACGGGCGCGATGTCCGGCTGCTCGGCGCCCGGCTGAGCCTCGGGGCGCGGGGCATAGGAACCGTTCTGGCCCTCGTTGCGGTCGAAGCGGCGTTCGCCCCGCTCCTGCCGATCGCCACGGTCCTGACGGTCACCCCGATCCGGGCGGTCGTTGCGATCCTGCCGATCGAAACGACGCTGGCCGTTGCGGTCGAAATTGCGCTCCTGCCGGTCCTGGCGAGGTGGCCGGTCGAAGCGCTGGCCGTTGTTCTGGCCGCCGCCTTCGCCGTCCTCTCGCTGGCCGCCGTGGCCGTTCACGCCGTTGTGCTGGTGCTCGCCTTGCGGCTGGCCGCCCTGGAAACCGGCTTCCTCCTCGCCCTCCTCCTCGAGTTCGTCGGCATCTTCGACGAAGGCGCGATTCGGCTGGAAGGTATGCCCGAACTGCTGGGTCATCTGCTCCTGCGCGGCGAGCAGGATCCGATAATAGTGCTCGGCGTGCTGGAAGTAGTTCTCGGCCGCCACCGGGTCGCCCGAGGACTGGGCGTCACGAGCGAGCTGCAGGTACTTCTCGGCGACATGTTGCGCCGTGCCGCGGACCTTCACGTCCGGACCGTTCGACTCGTAGCTTCGCTGCAGCGGGTTCGGAGATTTCCGGTTGCCATTGTTGTTATTGTTATTGTTGTTGCGGCCGCGCATACGCCGGTTCTGACCTGGTCTCATTCGCGTCTGTCTCGCGTTGTGTTCATTCGAAGCAACCTTGAGGTCGTCATGCACGTCGTGTCGCGCGGCGGGTTGCGGCGCCGCGCTTGGGAAGGTCGACCTGGAAGGGCTCTGCGCCGGTATGGGTCTTCACGCGCTCTTTCCAATGGAGCCTTACCGGCTCCCCCTCCGAACGGCTGTCTCGCGCGCTCGGAGCCTCGGTCTCGCTATGTCAGTAACGTCGATTCTGGCAGTGATCCGAGGGTTCGGCCCGCTCTGCGGAACCTAGCCAAAGGTTATATGCTGTCGACACTGTCTTCAAGACCATGCGTGCATAGCTGGTTTTGCCGCTTCTTCCAAGCAAATTCGCGCAGCTTGCTGTGCATTGGTCAGGGAACATGCCTGAAGACGAGGGCGCGAATATGGCCGCCGAGATCGCGCCGGGAGTCGAGATGGCTGAGGCCGGCCTGCCGCATCAGCGCGACGACCGCCTCCTCCTGTCCGGCTCCGATCTCCAGGATGGCGAGGCCGCCGGGCTTGAGATGGCCGGGCAGGGCGGCGGCGAGGGCGCGATAGGCATCGAGTCCATCCGGCCCGCCATCGAGGGCGAGCAGCGGGTCATGCTCGCGTACATTCTGGTCGAGACGGGCGATCTCGGCGCTGCCGATATAGGGCGGGTTCGACAGGATGAGGTCGAAGCGCTCGCCAATCCCGGCGGTCCAGTTGCCCTGATGGAAAGCGGCACGCTCGCCAACGCCGTTGCGAGCGGCGTTGGCGGCCGCGGTCGCGACGGCATCGGGCGACAGATCGACCCCGAGCCCGCTCGACTGCGGAAACTCGCGCAAGGTCGCGATCAGCAGGCAGCCGGTTCCGGTGCCGAGGTCGAGCAGGCGCAACTCGTCATGCCGGCGCGCGGCGAGGTGGCCGAGCGCCGCATCGATCAGGGTCTCGCTGTCCGGCCGCGGCTCCAGCGTGCCGGGCGAGAGCGCAAAGCTCAGGCCCCAGAACTCGCGCGCGCCGAGGACGCGCCAGAGCGGTTCGCCGGCGAGGCGCCGCGCCAGCGCATCGTTCAGCCTTGCAGCGGCCGCTGCACCGATCGGATCGCTGCTGCCCGCGAGATCCTCGATCAGGATGCGGGCCTCGAAGGTGAAATCGGCGATGCCGGCGCGCTTCAGCGCCAGCGCGATCGCCTTCCGGGTGGTAGACACAGCTTCGCCCGCTGCCGGCAAGGCAACGGGCGTGATCGCGTCGGTCGGTCTGGTTGTGCCGGTCAAGCTTGCCCTTGGGCCGGCACGTAGCCGGTCAGTTGCCCTGCATCCCCTCGCGGACGCATTCCTTCATCTTGATCCGCAGCGCGGACTTGCTCTCCTTAGCGCCGCGATACTGACGCTGACAATCGCGCCGCGCCTGCGACTCGGTCTTGGCGTTGTGGAGCGTCGCCGGCGGGCCGCCGAGGATCTTCTTCGCGGTCTGCTCCTGCGCTCCCGCGGAGGCCGGCACGAAGGCGACGGCGGCGGCGAGGGCAATGGCGCTGAACAGGACTTTCATCTCTCTATCCTCCCCATGAAAACGGTCGGTGCGTCCCAAACGCGCGAGAGAGACGAAGGTTTCACACGCTGCCTTGCTCGGCGAGCAGCTCGGCCTGGCGCTGGGCCGTCAGCGCATCGATGATTTCGTCGAGCACGAGGCCCTGCATCATCTCGTCGAGCTTGTAGAGCGTCAGGTTGATGCGGTGGTCGGTCACCCGTCCCTGCGGGAAATTGTAGGTGCGGATGCGCTCGGAGCGGTCGCCCGAGCCGACCTGCGAGCGCCGGTCGGCCGAACGCTCGGCCTCGGCGCGGCTGCGCTCCATGTCGTAGAGCTTGGCCCGCATCAGGTCGTAGGCACGCGCCTTGTTCTTGTGCTGCGAGCGCTCGTCCTGAACGAGGACGACGATGCCGGTCGGGATATGGGTGAGGCGTACCGCCGACTCCGTCTTGTTGACGTGCTGGCCGCCGGCGCCTTGGGCCCGCATCGTGTCGATGCGCAGATCCTTCTCGTCGAGCGTGACGTCGACCTCGCCGGCGAGCGGCAGCATCGCGACGGTCGCGGCCGAGGTGTGGATGCGCCCGCTCGCCTCGGTGTCCGGCACGCGCTGCACCCGGTGCACGCCGGATTCGTATTTCAGCCTGGCATAGACGCCCTTGCCGGCGATCTCGGCGATGACCTCCTTGAAGCCGCCGACCGTGCCCTCGCTTTCGGTCAGGATGTCGACGCTCCAGCCCTTGCCGGCGGCATAGCGCTGGTACATGCGCAGGAGGTCGCCGGCGAAGAGCGAGGCCTCGTCGCCGCCGGTACCGGCCCGGATTTCGAGAATGACGCCGCGCTCGTCGGCGGCATCCTTGGGCAGCAGCGCGATCAGGATCTCGCGGGCGCGCGCCTCGATCTCGGCCCTGGCCACGTCGCGCTCCTCATAGGCGAGGTCGCGCATCTCGGCATCGGTGGTGGGATCGTCGATCAGCGCCAGCGCCTCCTCCAGCCCGGTCTGCGCCTTGCGCCAGGATGCGATCGCCGCGACCACCGGATCGAGCTCGGCCAGCTCCTTCGACAGTTCGACGACGCGGGTCGCCTCGGTCGCATGGTTGATGGCATCGCTCGCCGCGGCATGGCGGGCGACGATCGAGTCGAGGCGGTCTTGCGGGAGCTGGAGCGACATGATGCGGAAACGATCTGAACGGAAAAAAGGGGGAGGCGTGCGCGGGCGGCGAGCAAAGCGTCGCTAGACCGGCACCTTCATCTCGGCGGCGAGGGCAGCGAGCAGTGGGCGCAAGCTCGCTGCGCCGTCGGAAGAGGACATCCAGGCATCGAGGCGCTGGCGCGCCTTGCCGGCGTCGAGCGCGCGCAGCATCGCCTTGACCGGGCCGATCGAGGCCGACGACATCGAGAAGGAGCGGTAGCCGAGCGCGATCAGCGCCAGCGTCTCGATCGGCTTGCCGCCCATCTCGCCGCAGACGGTCACCGGACAGCCAGCCTTGCCGGCTTCCTCGATGATGTTGCGCAGCGCGCGCAGGCCGGCGGCGCCGAGCGGGTCGAAGCGATCGGAGACACGCTTGTTCTCGCGATCGGCCGCGAACAGGAACTGCATCAGGTCGTTGGTGCCGATCGAGAGGAAATCGGCCTCGCGGGCGATCTCGGGCAGCTCGAACAATAGCGAAGGCACTTCGACCATGACGCCGAGCTTGAGGCTGGCCGGCGCCGGGCGGCCGTCGCGCTCCAGCATGGCGAGCTCGCGCCGCACCAGCATGCGGGCGCGCAGGAACTCGTTCACCGTCGCCACCATCGGCAGCATGATTTTCATGTCGCTGCCCGCACCGGCGCGCAGCAGCGCCCGCACCTGCGCGCGCAGCAGCCGCGGCCGGTCGAGGCCGATGCGGATGGCGCGCCAGCCGAGTGCCGGGTTCTCCTCCTCGAGCCGCTCCATATAGGGCAGCACCTTGTCGCCGCCGATGTCGAGCGTCCGGAAGGTCACCGGCCGGCCGTTCGCGACCTTGAGCACAGCGTCGTAGAGCGCCTGCTGTTCGGCCGTGGTCGGCATGTGCTGCGCCACCATGAACTGCAGCTCGGTGCGGAAGAGGCCGACACCCGAGGCGTTGGTCTCATCGAGATTGGCCATGTCGACGAGCAGGCCGGCATTGATCTGCAGCTGGATCTCGACGCCGTCCTTCGTGATCGCCGGTTGCGTCTTGAGCTTGCGGTACTGCTCCTGCTTGCGGGCGCGCAGGCGGGCCTTGTCCTTATAGGCGTTCTCGACGTCGGGCTGCGGCCGGATCTGCACCTCGCCGGCCTGGCCGTCGACGATGACGGCGTCGCCTGCCTGGATCAGCGCGGTGGCGTTGGCGATCTCGCCGACAACCGGGATGTTGAGCGCACGTGCCACGATGGCGATGTGGCTGGTCGGGCCGCCTTCCTCGAGCACGACGCCGCGCAGGTGCCGGCGATCATAGTCGAGCAGCGCCGCCGGTCCCATCGAGCGCGCGATCAGGATCGCGTTCTCCGGCAGCTCCTCGCGCGTGACGCCGTTGGACTTGCCGACCAGCGTGCGCAGCAGGCGGTTGGCGAGGTCATCGAGATCGTGCAGGCGCTCGCGCAGATAGGGGTCGGTCTGGCGCAGCATCTTGGCGCGCGTGTCCGACTGCACGCGCTCGACCGCGGCCTCGGCCGTGAGGCCGGTCATCACCACCTCGCGCATGCGCCGGAGCCAACCCTGGTCATGCGCGAACATGCGGAAGGTCTCGAGCACGTCGCGGTGCTCGCCGGTATGGGCGACGTCGCCGCGCTCGATCAATTCGTCGATGGCGAGCCGCATCGTCGCGATCGCCGCCTCCAGCCGCTGCACCTCGCGGCCGGGGTCCTCGGCGATCAGGTTGGTGATCGCGACGCGCGGCTCGTGCAGCACGGCATGGCCGAGGCCGACGCCGTCGGCGAGCGTGGTGCCGATGCTGTGGATAGGACGGTCGAGGCCGATGGTCGCGCCGGGCTTCGACAGCGCCTTCAGACCACCGGCCGCGATCATCTCGGCCATGATCATGGCCGTGGTCTGGAGCGACTCGACCTCGTCCTCGCTGTAGACCCGCGAGGCGCGGTTCTGCACGACGAGCACGCCCATCACCGCGCCGCCGCGCAGGATCGGCACGCCGAGGAAAGAGCGGTAGATCTCTTCGCCCGTCTCCGGCCGGTAGGAGAAGGCGGGGTGCGATTGCGCGTCGGAGAGCGCGAGCGGCTCCGCCTCGCTGGCGATCAGGCCGACCAGGCCCTCGCCGGCACGCATGGTGGTGAGGTGGACGGCCTCGCGGTTGAGGCCTTCGGTGGCGTAGAGTTCGAGCGAGCTATCTTCACGCAGGACATAGACCGAGCAGACCTCGGCCACGAGGTTGCCGGCGATCACGACGACGAGCCTGTCGAGCCGCTCCTGCGGACTGACCGGCGCCGCCATCACCTCGCGGAGACGGCGCAGCAGCACGCCCGATCCCCCGAGTGCGCCTCGCATCAAGAAAGCCCTCCGCCCGCCTCCACGGCCATGTCAGCCGAATACCCCCAGCAGACCTGACACCGCAACCGCTGAGTCGCAAGCGCAAGCTGGGGTTCACCGCCCCCTGGCGGGCCGCTTCTAGCCAGCTGAGGGAGCGTTCGGCAAGGCCTTGGCGCGTGCCGGGGTGCCCTTGCCATGCGCCGGGCGGGCGGGAGGGGGAGGCGTATTTACGCGTGCGGAATTGGTATTCGCGCCCGATTTGCGTGTGGTGCGCAGTGTTTTGGGCCGCCCCGGAGGCACGATCTCGCCGCTGGGGATATCCAGGCCGGAGAGCGCGGCGAGATAGCGCGACGTCCACCAGTCGATGTCGGTGGAGGAGATCGTCGCATAGAGCCGCTCGAAGCGGCGCTGTCGTTCCGACAACGGCATGGCGAGCGCGGTCCGGATCGCCTCGGCCACCTCATGGGTGTCGAATGGGTTGACGATCAGCGCCTCGCCAAGCTGCTGCGCTGCGCCGGCGAAGCGCGATAGCACCAGGACGCCGGGGTCGTCAGGATTCTGCGCGGCGACATATTCCTTGGCGACGAGGTTCATGCCGTCGCGCATCGGCGTCACCAGCCCGACCTGGGCGCGCCGATAGAGGCCGGCGAGGGCGCTGCGCGAATAGGCCTTCTTCACTACGCGGATCGGCGTCCAGTCGAACTCGCCGAGCGCGGCGTTGAGCCGGCCGGCGACCTCGTCCGATATCCGGTCAAGCTCGGCATATTCGGGCACGTCGCTGCGCGAGGGCGGCGCGATCTGCAAGAGGCCGACCTCGCCGCGATGTTCCGGATGATTGCGCAGGAAGGAACCGAAGGCCTCCAGCCGCTGGACGATGCCCTTGGAATAGTCGAGCCGGTCGACGCCGATCACCAGCTTGCGGCTGCCGAGCGGGGCGGTCGTCGCCCGGACCGGCTGCGTCGCCGCCCGGACCGAGGCCTGGGCGAGCTTGCGGAAGCCCTCGACATCGATGCCGATCGGGAAGGCCTGCACCACTGCCTCGCGCTGGCCGGTCTTGACCCGGTTGCCCTCGCGGCGTGCGCCGCAGAGCGCGACCAGCCCGCCGATCAGGTTGGCGACGTCGTTCTGGGTCTGCAGGCCGATGAGGTCATAGGCCGTCATCGTGCTGATCAGCGTCGAGGAGAAGGGCAGGGCGCCGAACACGTCGGCCGATGGCCAGGGGATGTGATGGAAATAGCCGATACGATTGGTGACGCCGCGCCGGCGCAATTCCGCCGCGAGCGGGATCAGGTGGTAATCGTGGATCCAGATGATGTCGTCGGGCTTGAGTAGCGGCATCAGCAGCCGCGCGAAGCGCCGGTTGACGCCGAGATAGCCGGCATAGTCGGCGCGGCTGAACTCGGTCAGGCCGAGCCGGTAATGCATCAGCGGCCAGAGCGCCCGGTTGGCGAAGCCGAGATAATAGCTCTGGCGCTCGGCCTCGGTCAGGTCGGTGACCGCGTAGCTAACCTTGCCATGCCGCACCGGCTCGACGCTGGTCGCCGGCTCCGCCTTGATCGCCCCGCTCCAGCCAAACCAGAGGCCGCCATGCTGTTCGAGCGCCGAGCGCAGCGCGACCGCCAGGCCACCTGCCGCCACCTTCTCGCCTCGCTCGGGCATGGTGACGCGGTTGGACACGACGACAAGACGCATGATGCCTCACTTTTTCGCTGACGCTGCCGCAATGGCGCGGGAACAGAACGCGCGGGCAGGCGTAATGTTTCGTGTGCAGGCCGGCTCCCCGGCCGGATCGCGTCGCCGCCGTGACCGGATCATGGCGACCTCGCGCCAAACTGAACCTCGAATGTGGCGATGAGGGGACCGCCTGTCGTCCTTTCGCCCGCTTCGCCCTCTAACCAGACCGCCATGTCAGAGATGCTGAGCCCCGAAATCGCCGAACCTCCCGCAAAAGCCGCTGCCCTCACCGGGCAGATCGCGCTGTTCCTGGATTTCGACGGAACCCTGGTTGAGATCGCGCCCTCACCGGAGGATGTGAAGATCGACCGCCGCCTGCCGGGCGCTCTGGACGCGTTGCGTGCCCGGCTCGGCGGCGCGCTGGCCCTGGTTTCTGGGCGGCCAGTTGCCTTCCTCGACGAGGTGATGACCCCTTATCGCTTCGATACGGCCGGCCTGCATGGCGCCCAGATCCGCCTCGGCGGTGCCGATGCTCCGCTCGCGGCCCCTTCGGAAGCGCTGCACGCCGCAACGCGCAAGATGGTTCGTTTCGCCAACGCCCATATCGGCGTCATCGTCGAGGACAAGCGCCAGTCCGTGGCGCTGCACTGGCGGCTGGCGCCCTCGCTTGCCGACGAGGCGCTGGCATTGATGGAGCAGGTCTCCGCCGAGATCGGCCCGTCCATGCGCCTGCAGCGCGGCAAGGCTGTCGCCGAGCTGGTGCCGGCGAGCGCGAGCAAGGGCGGAGCGATCGATTGGCTGCTACAACACGAAACTTATGCCGGCCGCACGCCGGTCTTCATCGGCGATGACATCACTGACGAGGACGGCTTCTCTGCGGTCAATGCCGCAGGTGGCCTGTCGATCCGGATCGGTGGCGGCGATACCTGCGCCCGTCATCGCCTAGCCTCGCCGACGGCGCTGCGCCATGCGCTTCTCGCGGCCGCCGAAGGCGGCGACCTCACGCTCGACACCTTCCTCCAAGGCTGACTTCAGGAACAGGCATGACTGTGACGACCACCGCCTCGCCGAGAGTGGCCTCGCTCGATCTCGGCGTCATCGGAAACTGCACGATCGCCGCGCTGATCGACCGGCAGGCGCGCATCGTCTGGAGCTGCTTTCCGCGCTTCGACCGCGATCCGGTGTTCTGTTCGCTGATCGACAACCAGATCGACGATGGCGACGCCATGCCGAAAAAGGGCGTCTTCGCCATCGAGATGGTCGGGATGACCCGTTGCGAGCAGAGCTATCTCGACAACACCGCGATCCTCTCCTCGGTGCTCTCCGACGATCAGGGCAATGCGCTGGAGATCCTTGATTTCGCGCCGCGCTTCGTCCGCTTCGAGCGCTTCTTCCGGCCGCCGCAGCTGGTGCGCCGTGTCCGCCGCATTTCCGGCCGGCCACGCATCCGCGTCGTGGTCAAGCCCTGCCTCGGCCTCGGCGAGGAGCCCGACGAGATCACCCGCGGCTCCAACCATGTCCGCTTCGTCGGCGCTGACCAGACGATCCGGCTGACGACCGATGCGCCAGTCTCCTATGTGCTGGAGAGCATCCCCTTCGCGGTCGAGAAGCCGTTTTCCTTCTTCATCGGCTCGGACGAGGCCCTGCGTGCCGAGATCGAGACGACCTCGCGCGAGTTTCTCGACAAGACCACCGACTATTGGCGCGACTGGGTCCGCTCGCTCTCGATTCCCTTCGAATGGCAGCGCGAGGTCATCCGCGCCGCGATCACGCTGAAGCTCTGCTCCTTCGAGGAAAGTGGCGCCATCGTCGCGGCGCTGACCACCTCGATCCCGGAGGCGCCGGGCACGCAGCGCAATTGGGACTATCGCTTCTGCTGGCTGCGCGACGCCTATTTCGTCGTTCACGCCCTCAATCGCCTGGGCACGACGCGGACGATGGAGGACTATCTCGGCTTCATCACCAACATCGTCGACACCTATTCCGAAAGCGGCGCCGAGCATCTGCCCCCGCTCTATCCGATCACGCGCGGCGGCGAGCTGCGCGAATTCGAGGTGCCGAACCTCGCCGGCTATCGCGGCCACCAGCCGGTGCGCGTCGGCAATGGCGCGGCGACGCAGATCCAGAACGACGGCTATGGAGCGGTCGTGCTCGCCGCGACCCATTCCTTCTTCGACCGCCGCCTGATCCAGCCCGGCAAGGAAGCGCTCTTCGCACAGCTCGAACGCATGGGCGAGCGCGCCATCCAGCTCTTCGACAAGCCCGACGCCGGCCCCTGGGAACTACGCGAGAAGGAGGTGGTCCACTCCTTCTCCAGTGTGATGTGCTGGGCGGCCTGCGACCGGCTCGCCCGCATCGCCGGCACGCTCGGCCGCGCCGACCGCAAGGAATACTGGCGCGGCGAGGCCAAGCGCCTGAAAGGCATCATCTCCGATCGGATCTGGAATCAGGAGAAGGGCCATTTCGTCTCGACCTTCGCCGGGACCGATCTTGATGCGACCCTGCTGCTGATCGCCGAACTCGGCTTCGTCACCCCCGACGATCCCCGCTACATCGCGACGGTCGAGGCGATCGGCCGCGAGCTCGGCCGCGGCGACCTGATCCTGCGCTATGGCACGCAAGACGATTTCGGCTTCATGCACACCGGCTTCCTGATCTGCGCCTTCTGGTATGTCGACGCGCTGCACGCGATCGGCCGCAAGGACGAGGCCAAGGAGCTGTTCGGCCGCATCCTGCAGCGCCGCAACAGCTTCGGCCTGCTCTCGGAGGATGCCGATCTTGAGACCGGTGAGCTCTGGGGCAATTTCCCGCAGACCTATTCGATGGTCGGCCTGATCAATTCGGCGATGCGGCTGAGCCGCAACTGGGAAGAGGCGTTTTAGCCTCTTATCCTCGCTTCAGCAGGAATACCGCCTGCGCGCCGAAGAGGTTCCAGAACCACCAGGGCGCGCTGACGCCGACCTTGCCGCCGGAGACATCGAGCGCGACCGCGCGCTCCTTCTCCGCCCCGACAGTGTCACAGAGCGCGACGAAGTCGCGGATCGTGCAGAAATGGATATTGGGCGTCTCCCACCAAGTGTAGGGCAGGGAGTCGGTCACAGGCATCCGCCCCATGAAGAAGACCTGGGACCGCATCCGCCAATGCCCGAAATTCGGGAAGGAGACGATGGCGCGCCGGCCGATGCGCAGCATCTGCTCCAGTACATGGCGCGGATTGCGCGTTGCCTGGATGGTCTGGGAGAGGATGACGTAATCGAAGCTGTCGTCGGGGTAGTCGGCGAGGTCGGTGTCGGCGTCGCCCTGGATCACCGAGAGTCCGCGCGCGACGCAGCCAGCGACCCCTTCGCGCGAGAGCTCGATGCCGCGCCCGTCGACGCCGCGGGTCTCGGCGAGCAGGGAGAGCAATTCGCCGTCGCCGCAGCCGACATCGAGCACGCGCGAGCCCGGTGTCACCATCTCGGCGACGAGGCGCAGGTCGATGCGGTTGGTCTGGGTGTCCGCCAGCGCCATGCTCAGATTCCTCTGGCGCGCGCCGCGGCGCCGATGAAGCCGCGCGTCGTCGCGAACAGGTTGGGCTCTTCCAGCAGGAAGGCGTCGTGGCCCTTGTCGCTTTCCAACTCGACGAAGGAGACCGAGGCGCCGGCCGCGTTCAGCGCGTGCACGATGGCGCGCGAGTCGCTGGTCGGGAACAGCCAGTCCGAGGTGAAGGATGCGACACAGAAGCGTGTCCGCGTCCCGGCAAAGGCTTTGGCCAGCACGCCGTCATGGTCGGCGCCGAGGTCAAAATAGTCCATCGCCCGCGTCACATAGAGGTAGGAATTGGCGTCGAAGCGCTCGACGAAGCTTAAGCCCTGGTAGCGCAGGTAACTCTCGACCTGGAAATCCGCGTCGAAGGTGAAGGTAGGCGCGCTGCGCTCCTGCAGCTTGCGGCCGAATTTGCGATGCAGCGCCGGCTCCGAGAGATAGGTGATGTGCGCGCCCATGCGCGCGACCGAGAGCCCTTTCGAAGGTCTCGTGCCCTCGTCGAGATAGCGCCCCTGGCGCCAATCCGGATCGGCCATCACCGCCTGCCTGCCGACCTCGTGGAAGGCGATGTTCTGGGCCGAATGCTTGGCGGCGGTGGCGAGCGGCAGGGCGCTGAACACCCGCGTCGGATAGCTCGCCGCCCATTGCAGCACCTGCATCCCGCCCATCGAGCCGCCGGCGACGCAGAACAGGCTGTCGATCCCGAGCGCGTCGACGAGGTGCGCCTGCGCCCGCACCATGTCGCGGATCGTCACCATCGGAAAGGACAGGCCCCAGGGCTTGCCCGTCTCCGGATTGGTCGAGGCTGGGCCGGTCGTGCCCATGCAGCCGCCGAGCACATTGGCGCAGATCACGAAGAAGCGGTCGGTATCGATCGGCTTGCCCGGTCCGATCATCGCGGTCCACCAGCCGCCCTTGCCGGTCACCGGATTGCGGCTCGCGACATATTGGTCGCCGGTCAGGGCATGGCAGACCAGGACAGCGTTGGAGCGCGCCGCATTGAGCTCGCCATAAGTCTGGTAGGCGATCTGCCAATGCTCCAGCACCGCGCCGGAATCGAGCTGCAGCGCCTTGTCCGGCCCGAATTGGGCGAGCAGGCTCGATGGCTGGTTGGCTTCGGCCAGCGGGTCGGCGAGAAGGTCGGGAGCTTGCGTCCGGTTCGGCATTCGGATTTGTCTTGTCGCCCGGTCCGTTCGTAATAGCGGACACTACCGATGGCGCGCCTCTTCCCGTCTGTCAACGCGGCGATGCGTTGCGAACGCTTTGCCAAGCCCGGCAACGACAGCTAAGAGACCGGCACGATTAAAGAAGTCTGGCCATCATGACAGAAGCCGCTCCGACCACGCTCGCCGACCTGCGCAGCGAGATCGACCGCATCGATGCGGCGATGCACGGCCTGCTGATGGAACGCTCGCAGATCATCGAGACGCTGATCGCGATCAAGAAGACGCAGGTGTCCGGCTCGGCCTTCCGCCCCGGCCGCGAGGCCGACATGATGAAGCGCCTCGCTTTGCGCCATCAGGGGCTGCTGCCGCTGGACACGGTCGAGAGCATCTGGCGCATCATCATCGCGACCTTCACCTTCGTGCAGGCGAACTATTCGGTCCATGCCGACATCTCCGGCGGCGACGCGCCAATGCGCGACAGCGCCCGCTTCCATTTCGGCTTCACCGTGCCCTTCGTCACGCATGAGGACGCCCGCGCCGTGATCAAGGCGGTGGCGGACTCGGCTGGCGATCTCGGCATCTTCCGTATGGATCTCGGCGCCAGCGCCGGCGTCTGGTGGCGTGACCTGATCGGCCCCGCCCAGCCCAAGATCATCGCGCGCCTGCCGTTTATCGAGCGGCCCGATCATCCCGCCGGCACGCCGGTCTACTGCATCGCCAAGCCGCTGACCGACGCCGCCGTGCGCGAGATCGTGCTCTATGCCGCACGCGTCGAGCGCTGGTCGGAGCCGCTGCGCCATGGCCTCGCCCAGCATCTCGCCGAGGTCTCGGCCAGCGCCGCCGACGGCTCGCATCTGGCGCTGCTGGTGGCAGCCTCCGGCGAAACCCCGGTCGAAGCCATCCGCAGCGCACTCGAACCCGCGGGCCTCAAGGAGCTGACCGAGATCGGCAGCCACGCCGCCCGCTTCGCCTTCAAATCCGTCCGCTGATCACATTCAAGGTCCAGCCCCATGGCTCTGCCCGCTCCCCGCCCCGTTCCGCGTCCCGGCGTCCTCGACATCGAGGCTTATGTCCCCGGCAAGTCCGCCGCCCCGGCCGGCGTCAAGCTGCACAAGCTCTCCTCCAACGAGACCCCGCTCGGCCCGAGCCCGAAGGCGATCGCGGCCTATGGCAATCTCTCCGGCAAGCTCGAGCTCTATCCGGATGGCTCGGCGACGAAGCTGCGCGAGGCGATCGCCGGCCGCTACGGCCTCGATGCTGGCCGCATCGTCTGCGGCACCGGCTCGGATGAATTGCTGCAGCTGATCACCAAGGTCTATCTCGGCGATGGCGACGAGGGCGTGTTCACCGAGCACGGCTTCCTCGTCTACAAGATCGCGATCCTCGCCGCCGGCGGCAAGCCGGTAATCGTGCCCGAGAAGAATCTCACGGCCGATATCGACGCGATCCTCGCCGCGGTGACGCCGCGCACCAAGATCGTCTTCCTCGCCAACCCCAACAACCCGACCGGCACCTATCTGCCCTTCGACGAGGTCAAGCGCCTGCAGGCGGGCTTGCCGCCGCATATCCTGCTGGTGCTCGACGCGGCCTATGCCGAATATGTCCGGCGCAACGACTACGCCTCGGGCCTCGAACTGGTCGCGACCAGCGAGAACGTCGTGATGACACGCACTTTCTCGAAGATCTATGGCCTCGCCAATCTGCGTCTCGGCTGGGCCTATGGTCCCGCCCACATCATCGACGCGCTGAACCGCACCCGCGGCCCCTTCAACGTCAACGGCGCCGCGATCGAGGCCGGCGTCGCCGCCATCGCCGACGAGGCGCACATCGCCTCGGCGATCGAGCACAACGACAAATGGCTGGCCTGGACCACGGCTGAGCTGGAGAAGCTCGGCCTCACCGTGACGCCCTCGGTCGGCAATTTCCTCCTGATCCACTTCCCGGCCGCCGCCGGCAAGAGCGCCAAGGAGGCTGACGCCTTCCTGACCCAGCGCGGCCTGATCCTGCGCTCGGTCGCCTCCTATGGCCTTCCCGATGCGCTGCGTATGACCATCGGCAGCGAGGAGGCCAACCGCCTCGTCGTCGCCGCCCTGGCCGAGTTCCTGGGCAAGGCCGCGTGAGCGCGCCCGAGAGCTTCGCGCCGCGCCGCGACGAGCCGCTCTTCGGGCGGCTCGCCATCATCGGCATCGGCCTGATCGGCTCCTCGATCGCGCATGCGGCCAAGGAACTGAATCTCGCCGGGCATATCGTGTTGAGCGACGCCGACGCCGATGTCCGCCGCCGCGCCCGCGAGCTCGATCTCGGCCATGAGATCGCCGAGACTGCGATCGAGGCCGCCCGCGACGCCGATCACATCGTGCTCTGCGTGCCAGTCGGTGCCTGCGGCGCCGTCGCGGAGGAGATCGCCGGCGTGCTGAAGCCCGGCGCGATCCTCTCGGATGTCGGCTCGGTCAAGCATGCGGTGGTCGAGGCGGTCAGCCCGCATCTGCCCGAAGGCGTGCATTTCGTTCCGGCCCATCCGGTTGCCGGCACCGAGAATTCCGGCCCCGATGCCGGCTTCCCCAGCCTCTTCCTCAATCGCTGGTGCATCCTGACGCCGCCGCCCGGCACCGATGAGGCGGCAATCGCCCGCACCCGCCAGTTCTGGGAGGGCATGGCGGCGATCGTCGAGGTGATGGGCTCGCAGCACCACGACCTCGTCCTCGCCATCACAAGCCATCTGCCGCATCTGATCGCCTACAACATCGTCGGCACGGCCGAGGACCTGGCGGCGGTGACGCAGTCGGAGGTGATCAAGTTCTCGGCCGGCGGTTTCCGCGACTTCACCCGCATCGCGGCATCCGACCCGACAATGTGGCGCGACGTCTTCCTCGCCAACAAGGAAGCGGTGCTTGAGATGCTCGGCCGCTTCAACGAGGACCTGGCGCTGCTCACCCGCGCCATCCGCTATGGCGACGGCGAGACCCTCCACAAGCATTTCACTCGCACGCGAGCCATCCGCCGCGGCATCGTCGCGCTCGGCCAGGAAAAGGCCGAGACGGAGAAGTTGAAGAAGAGCTGAGGGCAGGGGCTTTCATAGCTCCGCGGGATTCCACAGGCAGGCGTGAATTCCGGCCTCTCGTGGTGCTCGTCTGCCTTGTCAAAACGGGGTCGGGCTGATACAGCCCCACCCGTCGCCGCAATAGCTCAGCTGGTAGAGCACCTCATTCGTAATGAGGGGGTCGGGGGTTCGAATCCCTCTTGCGGCACCAGTGACCTCTCCACCAACCTCCATGGATGTCCAAAAAGCCCGATAAAATCGGCGCTTTCGTCGATCCACGTTCCATCGACCTCCACCCACGTCCATTGACAGCCAAGAAGATTGTTGGCCGAAATGATGGCTAAGCCGACTTAGCTACTCGAATTTGGCCAACACTCATGCCCTTAACCGACGCCGCAATTCGCAACGCCAAGCCAGGTCCAAAGCCAATAAAGCTGTCAGACGGCGCCGGTCTGCAGCTTCACGTCAGCACAGCCGGCGGCAAGGTCTGGAACTTAGCGTTCCGGTTCGCTGGCCGGCAGCAGAAGTTCCGGATCGGCGCATATCCCGCCTTTGGGCTGGCCGATGCCCGCAGTGCTCGTGACGCGGCGAAAAAGTTGCTCGAGCAGGGGATCAACCCGATCGAACACGGGCGATCGCAGGAAGAGCAGGAGCAAGTATCTGCAACGGTCGCAGCCACGACATTCCGCGTCGTCGCCGACGAGCTGATCGACAAGAAGCGCCTTGAGCGCAAAGCGCCCGCAACCTTGTCGAAAATCGAATGGCTATTGGGTATCGCAAAGCAGGATCTCGGCGACGACGCTATCACTGAGATCAAAGCGCCGAAGATTTTGAACATGCTTCGGAAGCAGGAAGAGGCCGGGAAACTTGAGAGCGCCAAGCGCCTACGTTCGCTGACGAGCGAGGTGTTCCGATATGCCATCGCCACCGCGCGGGCAGAGATCGACCCGGCCGCCATGTTAGTGGGCGCGCTGCGTGCGCCCATTGTCCGGCATAGATCGGCCATCACTGACCCGACTGAGTTCGGTGGCCTGCTCCGTGCGATCGACGGTTTCAAGGGGCAGGCGACCACGCGCGCTGCGCTGCAACTCATGGCCTTGCTGTTCCCGCGACCGGGCGAGCTTCGTCAGGCTGAATGGGTCGAGTTCGATCTCGCCAAGTCCGTTTGGACGATCCCAGCGCCGAGAACGAAGCTCAGACGCGAGCTTCTGGTGCCACTCGCACCACAAGCCATCGCGATCATTGAAGGGCTGAAGCCGATCAGCGGCAAAAGTCCGCTGCTGTTGCCCGGTGTTGGCATGTCGGGTGGCGAGGGCAGGCGGGTTGCGCCCAAGCCAATGAGCGAAAACACGATGTTGGCTGGCATTCTGCGGCTTGGATATGAGCGTAGCGAGCATAGTGCGCACGGCTTCCGGGCGTCGGCGTCGACCCTGCTTTACGAGTCCGGCCGATGGAGCGGTGAGGCTATCGAAACCCAACTCCAGCATCAGGACGCGAACTCGGTTAGGCGGGCTTACCGGCGCGCTCAATTCTGGGACGAGCGGGTGGCGATGATGACGTGGTGGGCCACCGAACTGGACCGCCTTCGCCTGCTCAAGCCGCTGAGGCCCTGATGACGGAGAGCCCGGCGCACGCCTTCTTCCGCGACGAGCTGGACCGGCTGGAACGGGCCTTCGCGGCTGGCCATTTCCCGGCGCTTGTAGAGGCGTTGTTGTTGTGCGCCGCGAATGGCCTGCCTACGCCTGCCTGGGTCGGTGAGCACGGGGCTTCGGCGCTTATGTCAGCATTCAATGGCGAGGCTCTTCGGGGGACTCGGACAGGCCGGGCTGGAGGGCTGAGCGCCCAAGCCGAGAATTGCCAGCTTCATTTCACCCGGTGGTTCTGGGCACGGTTCTGGTTAGACCATCGGGCTCAACTGCGAGGCACTGCCTTCAAGCCGACTCGCGAAGGTGTCTTCGCACTTGTGTCGGCCGAGCTCCGGCAGGCTCGCTCTTTTGCGCGCGGCGAGCCTGCCGCAATCGCGGCATCGTTCAAGAAAATTGAGTTGGCGATAAAAGCCGGGACTGCGGCTCCATATTTCGCTGGCGAGGGCGAGGTGCCACCATCGCCCAAAAAAACTGCCCGAGTTTTCGCCCCTAGAGCGAAAAAGCGCTGACCGCCAACCTCCATGCGCGTCCACCACGCTGCATGGAGAGTTAAAGTGTTCAGTTGGCAAGAGCGGTCCCTCACGGTTGCCGAGTTTTGCGAGGCGCACAGCGTCTCGGAAAGCTTGGTCTATCTGATGCTGGCGGACGGCAGATTGAAGGCCGTCAAACTCGGCAGAAAAACAGTCATTCCGCCTGAGGCACATCGCAGTTTCCGCGAAAGCCTGCCGATGTTCGCATCCGGCCGCGCGAAGGCGAGTCTGCCTGCCCAGCCCGCGCCGAAGCGCCGGGGTCGCCCGCGTAAGCCCCGTCCTCCCGCGCCGCCGGCCGAGCCAACCGCGAACGCGCGCCCGCCGAAGCCCGCGCGCCAACCCTCCGCTCGCCGCCAGGTGGAGGGTTGAGCGATGAAGCCTTCTACTCCTCGCGGAACCGGAAACCTCCCGGCGTCATCAATTGCCGAGATTGACCGCCTTTTGCGCCTTGAGCTAGCCAACCGCCCGGAACTCACAATCGACCGAGTGACAAACGAGTTTGCGACACAGGTCGGTGTCGCGGCAGCGCGCCGAGGCTTTCGCGAGTTCCCGGAGTCTGAGCTTGGAATTGCTGGCGTCGCGAGGCACTTCGCGACCGAAGCCGTCAAACTGCTGGCCGCGTCCAGCGTCGTACGCGCTTCCGCGTCTCTTCCCAAGGCGGCGGACGCGATGGTCGAGGCCTACTGCCATGAGTTGACCCGCCTGCATGCGCTTCAAAAAGGTCCTGCAGGAGGCTCGGCATGACCGTCGAGCACCCGCCCGACAAGGTTGCGCCCGCGAGTGCAACCGTAAACGGCAGCGCACATCGCAATGACGGTGAGTGCGCGAAGTCGAATCTGCCGTGGACCACGTGGACCGGACGCATGCGCGAGCTGGAGCGGGTCGTCCGCGCTATGCCCGATGTCACGGGGACTGCATTCAAGCTGTTTACCGCAGTCACACAAGGAGTGAACGAAGGGACTGGCGAGTTTCACTGTCGGGACGAGGTGATGTGCATCACCTGCGGTGCGCGACGCCGACAGTCGCTTTCCGAGGCTCGGGCCGCGCTTGCCAGCAAGCGCCTACTCGACTTCGAGCCAGGACGTCCCGGTAAGGCGACAGTATATCGCCTCCTCGCGTCGGACAACGACATCATGGACCAGTTGGCCATACTTGCTGACCGGAAGGTCGACGCCAAGATGGGGGCTGACAAGGATCGACCGAGACGAAACCGCGTCCGGAAATCCGCACAAAAGAGAGGGAGAGAAATTGGGCCGGGCGAGGCTGCGATCGATGCAGCGTCCGGAAATCCGGACACAAAACCAGAGATCAGTGTCCGGAAATCCGGACACCCTGCGTACGCAAAAGCGAACACCTTACTCCCTGAGCAGACACCCTTTTATCTGTCTACCGATGGAGAGCTTCATTCAGTACGCGCGTCTGCAGGCGACAACGGTCCGTCAGACTCATTAATCGAGTGGCCTTCTAAGACCGACCTAGATCGTGGCGAGAAGGCGATATCCATCCACCTTGCGAAGGCCAGCCGGGATCTCGGCTTCACGGTCGCCGATGCGGTCGCGGAGATCGGCGCCGAGCTTGGTCAGATGAAGCGCGCAGTTGCCGAGTTCCCGGGTGACGAGGTTGCGGCGGCGCGCCGTATTTGGAGCGTGCTGTCGCAGGTGAAGGATCGGCGAGATGCTGCTGCGTGAGCACTCGCAAGCGTGCGCGCCCGGGGGGCGAGCCGCAGCGCCGGCGAGTGCGTCGCCGCCATCACCCTAGCCCAAACCTTGCTGCCGGCCGCTGGTGTCGATTTGCAGGTCAACCACGACGCATCGAGGTTTTGCATGCCAGGACGGGACAGCAGGATCGACGATTACAGCCGGCGCGGCCAGGTCGACGGTGAAGAGGCCGGCCGTACCGCGATCGGCGTGTTAGCCAGCAGCGACGACGGGTTAGCGTTCCGCCTTGAGGTCGACCGTTGCCTCGCCGAGCTGAAAGCCCGCGCGGCCGAGATGGCTCGGCATGGCGTGCCGGCTGCCATGGTCGCGGCCTATCGGAAAGCGTGGTCAGGGGCCCTCGATCGCAGTCTCGACGAGCTCGCGGCGGCGATTTTGCCGATGATGCCGGACGAAGGCGATGACGACGAAGACTGATGCGCTGCGCTCAGCACTGAACGCAAAGTGCGTTTAGCGAATTCGGCGGTGCGAGTCGAAACCTAAGCGGCGCAGGGGTTTCGCAATCGTCAGATTGGCAGCGGACGCAATCGGGTTGCCTTGCCGATGGGGATCTCGTGCATGGCTGGGGGAGCAAGCAGTTTGGTCACTTGCTCGATATCGGGCCAGCGCTGAACCAGCGTCGCGGCGATAAGGTGCAGCGGGGTCTTCTGATATGACGACGCCAGCACGAACCCGTGCAGGCCCGCCGAGCGCAGGGCAGCCCTTTCGGCCTTGTTCCTCAAGACTCTCATATCACCGCTGATGAATAGCCAGACGTCATTCGATTGACGCAGGAACTCGATCCATTCGAGGTCGCTGGAATGCCTGCCGCGGGGCAGCTCGGTCACATCCTTGATATGGAAGGCGCGGTGCCCAAAATGGCTAATGAATCCGTCGAGGGTGCTCGCAAACACGGGGGCCGTGCAGTTGTCGAGCAGCACCTTCAAGCGGCTAACCTTGCCTTGTTCTCCGCCTCGAATTTCATCGAGCGCCGGATCGCCGCGACCGTGACGTCATAAGCCTTCGCGGCGAGTTCGACGCCTTGATGCTCTCCTGCCGCTGCAAGGATGGACGTCGGCACGCTTGACGAGGTGTCGATGGGCTGTCCGAACGATCGGGCCGGATCGACGACGATCCGTGTCCCTTTGCCTCGCGGCCACCATAGGCGCGGCGTTCCGGCGTGATCGAACTCAATATGCTTCAGGGAGGGTTCGACGACGGCGGTAAACTCGTACTGCCGGCGGAATGTGTTGAGCAGATCCTCACGCTCGGCGCCGTTGGCGTCCCGCTCGATCACCTTCATGAAGATGTCGCGGCCGTTGTGCCGGAAGCTTTCAGTTGAGAGCGGGTGATCCAGACCATAGACCTCGCGCGCCATCTCGATCGCGGCCCGCACTCGAATTGCACTGACGCCTACGTTCATCAGAGCATCGGCGACGCGAACCTCCATTAGGTCGCGGAAACCGAGGTAGACCTTGCCGTCCTTCAGGTCGATCTGAGAGCGCCAAAGCGGCTCGTAGAACCGGCCTTTCATCGTATGGCCGGTCAGCCAGCGCGATATCTTCGCGGCCGGCACCGCAGCGAGGCGGGCCGCCTCCGCGGGCGTATATAGGCCGATACCGACAAGCTGATCCAAGGCGAACTCTTCCAATCTGACCGATTCCGGTCATGGCCGCGAATGATGGGCATCGGCCTGGCCATCGTCAATTGATGACAGTGACGCGCCAGCCACCTGGCCGCGCTCAAGCTTCTCGTCGAGGACGCGGCGGACGAGGCCCGGATCGCTCGCCTCGGCGTCGCGGATCTTCCTCGCCTCGTGGACCTGCTTGCGGGTGAGGCCTACCTCGGAGGTGGTGGCGATAGCGTTCCCGCCCGGAACGCTATCACGGAAGCGCTTCTTCTCACCCGACTTTGCCAGCTCGTCTCGGTCCTTGGCCAAGTCGATCTCGTCGGCCAACCGGATCTTCGCCTTCGCTTCGATCTCGAGCGCATCGGCTTGTGCGCGGTGCGCGGCGGCGACGAGATCGTCATGCGCATCTTTGGCCCTCGCGAACCTCGCCGCGCGCTTGGCGCCTTCAGCGAGACAACCGGCACTCGTGGCGTAACGCGGTGCCGCTAGCGAGCTTTGCGTTTCCGAGCGTCGCGCTCAAGAACCTCCACTTTTATTTCGGCAAAGAATTTATCCCACTCTGCTTTTCCCTGTTCAAATGTTATCTCGCCGCGATCGGCGCGCCTTGAGAGTTCAATTCTTTTCTTTTGACGCATTGCGAGGAGGTCGGGGTAGTCAAAGTATTTTCGTTGCCGATCCTCGGCCGCATTCCGGCATTTGGTTTCTTCCATATATGTGGGGAAGTTCATCTCGTCGCAGGCCCGTATGTCGGCCATCAACGCCACAGTCGCGTGTTTTCCTGGCGTATCGGCAGCGCAGCCCGCTGCAAAAAGCGTGAGAGCTACCAAGGCGACGCGAGCCATATCATCAATCCATAGAGAACCCGCGGAAGCGGGGGACCGCCAAATACAACCATTGGGCGGCCTTTGTCCGACGATAGCAAGGTAATTCGGCTCGACCGCTGCTTACGTCTACGCGGGGAAATGCCAACTCGTCGCATTGACCGCTCGCCCGACTCGTTCTGATTTTGATCCTATCAGAGAGGACAAAAATCATGAGACGGAAGGGCGAGCTTTCATCGGGAGCGGTCGATCGAGGTTGGCCGTTTCAGATCGCTGCCCGGCAGATCGAAGGGCAGAACTTCGGCCATATCCCGGCGATCGGCGGGTTTTCTTCGCTCTGCTGGCGACGCTGGCGGGTTCACGACGGCAGCCACGCGTTCGAGGTTTTCTGTTTCGCGGATTCCGCCCAGGCCGCCAGCTTTCGCGACACAATCGGCGGAGAGGATTTTGATCCTCGAGACCGGTGCGGCTTCCGATGGGAGCGTGGACGCGGCGCGAAACGCGATGCACGGCGCCGGTGAAGTCCTGCGCGATCGATCAAAAGGCGTCTGAGGGACTACCAACCGGCTGAACACCGAGATTTAGGTGAGTTCAGAAAGGCGGCGTCCAGACACTCCGCCGGTGATTATCTCCGTCACAATCTCGGGCCGCCAAACCAAGCCGATTTCACTAATGGCCGGCTGCGCTTCGGCGAACGCGTCGAGCTCTTCAGCTTCAAGGCGTCCCGAGTAGACGCCGATAAAGCCCATGACCGTGCCGATGATGTCGCTGTTGGAGATCCCCGCGCCGCTCCCCCAGAGCCCGCTTGTCGCGCCAATCACGGGGGCGCCGGACATTCCGCCGGCAGTCCGGCAATCAATGAGAAATCGCGGCAGCCCTCTATGTGGGACCGCCGGTTCAGATGCGACACTTCCCCGCTTGAATATTGGCAGCGCAGTGCCTCCACCCGTCAGGCCCCAAGGGTAGCCAATCACAAAAGCATCATGCATCACCTTAGGGCGGTACGTGATCTCAAAATCGCTCTCCTCAAGATGACGCCAGACGCGCGGGGCGTCAGGGTCAAAATACTGCTTAGGAAGGCGAATGCAGACCACGTCTGCTTTATTTCGATAGGTCGGATGTTCGAGCCACGTCGGTCGTTCGCCAGTTTCGTCGTTTAGTCGGAACTCCAGTTGGTCAACAGCGCCCGGGCTGTAGTGCCCGTCTCCGACGAAGCGGTGATATTTGATCGTCGCCCAGACTGGGATCGCACCACCGCGTTCGCTGATAGCTGGCTTTTGTGGCTTTCGGCCTGTCACCACATGCCAGTTCGTTACGAGAAACACGGAACCCGTGCCGTGGCCAAAAAAGAAGCCGGTGGCACTATCAATACGCCTCCGCTCGGCGGTGAATATTTCGATGGGCGTCGCGCTGAAGGACAGGTAGCTCGACACAAACACCCCCTAAACGCGTGCGATCGCATTCGTCAAAACAGGCTGCCCTGCTGCCACGGCTCGGCCGGTGGCGGTTCGGGTTCGACCGGCGCGGCCGTCGCCGGATCGTCGTCGCCTATGCCTGTCTAGTTATTGCGGTTGCTCACCCTGCAGCTTCGGCGGCGGCTTCATCAGTATCCCTTGCCGGCCGTGCCATCGAGCCAAGCGCCGAAGTCGGCTGGATGAAAGATCGCCAGCGTGCCATCGTGGAGACTCTCAATAAACCGATCAGCCTCGCGGGTGATGATTCTGACGCTGATCACTTCCTCGCCGTTCTCGTCGCGCCAGCGTTCCCAGATGCCGGCAAAGGCGCGGCAGGATCACCCCGCTAACGGAAAGGATGGGCCGCAGGTGACTAATCCTCTTTCATTTTAAGCCGGGCGAGCACTTTGGAAGTGGTTATTTCCGCCTTAACCTTCTTCACCTTTGGACGCAGCGCTCCTCCGGATGCATGCAAGAACTGCGCAATTGCAAAGTGCGTAATAGAGAATTTTTTGTCGTGCTCGGTCCGAACCTTGTCTCTCGCCGCATTGACCGAAGTTATCGCTGCAGAGCTCGTTGAGAATTTCTTGCTCTGCATGGTTGTGTTCGGCAGCCGGCGGTCTTCTCCGGCAACGTTTGTGTAGTGATCGTCCCAGCCGTCAGCTGCGAGCGCAGTCGCGAACTCGCTTTGCAATCGGTTTGTGTCGTAGGTGATCAGAAAGTGGCTCATGCCGCTGTTCCTCGTCGTTGCTCCTGGCGGCCTACCGGCGGCGGGCCTCTCTTGCTAACCGTCGCGCTTCGCCCTCGAGACACCATTTCCGCCGCGGCGACCAAACGCAACTATCGCTTGCATTCAAGCTGTAAAAATCACGAGCTCGCTATTCACCGAGGCCGCCGAAAAGCGCAAGGCCGGCCACGTCACGGAGGCGGAGATTCGCGAGCGCGCCGTCGAGCAGTTCAAAATGGTGATCCGCGAGACGTTCGGCCCCGGACTGAATCTGCAATAAGGGCGCGAAGATTGGCGCAGCGAACGAGATAAGGGAGTGGCGCTTGTCAGCGATAGCTCCATGAGCCGATATCGGCCTATTGCTCGATGGCGGCTGTTGGCCTTCGCGCCATGTCGTTTATCGAGCGTTCGTGGCTGAGGACATTATTATAGCGCTTCCGACTCCTACCGTAGAAGGTCGGGCAAGTCGTAGAGCAGCTTCAGCGCGTCGGACCAACCGACGTCGGAAAAGAGGCGGAGTATCTCCACGAGCTGGGCGCGGCGCGCATTGTCTTCAAAGATCGATCGGTGATCGGCGACATAGCGTTTGATCATCCGCACAATGACCGGGGCAGCCAAGCCTTCGTGATGATAGCCCTCCCGCGCCGCCGATCCGGTCAAGAGAGAGTGCAGCGCGTCGAACACGCGCACTGGATCGCCTGCTATCAGGAATTCATAGAGTTCGACCAGATGGTGATGCGTCGACGGTTCGTGCGAGGCCGCCAGCAGCTCCAGCATCGGCCGATAATCGTCGAGAAAGCTCCGCATGGTGTCTGCGGACATCAGACCGATTGCCGCCTCGCGATTGTCGGCATACGCGCCCGATCCAAAATAGATCTGGTTCATGAGGTGGCCGATGATCGATTCCGCCGCGCGATAGGTCGCCATTGCAGCATCGCGCTCAACGCCCTCCACGGCCTCATTCGTCAAGATCTGATAGCTGCGGGCTGCCGCCGCCGAACAGGCTTCCAATATCACCATCGCTGCGCGCTGCGATCGGTCGGTGAGCCCGGCATCGCGCTGCTCGCCTGAAGCGTAGCGCGCGAAGAAGGCCCCCCGCAGCATCGAGAAGAAGGACGTGAAATAATCGCGGTGCGCGGCCGGTTCGCTTGCCCAACTGGTCAGCCAGCCAAGGGCCTCGAGGTCCTCCTGCCAAACCCAAAGCTGCGCGGTAAGGCTGCCAAGCTGTTCGGTAACCTGATTAAGCCCGGACTTGCCGTGGCGCTCGACTGCCTCGCGGCGCGCGCGAAGGATCTCGATGATCTCCTTGACCCTAGCAACATCGCGCCAGGTAAAGCGCGGCAGGACACAATTGAGGAATGAACTCAACACTTCAGTGTGCGACTCGTCGCGTGCGACGCGCTCAGCCAGCGCCCACATCTTGTCGAGCTCTATGCGGCTGAGCACCTGTAAGTTTCGCGCGGCCTGCAAACGGACTTGCGGCGCGGGGTCGGCAAGAATCGCATCGAACACGTCGATGATCTCGCCATGAGCCTCGCCGAACCGGTCAGCGAGCGAGACATAGGCCTGGGCGGCATAGACTCGCACTTCCCAATTGCCCCAGCAGAGGCTCGAATCGTCCTCGTCATTTGGTTCGGGAAAGCGGCTTGCCCAAAGCCGGCGCAATACGCCAAGCAGCTCAACGATTGGCGGCATGCCGTTGGGGCCGGGCACATAGGCCTTAGCCCCGGCAATACGCTCGATCGCGTTGCTGATATGCCCCCAGACGGGCTGCGCGACTTTCTCGTGCAACGCGCTGGCATGCATGTCGTAGAAATCGATCGTGGCCCGTGTCGTAGCCCATAGCTCGCCGAGAGCCGCCGCATCGCTCGACGACGGCGTTGCACCAACTTTCTCATAGAGCGCTTCCGACTGGGCGATCATCTGGGCATCAACGCCCGTATCGACATCGACGCCCTCGCCAGTGAGCAGGCTGCGCGTCACGCTTCGGGACGAGCCCCAGCGCACGGCCCCCGAGTGCGTCGGCGGATTGCCCGCCAATTCGCCGCTGGTGGCAAGCTCCTCGCGCAGCGCCCGCATCGCGTCGCTCACCAAGGCGCCCGCATCGACCAGCGAAAGAAAGCGGCTCAGCGTCCGGCGCCAATAGCGCTTTTCCGCCTCGTCGCTGAACAGGTCCGGCCCCAGGGCGTCTGCTTCGAAAGTGGTGCGTTCATCGAGCGTACGTGATGGATAGGCAGCGGCAAGGAAGCGGACCGCATCGCGCACGGTGTCGCGATGGCCAAGAATGGCGATGTTGGTCGCGAACGGCCAAAGCAGGTCGGCGACCTCGCCGAGGCGCTGCGTGCCGACACCAAGCAGCCGCGTCCAGACCGCGGGACTAGCAAAGTCGCTCGCAGCCGCGTCGATCGTATCGGCAAAGGCGGAGACAGAACACGCTTGAAGATGCGTGACCAGCTTTGCAAGAACATCATCGTCTTGCGTGCCGTGCCGCTCTTCGGCGTCATCCCAGTTCTTGTAGCTATGGTCACGGCCGAGCAAATCAAACGGCGCGCGTCCTGCTATGGTCACACGCTCGCGATTGTCGCCGAGCGGTGTGTCGCGATCAATCTTACCGAGCGAAGCCTCGATGATGGCGCGCGAGCCGAGCCGCGGAGAGAGCTCGAGCAAATGGCCGACTTGGCGGCCAAGATCATAGCGGCAGTGGCGATAGTCCTGACTGCGGCTGGATGAGAGCGGCATGATACGGCTCATCTGCCCGCCAAAGGACGAGGTCGTGTCGTCGGTGATGTCACGCGAATAGAGCACGCGATAGATTTCGATCGCGAAATTGGCATCGACTCTTGCGATCGGCATGATCTGCTCCGAGAGCCATGTCGCCTCGCGATCGGCATGGGCCGAGAAATGCGGATCGCGCAGCGACCGGTCGAGCAGTGTGCGCGAGGCCGCGGGATCTGATGCGAAGCTCTTGCCAACGAAGCGGATGGCATTGGTCGCGGTCTGCTGCATTTGCGGATCGGCGGCCCAGGCAAGGGTCAGAAGTGCGCGGGCCGCACGGCCGAAGACTTCAAGCAGCGCACCATCGGCGAGATTGCCCTTGTCGAACAGCGTGTGAAGCAGAAAGCGTGTCGCATCGGTGAGATCGCGGACCCCGGTGGCGATGGCCGCGTCGGCGACCAGCGCCCAAGCGAGCGCCGGGCCCGGCATCACGCTGCCGGCCATATCGGCCGCAAGGCCGACAAACCGTGCGAGACGTGACAACATCGTCGCCACCGCCTCGTCATTGGCCCGCGCGGCGATGAGCTCACTGAGGCCCGCGATATCGGCGGCCGACGCCACGCGTTCGGTGACCGTTCGAAGTGCGACGTTGGCGAGCACGGGATCCACTGTGGGATTGGCAAAGATGTCCGTCACCAGACGCCACACCTGCGACCTGCCCTCGGCATCCTGCCGCCAAAGGCGCTCGATGGCGAACCGGAGGGCTGGCGCGAGCATCAGCGCGACCGAGCTGTCGCCGCCGATCTGGGGCATCAGATGGGCTGGATCGTCCCACTCAAGATAGAAGCGGCCCGCGACATGGTCGAACAGCACATGGTGCGAAAAACTGACAAGATCGCCGGATTCTGCAAGGACGCCCGTCTGGATGACCGCGTCGAGCTGGTCATGGGCAACGACCACCTTGCGCACGGCGAGCCGGCGACGATGCACCATCGCAGCGACACTGGCTGCGGCGGCCTGGCGCTGGGCCGTACCGACGAGCCGACGATCCTCATAGGCGTCGATTAGATCGGACTGGGTCGCGACCGTGCGAATGCTGTCGGCTGTGGCGCCGTCAGCTAGGAGTTGCGCGGCGAGCGAGAGGTTGAAAACGTTGCGCAACAGGTCGCGCAGCTTGTCGGGCGCGGCGGCCAGCAGCGTGCCGAGTTCGGCCGCAGCGGCGCCGGCAGCGTCGAGATCTATGTCTGCAAGCCGCGGCACCTGAAAATGGCGCACGCCGCCAAGCGTGCCTTCTGCAAAATCGGGATCGGGCGGCGAACCGCGCATTGCGTCGCGAAACCGCCGCCCATTGCGCAGGTCGAAGGTGCGGATCGACGCGATAACGGTCCATTCCGGGGCGGATGCACTCAATACCTCGATCAGCTGCGCAAACACGGCCTCGGCGGGGCCGCCGCGGGCCGCATCGAGCGCATCGATGATCAGCAGCTTGCGCGCCGACCCCGACGCGGCCGCGAGCACCTCGGTCAGCGGATGATTGAGTGCGAGCTCGGACTCGAGATCGACCGCGAGACCGACGCCGGGGAAACGGTCAACCGAGAGGAACACCACGGTGTCCCCCGCCGCGCACCGCGCTTCCGCTAAGGCGACGAGCGCTCCGGTCTTGCCTGCCCCCGGTTCGCCGATCACGATCAGCGAACCTGAAGCGACAGCGTTCGCTAGCGGGCCGTCACTTTGCCGTGCGATCGGAAGGCCGGCGGCGATGGGCAGCCTTGTATGTCTCGCAAGGCGATCAAGTTCGGCCTTGGTGGTTGCCGACAGGCGCGCGAGATCAGCGGTATAGTCAGCGGCCCCGACATCCTCATGACCAAGGGCGCGCAGCGCGCGGAGCAATCCGGCGCGGTCGGCTTGAGCCCCGTTGCCGATCATGCCGCGGACAATGCCCTTTAGATCACGCAGCGGGGCGTCGCCGGCGGCTTCCGAGCCGTAAAGCCTGGTACCCAGAACACGCGATGCCTCGCGCCAATTGTCCTCACCTTCGTTCATCGAGAAGCGCACGATGCGGAACAGCCGCGCCATCATCGCCAACTCGTCCTCATTCGGCGGTGTCGCCGAATGGGCAGCGAAAGCGTTTTTGGCGTGGGCCTCAAAGAGATCGAGCGCATCGCGCTCGGCCTTAGACCGCGACGCCTTGGTTGTTGTCCAACAGCCGCCCAGGTCGAACGCGCGGCAGCCTCCTTCCAGAGAGTCTAGCGTGCGCGGCGCACTCGCGGCGACAGCGAGGACGGCCCGCGCTTTCGCTGGATCGATAACGCGGCCCGCGGCGCGCGACTCGATAAAGACGCGGGCTAGCTGACTGATGGTCTTGCCAAGCGGGCTCTTGGCACTTGTCGTTAGCCCCGCGCTGGTCTTGGTTTGCAAATCGATGCGGCTGTCGTCCGCCTGGCCAAGACGGATGTCGTCAAGTCCGTCGCCGGTCTCCAGCTGCAATCTGACAGGCAAGGCGGTGTTTGCGAGGCCAAAACGTCCACTGACCGGCAGCCGCGCAAGCAAGTGCGCAGCTAGCCACGCCCCCACCTCGGCCTGAAAATCCATGCCGGCCTCGGTCGCCTGTCCCCCGGCACGCATAGGCTCAGCGCTCAGGTCGCTCATGCTCGAATCTCGGGAAAAAAACCAAACGGGCGAGCAGGTAACATCATGTGCGGTACATGGGACAATAGTGTCAGACAAGCCCTTACGCCCCGCGCCATCGTCTCAATCGACAGAGCCTTATTCGACGTACTTTGATGGCTGATTTGCCTTGCCCTAAACCGGATGTCCGCAACTTTCGCTAGGGTCGAAGGCAGACTAGGCCTAACGCTCAACAGTTCCTCGATCCGACCCATGATATCGGCCTAACGTTCACCCCCGTCATGCCGCCCCCGCCGCGCTTCGCGCAGCCTCCGGGCGAGCGAGTCGAGCTCCTGCGTCAGCGGCTCACCGGCGAGGATGATCCGAACCGCAACCGCGAGGCCGGGTTTCGCATCAGCATCGATGATCCCGCGCTCGGCGAGATGGCGCAGGTCGTGGGTGATTCTGCTGGCCCGTGCGGCGCCGACGAGTGCCGCCATTTCCTGCGTTCTCGCCATCGCCCAGTCGCCTTGCGTGCCAGCGATCAGAGCGCAGCCGAGACGGACGGCCGAGTCAGGGGCTTCATGCCAGGCGCAGAGAGCGCGGACCTGTCGAAGCTTGGTCTCCATCGCCCGGAGTTCTTCCGTCGCGCCTCCGGCATCGAGACCGCTGACGGTGCTGAAATCGGCCATGCTGTTCCTCCGGTGCTCAGTGCGTCCGGCCCACGGCTCAGCCGAGGAGCTTCAGATCTTTGGCGAGCCGCCTGCATGCTGCGGCGGCGCGGTCCAGCGTCGACGCGACGGCGAGCTGCTCGCTCAGGATCATGCGCGAGTAGATGCTGCCCTGTGGGACACCCTGTCCCCACGCGAGCTTCTTCTGCCAAACCTCCAAGCGAGCCCGCGTGCGCACGTAATCGGCCAAGATGTCAGTTTCGACCGCGCGAACCGGATTTCCGGCCTTCCTCCGCAAGCCGCAAACGCGCCGAAACTCGCTTTTTTCAGCCTTCGTGAAGCCTCTCGGCGCGGGCGGATCCGGTTCGCTGGCCGGTGCGACTGACGATGCCTTCGGGGTTTTCATGGTTCGCGGGGCCCTTGCTGGGGGTTGGAAAACGCGGGGAAACCGCATTCCGTGGACAAAAATGGCCAAGATCTCGGGGGCGGCGGAAATAAAACCCGCGGCTGAGGACCCAAGCGGTGGCGACCCTTACCGCATCGATCCGTGGACAGGCCCCCCCGGCCTCGGCTCAATGAAGTTGGCCGGGCGGCTTCCGGACGTCGGCAACGGTCGCGCCCGCCGGCATGACCGGCGCGGCGATCTCATGCAGAAGCCACGCCTCGACCTGATCGCGCCATGCCGTCAGCCGCTGCCTCTCGCTGGCCAAGACGCCGTCGAGATCATCGCCGTCGCCGCCGGCGGCTTCGAAGCTCTGCCGCACCTGATCAAGCCCCCTCTCGACAGCCGCATCGAGGGCCTGCTGGAGCTCGGCTCGGTTGCGGATCTTCACGACGGCCTCCCGGCTACGGCTGACCGCAGCGCGCCAGCAGTGGCACTGCTGCGCCACGCCACGATCTTGGAACGGGCGGATGCCATCGCGCTCGCACGCTGCTCCTTGCTGGCACCGGCGAGATCCAATCGGTGAGCCTCGCGGCGGAGCGCCTCGGAGACCATCAGGTCCAAGCGCTGTTCCATCGCCTCGATCGTGCTCATGTTCTCGCTCCCGGCTTGGCCTTGCCGGCAGCCTTGGCTGTCTCGGTCGTGGCGGGTTCGGGCGACGTGATGCCAGCAGCGGCGAGGCGGATCTCCGCGATCAGCGCGCGGCGCTCGGCCCGGAGGGTTTCGAGCTCCTGCATCCATTCCTTGCGGCAGTCGGCGACGATCTTGCCCAGCGCGTCGGCGAGGGCGTCCGGTAATGTGTGTTCGAGCTTCATGGGGTAGCTCCCCAATCGATCTCGCCGAGGATGGCGACCGAACCAGTGCGGATGACCTCGGCGCCGAAGAAGGCGCGAGCCAGGAGCGCAACCAAGTTCGATTGCCACAGGCTTGTCAGGACGCCTGCGGCATTGGGCGGCGCGTCCGGCGTGGTCGACATCTGCACCGACGCCTGATCGGCCATTGCGATCGTGATCGTTTCGAGTTCGCCGGCGATGCCGGACGCGTCGATGAGCATCAACGTTCCAGCCGGGAGAGCGTTGGTCACGGCCGCCGGGAGGTTGACCAACTCGCCGCCAGTCCCGGACATCGCCGGAAACACCAAACCACCTGGCCCGGAGAGCACGCTCGCGGCGTTGGCCACGTCGGTGGACATTGCCCAGAGCAGGATGCCGCTGCCGGTCGAGTTCACGCCGTCGAGCATGGTCTTCAGATCGACCAGTGCATCCGCCGCGGTCGGGCCGGAAGCCGTCGCAGGCGTGATGTCATCGGCGAGGATGCCGAGAAACGCAGCATCGATGGCATCGGCAACGGCGCCCTTCAGGCTGGCGTCCAGCAGGGCCCTGCCGGCTGAGCTGGTCGAGCGCAGCAACTCGCTCGTGAGCACGACCATCGCGGCCGCCCTGCGCTCCTCGAGCTGGGGACCGGCAAGGGACATCGCGCTGATCGGGACCGGCAGGCCTTCGCCGACGGCGTAGCCCGTGGCGTTCGCGACGATGATGCTCGCCCGCGTCCGCAGCGGCAGCCTGATCATGCCGTCATCCAGCAACCGGGCGAAGATCGACCGGGACCGCAGCGCCTCGACGAACGCGCCGACGATCTCGGCATGGTCATCCAGCGCGCCAGCAAAGGCGGGATCGCTCAGGGAGCCTGCGCCAACCGCGGCCTTCAGCACCGCTTTCACGGTCTCGGGTGCCTTGGTCGCTTCCGACATGTAGGAGGCCTGCGCGGCATTGCCGCCAGAGACCGCCACGAGACGGGCGAGAGTGGCGAAATCAGTCGATCGAGCTCGGGACAAGGTGGCCTCCTGAATGAGGCCCCAGGGTCGACCAATCACGACGCGGTATCGATTCCGCGATGTTTCGGAATGTGTGCCCGGCGCGTCAGAAGGGCTCGATATTGGCGGCCAGCCAACGCGCTATATCCGGAATCCGATACCAGACTTTGCCGCGGAGCTTGACCGAACTGGGGCCATAGCCAGCTTGACGAAGGTTGCGGGTGTAGAGCGGGCTGTAGCCTATCAGCAGCGCAGCGGTCTCTTCGGACACCCGGCCGTCGCCGCTCGGCCGGATCTCCCATTCCTTCAAGGACGCACGAAGCATCGTCTCGATCTCAGCCGGATCGACGACGACTTCCTCCTGAAACTGGCGTCCGCGCATGAGCATGGACTGGACAGAATCACACCGCGAATCGCCACGCAAACGGCCCACAGCAGCAGGCACTTCAGCGCGCGGGCTCGGCCGCGAACGCACAGAGGGGCGAGAATCCACAGATAGGTCGAAACCCTCGCCGGGCGACTTCAGGACTGGCCTGTGTTGGCTAAAATGTTGGCCAAAGAATTTTTCGAGAGTTCCATTCTGCCCTATAACATCAGTTAGTTAACGTAAAATCGCGTAGCCCTCTTGCGGCACCACCAACTCCCCTAATTCTGCTGCAATATCGGGTACTTAGGCACTGTCATGCAACGCCCTGGGTCATACTCGGGGTCATACGCATGTCCAGAATCGTCATCGACCTCGGGTTTCTCAAGGTGGCTGCCAGCTTCATCCAGGTCCGCAAAGGCGGCGCGCTCTACTACTACAGTCGCTATCCCAAGGACGTACGGCGCCATTTCGGGGGTAGGGACCTCAAGTATGTGAGCCTCAAGACCAAGGACATGCAGGAGGCCCTGCGGAAGGTCGCGAAGCTCGCAGCCGCCGATGATGCCGAATGGTCCTCTCTGCGTTCTCCTGAGGCCGGGGCTCTAGGGCTGACCACGCAGGCGAACACGGATGCGGCCAAAGGCTTGCTCACCCGCCGCAGCGTAACATTCTTGATGAGTGTCGCTTATAGAGCTTACTACCGCAAGTTGACTCGAGTGCATGGGCAGAGGCCGGACGTGAAGAGCCTAATCTCTTGGTGGTGTTCGTTATTCGGATTGAAAGATCAGGTTTTGATCAACCTAGTTACCGCCATTATTGCAGCTGCAACCCTCCTGTGGGTGATCTCGACGGGCGTGTCTTTGGTCGTTGCCGTGGCGGTTCGAGCGCTTGTGTGGCGTTGAATTACGCAGAACATCAAACATGGGCGGCTAGTGCGGCAAGTCCGCTAGAGGTCGCAAGCGGGTCCTTGCCTTGAATGCGCCAATGCGCGCTCGTGGCCCAGCGCCAATGTCCCCGACGAATCTCCCCATGGACGAGCGCTGGACCTCGCTCGGGCGTCAAGGCGTTGAGCTTCCCTGTGGCTTGGAGGGGAAGTACGACGCCGCACCGCGGGAGCAGATGTGCCTGCGAACGGTACAGGCCTTTCGGCATGCGCCCCGATACGCCGGGCTCGATATGAAAGGCCTTCAGAAGCGGCTGATGTCCATGCGTTAGAGCCCCGCCCAATCCGCATATCGGCAGTTCCTCATAAAAGCTGGCTCCATCTGAGCGCCGATCCTTGGCAGAGAGCCCCGAGACGATCCATCTACCAGCTGACGCATCCAAAGGTGCTTCCGCACTCCACGGAAGTGCGGAAGCACCCTTGGACAGGTTCAGGCGCTGCGACGAAGCCCAAAGTCGAGCCTGGCAGGCGGAGCGGCATCGCTCAGTCGCACGACTTGAGCCGTTTCCTCCTTGATGCGGAAGCTGGCAACCAACCCGTTCAGCCTCTGGATCTGACCCGTCAAAGAGGTTGCCGAGGCCGCGCTTTCCTCAGCCAGCGCAGCATTCTGCTGAGTCATCTCGTCCATATGAGCGACGGTCTGGCTCATCTCGTGGATGCCGTTGGCCTGTTCGGTAAAAGCGGCGGAGATATCGGACACCGTAGCCGTGACCTTTTTCGAGGCTTCCACGATCTTTCCGAGCGCTTCGCCAGCTGAGCGGACCAGGCCGACGCCCTGCTCTACCTCGGCACCGGATTCGCTGATCAGCGCGGTGATATCCTTGGCGGCCTCCGAGGAGCGTTGCGCCAATGTGCGTACTTCTGAGGCGACCACCGCGAAGCCCTTACCGGCGTCGCCTGCTCGAGCGGCTTCCACAGCGGCGTTGAGGGCGAGCAGATTGGTCTGGAAGGCAATTTCGTCGATCACCGAGGTAATGTCGGAGATCTTGCGTGACGCGGCTTCTATCCGTGACATGGCCTCGACGGCTTGGTGAACGATCGTTCCGCCCTTTTCAGCGACCTGCATCGCCTCTTCGGCGAGTTGAACAGCCTGCTGGGAGGATTGAGCCGAGGCCTTGACCGAGGCCGCTAATTCCTCTGTGGTCGCCGCAGTCTCTTCCAGCGAGGAGGCCTGCTCCTCGGTCCGCTTCGACAGGTCGTTGGCTCCGACGTTGATCTCGCGGGCGGCATTTGCCACATCAACCGAGGTCGTCTGGATTGTCGAGACGGTCTCGGAGAGGCGGTTCACGGCGCGGTTGAAGTCGTCGCGGAGCTTCAGGTAGTCAGCGGCAACCTGAGCATCGATGCGGTAGGTCAGATCGCCCTGCGCCAACATGTCCAGACCTGAAGCGAGCAGGCCGACGACATGCTGTTGTTCGCGTGCGAGGGTGGCCCGTTCGGCCTCGACCCGCTGACGCTCCGCCTCATTGCGCTGGCGCTCCGCCTCCGTGAGACGGCTCTGCTCGGAGGCCTGAGTTTCAAGCCGGCGCATTTCCTGTCCGTTCTCCTTGAAGATCAGTACGGCCTTGGCCATCTCGCCGACCTCGTCGCGGCGGGTCTGCCCTTCGACCTGGGTATCGAAGTCGCCGGTAGCGAGACTATCCATGGCGATTTTCAGGCGGCCGAGTGGTTGTGTGATCGTCTTCGCTGACATCCACATGGCGAGGGCAAGGCCGAGCACCAGGCCAAGGACGCTCATGGTCACGAGGAGCTTGATCGCCCCCATCGTATTGTCCGTGAGTTCTGCCGATTTGGTATCGCTATCCTGGACCAGCCTGGCGTTGAAGGTAGCGATATCATCGACGATCTTGCTCAGTCTCCCGTCAATCTGACCCATCGCGGTCAGGGCGCGGTCGCCTTGCTCGGCTGCGTCGAGTGCGATGACCTCGTCAATGCCACGTTTGATATCGCGGACCTGAGCGGTGAAAGCACTGAATTCGGCAGCGCGCTCTGGAAGCTTCGTCGCGCCTTCCGCCAGAAAGGAGAGAGTATCCTGATAAGCTCGCTGGACTTGGCTTGTTGCCTCGGCGAGGCCCTTCGTACCCGTCGGATAAGCGATGGCCTTGTAGGTCTGGGCAATCATGTCGTTCGTAGCGCGTGAGGCCCTGGCTGCAGCAAGAATGGCCGGGGGGCGGGTCTCGATCAGCACCGAGTAGGCGGCATCGATATCGTAGAGTTTTTTGCTCGCGAAGATTGATACGGCCAATCCGACCAGGCCGACAAAAAGCATCGCTAGAGCGATCTTGAAGGAAATGCGAATATTATTCAGACTCATACAACCTCTCCACGATTTATATGCGGTCGGTGGAATGCTGTATGCGCCGAATTGATTAATGAATTACCATTCGTCGGATAATTATAACTTAGAAACGGACTGTCTATTGAATATTATTTCGTCAAAACCAAGGGAGGTTATCGTGAAATCGATCGATTTGACACTCTCTATCGAATTTCTAAACTGAAGCTACCTTCATGCAGACAGCTTCGCGCCAGCGCGCAGAATATCGTCATAAAACTTTCATATGAATCCACAGAAGTTCCAACTGATGCTACTGAGCGTCACTTTGCAACGCCCGATCCAGACGGGACAGCAAGATAAGGCGATGCCGAAAATATGCATGGATCATTCGATCGGTACGCCACCTGGATGCGTCGATCCGTCGAGTCCGCACGCACGCATACTGGCATGCGCCGACATTCAGTGATATCTGAAGCTCCGCAACGACAGAAGTTGGCCTCTTTTGGCTTCAGGTCGAGCAATCCGCCAAGGCGGAAGGTGCTTGCCGCTCGCGTCGGCGAGCTTCATAGATGCGTTCAATTCGTCATGCCGATCATCAATCCATTCGGTGAGTATGTTGAACGCCGCCCAGCATGAGAACAGGCTTGTTCTCAGAGATAATATTCGGGTACTCGTCGGGCGTTTCCCGAGTATATCGGCCGCATCTGTAGCTCTTAAAATCAACAGGCAACAACTTAATAAATATTTATCTGGCATAAGCGTACCTTCAGTGAGAACATTAACTTTATTTTCTACATACTTTCATATATCTGTAAATGATCTACTGTCAAGCCAAGTATTTAATTCTAAACTATACAATTCAGATAAATCTTCAAACCAAGAACGGCATGGCAATTAGAATCTCTTGCTAAGAAGAGACTGCAAGAAGCTGTCTTGGCGAAAGAAGGTTTATCAAGGTATTGCGGACTCTATCATAGAATTAGCTTCCTTCCTATGATCGATGATAAAATTGCCAAGGCTTTAACAGTTATATATCAGCTTGAGAACCTCACATACGCGACAACGCTTGAGGTTTTCGATAGCGAATATAATCTATCAGCACATAAGAAATTTATTAGGAGGTCTAATGCCATCATATCAGAGTACAATGATAGAATCTACTTTTTAGATACTGGTCAGGAAAAGAGATATCTGTCAATGATCGCCTACCCATCGGCCATTCCTGTTTTTAAATATTTAAGTGGGTTTGCGATGTCGGTCTCCGATTATGGATCGAGGAAGATTTTCTGTATACCATTCCTGCTTCAGGCGCTCGGAAAGCGACCTGTCACTATAAGTGATCTTCGTTCATGTGGGATCTTCGACCGAGATGGGCCTGAAATCACGGACGAGATTCGCGTCAGACTGTCTACGCTGACATGAATACAGCCTTTGCCTCTGGAAAGGCCGCGCCCTGTGGACGCCACTTGGGCTCCTCGAGTCGGCAGCGACCTTAACGGCTGCTGGCTCAGAGTTTGTGATGATGAAGCTTCTACGACAGAAATGCCCAGATTCTCCTGGAATGCGTGGCTGCATTCGCAGTGTGGTGGCTGAGCCGAGCGAGTGCGCCAATCATGGCTTTTGTTGCGTCGCATATTGTGCGAGCGGATTCGCTGGTGCCTTTTGCGCAACGGGAATTTCCGATTTCACCCCGATGGAAAGGGGGGGGCTCCACAGTGCGCGCCGCCCTTATCGAGGTCCGGATGTTGTAGATACAAGGGGCCACGACAATCCCCTCCATGCCGGGCCGGATCATCTCTTCGACAGTGGTCAGCGGATCGGTACAGCTCATTATCGCGAGCAATTTGACGAGGAGAGGCAAATTGCCAGCCAATCGAAACAAAAATATCTACACAATCAGAACAAATGTCAGGGCGGCCATTGAGGTTTTTGAAAATATATCGCAAGCAGCTGATCAGCTAAATATAAATAGACAGCAGCTTACAAAATATATTTCTGGCACGATGAGCCCATCGATTCAGACATTGTCACGTATTGGATCCTATTTCAATTGTGAGATAGATGACTTTCTTTTAAATAAAAACGATTTCATATATAAAATAAATTTTAAAAATACTTTGTCTGACAATTTTCCAATTGCAAAAAATTCATTCAACCAACTTGTTGATCAAGCGTCACTGAGCAGCTCAAAATTAAAAAAATACTGCGGTACATATTTTCTAATAAGCACATTTCCCACCATACCTAATTATCTTGGTCGGGCTGTCATGAGAATTTACCAGATCAACGGTATAACGTATTCTACAGTTGTAGAAGTTTTTTGGGGAGAAGGTGGCGCCAATAAAAGTCCGATATTTAGAAAATTGCATGCAATAGTCATCATTCGCTACGATCGTATCTATTTTTTTGATGCTTCTCAGGAGACAAGGTTTTCAAACATTATTCTGTATGCAGAATCATTACCGACGCTTTCATTTTTGAGCGGGTACATAATGACAGTTTCTGATCGCGGGTCTCGTCGAATTTTTTGCGGCCCCCTCATACTACAGCGACTACCGGGAAATCGCATAACGAAGAAATATATCGGATTGTGCGGAATGTTTCATCGAGACTCGCCGGATATTGAAGAAGAGGTTCGCAGCCGCCTTTCGGGGTTTGACTGACCGAAATTTGATCTGAGGCCCGGTCTGAGGGAGCCCTGAGTTTCATTGATCCGAGGGCACATGCTGGACCGCCGGAGGCTGGAGTTTCCGGCCTTCGTTCACGGCGGTGAGCTGGGTGCTCTGCCGGGATTCTGCAGCAGGATCGAAAGCTTGTTGCCGATGGCTCCGTGCGGCCGATCATCGTTGTCCAACAAGGCTTGAGAACGCCCACGGGATCGAGTTCCGCGAAGTTTTCTATCGGTATCACCCGTGGTTTGGCCGTGATGTCGGCATTCATGGCGTCGTAGCGAAGAGCGGCGGCGTATATTTTCGTTGTGCGGTGGCGGGCG
>JAAEQB010000066.1 GCA_024231975.1 Allobosea sp.
CGGGGCCGCGAGGCCGACCAAATCGCCGGCGGCGCTGCCGACCGGCTCGCCGCGCACATCGCCCGGATGGAAGCCACCAGCCAGACCGCCAGCGCGCGGCTCGAAAGAGTCACCGGCGAGATGTCGACCCAGGTCGATGCGGTGCTCGATCGTGCCGCCAATGCGGTGGACGAGGCGCGCAAGGGCATCGCCACCCAGGGCGAGGCGATTCTCGCCATGCTCTCCGCCAACCAGGCGGCGCTTGATCGCGCGGGCCGAGACAGCGCCGAGGCCATGGGCGCACGCATGGCCGCGATCGAGGAGACGATCGGCCGCATCGGCAGCCGCCTCGCAGAGGAGCAGGGCCGCGGCGACACGCTGTTCGAGGGGCTTGCATCCGGCGTCGACCGGCTCGACCGCGCGATGGAGGGCCTGCACGCCGCCGGCACCGAGCGCACCGGGAACCTGGCCGCGTCGATGAGTGCGCTGCACGGCTCGGTCGAAGCGATGACAGTAGCACTCGACACCGGCGACGATACGGCACGCCGCGTGATCGGCACCTCCGAGGACCTGCTGACTGCACTCGACGCTTCCGCCCGCGAGATCGACGAGACGCTGCCCGAGGCGCTCGCCCGGCTCGATGCCCGGATCAATGCGAGCCGCCAGGTGGTCGCCGCTTCCAAACCCGAGCTGCTCGCTCTGGTCACCGCCGCAGAGAGCACGCATGACGCGATCGAGGCGATTGCCGACGTGGTCGGCCAGCAGCGCGACACGCTCGCCAAGACCCAGGCCTCGCTGCTCGAGACGCTGGCCACCGGCGGCGAGCAGGCCGAGCAGCTGGGCGCGATCGTCGACGAGACCATTGCCACCACGCGCCGCTTTGCCGAAAGCGCCGCACCGCAGCTGGTCGAGGCGCTGGTGAGCGTCCGCGAGACCTCCAGCGCCGCCGCCAGCCATGCCCGCGAGACGCTGTCGGGCATCGTGCCGCACGCCGAACGCGCGATCGAGGAAGCCGCGGGCGATGCGCTGCGCCGGGCGATCGACGCCTCGATCCGGCGCCAGCTCGCCGACCTTGCCGAGACGACCGAGGCGGCCGTAGTCGCCGCGACCCGTGCTTCCGAGCGGCTGACCCACCAGATGGTGGCGCTTGCCGACACCACTGCCCAGGTCGAGGCCCGGATCGAAGCAGGCCGCAAGGAGCGCGAGGATTCGGACAGCGACAATTTCGCGCGCCGCGTCTCGCTGCTGATCGAAGCGCTCAACTCTGCCTCGATCGACATCACCAAGGCCGTCAAGGAG
>JAAEQB010000067.1 GCA_024231975.1 Allobosea sp.
GCCAGGTGGACGACCAGCAGCCGCTCGGGACGCTGCTCGTCGAGGGGGACGGACCGGCACAGGAACCACGAGGCCAGGCAGCTGAAGGCGTGCACCAGCATCAGCGGCATGGCCAGCACGACGGCGTCGATCCGCGGCGCTCCGGTGCTGCGGGCCATGAGCTCGCCGAGCAGCAGGCCCGCTTGCAGGAAGACCGCGAGATAGAAGATCAGACGCCGGCGTTGGGCCAGGATCGGATGCATCGGCCCTTAGTTCTTGATCTCGACGCCGCCCATGATGGCAAACCCCTTGATGATGAGCTCCTGGCGCGGCTCATCCGCGGCGAGCTCGTCTTCCGCCAGCGGTGGCCGGGTGTTGTCTTCGTAGCCGCCCAAAAGCGGCACGCCCCGCACCGACACGCTCCACTGCTCGGGCACCTTGATCTCGACCCCGCCCCAGAAGGCGAAGGCGTCGATCACCGCCGGCGATTGGGCGATCCGTGCCTGCCGCAGGTTGATGTCGCAACCGCCCATGAAGGCCACCATGTCGCCGCCGCGAAAGTCGGCCGAATTGCTGGTGCGGGTGGCGCCGCCGAGGATGGCC
>JAAEQB010000068.1 GCA_024231975.1 Allobosea sp.
GGCGGCAATGGCGGCGGCGGTCACGGCGGCAATGGCGGCGGCGGCAACGGCGGCAATGGCGGCGGCGGTAATGGCGGCAATGGCGGTGGCGGCGGCGGTAATGGCGGCGGCGGTCACGGCGGCGGTGGCGGCAACGGCGGCAATGGCGGTGGCGGCGGCGGCAATGGCGGCAATGGCGGCGGCGGTAATGGCGGCAATGGCGGTGGCGGCGGCGGTAATGGCGGCGGCGGTCACGGTGGCGGTGGCGGCAACGGCGGCGGTGGCGGCGGCAATGGCGGCGGAGGCGGTGGCGGCGGCGGAGGCCATGGCCGTTGAGGGAGCCGCTCTATCCGGTCAGGCCACACGCCAGCCTGACCGGATCACGGGCATTCCCAAGCGGATAACGAGCATACGCAGACCAGAGCGAGCACGCCCTGACATGCCCCGGCTGACCGGCCGGGGCATTCGCGGCAAGCGGCCCGCTCAGGGCCGATACGGACGGCGGGTCGCAGCGGTCACGACGACCGTTCCGCCATCGATCGCTTCCCAGGCGCGGGGATTGGCTTGCGACATGCGGGTGAAGAACAGGTACCCCGTTTGGGTCCAGGGCAGGACGCGGGAGGTCTTGTTGTCGAGAACGAGATCCCCCTCGGAGGTCGTCGCCATCAGCACCGCATGCCCCTCGCCCGCAGGCGTGCCGACGACCGCGATCAGCAGGGCCGAGGACGGCCAGCCGCGCTCGATCAGCTGCTTGCGCTTCAGCAGCGCAAAATCCTCGCAATCCCCCTTCCCGTCGGTCGGGATGCTCCAGACATCCTCGCGGCCATGATGCTCCCGGTCGGACACCTCCGTGATCGTGGAGTTCACCCGCGCATTGACCTCCTGCAGGTCGCGTTGGTGCTCCGGCGTCATCGGCACCTGCCGCGTCGGGGCGCCGGAGCGGCGGCATTCCGCCGGGTTCTTCGCGCAGAAATCCAGGAATGCCGGCGGCGGCGATGCCGGCCCGCGGGTCCTCGCCGCGAGTTGCTGCGCCTGGGCGGAAGCCGGCAATGTTCCAGCCAGCAGCGCGACGCCGAGTGCCCATGCGGCAATGGAGGCAGGCGTCGTCATGGTCGAAACCACATCGTCATGGTCCGCCTTGCAGGGAGGATAGCGCAGGTACGGCAGTCGGAAGGATGGGCGCCTTTGCTTAAGAAAGAAGGCAATTCTGTGATGAGAAATGACGGGAGATTCGCGCGGCCGAGGCAAGGCTGAAGGCGGCCCGTCAACAGCTTCTACGGCGTGCGCTATTGCGCGCGAAGTGAGAACTTTGTCTCAACCATCTGTTTTACAGCCGAAAAATCTCCCGCTGCTGCGACTTCCCATAGGGTGTGAACGCGGGAGGAAGAGCCGTATTGCCCGCGACGCCTTTCGCACTTCAGAGTGCTGGAACGGAACAAGGTTCGACAGATGCCCTACACTGACCCGCTCGAACCGATGCTCGACCGCGCTGAAGAGCTGCGCCAGGAGATCGCCAATCGTCTCGTCGAGGAAGCCGGTGCCCCGCGACCGCCCTCCCTGTCGGCCGATCACCTCGCCGCCGCCGACGAAGCGATCGCCGCCTGGGCCGAGCAAGGCGAGGAAGAGCAGGACCAGCGGGCGTTCCGGCCGATCGGGCCAATGCAGCAATTGCTGGCCGAGCACCAGGAGATGATCGAGCGCATCGCCGAGTTGCAGGACAGGCGCCTCTCCTGACAGCCCGGCAGGGATCATGACGTCGCATGTTGCAGCTCCCCCGCCGAAATGCGACTCTGACGGAGAGGTTGCGAGCTGGGGTCGCGCCATGCGGTTCGGCAGTGTGCGGACGGAACTGTGGCGCCGCCGGAGGGGCTGTAACCGGCTACTCCTGCTTGCCCTCGGATTGCTGCTCGCGGCCTCGCCCGCCCTCGCGCAGCAGGAGCGCCGCGTCGCCCTGATCGTCGGCGTCGGCGGCTATCGCAACGTGCCGGCGCTCGCCAACCCGCCGAACGACGCCCGCGACCTCGGCGCGGTGCTCGAGCGCCTCGGCTTCGAGACGGAAACGCTGGTCGACCCCGACCGGCTGGCGCTGGAAGCCGGTGTCAGGCGGCTCGGCCAGCGCGCCCGCGGCGCCGACGCGGCGTTCTTCTTCTTCGCCGGCCACGGGCTGGAAGCCTCCGGACGCAACTGGCTCCTGCCTGCGCCCGCGGACATCCGCAGCGATCGCGACCTGCGCTTCGAGGCGCTCGATCTCGACAGCGTGCTCGAACAGCTCGACGGCGCCGCGCGGCTCTCGATCCTCGTGCTCGACGCCTGCCGCGACAATCCGTTCCGCAAGCGCCTGCAGGCCTCAGGCCGCGGCGCCCCGGCGGCATCTGGGCTTGGCCAAACGAGCGCGACGGTCGGGACATTGGTCGCCTTCGCGACAGCGCCCGGCACGGTCGCCGACGACGGCCGCGGCCGCAACAGCCCGTTCACCACCGCGCTGCTGAAGCGCATCGAGACGCCGGGGCTGGAGATCCGCCAGCTGATGGCCGAGATCAGGCGCGAGGTCCGCGAGGCGACGCAGGGGCGTCAGGTGCCCTGGGAGAACTCGGCTCTGGAGGGCAGCTTCTATTTCCGCGCCGCAGCCGCCTCCGCGCCGCCTCCCACGGCAGCCACTCCTCCTGCCGCCGCAGCGGCGGCCGGCGCCCCTGCCCCGGGCACCGCGGCAGCCGGCGCCGAGACGGTCTTCTGGGAAAGCGTGCGCGGCAGCCGCAACCCAGCCGATCTGCGTGCCTATCTGGCGCGCTTCCCGAGCGGCGTCTTCGCCTCGCTGGCGCGCAACCGGCTGGAAGAGCTGGAGCGCAATCGCTCGCCCGAGCTGCGCCGTCCCGACTCGAACAGCGCGACGGCGCCCGATCCGGCGACGCCGGAAGGGCGGGAGGCGCTGCTGCTCAGCGTGCTGGGCCTGGACCATCCGGTCCCCCGCGGACGGTTCGAAGCACAAGGGCGCGTCTTTCAGGCTTATCAGGAGAGCAAACAGCACCGCGCCATCGCCGTGTCACCGAAGCAGCAGCGAAGTTTTCGTGTCTCCGACAGCCCCTCGGCCGCGGCCGCCGAGGAGCTGGTCCTCGAGCGCTGCCAGCTTCGCAATGACGAGCCCTGCATCCTGTTCGCCGTGAACGAGACCATCCGCATGCCCCAGTCCGGCGGCGAGTGGCCACGCCGGGACATGGAGCGGTTGCACTATCAGGGCCCCTATCGCCCCGAGAAGGTGCCGGCGATCACGCTGGAACGACGCAAGGAAGCGGACATCGCGGGCTATGCGCTGGCGCGCGAACCGAAGGCGATGGCGATCCATCCGCTCGGCCGCATCTTCGTCAAGACCGGGGCGAGCAGCGCCTTTGCGGCCGAGAGCGAGGCCTTGAAAGTCTGCAACGAGGACCCGGCCCGCGACGGGGCGACCGGCTCCTGCCTCCTCTACGCCGCCGGCAACACCGTGGTGCTGCCCGGCCACCACACCGCGCCGCTCGCCGCCGCCCCGGCACAACTGCCGACGCCAGCGAGCGGCCGCTGAGGCTTGACTAGAGCAGTTCCGCGTTTCTCCGAACCGACGAACTGCTCCAGGCCCTTGTTTTATCGCATTTTCTTCACGCGAACCGGTGTCCCCTTCGCGCGAAAATGCTCTAGGTGTCATGCGTCCCGTCCATGAACCGGCGCTCTCGGCCCGCCAAACGACCTGATGTCACTGCGATACCAGCGAGGTGGCCGCCCGCGCCTGCGACGTCCCGTCGATGTCGATGTCCCGGCCATCCTCGCTCAGCACGACCTTGTAGATGCCTTGCGCCGCGCGAGCCGAAACCAGGCCTTGCCGCACGTCGCGCAGCACGGCCTCGGGAGCCCGCGCCGCCGGATCGCCGAAGCCGCCGGCTCCCGCGGTGCGCATGCTGAGCACGTCGCCCTTGCGCAGCGGATAGGTGCCCTTGGAATGCAGACTGCGCTCGCCGGACCCGCCCGGATTGAGGATCGTCGCGGCGCGCGACCCCGGCAGCCCGCCTTCCAGCCCGTAGGGCGCGTTGACATAGCGATCGCCGAGATTGGTGACGAGACCGACATCCGCCAGCAGCCTGACATCCTTGCGCACGGCCATGCCGCCCCGGAAGCGGCCGGCGCCGGCGGTGTCGGGGATCAGCTCCATCCGCTCGACGAAGACGGGAGCGTTCATCTCCTGGACCTCGACCGGTGTGTTGGTGCCGTTGGTCGGCGAGGTCGTGGCCTCCTGCCCGTCGCGATGGCGATGGGCGCCAACACCGCCGATCGCGGTCATCCAGGCGAGGAAGGGCTTGCCCGTATGGGGGCTGAGCGTGCCGCTGACCTTCGGATTGCAGAAGCCGGAGCTGGCGGCGATGACGCGATCCGGCACGATCTGGGCGAGCGCGCCCATCACCACCTCGTAGATGCGGTTGGCATTGACGGCGCGCGCGCCGCTCGCCGCACCCGGATTGGGGTTGACGTAGCTGCCCTTGGGCGCCCGAATCTCGATGCAGCTGATGATGCCGAAATTCTGCGGCGAGCGCGGCAGCGTCACCGCCTTGATCGCGGCGATGCAATAGGACCGCGTATACTGCATGTAGGCGTTGATGCCCGCCGGCCGCTGCGGCCCGGTGCCCTCCCAGTCGCAGATGACGCGGCCGTCCTCGACGGTGAGCGCAAGCTTGAACGGCACCGGTTCGGTGTCAGGCCCGACATCGTCGAGTACGTCCTCGAAATGATAGGTGCCCTTCGGCAGCTCGGCGATCGCCTCGACCATGGCGCCGCGGCTACGCGCCACGATCTCGCGCATGCAGGCGGCGAGCTGATCGGGCCCATATTGCCTGGCGAGCCCCTGCATGCGGGCGACCCCGGTCATGTTGGCGGCATACTGGGCGTGCAGATCGCCGAGCACATCCTTGATCCGGACATTGCCCTCGATGATCCGCAGGATCTCCTTGATCGGCTCGCCTGCCTTGTAGAGCAGCACCGGCATCAGCTTGATGCCTTCCTGGCAGGTCTCGCTGACGCCGACGACCTCTTCGCTGCCGGGCGCACTGCCGCCGACATCGATATGGTGGGCGATGTTGACGGTGTAGCCGATCAGTGTCCCGTCATGGAAGACCGGCGTCACCATGAAGATGTCGGGCAGATGGCCCGAGCCGATGGTCGGGTCGTTGCAGATCACCGCGTCGCCCGGCCCGAGCGAGCCCTTCGGGTAATAATCGAGCATCTGGCGCACGGTGAACGCCATCGAGCCGAGATGGCCGGGGCTGTAGTCACCCTGGGCGATCATGTCGCCCTCGGCGTCGAAGACGCCGGTGGAGAAGTCGGAGCCTTCGCGCACCGTCATCGAATAGGCGGTGCGCAGCAAGGTGCTGCCCATCTCGGCGGCGGTGGAGAGAAGGCCGCCCCACACCACCGAGAAGGTGACCGGATCAATCGTGCTCATGGCGTGTCCTCAGGAGAGCGTGGTGACGAGGTTGCCGTGGGAATCGACCGTGCTTTCGCTGCCGGGCGGCAGGACGATGGTCGACTCGCGTTCCTCGACGATGGCGGGCCCGGCGATGACGTCGCCGGCGCTCAAGCGATAGCGGTCGTAGACCGGGCAAAGCCCGAAGCCGTCGGTCTCGGGGAACCAGACCTGGCGCTGACCGCGCCTGGCGCGTTCGACCCCGCCGCGCAGCGCCGGCAGCGTGTCCATCGCCAGTGTCTTGCCGGTGGCGATGGCGCGCAGGCGCCAATGCACCGCGACGATCGTCCAGCCTGGATCGAAGGTGCGGTCGCCATAGGCCCTCGCATAGGCGTCGTGGAAAGCCTGGCGCAGCACCGAGAGATCGGCAGCGTCATAGGGATAGACCGGCAGGTCGACCGCGATCTCAAAGCCCTGCCCGGCGAAACGCATGTCGCAGCTCGCCGAGAAGCTCTGCCGCTCGCGCGGGACCCCGGCCTCGTCGAGCTGGCGGCGCGCCTGCGACTCCAGATCGGCATAGAGCGCGTTGATCTCGGCGATCGCCTCGCTCTGCAGGTTCATCACCTGGGTGCGGGCAAGGTCGAGCGAGGTCTCGGCCATCAGCAGCCCGACGGCGGATTCGACGCCGGCCGCCCGCGGGAACACCACCCTGGGGCAGCCGAGCATGCGCGCCAGGCGCGTGCCGTGCACCGGCCCGGCGCCGCCGAAGGGCACGAGCGCGAACAGGCGCGGATCCTTGCCGCAATTGATCGTCACGGCGCGCGCAGCCTGCGCCATCTGCGCGGTGACGATCTCGTGGATGCCCCAGGCCGCCTGCATCACGTCGATGCCGAGCGGAACGGCGACCTCGCTTTCGATCACCGTCAGCGCCGCCTCGGAATCGAGCTTCATCTCGCCGCCGAGGAAATAGTCGGGGTTGAGATAGCCGAGCACCAGATCGGCGTCGGTTACGGTCGGCTTGCTGCCGCCGCGGCCATAGCAGGCGGGGCCCGGCACCGAACTCGCGCTCTCGGGCCCGACCGCGATCGCACCGAGCGCGACCTTGGCGATGCTGCCGCCGCCCGAGCCGATCTCGATCAGGTCGACGGCCGGAATGCTGACCGGCAGACCGCTACCCTTCTTGAGATGGGTCATGTCGACCTCGAACTGGCTGGTCAGCAGCGGCTTGCCGTTCTCGACCAGGCAGAGCTTGGCGGTGGTGCCGCCCATGTCGAAGGAGATCAGGTTGTCGGTACCGGCAGCTGGGGCGAAGCGCGCCGCCGTCAGCACGCCGGCGGCCGGGCCGCTCTCGATGATGCGGATCGGGAAGCGCTTCACCGTCTCGGCCGTGGCGACGCCGCCATTCGACTGCATGATCAGCATCGGTGCCCGCGTCCCGAGCGCCCGCAATTGCCGGTCGAGCCGCTCCACATAGGTCGCGACGCCCGGCATGACGTAAGCGTTCATCACGGTGGTGCTGGTGCGCTCGAACTCGCGATAAAGCGGCGAGACCTCGCTGGAGATCGAGACCATCAGATCGGGCGCTTCCTCGCGCAGGATCTCGGCGACGCGCCGCTCATGGGCGGGATTGGCGTAGGCGTGCAGGAAGCAGATCGCGACCGCGACCACGCCCTGCCCCGCCAGCTCGCGGGCGATGGCGCGCGCCCCGGCCTCGTCGAGCGCGGTCTCGACCTCGCCGGTCCAGAGCATACGCTCGGCGACCTCGAAGACGAAATCGCGCGGCACCAATGGCGCCGGCCGGCCGGCCATGTTGTCGTAGAGCTCGTAGCGCTTCTGCCGGCCGATCAGGATGACGTCGCGGAAGCCCTTGGTGGTGATCAGCGCGGTCGGCGGCCCCTTGCGCTGGATCACGGTGTTGGTCGCGATCGTGGTGGCGTGGACGACCTCCTCGATCTCGCCCATCTGCCGGCCGCTTTGGGCCATGCGGGCCTTCAGCCCCTCGATCACGGCCTCGGCCGGATCGGCCGGGGTGCTCAGCACCTTGCCGATCTCGAACTGGCCGGTCTCGGGATCGAGAACCGCGAAATCTGTGAAAGTGCCGCCGATATCGACGCCTACGCGCAAGCCCATCGTGACGAACTCCTGAGGTGGATCGGCTTCCGTGCCGGATCAGTGAGCGGGAGCGGGCGCAAGGCCCGATGAAGCGGAGGACGAGGCCGGGGCGTGATCGCCGCCGAGATAAGCCTCGCGGACGGCCGGATTCTCGCGCAGGTCGCCGGCCGAGCCTTCCATGGTGACGAGCCCATTGCGCAGCACATAGGCGCGGTCGACCAGTTCAAGCGCCTTGTTGGCGCTCTGCTCGACCATCAGGATGGTCAGCCCCTGCGATTTCCAGCGCGCCAGGATTTCGTAGACACGGTCGACCATCAGCGGCGACAGGCCCATGGACGGCTCGTCGATGCACAGGATCTGCGGCTTGCGCAGCCAAGCGCGCGCCATGGCGACCATCTGCTGCTCGCCGCCCGAAAGCGTGCCTGCGAGCTGGTCGAGGCGCGTTCCGAGCCAGGGGAACTCAGCGACCGCCGCCTCGATGTCGCGCTCCAGCTGCTGGCGCGGCGTGTTGCGGCGGGCATAGGCGCCCATCAGCATGTTGTCGCGCACGGTCAGCTCGGCGAACATCCGTCGCCCTTCCGGGATCGAGGCGATGCCCTGGTCGATCACCTCGGCCGTGCTGCGCGCCCTCAGCGGCTCGCCGAAGAGCAGGATCTCGCCCTTGCGTGGCGTCACCAGGCGCAGCACCGTCTTGATCGTGGTCGACTTGCCCGACGCATTGCCGCCGAGCACGGCGACGGCTTCGCCGCGGCCGACCTGCAGCGAGACGCCGAACAGCGCCTGGACAGGGCCATAGAAGATGTCGACGTTCCGAAGCTCGATCGCCGGGCTGTCCGGAGCGCCGGGCATCGGCACCTCCGGCTGGTGGTCGATATGGCCCTTGACCACGGCATGGCTGCGAACGCTTCCGCCCTGGCCGAGATAGGCTTCCGCGACACCGGGGTCGGCAAAGGCGCGATCGGGCTCATCGTCGACGATGACCTTGCCCTGCGCGATGACGATGGTGCGCTGCGTCAGCTTGCGGACGATGTCGAGCTTGTGCTCGACCATGACGATCGCCATCGCCGGGAAGCGGCGCCTGACGTCGAGCAGGAGGTCGGCGAGCTCATGGCTCTCGGTCGGGTTCATTCCCGCGGTCGGCTCGTCGAGCAGGAGCAGGTCCGGTGCGGTCGCCAGCGCCCGCGCAATGTCGAGCCGGCGGCGATTGGCATAGGAGAGGCTGTGCGTCGGCCGATCCCGGCGCGGCCAGAGCCGCTCGCCGAAGAGCTGGAGGATCTCCTCGACCTTCGCGTCCGCCTCGCGCGCCGCGGCGCGATAGCCGCCGAGGCCGAGGACGGCGCCGAGCGGCTCGGCAATCCGGCCGAAGCGGCTCGGCACCCGCCCGCCCCCGATCAGCGTCCGCTGCAGGCCGACCCGCACGCTTTCGGCGATCGTCAGGGCCGGGAAGACGCGACTGGTCTGGAAGGTCCGGGCGACGCCGAGCGCCGCGATATCCTCCGGCGCCCGCCCGTCGAGGCGCTCGCCGTTGAAGGCGATGCTGCCGCCGCTCGGCCGGACGAAGCCGGTGACGGTCTGGATCAGGGTCGACTTGCCGGCGCCGTTGGGCCCGACGATCCCGACGAACTCGCCGGGCGCGACGGCAAGGTCGACGCCGCCGACCGCCTTGAGGCCGCCGAAGCTGACTTCCAATCCCGAGAGGACGAGCCCCTGAGCCGGATTGTGCATCCCGTGCATCAACGGACTCCTGCAATGCCCTGCGGCCGGAACCGCAGCGTGAGGTAGAGGACCGCCCCGAACAGGATCATCCGGTACTCCGCCGCCTCGCGCAGGACCTCGGGCAGGACGATCAGCGCGGCGGCGCCGAGCAGTGCGCCTGTGAGGTTGCCGAGCCCGCCCAGCACGATGATCGCGACCATCAGGAAGGAGGTATCGAGCCGGAAGCTGTCGGGGCTGATGAAGCGCTGCAGGAAGGCGAAGAGCCCGCCCGCCAGGCCGGCACAGGCCCCGGCCAGCACGAAGGCGGTGACGAGATAGCGCCGGACCGGCAGGCCGGCGGCATGGGCCGCGACGCGATCCTCGCGGATGGCGCGCCAGCTCAGTCCGACCGGCGAGGCCAGCAGACGGCCGACCGCCAGGACGGCGAGGACGAGCAACGCCAGCGCCAGCCAATACTGCGCCGAGACCGAGATCAGCGGCATATCCGGCAGGAAGGAGAGCGACGGGCGCGGAATGCCGAAGACGCCGTTGGGGCCACCGGTCACATCCGTCCAGTTGAGCAAGATCAGCCAGATCAGGACACCGACGGCGAGCGTCGCCAGCCCGACGACATGGCCGGTGAGGCCGGCGCAGACCAACCCGACCAGGCCGGCAAGCGCAGCGCAAAGCAGCGCGGCGGCGAGCAGGGCGAGATCGGCCGGCGCGCCTTGCTTGGCGGCCAGCGCCGCGACATAGGCGCCGACGCCGAAGAAGCCGGAGAAGCCGAGGAACATGATCCCGGCCGCGCCGGAGAGCATGGTGAGCCCGACGGCAAGCAGGGCGAAGATCGCAACCTGCAGGCCGACCTGGACGACATAGGCCGAGACCGGCAGGAAAGGCAGCATGAGGCAGCCCGCCACCGCCAGCGCCAGCAGCGGATAGGGAAGGTCGAACAGCCTGGTCTGCGGCAGCGGCTGGCCGCCCTGCCCGATCAGGATGCTGGTCGAGGGCATCACGCCGGAAGCGCCGCGCGAGCCGCCGAGCGCGTCGAGCCGCTTGTCGCCGAGCAGGCCTTGCGGGCGGAAGGTCAGGATCAGCAGCAGGATGCCGAAAGCGACCATGTCGCGGAAGCCTTCGCCGACATAGCCGACCGCGAGCGCCTCGAGCACGCCGAGCAGCAGGCCGCCGACGACGGCGCCGGGAATGCTGGCGAGCCCGCCGAGCAGGGCCGCGGTGAAGCCCTTCAGGCCGAAGGGCACACCCATCTGCGGATAGACGGTCTGGTAGTACATCGCGACCATCACGCCTGCGATCGCGGCGAGCGCGGCGCCAAGCCCGAAGGCGAGCAGGCGCAGCCGGTCGGTACGCACGCCCATCTGGCGCACGGCGTCCATGTCCTGCGACATCGCCCTCAGCGCCCGGCCGGCCCAGCTGCGGGTCAGGAAGAGATAGAGACAGACCATCGCGGAGAGCGAGATGGCCAGGATCGCCGCATCCATGCCGGTGACGTAGGCGGCGCCGATCACCAGGCTGTAGCGCGAGAGCGGGTTCGGGAACGGATGCGCCTCCGGCGTCCAGATGATCTCAGCCGCCTGATCGAGCATGAAGGTGATCGCGAGGGTCGAGAGCAGCGGCGCGATCCAGGGGGCGTTCTCGAGCGGGCGCAGCGCCACCCGCTCGATCAGCATGCCGACCGCGGTGGTGAGCGCGACCGAGGCGAGCGCCGCCACCGCGAGTGGCAGGCCGAGGCGCACGCAAGTATAGGCGAAGAAGGCGCCGAGCATCAGGAGCGAGCCCTGAGCGAAGTTGATCAGGTTGGTCACGCCGAAGATCAGCGAGAAGCCGATGGCGACGAGCGCGTACACGTTCCCGATCACCAGCCCGTTCAGGACCTGGCTGAGGAATTCGACCATGATTGCGGCATCCCTTCCGAGGCCGGGCCCCGTTGACGGCTCGTCTCAGTTGAAGGGCTCGTAGCCCCTGCCCTTGACGACGATGTAGTTGATCTGCCGCTCGCCGAGATCGCCCGAGCCCTCGTATTTCAGGCTGCCGCTGACGCCCTTGAGCGGCGGTGCCGCCGCGATCTGGTCGCGGATCGCCTGCCGGGTGATCGGCTTGCCGGCTGCCGCCAGATCCTTCATCGCGCTGGTGACGATCAGCATCGCGTCCCAGGTGAAGGCCGAATAATAATTCGGCTCCTTGCCGAACTTCGCCTCATAGGCCTTGGTGAACTTCACCGCCTCGGGCGCCGAGGCGAGGAACGGCGTCGGCATCACCACGCCCTCGGCGGCGCCGGCGGCGAGCTCGATGAACTTGGGATCGTTGAGCGTGTCGGTGCCGGCGACCTTCAGGCTCGGATCGGCCTGGCGCAGCTGCTGCATGAACAGCGCCGACTCCGCGTAATGGCTGACGAGGAAGACGCCGTCCGGCGCGGCCGCCTTGATCTTGGTGATCAGCGGGCGGAAGTCGCGCGTCTCCGGAATCATCGCCTCCGAGAGCACGACTTCGGCGCCGAGCTCCTTCAGGCGCTTGCTCATCATGGTGTTGGTCACCATGCCCCAATCGTCCTTGAAGTAGACGATCGCGATCTTCTTCATGCCGAGCTTCTTCATCAGCATGTCGACATGCGGCTGCACCATCGACGCATGGGTCGGCGTGGTGCGGAACTGGTAGGGGCTGATCTTGACGTAGTCCGGATGGCCAGCTGTGGGCGCGACCTGCGCCAGCTTGGCTTCCGCCAGGATCGGCCCTGCCGCCATCGACTCCGTCGAGGTCTGGCCGCCGACCACGGCGAGCACCGCCGGGTCCTGCGCAAACTTCTGGGCGAGCGTCGCCGCCTCTCGTGGATTGCCGCGCGTGTCCTCGACCCTGATCTCGACCGGACGGCCGGCGATGCCGCCAGCCTGGTTGAGCTCGTCGGCGAACATGCCCGCCGCCTCCTTAAAGCGGGCGCCGAGCGCGGAGCGCTCGCCCGACATCGGCCCGAACAGCCCGATGACGATCGGCTCTGCCGCATTCGCCGCGACATGCGCCCCCGCACTCAGCGCGACCGCCATGGCCGCGCCGATGAAGAACCCGGAACCCTTCATGTGACCCCTCCCAGGGTGATGTGAGCCATCGACAGAAAGTTTATTGACTAAACTCTTCCCGCGGCAAGCGGAAAAATCGACCAGAACCCCTCACCTCCCTCATGGTGCGCCAGAAAATCTATTTATCTATTTGAAAATAAACGATAATTTTTGAAACTAAAATCACCACCATAACTGCATCGCCTACCACACAGCTGCAAAAACGGGCCCGTCAGCTTAATTTTCGGACACACACCTGTCGCTTCCAGATACCCACTTCGCCGCTTTCAACTAAACATTTCGCTTGATCGGCGCAGGAGAATGACGTTTGGTCGAGACATGACGAAACCCCGGAAAGCGGCCGCTTCGACGGCCAGAGATTTCGAGCTGTTCGACGAGCTGATGCCCGTCCGGCGCTACAAGCTGCTGCTTCAGACCTTCCTGAAGCGGCGCGGCTCCGGGGTGCGGCAGACGATCGCCGAGTCGCTCGGCCATACCCGCAGCTTCGTGACGCAGATCACCAGCCCGGCCTACGACCTCGCGATTCCGAGCGGCCAGATCCGGCCCATCGTGAAGCTGGCGGAGCTGACGACGGAGGAGGAGCGGATCTTCCTGGAAGCCTATGTCGAGGCTCATCCGGAGCGCGCGGGCGAGGTCTATGCCCCCACCCATCGCTCCCTCAGCATTGCGCTGCCCGATCTCGGCGACCCGGCCGCACAGACGCGCCTGGAGACCCTGATCCGCCGCCTCGCCGAGAGCGCGATCGAGAGCTTTGTCGACGAAGCCCGCCTCCAGCAGACCGGCCGGGCCGCATGAACATCGATCTCACCCACAGGGGCACGATGCTCAGCGTGCTCGCGCGCGATCCGGGCGACGGCACGCTCGGCATCGCGCTGGCGTCGAGCTCGATCGCGATCGGCTCGCGCTGCCCGCATCTGGAAACGGGGCGCGCGGCGATTGCGAGCCAGGGCTTCACCAATCTCAAGGTCGGGCCGCTGGCGCTCGACCTCGTCCGTTGCGGGCTGACGGCGGCCGAAGTGCTGGAGGCGCTACGCCAGCACGATCGCTGGCTCGACTACCGCCAGATCGGCATCCTGACCGCTGACGGGCAGATCGGCGCGCATACGGGCAGCCAGGCGACCAGTTGGGCCGGGCACCGCATCAGCGAGAACCTGCTTTGCCTCGGCAACGGGCTCGCGCCCGGTGAGGCGGCGCTCGACGCCCTGGCCGAAGGCTTTGCCAATGGACCGCCGGGAACGCCGATGGCCGATCGCATGCTGACCGGGCTGGAGAATGCCGCACGCCTGCTCGACGGCAGCTTCCCGATCAACTCCGCCTCGCTCCTGGTGCGTTCGCCCGGTGCGGAGAGCCAGATCGACTTGCGCGTCGATCTGCCGAGCCGCCCGGTCGAGGCCGGGGGCGACGCGCTGGCCGATCTGCGCCGCCTCTACGACGAATATCTGCCGCTGGTCGACATCTACGCCGCCCGCTCGGTGGCACCGCGCGCCTTCTGACCTCAGCCGGGAGACTGAAAGCATGACCTTCACCATCGTTGCCCGTTGCCCGCAGACCCAACTGCTCGGGGTCTGCCTCGCCACCAGCCCGCTCGGCGTGGCCTCGCGCTGCCCGCATGTGCGCGGCGGCGTCGCGGCGATCTCCTCGCAATGCCATTCGGATTGGCGTCACGGACTGGTCGGCCTCGAGCTCGCCGCCAAGGGCTGGTCTCCCGAGGAGATCCTGGGCGCCTTGAAGCAGAAGGACCCCTTCTTCGATTACCGCCAGATCGGCATCGTCACGGCCGATGGCCGGGCCGCGGCGCACAGCCCACGGAAAGGAAAGGCCTATACCGGCCATCGCGTCGGCGAGGGATTCGTCGCGATGGGCAACGGCTTGGCCGGCCCCGAGGTCGTGGAAGCCATCCACCACGCCTTCGCCACGAACGCGTCTCTCCCGTTCCTCGAAAGGCTGGTGCAGGCCATCGAGGCCGGCGCGGCGGCGGGTGGTGAGCCGATCGGGCATGCTTCCGCCGGTCTCATCGCTTGCGCCCCCCATGTCGAGCGACCGTTGATCGACCTGCGGATCGACATGGCCAATCCGCTGCCGGCGGAGGGGGGCGACGCGGTGCGCGACCTGCGGCGTGTCTTCGACGCCTACCAGCCGCTCGTACCCTATTACGCCGACTACTGGCTCGACCATCCCGATGTCTCGGCCGCGCAATATCTCGACATGGCGGCTTCCCGCAACGCTGCCATCACGGCAGGATCGCAGTGACATCCGGAATCGCTGCCCACGACGGCAGCTGACGACCGAGACGGCCGCACGGGAGGATATCGTGAAGAAGCTGATCAACGATCCCCGCAAGGTCGTCAGGGAGATGCTCGAAGGGCTCGTCGCGCTGCATCCCGGGCTTATCCTGCTGGCGCAGCACGACGTCGTGCTGCGCAGCGACCTCCCCGCGCCCGCCCGCCGCCAGGTCGCGGTGATCTCCGGCGGTGGCGCCGGCCATGAGCCGGCCCATGCCGGCTATGTCGGGGCGGGCATGTTGCACGCCGCCGTCTCCGGCGACGTCTTCACCTCGCCCTCGGTCGACGCGGTGCTGGCCGCCATCCGCGCCGCCGCCGGGCCGGCAGGCGCGCTCCTCATCGTCAAGAACTATACGGGCGACCGGCTCAATTTCGGCCTGGCGGCGGAGATCGCGCGGGCCGGCGGCATCCCGACCGAGATCGTCGTCGTCGCGGACGATGTCGCATTGCGCGACACCGTGCCGAAGGAGCGACGGCGCGGCATCGCCGGCACCGTCTTGGTCCACAAGATCGCCGGAGCTCTGGCGGAACAGGGGCAGCCGCTTACGACGGTAGCAGCGGCGGCGCGGGCCGCGGCAGCCGCGACCGGGACCATGGGCGTGGCGCTGGGCGCCTGCACCATCCCGGCGGTCGGCATCCCCGGCTTCACGCTCGGCGAGGACGAGATCGAGTTCGGCCTCGGCATTCATGGAGAGGCCGGCGTCTCCAGGCAGCAGATCGCCTCCGCCGACGCGATCACCGACCGGATGCTGGAAATCATCCTCGGCGAAGCCGGCCATGTCGCCGGAGCGCGCGTCGGGTTGCTCGTCAACAATCTCGGCGGGACGACGCAGATGGAGCTCGCGGTGATCGCCCGGCGCGCCCTCGCCCACCTGCGCGAGCAAGGCTTGATCGTCGAACGCGCCTGGGCCGGCACCTTGCTGAGCGCGCTCGAAATGCCGGGCTTCTCGCTGTCGCTGATGGCGGTCGACGACGACAGCCTCGCCCTCCTCGACCAGGCTACGGCAGCCCCGGCCTGGCCGGGCGCCGGCGTCATCCCGCAGGCGCCGGGCCTTGCGGGCGTAGGCGAGGCCGAAGCTGCGGACGAGACCATGCCGTCGGCCGACAGACTGGGCGCGGCCGTGCAAAACGCCGCCCTCGCCTGCGCGACGGCACTGGAAGCGGCCGAGCCCTATCTGACCGAGCTCGACAGCAAGGCCGGCGACGGCGATCTCGGCATCAGCATGAGCCGTGCCGCGGAGGCCATCCGGGCCTCATGCAGCGCGGACAGGTCAGACAGCGCCGCCGCCGTCCTCGCTTTGCTCGCCGGGCAATTGCGGCGCGCCATCGGCGGCAGCTCGGGGCCGTTCTACGCGGTCGGCCTGCTACGCGCCGCCCGCCGCCTCGCCCAGGGGCCGAGCACCGGGCTCGCCGATTGGGCCGATGCGTTCGCAGCAGGCGCCGACGCCGTCTCCGAACTGGGAGGCGCTCATGCCGGCGACAGGACGATGCTCGACGCCCTTCTCCCCGCGGCACGAGCCTTGGCCGAAGCGGCTCAATACGGCCTGCCTCCGGCCCAGGCCTGGAGCCTGGCGGCGGAAGCTGCGAAGGCAGGCGCGGAAGCAACCGCCATGATGAAGCCGCGGCTCGGCCGGGCGAGCTATCTCGGCGAACGCGCCCTCGGCTCGCCGGACGGCGGAGCCGTCGCGGTGTCGATCTGGCTCGATGCCGTTGCTCGCCGCTAGAAGCTGTCGCGCCCCCGCCTGCGATGGCGTGGACGGCCCGGCCTACTCCATTCCGGCAGTCGTGCTGGCCCGCGCGATGATCTCGAACCCCGTATCCGTCAGGCGCGTCCACGATTCCAGGCCGGATGCGCGCGCGACGACCATGTCGATCGCGGTGCGGCCCATCTCGTAGGCATTGGGCTGGACCGTCGTGATCTGCGGCGAGATCTCGGAGGCGATCTCGTAATCGCCCCAGCCGGCAACTGCGAGGCGCTCCGGCACGCTCCAACCACGCCGCCCGCATTCGAACAGCACCCCGGCTGCGACGATGTCCGTCGGGCACAGCAGGGCGTCGATCGACCCGTCCATGCGATGGAGGGCATCGAGCGCCTTGGGACCGGCGCCGAAGCCGTCGGCCTCGTCGGCCAAGTGGCACAGGTCCGGAGCGAGCCCGTGCTCGCGCATGCGTTCCTCGAAGGCCGGCAGACGCTCGATGTAGCGACCGGCAACATCGCCGGAGTATCCGACGAAGCCCATGCGCCGGCGGCCGGCGGCGACGAGATGATCGACCATGGCCTGCGTCGCCGCCGCCGACGAATAGCCGACGGCCATGTCGAGTGGATCGCGATGCACCCAGGTCTCCACCACCGGCATGCCGGTCTTCCGCAGCAGGTCGGCGGCGTGGTCCTCGTGCTCCTTGCCGACGAGCGTCAGACCCGCCACCCGCAGGCCGATGAAGGTCCGGACCGCCGCCGTCTCCTGCCGCTTCGTATCGGCGAGCTTGAGGACGAGCTCATAGCCGTCTTCGGCGGCAGCATCCTGCATGCCGCAGACATATTTGTAGAAACTGGAATTCTTGATCGAGGGGATGACCGCGCCGATGACGCGGCTCTGGCCCGAGGCGAGGTTTCCGGCGACGTGATTGGGAATGTAGCCCAGCTCGGCAGCGACCTCGCGAACGCGCCGGCGCGTCTCTTCCTGCACCCGCTCCGGGTATCTGAACGTGTTCGACACCGTCATCGGCGAGACTCCGGCAGCCCTGGCGACGGACTGCATGGTGACGGGCCCGGTTGCCTCCCCGCACTTCGTCATCGCGCCTCCTCGGCCGGCACGGCCTGCGCCTGCTTTCGAACCGCCGCCCCATACCTCGCAAGAGCATGGGCCCGCGCTTGACTCACCTGATCGCTCTGCCATTGTAGCGCTACAAAATCAAAAGGGAACGGGTTTCCCATGCCGTCACCAGCGACGACACCGCCCTGTGCCGGGGCGCTCCGATGACGACTGCCGGACGGGGCTCCGCGGAGACGTTGACGCTCGCCGGCGTCCGCAAATCCTATGATTCCGTCCTGGCGGTCCGCGATCTCGATCTCGAGGTTGCGGCGGGCGAGCTCGTCGCGCTGCTCGGCCCCTCCGGCTGCGGAAAGACGACGACGCTGCGCATGGTCGCCGGCTTCGAATATCCCGATTCAGGCGCCATCCTGATCGGCGGAGCGGATGTGTCGCGCCTGCCGCCACATCGCCGCAAGCTCGGGATGGTCTTCCAGAACTACAGCCTGTTCCCGCATCGCACCGTCGCCGAGAACATCGGCTTCGGCCTGCGCATGGCCGATGTCGGCCGGGCCGAGCGCGACCGACGCGTGGCGGAGATGCTGGACCTGATCCGGTTGCCGGACCGCGCGGAGATGTACCCGTCGCAGCTCTCTGGCGGCCAGCAGCAGCGCGTCGCGCTCGCCCGCTCGCTCGTCGTCAATCCCAAGGTGCTGCTGCTCGACGAGCCGCTGGGCGCGCTCGACAAGTCGCTGCGCGAGAGCATGCAGTTCGAGATCCGGACCATGCAGCAGCGCCTCGGCATCACGACGCTGCTGGTCACGCACGACCAGGAAGAGGCCCTGTCGATGTCGGATAGGGTCGCGGTGATGCAGGGCGGCCGCATCCTCCAGATCGGCACGCCGACGGACATCTACGACAGGCCGCAGAGCCGCTTCGTCGCCGAGTTCCTCGGGGCTTCGAACATCTTCGCAGGCAAGGTCGCGCCCGATGGCCGCAACCTGCTCCTGCTCGGGCCGGGCGGCGAGGTACCGGTGCCGCTGGCTGAGCCGGCAACGGCGGGCGCCGCACTGACGCTTTCGGTCAGACCGGAGCGGATGCGTCTCGCAGCCGAGGCCGGGGACGGCGCCAACTTCACTGGGCGGGTCATCGGCGCCGTGTTCCGCGGCAATTACGCCGCCTATCAGGTCGAGGCCGCGCAGCTTGGGCGCGAGTTGATCGTCTACCGGCAGGCGGACGGGCCGCTCGGCACCGTCTCCTTCCGGCTCGGCGATGGTTTGACGCTCGGTTGGGCACCGCAGGACGCGGTGCCGATCGATGCGGAGTGAGGTTGCATGACGAGTTCACAGGGACAGGGCGCGCGCATCGGCATCGATGTCGGCGGCACCTTCACGGATTTCGTGCTGGCCGACCCGCAGGGAGGCGGCCTCGTCTACTACAAGGAGCCGTCGACGCCGGACGAGCCGTCCCGCGCCCTGATCGAGGGGCTCAAGTCGCTGCTCGGCAAGGCCGGCCTGACCGCGGCGGACGTCTCGCTGCTGATGCACGGCACCACGATCGGCCTCAACGCGATCATCCAGCGGCGCGGCGCCAACATCGCGCTCGTGGTCAGCAAGGGCTTCCGCGACATCCTGGAGATCGCACGCAGTCGCATGCCCTCCTCCTTCGATTTCCATTCGAGCAAGGAGGAACCGCTGGTCCCGCGCTGCGCTGTCGTCGAGATCGATGCGCGCTTGTCCGCCGCCGGCGAGGTCACGCATGCGCCGGACGAGGCAGAGCTCGCGCGCGTCGCAGCCGAGCTCAAGGCGCTGGGCGCCGATGCCGCCGCCCTCGTCCTGATCAACGGCTATGCCAGGCCGGAGGCCGAGATCGAACTGGCCGACAAGCTCTCGGTCGGTGCGGGCGGTCTCGCCATCACCTCGGCCGCGGCGATCTGGCCGGAGATCCGCGAATACGAGCGAACCCTGGTCGCCTGCCTCAACGCCTATATCCAACCGCTGATGCAGCGCTATTTCGCCGGGCTGAAGCAGGGGCTCGCGCGCGATGGCGTCGAGGCGCCGATCCTGGTGACCGCCTCCAATGGCGGCTCGCTCAGTCTTGCGTCCGCCATCGATCGGCCGGTCGAAACGATCCTGTCCGGGCCGGCCTCGGGCGTGATGGCGGCGGCCCGGCTGGCGAGCTCCGCCGGCGTCAGCTCGATCATCTCCTTCGACATGGGCGGCACCTCCTCGGATATCGCTGTCGCCCATGCCGGCTCGGCGGAACTGGCGACACGCACCGACATTGGCGGGCTGCCGCTCGTCCTGCCGGTCGTCGACGTCTCGGCGATCGGCGCCGGCGGCGGCTCGATCGTCTGGGTCGACGGTCACGGCATCCTCAAGGTCGGGCCAAAGAGCGCCGGCGCCATGCCCGGCCCGGTCTCCTATGGCCGCGGCGGCCGGGAGCCCGCGGTCACCGACTGCTATCTGGCGCTCGGCTATATCGACCCGGGCGGCTTCCTCGGCGGGCGCATGCGGCTCGACAAGGGTGCGGCCGAGCGGGCCCTGGCTGAGATCGCCGATCGCATCGGCCTCGCCGGGCCTGATGGCGCGGCGCGTGCGGCGGAAGGGGCGCTCGCCGTCACCACCGCCGGCATGGCGACAGAGCTCTACAAGACCCTCGCCGCGCGCGGGCTCGATCCGGCGGGCTTCGCACTCGTGCCCTTCGGTGGCGCCGGGCCGACCCATGCCAACCTCCTGGCCGAGGAGGTCGGCATCGGCAGCGTCGTCATCCCGCCCGCCGCCGGGACCTTCTGCGCCCTCGGCGCGGTCGCGGCCGATCTGCGCCGCGACTTCGTGCGCAGCCTGCGCCGCCCGCTCGATCCGGCAAGCGCCGCCTTGCTGCAAACCGTATTCGCCGAGCTTGCGGCCGAAGGCACCGCCTGGCTCGACCATGAGGGCGAACAGGCGACCAGCCGGCGGATCGAGCGAGGGGTCGACATGCGCTATGCCGGCCAGGCCTACGAATTGCGCGTGCGGCTGGACCAGGATTGCCGCACGCAGGACGCCGTCGCCGAGGCCTTCCACCGCGAGCATGAGCGCATCTACGGCTTCCGTGATGGCGACAGCCCGGTCGAGCTCGGCACGGCGCGGCTCGCCATGGTCGGCGAGACGGCTAAGCTGACCCAGCCCCGGATTCCGGCCGGCAACGGCCAGCCGCAGGCCAGCGGTCGGCGACCCTTGTTCCGGCGCGGCGCCTGGCTGGACGCCGCGGTCTACGGCCGTGCCGCCTTCGGCGCCGGCGACAAGGTGAGCGGGCCGGCGATCATCGAGCAGGAAGACACCACCACGATCCTGTTGCCCGGCTGGAGCGCGCGGGCCGACGAGGCCGGCAACCTGCATCTCGAAAGACAGCCGTCATGAAGCTCGACTCGGTCACGCTCGCCATCCTCGGCAACAAGCTCGCGGCGGTCAGCGAGGAGATGTGCGTGACGCTGCAGCGCACCGGCCGCACACTCTATGTCAAGGAAACCGCCGATTTCGCCTGTGCGCTGGCCGGGCTGGACGGTCGCTTCTTCGCCTATCCGCGCTCGATCGGCGTCTCCGGCTTCGTCGGGCTCGAATGCCTGCCGACGATCGCGGCCGTCGGGCCGCTGGAGCCGGGCGACGTCATCCTGACCAACGACCCCTATCGCTCGGAGGGACTCTCAACCCACCTGCCCGACCTGCACATGATCGAGCCCTATTTCCACGAGGGCCGGATCGTCGCCTATGGCTGGTGCTTCGTTCACTGCTCGGATGTGGGCGGGCGCGTGCCGTCGAGCATCTCGCCTGTCAATACCGAGATCTTCCAGGAAGGCCTGCGCATCCCGCCGGTCAAGCTGATGCGGCGCGGCGAGATGGTGCCGGAGGTCCGCCTCTTCCTCGACGCCAACAGCCGCACGCCCGAAGCGAACATGGGCGACATCCGCGCCATGCTGGCGGCGCTCGCGGCCGGCCGGCGCCGCCTGGAGCAGACCATCGGCCAGCATGGGGCGGACGCGGTCTGCGTCGCAGCCACCGACCTGATGAGCTACGCCGCGCAGAAGGCGCGCGCCGTGCTGAAGCGCGTCCCTGACGGCACCTATCGCTTCAGCGACTATCTCGACGACGACGCGGCGACGCAGCTGCCGGTGCGTATCGCGCTGGCCGCGACCTTCACCGACGGGACGGTCCATCTCGACTTCACCGGCACCGACCCGCAGGTCGCGACCGCGATGAACATCCCTTCGCGCGGACGCCCGCATGCCTGGCTGACCTTGCGCGTGCTGGCGCTGGTCAACACGCTCGATCCGACGACGCCGCTCAATGCCGGGCTGCTCGAGCCGGTCAGGATCACCGCGCCCGAAGGCAGCCTCGTCAACCCGCAGGAGCCGGCGGCGACCGGCGTGCGCCATGCCGCGGCGATCCGCGTCAACGACGTGCTCAACGGCGCCTTCGGCCAGGCGCTGCCGCAGGTGATGCCGGCAGCCTCCTCCGGCACCGTGATCCCGGTGGTGATGGCCGAGCCCGACGGCCGCGGCGGCCGGCGCGTCCAGGTGATCGAGCCGATGATCGGCGGCACCGGCGCCCGCTCCGGCCGGGACGGCGTCGACGGCCGCGACAGCGGCATCTCCAACCTCGCCAACAATCCGGTCGAGACCGTCGAAGCCGAGCTCGGCGTCGAGATCATGAGCTATGCGCTGCGGCCCGATTCCGGCGGCGCCGGGCGCTGGCGCGGCGGCTGCGGCATGGAACTCACCTTCCGCGCCCTCGCCGACGACACCAACGTGCTCGGCCGTGGCATGGAGCGCCTGCTGTTCAGGCCATGGGGTTCGAATGACGGCAGGTCGGGCGCGCCGGGCGAACTGATCGTCAATCGCGGCCGCCCCGACGAGCGCCGGCTCGGCAAGATCGACGTCCTGACCATCAATGCCGGCGACACCGTCACCTTCCTGACGCCCGGCGCAGGCGGCTGGGGCGATCCGGCGGAGCGCGACACGCAGGCCGTGCTGCACGATGTGCGCAACGGCTTCGTCACCGCGGAAGCGGCCGCCCGCGACTATGGCGTGGTGGTCCGCGGTGGCGCGGTCGACGAAGCAGCGACCAGGCTGCGCCGCGCCGCCCTGCAGCGTGCCGGCGGCCACGGGCCAGAGCGCGAGCGCTGGGATGTGGTCTTCACGCCCGAGATGATGGACCGGCTGAATGCCGGTCTCGTCGCCCTGCCCGGCTCGGCGCGGCAGCGTCGCCGCCGTGATATCTTCGCGCAGGCCCTGTCCGCCTTGCCGGACGGCTTCCCGCGCGTGGGCGCCGACGACGATGCCCTGCGCACGGCGCGAGACCGGCTCGCGGCCGCCGCCGCGGAACTTTGACACCAGCCCGATGCAAACGCCCTCGAACCATGGAGCCCTGCGATGACGAAGCTGGACAGGCGTAGATTTATCGGTGGCGGCACCGCCCTCGCCGCCGGCCTCGGTGCCGGCGGCATGCCGTGCCTCGCACAGGCGCAGGCCAAGTCGATCACTGTCACCGCCTTCGGCGGCGTCTGGGAGGAGGCCGTGCGCAAATGCTTCGTCGCGCCGTTCGAGGCCAAGACCAAGGCGAAGGCGAATGTCTCGCTCGGCGGGCCGCCGCAATGGCTGGCGCAGGTCGAGGCCAGCCCGAAGAAGCCGCCGGTCGACGTGCTGATCATGACGCCGGACCTCGCGCTGACCGCGGCGAAGGCCGGCCTCGTCGACGACTTCACGGTGGATAAGCTGCCCAACCTGGCGAAGACCCCGAAGGAGCTGACCGACTCCGTCATGGGCAAGGGCACGCTGTTCGACTACGGCGTCGGCGGCATCACCTTCAACAAGAACCGGGTGAAGAACCCGCCGAAATCCTTCGCCGAATTCGTCGATCGCGTCGCCAAGGGCGAGTTCGTCGCCTCGGTCCCGTCGATCAGCTATGCGGTGACGCCGATCATGCTGATCTGGGCCATGGCCAAGGCCTTCGGCGGTGGCACCGAGAACGTCGATCCGTTCTTCAAGGCGATGGAGAAGATGAAGAAGAACCTCGTCTTCTGGGCCGGGCCGAACGACTTCTTCAACCACCTCTCGTCGGGCGAGGCCGAGCTCGGCATCTATTTCGACGGGCGGACTTGGAACCACTACGATTCCGGCGCGACCTGGATCGACTTCATCAACCCGTCGGAGGGCGGCTCGCTCAACGGCGTCGCCGTGCAGAAGCCGGTCAATGCCGACCCGCTGGCCTGGGACTACATCAACGAGGTGCTGGCCGCCAAGAACCAGACCCTCTTCGCCGAGATCATGAACTACGGCGTGACCAACACCGACGTGGTCTACAGCGACAAGCTCAAGCCGCGCATCACGCCCTGGCAGCAGACACAGTTCCCGCCCTATGAGGAGATCGCGAAGGTGCGTAACGACTGGGTCAATCGCTGGAACCGCGAGATCGGGCGCTGATCGGCGAGCCGCTGCCGCCTACCCGGGCAGCGGCGGCTTTGTCCGGACGAAGGTCGTGACGATGCAAGCTCCCGCGCCAGCACTGGGCGGACATAAGAAGCCGCGAGGCATGTCGTGGCTGCTGGCGATGCCGGCCGCGCTCTTCCTCTTCGTCTTCTTCGTGCTGCCCTTGCTCGACAACGGCATGCGCAGCCTCGTCGGCGCCGAGGGCCAGCTGACGCTGACGCGCTATTCGGCATTGCTGACCGACAGCTTCTACCTGCGCGTCACGGCGGAGACGATCCTGCTCTCGGCCGGCGTCACGGCGATCTGCATCGTGATCGGCTATCCCGTCGCCTATGTGCTGGTGCGCAAGTCCGGCCGCTGGGCGGGCCTGATCATCTTCCTGCTGATCGCGCCGCTGCTGACCTCGATCATCATGCGCACCTTCGGCTGGCAGGTGCTGTTCGCGCGCCGCGGCCTCGTCAACAACCTGCTGCTCGACCAGCTCGGGCTGATCGAGGCCCCCTTGCGCCTGACCAACTCGCCGGGCATCGCCATCGCGGCACTCGTGCACGTGCTCGTGCCCTATATGGTCCTCTCGATCGCGACGGTGCTGCAATCGGTCGACCGGCGGCTGGAGGAATCGGCCAAAATCCTCGGCGCTGGACGGTTTCGCGCCTTTCGCGAGATCACGCTGCCGCTGTCGCTCGACGGCATCGGCACCGGCGCGATCCTGGTCTTCATGATCGCCAATGGCAGCTTCGTCACCCTGGTCCTGCTTGGCGGCGGCCTCCAGACCTTGCCGCTGCTGATCTACCAGCAGTTCAACACCACCCGCGATTTCGGCATGGCGAGCGCGATGAGCTCGCTTCTGCTCGTGGTGGCGCTGTCCTGCCTCTTCCTGCAATTGCGCCTCGTGCGCCGTCGCGGAGCCTGAGCGATGCGCGCGCGCAAGCGGGACTGGATCGATATCGGCCTCGTCGCCTTCACGGTGCTGTTCTTCGCCTTCATGCTGGCGCCGATCATCGTGGTCGTCGTCTCCTTCACCTCGGCCGGCTATGTCGCCTTCCCGATTCCCGGCTGGTCGCTAAAGTGGTTCGCCAACATCTTCGCGTATCAGCCCTTCGTCAGCGCGCTGAAGGTCAGCATCGGCGTCGCGATCGCCGCGACGCTGCTCTCCTGCCTGATCGGCGTGCCGGCCTGCCTCTATCTGGCGCGCTCGCGGAGGGCCTGGGCCAGCGCGGTGATGACCTTCCTGCTCTCGCCGCTCTCCATGCCGATGATCGTCATCGGCTTCGCCTCGCTGTTCTTCCTGTCCTGGCTCGGGATTGGCATCTCCTTCACCGCGCTACTGATCACCCATACGGTCGTCTGCCTGCCCTATGTCATCCGGACGGTCGCGGGCGTCTATGCCGGCCTGCCCTCAGCTTATGAGGAAGCCGCGGCGATCCTTGGTGCCGATCCGGCCCGGGTCTTCTGGCACGTCACGCTGCCGCTGATCCGGCCCGGGATCATGGCGGGCGCCCTGTTCTCCTTCCTGACCTCCTTCGACAACCTGCCGATCAGCTATTTCTTCGCCAGCGCCAGCACCGGGACGCTGCCGGTGGTGATGCTGAGCTATCTGGAAAACCAGTTCGACCCGACGATCGCGGCACTGAGCTCGCTGCAACTGCTGATGGCGGTGGTCGCCCTGCTGATCGTCGACCGGGTCTACGGCATCGACAAGATGACGGTGGCGGCATGACCCGGGAGATCGTGGCGGCGTGAGCGGCTGGCCCGTCGACGCCCCGCGACAGGCTCCGGCGTCACGACGACTTCACCAGGCCGGAGAAACCTGCGACCGCGAGCAGGCTCAGCGCCCAGCCCACGACGGACTGGAGGTAGAAATAGCTGATGGCGACCCGCCCGCCGGGCTTCGTCGGATTGGGCCGCCAGAATGAGCGCTGGCCCATGTCCAGCACCGGCAGGAGCGTGTCGAGCGAGTACATCCAGGGGCTGAAGGCGGGATAGCTCGAGGCTTCCCAGCGCTGCCGGAAGCAGTCGAGCTGGGTCTGGCCCGAGCCCGCCAGCCCCTGCGACGCGCCGCTGGCGACAAGCTGCCGCTGCTCGCCCCGCTCGATGCCGCACAAGGTCCATTCCGGCGCGCGCAGCACGACGGCGCTGTTGGGCATCACCGCGCCCTGGCGTTCGGCGTAGGCGAAGACGGCCACGCCCAGGAGCCAGAAGAAGACGAGCCAGACGAGGGCGAACAGCGGCCGGCGGCCATAGCCGAGCGTGATGCCGAGAATGCCGTCGGACACGAAAAGGAGCGCCCGCCAGAGCGGGTTCTCCGCCCGCGCCCGGCGCGCCCGCCGCTGCAGCCGCTCCTTGATGACGAGCACGGAGCTGGCCTCCTCGCCATGTCCCATCTCGCGGAAGACCGAGGCGAGCTGCTCATAGGGCTGCGGCCAGAAATCCTCGCCCCAGCGTTCGGGCGTCTGGCGCGCCAGCCAGTCGAGGCGGCTCTCGGAATCGACCGGACCGTCGATGAAGGCGCCATAGCGGCAGCGGTTGAGCAGAAGATCGCCACGCTTCGGCCAGCAGGCCGCTTCGTCATGGATCGTGCCGATAGAGGTGCCGGTGAGCGCGAGCATACCGTCCAATCGGGCCTCGCGGCGCAGGAAGAAGGCGCCCTTGACGACAGCACGGCTCGCCTCGATCGCGGCTGCGCCGGGATTCTCGACGATGGTGCCGGAGCAATCGAGATCTCCGGCGACGACCGAGCCGGTCAGGCGCACCTCGCCGACCGTGCGGGCGCTGCGCAGCACGACGCTGCCCTGGCAGGAGAGCTCGCTCGCCTCCAGCGCCACCCGCTCGAAGGCCGTGATGGTTGCACCCGCCGCATCCAGATCAGCGGCCAGCACGGCGCCCGACAGGTTGATGCCGCCTCGCAGCGTCGCGCCGTGGAGCAGCACATTGCGCACCTCCAGGCTCCGGCCGAGCAGGACATAGCCGCCGCGGCCGCGCATCGTCGCCCCGGCGCATTCGAGATTGCCGCCCATGCGCGCCTGGTCGAGATTGACCACGCCGTCGACCTCGGCTGCGCGCAGATAGACGCCGCCACGCGCCTCGAGCCGTTCCGCCTGCAGGCCAGGCAGGCGCGAGCCATCGAGGAAGAGGCGGTTGATGATGGCGGCGCGCAGGATCGGCGCCGCCTCGAAATGGCAGTCGTTCAGGCCGATGTCGCAGAAGACGCGGCAGGCCTCGAGGTCGAGAGCACCCGAGATCCAGGCGCCGCGAATGAGGACGCCCTTCTCATGCGGCCGGCAGCCCGCCTCGCCGCCCAGGATCAGGAAGCGCAGGAAGGCGGCGCGCACCGTGCATGCCGGGTCCGGCTGCATCGGCCGGGCGCCGTCTCCCAGCCCGTCGAATTCGCCGGATTGGAGCTTGGCGACGATCTCCTCCTCCGCCGGAAGCAGCGGCCGGAAATCGTCGAGACGCGCGGCCGAGACCGCCCAGGCGGCGGCTTCGACACCAAGGCTCCGGTCGAGGCTCACGCCGCCGCCAGCCCACGGGGAGAAGCGATTCCAGATACTGTGGACGCCGCCGAAGACAGGCAGCGACGCGGGACCGGGTGCCGAAAGTCTTGTCTATGCATCGCGCTCCCTCCCTTGATGGCCATGACGTCACGAGCCAGCGAGCGCCTAGCGGCCGCGAAACCACGGAGACGCTAGCAACACCGGCGGGAACACGGATCAGTCCAGAATCCCAACTCTGGGCTGCTCATCTCATTTGTAGGCGCCGGCTCGACCGCGCCATGCCACACCTGCGGCTGCAAGAGCGCCCATCACAGCGAGCTCGACCTGCGCAGCAGCCAAGCGACATGCCTCCGACAGGCTCGATCGGCCAACTTTGAGACAGACAACCAAACTCTGGGATTCCCTGCCGATGCGTTCCCGGCAACCGGGTTCAATATTCGCGGTCGGAATTCGGAGCTCAGTCGGCGCCTTCACTGGACAACAGGCTACCACCCGCCGGCTGCAATCCTATCGCTGAAAGCTCCGGCTCCAGGGGGAATACCATGACGAGCGCCAGTGCTGCACCGAAGACGACCATGCAGAGGTTCCTCGACACGGTCGAGCGGGTCGGGAACATGGTTCCGCACCCCGTCGTCATCTTCCTGATCCTGATCGGCATCGTCATCGCGCTGTCCGCCGTGCTGGGACTGTTCGGCGCCGCCGTCACCTTCGAGCGGATCAACCCCGACACGCACAAGATCGAGACGGCGAGCACCGCGATCCGGAGCCTGCTGACCATCGACGGCATCCGCTTCATGTATTCGTCGCTGATCCCGAACTTCATGAGCTTCACGGCCGTCGGCCTGATGATCGTGGCGATGATCGGCGCCGGCGTCGCCGAGGAATCCGGCCTCGTCACCGCGCTGATCCGCAAGCTGGTGATCGTCTCGCCGAGCTGGGCGCTGACCTATATCCTCTCCTTCGTCGGCATCATCGCCAGCATCGCCGCCGATGCCGGCTACCTCGTCCTGATCCCGCTCGCCGGCATCGCCTATCTCGCCGTCGGCCGCCACCCGGTGGCCGGCCTGGCGCTGGGCTTCGCAGCGGTCGCCAGCGCCTTCACGGTCAACATGCTGATCAAGCCGCTCGACGCGGTCCTGGTCGAGTTCACCAACGATGCCGCGCGCCTTGTCGACCCCAACCGCACGATCGGCCTTGCCTCCAATCTCTGGTTCTCGATCGCCTCGGTGCTGTTCCTGACCGTCATCATCGCCTTCATCACCGACCGGATGATTGCCCCGCGCCTCGGCCCCTACGATCCGAAGCTGGCGGCCGAAGGCACCGTCACCGAGCAGGGCGCCGTGCTCTCCGAGGCGGAATCGCGCGGGCTTCGCTACGCCGGGCTCGGCCTCTTGGCGCTGATCGCGGTGTTCTGCCTGCTGACGCTGCCGTCAGGCGCCCCGTTGCGCAACCCGACCACCGGCGAGCTGATCGGCAACTCGCCCTTCATGAACGGCCTGATTGCGCTGATCATGCTGATGTTCCTGGTCACCGGCTGGGCCTATGGCATCGGCGCGGGCACCCTGAAGACGCTGCCGGAGGTGATCGCCGCGATCGAGAAATCGATCAAGAACATGGGCGGCACGATCTTCCTGTTCTTCGTGCTCAGCCAGTTCGTCGCCTATTTCACCTACACCAATATGGGCACCGTGATGGCGCTGAGCCTGTCGGGTGCACTGCAGGCCGCCAATATCGGCGCGCTGCCGCTGCTGCTCGGCTTCATCGTCGTGGTCGCTCTGATCGACCTCCTGCTCACCGGCGCGATCGCCAAATGGGCGATCTTCGCCCCCGTCTTCGTGCCGCTGCTGATGAAGCTCGGCGTCGAGCCGGAAGCGGTGCTCGCCGCTTATCGCATCGGCGATTCGCCAATGAACGCGATCACGCCCCTCAACGCCTATTTCGCCCTCGTGGTCGGCTTCATCCAGCGATACGACCGCAATGCCGGCGTCGGCACGGTCGTCTCGCTGATGCTGCCCTATGTCGTCTGGATGTTCGTGCTGTGGACCGCGCTCTTCGCCGTCTGGAAGATGCTCGGCCTGCCCTGGGGCCTCTGAACCCGCTCGCCAGCTTTTTTCGCCAATTCAGCCCTCGGAGGCAGATCATGACGACCCCCGCCATCCCGCTCGACGTCGAAGCCGCCATCGCGCACCTGATGCGCTTCCTCTCGGTCGAAGGCGTGACCGGCAAGGAGGCGAACATCGGCAAGGCGGTCGTCGAGGCCCTCAAGGCCGCTGGCGTCCCGGCCTCGGCGATCCGCTTCGACGACGCCAACAAACGGATTCCGCTGCCGACCGAGACCGGCAACCTCATCGTCGACCTGCCCGGCACCAAGGCCGGCCCCCGCCTGCTGTTCTCGACCCATCTCGACACCGTGCCGCTCTGCGCCGGCGCCAAGCCGAAGCGCGAGGGCGATCGCATCGTCTCCGACGGCACCACGGCGCTGGGCGGCGATGCCCGCACCGGCGTCGCGCTGCTCGTGGTGCTGGCCGAGACCCTGATCAAGCACAAGCTGCCCCACCCGCCGATCACGCTGCTGTTCACCGTGCGCGAGGAAAGCGGCCTGCACGGCGCGCGCGAGCTGGACTCCCGGGATCTCGGCGGCGCCGCGATGTGCATCAATGTCGATGGCCAGCTCGCCTCCGAGCTGCTGATCGGCGCTGTCGGGCAGGAGAACTGGGAGGTCGAGATCACCGGCAAGGCCTCCCATGCCGGCGTCGCGCCCGAGAAAGGCATCTCGGCGACGCTGGTCGGCTCGATCGCGATCGCGGAAGCCCGCCGCGAAGGCTGGTTCGGCAAGATCGTCAAGCCGGACGGGCACGGCACCAGCAATGTCGGCATCTTCGGCGGCAAGGGCGGCACGGTCGCCGCCGGCGACGCGACCAATGTCGTCACCGACTACGCCTATATCCGCGGCGAAGCCCGCAGCCCCGAGGCGGCCTTCGCCACCAGGATCGCCGAGGCCTTCAAGGCTGCCTTCGCCAAGGCGCAGGCCGAGGTCAAGGACGATGCCGGCGAGACGGCGAAGGTGACGTTCAGCCACAAGCCGGCCTATCCGCCCTTCGAGCTCGCCAAGGATTCGCCCGTCGTGCAGCGCGCCGCCAAAGCTCTCGGCGCCCTCGGTATCGAGCCGGTCTATCTGTTCTCCAATGGCGGCCTCGACGCCAACTGGCTCGACAAGCACGGCGTGCCGACCATCACCATCGGCGCCGGACAGGCCGAGATCCACACGATCAAGGAATATGTGAACCTGATCGAATACGAGAAAGGCTGCCGTCTCGGCATCCTGATGGCGACGATGGCAGACTGAGACCCCAAGCAGCCCCTGCGACCGAGCAGGCCCCACAAGGAACCGCCGCGTGAGCCCGATCGCCTATACCGGCCTGATCATCGCCATCGCCGTCGTCCTGTTCATCACGAACAAGGTGCCGGTCGTGCTCGTCGCCATGGGCACGGCGCTCGGCCTCTGGGCGACCGGCGTGCTCACCCTGCCCCAGGCGCTCGCCGGCCTCGGCGACCCCGCCGTGATCTTCATCGCCTCGCTCTTCGTGGTCAGCTCGGGGCTGGAGATCACCGGCGTCACCGCCTGGGCGGGGCAGCTCCTGATCAAGGGCGCGGGCGAGGAAAGCCGGACGCGCCTGCTGCTGATGATGATGGGGCTGGTCTCGCTGCTGGTCGCGCTGATCAGCCTCAACGGCGCGGTCGCGGCGCTGCTGCCGGTCGTGGTCGTCATCGCGGTCCGGCTCAAGCGCAACTCCTCACAGCTCCTGATGCCGCTGGTCTTCGCCGGCCATGCCGGCTCGATGCTCGCCTTGACCGGGTCCCCGGTGAACGTGCTGGTCTCCGAAGCCGCGACAGATGCCGGCGTCCGGGGCTTCAGCTTCTTCGAGTTCGCTCTGGCCGGCATCCCGCTGCTCGCCGGCACCATGGCGATCATCATCCTGTTCGGCGAGAAGCTGCTGCCGCAGCGCAACGGCGCAACCATGCCGGCCGATTTCAGCCGCCACGCCAGGACGCTGGTCGAGCAATACGGCCTGGCCAGCGGTGTCCATCAGCTGCGCATCCGCGCGACCTGCCCCTATGTCGGCGCGCCCACCAGCGCGCTCGACCTCGGCCAATGGCCGGGGCTCCAGCTCGTCGCGATACAGGACGGCGACACGGCCGGGCCGCTGCGACGCACGGCGATCGCCGAGGGCGACCATCTTCTGCTGCGCGGCGATGCGGACATCGCCGCCAGTTTCGCCGCGCAGATGCATCTCGCCTTCCGCGAGGAAGGTGCAGGCGACAGCGAGGAGACCCTGTTCAACCGCCGCTCGGGCCTGGCCGAGGTGGTGATCCCGCCGCGCTCCGGCCTGATCGGCCAGAGCGTATTCCCGGGCATGGTCACACCGAGCGGCGACCTCATCGTCCTCGCCGTCCAGCGCGGCGCAGGCGAGGTCCAGAGCCCTGGAGGAACCAAACCGGGCGGCGTTGCGCTGCAGGCCGGTGACACCATGCTGCTGCAAGGTACCTGGAAGGCGCTCGACACCCATCTCGACGATCCCGACGTTCTCGTCGTCAGCTCGCCGGAGCTGGTCCGGCGCCAGGCCGTGCCGATGGGCCCCGGCGCCAAGCAGGCGATCGTCATCCTGCTGGCGATGGTGGTGATGCTGGCGACCGGTGTCGTGCCCTCAGCCGTAGCGGGCCTGCTGGCGGCCGGCGCCATCATCCTCTGCGGCATCATGAGCGTCGAGCAGTCCTATCGCGCAATCAGCTGGACCACCGTGATCCTGGTCGGCGCGATGATGCCGCTCTCCACCGCGATGATCGAGACCGGCGCGGCGAAGATGCTGGCCGACCACCTCGTCAGACTGGTCGGCGATGCCGGCCCGACGGCGCTGCTCGCCGGGCTGTTCGTGCTGACCGCGATCCTGGGCCAGCTCATCAGCAACACGGCGACGGCGCTGATCATCATCCCGATCGGCGTCGCCGCCGCCACCGCCATGGGCATCTCGCCGCGCCCGGTGCTGATGAGCACGGCCGTCGCCGCCGCCGGCGCCTTCCTGACGCCGATCGCGACGCCGACCAATTTGATGGTGATGGGCCCGGGCGGCTATGTCTTCAGCGACTACTGGAAGCTCGGCCTGCCGCTGCTGATCTGGTTCTTCGTCGTCGCCGTCTTCATCGTGCCACTGATCTGGCGCTTCTGAAGCGCGGCAGCTCGTTCACAGCTCCCAGACCGCCATGCGGGCATTCGCCCGCACCCCGCCGAGATGGCGCCGCAGCGCATTCTTGGCGTTCTCCGCATTGCGGTCGAGCAAGGCCGCGACGATGACCTCGTGCTCGCGATGATAGACGGCCCATTTCTCCGGCGAGAAACTGCCCTCCTTGAGGCGTAGCCAACTGCGGCTCTCGCGCGCGCCGCTGAGGCGCTGCCCGAGCTCGGCGAAGAGACGGTTGCCCGTCGCGTCGAATAGCGCCTGGTGAAACGCCCTGTCGGCCGCCTCCGCCTCCTGCCAGCGCTCGACTCTCCCGCCCTGGGCGACGATGGCATTCAGCTCCTCCAGCCGCGCATCCGTGGCGCCGAGCACGACGAGCTCGACAAGCGACGGCTCGATGGCGAGACGGAATTCCATCAGCTCGGCCGGCGTCGGCAGCATCAGGCTCTCCGTCGCCTCGGCGCGGATACCATCGGCCACATAGGTGCCGCGCCCGACCTGGCGGATGATCCGGCCGTCGCGCTCCAGGGTGTCGAGGACGACCCGCACGGTCGAGCGCGACAGCCCGGTGATACCGGCCAGGCTGCGCTCGTTCGGCAGCCGCTGGCCCGCGCGCAACTGGCCGCGCTCCAGCGCCGCAAGGCATTGCTGCAACAGGTCGTCGCGCGAGGACGCGGCGCCGATTGGCCAATCCCTGTCGATGCGATCGCTCATGCCCGCGCCTCCCATATCCATACCAATCATACCAATTCAAGTATCGCAAGCCAGAATTTGAATATCCGAAATTCCCCTTTACAGCATCTGGCAGCGTGCATAACCTGACATGGTATGGATTGGTTCATACCAATGCGGCTTGCAGGCGAGCCTTGCGGGACGCGATCGAAGGAGTGCCCCATGACGTCCCCTCGCGATTGGACATCCCGGCCCCGTCGCGGCGCCAGCCGCCGCGATCTCCTCAAGCTGTCGACGGCCGCGCTGGCCTCCGTCGCCGCCCCGTCGATCCTGAAGGCGCAGTCCGGCGAGCTCGTCTTTGCGAGCTGGGGCGGCTCCTGGGAAGCGGCGATGCGCGAGGCCTGGTTCAAGCCGTTCACGCAGAAGACCGGCATCAACATCCGGACCGTCTCGGGCAACGCTTATGGGCGCATCCAGGCGATGGTCGAGGCCGGCAAGACCGAATGGGACATCGTCGAGGTGCTGCCGGACTTCCAGTGGATCGGCCCCGAGAAGAAGCTGCTGGAGCCGATCGACTTCGGCGTCGTCGACAAGGCCCCGATCATGGCCGGCGCCGACCTGGTGACGCCCTATTCGGTGCCGCAAGTGCTGTTCTCGCGGCTGATCGCCTACAACAAGAAGTTCTCGCCCGGCCCGGCGACCTTCGCCGATGTCTTCGACACCAAGAAATTCCCCGGCAAGCGCGCCTTCTATTCCAAGGCGAACGGTGCCTTCCTCGAGGCCGCCCTGCTCGCCGACGGCGTCGCTCCCTCGGCGCTCTATCCGCTCGACATCGAGCGCGCTCTGAAGAAGCTGTCGACGATCCGCGACGACATCCTGTTCTACGAGACCAATGCCCAGGCCGAGCAGTTCATCACCGATGGCCAGGCCGTGATCGGCCTCGTCCCGGACGGGCGGGCATTGAGCGCCAAGAAGAACGGCGCGCCGATCGAGATCGCCAACAACCTCGCCTTCCTGACCTGGTCGGCGATGGTGGTTCCGAAGGGCGCGCCACGCGCCAAGCAGGCGATGCAGTTCCTCGCCTTCGCGCTGACGCCCGACGCGCAGGCCGCGATCGCCAAGGCCTATACCTATGGCCCCGTCGTGCCCAAGGCCTTCGAGATGATCCCGGCCGAGCGCGCCGCGATCCTCTCCGGCGGCCCGCAGATGAAGGACGCCGTCGTGATGGGCGAGAAGTGGTGGGGTGCCAACCTCGCCGCCGCAACTGAAAAAGTGAACGCCTGGAAGCTTTCCTGAGCAGACCAGGACGATGGGAGCGGCGATGCCCGCCAGATTGCGCAGCGCCGTCCCGGCGGCCCTGATCCTGCCGGGTTTCCTGCTCGTTGCCGGCTTATTCGTCTGGCCGGTCGCGCAGCTGGTCGCGACCAGCTTCGGCGATCGCGCCGGTGCGCTCGTGCACTATGTGAAGATTTTCACCGAGCCGACCTATCTGCGCGTGGTCGGGCGGACGCTGTTGCTGAGCGCGCAGACGGCGATGCTGTGCGTGCTGCTGGGCTACCCGCTGGCCTATCAGCTCAACCGCGCCGGAGGGATCGGCAAGGCCGTGATCCTGGTCTGCATCCTGATCCCGTTCTGGACCAATCTGCTGGTGCGGACCTATGGCTGGATCATCCTGCTCAACCCGCAGGGCGTCATCAACGGGCTCCTGCGCCAGCTCGGCCTTATCGAGGGGGCGGTACCGCTGGTCTACAACACCACCGGCGTGCTGATCGGCATGACGCAGATCATGCTGCCCTACATGGTCCTGCCGCTCGCCGCCGTGATGAGCCGGCTCGACCCGGCGGTGATACGGGCGGCGCGCTCGCTCGGCGCCTCACCCGCCCAGGCCTTCCTCAAGGTCTATGTGCCGCTGACGCTGCCCGGCGTGCTCGGCGGCTTCCTGCTCGTCTTCATGCTCAGCCTCGGCTTCTTCGTGGTGCCGGCGATCCTGGGCGGCCCGCGCGACCTGCTGCTGGCGCAGCTGATCGAGTTCAACGTCAACCAGACGCTGAACTGGCCGTTCGCCGCTGCGCTCTCGACCGTACTGCTCGCCGCCACGGTGACGCTCTACTGGATCGGCGACCGCTTCTTCGGCCTCGGTCGGCTCTGGGGTGCGCGATGACCAAGGGTCTCGGCAACGGCATCCTTTCCGGCTCGGCGGGCCTGCTCTGCCTGTTCCTGATCATGCCGACACTGATCGTCGCGCCGATCTCGTTCACGCAGACGGAGTTCATCACCTTTCCGCCGCGCGGCTTCTCGGGGCGCTGGTACGAGGCCTTCTTCGAGCGATCAGAATGGTATGGCTCGCTGATCACGAGCACGATCGTCGCCGTCACCACCACCCTGCTCGCGACCCTGCTGGGCAGCATGATCGCGCTCGGGCTGGTGCGCCTGTCGCGCCGGGCCAACCGGCTGGTCAGCTTCTTCTTCCTGCTGCCGATGATCGTGCCGACGATCATCACCGCCGCCGCGCTCTATTCGCCCTTCGCCAAGCTCGGGCTGGTCGCGACGGTTCCCGGCCTCGTGCTCGCGCACACCATCCTGGCGCTGCCCTTCGTCGTCATCAACGTCTCGGCCGTGGCGCAGTCGATGGACTGGCGCATGGTCAACGCCGCGCGCAGCCTCGGCGCCACGCCGCTCGTCGCCTTCCTGCGCGTGACGCTGCCGGTGCTAGCTCCGGGCATCGCGGCCGGCGCCATCTTCGCCTTCCTGACCAGCTTCGACGAGGTCGTCGTCGCGCTCTTCGTCAGCGGCTCGGGCGCGACCACCCTGCCGGTGCAGATGTGGAGCGGCATCCGCTTCGAGATCAGCCCGATCGTCGCGGCCGCCTCCTGCCTGCTGCTGCTGGTCTCCTGCCTGCTGCTCGCCCTGTTCTGGTTCCTCAAGCGGAAATGATCCGATGACTGCAGACGCAACCGCACCGGTCGGAAAGCCGACCGTCCCGGCAGAGGAATTCGCCGAGCGCCGCCGGCGGGCTGTCGCGGCCGCCAACGCACGCGGGCTCGCCGGCCTGCTGGTCTGCTCGCGCGGCGGCGGCACGCTCGATCGCTATGCCGACGTGCTCTATCTCACGAATTTCTACACGCATTTCCCCTTCATCCCGGATTTCGAGGGGAACTGGTCGGCACGCGCCCACACCTTCCTGGTCCTGCCGGTGGACGAGGTCCCCGAGCTCGTCATCGACGTGCCCGACGACGGGCGCATCCGGCTCACCGACGGCCGCGTGACCTATTCCGATTTCGTGCTGGACGACGCCGTCAAGGCGCTGAAGACGGCCGGGCTCGCCAGCGCGCGCATCGGCCTCGTTGGCGGTGACGTGTTGACTTTCACCATGCTGAACAAGCTGCGGGCCGCGCTGCCCGAGCTCGTGATCGAGCCCGCCGACGACCTGCTGATGAGCCTGCGCTCGATCAAGTCGCCGGCCGAGATCGCCCTGCTGCGCCGCGCCTCCATGATCGGTTCGCGCATGATCGAAGCGATGATGGACGCTGCCGTCACCGGAGCCTCGCATGGCGACGTCGTCGCGGCCGGCCTGAACTATCTCGTTCCCGCCGGCGGCATGCTCTACAACTCCTTCATGGCCTCGGGCCGCGGCGGCGATCCCTCGCGCTTCGCCAAGAGCAACTTCCCGACCTGGGGCTCCGACAAGCGCCTCGCCGATGGCGATTGGATCCGGCTGGGGATCTCGGGCGCGGTCGACGGCTATGTCTTCGACCTCGCGCGCTCCAAGGCCGTCGGCCCGGTCACCAACCGGCAGGTCGAGCTGTTCGAATCGGCCATCGCCAGCATCGAGGCGACACTGGCAGCGATCCGCCCCGGCGCCACAGCGGGCGATCTCGGCGCGGCGGGCCTCGACAAGCAGAAATCCATGGGTTTTGCCGTCGACGGCGTGTTCTCCGCGATGGGCCACGGCATCGGGCTGGGCTGGGACGATCCCTGGCTCGCACGCGGCGTGACGACGCCGATCGTCCCGAACATGGTGCTCTCGGTCGAGCGCACGATCATGCAGGACGGCTATCTCGGCGACTACGAGGAATCGGTGCTGATCACGCCGGACGGCTACGAGCGCCTGACCGACGCGACGACGCGCTTCTGGTGAGCGGCGGGACACGAACATGACCGGCGCCGCCGTCCAGATCAGCCATCTCAGCAAGCGCTACAGCGATTTCGTCGCGGTCGACGACGTCTCGCTCGATGTCGCGCCGGGCGAGTTCGTCACCCTGCTGGGCCTCAGCGGCTCGGGCAAGACGACGACGCTGATGGCCGTCGCCGGCTTCGTCGACCTCGACGCCGGGCGCATCACTATCGACGGCCGCGACATCGCAAATCTCCCGCCGGAAAAGCGCGATCTCGGCGTCGTCTTCCAGAACTACGCGCTCTTCCCGCATCTCAATGTCTTCGAGAACGTCGCCTTCCCCCTGCGCATGCGCAAATGGACGCAGCCGGCGATCGAGAAGGCGATCGGCCGGGTGCTCGAGATCGTGTCGCTCGGCCATCTCGCCACGCGTCGGATCGCCGAGCTGTCGGGCGGCCAGCAGCAACGCGTCGCCCTCGCCCGGGCTCTCGTCTTCGAGCCGCCGGTGCTGCTGATGGACGAGCCGCTGGGCGCGCTCGACCGGAGCCTGCGCGACCAGCTCCAGACGGAGATCAAGCGCATCCAGCGCGATCTCGGCGTGACGGTGCTCTACGTCACGCATGATCAGGAGGAGGCGCTGGCGCTGTCCGACCGGATCGCCGTGATGGCCGAAGGCAAGATCTGCCAGCTCGCGACGCCCGACGAGATCTACGAGAATCCGGCCTCCGCCTTCGTCGCCGGCTTCGTCGGCGAATCCAACTTCATCGACGTGACCATGCGCGGTCAGGACGGCCCGCTCGCCACCGTCGCCCCGGCGGGCATTCCCGGCACGCTGTTCACCGCGACCACCTCCCCCGGAGCGCCGCCCGCGCAGGCGCAGGCAGTGATGGCGATCCGCCCCGAGGTGCTGCGGCTCGCTGCCTTGCAGGACACGCCGCCCTGCAACGCCATTCCCGGCCGCGTCGCCCTGCGCGAGTTCATGGGAGCGACCGTGCGCCTGACCATCGACACCGAGCTCGGCCCGATGATCGTCCGCGACGGGCGCATCAGCGAGGCCGCGCGCTTCAAGACGGGCGACACCGTCCGCCTCAGCTGGAACGAGCGGGATGCCCTGCTCTTCCCACCGCGCTGACCAAAAGCCAACAAGCGAGCCCTCTCCATGCCCACGATCATCGACTTCAACGATGCGAGCGCCGAGCCGCGCGACAGTGCACCGGCGCCCGAGCGCATCCTGCACGGTCAGCCGAGCTGGCGCAGCTGGCTCTATCTCTCGGAGAACGGCATGACCAGCGGGCGCTGGGAGTCGACTCCCGGCTGCTGGACGATCGCCTATGACAAATGGGAGTTCATGACGATCCTGTCCGGCCGCGGCGTGGTGCGCGGCGAAGACGGCTCCCGAACCGAGCTCGTGCCCGGCGCGACGCTCGTCATCAATCCCGGCTTCAAGGGGACATGGGAGGTGCTGGAGCCGATGGCGAAGCACTTCTTCGTGCGCCTGCGCTGATCATGGCCGACGCCGCCGCGACGCTCGCCCAGCCCGACAGCCTGTGGCTGGCCACCGCCTCGGCGGAGCCCTTCGAGGCCCCGCCGCTCGCCGGCGAACGCAGCGTCGAGATCGCGATCGTCGGCGGCGGCTTCACCGGCCTGTCCGCGGCGCTACATGCCGCCGAGATCGGCGCCTCCGTGGCGCTGCTCGAGGCCGGGCCGATCGGCTATGGCGCGAGCGGCCGTAATGGCGGGCAGGTCAACCCCGGCGTCAAGCTCGACGAGGCGGCGCTGTCGGCCCGATATGGCGAAGCCGGGCGCGGGCTGCATCGGTTCGGGCAGGAGGCGCCCGATTTCCTCGCCGCTTTGGTCGAGCGTCAGGGCCTCGCCTGCCGCTTCGCCCGGCCAGGCCTGCTGCGCCTGGCGCATCATCCGGCCGCGCTGGCCACGGTACGCCAGGCCGCCGCAGGGCTGCGCAAGGCCGGCGTCGCCGCCCTGGACCTCGACGCAGCCGATGTCGAGCGGCGCGTCGGCACGACACGTTATCTCGGCGGCCTCTACGATCCGCGCGGCGCCAGCGTCCAGCCGCTGGATCTCGCCCGGGAATTGGCCCGCGTGGCCCGCAATGCCGGCGCGGAGCTGTTTCCGAACTCGCCGGCCCAGTCGCTACGGCGCGAGCCCGGCCGCTGGCGCATCGCGACGCCCAACGGTGCGCTGCTCGCCCGCAAGGTCCTCGTCGCGACCAATGCCTATAGCGACGCGCTGGTGCCCGGCCTCGCCCGCTCTCTCCTGCCGGTGAACAGCTTCCAGATCGCCACCCCGTCGCTCGGCCCCGAGCATGCCGGCATCCTGCCCGGCGGCGAGACGGTCTATGACAGCCGGCGGCTGGTGCTCTACTTCCGCCGCAGCCCGGACGGGCGGCTGATGCTGGGCGGGCGCGCCTCGTTCCAGTCGTCACGCGAGACCTCGCGCGAGGTCGCCGATTATTCGGTGCTGGAAGAGGTGCTCCACGGCATCTTCCCGGCGCTGCGCGGCGTACCGGTCACGCATCGCTGGACGGGGCTGGTCGGCATCACCTTCGACTACCTGCCGCATTACCACGCGCTCGACGACGAGCTGCATGTCATGGTCGGCTATAACGGCCGCGGCGTCGCGCTGGCCAACCGGTGCGGCGCCTGGCTCGGCCGCAAGCTCGCCGGCCAACCTGAGGCGATCAGCCTGCCGAACACGCCGATCAAGCCCTTCCCCTTCCATTTCGCCCGAAGCGCGGTGCTCGACCTCGGCATGAAATGGAACCGCCTGCTCGACAGGTTCGGCCGGTGATCGCGGCCGGGCTGGGCGGGACGGCGAACCCAGCGCCTCCAATCGGATTGCACCAAAGCCGACCTCGGTCTTCAGAGCACGAGTGACGGTCGAGTGCCCGCAACGCTGCTGGTATCCTGGCAAGGCGGCGGAGATGACCGAGCACTCGCTGCCATATCGGGCATTGGGGCCTTCGATCTCGGGGATCGTCGGCTTCGTTTCAAGTGTATCTGATGTTTGGGTGCGGACCAGGAATGAACCTTTGACCAGGCTTAAGAGTTGCGACCAGCCGCGCAGGAACGGGCTTGGTAAGGACGATTTGCCAAGCCATCTGCCCCGGCGGGTACGTTAAAGCGCCTGCGTTGTGCTCAACGGGCAATCCATCGGGCAGCGAAGAATATCCACGAACCAGGAAGTCATCGAACTTCGGCAATATGAGGAATCTGAAAATCCTGCATCCTGCGTGAAGGTCTCCAACTTTCAGGCCCAGCGCTTTTTCAATTTCAATTGGCGTCTTCCCACTGATCTCGGCCTGGAAGGTGGCGTATCCTTCTAACGTACCGTCAAACGACTTTGAAAGGTTTACGACTTTCACGAGATTGTACGCACCAAAATTCCGCATTTTTGCATAGTTCGCTATGCGGACATTGTGCGAATTCTGCCGATCACGCACCGCGGCAGCATCTGCTCGAGAACCATCCATACGAGGCATTCCGTTCGTGAGCGACGATCAACGTCAGGATCGCGATGTAACCCTACGTCAATTCAGCACCGAGGCGATGAGCTTCGCAACACCTAAAGACCGAAAAGCCTCTGCATTTCGCTGCTGTGATTGCAGTTCCACGCCGCAGCTCAAGACTGCCTGCCGGCCCAGCGCTCGATCGAGTGATCGACGGCGAGCAGCGCCGTGGCAAGCACGGTGGCCGACAGCACGATCGCATGGTCGCCGAGCCCGGCGGCGCAGCCGAGCGCCGCGGTGACCCAGATCGCCGCCGCCGTGGTCAGGCCCTGCGGCGTGGTATGGCCCTTGCGCAGCACGATGACGCCGGCGCCCAGAAAGCCGATACCGGTGACCAGCCCCTGCACGACGCGGCTGGCGGCATCGATCTCATGCGGCTCGCTGAAGATGGTCGCGGCGGCGGCAGTGCCGAGGCCGACGAGCCCGAAGGTGCGGATGCCGGCAGCGCGCTGCTTGCCGGTGCGCTCCCAGCCGACGACGATCCCCGCCGCCATTCCCGCCAGCAGGCGCAGCAGCAGATCGATCTCGGCCCAGATGTCGAAGCTCATGCCAGTAACACTCATCCCGCCCTCCCCGCAGCGATTGCCCGCGGGGCTTGAACGCGCGAGGAAGCGAGGTGTTGCCGCGCGTGCTGCCGGTGATCGAGATTGCCGTTCAAAGCAAGGTTCGACAGATGCCCTATACCGACCCGCTCGAGCCCATGCTCCAATGCGAGCAAGCGCTGCGACATGAGATCGCCAGGCGCCTCGTCGAGGAAGCCGGCGCCCCGCCACCTACACTGTCAGCCGAACACCTCGCCGCCGCTGACGAGGCGATCGCCGCCTGGGACGAGCAAGGCGAGGAAGAGCAGGACCAGCGCGTTTCGGGCCATGGGGCCGCTGCAGGAGCTGCTGGCGGAGCATCAAGCGGTAGTGGAGCGGATTGTTGAGGAGCGGGACCGGCGGCTGGGGTGAGCTGCTGCCGAAGGGCGCGTGTGGAAGTGCAGTGGCTCACGCCGAGCCGAAAGCCCAGAAATCATGGGCCGTCTGGAAGTTTTTGAAGCGCTTTGAAAGATGGATGGTGCCCAGGGGCGGAATCGAACCACCGACACTGCGATTTTCAGTCGCATGCTCTACCAACTGAGCTACCTGGGCATCCCGCGAAGCGCGCTGCGCTTCGGTTGGTGCGAGGCGATATAGAGGCATGGGCGCGGGCTGTCCAGCCGACAAACGATCCTGCCGGTGGGAAAATTTCATCCAGGCCCGCAAAGGCATGAAAACCGCGGTCGGTACGGCCCTTTTCCATGCGGGCGTGAACGAAGCACCGGTCCGGCAGGCCGCGAGAGCAGCTCGTAGCGCCAGTGCCCAATAATCCTGGAACCAAAGCGCGGTAGCGAGGTTGATGCGGCGGCGCCAGCGATGGCGCCGTGCCTACCGCCGATCTCGAGCAAGCCGCGGATGTACCGGCAGTTCGATCGCGCGGGAGGCGGAATTCGGGCGATTTCGCCCTCCGGATAGTCCTGACCCGTCGCGCGGCCGGTCAGCGAACGGCCCGGCGTCCTCCCGAAAGGGAAACGCCGGGCCTTTCCATGTCAGACGTCCTCGTCGCGCCGCATCGGCGCTTCCTCGGTCTCGTCCAGCGGCTCGCCGGGAATCACATAGCTGCCCTTGAGCCAGCGGCCGAGGTCGATATCGGCGCAGCGCGACGAGCAGAACGGCTTGAAGCGCTGCACTGCCGGCTTGCCGCAGATCGGACAGGGCCGCGCGGACGGGGCAGGATTCTCGGGTTGCTCAGGCGCCATATTGCAAGGTCACTCCGCCATCGACCGGAAGCTCGATGCCGGTGACATAGCGCGCTTCGTCGCTGGCGAGGAAGAGCGCCGCCCAGGCGACGTCCCAAGCCTCGCCCATATGGCCCATCGGCACCTGCGAGTCGCGCTTGGCCCACATCGCGGCGACATCGCCCTTGCCATAGGTCTGGGCGAGCCCGGCCGAATGCTCGACCATCGGCGTCTTCATCAGCCCGGGCAGCACGGCGTTCACGCGGATCTTCTCCGGCGCGTACTGCGCCGCGGTCGTACGGGTGAGCTGGTTCATCGCCGCCTTGCTGGCGCCATAGCTGGCATAGGGCACGCCGGTATGGCGGATCGAGGCGATCGAGGAGATGTTGATGATCGAGCCGCCCTGCCCGCTCTCGCTGAACTGGCGCTGCATCACCGGGATGACGTGCTTCATCGCCAGGAAGCAGCCGGTCAGGTTGACCCGGAAGACGCGCTCCCAGGTCTCCAGCGGCAGGTCGACGACGCTGCCGACCTCGGCGATGCCGACATTGTTGTCGAGCACGTCGATGCGGCCATAGGCCTTGAGCGTCGCCGCGACGAGGGCGGCGAGGTCATCCTCGCTGGTGACGTCGGTGCGGAGCGCGAAGGCCTCGCCGCCCTCGCCCTTGATGATGCTCGCGGTCTCCTGCGCGGCTTCCAGATTACGGTCGGCGCAGACGACCCTGGCGCCTTCGCGGGCGAACACGGTCGCGGTCGCCTTGCCATTGCCCCAGCCCGGGCCGATCGAGCCCGCGCCGGCGACGATCGCGACCTTGCCTTCGAGACGTTTCGTCATGGCGGTGTTCCCTGCCCTACGCGTTTACTTGGTATGGGCGCCACCATCGGCACTCGCAGCGGCCTGGGCAAGCGCGTGGCATGCAAGCCGGCATGCGCTCCAGCGTTCTCAGGCGAGCTGCGCGGCCGCAAGCGCGATCGCCGTGGTGAGACCGACGACCAGCACGAACCAGGGCCAGAGCGCGCGCAGCGCCTGCCCGGTCTCGGCGGTCGTCGCCTTGATCAGGACCTGGCCCATGGTGACGCGGACCGGGCTCACCGCCGTGAGCAGGCTGCCGGCGACGACCGCTGCCGCGATCACCAGAAGCCGCGCCTCGCCGGCCGGGACGAGCGCCGTCGCGAGCGGCATCGAGACGGCGCCGGCACCGGTGTTCGAGCCGGTGAGATAGCCGCCGAGCGCGCCGGCAACCGGCACGATCCCGGCCGACCATGAGCCGAGCACGCCACTGACGGCAAGGCCGATGCCGCCGGCCAGGCCGGAGCCCACCATGATCCAGGCCATCCCGACGAGCAGGAAGGTCGGCAGCGCCGCGCGTCCGGCGCGCTGCAGCGTCAGCTTCATCAGGGCGGTTGCCTGCTTCGCCCCGCCGCGGCGGATGGCGACGACGAGCGCGATGACGAGCAATGGCAGGGCTGGCGAGAGCAGCGGCGCGAACGCCGAAGCGTCGGCGAAGGGCTTGAAGGACGGATTTTCCAGCCGGTCATGGATCGCCGGCACCAGCCGCATCAGGGCCAGCGCCACGACGAGCGCGATGTAGGGTGCAAGCCGCATGAGCAGCACCCGGTCGAGCCCCGCAAGGCCCTTCACCCGCAGGAAGCGCAGCAGCATCACCGGGGCCAGCGCTGCGATGGCAGCGAGTTCCAGCGGCAAGGTCAGGTTTGCGGCGACGAGCAGGGCCATCAGCAGCGCGATCAGGCCGGCCCATTCGAAGCGGTCGGCGAGCGCCGGCGGCAGCCCCGCCTGCCGCGACAGGCGCCAGAACAGCGGCAGCAGCACCATGGCGAGCAGCGCCGTCGCCAGCGCGATCCGCCAGATCAATGCCGCGAGCGGGACACCGGCGATATCGGCGCTGATCCTGGTTCCGATGCCGAGCGCACCCCAAGGCACCAGGATCTGGCTGAAGGTGGCGAGCGCCAGCGCCGGCGCCTTGTCGACGCCGAGGCGGCGGGCGCCGGAAACGGCGACGACATAGCCGACGCCGAAGCCGGTCGCAGTTTCCAGGAACGGCCCGCGCAGCAGGCAGGCCTCGGCGAGCGAACCATGCTCGGGCTCAGCATGGTCGGCATCGCCCCCCACCTTTTCCAGGCTGAGCGAGAAGGCGAGCCCGGCGACGATGACGAGTGTCGCCGGCAGGCCGATCCAGGCGCCGGCGGCGAAATGCCTGATAATCGCAGCGGCGTCCGGATGATTGGGACCAGCGAGATAGGCGACGAGCGCGGCGCAGATCGTCCCGACGAGGCCGGCAGTCAGCGCCGAGCGTCCCGACAGGATCAGGCCGAGAAAAAGGATGAGCGGCGAGAGCCAGACCAGGATCATGGGCGACCGGCGTCGCCGGCTCTCATCCCAGAGTTAGAGCGGGATTCATACGAAAAACCGGTCCCCACTTTTTCGCATCCTGCTCTAACCGACATTCAGCCAACCGAGGCGGATCGGGAAGCCCTCGCCGCCGAGCAGGTTGACCGTCTCGTAGAGCGGCAGGCCGACCACGCCGGTATAGGAGCCGACGAGCTTGACGACGAAGGAGCCGGCGATGCCCTGGATGGCATAGGCGCCGGCCTTGCCGCGCCATTCGCCCGAGGCGAGGTAGTTTTCGAGGTCCTCGTTCGAGAGCCGCTTGAAGCGCAGCCGCGTCTCGACGATGCGCTCGCGGATGGCGCCCGAGGGCGTCGCCAGTGCGACGCCGGTATAGACGCGGTGCGCCCGGCCGGAGAGCAGGCGCAGGCAGGCGGCGGCCTCGTCGACGATCTCGGCCTTGGGCAGGATGCGCCGGCCGACCGCAACCACGGTGTCGGCGGCGAGGATATAGGCACCTTCAAGATCGGGCCGGCCCTTCAGCCCAGCAAGCCCGGCCTGCGCCTTGGCATGGGCTAGCCTACGGGCGAGATCGCGCGGGCGCTCGCCCTTGAGCGGGCTCTCGTCGAGATCGGAGGGCAGCAGCGCGTCGGGCTTGAGGCCGGCCTGTTCGAGCAAAGCGAGGCGGCGCGGCGAGGCCGAGGCCAGGACCAGCTTGGGCCGCCAGCCGGGCGGCTTCTGGGAGCTGAAGAGGTTCAAGATTGTCGGCTCGCTGCGCGTCCCGGGGCGAATGTCCCGCAAGGCTTTAGAGCATGTTCCGCCGATCTGGGAACCTCTTTTGCGGTCAGCGCCTCGCCCGACGGAGCAGGCTGCGAAGCTTCATCTCCTGTGCACTGTACACAATTTCGCACACTGGCATGCGTCGTCTTGGATTGTGCTAAGCTGTTCAGCTTGCCACATTCGCCAAGTGGGTGTGGCGGCGCCCGCGAGGTCAAGCCATGCGGCCCCCTTCTCGTCAACGGAGAGCTTTCGCCATGGCGTCACGGACTCGATCAGGCTCGACTGTCGCGTTGGCGGCGGACGCACAAAGCGTTCTCGCTAAGATGACGGCGATGCAGGTCGACGCCGCGCTCACCATCGCCATGCGGTTGCCGATCTTGGCCAAGGGCGCACTCGGCGATGCCCGAGGCCAGCGCGAGGCGAGCAAGGCCGTGGTCGAGAAGGCCGCCGCGATGGCGGAAAGCAGCTTTGCCCTCGGGCATGCCGCGGCGCTGTTCTGGTGGAGCATGGCGCTCAACCCGCTGACCCCGAACGGGCTCGGCGAAGCGACAGCCAAGGCAGTCCACAACACGCTTGAGCCCTTCTCGCGGCGCACCCGCGCCAATGCCAGCAGGTTGGCGGGGCGGCGCTAGGCCTTCGGCTCCGAGCCCGGCTCGATCATCGGCTCAGTCACGACAGCTTCGCCCACGGCGGGCGTAGCGACCGCTGCCGCATGCTCGCGCTCCAGCTTGCGGTAGCGCGCAACACTGACCGGGATCAGCGCGAGATAGGCAGCGACGGTCAGCGCGAGCATCTCGAAGGGGTAGGCGAAGAGCAGGCCGGCGACGACGACGACGGCAACGAAGATCGGCAGCACCTGGTCGCGCGGGACGCGGGTGCCGAGGGTCTTGCCGGCATAGCAGGGGATGCGCGAGATCGTCAGGAAGGCGATGAAGAGGATGTAGAGGCCGACGAACGGGGCGCCGTACTCCCGCACCGGCAGGCCGACGAACTCCAGATAGAACGGCAGCATGGCGGTGATCGCGCCCGCCGGTGCCGGCATGCCGACGAAGAAGTTCTTCTGCCATTCCGGCCGGCTGGGATCGTCGATCATCACGTTGAAGCGCGCCAGCCTGAGGGCCATGGCGCAGGCCAGCGTCAGCACGATGACCCAGCCGAAGGAGCGCAGATCGTGCAGGACAAAGGTCCAGAGCACGAAACCGGTGGCGACGCCGAAGCAGACGAAATCCGAGAGCGAATCGAGCTCGGCGCCGAAGCGCGAGGTACCCTTTAGCAGGCGCGCGAGACGCCCGTCGATACCATCGAGCAGCGCCGCGATGAGGATACAGATCGTCGCCGATTCGAATTTGCCGTCGACCGCGAGCCGCATTGCGGTCAGGCCGAGGCAAAGGGCGATCAGCGTCACGACATTGGGCGCGATCAGCCGGAACGGGATCGCCTTGAAGCGGGTACGCTTCGATTCGACGCGCTCGGGTTCGAAGGGCGGAAAGAGATCGCTCATATCAGCGGGAATACGCGGTTTTGAGGCGACAGGCTAGGCGTGGGACAAAGTGATAGCGTCATGCTCGGGCTTGACCCGAGCATCTCAGGACGAGGGGGCGACATCACCTTCTCGTCACGAGATTCTCGGGTCTGCGCTTCGCTCCGCCCGAGAATGACGCCCTTGGATCAAATCCCCCGGAACACCCGGCCGGTATCGTTGCCCGAGAAATCCGCCAGCACGGTCTCGCCGGCGATCGCGGTCTGGCCCTCGCCGACCAGCGGGACGACGCCCTGCGGCAGGTAGACGTCGACGCGCGAGCCGAAGCGGATCAGGCCGAAGCGCTCGCCCTGCCCGAGCAGCTCCCCCTCCTTGACGAAGGGAACGATGCGGCGGGCGATCAGGCCGGCGATCTGGACGACGGCGATGGTGCCGGCCGGCGTCTCGATCGCCAGCGCATTGCGCTCATTGTCCTCGCTCGCCTTGTCGAGCTCGGCATTGAGGAAGAGGCCGGGCGTATAGGCCATCTTGAGCAGGCGGCCGGCGACGGGGCTGCGGTTCACATGGCAGTCGAAGACGTTCATGAACACCGAGATGCGCGTCATCGGCTCGGCCGGCAGCTCCAGCTCCGGCGGCGGCACGGCGGTGGCGATCTGGCTGACACGGCCATCGGCGGGCGAGATCACCAGCCCCTCGCGTTGCGGCACGATGCGAACGGGATCGCGGAAGAAATAGCAGATCCACAGCGTGATCAGCGTGCCGACCCAGCCGAAGGGTGCCCAGAGCTGGCCGAGGGCCAGCGTCGCGCCGACGCCGATGGCGATGAAGATATAGCCTTCCTTGTGGATCGGCACGATCAGCCGGCGGACGGAGTCGACGAGAGACATGGGCTTTGGTCCTGTTGCTCTTGTTGGCGCGGCGCGCGCATCTGGCAGCGCCTTCGCGGCCGGGTTGAGGCCGCAAGACGGCGAAGCTTTTAGGCTTTTGCGGGCTTCAGCGAAAGAGGTGCCGGGATGGCGCGACAATCGATCCTATGCCACCGCCTTCGCCGCTGCCCTGCCCGCACTTCGTCCCGAAAAGATGCAGCCGCCGAGGAAGGTGCCTTCCAGTGCGCGATAGCCGTGCAGGCCGCCGCCGCCGAAACCGGCAGCTTCACCGACTGCGTAAAGACCCGGCACCGGCTCGCCGTCCTGCCCCAGCACGCGCGCCGAGAGATCGGTCATCAATCCACCGAGCGACTTCCGCGTCAGGATGTTGAGCCTGACCGCGACGAGCGGGCCGTGGGCCGGATCGAGGATGCGATGCGGCTTGGCGGTACGGATCAGCCGGTCGCCGATATAGGCGCGGGCACCGCGCAGGGCGGTGACCTGCAGGTCCTTGCCATAGGGATTGTCGGCATCGCGGTCGCGTGCCTCGATCTGCGCCCGCAAATGCGCCTCGTCGATCAGCCCGGCGCCGCCGAGTGCATTCATCCTGGCGACCAGGCGCGAGACATCGGTCTCGACAATGAAATCCTCGCCCTTGTCGAGGAAGGCCTGGACCGGCGCCGGCATGCCGGCCCGGGCGCGCTGGATCACCTGGCGCCAGCTCTTGCCGGTGAGGTCGGGGTTCTGCTCGGAGCCGGAGAGCGCGAACTCCTTGGCGACGATGCTGCGGCTGGTGACGAACCAGGAATGGTCGAAGCCGGTCTTGCGCAGGTGCTCCAGCGTGCCGAGCGTATCGAAGCCCGGAAAGAGCGGCACCGGCAGGCGGTTGCCACGCGCGTCGAACCAGAGCGAGGACGGGCCGGGCAGGATGCGGATCGCATGCGCCGGCCAGATCGGAGCCCAGTTGGCGATGCCCTCGACATAGTGCCACATCCGGTCGCCATTGATCAGCCGGCCGCCGGCTGCCTCCGCCACCGCGAGCATCCTGCCATCGACATGGGCCGGCACGCCCGAGAGCATCCGCTGCGGCGGCTCGCCGAGGCGTTGCGGCCAATTGCGGCGGACGAGCGCGTGATTGCCGCCGATGCCGCCAGAGGCGACGATCACAGCCCGGGCCCGAATCGCGAAATTCCCCGTCACGGTGCGCGAACTCGCCTGCCCGCGCTCGCCAGTGTTGCCTTCAAGTACCTCGCCTTCGACGCCATCGACCGCTCCGGCGCTGCGGGTCAGGCCGGTGACACGATGGCGGAAGCGCAGTTCGATGAGGCCCTTCGCCTCGGCCTCCGCGACACGGCGCAGGAAGGGTTCGAGCACGCCGGGGCCCGTCCCCCAGGTGACATGGAAGCGCGGCACCGAGTTGCCATGGCCGGTGGCGAGATAGCCGCCGCGCTCGGCCCAGCCGACGACCGGGAACCAGCGCATGCCCTGCCGGTGCAGCCAGTTGCGCTTCTCGCCAGCGGCGAAATCGAGATAGGCATCGGCCCATTGCCTCGGCCAATAGTCCTCGTCGCGGTCGAAACCGGCCGCACCGAACCAGTCCTGCCGGGCGAGCTCGAGCGAATCCCTGATGCGCAGACGGCGCTGCTCGGGCGAATCGATCAGGAAGAGCCCGCCGAAGGACCAGTGCGCCTGACCGCCCAGCGAGGCCCGCGGCTCCTGCTCGACGAGGACGACCTTGCGGCCGGCATCGGCCAGCTCGGCAGCCGCGACGAGGCCGGCAAGCCCGGCTCCGACGATGACCACATCCGCATCGAGCGCCATGCCCCCTCCCCGCAGCCGGATTCTCGTTGCGGTTGAGCTTGCCGAGAAATCGCCGGACCGCAAGGGCGCGATCCAGCGGGGATATCGGCGCCTGCGAAACGGCGGCCTTGTTGAGGAGATCGCTCCGCGCGACCAGCTCATTCAATATTTGCCGCAGAATGGTCACGAAAGATCTTGGAACGTCTCGCCTTTGCGATGGTTGAATCTTCAGGACACATCATCAACCCCTGGAGGATGAGGATGACACCGCTGAAGATTGGATTGGTTGCCGGCGCACTTGCACTGTCGTCGGTCGCAGCCGTGGCGCAGGGCGTTGACCTGCGGCCAGAGAACAGCATTCCGAAATACGAGCGCGGGCCGACGAGCAACGACAACGCGCCCTATCGCGGCGGTACCTACAAGCCCGACGATTATCGCCGAGGCTATGACCGCGGCGGGTATGATGGCGCTCGCTACGACACCATCTCACAGCGCGAGGCGATCAGGATCGCCCGTCGCAACGGCGTTGCGGAGATCGATCAGGCGCGCTGGAGCGGCAATGCCTGGGTGATCGACGGCAGCGACAGGCGCGGCGACGACCTGCGTGTCGAGATCAACTGGCGCGGCGAGATCGTCGACGTCGATCGCCGCTGAGCGATCAGAAGACCGACATGGTGAGAACTGGGCGGCCTCCGGGCCGCCCTTTTTTATGCCGCTCTCGCCACCGTCACGCCGGCGCCGAAGCGCCGCGCGGCGATCAGGGTCAGGATCAGGAAGACGATCAGCGCCAGCACCTGCGCGATCGCGAAGGGCGGCTCGCTCTGGGTCGGCGCCAGATCGTGCAGGACGTTCACCTTGAGGAAGAGCTGGGCGATCAGCACGAAGATCAGCAGGTAGAACGAGAGCACCGCGGTGATCGCATAGATCCGCCGCCAGACATCGCGCAGAGCGAAGGCGTAGAGCGCCAATCCGGCGATCACGATCAGGACCAGCGAGACTGCTCCGACGATATGCGAGGGTAGCACCCTGTCGAAGGGGAAGGCGTAACCGGTCGCACTGGCCGCGAAGGCGGTCGAAAGATAGATGCCGTTCCAACGTGGGCTGAGATGGCCCTTCAGCAAGGCCATCGTCATCGGGAAGCCGGCGACGATGGCGATCAGGCTGAGCCAGGTGTGGAAGCCAACCAGCGTGGTTGGATCGAGCACGAACATGACGAAGCCCCCGCTTCAACTGCAGTGGGCTATACTGGCAAATACCGGGCCACCCTGGCGAGGGCTTTGTGGAGCTTTCTCGGCTGGATCATTCCGCCGCGGCTCGGATTTCGTCGGGCTGGGCCTCAACCGGCTTTCGGACGGTGGCGAAATAGGAGCCGGCGACGATCAGTGCGAAACCGACGAGCAGGGCCAGAGACAGGGGCTCGCCGAGTACGAGCACTCCGAGCAGCACAGCAACGGCGGGATTGAGGTAGGCGATCACCGTCGCCCGCGCCGCGCCGACCTCGGCGATCAGCGCGAACAGCAGCTGGAAGGCCAGCGCCGTGCAGAAGACGGCCAGAGCGATCACCGCGAGGCTGGCATCGAGCGTGATCCGGGCAGGCCAATGAGCTGGGACGAAGGGCAGATAGAGTATCGCGGCGACGATCAGCGACGCGACGACCACTGCACTCGCCTCGGCATCGGCGAGCTTGCGCGCAACGATGATCGGCCCGACGGCATAGCCGAGTGCGCTCAGCCCCAGCGCCAGCGCCGGCCAGAGCTCGACCGGCTGCTCGTCGAAGCCGAGCAGCGCGATGACGCCGGCCAGGCCGAGGCCTAACCCGACGAGCCGCCCGGTCCCGAGCCGCTCCTGCGACAGCGCGACACCCAGGATCGCGGCGATGATGGGCGTCAGCGCGATGATCAGGCCGGCGAGCGAGCTCGTCACCCGCGTTTCGGCGAAGCCGATCAGGAACCAGGGCCCGCTGATCTCGACGAGTGTGTAGAGGATCAGCCAGACGGGTCGGCGAAAGCCCGCCATGACGCCCTTGCCGCGCAAGACGAAAGGCGCCAGCACCAAGGCGCCGATGGCGGCGCGACCGAAGGCGACGATGAGCGGGTGATAATCGGCGACGGCGACCCGGATCAGCAGATAGGGCACGCCCCAGATCACGCCGAGGGCGAGGAACAGCAGCCAGGCCGTCCGGCTCATGCCAGCGTGCCTTTCCGGAACAGTGCGGTCAGCCAGCGGCCGTCGCGTCCGTCGAACGAGTGCGACCAGTGCAGGCCGAAGCCGAGCGCGGCCAGGGCGGCGACAATCTCGGAGCGTGGCCACAGGGCGACGTAATATGCGTTGCCCTTCGAGCCGATCTCGACGCCCTCGCCCTGCCCTTCCCGAAGTCCAAGCAGGAAAACGCCACCATCGCGGATCGCCTTCGCGATCCCGGCCAGGACCGAAGGCAGGATTTCGCGCTCAATATGCTGGAGCACATAGAGCGCCACCGCCCCATCATAAGGGCCGTCCAGAGGATCGATAATCACATCGAGACGCTCGGCCCGGCGGCCGCGTGCCGCCTGGAACTGCACGAAGGATTCCGCTCCGTCGGTACGCCTGACAGTGAGCCCCCTCTCCTCCAGCCAGTCGGCATCCCAGCCCGGTCCGGAGCCGATCTCGAGCAGATGGCCGCCCGGCGGAGCGAGCTTCAGCAACTCGACCAGTGCCGGCTGGTCATCAGCCCCCGGCTTGGGCGCCGTCGTGTCCGCGTAGTCCTCGGCGCAGCCCTCGTAACCGACGAGGGTCGAGCTGTTGGAGGCTGAGCGGCTCGGCGCCCCATCCTCCTTGGATGCACCCGGTGCTGTCATTTTGCGGTCCCGTTCCCATCGCGCTCCAGCGGAATCCAGATCTGCAGGCCGCCGAGCCCGGTGCCCGGATCGAAGGCATCGTTATGGAATTCGAGCACGGGGCCGTTCGCCGCATTGAGCCCGGCAGCCGGCAAGGCCTCGTTCCAGATCGCCGTGTAGGTGTCGAAGATCGTCGAGACGTGCTCGCGATGGTCGAAGACGGCGTAGCTCCGGGGCTCGATCTCCAGAGCGGCGAGTGGCTTTCTTGGCAAGGCGGCCGAGCTGACCTCGGCGGCGCACATATATTCAAAGCAGCCATCCTCGTCCGGCGCGCGGCAGACACCGATCGGTATTCCCGGGGCCTTGTCGGCGATATCGGCGTAGTGGTCGCACATGAACGCCTGCCATTGCGCGGGTATGCCGATCGCTGATTCATACGAGCATGGCGCAGACAGGCCGACGAGGCGCAGCCGACCCAGCTCCCGCACGGACGGGATCGGTGTCCGGGCACGTCCGTTCGTCAGCCGCAACGGCGCGACGAGAACGAGCCTCTCGGTGCTGCCGGCATTGCGAACCTCTTCCGGCGTCGTATCGAACTGGTCGCGAAAGGCGCGAGTGAAGGCCTCGTGCGAGCCGTAGCCGAATTCGAGCGCGACCGAGAGGATGTCGGGCGCACCGGCAGCAAGGCGCTTGGCGGCCTCGCTCAATCGCCTTGCCCGCAGATAGGCCATGACAGGCCAGCCGCTAGCCGTTCCGAAGGCATTGGCCAGATGCGAACGCGAGACATTGCAGGCTGCCGCGACCGAGCCGAGCGTCAGTTCCCGGCCCGAATTGCGCTCGATCACCCAAAGCGCCTTGTCGGCAAGCGACATGCCCCGGCTCCTCCCCTAAGAGCCCCGTGCATATCACCCACTTTGGCCCGTCGCTTGATCGTTCGTCCACAAGCGCCGCACGCGGATTCCGATGCACACTCTCGTCCTCGGTCGCACACCAGAGCACGCCCCGGAGGTCATTGGCTGTCAGCAGCCCTCTTTTCTTGCCGCAATTCAGCAACCAGCTGAAAGCGGGGTGCCATGTGGCCAAAGGACCGTCATGAACATCGCGATAGATCAGGCTGAGCTCGAAACCGAAGGCCTCGCCAGGACGCAGCAATCGCCCCTGAGGCTGTTCGCCGCGATCCTGCGCAATCCGCTGACGGCGCTACCGCCCGAGATCTTCCGCGAGCGTCTCGTGCTGTCCAGCGTCGCCGGACGGCAGAGCCTTTACGTCTGCGACCCGCCGCTGATCCAGGAGGCGCTCGTCAAGAACGCCGCCTGCCTCGACAAGGGCGAAATCGCCCGCAAGGTGCTGGGGCCGGCACTTGGCGATGGCCTGCTGACCGCGGAAGGAGCGCATTGGCGCTGGCAGCGGCAGTCGGTTGCTACAGGCTTCCAGCACGAAAAGCTGCTCGGCTTCCTGCCGGCGATGATCGGCGCGGCCGAGGCGACCTCCGCGCGCTGGCGCAGGGCGAGCAAGCCGCTCGACATCGGCCATGAAATGATGCGGACCACCTTCGAGATCATCGTCGAGACGATGCTGTCCGGACATGCCGGCCTCGATGTCGGCAAGGTCGAGCGTGCCATCTCCGATTACCTGGAACCGACGAGCTTCGTCTTCGCCTACAGCGTTTTTGGCCTGCCGAACTGGATTCCCTATCCGGGCCGGGCCCGGGCGCGGACCGCCATCACCTATCTGCGCGAGAGCATCGGCGATCTCGTCGCCGCACGGCGTGCCGCGGGCACCCGCCACGGCGACCTTCTCGACATGCTGCTCGAGGCGAGCGATCCGGAGACCGGCCGCGCCATGCAGGACTCGGAGATCGTCGACAACCTGCTCACCTTCATCACCGCCGGCCATGAGACGACGGCGCTCGGGCTCGCCTGGACACTGCATCTGCTCAGCGTGAATCGCGAGATCGAGCAGCAGGTGCGGGACGAGATCGCGGCGGTGACGCAAGGCGGGCCGCTCGCGCCCGCACATGTCGCGCAGTTGAGCTTCACCAAGGCCGTCTTCCAGGAAGCGATGCGGCTTTATCCACCGGCGCCGGTGATCACCCGGCAGGTCGTGAAGCCCTTCCGTCTCGGCGGGCTCTCGCTTGGCGAGGGCACGGTTCTCTACGTCCCGATCCAGGCGGTCCATCGGCACGAGCGGTTGTGGGACGAGCCGGAGCGGTTCGATCCCCGCCGCTTCCTGCCCGAGGCCGCCCGTACGCGGCACCGCTACGCCTATCTGCCCTTCGGCGCCGGCCCGCGCATCTGCATCGGCAGCGCCTTCGCCACGATGGAAGCCGTCGCGATCCTGGCGGTCCTCCTGCCGGCTCTGACGCTCTCGCCGATCTCCAACGCCGCGCCCGAGCCCTCCCTCAAGATCACGCTGAGGCCGCGCCGACCGATGCTGATGCTGGCCGAGCAGCGCAAGGCGGCGTGAGCACCGCGGCGATCACTGCGTCAGGCTGACCCTGACGCTCTCGCCCTCTTCCTGGGTCGCGCGCTGCAGCGTCGCCTTGGCCTCGTCGACCTGGCGCTGGCGGTTCCAGAGCGCGGCGTATACGCCATCGGCCGCGAGCAGCTCCCGATGGTGGCCGCGCTCGACGATCAGGCCTTTGTCAAGGACGATGATTTCGTCGGCATTGACCACGGTCGAGAGCCGGTGGGCGATCACCAAAGTGGTGCGTCCTTCGCTGACCCGGTCGAGCGCGTCCTGGATCTCCTTCTCGGTAAAGGAATCGAGCGCCGATGTGGCTTCGTCCAGAACCAGCACCGGCGGCCCCTTCAGGATCGTGCGGGCGATGGCGACGCGCTGCTTCTCGCCGCCCGAAAGCTTGAGGCCACGCTCGCCGACCGAGGTCTGGTAGCCTTCCGGCAGCGACTTGATGAAGCGGTCGATCTGGGCAAGGCGGGCGGCGTCCTCGATCTCGCTCTGCGTCGCTTCGGGCCGGCCATAGCGCAGATTGTATTCGATGGTGTCGTTGAACAGCACCGTGTCCTGCGGGACCATGCCGATCGCCGAGCGCAAGCTCACCTGCTGGACTTCGGCGATATCCTGGCCGTCGATCAGGATGCGGCCGCGTTGCGGCTCGTAGAAGCGGAAGAGCAGGCGCGAGATCGTCGACTTGCCGGCGCCCGAGGGACCGACGATCGCGACAGTGCGGCCGGCCGGCACCTCGAAGGAGATGCCGCGCAGGATCGGCCGCTCCGGCACATAGGCGAAATGGACATCCTCGAAGGTGACGGTGCCGGCGCGGACATCGAGCGGCGGCGCGCCCGGCTGGTCCTGGATCTCGGGATCGCGGCCGATCAGCGAGAACATCTGCTCGATGTCGAGCGTCGCCTGCTTGATCTCGCGGTAGACGGTGCCCATGAAATTCAAGGGTATGTAGAGCTGGATCAGCATGGCGTTGATCAGCACGAAGTCGCCGACCGTGTTGGTGCCGGCCTGGAAGCCGCGCACGCACATCACCATCGAGATGGTGAGGCCGATCGCGAAGATCGCGGCTTGGCCGAAATTGAGCCAGGCGAGCGAGGTGTAGGCCTTGATCGAGTTGCGCTCATAGCGCGCCATCGACAGGTCGTAGCGGGCGGTCTCGCGCGCCTCGGCGCCGAAATACTTCACCGTCTCGTAGTTGAGCAGCGAGTCGATCGCCTTGGCGTTGGCGTCCGTGTCGGACTCGTTCATCTGGGCGCGGATGGCGATGCGCCATTCGGTGGCCTTGATGGTGTAGGTCATGTAGCCGACCACCATCACGACCAGCACGACGACATAGCGCCAGTCGAACAGATAAAGCAGCACGGCGATGATCAGCGAGACCTCGATGATCACCGGTACGAGCTGGTTGAGGCCGAGGCGGACCATCTCCTCGATGCCGTTGCGGCCGCGCTCGAGCACGCGGGTCAAGCCGCCGGTCTTGCGCTCGAGATGGAAGCGCAGCGAGAGATGGTGGAGATGGCCGAAGGTCTGCAGCGCCAGCGTGCGGACCGCGTGCATGAAGACCGGCGCGAAGATCGCGTCGCGCAATTGCACGAAGGCCGCCGAGCCGACGCGGGCGAAGCCGTAGATCACGGTCAGCGCCAGCGGCGCGCCGACCAGGAAGGGCAACCAGTTCGACAGCGAGGTCGGGTTGTTGGCGAGTGCGTCCGTCGCCCATTTGAAGGTGAAGGGCACGCCCATCAATACGAGCCGGCCGATCACCAGCAGCACGAAGGCGGCGACGACACGCTGGCGCAGATCGGCCCGCTCCGGCGGCCAGAGATAGGGCCAGAGCGCCTTGAAGGTGGCGATGAAGCCGGAGCCGGGCTGGAGCACGGCGGCGCGCGCGAGGGGCGCCGGGACCGGCGAGGCAGGCGAGGACATTGAAATGCTTCCAAATGGAACCGCCGATATAGGCGGATTCTCTCGGGAATGCAGGGGGCGGGAGGGAAAATTACGCCGCTGGTATGCGGGCGCCTTTCCCTTCTCCCCTTGCGGGAGAAGGTGGCAGCGCGAAGCGCTGACGGATGAGGGTTCGCGCCGCCCTTTCCTTGCTGTTCAGATCAGAGGCAATCCCAGTCAGGACGTGGACATGTCGCGCGACCCCTCATCCGGCCCTTCGGGCCACCTTCTCCCGCAAGGGGAGAAGGGGAGTGCTTCACTCCGCGCTCAGGTCAACGCCACTCCATTCTCCCAGAGAATATCGGCCTGCCGGCTGCCTTCGATCACCAGCCGTGCATTGGGCAGATCGTTGCCCTCGACCCAGGCCCGTGCGGCCTCCTCGCTGCGACCGAGATCGGTCCAGCGGGCCAGTAGTCGACGTTCCAGCTCGGTCATAGGCACATCGATGAAGATCGTCAGGTCGAAGAGTGGTGCGAGCTCCGACCAGGGCGCCCGATCGAGCAAGAGGTAATTGCCCTCGACCAGGATGAGCCGGGCCTCGGCCGGGATGACCGCCGCACCGGCGCTAGCGAGATCGGCCTCGCGATCGAAAACCGGCACCGCGACATCACCCTCGTTCGATCGGACACGCCCCAGCGCCGCAGCGAGCCCGGCGCAGTCGAAGGTCGCGGGCGCGCCCTTGCGGTTGCGCAGCCCCAGCGCATCGAGCACGGCATTGTCGAAATGAAAGCCGTCCATCGGCACCAGCGCCGCCTCGCCTGCCGGCAGCGCCGCGAGCAGGCGCGCGCTCAGCGTCGACTTTCCGGCGCCCGGAGGCCCGGCGAGAGCGATGATGATCCGGTTCAGACCACGGGCCCGCTCGACGATCCGGGCGGCGATGTCTTCGACAGTCTGCATGGTCAAAAACTCGGCATCATCCACATTCCGCCCCGAGCTCGACGCCTGCAACCGGACGCTTCCGCCATCAAGCGGCACCGATCAGGCCTTGTTCTGGTCGCAACTGCAATGTCAGACTGGCTTAAAGCCTTTAAGGGCTGAGGCCAGGAGAAGACGCCCATGATGCTTCGACGCATTCTTCCCGCCGCTTGCGCACTGGCGCTGCTGCCTGTCGTGCCGGCCCTCGCGCAGTCGCGCCCGCCCGCGCAGATCAAGATCACCAATGCCCGCACCGTGCCGCTGGAGTCGCTGGAGATCACCACCACGGGCGAGCAGGCCCGCCTTGTCGGCAAGCTCGCCAAGCCGCTGGCGCCCGGCAAGAGCATCATGATCAAGCTCAACAAGCCGGCCGGCTGCAGCTACTACCTGCTCGGCAAGTTCAGCGACGAGAGCGAGAGCGACAATGACGGCATCGACCTCTGCAAGGAGAAGTCGCTGCGCCTGACGGAATGAGGGCCAAGCGTCATGGTCGGGCTTGACCCGACCATCTCGGAAACCAGCTAGCTGGTGTTGAGATTCTCGGGTCTGCGCTTCGCTTCGCCCGAGAATGACGGCCCTATTGACTACGCCGTCGCGCCCTCGCGCATCAGCTTGTAGGTGATCGAGTCGACCAGCGCCTGGAACGAGGCGTCGATGATGTTGGCGCTGACGCCGACCGTGGTCCAGCGCTCGCCGGTCTCGTCGGCGGATTCGATCAGCACGCGGGTCACGGCGTCGGTACCGCCCTGGAAGACGCGGACCTTGTAGTCGACCAGCCTCAGGCCGCCGATCAGCGACTGGTAGCGGCCGAGGTCCTTGCGCAGGGCGAGATCGAGCGCGTTGACCGGGCCGAGCGCGCTTTCCGCGACCGAGATCAGGGGTTCCTCGCCGACCTTCACCTTGACGATCGCCTCCGAGAAGGTGACGAGCTCGCCCAGCGCGTTGTAGCGGCGCTCGACATTGGCGGTGAAGCGCTCGATCTCGAAATAATCAGGCAATTCGCCGAGGATGCGCTTGGCGAGCAAATAGAACGAGGCGTCGGCGCCCTCGAAGGCGTAGCCCTGCGCCTCCTTTTCCTTCAGCTCCTCCAGCACGCGCGAGAGCCTCGGATCGTCGCGGCCGATGGTGACGCCGATGCGCTCCAATTCGGCGACGAGGTTCGACTTGCCGCCCTGGTCGGAGACCAGCACCTTGCGGACATTGCCGACCAGATCAGGCGCGACATGCTCGTAGGTGCGCGGATCCTTCAGCACCGCCGAGGCGTGGATGCCGGCCTTGGTGGCGAAGGCGGAGGAACCGACGAAGGGTGCATGGCGGTTCGGCGCGCGGTTCAGCATCTCGTCGAGCGCACGCGAGACATGTGTGAGCTCGCCGAGCTCGGCCTCGCCGACGCCGAGGCTGAAGCGGCGATTGTAGCGGTCCTTAAGCTTCAGCGCGCCGATCAGCGTGACCAGATTGGCATTACCGCAGCGCTCGCCGAGGCCGTTGAGCGTGCCTTGGATCTGGCGCACGCCCGCTTCGACCGCCGCCAGCGAATTGGCGACCGCGCAGCCGCAATCATCATGGGCATGGATGCCGAGATTGTCGCCAGGGACGACCTTGGCGACCTCGGCAACGATCCGGCTGATCTCGTCCGGCAGCGTGCCGCCATTGGTGTCGCAAAGCACGACCCAGCGCGCGCCGGCCTCATAGGCGGCGCGGGCGCAGGCGAGCGCATAGTCGGGATTGGCGTTGTAGCCATCGAAGAAGTGCTCGCAATCGAGCATCACCTCACGGCCGGCGGCCCTGGCGGTAGCAACGCTGTCGCGGATGCCGTCGAGATTGTCCTCCAAGGAGATCTCGAGCGCGACATGAACGTGGTAGTCCCAGCTCTTGGCGACGAAGACGATGGCGTCGGCCTTGGCGTCGAGCAATGCTGCGATGCCGGGATCGTTCGAGGCCGAGCGCCCTGCCCGCTTGGTCATGCCGAAGGCGGCGAACTTCGCCCGCTGCGTCGGCTTCTGCGCAAAGAAGGCCGTGTCGAGCGGGTTGGCGCCGGGATAGCCGCCCTCGACATAGTCGATGCCGAGCTTGTCGAGCAGGCCGGCGACCGCGCGCTTGTCGTCGAGCGAGAAGTCGACGCCCGTGGTCTGGGCGCCGTCGCGCAGCGTCGTGTCGAACAGATGGATGCGGGCGAGCGTCGCTTCGCCGCCTTTGCGCGGCGTAGCCTCGGCCAGCGTGGCGGATGCTGAGGCGCTCATCGCCTCGCCCGCAGCCGGTAACGCAGCACCTTGGGCATCACCATGGCGAGCATGACGAGCTTCATCGCGATCGAGAGCGAACCACGCTTGCGGATCTTCGGGGTCTCGGTGGTCATTGTGCTTGGTGTTCTTTCAACGGAATGGGGCAACGCCGCAGCGCGGCAAAGGATTCACGGATAGATTGTCGCTGGGAGGGTCACCGCTTCACCTCCCAGGTGGTAATCGCTTCGCCGGTCGCCGGATCCTTGCCGTCCTTGAGCGCGATGCCCATGGCAGCGAGCTCGTCGCGAATGCGATCGGATTCGCCGAAATTCTTCGCCTTACGGGCGGCGAGGCGGGCAGCGATGAGGTCATTGATTCGTGGCAGCGACTGCGCCGCCGCCTGCGCATCCCCGGCCAGTACATTGCGATCGGCATGCTTCAGTAAGCGCTCATAAACTTCTAGCTGCTTGCTAAAATCGAAGCTCCATTGAGTATTTTTGAGCGCCAGATCCAACCGCTGAATGGCATCATTCAGCGGGATAATACTCAGCATATCTCGAAGCACGTCGACATCAGTGCGTGGCTTTCCATCGACCAGTTCGCCGTCTTCCGTCGGCGGCAACAGGACGATTCCACCTCTTGCCAAGTCGTCGCCGAGGCCGAGCAACGAGAAACCAGCCCGCAGCGCGCCACCGGCAATCAAGTCTCCCTTTTCAGCGAGGCCGCGAAGCGCGTGAAGCCTCGCAATAGCTCCCGGCATATTCAGATCATCGGCGAGCGCCTCAGAAAACTCCAAATCCAGCTCACCGCGAGAGAAATTCGCTGCGGTTCTGCGGAGCCTGTAATACTCGGCGTGGGCTTCATGTAGTCCCTTCACCGTCCAGTCGATCGGCTGGCGGTAATGGGTCTTGAGCATGGCAAGACGCAGCACTTCGCCGGGCCATGTCCGCCCGCCGAAGGTGTCGGTCGCCAGGAGCTCGTTGATGGTGACGAAGTTGCCGAGCGACTTCGACATCTTCTCGCCTTCGACCTGCAGGAAGCCGTTATGCATCCAGATATTGGCCATGCGCGGCGCGCCCTCCGCCCCGCCGAAGGCGCAGCAGCTCTGCGTCAGCTCGTTCTCGTGATGCGGGAAGACGAGGTCGATGCCGCCACCATGGATGTCGAAGACGTTCCTGGCGGGATCGTCGCATGTGAGGCCACCACCGAACGGCGTCAGCAGCTTCGCCATCGACATGGCCGAGCACTCGATATGCCAGCCGGGCCGGCCGGGCGTGGCGATGCCGGCCGGCGACGGCCAGCCCGGGTCGATGCCGGCGCGGCTCGGCTTCCACAGCACGAAATCCATCGGGTCGCGCTTGTATGGGGCGACATCGACGCGGGCGCCCGCAACCATCTCGTCGAGCGAACGGCGGGCGAGCGAGCCGTATTTCGGCGCATCCTTCAGGCCGGCCACCGCCGGCACATGGAAGAGCACGTGCTCCTCGGCGACATAGGCGATGCCGCGGGCGACGAGGCGCTCGATGATCGCCTTCATCTCCTCGATATGGCCGGTGGCGCGCGGCTCGTCGTCGGGGCGCAGGTTACCGAGCGCATCGACATCGGCATGGAACTGCGCCGTCGTCGTCTGCGTGACCTTCGCGATCGCCTCGTTCAGCGGCAGATCGGGATAGTCGCGCGCCGCGCGAGCGTTGATCTTGTCGTCGACGTCGGTGAGGTTGCGGGCATAGCGGACCTGCGCTTCGCCATAGACGTGCCGCAGCAGCCGATAGAGCACGTCGAAGACGATGACCGGCCGGGCATTGCCGATATGGGCGTAGTCATAGACCGTCGGGCCGCAGACATACATGCGCACGTTCAGGGGATCGACGGGGGTGAAGACCTCCTTCGTCCGCGTCAGCGTGTTGTAGAGCCTGAGTGTCGGCGACATCGGATCAGTCCTGGCGAAAAGGCGAAATACGGGCATCCTGGCCGCTGGCCGGGGCGCTGTCTGTCTTTTCGTTGGGACGAGGACGTGAGCAGCCGGCCAGCGAAAGCTAGCGGCAAATAATGCAGATAATGGCGAGGGCTCGCGTCATCATGTCGTGATGGATGCCCGTCATGTGCGCTTACGTCAAGTGGCAGCTTGGCAACGCTCGCGTGCCATCGCCCTGCCCTCCCGCGATTTCCGCCCTCATCGCCGCAATGCCGCCACAAGCGGAAGACGGTTTGCGCGCAACCTTCCTGACCGCGGTTCACGCAGTCTTAACCATTTGGAACCAGTTTGACATGTCGAAGGTTCAGCCCCGGTCGGGTCTCAGGGACATCATCATGCGCCGCGCCGTTGCTCTGGTCGGACTCTTCGGAATCCTCGGCGCCGGCATGTCGCTGGCCATGCTGCCCGCCACCGGCACCGTCGCCGCCCCCAAGGCCGAGCGCACCTATCTGATCCCGGCCGGAGACGGCTACGGCGTCGCCGACTGCATCGCCAGCAAGTCGGAATGCGGCCAGATCGTCGCCGACGCCTGGTGCGAGTCGCAGGGGCACCGCAGCGCGACCGCCTATGGCGTCGCCGCCCGCGAAGACATCACCGGCTCGACCCCGCGCCCGGCCAATGTGGCGCAGACCGAGCAGCCGCTGACGATCACCTGCGGGGGCTGAGCGAGCCTCCGCTCACCTCACCCATTCCGAGCATTTCGGCACGTCGCCGCTTGTACCCCACGGCATGATCGGCACGCTGGACGTCGAATTCTGCGGCGAGCCGTCGATCAGCTTGTCGGTGTAGACCATGTAGATCAGGACGTTGCGCTTGGCATCGCAGCCGCGCACGATCTGCATCTTCTTCCAGATCAGCGAGCGGCGCTCGCGGAAGACCACGTCGCCCTGCGAGGCCTTCTCCTTGAAGCGGATCGGCCCGATCTGCCGGCAGGCGAGCGAGACGTCGGAGACCTCCTCGGCGACGCCGAACATGCCGGAAACGCCGCCCTTCTCGGGAACGGTGTAATGGCAGGCGACGCCCTCGACCACGGGATCGTCGACGCCGTAGACCGCCAGCTTGTCGTCTGGGGTCAGCATCTTCCAGACCGTCGACTTCTTGAAGATCAGGTCCTCCTGCGCCGCGGCCGGCGCGGCGACGCCGGCAGCTACGAGCAGCGCCGAGGCGGCAAGAAGACAACGACGAAAGCTCATTCAAATCTCCCAGAGCGTTCCCGAGGGGCGGCGGGCAGGATATGGGATGGTGCACGCTTCCGCACCAGTGCTGGCGTCTGCAATCCTCGAACGACACGACAAGGCGACGACCATGCTGCCTGTGCTGGAAAGCGAACGCCTCCTGCTGAAGCCGCGGACCGAGGCTGATCTCGACTTCGTCGCGACGCTCAATGCTGATCCAGAGGTCATGCGCTACATCGCGGCGGTCGGCGATCCCGCCATGGGTCGCGAGGGCGTCGCGGCCCGCAGCTTCCTGCATGTCGCGCGCGGACTCGGCTATTGGACTGTATTCAGGCGGGCCGACGAGAGCCTCCCGCTCGGCTATGTCGGCTTGATTCCGGATGGCGAAAGCCCAGAGCAGGCCCAAGTCAGTTACCGCTTTGCCGTCCGCCATTGGGGTCAAGGCATCGCCCGGGAGGCAGTGGACCGACTGCTTCGCTATGGCTTCGAGACGCTCGAGCTGCCGGAGGCCTTGATCGTCACACATCCGCAGAACGCAGCCTCGCTGCAGCTGGCGGCGCGGCTAGGTTTTGAATCGGCGCCCGGCGAAACCGAGATCCTGATCGGTGCTACGCCGACACCCGCAGCTCGCTTCTGCCTTCGACGCTCGTATGTTGCTGCCTGATGCTTGCTAGCGCCGGTCGGCGCCGTAGCTGTCGAGCGTCGCGGTGCGCTCCGCGATGATACGCGCGCGGCAGGCCGGGAAATGCAGGACCTGCCCTTCCCGGCCGAACTCGCCATTGTCGTAGAAGCGGCAGGCCTTCTGCATGAAGGCGTTCCAGGCGCGCTGCTCTTCGAGCAGATCCTTCCGGGTCGCAGGCCTGCTCGCCGCCAGGAGGCGCTTCCAGACGGCGTTGAGCTTGGCGTCCTCACGCGCGACCCATGCCCCGCCGCAGGCAGCCCAAGCGGGACTGGTGCCGTCCGAATTGTCGATGCAACGCTGCCAGGCTTCGTCGGCCGCTGCGGGCAAGGCCAGCGCGCCTAGGATGCCGGCGGCCAGGGCAGCGCGCGCCGCGCCCCGCATGCTCAGCCGACGATCGGCTTGAAGGCAAGATAATAGGCCGCGATCGCGCCGATGAAGCCGAGCCCGGTGAAAACGAGCTTCAGCCGGGTGAAGCCGCTGGCGATCGCAACGGTGCCATCGTCGAGAGTTGGAAAACGGTCGAGAAGACGTGCGATGGCGAGATTCTCAACGACATCGCAAAGGCCGCCGATGAGCCAGCCGCCGCCGCAGAGCGCCGCCACCCACCAGGGATAGCCGCGCATGGAGAGACCGGTGACGATCAGCGCGCCGACAACCGCATAGACCAGCGCGAAGGCGAGATCGGCCGGCAGCAGCTTGTTGCGGTAGATCGCCCGGCGCTCGGGACCATAGAGCGAGAACAGCTTCTCGACGTCTTCCTTGGTGAAGCCGTCGAGATCGCTTTCGAGCGCGCGGTCGACCTTGAGGCTGCGGGCCCAGAGCCAGGAGAGCAGCAGCGTCAGCACCACCAGCGCCGGCCCCCAGAAGAAGAAGCCGAGCGGGATCAGGGTGGAGTAGAAGGTCGGAAGGTCTTCCATCGGGCGAAGGGCTCCGGAGGCGTCGTGCCCCGACCCTAGCCTGCCTCGCGCGCCAGCGCCAAGGCCTCGCGCAGGACCTGCTCGTCACCAATGTGATTGGCGAGGATCAGGACGAGGCGGGCATTGAGCGCAGCGCTCGCACGCTCGTCCAGATCGCGGTGCGCCTGGGCGAGCAGGCGGAAGGCGGCATCGGGATCGGCGAAGCGCGATTCGCGCGCGAGCTTGCCCGCAGGCGATATGATAGCCGCGGCATTCATCCCCTGCCCTCCATCCGCTCGATCGCGGCTTCGACCGCAGCGCGCCTCGGCTCCCGAAACCGGGCCGCGACATGCCCGTCCGGCCGCAGCAGCACGGCTGCGCCGCCTTCCAAGGCATAGCGCTGGCGCAATGTCTCATCGCCTGCCGCCGGCTCGATGGCCAGCACGCCAGCAGGGGCAATCTCGGCTGCGCCCTCGCCGAGCAGGATCGCCTGCCCCATCGAGAAGGCCTCGCTCAGCCAGGCGTGAGAAGCACCGGCCAGCGGTGCATCGAGGAAGGGCGTGCCGGGCGGCAGGCCGCCCTCCCAGCCTTCATCCTCGCCCGACAACGTCGAGCCGGCATAGGCCGAGGGCAGCGACAGCCGACCGGAATTGACGAAGCGCTTGGCGAAGCCGGTCAGCGGCGCCAGCGACAGCGCCCCCTCGCGCAAGAGGCGCTCGCCAGGCGAGCGCGGCGCGATGAAATCGGTCGCCCGTGTCGAGTTCAGGATGTTCTCGTCGGCAGCCGCGACGCGCTCGCCGTCATAGCTGTCGAGCAGTGAGGCCGGGCTCCTGCCCTGCACGACCAGTGCCAGCTTCCAGCCGAGATTGTCGGCGTCCTGAATGCCGGAATTGGCGCCGCGCGCGCCGAAGGGCGAGACCTGATGGGCGGCGTCACCAGCGAAGACCACCCGGCCATGCAGGAACCTGTCGAGCCGGCGGCACTGGAAGCGATAAACCGAAACCCATTCGAGCGCGAAATCGGCATGGCCGAGCATGCGCTCGATCCGGGGCCGCACGACCTCCGGCTGCTTCTCATGATCCGGATCGGCATCGGGGCCGAGTTGCAGGTCGATGCGCCAGATGTCGTCCGGCTGCTTGTGCAGCAGCGCCGACTGGCCGGAATGGAAGGGCGGATCGAACCAGAACCAGCGCTCGGTCGGGAACGGCGCGGTCATCTTCACATCGGCAATGAGGAAACGGTCTTCGAAAGCCTCGCCGCGGAACTCCAGGCCGAGCAGGCCGCGCGTCGGTGAGCGCGCGCCGTCGCAAGCGATCAGCCAGTCGGCTTCGAGCGAATAGTCGCCGTCCGGCGTGGCGATGGTGAGCTTCGCCCCGTCCTCGCGGTTGTCGAGGCCGCTGAGGCGGTTGCTCCAGCGCAGATCGACGAGCGGCTCGGCCAAAACCGCATCGACCAGCGCCGCCTCGACATAGAATTGCTGGAGATTGATGAAGGCCGGCTGTTTGTGGCCGCCCTCGGGCAGGAGATCGAACGCGTAGAGCTCGGTCTCGCCACGGAAGACCCTGCCCTTCTGCCAGGTCACGCCCTTCTCGACCATCGCCTGCGCCAGGCCGAGCCGGTCGAAGATCTCGAGCGTGCGCTTGGCGAAGCAGATGGCGCGCGAACCCTCGCCGATCCGGTCGGCATCGTCGATCAGCACGACCGGGACCTGCCGTCGCGCCAGGTCGAGCGCCAGCGTCAGCCCGACGAGACCGGCGCCGACGATGACGACGGGATGACGGACCGGTGTGGCAACATCCTGGTCCGGATTGCGCCGATAGGCGAACTGGCGGAAGGGCTGCATGCGACGATGCCTTCAGCCCCGCAGGTCCAGCCACATCTGGCGGTCGCGCTCGTCGGTCCAGATGCGGGGGTGATCGAGGCCGCCGGCCTCGTCATAGGCGCGCGTGACGTTGAAGGGCAGGCAGTGCTCGAAGATCACCCAGTCGCCATAGGACGGCTTCAGCGTCTCGTGGACCCGCTCGAAGGTCTCGCGCAGCGAGCGGCCAGCAGCGACATGGCTCTTCACCGCCTCGTAGAGGTCGGTGAGGAAGGCGCGCGTGCCCTTGATGCCGTCGGCGACCATGCCGCGATTGGTCAGCGCCGCACCGCGGCCCGGCACCATGGCGGCCGGCGCGAAGGCGGCGAGCGCGTCCAGCGTCGTCGGCCAGTCGGTGAAATGGGCGTCGCCGCAATAGGGCGTTGCGCCGTATTCGACGAGATCACCGGCGAAGATCACATTGGTGTCGGGCATCCAGGCGACGATGTCGCCGGCGGTATGGCCGCGGCCGAGCTTCATCAGCCGGACCTCGCGTTTGCCGAGCCAGATCGAGGCGTTGTGCGAGAAGGTCGTGGTCGGCCAGGTCAGGCCGGGGCGGATCGAGTCCGCGCCCTGGAACAGGCGCGGGAAGCGGCCGATCTCGCTCGCCTTGTCCTCCTCGCCGCGCTCGACGATCATCGCCCGCGCCGCATCCGATGCCACGATCTCCTTCGCGCCATAGGCTGGAGCGCCGAGCACGCGCACGGCGTGATAGTGCGAGAGCACGACATGGCTGACCGGCTTGTCGGTGACCTCGCGCACCCTGGCGATGACGCGCTCGGCCATGGCCGGCGTCGCCTGCGCGTCGAAGACGAGCACGCTGTCGTCGCCGACGACGATGCCGCTATTGGGGTCGCCCTCGGCGGTATAGGCGTAGACGCCCTTGCCGATCTCGTCGAAGGAGACGGTTTTCTCGCCGAGATCGGCGGTGGAGGCGAAAGCGGGGGAGGACATGGAACTACCTCGTAAACCTGTCGATACTGACGTCGTGCTCGGGCTTGATCCGAGCATCTCAGGCCGCGAAAGGCGCTGAAAAGCGCCTTCTCCTCAGGAGATTCTCGGGTCTGCGCTTCGCTTCGCCCGAGAATGACGATCGGGCTTCATCCCGCATGCGGCAGGATGTCCTGCTCTATCGCGCCGAAGATCGAATGGCCGGCAGCGTCCTTCATCTCGATGCGGACGCTGTCGCCGAAGCGCAGGAAAGGCGTCTTCGGCGCACCAGTCCGGATGGTCTCGACCATGCGCTGCTCGGCAATGCAGGCATAACCGAGCCCGCCTTCCGCGACTGGCCTGCCCGGCCCGCCATCGGCGTCGCGATTGGAGACCGTGCCGGAGCCGACGATGGTGCCGGCGACGAGCGGGCGGGTCTTGGCCGCGTGGGCGATCAGCACGCCGAAGTCGAAGGTCATGTCGACGCCGGCCTGCGGCCTGCCGAAGGGCTTGCCGTTGACCTGGGCGAGCAGCGGCAGGCTGAGCTTGCCGTCCTTCCAGGCCGAGCCGAGCTCGTCCGGCGTCACCGCCGCTGGCGAGAAGGCCGAGGACGGTTTTGATTGAAGGAAACCAAAGCCTTTGCCCAGTTCGTTGGGAATCAGATTCCGCAAGCTCACATCGTTGACGAGCATGACGAGACGGATCAGCGCCCTCGCCTCCTCCGGCGTCACCCCCATCGGCACGTCGCCGGTGATCACCGCGATCTCGGCCTCCAGGTCGATGCCGTAATCCTCGCTGGCGAGCTTCACCGCCTCGCGAGGACCGAGGAAGGAATCGGAGCCGCCCTGGTACATCAGCGGGTCGGTCCAGAAGCTCTCGGGCATCTCAGCGCCCCGCGCCTTCCGGACCAGCTCGACATGGTTCACATAGGCCGAGCCGTCGACCCATTGATAGGCGCGCGGCAAAGGCGAGGCGCAGTCATGCTCGTGGAAGCGGAAGGACGGCACCGAGCCGTGCTCCAGGCTCTCGGCAAGGTCGGCGAGGCGCGGTGCACAGCGATCCCAGTCGTCGAGAGCGCCCTGCAGCGTCGCGACGACCGGGAAGGCGTCGGTCGCGCGGGTCAGGTCGTTCGAGACGACGACGAGGCGGCCATCCCGGCCATGCATGAGGGATGCTAGTTTCATCTCTTTTCAATCCTCGCCGAACAGTGATGATGGCAGCAAATCTGTCCCCGGGAGGAAAGTCCATGCAACGCCGTATGTTTTTGAAGACGGGCGCGCTCGCCGCGGCCGCCGCACCGATCGCGATGCCTGCGATCGCGCAGTCGATGCCCGAAGTGAAATGGCGGCTGACCTCGAGCTTCCCCAAGCAGCTCGACACGATCTACGGCACCGCCCAGCAGTTCGCGAAGTTCATCGGCGAGGCGACCGACGGCAAGTTCCAGATCCAGACCTTCTCGGCCGGCGAGATCGTCCCCGGCCTGCAGGCGCTCGATGCGGTCACCTCCGGCACGGTCGAATGCGCGCATACGCCGACCTATTTCTACATCGGCAAGGAGCCGGCGCTCGGGCTGGGCACCGGCATCCCCTTCGGCCTCAACGCCCGCCAGCAGCACAGCTGGTGGTATTTCGGCGGCGGCGAGCAGATCATCAACGGCGCCCTGGCCAAGTTCAACGCCTACTCGATCCCCTGCGGCAACTCCGGCTGCCAGATGGGCGGCTTCTTCCGCAAGGAACTCAAGGGCGTCGAGGACCTCAAGGGCCTGAAGTTCCGCATCGGCGGCATGGGCGGCTCGGTGCTGGCCAAGCTCGGCGTGGTGCCGACGCAAATCGCGCCCGGCGACGTCTATCCGGCGCTGGAACGGGGCACGATCGATGCGGCCGAGTTCGTCGGCCCCTATGACGACGAGAAGCTCGGTTTCGTGAAGGTCGCGCCCTATTACTACTATCCCGGCTGGTGGGAGGGCGGCGCCATGCTGCACCTCGTCATTAATCAGGAGCAGTGGAACAAGCTGCCCAAGCACTATCAGGCGATCGTGCAGAACGCCTGCGAAGCCGCCAACAACTGGATGCTGGCAAAGTACGACTTCGTGAACCCCGGCGGCCTGCGCAAGCTGATCGCCCAGGGCGCGCAGCTCAAGGCTTTCCCGCAGCCGATCATGGAAGCTTCGCTCAAGGCGGCGGAGGAGTACTACGCCGAAACCTCGGCCAAGAGCGAAGCCTTCAAGAAGGGCTATGAGTCGATGGTCGCCTTCCGCGGCGAGAACCTGCTCTGGTGGCAGGTGGCGGAACTCTCCTACGACGCCTTCATGAATAGGCTGCGGTCGCGCTGATCGCCAATCATCGCTCCGGAGCGTGCCGACGGCGCGCTTCCGGGGCCGATGGCCCTGCCGGGAAAAGCGCGGCTCACGCATGGATAGGCCCTGCTCCGATCCGCCGACGGAAGTTTGGACGAACCGCAGCCTGCAAGCTCATCGTTTCTTCCCCCTGTCGGCGGCTTTGACAGCCGCTGCCGTTCGGTAATGATCGCGCCGCGGCCTCCGCGGCTCTCTTTCACTCCAGTTAGTTACATGTGCAACTAATGTCAACGAAGCAAAAACCCGCCGACCGCGCCCTGCATCTCGAGCAGTTCCTGCCCTACCGGCTCAACGTCGTCGGCTTCTTCGCCAGCCGCGCGCTCGGCCGGGTCTACGGCACGCGCTTCGGCATCGGCATCCCGGAATGGCGCGTGATCGCGCAGCTCGGCGAGTTCGGGCAATTGACCTCGCGCGACATCGGCGAGCTTTCGCAGATGCACAAGACCAAGGTCTCGCGCGCCGTCTCCGAGCTCGACAAGCGCGGGCTGGTGACGCGCAATGAGAACAGGGCCGACCGGCGCGAGGCCTTCATTGCCCTCAGCGCCGCCGGCCAGCGCATCTATGCCCAGATCGTGCCCCTCGCGCTGGCCTTCGAGGAACGCTGGATCGAGGGAATCGCACCAGAGGAGCTGCGCGTCTTCGAGCGCGTGCTGGCAGTGCTGACCGAGCGCGGACGCCATCTCGCCGGCGCCTACCAGACCGAGGAAGCCTGATCTCGAAACCGTGATCCGGCGGCCGATTTGCCGCAGCGGACGCGATATGCGATGCGCTGAGGCGAATGGACGGTGCGTCGAATCGCCGTTTCGACCCGGCTGCAGCGCGCCTCCTTAGTTCCGTCGCGTTTCTGGCATGTGCTTCTCCGGTGCGGGCGGTCCTTGCCGGCACCGGACGAGTCACAGGGATAGCGCTCTGCCTTCGATGATTTTCGCTTCGCTCCGACGCGCGCTTGCTCCGGCGCTGGCTTTCGCCGCGCTGACGAGCGCAGCCGTGGCGCAGTCTCCCGCTTGCGACAACTGGCGCGCCGAGCTCTCCAGCCTGCAGGGCCAGCGCGGCGGCGATGCCCGCTCCGCCCAGGCGGCGCAGCGCGTCGCCGGCCAGCTGGCGCAGCTCTCCAGCCAGTATCGGTCCATGGGCTGCGATCGCGGCGGCTTCCTGTTCTTCGGCGAGCAGCCGCCACCGCAATGCGGCGGTATCCGGGCCCAGCTCGGAGCACTGCAGCAGCAATATGCCCAGCTCCAGCAGCAGGCCCAGGGCGGCGGCATCGAGCAGCGCCGCGCCCAGCTCGCCGCCCTGATCAACAACAACTGCCGGGCACAGCCGCGCGGCTTCTTCGAGACGATCTTCGGCATCGAGCCACGCCGCGGCGAGATCGATTCCACCCTGCCCGAGCTCGATCCCGACGAGCCGCGCGAGCCGACCGAGGGCGGCGGACGCCAGGGCGGCCCCTACACGGTCTGCGTGCGCAGCTGCGACGGCTTTTTCTTCCCGCTCGCCAACAGCCCGAGCGGGCGCGAAGGCCAGGATGAGATGTGCCAGTCGCTCTGCCCGGGCACCGAGACGCTGGCCTATGGCATGAGCAGCGGCGGCGACATCCAGAACGCGGTGGCGCGCGGCACCGGGCAGCCTTATTCGTCCTTGCCGAACGCGCTGAAATACACCCGCAGCTTCGACGCCGCCTGCACCTGCCGCGCGCCCGGCCAGAGCTGGGCCCAGGCGCTGGCGAATGCCGAGCAGATGCTCGACCAGCGCAAGGGCGACATCATCGTCACCGAGCAGCGCTCGCAGGAGATGTCGCGGCCGAAGCCCGAGCAGCCGCAGCGTGGCAAGAAAGGCACGACACCCGCCGCAGCGGAGGCCAAGCCGAATGCGCCGCCGGCTCCGGCGCCGACCACGCTCCAGGCCGCCCCCGGCGACGAGCCGGCAACGGACGCAAACGTCCCGACCGCCAGCACGGAATCGGCCGGCGTCGGCCCCCAGCGGATCGACGGTGAGAAGACCCTGCAGCAGGGCGACGGGCTGAAGCGCGAGAGCAAGAGCGTCACCGGCGAGCGCCGCACGGTGCGGATCGTCGCGCCAAACCTGGCGCCCAATCTCGGCGTCGGGGCGACGGTGCGGCCGTAAGCGCCGCGGTTCCGCGCCCGTCATGCACTGGAAGCAAATCCGCTCAAATCCTCCGCCGCTGACTGGCAAGGAACGCAAGGCGTAGACCAGCGTATTGCTGCCGGCGCCCGCTGCTGCTCGCGCCGCCTTCAGAACGCGGAGCGAGCCATGTCGGACCCGGCAATCACCACCCCCGCCCCTCAAGGCCTCGACGTTGCCGATACGGCGCGGCGCCTGAAGGCGATCTTCATCGGCTCGGTCGGCAATCTCGTCGAGTGGTACGATTTCTACGCCTACACCGCCTTCGCGCTCTATTTCGCGCCGAAATTCTTCCCGTCGCATGATCCGGTGGTGCAGCAGCTCAATGCGGCGACGCTGTTCGCCGCCGGCTTCATCGTCCGCCCGATCGGCGGCTGGCTGTTCGGCCATATCGCCGACCGCTATGGGCGGCGGCTGTCACTGACCGTCTCGGTGCTGATGATGTGCTTCGGCTCGCTGATCATCGCGCTGACGCCGACATATGAGACGATCGGCTTCGCCGCGCCGGTCCTGCTGGCGCTGGCCCGGGTCATCGAGGGCCTCAGCCTCGGCGGCGAATACGGGGCAAGCGCGACCTATCTCACCGAGATCGCCCACCCCGACCATCGCGGCTTCTATTCGAGCTTCCAGTACGTGACGCTGATCGGCGGCCAACTCACCGCGATCCTGGTGCTGCTCCTGCTGCAGAACGTCTTCCTGACGCATGAGCAACTGGTCGACTGGGGCTGGCGCATCCCCTTCGTCATCGGCGCGATGCTGGCAGTCACCGCCATGTTCATGCGCCGGCACATGCATGAGACAGAGGCTTTCACCGAGGCCAACAAGACCAAGAAGAAGGAGAGCTCGCTGCGCGGGCTGCTGAAATATCCGCGCGAGGTCGCGATCGTGGTCGGGCTGACCGCGGGCGGCACCGCCGCCTTCTACACCTTCACCACCTATATGCAGACCTTCGTGAAGCAGACCGTCGGCCTCACCGACATCGTCACCACCTATGTGATCGCAGGATCGCTGATCTTCGCCTCGATCCTGCAGCCGATCTACGGCCTGATTTCCGACCGGATCGGCCGCAAGCCGCTGCTGATCTTCTTCGGCCTCGCCGGGACGCTGCTGACCGTGCCGATCCTGACGACGCTGGCGCAGACCAAGTCGCCCTGGGTCGCCTTCCTGCTGATCTCAGGCGCCTGGCTCTTCGTCGCCGGCTACACCTCGATCAACGCCGTGGTGAAGGCAGAGCTGTTCCCGACCTCGATCCGCGCCACTGGCGTCGCCGTGCCCTATGCGCTGACCGTCTCGATCTTCGGCGGCACCGCGCCGGCGATCGCCCTGTTCTTCAAGCAGCAGGGCCACGAGCAGTGGTTCTACTACTACCTCTCGGCGGTGATCTTCATCTCGCTGCTGGTCTATTCGACCATGCGCGACACCAAGCACGAGACGGCAATGGACCGGCACGAGTGACGGCGCCGGGCGCGTTAACACTCCCTTTACCCGGCATTTGCTGATCTGGCCCGCCAGTTCTCGCGAGGCCGGCCCATGGAGATGTCCGCATCCAACGCGCAGTGCGAGCAGAAGCGCCTCGACGCGCTCGCACGCTACGACATCCTCGACACGCCTCGCGAGGAGGCCTTCGACCGGATCACGCGGCTGGTCTGCCGGATCCTGAAGGTGCCGATGGCGACGGTGACCTTCCTCGACGGCCACCGGCAATGGTTCAAGGCGCATGATGGCGTCGCGAACAACGGGGATTCTCGCCGCATCGCGTTCTGCGACCAGACCATCCGCGAGAACGCCCCGCTGATCGTGACGGACGCAAGTACCGACCCGCGCTTCGCCAGCAACCCGCTGGTCACCGGCGCACCGCATTTGCGCTTCTATGCCGGCATCCCGCTGCGCAGCCCCGATGGCCAGAGCATCGGCACGCTCTGCGCCCTGGGCACCACGCCGCGCGCGATCGATCCTGGCGAGATCGCGATCCTCTCCGATCTCGCCTCGATCGTGATGAACGAGCTTGAGCTGCGCCTCCTCGCCTCGACGGACGGGCTGACCGGCGCCCTCGCCCGCCGCGCCTTCCGCGAGGAGGCCGCCCGGGCCCTCGCGCTGGCCCAGCGCCATCGCCACGAAGTCAGCTGCATCGCCTTCGATCTCGATCACTTCAAGACGATCAACGACACGCATGGCCATGCCGCCGGCGACGCGGTCCTCTCTGGCACCGCGGCGACCTGCCGGAGCCTGTTGCGCCAGAGCGATGTGTTCGGCCGCGTCGGCGGCGAGGAATTCGCGGTGCTGCTGCCGCATACCGGCCGCGATGCGGCGCTCGGCGTCGCTGAGAAGCTGCGGGAAGCCATCGCCGCGCAGCGCTTCGACGGGTCCGAGGGACCATTCACGGCCACGGCCAGCTTCGGAGTCGCGGCGGCGGCTCCCAGCGGCGATATCGACACCCTGCTGCGCGCCGCGGACGAAGCCCTCTACGCCGCGAAAGAGACCGGCCGCAATCGCTGCGTCGTCAACCAGACCGGCCTTTCCGCCGGCGCTTCGCTGGGGCGGCGCGTGCTGAAGGCCGGCAGCATCGTCTTCAACGGCGGCAAGTCGGTAATCGATTGCACCGTGCGGCGGCTCTCCGAGCAGGGCGCGAGCCTCGCAGTGATCAGCACCGCCGGCGTGCCGGAGCGCTTCAAGCTCGCGATCGAGGCCGACGCCTTCTCCCGCACCTGCCAGATCGCGCGCAAGGCCGGGACGGAGATCGATGTGCAATTCGCCGCGTGACCGCTGTCGGCCGTTGCGACCTCCCCGCGCCCGGCATTCCCCCTATTCGCAGGCCGCGCAGTGACAGCCGATGATCGGCGCTGCTACGCTATATTTCTCTCGACATAGCGATCGCTGCACGGCGGGTCGGTAACCGCCCGCGCGTGAAGTGGTCGTCCGCAGCCCAGCAAGGAGCCGGCCAATGTCTCACGCTCTTCAATTCTACATCGATGGCGCCTGGGTCGATCCTGCCGGCGGGCTGAAGACGCTCGACGTGATCGATCCCTCGACCGAGGAGGCCTTCGCGCAGATCGCGCTCGGCAGCGAGGCGGATGTCGACCGGGCGGTCGCCGCAGCGCGCGCCGCCTTCCCCGCCTTCGCCGCGACCTCGAAGGCAGAGCGCCTGGCGCTGATGCGCCGCCTGCTCGAAGCCTACAAGGCCCGCTACGCCGAGGTCGCCGACACGCTGTCGCGCGAGATGGGCGCACCGAAGGAGCTGGCCCACCGGGCGCAAGCCGGGATGGGCACGGCCCATCTCTCCAAGATGATCGAGACGCTGGAGAATTTCGAATTCGAGGAGCTGCGCGGCTCGACCCTGATCTCGAAGGAGCCGATCGGAGTCGTCGGCATGATCACGCCGTGGAACTGGCCGATCAACCAGATCATGTGCAAGGTCGCGCCCGCGCTCGCCGCCGGCTGCACCATGGTGCTGAAGCCCTCCGAGATCGCCCCGCTCAACGCCATCATCTTCGCCGAGGCGATGCACGAGGCCGGCGTGCCCAAGGGCGTGTTCAATCTCGTCAATGGCGATGGGCCGACGGTCGGCGAGGCGATCGCGCGGCATCCCGGCGTCGACATGGTCTCCTTCACCGGCTCGACCCGCGCCGGCATCCTCGTCGCCAAGGCGGCGGCCGATACCGTCAAGCGCGTGCATCAGGAGCTCGGCGGCAAGTCGGCCAATATCCTGCTCGATGACGTCGACCTGAAGCGGGCGGTGAAGCTCGGCGTCGAGAGCGTGATGCGCAATTCCGGCCAGTCCTGCAACGCGCCGACCCGGATGTTCGTGCCGGCCCAGCTGCATGAGGACGCGCTCGCCATCGCCAAGGCGACGGCCGAGCCGCTCAAGGTCGGCGCGCCCCAAGCGGAGAGCGTCTTCCTCGGCCCCGTCGTCAGCGAGACGCAATACGACAAGATCCAGCGCCTGATCGAGAGCGGCATCAAGGAAGGCGCGACGCTGGTCACCGGCGGCCCCGGCCGGCCGGAGGACCTCAACCGCGGCTACTATGTCCGCCCGACCATCTTCGGCGGCGTCACCGACGAGATGACGATCGCCCGGGAAGAGATCTTCGGCCCGGTGCTCTCGATCCTGCCCTATGAGAGCGAGGCGGACGTGATCGCGCGGGCGAACGACACGCCTTACGGGTTGGCGTCCTATATCCAGTCCGGCTCGCTGGAGCGGGCGCGCAAGGTCGCGGCGCAGATGCGCTCGGGCAATGTCTACATCAATTACCCGGCCTGGGACGCCGGCGCGCCCTTCGGCGGCTACAAGCAGTCCGGCAATGGCCGCGAATACGCCGATTTCGGCCTGGAGGAGTTCCTCGAGATCAAGGGCACGGTCGGCTACGCCGCGGCCTGATCCCGCCGTCCAAAGCGCGCCGCCGGTCATCCCGGCGGCGCGTTTTTTTGGGAGTTAGGCCGCTTCGCCTGCGAGGCGCTTCAGCGCCTTCTCGCGCCCGATCAGCGGTAGCAGGGCCGCCAGTTCCGGGCCATGGTCGAGGCCGGTCAGCGCCTGGCGCAGCGGCATGAACAGCGCCTTGCCTTTGGCGCCGGTCTCAGCCGCCACGGCCTGCGTCCAGCTCTTCCAGGTCGTCTGATCGAACGGTTCCGCCGGCAACAAGGCTGCCGCAGCCGCCGCGAACGCTGCATCGGCAATGTGCGTCTCGATCGGTCCCTCGACGATCTGCCACCAGTCTTTCGCGCCGGACAGCCGGGCAAGATTGCCACGCACGGCGAGCCAGAACGGCTCGGTGGCGGGAATGCCGAGCTGCTTCAACCGCTCCTCGACGGTAGCGAAGTCGAGCTGGTGCAGGGTGCGGGCCGAGAGCGTCTCCAGCTCGTGCTCGTCGAATTTGGCCGGCGCGCGCGAGACATGGGCGAGATCGACCAGCCCGGCGAGCTCGTCGAGGCTCGACACCGGCCGGACCGCATCGGAGGAGCCGGTGAGCACGGCGAGCGCCGCCACCGCCAGCGATTCGATGCCGGATTCGCGCAGGCCCCGCAGCGAGAGATGGCCGAGGCGCTTCGACAGCCCCTCGCCGCTCGCGGTGGTCAGGAGGTTGTGGTGGCCGAAGGCCGGCAGCGTCCCGCCCAGCGCCTGCATGATCTGGATCTGCACGGCGGTGTTGGTGACGTGATCCTCGCCGCGGATGACATGGGTGATGCCCATGTCGAGATCGTCGACGACCGAGGGCAGCGTATAGGGATAGGTGCCGTCCTCGCGCACCAGCACCGGATCGGAGAGCGAGGCGCAATCGACACGCGAGGGGCCGCGGACGAGGTCGTCCCAGCCGACCTCTTCCCAGTCGAGCAGGAAGCGCCAATGGGCTTTCCGCCCCTCGGCTTCGAGCTTGGCGCGTTCCTCGGCGGTCAGCTTCAGGCCGGCGCGGTCATAGACCGGCGGCAGACCGCGGGCGAGCTGGCGCTTGCGCTTGCGGTCGAGCTCGTCGGCGCTCTCATAGCAGGGGTAAAGCCGGCCTGCGGCGCGCAGCTTGTCGGCCGCCGCGTCATAGAGCGCGATCCGTTCCGACTGCTTGATGCTGCCGTCGGGGATGACGCCCAGCCAGGCGAGATCCTCGGCGATGGCATCGGCGAATTCCGGCTTCGAGCGCGCCTGGTCGGTGTCGTCATAGCGCAGCAGGAAGCGCCCGAGATGCCGCTTGGCGAACAGCCAGTTGAACATCAGCGAGCGGGCATTGCCGATGTGAAGATAGCCGGTCGGCGACGGGGCGGTGCGGACGAAGGGAGTGGTCATGACCGGCCGCTTGTCGCGCGGGAACGGCGCGAGGGCAAGGGCATCGCAGAAGCTTGGCCGAAGGAGATCGACAAGCGGTCAGATTGACGCAAGGTTAGAGGTGACGGGACGGTCGATATCTGCGCTCGGAGGCGAGGATGAGCATCACGGCTTCAGTCGGTCTCGGCGGCAAGAACACGGTTGCGGATACGCGCCTGATCCAGGCGAGCATCAACCCGCATGTCAAAGCGCTGGGCGTCGACCTGCTCGAGGTCGACGGCAAATGCGGGCCGCTGACTCGGGGTGCGATCAAGCGCTACCAGCAGGTCTTCCTGAAGATGACCAGCCCGGATTCGCGGGTCGACCCGGGCGGCCAGACCGTCCTGCACATGGCCAATAATCCGGCGCCGGCCGACGTCGTGGTCAGCGCTTCGCGCCTGCCCATCAAGCTCAAGGCCGGCGACTTCCTACAGGTGCCGGTGGTGATGGATCCGGCCGACGGAACGGTGCAGGACGCCTATACCGCCTTCGAGTACGAGATCTTCGACAAGGGGGCCCGCATGGTCGGAACCGATTATGCTTTCGGCGTGCCCAACGACATCGAGGTCTGGCCGAATGCGCAGGTCCGGATCGGCGTGACGCTGGACGCCGGCCTGCTGGCGCATGAGCAGTTCCATTACGATGTCGGCTTCGTGGTCTGCCGGGCGCTGGCGCACCAGCTCACCATCGCCCGCGCCCCGACGATCGGCGGGCTGATCACCCAGCTCAACAGCCTCGTCGACCTGCACATCAAGCGCCGCGTCAAGCTGATCCAGCGCCGCTACGACGTCGACACCCAGCACGGCGCCAATGCCAAGTACCAGCGCATCTGGCTCGACCGGATGACAGCCTGCATCGCCAATCCGACAGCGAACCAGATCGGCGGATTCTGGTTGTAGGGATGCGGCGCTCCTTCACCCCACAGCCCTCATCCTGAGGAGCCGCAGAACGCGGCGTCTCGAAGGATGCTCCAGCTGGTTCCGGAGCCTACTGGAGCATCCTTCGAGACGGCCCTTCGGGCCTCCTCAGGATGAGGGCTCAGGAGAGACGCCGGCTTTCAGAAATCGAAGCTCTCGCCGCCGGCCTTGCCGACACCCTTGACCAGCGCCCGATCCGGCTCGTGCGCCGGCTCGCCGGGATCCCGGAAGCGGTTGACGATCGGGTAGCGCCGGTCGCGGCCGAAGTTCTTGCGGGTGACCTTGACGCCCGGCGCCGCCTGCCGGCGCTTGTACTCGGCGAGATAGAGCAGGCGCTCGACCTTCTGCACCGTTTCGAGATCGTGGCCGCGTGCGACGATGTCGGCAAGACGCATCTCGTGCTCGATCAGGCAGGCGAGGATGTCGTCGAGCACGTCATAGGGCGGCAGCGAATCCTGGTCCTTCTGGTTCTCGCGCAGCTCGGCCGAGGGCGGCTTGATGATGATGTTCTCAGGGATCACCTCGCCGTCCGGCCCGAGCGCGCCGGCCGGCTTCCAGCGATTGCGCAGGGCCGAAAGCCGAAAGACCTCGGTCTTGTAGAGATCCTTGATCGGGTTGTAGCCGCCATTCATGTCGCCATAGAGCGTGGCGTAGCCGCAGGACATCTCCGACTTGTTGCCGGTCGTCACCACCATCGGCCCGAACTTGTTCGAGATCGACATCAAGAGCGTGCCGCGCACGCGGCTCTGCAGGTTCTCCTCGGTGATGCCGCGATTGGTGCCGGCGAAGAGCTCGGCCAAAGCGTGCTCGAAGCCCTCGACCGGCTCGGCGATCGGCACGATCTCGTAGCGCACGCCGAGCGCATCGGCGCATGTCTTGGCGTCGTCCAGGCTCTCCTGCGAGGTGAAGCGATAGGGCATCATCACGCAGCGCACGCGCTCGGCGCCCAGCGCATCGACCGCCATGGCGGCGCAGATGGCGGAATCGATGCCGCCGGAGAGGCCGAGCACCACGCCGGGGAAACGGTTCTTCTCGACATAGTCGCGCAGGCCGAGCACGCAGGCGGCGTAGTCGGCTTCGTCGCCGCTCTCGACCGGGGCGACCTCACCCGGCAGGCAGCGCCAGCCATCGGGCCCGCGCTCCCAATCCGTGATGCGAACAGCCTCGCGGAAGGCCGGCAATTGATGCGCGAAGCTGCGGTCGGCATTGAGGACGAACGAGGCCCCCTCGAAGACGAGCTCGTCCTGGCCGCCGAGCTGGTTGAGATAGACCATCGGCAGGCCGCTCTCGACGACGCGGGCGACGGCGACGTTGAGCCGCTCTTCGATCACGCCGCGACGGAAGGGCGAGCCGTTCGGCACCAGCAGGATCTCGCCACCGGTCTCGGCGATGCACTCGACGACCTCCTCGCCCCAGATGTCCTCGCAGATCGGAATGCCCAGGCGGACATGGTTGCGAAAGACGACCGGGCCGGGCAGCGGGCCGGGCTCGAACACCCGCTTCTCGTCGAAGACGCCGTAATTGGGCAGGTCGACCTTGAAGCGCACCGACTGGATCAGGCCGCCATCGAGCAGCACATAGGCGTTGTAGAGCTTGCCGTCCTCGAGCCAGGGCAGGCCGAGCAGGACGGCCGGGCCGCCATCGGCGGTCTCGCGGGCGAGCTCCTCGCAGGCCTTGCGGCAGGCGTCCTGGAAGGCCGGCTTCAGCACCAGGTCCTCCGGCGGATAAGCCGAGAGGAAGAGCTCCGGGAACATCACGAGCTCGGCGCCGCCGGCAGCCGCCTCGCGGCGTGCAGCGCGCACCTTCTCAGCATTGCCGGCGACGTCGCCGACGATCGGGTTGAGCTGGGCGAGCGCCAGGCGAAGAGAGGTCGCGGTCATGATCTGGATGTAGCTTGCGGCCGGCGCGCCAGCAACGGGCCGGCGTCCTGCCCGCCCCTGCGTTTTCGCAAGGTCAGATCAGCTCAGGGCCGAGCGGAAATCGGCTGACCAGCGCAGTTCGCGCAAGGGGCGCACCGTCTGCGTCGTCTCGTCATAGATCGGATGCGCCTTCCAGGCGGCGAGCGCAGCCTCGTCGGCGAACTCGCCGTAGACGACGATATCGGCGGCTTCGCCGATCGGATCGATCCTGGCATTGGCCGCGACCTCAAAGGCGAGCGCGTGCGGGATGTCGCCGAGCCGGCCGAGCAGGCGCCGGATCGTTTCGACATCGTCTGCCCGCTTGGCCGTGAAGAACACGATGTGCCGGATCATCCGCCCTCCTCCGGCCCCGAGCCGGAATCGGCAGGTCCGTCGCAAGGCACCCTTTTTCAGAGACATGCCCGATCGGCAACCGCATTAACCGCGTATTAGGGTTAACCGCGCATGAATCGTCTCCGGGCCGCTGCAACCGCTGCTTCGGCCGCTGCTCGGAGAGACACGCGATGCGTGCTGCATCAATCGCCGCCCTCGCCCCCGTCGTCGCGATGGCCTGCGCGCTGGCGCTGCCGCAGGCGGCGCAGGGCGCCGACTATCTCAGGGGCTCGCAGATCGAGCAGCCGGTCGAGGCGCCATCGATGTTCGGAGGCGGCCGCTTCGACTGGTCCGGCTTCTATCTCGGCGGCGGCGCGGGCGTCTCCGACACCAAGTTCAAGCCCGGCGAAGGCTTGCAGGAACTGGCGAACTACGCCTTCCGCAACACAGCGCTCGGCGCGGAGAACAATCTCGGCTCATGGGTGGGCAACCTGCCGGAGAAGCGCGACAGCGGCGCGCTCTTCTTCGGCATCGTCGGCTACAACTACCTCTTCGACGATGTCGTTCTCGGCATCGAGGCCGACTACACCCGATCCGGGCACAATTACCAGGTCGACGATTATATCGGACGGCGCGTCTCCACCTCGGACGGCGCCGTCAACGACGTCCGGATGGCGACCAACCAGAGCGCCAAGCTGAACGACTATGCGACGCTGCGGCTGCGCATGGGCTGGGCCTATGGCCGGATCATGCCCTACGCCACGTTCGGCGGTGCAGTCGGCCGCTTCAACACGAATTCGACGATCCAGTCGACCTGGTACTTCACGCGCACCAATCCGGTGAGCGGTGCGACCGAAGCCAACTACGCCACCGGCTATACGCCGGCCAATCCTTCCATTGTCGGCGGCGGCAAGAAGAACACCTATGCCTTCGGCCTCAGCGCCGGCGCCGGCGTCGACTGGGCCCTGACCGACAATCTGTTCCTGCGCGCGGAGTACCAGTTCGTCCGCTTCGCGGAGGTCGAGGGCACGACGACGACCGTCAACACCGGCCGCATCGCCGCTGCGCTGAAGTTCTGACGACTCCGATCACGGGGCAATGAAAAAGGGCCGCGGCATCGCCGCGGCCCTTTTTCTTCTGTTTACGAGATAGCGCAGATCACTCGGCCGCTTCGACCTCGGGCCGGGCTCGGCCAGCGCGCTCGCGCTTGACCAGCTCGGCGACGAGGAAGGCCAGCTCCAGCGCCTGCTCGGCGTTGAGGCGCGGATCACAGACCGTATGGTAGCGGTCGTTGAGATCGGCGTCGGTCATGCCGCGGGCGCCGCCGGTGCACTCGGTGACGTTCTTGCCGGTCATCTCGAGATGCAGGCCGCCGGCATGCGTGCCTTCCGCCTGATGCACGGCGAAGAAGTTCTTCACCTCGGTCAGGATCAGGTCGAACGGCCGGGTCTTGTAGCCGCTCGCCGCTTTGACGGTGTTGCCGTGCATCGGATCGCAGGACCAGACGACGTTGCGCCCTTCCCGCTTGGTGGCGCGCACCAGAGCCGGCAGGTGGTCGAAGACCTTGTCGGCGCCGAAGCGGCCGATCAGGACGAGGCGGCCGGCCTGGTTCTGCGGATCGAGCGCGTCGATCAGCTTGAGCAGTTCGTCCGGCTTGAGGGACGGCCCGCATTTCAGGCCGATCGGGTTCTTGATGCCGCGGAAGTACTCGACATGGGCGTGGTCGAGCTGGCGGGTGCGATCACCGATCCAGACCATGTGGCCGGAGGTGGCGTACCAGTCACCCGTGGTCGAGTCCGTGCGCGTCATCGCCTGCTCGTAGCCAAGCAGCAGCGCCTCATGGCTGGTGTAGAAATCCGTCGTCCGCATCTCGGGATGCGTCTCGGGATCGACACCGATGGCGCGCATGAAGTCTAGGGACTCGGTGATGCGGTCGCCCAGCTCCTGATAGCGATGCGACTGCGGGCTGTCCTTGACGAAGCCGAGCATCCAGCGATGCGCGTTGTCGAGATTGGCGTAGCCGCCGGTCGCGAAGGCGCGGATCAGGTTGAGCGTCGCCGCCGACTGCCTGTAGGCCTCGAGCTGCCGGCGCGGGTCTGGAATCCGCGACTCCGCCGTGAACTCGTTGTCGTTGATGATGTCGCCCTTGTAGCTCGGCAATTCGACATCGCCGATCTTCTCGTTCGGCGCCGAGCGCGGCTTGGCGAACTGGCCGGCGATACGGCCGACCTTCACCACTGGCGAGCCGCCGGCGAAGGTCAGCACCACCGCCATCTGCAGGAACAGGCGGAAGAAATCGCGGATGTTGTCGGCCGAATGCTCGGCGAAGCTCTCGGCGCAATCGCCGCCCTGGAGCAGGAAGGCCTCGCCGGCCGCGACCTTGCTCAACGCCCGCTTGAGCTTGCGCGCCTCGCCCGCAAAAACCAGCGGCGGAAAGCCGGCGAGCTGCTGCTCAACCGCCTTCAAGGCTGCCTGATCCGGATATTCCGGCATCTGCTGGACGGGCTTTGCCCTCCAGCTCTCGGGCGTCCACCGCTCGGACATGGATCTTTGCTCCTGATTTCACGCATCGCGCCTGCGTTAACCTCATCTTGGCGCGAAGCGGGGCCTATACACCCGCAGATGGCTGCTGGCCACCGTTACGGCAAGACTGATCTGGCTCGGTTCGGCCCCCCGAGCGAAAACGAGCGTCCGATCAAAGAGATCGCGCCATCGGCGGCGATCTGGACTCAGCAGCTTGCCATCACGATTCAACACGCTGGCTTATCGATTCAACGGGCTGATATTTTGAATCATGCGAAAGAGCGGCATGTGAAGCTCTCCCCTGTATTTGTTTCAGGAACCACCTGATGGCTGGACCTAGTGCTACCGCGCCCGATTTCCGGCCCGGCGCCGGATTGCGGCCAATCATCAATGTCTCGGGCACGATGACGGCGCTCGGCGCGGCGAGCGTGGAGCCGGATGCCATCGTCGCGATGACGGCCATCCTCCCGCATTTCGTCGAGATCGACGACTTGCAACGGCAGGCCAGCCGCGTGATCGCACGGCTGACCGGCGGTGAGGCCGGCTTCGTTACCGCCTCTTGCGCTGCAGGGATGACATTGACGGTCGCTGGCGCGATGACGGGGCCGGATATCGCGACGATCGAGCGCCTCCCCGATACGGCAGGCCTCAAGAACGAAGTCGCGCTGATGACGGGCCATGCCGTCAATTACGGCGCGCCCGTCGAGCAAGCCATCCGTCTCGCCGGGGCAGTGCCGGTCCTGATCGGTCAAGCCACGTCGGCCGAGCGCTACCAGCTGGAAGCCATGCTGGGACAGCGGACAGCGGCGGCGCTCTACGTGGTCTCGCATCATACAGTTCAGTATGGGCTGATACCGCTCCGGACCTTCTGCGAGACCTGCCATGCCGCCAATGTACCAGTCATCGTCGATGCCGCGTCCGAATACGACTTGCGCGGCTTCCTGGCCGAAGGCGCCGATCTCGCGATCTACTCAGCGCACAAATTCCTCGGCGGACCCACAGGCGGCCTCGTCGCCGGGCGCAAGGATCTGGTCCGTGCCGCCTTCCTGCAGAACCGGGGCATCGGGCGCGGCATGAAGGCCGGCAAGGAAAGCATTCATGGCGCGATCGCAGCGCTCGAAGCATGGGAGAGGCGCGACCATGCCAGCATTCGCGCCCGCGAGCGGGGCCATCTCGCCCTCTGGCAACAGGCGTTGCAAGGCCGACCCGGCGTGACCGCGACGATCGAGCCCGACCCGACAGGAAACCCCGTCGACCGCCTGCGCATCGCGCTCCGCCCCAACGAGGCTCATATCACGGCCTGGGATCTCGCCGACGCGTTGGCGCGTGGCGAAAGGCCGGTGATCGTGAGGGATGACGAGGTCGACTTCGGATATGTCGAGCTGGATCCGTGCAATCTCCATCCCGGCGAGGAGGTCATCGTCGCACAGCGGCTAGGGGAGGAGCTCGATACTGCTCTTCGCTCGAACGCGATCATCGCGACACCGCTCGAGCAGCGCCGCAGCCGCCGCATCGAAGCGCTGAGGCGCTGGCCGGATTAAGCCCTTGCCGGTGAAGCGAGCCCCCCGCGCCGCGCGCATCGCATCGGCTCCTCGGCGAAGTCGAGTATTGATGCACCAACCGGATCAATCACCCCGGCATTTGCATTTCACTCCTGCGTCCAAAGATCATTGTCTCCCTCGCGCGGCGCGGCCGAAGATGGCCGCGCAATCAACAACGCCGGTCGCGGCGACGGGAGGAATCATGAGACGTCACGTTCTGGCGGCCGCCTTCGGCCTGGCCTGCGGCCTCGGTGCGGCACAGGCCCAGCCGGCGCAGGAGCCGATCACCCTGCGCGGCATGGGTTCCTTCCATGTCGGCGGCAAGCTGGTCGAGATCTCGGGCCGGCCGGTGAAGGACGTGGTGTTCACGCCCGGCGGCACTCCCGCCCGCGTCGATCCGAACGGCACCTACCAGACCGGCCAGATGTATGTGCAGTACTTCCTGCCACAGAACGAGAAGGGCTCGGTGCCGCTGCTGCTCTGGCACGGCGGCGGCATGACCGGCGTCAACTACGAGACCACGCCGGATGGGCGCCAGGGCTGGCTCGAATTCTTCCTGCGCAAGGGCTGGTCGGTCTATAATTCCGACGCGGTCGAGCGTGGTCGCTCGAGCTGGGCGATGTATCCCGACGTCATCCCCGGCGAGCCGCTCTTCCTGACCACGGCGAACCCGTTCGAGCGTTTCCGCATCGGTGCGAGCGGTGGCTACGACGCCGATCCGGCCAAGCGCAAATACCTGCCGGGCAGCCAGTTCCCCGCCGAGGGCTACGACAATTTCGTCAAGCAGATCGTGCCGCGCTGGACCTCGACCGACCAGATGATCATCGACGCCTATATCGCCGAGGTCGACAAGGTCTGCCCCTGTGTGATCTCGTTCCACAGCCAGTCCGGCCAGTTCGGCTTCAAGGTCGCGCAGGCGCGGCCTGACAAGGTCAAGGCGCTGATCGCGGTCGAGCCGGCCGGCATCGGCGACCCGGCCAAGGCGGCGGCGCTCAAGGATATCCCGGTGCTGATGGTCTTCGGCGACCATATCGAGCAGGACGCGCGCTGGCCGACGATCCGCAAGACCGCGGCCGATTTCGGCGACAAGATCACCGCGGCCGGCGGCTCGGTCGAGGTCGTCAACCTGCCCGCCGTCGGCATCACCGGCAACTCGCACATGCTCATGATGGACAAGAATAATCTGGCTGTGGCGCAGCTGATCCAGGACTGGCTGACGAAGAAGGGCCTGACGAAATAGGCTCGGGCTCGCGCGCCTGCTCCAGCAGCCAATCGCGGAACAGGCCGATCTTGCGCGCGGTCCGGCGCCGTGCCGGGTAGGTCAGCCAGTAGTCGTTGCCTCCGGGAAGCATCAAGTCGAAGGGCTGGATCAACAGCCCTTCACAGAGCTCGCGCAGGAAGAAGATCGGCGAGCACATGGCCGCGCCGTTGCTGGCGAGCGCAGCCGTGACTTCGAGTTGCTGTACAGCGAGATCGAAGCCTGCCTCAACCGGCGTGGCCTCGGAATTGACCCCCGCGGCAGCAAACCAGCGATCCCAGGCCTCGGTCTTGCCGATGCGCTTCACGTGCAGGAGATCCGAGGGCTGCGGTGGCCGGCCGAGATCGCGGAACAGGTTCGGCCCGCATAGGGGCGTGAACTCGCTCTTCATCAGCCAATGCGCCTCAAGCCCCGGCCACTGGCCGCCGCCGCGGTGGATCGCCACATCGCAATCGTCGCGCTGCGGATCGTGCGGGCCGACCTGCGTGACCATCCGCACCGCCAGCCCCGGATTGGCGCACTGGAACAGTCCGAGGCGCGGCACCAGCCAATTCGAGGCGATGGTCGGCAGCGCCTGGATCGACAGCACGCCTTCGGCCGTCTGCGTGACCGCGGCGAAGGCCGCGCGCAGGCCATCAAAGGAATCCATCACCGACGACGCCAGGCGCTCGCCCGCCTCGGTCAGGACCACCCGACGAGCCTGGCGCTGGAACAAGGGCAGACCGAGCCGCTCCTCCAGCAGCTTGATCTGATAGCTCACCGCCGCCTGCGTCATGCCGAGCTCGGCGGCGGCGCGGGTGAAGCTGCCCTGGCGCGCCGCCGCCTCGAAGGCCCGGACCGCGCTGAGCGGCGGCAGGCCGGTCACCAGATCATTCATCAGCTGGCCTTATGCTTCGAGCGTGAAATCCGGTTTGTCCGCGGGACCGATCGGCGGCATCCCTGGGCGCAAGCGACATCCACCCTCGGGAGCCGCATCATGTCGGCCGAAGTTAGCAGAAACAACAGATATGTCAGCCTCGCGCCTGCGCTGCAGGCACTACTGATCCGATGGCGCCGGTTCCGGCACGAGCGGCTCGTGGCGCTAGACGACCGCCTCGACCAGGAGGGGCTGAGCCCCCACATGGCACGCGATGTCGGGCTGAGCGATGCAAGCCTGATTTATGACAGCCGTCACTCGGATCGGGGAGGATGATCCGCATAGCCATGCCTTCGACACCGGGATCACGAGCGGCGACACCATCTTCAGTGACGATGGGAGAGGACGCGAGACAGACCGGAGCCGTTGACAGCACTGCCCTGCCCCACTAGCCGGAGCCGATCTTTCTCGTCTCTCCAGCTGGTTGCCATGAATCTCAGCGTCTTCGCTCAGGAATATGCGCGCGCCGCCATGCGCAAGCCCGGGCAGTTCCTGCAGGCCCGGCCGGCACGGCAATGCACGATCTGCGGCTATGGGGGCCGCTTCCTCGATGTCGGCCCCCGCCCGGAGGCGCGCTGCCCCAATTGCTCCTCGAAGGAGCGCGACCGGATCATGGGGCTCTATCTGCGTCGCAACGGCGTCGAGATGAACGGCAAGGCGCTGCTGCATTTCTCACCGGAGCGGCCGTTCTTCCGGCTCTGGAAGGACAACCCGAACTACGTCGCCGGCGACGTCAAGCTCAGCCGGGTCGCCAATGCCGTCGTTGACATCACCAATATCCAGTTCGCCGACGGACATTTCGACTATCTGATCTGCCACCACATCCTCGAGCACGTCCCGGCCGACGCCAAGGGCATGCAGGAGTGCTTCCGCGTGCTGAAGCCGGGCGGCACCGCCTTCTTCTCGGTGCCGCTCGACCAGAACAGAGCCGAGACCTGGGAGCCGCCGCCGGGCATGCCGGCGGCCGAGATCGAGCGCATCTGCGGCTGGGACCATGTGCGGCTCTATGGCCGCGACTTCCCCGACAAGCTCGCTTCCGTCGGCTTCAGCGTCGACGAGATCCGCTTCACGCCGGAGGAAGGCGAGCGCCACCGCCTGACCGAGAAGCACGGCCTCGACCTGCAAGGCCTCGACCGCATCTTCGTCTGCAAGAAGTAAGAGCGCCGCGCGAGCCTACAGCGCGCTCTTGCGCGGCGTGCGCATCGTGACGAGTTCCTCCGCCGCGCTCGGATGCAGGGCGATGGTGCGGTCGAAATCGGCCTTGGTCGCGCCCATGGTGACGGCGATGGCGACCGACTGGATGATCTCTCCGGCATCGTGGCCGAGGATGTGCACGCCGATCACCTTGTCGGTCTGCGCATCGACGATCAGCTTCATGTAGATGCGCTCGTCGCGGCCGGAGATCGTCGCCTTCATCGGCCGGAAGCCGGTCTCGAAGATGCGCAGCTCGCGGCCGGTCGCCAGCGCCTGCTGCTCGGTCAAGCCCACCGTCCCGAGCTCTGGCGTAGTGAACACAGCCGAGGCGACGAGGGTGTGGTCCATTGTCCACGGCTTGCCGCCGAAGGTGGAGTCGGCGAAGGCGTGGCCTTCGCGGATCGCAACCGGGGTCAGGTTGACGCGGTCGGTGACGTCGCCGACCGCGGCGATCGACGGGACGTTGGAGAGCGAGGCGGCATCGACCAGGACCTGGCCGGCTGGGCCGAGCTTGACGCCGGCGGCTTCCAGGCCGAGCCCGGCCGTGTTCGGGCGGCGGCCGGTCGCGACCAGCACGACATCCGCGTCGATCGGCGCACCATGGGCGCAATGCGCCCGGCGCGTGCCGTCCGGCAGCAGTTCGATGCGATTCACCGTGCAGCCAAGGCGCAAGGTGATGCCGGCATGGCGGAGCGCGTCGCGCAGGCGGGTGCGCAGGTCCTCATCGAAGCCGCGCAAGACATTGTCGCCGCGATGCAGCAGCGTGACAGCGACACCGAGCCGGGCGAAGACGCTGGCGAATTCGAGCGCGATATAGCCGCCGCCGATCACCAGCATGCGCTTCGGCAGGCTCGGCAGATGGAAGACTTCGTTCGAGGAGATGCCGAGCTCGCCGCCGGGAATCGGCGGATCGAAGGCCGGATGACCGCCGGTCGCGACCAGGATGTGGCGGGCGCGGATGGTCTGCCCGCCCTTCTGCAGCTTGACCTCATGCGGACCGGTGACGACGGCACGCTCCTCGCGGATCGCGACGCCGGCGCCGTCCAGCCCCTTGCGATAGAGACCGGAGAGGCGCGTCACCTCCTTGGCGACGGCGTCGCGCAAGGTCGGCCAGTCGAACTCCGGCTTGCCGACGTTCCAGCCGAAGCCGGCGGCATCCTCGAACTCGTCAGCGAAGCGGCTGGCATAAACGAAGAGCTTCTTCGGGACGCAGCCGCGGATGACGCAGGTGCCGCCGATGCGGTCCTCCTCGGCGATCATCACCCGGGCGCCATGGCCGGCGGCGATGCGGGCGGCGCGCGTGCCACCCGATCCCGCGCCGATGACGAAGAGATCGACGTCGAACTCAGCCATGGCTGTCCCCCTGCCGCGCTGCGGCATCCCTACAGAATAAGAGAATGGCGGCGCCGAGCCCGGCGATCCACCAGCCTTGCCAGGCGCCGTGCCCGACAGTGGCGATCGAGAAGGCGGCCGCGAACAAGGCCAGCCGCGGCGCCTGTTCCGCCGCCGGCAGGCGCCGCAGCCGGGCCAGCAGCAACAGGCCCGCCAGCGTCAGCAGACCGGCGCCGACGACGCCCGTCTCGGCCCAGGCCTGCAGCGGCATGTCATGGGGATGGCTCGCCGCCAGCAAGCTCCGGTGTTCCGGCGAAACCTGCGCCGCGACCGGGTGTTCATGCATCGTCGCCGAGGAGCCGAAGCCGGCGCCGGCGAGCGGCCGGGCGCGCGCCACCTCGCCGAAGCTCTGCCAGATGTCGATGCGGGCCTGGCCGGTCATCGCGTTGAAGCGATTGAGGATCATGGAAGGCAGAAAGCGCTCGGCACTCGGTCCGAGCACGGGCGCGATCGCCATCGTCAGGACGAAGACGCTCGCGACCAGCGCCGAGGCGAGCCGCGGTGCAACGCTGGCCAGGAGCCAGCAGAGCGTCAGGACGGCGAAGCCGAGCCGCGCTGCGCCGCTCTCGGCCCGGATCACCAGGATCGCGACCGCGAGGGTCAGGACCACCGCCAGAAGCCGGTCCAGCGTCCTCGAGGACGGCCTCGACCAGAGCGCATGGACCACGGGCACGGCGAGCAGGAACAGCACGATCGTCGGGCGGTTGAAGATGAAGGCCATCATCTTGCCGGTGCCGAGCGCAGTGCGCTGGGACAGGCCGGAGGCGAGCTCGAACACCAGCAAGGCCGCCGCGACGATGATCGTGGCGGCCAGCGCGCGCAAAAGCGCCGGCGTCGGCCGCCATTGGCCGGATACGGCGATCGCGAGGGTGAAGGCCATCGGCAGCACCAGCTCCGCCCAGAGCTGAAGGGACGGAACCATCTTGTGGCTCCAGCCGATCGAGACCAGCGCCCAGGCGAGGAATGCGGCGACGGCCAGGGCCAGGGGCGTGGCGAGCAGGGCGCGCAGGCGCGCGAGAACCGCCGAAGCCGGCTGCGCCAGCAGCCCAGCGCCCAGGAAGGCCACGGCGGCAAGACCCAGCATGAGCGGGGCCGAACGGTTCGCCAGCCACATGACGAGCGGCATCAGCACCAGGCAGACCGCGCCGGTGATCCGAAGGGTCCGAACCGCCGTGGGCTCGTTTGCCCGCACGGGCGGAGCATTCGAGGCAGTCGAACTGGCTGGCGGGGAGATCTGACTCATACGCTGCGGCTTACGCGATGCGGGAAGTGTCGCCTAGAGGCTGGCGGTCACCTCGACGTGACCTGGACGAGGCCGTTCCTGCCCGATCGGAAGCCTCCCCTGCGCCCTGAGGACCTACGACCTTCGGCGATATCACCGATCGCCTCCCGTCGAATTTTCCTGCGTGCACGGGCCGCTGAAGCGAAACATCTTGACTTGTGATTATGCAATCAGGCGCAATTGATCCGCGGTCTGATGCGGTGCCACAGGCGAGCGTCGACAATCGGTGCGCCAAGCGCGCCACTCGGGAGGTAACTATGCTCACGTCCTTCTTCAAGCGCGGGGCCGTGGCCGCCGTGGCCCTCGTGGGCCTCACCACGGCCGCCTTCGCCCAATTGGAACTGAAGATCATGGCTCCCGCCGCGCCCGGCGGCGGCTGGGACGGCACGGCGCGCTCGATGCAGCAGGTGCTGATGGCGGCGGGCATCGCCAAGAGCGTCCAGGTCAACAACGTCACCGGCGCCGGCGGCACGATCGGCCTCGCCCAGTTGATCGGCGCCAAGGGCGACGGCCACCAGCTGATGGTCAACGGCTTCGTCATGGTCGGCGCCATCCTGCTCAACAAGTCGCCGGTGAACCTGACCCAGGTGACGCCGATCGCGCGGCTGACCGCCGAGGCCGAGGTCATCGTCGTCCCGACCGACTCGCCGCTGAAGTCGGCCAAGGACCTCGCCGAGCGCCTCAAGGCCGATCCGGCCAAGGTGACCTGGGCCGGCGGCTCGGCCGGCGGCACCGACCACATCCTGGCGGCCCTGTTTGCCCAGGCCGTCGGCGCCGACGCCAAGAAGATCAACTACATCCCGTTCTCGGGCGGCGGCGAGGCTCTGGCCGCGATGCTCGGCGGGCGCGTCACCGCCGGCGTCTCCGGCTATGGCGAGTTCGAAGGCCAGATCAAGGCCGGCAAGCTGCGCGTGCTCGCGGTCTCCTCGGCCAAGCGCCTCGAGAACGCGCCGGATGCGCCGACGCTGAAGGAGCAGGGCATCGATCTCGAGCTGCTGAACTGGCGCTCGGTCGTGGCGCCTCCGGGCCTGTCGGCCGAGCAGACCAAGACGCTCGTCGACACGATGGAGAAGATGGTCAAGTCGAAGGAGTGGCAGGAGATCCTCAAGGCCCGCGGCTGGGACGACGCCTTCCTCGCCGGCGACGCCTTCGGCACCTTCCTGAAGGCCGAGATCGAGCGCGTCTCCAAGGTCATGACCGAGGTCGGCCTGGTCAAGTGAGCCGGCCACGGCACAGCTGAATGCGGGGCCGGGAAACCGGCCCCCTTTTTTCCTCTCCCTCCGGCTCCTGACGCGCCGGGCAACGACGGATCCCCCGATGAGCCAGGAGCCTCTCGCGCACCGACCGGACAAGCCGGCCCTCCTGGTCGGCGTGCTGCTGCTCGCCGTCGCGGCGATCGTCGGCCATGACGCCTCGACCCAGACGATCACCTCCAATTACGGCCTCGGGCCGACCGCCATGCCCTATGTGGTCTGCGGCGGGCTCGTCCTTCTCGGGCTGGCGCATCTGTTCGTCGCCTTCCGCGAGGGCCTGCCCAAGCCGGAAGCGGCCGACAAGAGCGCGCTGCTCTGGATCGCGGCTGGCCTCGTCGGGCTGATCGCCTCGATCGGCCTTGGCGGCGGTTTCGTGCTCGCGACCACGCTGGTCTTCGCCTGCACCGCCCGCGGCTTCGGCCGCCGCGCCTTTGTCGTCGATGCAGTCATCGGCTTCGTGCTCGGGCTCGTCATCTTCCTGGTCTTCGCCAAGCTCCTGACGCTGATCCTGCCGTCAGGGCCGTTCGAGCAGCTCTTCCTCTGAAGGTGAAGGCGGGTAAACCATGGACACTCTCCTTTCCCTGCTGAACGGCTTCTCGGTCGCCTTCGAGCCCACGAAGCTGCTGTTCTGCCTGGTCGGCGTCTTTCTCGGCACCGCCGTCGGCGTGCTGCCCGGCATCGGCCCGGCGCTGACCGTCGCGCTGCTGCTGCCGGTCACCTTCAAGCTCGATCCGGCCGGTTCGCTGATCATGTTCGCCGGCATCTACTATGGCGGCATGTATGGCGGCTCGACCACCGCGATCCTGCTCAATGCGCCGGGCGAGAGCGCTTCGCTCGCAACCGCGCTCGAAGGCTCGAAGATGGCCAAGGCCGGCCGTGGCGGCCCGGCGCTGGCGACTTCCGCGATCGGCTCCTTCGTCGCCGGCCTGATCGCCACGATCGGCCTCGCCTTCCTGGCGCCCTGGCTGGTCGAGGTCGCGGTCAAGTTCGGGCCGTGGGACTATTTCGCGCTGATGATCGTCGCCTTCGTCACGGTGTCGGCGACCTTCGGCGACTCGCCCTTGCGTGGCCTGACCAGCCTGTTCCTCGGCATCACGCTCGGCCTGATCGGCATCGACAAGCTGACCGGTCAGGCGCGCCTGACCTTCGGCGTGCCGGAACTGCTCAACGGCATCGAGGTGACGACGCTCGCCGTCGGCCTGTTCGCGGTGGGCGAAGCCTTCTACGTCGCCTCCAAGCGCTTCCGCGAGCCGGAGGAGATCATTCCGATCAAGGGCTCGCTCTGGATGAGCAAGGAGGACTGGAAGCGCTCCTGGGCGCCCTGGCTGCGCGGCACCGCCTTCGGCTTCCCGATCGGCGCCCTGCCGGCCGGCGGCGCCGAGGTGCCGACCTTCCTGAGCTACTCGACCGAGCGGAAGCTCTGCAAATATCCCGAGGAGTTCGGCAAGGGCGCGATCGAGGGCGTCGCCGGTCCCGAGGCGGCGAACAACGCCTCCGCCGCCGGCACGCTGGTGCCGCTCCTGACGCTCGGCCTGCCGACCTCGGCGACCGCCGCGATCATGCTCGCCGGCTTCCAGCAATACGGGCTCAACCCCGGCCCGCTGCTCTTCGCCGAGAAGCCCGATCTGGTCTGGGGCCTGATCGCCTCGCTGTTCGTCGCCAACGTCATGCTGGTGATCCTCAACCTGCCGCTGATCGGGCTCTGGGTGAAGCTGCTCGCCGTGCCGCAGCCCTGGCTCTATGCCGGCATCCTGGTCTTCGCGACCATGGGCACGCTCGCGGTCAACGGCTCGCCGGTCGAACTCGCCATGCTCTTCGCCTTCGGCTATCTCGGCTATCTGATGCGCCGCTACGACTATCCGGTCGCACCGATGGTGGTCGGGCTGATTCTCGGGCCGATGGCAGAGCAGCAACTGCGCCGCGCGCTGCAGATCAGCCTCGGCGATCCGATGATCCTGCTGGAGAACCCGATCTCGGCCACCCTGCTCGGCATCGCCTTCATCGCCCTCGTCGCGCCCTTCGTGATGAAGGGGCTGAACAAGTTCAAGGCGGCCGAGGACTGACCACCCTAGACGCAGCCGGGGCGGCACGCTCCGGCTGCGGTTGAACAAATATGGCGTGACTGTGTTCTCCTCCTTACCGGGCCTGCGGCCCGTCGAGCGAGGATGATCATGAGCGACGCTACGCTATCCCCTTCCGCCGCACCGCAAGCCGAAGCAGCCGAGCCCAGTCTCCATCGCGTGATGGGGCCCTGGCTTCTGCTGCTCTTCATCGTCGGCGACATCCTCGGCACCGGCATCTATGCGCTGACCGGACAAGTGGCGAAGCAGGTCGGCGGCGTGGTCTGGCTGCCCTTCCTGGTCGCCTTCGTCGTCGCGATGATCACGGCGTTCAGCTATCTCGAACTGGTCACCAAGTACCCGCGCGCCGCTGGCGCCGCGCTCTATGCGCACAAGGCTTTCGGCGTTCACTTCATCACCTTCATCGTCGCCTTCGCGGTGATGTGCTCTGGCATCACCTCGGCTTCGACGGCCTCGCGTGCCTTCGCCGCCAACATGTCCCAGGCCTTCGGCCTGAATCTCACCGGCGGCATCGGCATCACCCTCCTCGGCCTCGCCTTCATGGCGATCGTCGCGGCCGTGAATTTCCGCGGGGTCGGCGAAAGCGTGAAGGCCAATGTCGTGCTGACCTGCGTCGAGCTGACCGGGCTCCTGATCGTGATCTTCGTCGGCCTGTGGGCGATCGCTGCTGGCCAGGGCGACGTCTCGCGCATCACCCAGTTCAAGCCGGCCGGCGACGGCGGCATGTTCTGGCCGGTCATCGCGGCGACCACCCTCGCCTTCTTCGCCATGGTCGGCTTCGAGGACTCGGTCAACATGGCCGAGGAGACGAAGGACCCGACGCGGATCTTCCCGAAGATCCTGCTCGCCGGTCTCGTCATCACCGGCGTGATCTATGTGCTGGTCTCGATCTCGGCGATCACGCTTGTCTCGCCGGAAGAGCTCGGCGAGGGCGAGACACCATTGCTCAAGGTGGTCGCGGCCGGAGCCCCGAACTTCCCGATCTGGATCTTCGGCTTCATCACCATGTTCGCCGTCGCCAACAGCGCGCTGATCAACATGCTGATGGCGAGCCGGCTGGTCTATGGCATGAGCCGCGAACATGTCCTGCCGCCGGCGCTCGGCAAGGTGCATGCGACAAGGCGCACGCCCTATGTCGCGATCGCCTTCACCACGCTGCTCGCCTTCGCGCTGATCACCTTCGTTGGCGAGGTGCCGGCGCTGGGCGGCACGACCGCCCTGCTGCTGCTCTGCGTCTTCACCGTCGTCAACATCGCCGTGCTGGTGCTGCGCAAGGACACGGTCGAGCATTCGCATTTCCGCACTCCGACACTGCTGCCAGTGCTCGGCGCGCTCTTCTGCGCCTTCTTCGCCGGCCCGTGGACCGGGCGCGATCCGGTCCAGTACAAGATCGCCGGCGTCCTGATAGGCGTCGGCGTCGTGCTCTGGCTGGTGACCGTGATGGTCAACCGCGCCGCCGGCGTGCAGCCAAGTGATCCGACGATGGAGGACATCGGCGGGCACGGGCCGGTGAACTGAACCTCAAACGAAAAAGGCCGCCGGTACTGCCGGCGGCCTTTTTGACATTCAGGGACCGTCCAGGCTCAGAGCTGGTGGCCGCGCTTGCGCATCTCGGCGTTGAACAGGTCGAAGAGCCGGTTGCTGGTGGCGGTGCTCCAGGGCTGCAGTAGCGCGAAGATCTCGTCGAGCGCCTGCGCACGGAAGGAATTGTAGCGCTGGCCGACCGGCGAATTGAAGAAGGCGGAGACCTCCTTGAGGTCGGCTTCCGACATCTTGGTGGCGAAGATCCGGGCAGAGGAGTCGACCATCTCGTCGCGGCGCAGATCCGCCTCGGGCTTGAGCGCGGTCAGGACCTCTTCCATGTCCTTCTTGAGCTCGGGGCGGGTCGCATAGGTCTGCCGGACCCCGGCGACGAACTCGGCATAGAGTGCCTCGATCGACTGCGACAGGCCGGAGGCAACCACGACCTCGCGGGCGACCTTGATGTGCTCCGGCGTCGGCACCTGCTGCGCCAGCGCGGGCATGGCGAACAATGCCAGCGACAGGAGCGCGCCTGCCAGGCTGTGACGGATCATGCGGTTACCCCTTCGTCGCTCGCCTGCCATGCGGCGATGTCCATGTGTTCTGCTGCGGCAACATCCCTGACCGGGTGCAGCCGCCGGCCGCTCTTAGAACATGTCCAGCCAAAGTGGAAACCACTTTTGCGACGAGAACATGCCGTTTGAAAGGCTGTCAGCGCCGCTCCACCGTCGGATCGCCGAGGACACGCACTCCGTCTCCGCCGGCGAGGAAAGCCGCCGTCGCCAGACCGAGGAACAGGCCGTGCTCGACAACGCCGGGCACCTGGTTCAGCGCCAGTGCCAGCACCTCGGGGAGTTCGATCCGGCCGAGATGCGCGTCGAGGATGTAATGGCCGCCATCGGTCAGCAGCGTCGATCCGTCCGGCCGCTTGCGCAGCTTGAGCTCGCCATGCGCGCCCGACGAGGCGACCGCGGCCGCGACCGCCCGCCGCGTCGCCTCGAGCCCGAACGGCACGACCTCGATCGGCAGCGGGAAGCGGCCGAGCGTCTCGACCTGCTTGCCGGTATCGGCGATCACGATCATCCGCTTCGAGGCGGCGGCGACGATCTTCTCGCGCAAGAGCGCGGCGCCGCCTCCCTTGATCAGCCGCAGGGCGCTGTCGAGCTCATCGGCACCGTCGATTGTGAGGTCGAGCTCGGGCGTCTGATCGAGCGTCGACATCGGGATCGACAGGCTCTCGGCTTGCGCCTGCGTTGCCTCAGAGGTGGCGACGCAGATCACCTTGAGCCCGGCCGCGACCTTGGCGCCGAGGCCGTCGACGAAATGCTTGGCGGTCGAGCCGGTGCCGAGGCCGAGGCGCATGCCCGGCCGCACCAGTTCCAGCGCCGCCAGCGCGGCAGCCTTCTTCAGGTCCTCGCTCACGCGCCGAGCCCGCCCATCAACATGTACTTGATCTCGACGAACTCCTCGATGCCGTGGAGCGAGCCCTCGCGGCCGAGGCCGGACTCCTTGACGCCGCCGAAGGGGGCGACCTCGGTGCCGAGAATGGCCGAGTTGATGCCGACCATGCCGTATTCGAGCTCCTCGGCGACGCGGAAGGCACGGCCAAGATCCCTGGTGTAGAAATAGGCGGCCAGGCCGAAGGGCGTGTCGTTCGCCATGGCGACGACCTCGTCCTCGCTCTTGAAGCGATAGACCGGTGCGATCGGCCCGAAGGTCTCCTCGCGCGTCACCAGCATCTTGGTGGTGACGCCGGCGAGCACGGTCGGCTCGTAGAAGGTGCGCCCGAGTGCGTGGCGATGGCCGCCGACCATCACCTTGGCGCCGTTGGCGACCGCATCGGCGACATGGCGCTCGACCTTCTCGATCGCGCGCTCATTGATCAGCGGGCCCTGCACGACGCCGACCTCGACGCCGTTGCCGACCTTCATCTTGGCGACCTCGCCGGCGAACTTCGCGACGAAGTCGTCATGGATGCCGTCCTGGACGAAGAGGCGGTTGGTGCAGACGCAGGTCTGGCCCATGTTGCGGAACTTGGCGATGATCGCGCCCTCGACCGCCTTGTCGAGATCGGCGTCGTCGAAGACGATGAAGGGCGCATTGCCGCCAAGCTCGAGCCCGACCTTCTTCACGGTCGCGGCCGCCTGCTGCATCAGGAGCTTGCCGACCGGGGTCGAGCCGGTGAAGCCGATGAAGCGCACCGCCGGATGCGAGGTCATCACCCCGCCGATAGCCTGGGCGTCGCCCGTGACGATGTTGAGCACGCCCTTGGGGAAGCCGGCCTGCTCGGCGAGGGCGACCAGCGCCAGCGCCGTCAGCGGCGTGTCCGGCGCCGGCTTGACCACGAAGGTGCAGCCCGCAGCCAGGCCCGGCGCGCATTTGCGGGTGATCATCGCCGCCGGGAAGTTCCAGGGCGTGATCGCGGCGCAGACGCCGACCGGCTGCTTGGCGACGATGATGCGCGAATTCGGGAAGGGCGAGGGAATGGTCTCGCCATAGATGCGCTTGGCCTCCTCGGCATAGAACTCGACGAAGGAGGCCGCATAGGCGACCTCGCCGCGTGCCTCTGCCAGCGGCTTGCCCTGCTCGGCCGTCATGATCTGCGCCAGGTCCTCCTGGTTCGCCATGATCAGCTCGAACCATTTGCGCAGGATGACGGACCGCTCCTTGGCCGATTTCTTCGCCCAGGGCTTGAAGGCGCGCGAGGCGGCCTCGACCGCGGCCGTGGTCTCGTCAGCGCCGAAGCGCGGCACCTTGGCCAGAACCTCGCCGGTCGCGGGATTGTCGACGACGTCGACGCCCTCGCCGATCCAGGCGCCGTCGACATGGCACTGCGAGCGCAGCAGCGAGGGATCCTTGAGCGTCAGCATGCGAGCCTCCGGCGTGGTGAGCGGTATGCCGGGGCTCTAGCACGCGCGGGGAGCGCTTGCCGATAGCAAAACGCCGCATGCACGCGGTGCGCCGATTGCAATCAGCGTTCGGGAACCGGCCCGGCGGCAGCCGCTACTTCACCATCGGCGTGCAGACGACCTTGTCGTCGAAGACGTAGCAGACACTGAGCTCGCCGGTGCGGACATTGGCGCGGAAGATGCCGCCTTCGCGCTCATGGCGCGAGGGGACCAGGACATAGTCGCTCGGCGCCTGCGGGCCGGCCCCCTCGCCTGCCGGGAAGCAGACGGTGACGCCGACGCCGCCCTCCTTGAGCTGGAACTGGCAGGCGCCGACCTCGCCGGTCGCCTTGTCGATGCGATAGACGCGGTTGAGATCGGTCTGTGGCGCCGGCGCGAACTCGAAGGGCGCGGCTACGGCCGCTCCGAAGACCGGCAAGATGAACAGGCCGGCGCCCAGCGCCCGGCCGAGGGAGCTCCTGGAACAGCTCGACAGTTTCGGCACCACTCCGATCCCCTTTGACGATTCGTCCGCACCCTATCATGGCGGCGAAGCCGTATCATCGCGATTGCGGCAAGGTGACGACGGCATGGCGCCTCTTCCGTCCTGAGCCTTGCCAAGCCGCGCCTGCCGGCCTTTATGCGGATTGCCACATCACAGGATGGATCATGTCGCTTCCCCCGATCGTCGTCTTCGATCTCGACGGCACGCTCGCCGAGACCGCCCCCGACATCATGCGCACGCTCAACGTCATCCTCGAACAGGAAGGGCTGGCGGCCCTGCCGATCGAGCGGGCGCGCGAACTGGTCGGCGCCGGCGCAAGGGCGCTGATCGAGCGCGGCTTCAAGGTCAGCGGCAGGCCGCTCGATGCGGAAAAGCTGGAGCAGCTGTTCCAGCAGTTCCTGACGATCTATGCCGGCGCTATCGCCAACCATAGCTATGTCCATGATGGCGTCGTCGCCGCGCTCGATGCGCTCGCCGTGGACGGCTTCGTCTTCGCCGTCTGCACCAACAAGCCGATCCTGCACACCAGGCTCTTCCTCGATGCGGTCGGCCTGACCGAGCGCTTCGCCGTGATCGCCGGGCGCGACAGCTTCTCCTTCTTCAAGCCCGATCCGCGGCATCTCACTGAGACGATCGCGCAGGCCGGCGCCGACCCGGCCCGCGCGGTGATGATCGGCGATTCGCGCACCGATGTGGACACCGCGCGCGCCGCCGGCATCCCCGTCGTCTGCGTGCCGTTCGGCTATACCGACGTTCCGGTCGAGGCGCTCGCGCCCGATCTGGTGATCCAGCACTTCGACGAGTTGCCTCAGGCGGTGCGGCAATTGACTGGTGGCGAGCCAGCCCTCGCTACTCATTCTTGACGGCAGCGCAGCACCCCACTAGGAACAGCGCGGTCCGGGCGGCTAGCTCAGCGGTAGAGCACTCCCTTCACACGGGAGGGGTCACAGGTTCGATCCCTGTGCCGCCCACCATTTTTCCCAGACCATCCCTGGATCGGACCGCGCCAACCCAGGCGCGCATACACCCGACCGGGAGCGGCAATGCTCGGACAATGAGTGGTGACGAGACGTTCTGCGCTCGCAGAACGTCGAACGAATCGGCGTCGCGCGGCGGAGAGCACGCGACATGGCCGTGGCCCGAATGCACAGGACAGATCCGATCCGTCCGCCCTCCCGGCCTGCGGTGGGAAATCTGCTCCTGATCGCGCTGCTAGGCCTCTGTCTCGTCGCCTGCGCCAGTCCAGCCAACCAGCCTTCGAACCTGCGCCGCTCGCTGACGACACCAGCCAACCGGTCCTTCACCTCGGCCAGCGAAGGCGGCTCCACGGCGGTGATTGTCGTCCTGTCAGGCGGCGGAGCCCGCTCGGCCGCCTTCGGATACGGCGTCTTGTCGGCATTGGCAGAACAGCGAGCCCCCGGCCCCACCGGCCGCACGCTCGCCGATGAGGTCACCGCGATCGCTGGCGTGTCGGGCGGCGGCATCCTTGCCGCGCATTTCGCCCTGCATGGCCCGCAGGGCCTGCAGGCCTTCCGACGCGACTTCCTGGACCAGGATCCGGAAGGCGCATTGCGCACCAGCTTCACGCCGGAAAACCTGCTGCGCGGCTATCGCGGCGGCGTCAACGACCTTTCGGGCCTCGCCGCCTGGCTCGACACGCATCTCTACCGCGGCGCAAGGCTCGGCGACCTCGACCAGCCCGACCGCCCAAAGCTGCTCCTGCACGCGACCGAGCTCTACAACCGGGCGCCCTTCCCTTTCGATCGCGACAGCTTCCGGGCGATCTGCAGCGACTACGACGCGTTCCCGCTCGCCCATGCCGTCGCGGCCTCGTCGGCGGTGCCGGTGCTGTTCGCCCCCATCGTGCTGGAGAACTTCAGGCCCGGCTGTCCTGGGCAAGGTTACGACGGCGCCCCCTCGCGCGAACGCTCCACTTTCGCCCGGCATGTCGCGGCATCCCAGGCGCGCTATGCCAGCGAGCCAGGCCTGCATTATCTCAAGCTGCTCGACGGCGGCCTCGTCGACAATCTCGCGGTGCGCAACCTCATCCGGGCGATGAACCGGCCGGCGCCGGCGCTCGTCCCGGCGCGGGCGGCGCAGCGGCTGCGCCGCGTCGTCATCATCGTCGCCGACGCCTCGATGCGGATCGGCGGCGAGATGTCCCGGACGATCGACGGCCCGGTCGCACCGGAGGCGATCACGGCTACGGTCGACGCCATGATCGACAATGCGAGCCGGGCCAGCCTCGATGCAGTGGATCGCGAGGCTGCGAGCTGGCGAGAGCGACTGCTCCGCTGGCGCTGCGCTCTCGCGGCGTCAGGGCCGAGTTGCAAAGAATTGCGGCTCACGACCGTGCGCCTCTCCCTGTCCGACCTCCAGTCGCCCGCGGAAAGAAGCCGCATCCTGCAATTACACAACAAGCTGACGCTGAAGGCCGATGATGTCGATTTCCTCAGCAATCTCGGCCGCCGACTCCTCTCAGCCAATCCCGATTATCGCCGGGCGATCCGATCCCTGCTCCCCTGACGAATGGCGATGAACCCGGCTGCACATTTCGTGCAATGTAGCCACCGAATCCTGCGCGACAGGCACAGGCGCGACACGGTGACGATAATGTCGCGCAGCCCCGTGCCGTTTCAGGTGAATGGGTGACTTAACAACATGATCGGATATCAACAGCGTATCCTGCGCGCCCTCGGCGCGCTCGCGATCCTATGGTCGCTCGCCATCCCGTCATCGGGCTGGGCGGAGACCCCGATCACGGTCAAGGGCGGCGAGACCGTCACGATCGCCGGCGTCCGCAGCATCCTCATCCGCGCTGCGCATCCCAAGGGCAGCGTGATCCTGCTGACCGGCGGCGATGGCCGCCTCGAGGTCGGCAGCGGCGCGCGCTTCGGCAAGGCCGGCGACAATGTCCTGATCCGCAACCGGGACGCCTTTGTCATGCATGGCTACAACGTATTGCTCGCCGAGCTCGGGACGAACCTGTCGGCCGCGGTCGACCATATGGCGGCGATCAAGCGTCCGGTCATCGTGATCGCCACCAGCATGGGCACGATGCGTGCAGCCCAGGGCCTTGTGGAGGGCGCCATGCCGGACAGGCTCGTCCTGACGTCGGGCCTCCTGAGCAAGGCGTCCGGGCCCAACGACACCACCGTCCAGAGCACCCTGGGGACACCGAACCGGCTGCCGCGCACGCTCGCGCTGCATCATCGCGAGGATCGCTGTCGCTTGACGCTGCCCGCCGGCGTCGCCCCGTTTCAGGCCTGGGCGGGCGGGCGCGTCCAGGTCGAGTGGATGAGCGGCGGGCAGACCGACGAGGCCAACCCCTGTCGCTTCAGCGCGCATCACGGCTTCGCCGGGCAGGACGAGGACTTCGTCGCCCGCATCGTCAAGTTCATGATGCGCTGACGTTTCTCGCTTCTGCGCGAGTTCTTTTCGTTCGATCGAACGGAACGCGCGCCGCGGCCGCAGGGCCGCGCAATGTTGGAGCAAGCCGACGCGCCGATCCCTCCATCGGAATCACCGTGGAGATCGGATCATGCGATTCGGCAATGGGCAATCTGCGGCGTTCGCCGGCCGCGCCCTGCACGCCTATCTCGCCTTCGTGCAGCGGACGACCCGCTTCAAACCGGCGTTCCCCGGCGTCAGGCCGTGGGAGCGCAGCGGCGAGCCATTCATCGCCCTGACCTGGCACGGTCAGCAGATGCTGAGTCTGGCGGCGCTCGACGGCGCGGCCGAGGTCGCAATCCTGACCTCGCTGCATTTCGACGGGACGGTGGTCGCCTCGGTAGTGGAACGGGCGGGTTACCGTGCCATCCGCGGATCCGGCACCCAGAGCCCCCGGAAGATCAAGACCAAGCGCGCCATCCCCGCCTTCTTCGAGATGCGCGAGGCACTGCGCGAGGGCACCAGCCTCGTTCTCACCGCAGACGTCCCGAAGATCGCGCGCGTCGCCGGCAAGGGCGCGATCCAGCTCGCACGCGCCACCGGCCGGCCGATCTACCTCTTCGCGGCAGTGACCAGCGCGCGGGTGGAGCTCGGCAACTGGGACAGGGCCAGCATCGCCCTGCCCTTCGGCCGCGGCTGCGTGCTCTGGTCGGAGCCGCTCTATGTCCGCCGGGCGGCCGATGAGCGCGAGATGGGCCTGATCGCGCTGGACATCTCGAACCAGCTCGACGAGCTCCATGCCACGGCGCATCGCCTGCTCGACCGGCGCCGCTAGGCCGGCGCCTTGTCGCTCGAAACCTCGTCAGCGGCCGGGGGCAGCGCAGTCGGCCGGTGTGGCGCAGATCATGCCGGGCGGGCGCAACTGCTCCTGCGGCCCCGCCGGCTCGATGACGATGCGGCTGAGATCGCCGGAGAAACGCAGGCCGAGCCCGGAGGAGATCAGCACGATCCGGGCCCGCGACGAGGCCAGGATGGTGGCGTTGGCGCCGGCGAGGAAATGGGCGCTGCCGCCGAGGCTGGCATAGGTGCCGAAGACATCCTCGCGCCGGTCGAGACCGTAGACCAGCATGATCACCCGGCCGTAATCGGCGCCGAGCCCGATGCCGACCGACAGGGCCGACCAGGTCACCGGCGTCGGAACCCCGTCGGAGAAGCGCAATTCGCCGCTGCCGTGGCGGCCGCCGAGGACGAAGGAGCCGCTGAGCTCACCGCCGATGATATAGGCGTTCGGCTCGCCGAAGAGCGCGAGCGAGCGCTCGATCGGGATGCTGACGGTCTTGGAGGCGGCGTCGAATACGCTCTCGACCAGCCTGGAGATGTCCTGCCGCGAGGTCGTCGGCAACTGGCCGGCCCGGACGTCGCCCTTCGTCACGGCCCCCTGCCCGAGCGCGAAGCCGGGCAGGAAGGCCAGCAACGCGGCGAGCACGAGGCGCAAGCTGGGCCATCTCGACATGGCGCGCCGCACAAGCATCAGGCCGGCAGCTCCGGAAGAGAGTTGAACGGCAATGGCGATACGGTCCATGCAGAGACAGGAAGGGGCGAGCGCCCGGTTCCGCAAGCCATACCCGCATCGAGGTTCCGTGACGACTCGCAACGCTGCAGCAATCCCGTGCCGAATGCGACCGGCAAGCCGGCCGCATCGCGCAGCGCGGCATGGCGGCGAGGCCCTGCCATGACCTCGCTGTCGCGCGCCCTCACAATCCGCCTGTCGCTACTCGGCATCGTCCTGTTCACCGCCTTCATCGGCGCCGTCATCGCCTTTGCCCTGATCACCGAAGATCCGGCTGTCCTGCGCAACGACGTCACCTCCCAGATCATCCAGCAAGCCGTGCGCCAGCCCTCCGGCACCACCTTGCAGGTCGAGAAGACCGCCGGCCTCAGCCGGATCGAGCGTACCAGCCCGTCGCTCTGGTACCTGGTCTCGGACGGACGTTCCGTCGTCGAGTATGCGCCAGAATTGCGGCCGGGCCTGCCGATCGACATCCGGCTCGACGGCCCGACCATCGCGGCGCAGATGCGCGTCGGCGGCGAGAACCCGCTCGCCTTCGACGTGGTCGAGAAGGACGGCAACAGGTTCATCGTCGCCACCCGCGGCGGCCTGCCGGGCTGGGACCTCATCCTCACCCATTTTCTGCGGGCGATCGCCGGCTCGGCGCTGGCGATCTCGGTCGTGTTCGGCCTCCTGATCGCCGGCGCGATCGCAATGTCGGTGTCCTATATCGGCGATCGTCTGCGCAGTGCGGCGGAAGCCGCTGCAAAGATCGACCCGAAGGCGCCGCGCGGCCTGCTCCCCACCGAGGAGACCCCGATCGAGCTGATGCCGCTGACCACGGCGCTCAACGCCGCACTCGACAAGATCGCCGGCAACATGGAGGTGCAGCGCCGCTTCATGAACAATGTCGCGCATGAATTGCGTACGCCGCTGACCGTGATGCGCGGCCGGATCGACGCCCTGCCGAACGATCAGATGCGGCTCGCGCTCACCACCGATGTCAGCCGGCTGACGACCATCGTCTCATCGATGCTGCAGCTCGCCCGCCTGCACAGCACCGAATTGCCGTTCGAGCCGCTGCAGCTCAACGGCATCGCCCGCGCGGTGCTGGCCGATCTCGCGCCGCTGATCCTGAACAACGGCGCCGATGTCGCATTGGAGGAAGAAGGCGAGCGCCGCGCGCTGATCGAGGCCAACGAGCCGACGGTGCGGGCGGCCATCGCCAATCTCGTCGACAATGCGCTGCGCCATGCGCAGGCGAAATCGACGATCCTGGTCAAGGTGATCGACGGTGCCGTCGTCGAGGTCGCCGATGACGGGGTCGGCATCGCGCCGTCCGACCGTCCGCAGGTGACCGAGGCGTTCAACCGGATGTCGCCGAACTCGACCGGCGCTGGACTCGGCCTAACCATCGTGCGCGACATCATGGCCGCCCATGGCGGCACGCTCACCATCCTCGGCCGGCCCGGCGGCGGCACGATGGTGCGCCTCGTCTTCCCGCCGCGCGAGAGCGAGGGCGCCTGAGGTGCGGTGCTACTGCGCCAGCTCCGACACACGCAGCATGTAGCCGATGCCGCGCAGCGAGGTGATCTCGACCGCTGCGCCGGCCTCCTTGAGCTTGCGCCGCAGCCGCGAGATCTGCGCTTCGAGCGTGTTGGATTCGATCAGGTCGTCGAAGCCGTAGACCGCCTCGATCAGGACATCGCGGGTGACGACGCGGCCGACGCGCTGGACCAGGGCTTCGAGGATCAGCGCTTCACGCCGGCGCAGGTCGAGCATCTCCGAGCCGACGGAGGCGCTGCGGCCTTCGAGATCGAGCGAGAGATTGCCGGCGGTGATCACCAGAGAGCGCTTGGGATTGCGCCGGCGCATGATCACCCGAAGCCGCGCCAGCAGCTCCTCCGGCTCGAATGGCTTGACGAGGTAGTCGTCGGCGCCGCCATTCAGGCCTTCGATCACGTCGGCCTTGGCGTCGCGGGCGGTCAGGACGAGGAAGGCGGGCCGCGTCTCGGCGGAACTCAGCGCCTTGACGATGGAGAGGCCGTCGCCATCGGGCAGACGACGATCGACGATAGCGATATCGAACGGAGTCGAGCGCAGGGCGGCGAGCGCCGCGTCGATCGTGGTCGTGCGATCGGCGATCAAACCGGCATTGGTGAGGAGCGAGGCCAGGAAAGCCATCAATTGTGGCTCGTCCTCGACGATCAGGGCGCGCATGGAGGGGTCGTTTCAGGGTGCACGGATGGAACGTGATGCCGGAATAGGGGCGAAATATCCAGACGCATCACGCTCCATCCATGCCTGGGCGCGGCGATCAAGCCGCAAGGCGATCCGGGCCGGTTGCCCGGCCCGGAAGATCGAGATCAGAAGCGGTAGTTCAGGCCGGCCTTGACGAGATGCTCGTTGACACCGACGCGCGCACGGCCGCTGGCGAACTGGAAGTTCTGCTTGCCGAGCGAGACGTAGTTGTATTCGAGCTTGGCCGAGAGGTTGTCGGTGATGCCGTATTCGGCGCCGGCGCCGACGACATAACCGACCTTGCTCTTTTCCTTCGAGACCAGGCCGTCGCTGGCCTTCAGGCTGCCATAGGCGATACCGCCGAGGCCGTAGACCAGCACGCGGTCGAAAGCGATACCGGCGCGAGCCTTGAGGGTGCTGACATAGCGCATGTCGGCGCTGGTGCCGCCGGTGCGCTTGGCGCCCTTGCCGAGGCCGTTCATCGAGATGTCGGCCTCGACACCGGTGACGAGCCCGCCCAACTGCAGATTGTAGCCGAGCTGGCCGCCAAGCAGGACTTCACTGCGGCTCTTCTTGCCGGCTCCCTGAAAGCGGTCGAAGCCAGCGCCTGTATGGGCGCCGACATAGACGCCGTTCCAGTTATAGGGCCGCGGCGCGGAATAGGCCGGCCATTCCTGCCCACGCACGGGACGGTCGGCCGCCATGGCCGGGATCGCGAGCAGGACCGACAGGCCGAGGCCGGCCAACGGGACGAAACGCTTCATCAAGGACTCCTTGCGGCGGCTAGGTCGCCGCCGACGCATCAGGCTTGCGACCCCATGTCCGCGCATCGGACCGGGTCAGCACCGTGCAGATTGCGGGCGAAGATTACGGCAACGTTGCCTGCCTGGCAGGGCGCGCGCGATCGCCCACAGCGCCGCGGCCGAGGAGCGGAAGCCTTGCGGAGCCTTCAGTTCTGGGCGGTGCGCTCTGGTCGCGATTGCACGTCCCGCGCGCCGTTCGCCCATTCGGCCAGTGGGGCGGTCGCCATGAACTGCTCGATCGCGAGCAGGGCGATGTCGCCGGAATGACCGGAGCGGCGCAGGCCGAGGATCAGGCGAGCAAGCCATTCGCGATGAGGGTTCTCGAACGGCCCATAGATCGGGCCGACATGCCGCCATGCCTCGTGAAAGGCTGTCCCGAGGGCAGCGAGCTCTTCAGGCCCCGCATTGAACTGGCAGGCAGCCATGGCGAACCTCCCGGCGTTTCGCAGAAGCGGACCAGAGCCGGCCCGGCTTTGCAATCGGAAGTTGCCCCTCGATCTGAAGACTAGGCGAACGGCCGGTTAACGGCAATCGGAGAGATCGTCGCGAGCGGCGCACGATCCCGCGAGGCGCTGCCGCCTAGTTCTCCGACCACTCCTTCGCCAGCCCACGATCCGGATTCTCCATCGCTCCTAGCGGCACCAGCAAGGATGCCCAGCCAGCGGCCTCCGAGGTGGGGTAGTTCGCCATCAGCACGCGCAGCGCAATCCGCGCATCCACATAGAGCTTCTTGTCCATGTACAGTTTCTTGATCCGGTAGAATTCCGCCTTGGCCTCTGCATCCGCCGAAGAAGGATCCCACCAACGCTGCCCCGGCTTCTCGGCGTAGAACTTGCCGGCGGGGGAGATGGTGACCGTGACGCCACTATAGCCCCAACCGTCCCAGTTCCCTTGGGCATCGACCGCACCGGTGACGGGGACGTTGAAGGTCTGTGCCACGGCCCAGAGGAAGCGCAAGCCGCGTCCTTTCGGGTCACCGCTGTACCTGCCGAGATCACGATCCAGCTTCTTTTCGCTGGCGCAGCCGCAGCCATGGATCTCGATCCGGGCCATGGGAGCGAACGCCTTGCGCAATTGGGTATATTTCGACGAGACCGAGCTGCGGTCCTCGATCCCGGGAAAATCGAACTCGCCGGCATCGCCATGTGCGAGCAGGCGCAGGATCTTGATCCTGCCTCCGTTCGCAGCAGCCAGGATCTTGTCGATGATCTTCTGAGGCGAATAGCCCTTCGGTATCCCGGTGTGCCCGGTCGGCAACAAGTCGGCCCCACCCTGCTTCAGGTTGAAGGCATGGATCATGGTGGAGTCCTGGAGATAGACGGCATGGACTGTGACTTCCTTGGCCATGCGTCTCTCCCTCTTGAGGCAATGCCCGGCTTGCATCTCGCCTGCTCCGGCCGCGGGCCAGGGCCGGCAGCCTTCGTAGCGCGCGCCGAATCGCGCCTCGTCCTCCATTCGGAGGAGCCGTCCTGCGACCCGCCACGTTCCCGCCCGAAAAGCGCCCAGATCGGGCCAAGCGGCATCCAGACGCCTACGCCTGTTGCAGCCTCGCAACGGGCGCCTTCAAAGCTCGAAAGGTCGCGTCGATGTGAACGTCGATCGATTGAACGGCAGCCGCCGCTCTGCCAGAGATTTGGGGAATTGTTGACGTTTTTCCGTCACCTTTCCTCGCGCCCGCCCATCCCGAAACGCCCCCGAGGCCGCCATGCTCCGCTACTTCCGATTGGCCCTGATCGCCGGCACGGCCTTCGCGGCCACCGCGACTGCCGCCGTCGCCGAGATCGACCCGCTCACCCGCCAGCCGCTCGTCACCTATGTCGACCCCGCCAAGGCGCAGGCGACCGCAATCCCGCGCGAGATCGTCTCCTATGACGGCAAGCAGCGTCCGGGCACGATCGTGATCAACACGAGCGAGCGCCGGCTCTATTACGTCCTGCCCGACGGCAAGGCCGTGCGCTACGGCGTCGGCGTCGGCCGCCCGGGCTTCGAATGGGGCGGCAGCCAGACCATCACCCGCAAGGCCGAGTGGCCGGGCTGGACCCCGCCCTCGCAGATGCTGAAGCGTCGCCCCGACCTGCCGCGCTTCATGCCCGGCGGCCCGGAGAACCCGCTCGGCGCCCGCGCCCTCTATCTCGGCTCGACCCTCTACCGCATCCACGGCTCGAACGAGCCGGAGACGATCGGCCAAGCGGTCTCCTCGGGCTGCATCCGCATGCTGAACGAGGACGTGATCGACCTCTACGAGCGCGCCAAGGTCGGCACGCGCGTCGTCGTCGCCCGCTGAGCGACAGAACGCGTCCAGGATTGCGAAAGGCCGGCGTTTCGCCGGCCTTTTTGTTTGGACCTCCGATCAGATCGGGGCCGTCGCATAGATTCGGACTGCCACCACGGCGGCGAGCAGGAGCAGGAGGACGAGGGACTGCAACAGGTCCTTGGCGATCTCCCTTGACTGATCGCTGCCCGGCCCGGTCCGGGAAGACGCCTCGCGCCGCCGTCTTGCCGCCGCTTCATAAGTGGTCATCGCTCGCCTCCATCATCTGAAGGAGGATGATCGGACAAGCTCGCATCAGCTCGCGATAGCGGCCATGGATCGCCGGCATCAGCTCGGCATAAGGACGCTGGACCAGGCTTGTCCGCTGCTAGGCGGCCGAGCGATGGCTCACCGCATGGCCGTTGACCGGCCGTGGCAGATCGTCGAGCACATATTTGAGCTCTTCGGCCAGTGAAGGCTGTGCCGCGACAAGGGGCAGCCGGCAGGTGGGCTCGACGCCGGAATGCTGGAACGACAGGGCCAGCTTGACCGCAACGGGGTCGGGCTCGCGGGAGAGCAGGCCGTGGAGCGGCGTCAGCCGCCGTTGCAGCGTCTGGGCCTGTTCGAATGCGCCGGCGCGGCAGGCTTCCCTGATGCGGCGCAGCAGGCGCGGCGCCAGGTTGCCTATGCTGGTGACGGCGCCGCAGCCGCCGGCGGCGACATAGGACGGGATGGCATCGCCGGCCCCGGTGAGGCGAAGGAAATGCCGGCTGCAGCTGCGCATGATGCGATCACAGCGGGCGATGTCGCCGCGCCGTTCGAGGACGCCGACGACCGCGGGATGCGCTGCCATCTCAGCCAGTGCCTCGGGCGTCAGGTCGACGGCGCAGCGATCGGGGTCGTTGTCGATGATCACCGGGAGCGAGGTGGCCTCCACCACCGACAAGACATGCTGGACGAGACCGGCCTGCGTCGGCCTGTTGTAATAGGGCAACCGCAGCAGAATGGCGCTCGCGCCCGCGGCCGCGGCATCCTTGACCTCCGCGATGCTGTCTGCAGTCGAGTTGGATCCTGCGGCAGCCAGGATCGGATAGCCGGGCCCGGCCGCGGCGCGCGCCAGCCTGACGAGCCGGATGCGCTCATTGCGGGTCAGCGTCGAATATTCGCCGCTCGCGGAGCCGAGCACGATACCGTCGGCCCCCTCCCGGACTTGCCAATCGACCAGGCGCAACAGGCTCGGCTCATCCAGTGCGCCGGCGCTGAAGGGCGTGACGAGGGCGGTGAACATCCCATGAAGCCAGTGATCCATGTCGACCTCGGCAAAGTGGCACGATGATAGCGGCGCGGCGGAACGGAAGGCTCCGCCGCGCCTCGGCCGGGCTCAGGACAGCAGCGAAACGAAAGCGGAAGGCCGCCAAACCCCACGGGCGGCCGGGGTTCGATGGCGTCCCGGCTCCGAAAGCGAGCGAGCACGACACGGGGCGCAAGCTAGGCCGGACGACATAAGGATTCGATGCGGATCGGAGCGTGTACCGTGAAGCCGGTATCAGGGACGCTTGCCTTGCATCCCGGTCCAACATTCTACCCGAGCCCGCCAAGGCCGGCGCTCGAGTCGTCGTCACCCGCTGAGCGGCAGAACGCTTCAAGGATTGCAAAGGCCGGCGTTTCGCCTGCCTTTCTCTTTGGTGCGAATAGCCGATGTCCGGTGTCGCCCGCGCTTGCGCGCTAACTCAGCTTGCTGCCCCAGATCATCATCGAGGCGGAAAAGGTAACGAGGCCTATGGCCGCCAGGACGAACGCGCGACGACGGGTCCGTGCCCTGCCGTGGTTCAAGCCGGTCAGCAGTGCTGCAAGCGTCCAGACGCCTGTGAATACCAAAAGAGCCAGGGTATAGACCGGGCCGGAGAGGTCATAGCCGCCTCCTCCGATCGATGGGTGTTCTGAAGACCTGGGGCTGAGGTTCCAAACCAGAACACCCACGACCACGGCGAAGACGGCAATCCCGGCATAGAATCCCCTATCTTTCACCGCCGTACCCGCTCCCGCGACAGCCCTTTTGCCGCGAGATCGTCGAGATAGGCCTGCAACTTCGCCTCGCCCTCGCGGCCGAGCTCGCGCAGATAGTCCCAGCCATAGATGCCGGTGTCATGCATGTCGTCGAAGGTCAGGCGGACGGCGTAGTGGCCAACCGGCTCCACTTTCAGGATCTCGACATCGCGCTTGCCCGGCACGGTCTGCTTCTGCGTCGGGCTGTGGCCCTGGACCTCGGCCGAGGGGCTCTCGACCCGCAGCAATTCGGCCGAAAGCGCATGGCTCTCGCCGCTCTCGAAGGTGATGTGGAGCGTGCGGCGGTCCTTCGACAGACGGATCTCGCTCGGCCAGTCTGACATCTTCGTGTTTCTCCGAGCATGTTCCGCAAAAGTGGGAACCGCTTTTGCGATCAGAACATGCTCAACTTTTTGATTTGGCGCGAATTCTTTTCGTTCGGCCAACCCGGCCGAACGGAAAGCGCGCCGACAGCTTGCGACCATCAGCCGGCTTGACCGCGGGCTTGCCGCCGACAATGCTCGCTTCCTATATCAGAGTGGCGGCCGGCGCACCGCGCCACGATGCCGCCATCGCCCGAGGATTCCAGCCATCGTGCTGCATGACCCGATCAAGCCCTTGATGCGTGCGCCGCTGACCGACCCGTTCGGCCGCGACATCTCCTATCTGCGCATCTCGGTGACGGATCGCTGCGATTTCCGCTGCGTCTATTGCATGTCCGAGGACATGGCCTTCCTGCCGAAGCGCGACCTCTTGACGCTCGAGGAGATCGACCGCGTCGCCACCGCCTTCGTCTCGCGCGGCACGCGCAAATTGCGCATCACCGGCGGCGAGCCGCTGGTCCGGCGCGACATCATGAACCTGTTCCGCTCGCTCTCGCGCCATCTCGCCTCGGGCGCGCTCGACGAATTGACGGTGACCACCAACGGCTCGCAGCTCGCCCGCTATGCGCAGGAGCTTGCCGATTGCGGCGTGCGCCGCGTCAATGTCTCGATGGACACGCTCGACCCCGAGAAATTCCGCAAGATCACGCGCTGGGGCGACCTCTCCAAGGTGCTCGCCGGCATCGAGGCGGCGCGCAAGGCCGGCCTGCGCGTCAAGATCAATGCGGTGGCGCTGAAGGGCGTCAACGAGGACGAGATCGAAGGGCTGATGCAATGGGCCCATGGGCTCGGCATGGACCTGACGCTGATCGAGGTGATGCCGCTCGGGGAGATCGAGCCGGCGCGGCTCGACCAGTTTCTGCCGCTCTCGATGGTGCGGGCCAATCTGATGGATCGCTATACGCTCGACGAGGATCCCTACCGGACCGGCGGACCGGCACGCTATGTCCGGGTCCGCGAGACCGGCGGCCTCGTCGGCTTCATCACGCCGATGACCCATAATTTCTGCGAGAGCTGCAACCGGGTACGCCTGACCTGCACCGGCACGCTCTATATGTGCCTCGGCCAGGAAGACGCCGCCGATCTGCGCAGCCCGATCCGCGCCTCCAGCGACGACGCCCTGCTCTACCGGGCGATGGAAGAGGCGATCTCGCGCAAGCCCAAGGGCCACGACTTCGTCATCGACCGGCGCCAGCCGCGCGCCGCCGTCGGCCGGCATATGAGTGTGACCGGGGGGTGAGAGCCGGGCCGCTTGGACGGTTGGTCGCTCCGGCTTGCCGTGGCTCTGCCGTCATTCCGGGGCTTCGCGTCAGCGAAGAGCCCGGAACCCAGAACCGATGCCGCCTCCATGAGAGCGCGTTTTGGGCATCGTTCAAAATCCGTCATGGCATCGGTTCTGGGTTCCGGGCTCAGGCCTGACGGCCTGCCCCGGAATGACGAGAGTGGTTCTGGCGTATCCTCTCCGGCAACTCGCCAGGCCATCTGAACCGGCCTCGATCTCCTCAGCGAGCCCGTAATCCGCGCACGATGTTCGCCGCCCGCCTGAGAACGGTCACGGCAGCACCGACCGCGATCAGCCAGAGCGCGATGGTCAGCGCCGCGTTTTGGCCGCGCCAGAGCGGCTCCAGCAGGGAGAGGAGCGCCGCGGCCGTGATCGTCGCCATGCGGTGCTGCTTGGCCATCGGGCCTGAGAAATCGGCCGGCAAACCGCAATTGCGGCCGAGCTCGCGGGTGTAAGCGGTCAGCACGGCAAAGGCGGCCGCCGCCCAGCCCAGGGCGGGAGCACCGATCCCGTAGCCGACGCCAGCGAGGATCAGGATGTCCGCGACCCGGTCGGGAAACTCGTTCCAGAACGGCCCGTCGGCGGCCTGCTTGCCGCCCTCGATCGCGACCATGCCGTCAAAGAGGTTGCAGAGCAGGCGGAGCTGGCAGAACAGCGCCGCAGCCAGGAGCAGCCCGATGCGGGGCCCGGGAGCCGCCGTGCCCGCGAACCAGAAGGCGATCCCGGCGCAGGCCGCCATGGCCATGCTCGCCATCGAGATCTGGTTCGGCGTGATCCCGGTCGCGCTCAGCCAGCGCGCGATCGCCCGGGCCCAGCCGGTGTCCCGGCTCGAGAGCGGCCTCCGATCGCTATCCTGCGCCATGGTTCATCGCCCTCCTGCTCCGCCACAGCGAATAATTGTAGAGCGCCGCATAGCTGGTCGCGACGGTCAGCGGCACGGCGATCGTCCTGGCGATCTCGGGCGTGCCGCCGATGGTGTGAATGAGCGTCAGCACGCTCGCTGAGACCAATCCTGCGATCACCGGCGGCGCGAGCAGCGCGGCCAGGCCGCTGAAACGGCAGGCGAGGTATTCCATACAGCGCTTCAGGACCAAAGTGATCGTGGCAGAGATCGTCCCCTGGATCAGCCCGGCGAGGAGCGGCGCCGGCATCGGATGGGCACGGTTGGCGAAGGCGGCCCAGCTACCCATGGCGAGGAAGGCGAAGCCGACATGCACGATGCTGCTTCGCATCAGGCGCGCGAGCGGCGGGCTCATGTCATCGACCAGCCATAGCGGACGAGATGGAAGAAGATCGGGGCGGAGAACACCACCGAATCGAGCCGGTCGAGGAAGCCGCCATGGCCGGCGATCAGGTGGCCCCAATCCTTGATGCCGCGATCGCGCTTGATCGCCGACATCACCAACCCGCCGAAGAAGCCCATCAGCACGATAACCAGCGCCAGGAACGCCCCCTGCAATGGTGTGAACGGCGTCATCCAGGACAAGGCCGCCCCGACACCCGTCGCGCTGAGCGCGCCACCGACGAAGCCCTCGACGGTCTTGGACGGCGACAATCTGGGCGCGATCTTGGTGCGGCCGAGCAGCTTGCCCCAGACATATTGCAGCACGTCGCTCATCTGCACGACGATGACGAGGAAGGCGATCAGCAGGACGTTGCGGCCGTGATAACCGGGAATGTCGAGGCTGAGCAGCGCCGGCACATGCGAGATGCAGAAGACGCAGATCATCAGCGCCCACTGCACCTCGGCGATGCGCACGAGGAAATGCTCGGTGTCGCCGCGCAGGGACGCGATGATCGGCATCAGCAGGAAGGCGTAGACGGGGATGAAGATCGAATAGAGCCCGTACCAGTCGATCCAGATCAGGTAGTACTGCACCGGCAGGATCACGAAGAAGCCGGCCGCCAGCGCCCAATGATCGGCGCGGCGCGTGTCGGTCAACGTGATGAACTCGCGCAGCGCGGCAAACGAGCAGAAGCCGAAGAGCAGCGTCACGCCGGTCTTGCCGCCGATCAGCGCCAGGCCCATCAGCACGATCATGATCCACCAGGCGCGGATACGGTCGTTCAGGTTCTCGACCACGGCATTCGAGCCATCGGGCGAGAGCCGGCGCTGCAGCACATAGCCGATCGTCGACGCCACGATCAGGACGCCGAGCAGGCCGGCCAGCACGGCGAGGAGATCGGGATGCGGCATCGTCATGACGCGTTCGCCTTCGGTGACAAAGCGAGCAGCGCCCCTTCGGCTCTCGCCAGGAAATCCTGCTTCGTCTCGCCTTCGACGAGGCAAAGAGCGGCGCCGAAGGTGACGGTGCAGACCAGCGGCACCGGCACGATCTCACCCTTCGGCATGACGCGGTTGAGATTGTCGATCCAGACCGGCACGAGCGCCACGTTCGGCCGCGCCTGCGCCAGATGGAACAGCCCGCTCTTGAACGGCAGCAGCGGCACATCCGTGGTGTTGCGCGTCCCTTCCGGGAAGACGATCAGAGAAGAGCCGGCATCGAGCGCCTCGGCCATCTGGACGATCGGGTCAGCCGTTCGCGTCGCGGGGTCGCGATCGATCAGGACGGCGTTGAAGACATCGCGGCCGATGAAGCGCTTCAGGGCGCTCTTCAGCCAGTAGTCGCTGCCGGCGACCGGCCGGGTCGCGAAGCGCAGGCGGCGCGGCAGCACGGTCCAGATCAGGACGAAATCACCATGACTGGCATGATTGGCGAAGTAGACGCGCTGTTCATCGGTCGGCGCGACGCCGTCCCAGCGCCCGCGCACCGCCGTGATGAAGCGGGCGAAGAACAGAATGAGCGCGCCGGCCAGGCCAGCTCCGATCTCGCGCATTCCCCCACCCGATTGCCAGCTGACGATGACGTAGCGTTGATCTCGAACGCTGTCGATCTTGCAGGGGTCTGGGGCCAATTCGAAAGCGGCGACACTGCGCCTTTCCGGTCGGCCGACAATCCGTCCCGGCTCTCACGCAACTCTACCCCTGCTTTCGTCGCATCTTGCCGGCCACGTCTTGTGTACTAGTATACCGGCAAGGCCGCAGCAAAGCAGGCCAGCACAGGGAGGTAGCATGACCCATCCGACACGGCGCGGCGTGATCGCCGGCGCTTCCAGCCTCGCCGCGCTCTCCGCCGGCGGAGCCTTCGCCCAGAGCGCGATGCCGGCCAGCCCGGTGATGCTCAACATCATCGACGTTGCCGGCAATCTGCAGCTCACGCAGGCTGCGATCGAGAAGTTCGCCAAGGACAATCCGAAGCTGATCTCGCGGCTGAATTTCTCGCGGGCCCCCTCGCCCGAACTGCCCGCCAAGCTCAAGGCACAGCAGGACGCCAACCGCGTCGACATCGACATGGTGCTGACCGGGCCGGGCGCGATGTCGGACGGCATCCAGCAAGGCCTCTGGGTCGACGTGTGGAAGTCGCACACGGCAAGCCTGCCCAAGGCCGAGGACATCTATCACGAGCAGGCGCTGATGATGCAGCGCAATTTCGGCCAGAACGAAGGCGTCGCGGTCGTCTATTCGCCGTCGGGGCCGCTGTTCGAATACATGCCGGACAAGCTCAAGAGCGTGCCGAAGACGGCCGAGGAGTTCCTCGCCTATGTGAAGGCGAACCCCAACCGCTTCACCTATGCCCGCCCGCTCAATTCCGGCCCCGGCTGGACCTTCCTGCAAGGCATGCCCTACATCCTCGGCGACAGCGATCCGACCGACCCGATGAACGGCTGGGCCAAGACCTGGGCCTATCTGAAGGAGCTCGGCACGGCGATCGACTACTATCCGACCGGCACTGCCGCGACGATGAAGGAGCTCGGCGACGGCACGCGCGACTGCATTGTCTCGACGCTGGGCTGGGATATCAACCCGCGCGCGCTCGGCATCGTGCCCAAGGAGGCGAAGGTCTTCACCATCGCCAACACGCACTGGATTCCCGACACCCAGTTCATGTGCATCCCGAAGGGCGTGGCGGCAGCCAAGATCCCGGTGATCCTGGCGCTGATGTCGCATCTGCTGAAGCCGGAATCGCAGGCGGCGACCTATGACAAGGGCTATTTCTATCCGGGCCCGGCGATCAAGGGCGTCACGCTCGCCATGGCACCGCAGGAAAGCCAGGACGTGCTGAAGGAGTTCGGCCGGCCCGAATATGACGGGCTGATCGCCAGCCTGCCGACCCGCCCGCCATTGACGCCCGAGCGTCTGGTCGCCGCCTTCCGGCGCTGGGACCAGGAGATCGGCGTTGGCCACGCGCCCAAGTAGGTACCTGAGCAAGATGCGCTTTGCTGCCATCGGCCTCGACCACCGCCATATCTACCATATGGTCGGTGGCCTGCTGGAGGCCGGCGCGGACTGCGCCGGCTTCGATCCTGCGACCAGCGATCCGCGCGTGCTCGCCGGCTTCCGCGAGCGCTTTCCGCACTTGCGGGAAGCGCAGGCCGAGGCGTTGCTCGACGATCCCTCGATCGACCTCGTCGTCTGCGCCGGCATCCCCTCGGAGCGGGCTGCGCTCGCCGTCAAGGCGATGCGCGCCGGCAAGGACGTGATGGTCGACAAGCCCGGTGTCACGACCTTCGAGCAGCTCGCCAAGGTCGAGCGGCTCGTCGCGGAGACGGGCCGTATCTTCTCGGTCTGCTTCTCCGAGCGCTTCATCGTCCCGGCCACCATCGTCGCCGGCAAGCTGATCGCGGACGGGGCGATCGGGCGGGTAGTGCAGACGGTCGGCCTCGGGCCGCACCGTCTCAACCGGGGAATCCGGCCGGACTGGTTCTTCGACAAGCGTTCTTTCGGCGGCATCCTGACCGATATCGCCTCGCACCAGATCGACCAGTTCCTGCATTTCACCGGCTCGCCCGATGCCGAGATCGCCGCCTCCTGCACCGGCCATTTCGGCCTGGCCGACCTGCCCGATTTCGAGGATTTCGGCGAGATCCTGCTCAGGAGCGATCGGGCAAACGGCTTCATCCGCGTCGACTGGTTCACCGCCGACGGCCTGCCGACCTGGGGCGATGGGCGCCTCACCATCCTAGGCACGGAAGGGACGATCGAGCTGCGAAAATATGTCGACATCGCCGGCCGGGCCGGCACCGACCATGTCTTCCTGGTCGACAAGGCTGGCACGCGCCACATCGACGCCTCAGGCGAGCCGCTCACCTATTTTCGCGACCTGATCGCAGATATCGCCGCTCGCAGCGAGACGGCGGCAACGCAGCAGCACATGTTCACGGTCTGCCGTCTCGCTCTGCATGCGCAGGACCGGGCCGTGCGCCTGCCGATCCGAGGAGCCGAAGCCAAGTGACACGCAAGCTCGGCATCGCCGTCATCGGGCTCGGGCCCGCCGCCCTGCCCCATTCGCGCAGTCTCATCGATCTGGCCGACAGGGTCGATGTCCGCCATGTCGCCAGCCGCTCGCAGGCGCGGCTCGACCCCTATCGCGCCCAGTTCCCCTTCCCCGGCACGACCGACATCGATGCCGTGCTGGCTGATGCGGCTGTCGAAGCGGTGATCGTGCTGACGCCGCCGGCGAGCCATCGCGATGTTGGCGCGCGCTGCCTTGCCGCCGGCAAGCATGTGCTGGTCGAGAAGCCGCTGGAGCTGACAGTGGCGCGCGGCGAGGAGCTAGTCGCAGCGGCAAGGCGGGCCGGCAAGGCCTTCGGCGTCGTGCTGCAGCACCGCTTCCGGCCGGCGAGCCTCAGGCTCAAGGCGGCACTGGACAGCGGCGAACTCGGCGGCGTCGAGGCCGGCCTGCTGCAGGTGCCGTGGTGGCGGCCGCAGAGCTATTACGACGAGCCCGGTCGCGGCACGATGGCCCGCGATGGCGGTGGCGTGCTGCTGACGCAGGCGATTCACTCCTTCGACCTGCTCCGCTCGCTGGTCGGGGTTTCGAAGGTCGTCGCGGCGCAGGTGCGCACCACATCGCTGCATAGGATGGAGACCGAGGACTATGTCGGCGCCCTGCTGGAGGCCGGCAATGGCGCCCCAGTGACACTGGTGACGACCACCGCCGCCCATCCCGGCCACCCCGAGCGCATCGAGATCATCGGCAGCAAGGGCCATGCGTCATTGGTCGGCGGGCGCCTCCAGCTCTCCTTCCTCGACGGCCGCTCGGAGGTGGTCGAGGCCGAGGGCAATACCGGCAGCGGCGCCAACATCATGGACTTCCCGCACGATGCCCACCGCGCCGTGATCGCCGACTTCCTCGACGCGATCGAGGCCGGGCGCGATCCGGTGGTGACGGGCGAGGAAGCCCTGACCTCGCAGCGCTGGATCGACGCGATCCTGGCAGCTGGGCGCGGCTGATCAGACCATCCGATAGGCCATGCGCACGCCGCCCCAATGGCGTCCGGCAACGCGCACCGGCGCATCGACCTCGCGCATCAGCTGGATGCCGGCGCTGCCCATGTCGCGCTGGTAGGACTGGATGATGAAGGGCCGAGCCGAGCGCGCCGCCGTGATGCCGGCGCGATCGTCAAAGATGCGGCGGTCGCGGCTGTAGGCCGGGTTCCAGTCGGGATCGCCGGGCCGCTGCGGCCGCGAGTATTCGGGATGGTGCACCGGAACATAGCCGTTGCGGTCGATCGGCAAGGTGAAGACGAGGCGCGGATCGCTCGCCTTGGCCTGCTCCATCACCGGCGGCAGGATCGCCTGCAGCACCGGCAGCGCCCGGTTGGCGAACTGGCGCGGATTTGAATCCGGCACGGGCACATAGTCGGTGTCGAACAGGTCCTCCTCGCTGAGGCGGCCGGTGCGCAGCGCCGCTTCGAGCAGGGCGGCGACGCGATGCGCAAATTCCTGCGCCTGCTCGATCAGCGGGCGATAGCTCTCCTCGATCTGCGCCAGCCGCCGGTGCAGTGCCGCATGTGCTTCCTCCTCGCCGCGCTCGAAGGCGATGTGGAGGCCAAGATCGCTGCGCGCCATCACCCTGCACGGCAAGGGCGGCACACCCTCGATCGCGATCGTGCCGCGCATCCGCGGCCTCAGCTCGGGATCGGCGACCGAGAGCAGCGCGCCGCCGAAGCCGAGGTCGATCGTCTGCCCCGCGGCGACGCGCTCGCCGAATGTGAGCCTGGCCGGGCACTCGGCCGGGAAACGGTCATGCTGGCGCCGGTCGGCGAAGACGGTGTGGCGCAGCGTCGGCACGAAGCGCTCCAGCAGTCCTTCCGCCTGGCGCGCGCCCTCGGCCAGCGCGCGCCTGGCGTCGATGTTCTCCTGCGCGGCGGCAAGCGCGACGCGGTCGACCTCGCCGACGCGCTCGCGCACCGTCTCGATGAAGCGGGCGGTCGCCTCGGCGCTGCGCGACAGTTCCGCCGCCGCGGCAGCTTGCTCCTGCGAGGCCTCGCCGACCGTCGCCATCACCGGGTTGACCTCGCCGACCAAACGGAAGGCGTCGGTGACGACGGCGGCCGAGCCCTGCGCCGTCTGGTTCAGCCGGTCGACCTGGTTGCGGATATGGTCGACCGCCTCGCGCACGCCCAGGGAGAGCGACTTCACCTCCTGCGCGACGACGCCGAAGCCCTTGCCGGCCTCGCCGGCGCGCGCCGCCTCGATGGTGGCGTTGAGGGCGAGCAGATTGGTCTGGCGGGCGATCTCGGCGATGGCGTCGACGATCGAGCGGATCTCGCTGGTCGCGGCCGCAAGGCCGTTGATCATCTCCGTCGCCTCGGCGGCGCGCTCGGCGGCGTTGTCGAGCATGTCGCGGGCGCCGGACATGGCGGCACCGACCCGCTCGGCCGCTTCCGAGACCTGCAAGGTCGCCGTCGCCAGCGCCGAGGAGTTGTCGCTCGCCTGCAGGGCCGCCTCGCGGAGTTCAGCCATGCCGCCGCGGATCTCGCGCGAGCGGATTTCCGAACGCTCGGAGCAGTGCTCGGCCTGGTCGAGCCCGTCGTTGAGGCGGCGCATCGCCGCGACGACGTCGCTCTCCAGCTCGTTGATCGCCTCGCTGATCGACGTCTCGGTGAGCGGCTGCGGAGGCGCAGGTGTCTGCGAAACGGCTTGCGGCGCAGCCGGCGCGGCAGCGGGGCCGGCGCGGCCCAACAGGCGCCAGACGGAGCGAGCAAGCATAGGCATTCTCGGGCGAGACAGGATGCCAGAGCATGCGCCGACAGGGTTAACAAAACCCTGCTACCGCGGGCGCAAGGCAGGATTTCCCAGCTCACACCCCTGCCCGCCACGCAGATGCGCCCGCCTACCGGGCGGGATGGACCGCCACCGCCCGCCCGCCTAGATTGCAGGCAGATTTGGCCGGCAAAGACGGCCTGTTCTTCCCAGGGATGTTCGATGAGTTCATCGCATTACGACGTGATCGTCGCCGGCGTCGGAGCGATGGGTTCGGCTGCCTGCTGGCACCTGGCCAAGCGCGGGCTGAAGGTGCTCGGCCTCGAGCGCTTCGATCTCGGCCATGCCATGGGCTCCTCGCACGGGCTGACGCGGATCATCCGCCTCGCCTATTTCGAGGGCTCGCACTATGTGCCGATCGTCAAGCGAGCCCATCAGCTCTGGCAGGAGACCGGCGATGCGGCCGGGCTGAAGCTGCTGCATGTCACCGGTTCGCTCGATCTTGCGCCGGAGGGGCTCGGCCCGGTCGAGTCCTCGCTGCAATCCTGCCTCGACCATGATCTTGAGCACGAAATGCTCGCCCGCGACGAGATCATGCGGCGCTTCCCCGGCTTCCATTTGCCGGATGGCTATCTTGGCCTCTGGCAGCCGGGCGGCGGCTTCGTCGCCTCGGAGAAGGCGATCTACGCCCATGTCGGGCTGGCGCAGTCGAAAGGCGCAGACATCCACACGGGCGAGCCGATGCTCGACTGGCAGCCGACCGCCGATGGCGGCGTCACCGTCCGGACCGAGCGAACCACCTATTCGGCCGGGCGGCTGGTGATCACCTCCGGCGGCTGGATCACCGATGCGGTGCCGCAGCTCGCACGTTCGATGACGACGGTGCGCCAGGCGATCGGCTGGTTCACCACGCGCCGCCCGGAGCTGTTCCGCGAAGGCGCCTTCCCCGTCTTCATTCTCAGCGCCGAGGAAGGCACCTTCTACGGCTTCCCGCTCTATGAACATCCCGGTTTCAAGCTCGGCGGGCCGCATTTCGCGCGCGAGCCGATGGACCCGCGCCAGCCGGACCGCACGCCGAGCCCGAACCAGGTCCGGCTGATCCGCGAATGCCTGGCGCGCTATCTCCCCGACGCCAATGGCGACCCGCTGACGGTGAAGGGCTGCGTCTACACGGTCTCGCCCGACGAGGACTTCGTCATCGACGCCGTGCCCGGCGTGCCGCAGGCGGTGTTCGCCTCGGCCTGCTCCGGCCATGGCTTCAAATTCGCCAGCGCGATCGGCGAGATTCTCGCCGACCTTGCCACCAGCGGCCGCACAGCCTTCGACCTCTCGCCCTTCTCCCTCTCCCGCTTCGACGCCTGAACCGTCGATCCGGCGCGGCGCCTTGCCGCTCGGCCTGCATGAGGCCTGGCGGACGGTACGCAAAGCCTGACAGGACCCGCCTTGGCCACCGCCGCCCAGAACCGCCGCGGAATCATCGCCATGATGGCGGCGATGACGCTTTTCTGCTGCAACGACGCGCTGATGAAGCTCGCCCGCGAGGTCTTCCCGGCCGGCCAGGCGCTGGCGCTGCGCACCATCTTCGCCATGGTGGCCAGCCTTGCCCTGGTCGTGTTCATGAGCGACTGGCGCAAGTTGCCGCTCGGGCTGAGGCCGGTGGTCCTGGCACGCGCAGGTTTCGAAGCACTGTGCGCACTGACCTTCATCTGGGCATTGGGTTTGCTACCGCTCGCCAACATCACGGCGATCGTGATGGCCTCACCTTTGCTCATCGTCTTGCTGGCGGTGCTGCTGCGGATCGAATCTGTCGGCTGGCGACGGGCCCTGGCGTTGACGGTCGGCTTCATTGGCGTGCTGATCGTGATGCGCCCAAGCGCGGACGGCTTCAGTGCAGCCGCGCTGGTCGCGCTCGCCGGCGCCGGCTTCGTGGCGATCCGCGATCTGACGACCCGTTTCATCAGCAGCGACGTGCCGTCGACCGTCGTATCCCTGACCGCAACGGTGGTCGTCGGGCTACTGGGCGTCGGCATGAGCGCGCTCGAAACCTGGCAGTCGCCCGGGCGGATCGAGCTCGCCTATCTCGCAGGCGCTGCGCTTCTGGTCACAGCCGGCAGCTTCAGCATCATCAGCGCCTTCCGCAACACTGATGTCGGCGTCGTCGCGGGCTATCGCTACTCCGTCGTCCCGATCGCGGTGCTGATCGGCTGGCTGGTCTGGGGCGAGACGCCGGACAAGATCGCCTACGCCGGGATCGCCCTGATCGTCGGCAGCGGCCTCTACACCTTGCATCGGCAGCGCGTGCGCCCCGATTCGAAACTCAAGCCCGAGAGCACGAAGCCGCTATGAACAAGGCGCGGCCGACTCTCACCGTCCTCGTCGCGATCTCGACGCTGCAGCCGATCGCCCTCAACATGCTGGCGCCGGCGACCCCGGCGCTCGCCCGCAACTTCGCCACCAGCTATGCCACGATCCAGCTGACGCTGACCCTCTTCCTGGTCGCCGTCGCGCTGACGCAGCTCATCGTCGGCCCACTGTCGGACCGCTATGGGCGCCGCCCCTGCGTGCTCGCCGGCACGGCGGTTTTCGCGGCAGGCTCGGTGCTCGGCGCCCTGGCGGACAGCGCCGGGACCCTGCTGTTCGCGCGCGTGCTCGAAGGCGCCGGCTCCGGCACGACCTTCGCCCTGGCGCGCGCCATCATCCGCGACACCGCTGGCCGCGACCAGGCAGCACGGCAGATCGCGACCGTGACCATGGTCATGGTGGTCGCGCCGATGATCACGCCCTATCTCGGCGGCCATATCGAGACCAATCTCGGCTGGCGCATGATCTTCTGGTCGATGGCCGCCACCGCGGCGATCGTGCTGGTGCTGGTCGGCCTGCGCCTGCCGGAGACGGCGCCCAATGTCGGGGTGCGGACCTCGCTCACCGGCATCTTCCGGGCCTTTCCGGAGCTGGCGCGCGACCTCAGCTTCATCAGGAACGTGGTCGCACTGGCGATGACCTCGGCGGCCTTCTTCGCCTTCATCGCCGCGGCGCCCTTCATCGTGGTCGAGACGATGGGGCGCGGCTCCGACACCTATGGCGCCTATTTCATCCTCAACGCCTTCGGCTACATGGTGGGCAATTTCACCATGTCCCGATTGGTGCTCCGGCACGGCACGGCAAAGATGGCCTGGATCGGCCTGATCATCTCCTTCGTGGCGCTCACGGTCGCCTTCGCGATCGCACTGACGCCATGGTGGACGCCACTGACCCTGTTCCTACCGCTCGCGTTCAGCGCGATCGGCAATGGATTGACCCTCCCCGGGGCCACCGCGGCGGCACTTTCGGCGCGGCCGGAGCTCGCCGGCTCGGCCGCCGGCCTTGCGGGGGCGATCCAGCTCGGCTCCGGCGCGCTCGCGACCGTGCTGATCAGCTCGCTGGTGGCACATTGGCCGCCGGCACTGATGGCGATGATGTGGCTGATGCTGATCGTCGCAATCATCGCATTGCGCAGTGAGCCGCGTAGGCGAAAGGACTGATCCACAGCGCCTTGCGCGGCGCAATGTTGTGCGGCATGTAGCAATCGTATAACCGCCCTTCGCAAACCGCATGATGCGGCCACAATCCACGAGGTCAGGGAGGACTGAGGTGGACGCACCCCTCGCTTTGAGCCGCGCGATCGACACGCTCAATCTCAAGATCGGCCGATCCGTGGCCTGGCTAATCCTCGTTGCCGTCATCGTCTCCGCCGTCAACGCGATCATCCGCAAGGTCTTCAACGTCTCGTCGAACGCCTGGCTGGAACTGCAATGGGTGCTGTTCGGCGCCGTGTTCCTGCTCTGCGCCTCCTGGACGCTGCAGGTGAAGGAACACATCCGCATCGACATCGTGAACAACCTGCTGCCGAAGCGCGTGCAGCAATGGATCGACCTGATCGGCCATCTCCTGTTCCTGCTGCCGTTCTGCGCGCTGATGGTCTACCACTCCGGCCCGTTCTTCATGCGCTCCTATCAGGTCAACGAGCAGTCGCTCTCGGCCGGCGGCCTGCCGCAATGGCCGGCGAAGGGGCTCGTCATCGTCGGCTTCTTCCTGCTGCTGCTGCAGGGCATCTCGGAAGTGATCAAGCAGATCGCGATCATGACCGGCAAGCTCGATGACGACGCCCATGGCGGCGGCCACGCCGCCGCCGCGGAAGCCGAGGCCCAGCGCCTGATCGACCAGGCCAAGGCCGAAGGCCTCGCCCCGTGAGCCCAGACGCAGCTTCCCGGACCCGCTCCATGACCCTCCTTCGCTCTGCCGCGCTGCTGCTCGCGCTCACCGCAGCCGCCTTCCTCAGCCTGCACACCGGCGACGCCCACGCCGCCGGGATCGGCGACTTCCTGCGCACAAACATGGCGCCGGTGATGTTCGCCGCGCTCGTGCTCTTCCTGCTGCTCGGCTATCCAGTCGCCTTCGCGCTCGCCGCCAACGGCCTGTTCTTCGCGCTGGTCGGCATCGAGCTCGGCATGTTCCAGGAGAACTTCCTGCAGGCCTTGCCGGAACGCATCTACGGCACGATGAACAACGACGTGCTGCTGGCGATCCCGTTCTTCACCTTCATGGGCCTGGTGCTGGAGCGCTCGGGCATGGCCGAGGACCTGCTCGACACGATCGGCCAGCTCTTCGGGCCGATCCGCGGCGGCCTCGCCTATGCGGTGATCTTCGTCGGCGCGCTGCTCGCAGCGACCACCGGCGTCGTCGCGGCGTCCGTCATCTCGATGGGGCTGATCTCGCTGCCGATCATGCTGCGCTACGGCTATGACCGGCGCCTCGCCTCGGGCGTGATCGCGGCATCCGGCACGCTGGCGCAGATCATCCCGCCCTCGCTCGTCCTGATCGTGCTCGCCGACCAGCTCGGCCGCTCGGTCGGCGACATGTATGAGGGTGCCTTCATCCCCGGCCTGGTGCTGGCCGGGCTATACGCCGGCTATGTCTTCCTGATCACCATCGTCAAGCCGGACCGCGCGCCCGGCCTGCCGCCGGAGGCGCAGACATTGCGCGATGCCGACGGCAAGACCCGGCGCTTCTCGCTGCTGGTGGTGACGATCATCGCCTTCGCCCTCGCCATCGCCTACATGAAGTACTTCACCAAGGTCGGCGGCGGCGCGGATTTCGTGATCCTGACGATGTCGGTAGCGGTCGCGGTCTCCTTCGTGATCGCGCTGGTCAACAAGTTCCTGAAGCTCAACCTGCTCTCGCGCATGACCGAGCAGGTCATCTTCGTGATGGTGCCGCCGCTGGCGCTGATCTTCCTGGTGCTCGGCACGATCTTCATCGGCGTCGCCACGCCGACCGAAGGCGGCGCCATGGGCGCGGCCGGCGCGATCCTGCTCGCCTGGGGCAAGAAGCGCATGACCTTCGACCTGCTGCGGCAGGCGACCGAATCGACCGCCAAGCTCTCGGCCTTCGTGCTGTTCATCCTGGTCGGCGCGCGCGTGTTCTCGCTGACCTTCTACGGCGTCAACGGCCATGTCTGGGTCGAGCACCTGCTGGTCTCGCTGCCGGGCGGCCAGGCGGGCTTCCTGATCGTCGTCAACGTCCTGGTCTTCCTGCTCGCCTTCTTCCTCGACTTCTTCGAGCTCGCCTTCATCATCGTGCCGTTGCTCGGCCCGGCGGCCGACAAGCTCGGCATCGACCTGATCTGGTTCGGCGTCATCCTCGGCGTGAACATGCAGACCTCGTTCATGCACCCGCCCTTCGGCTTCGCCCTGTTCTTCCTGCGCTCGGTCGCGCCGAAGAAGGCCTACAAGGACAAGATCACCGGCAAGATGATGGAGCCGGTGACGACCGGGCAGATCTACTGGGGCGCTGTGCCCTTCGTGGTGATCCAGTGCATCATGGTCGCGCTCGTCGTGCTCTTCCCGCAAATGGTGATGCACTACAAGAACTCGGGCATTCAGCTCGACCAGCAGCAGATCAACAAGCAGCTCGACAGCATCAGCATACCGGGCCTCGGCGGCTCCGGCGGATTGCCCGGGCTCGACCTCAATGCCCCGCCGACGCTGAACCTCAAGTGAGGCGCTATGGCATCGGACCGAAAAGTGGAATCCACTTCTCGGAAAAATCCGATGCGATAACAAAGTGATAGATCATCGTGATCGCGTCCGATCGGACGCGCGATGATCTAAGGCCAGAACGACGAAGCCCCGGATCGACGATCCGGGGCTTTTTCTTTCAGCGGTAGGGGCCGGGCTCAGTTCACCAGCGCTGCCAACCGTTGTTCAGGTTGTTGTCGACCCGGCCGCGGCCGCTGACGACGGCACGGACCTCGCCAACGGAGGTCTGGCTGCGCGCCTCACCATAGACCATCGCATCCGCACCGGAGCCGTAGCCGCGATTGCTAGAGCTCTTGCCGAATTCGACACGGACCCCACCGCCGACGCGGACGCAGGCCGAGGAGCCTTCGACGCGGACGAAGCCCGGCCCGTATTCCGGGCAAGGACGCGCCGCCTGGCTCGACGCGGAGGGCGCTGCAACCGGCTTGGTCTTGGCGGGGCCGCGACCGGGAAGCGGCTCGCCGATCGACTGGGCGGCGGCGAGCGCCGGCAGGCAGAGGGTCGCGAGGATGATGGCGAATGGCAGCTTCATGAGTGCCTCGATTTGCGTTGACCGGCAGGATAGCGCCTCGAACAAGGCTGGGCTAGGGCAACCACGGCTCAACCGGCCCTGACACTCTCCGCCAGGATCGGCGCCGTCTCGATCTCGCCGACGCCAGGCACGGCGCTCAGCCTGTCGACCAATTGCGACAGGGCTGGCGCATTGTCCGTCTCGACGATCAACATGGCGTCGACGGGACCCGCGAGCGAATAGCAGGCGGCGATCTCAGGCCAATGCCGGAAGCGATCGAGCACGGTGGCGCAGGGGCGCGTGCGGATGCGTAGCGAGAGCATGGCGCGGGTGGTCGGCGCCTTCGGCCTGTCACCCAGCCTGACGGTGTAGCCGAGGATGACGCCGTCGCGCTCGAGCCTCGCCATGCGCTCCTGGATCGCGGTGCGCGAGAGACCTGCATCGCGCGCCAGCGCTGTGAAGGAGGCGCGCGCATCGGCCTGGAGCAGCGCGAGCAGCTTCCGGTCGATGGCGTCGAGCTCACCGTCGTTTCGCAAGCGAGATCCCTCCAGAAACCGCCGATCGCAGGCATAGCCCGCGTCTTGCCTATGGCATGGGTGGCGGCGGCGGTGAAGATTCCGGGCCTCTTCCAGCATCGGAGAACGGGAATGAGGACGATCAAGCCGCAGGATTTCACCGGCAGCCGCGCCTGGGATGCGCTCGACATCGAGCGCATCGACGACGCCACCATCCGGCTGCACTGGACCGATCAGCCCTATAAATGGCACGTCAACGATGGCCCCGAGGTCTTCGTCGTCCTCGACGGCGAAGTCGACATGCACACCCGTGCCGACGGCACCGAGAGCGTGCAGCGGCTGCTGCGCGGCGACATTTTCCACGCGCAGGACGGGGACGCCCATGTCGCCCACCCAGTCGGCCCGGCGCGCGTGCTGGTGATCGAGCGCGCCGGCAGCGTCTGAAACCAAAAATCCCCGACCTTGCGGCCGGGGACCCCCAACAAGTTGGCCGGCGGACCGGCGGTCGCTCTCGTTTCAGAGCAGGTTGCCCGCGCGGGCGCGGATCAGGAAGTTGTCGTAGGTGTATTCGGCGATCTGGAACCAGAGATATTCGTCGCCGCGGAAGGCCGACATCGCCTCGTAGATCTTCTTGAAGTCCGGGTTCTTGGCGTTGGTCTCGGCATAGACCTCCTTGGACGCCTTGAGGCAGGCTTCCATGATCTCCTGCGAGAACGGCCGCAGCTGTGCGCCCCCTCCGACCAGGCGCTTCAGCGCCGCCGGATTGCGGGCATCGTACTTGGCCTGCATGTCGATATTGGCGAGGCCCGCCGCCGTCGTCAGGATCGACTTGTAGATCTTGGGCAGGCCGTCCCACTTCGCCGTGTTGATGAAGAAGTGCAGCGAGGCGCCGCCTTCCCACCAGCCGGGATAGTAGTAATAGGGCGCGACCTTGTTGAAGCCGAGCTTCTCGTCATCGGCCGGCCCGACCCATTCGGCGGCGTCGATCGTGCCCTTCTCCAGCGCCGGATAGATGTCGCCGCCGCCGATCTGCTGCGGCACGACGCCGAGCTTGCTGACGACCTGGCCGGCGAAGCCGCCGATGCGCATCTTCAGGCCCTGGAGATCGGCGACCGTCTTGATCTCCTTGCGGAACCAGCCGCCCATCTGGCAGCCGGTATTGCCGCCCGGCACCGCGTAGATGTTGTGCTTCTTGTAGAACTCGTTGAGCAGGTCCATGCCGCCGCCATGGTAGAACCAGGCGTTCTGCTGGCGGGCGTTGAGGCCGAACGGCACGGCCGTGCCGAAGGCGAAGGTCGGGTCCTTGCCGACATAGTAATAGGAGGCGGTGTGGCACATCTCGACCGTGCCGTTGGTCACCGCATCGGCCGCCTGCAGGGCAGGCACGATCTCGCCGGCCGCGAAGACCTGAATCTGGAATTTACCGTCGGTCGCCTCGGAAACCGCCTTGGATAGCACTTCCGAGGCGCCGTAGATCGTATCGAGCGATTTCGGGAAGGACGAGGTGACGCGCCATTTCACCTCGGGCATGGATTGCGCGATGGCCGGAGCGGCGATGACGCTGGCGGCGCCGCCGGCGCCGGCGACCTTCAAGAACTGACGACGCTTCATGCGGTGTGCTCCTCCCAGAGCTTTCCGGCGCGCCGGTCTTTCCGGTTCGCGCGCAAGAGCGCCAGAAAAGGGCATCCGCCCGGCGAGCGCAAGCATCGCACATGACCCCTATGCGATTTCTGCATAGGTATTTGGTCTAACCCGACTTGGCATCGGCGCACCGACAGCACGATAGCTCGCGCCAATGAAAAAGCCCGGCCGCAAGGCCGGGCTTCGTTCCTGTTGCCGGGATTGACGGCGACTACTTGCCGCGATTGCGGACCTGGAAGATGTCGAAGGTGAGCTCGGCCACCTGCCACCAGAGATACTGATCGCCGCGGAAGGCGACCATGGCGTCGATCGCCTTCTTGAAGTCCGGGTTCTTGGCCGAAATCTCGGCGTAGAGCTCGTTGGAGGCCTTGAGCGAGGCTTCCATGACATCCTGCGGGAAGGGACGCAGCTGCGTGCCGGCACCGACGAGGCGCTTCAGCGCCGCCGGGTTCTGCACATCGTACTTCGCCGCCATCTGGGTATTGGCGTAGGTGCAGGCGGCGGTCAGCGCAGCCTGATAGGCCTTCGGCAGCGCATTCCATTTCTCCAGATTGACGAAGGCGTGGACGCAGGGTCCGCCTTCCCAGAAGCCCGGATAGTAGTAATAGGGCGCAACCTTCGAGAAGCCGAGCTTCTCGTCATCATAGGGGCCGACCCACTCGGCGCCATCGATGGTGCCCTTCTCAAGCGCGGGATAGATGTCGCCGCCGCCGATCTGCTGCGGCACCAGGCCGAGCTTCTGCAGGACGGAGCCGGCGATGCCGCCGATGCGCATCTTCAGGCCGTTGATGTCGGCGACACTCTTGATCTCCTTGCGGAACCAGCCGCCCATCTGGGCGCCGGTGTTGCCGCAAGGCAGGCCGTACATATTGAACTTCTTGTAGAACTCGTTGAACAGCTCGTTGCCGCCGCCCTGGAACAGCCAGGCGTTCTGCTGACGGGCGTTGAGGCCGAACGGCACGGAGGCGGCGATCGCGAAGGTCGGATCCTTGCCGACATAGTAGTACGAGACGGTGTGGCACATCTCGACCGTGTTGTTGCTTACCGCGTCGGCGGCCTGCAGCGCTGGCACGATCTCGCCCGCCGCGAAGACCTGGATCTGGAACTTGCCGTCGGTCAGCTCGGAGACCATCTTCGCCATGACCTCGGCGCCGCCGTAGATCGTGTCGAGGGATTTCGGGAAGCTCGAGGCGAGGCGCCACTTCACTTCGGGATTGGACTGCGCAACCGCTGGCATCGCGACGGCGGACACGGCTGCACCTGTACCGGCGACCTGCAGGAACTGACGACGCTTCATGTGGGACATCTCCTCGTTTCGACGTTTATCGCCGCGCCCGTGCAGCAATAGCATCGAGACGGGCGACGTTTGTAGGACGACCTTGGTGTGATGCAGCGATGATCGGAAGCGGCATTCCGGGTTGACCCACGGTTAGTCCGCTCGCTTCGAATCTATACTTGCACAGGATTTGCGCAGCAGTCCCCCCAATCGTGACTGGATCGTCAACCGACACGGGGCGCTCGACAATTGCACTCGAAGCATGGCACGGCTGCATGAGACGCGCATGGACCTTTTTCTGTCCTCGGTCAACCGTCGGCTGTAACGAGGCTTCATGACCAGCCCTGCCGCCCCGATCTGGCTTTATGACGGCGTCTGCGTGCTGTGCTCCGGCGGCGTGCGCTACACCTTGCTGCATGAGCGCGACCACGAGATCCGTTTCGTCGCGATCCAGTCCGCCGAAGGCCGCGCCCTGGCGCAGGCGCATGGCATCGATCCGGACGAGCCCGACAGCTTCCTTTTCATCGAGAACGGCGAGGCGCTGGCCAAATCCGCCGGCGTGCTGGCCCTCATCCGTCATCTGAACGGGCCGGTGCGCCTGCTGCTGCTCGGACGCGCGCTGCCGAAAGCCTGGCGCGACTGGCTTTACGATCGCGTCGCGCGCAACCGCTATCGGCTCTTCGGTCAGAAGGCCTCGTGCGAGATGCCGGACCCGGCGGTGCGCCAGCGCTTCACCTTGCCGGAGAGCCGATGAAGCGCGTCGTCCTGATCGGCGCTACCGGCGTCTTCGGCCGGCGACTGGCGCGCCATCTCTCGCGCATGGACGGCATCGAGCTCGTGCTGACGTCGCGCAGCGTCGAAAAGGCGCAGGCCCTGGCGACGGAGCTGGCGGCCGAGGCCAGCGTGCCGGTCAGCGGCACCGGGCTCGATCGCGACACGGACCTCGTCGCCACCCTTGCCACGCTGAAGCCCTGGCTGGTGATCGACGCCTCAGGACCGTTCCAGCAGCAGGGTTATGAGGTGCCGACTGCGGCACTGCTGCTCGGCGCCCATGTCGTCGACCTCGCCGATGCGCGCGGCTACCTCGCTGGCTACGGCGCACAGCTCGACGAACTCGCGAGGCAACATGGCCTCGTCGCGCTCGCCGGCGCCAGCTCGACGCCGGCCCTGTCCACGGCAGCCGTGCGGGAATTGAGCGAGGGTTGGGAGCGGCTCGACAGCGTCGACATCGCGATCACGCCGGGCGGGCGCAGCGAGGTGGGCCCCTCCGTCATCGCCGCGGTCCTGAGCTATGCCGGCAAGCCCGTGCCGATCTGGCGCGAAGGTGAGCTTCAGACCATCCCCGGCTGGGGCTCCGGCGAGGTCGTCGACATGCCCGGCCTCGGGCCGCGACGGGTTGCGCCGGTGGAAACGGTCGACGCCGAGACGCTAGGCCCCGGGCTGGCCGTGCGCTCGCGGGTGGCCTTCTCGGCCGGGCTGGAAGCCGGGATCGAGCAATGGGGGCTGGCGCTGCTCGCATTCCTCCGCCGCCGCGGCTGGGTCTCCGACCTCGCGCCGCTGGTGCCCTATCTCGTCAAGGCGCGCGGAATCACCCGGCTCTGGACTTCCGACCGCGGCGGCATGCGCGTCGCCATTGCCGGTATCGATCGGAAGAGGCGGCCGCGCCGGGCCTATTGGTCGCTGCTGGCGGAGAACGACGATGGCCCGCAGGTGCCGACGCTGGCGGCGGCTGCGGCAGTGCGGGCCTTGCTGGCGGACGCGATCGCTCCCGGTGCGCGCTCGGCAGCCGAGGCGCTCAACCTCGCCGCTATCGAGGCCGAGATGACGCGCTATGCGATCAGCATCAACCAGGACGAGCGCGCCGTCGGCCCTGCCTTGTTCGAGACGGTGCTCGGCTCGCAGGCCGTCGCGATGATGCCGGCGGCGATCCGGGCCTTCCACGCCGCCGAGGCCGAGCCGGTCTGGCAAGGCGAGGCCGAGGTCACCCGTGGAAACGGGCCTGCGATCGCCCTGCTGTGCCGGCTCTTCGGCCTGCCCGAGCCCGGCGCGGGGCTGCCGGTGACGGTCAGCGTCGCCAGGGGCGATTCGTTCGACGAGACCTGCGAGATCTGGACCCGCAACTTCGCCGGCCAGCGCTTCCAGTCGCGCCTGAGCCTCGATCGCCATGGCGAATTGCGCGAGGCCTTCGGCCCGTTCTCCTTCACGCTCGCCGCCGAAGGAACGCGGGAGGGCCTAGCGCTGCCGATCGCCTCCTGGCGCGTCTTCGGCTTGCGTCTGCCCCGCTTCCTGATGCCGTCGGCCGAGGCGTATGAGACGGTTGACGCCGATGGCCGCTTCCGTTTCGACGTGAAGCTGATTTTGCCCTTCTTCGGCCTGCTCGCCCATTATCGCGGCTGGCTCAAACCTCGGGGACCAAGCGATGGACCAGGATAAACTCGCAAAACTCAGGGCGCGCTATGCCGGGGCGAGCGGCGCCGACATCCATGACCCACGCTTCGCCAAGGTCGCGGCCGGCCAGTTCCAGGGCGATCGGCGCAAATGGCCGTTCTCCGATGTCGCGACCTTCATCAACGCGCCCTACCGGCCCGACGCCCTGAGCAAGCCCGATCTCGGCGGGCTCGACGTCGCCATCATCGGCCTGCCGATGGATCTCGGCGTCACCAACCGGGCCGGCACTCGTCTCGGCCCGCGCGCGGTGCGCGCCGTCGAGCGCATGGGGCCAATGGACCATGTCAACGGCACCGCGCCGTTCAACCTGATCAAGGCCGCCGATATCGGCGACGTGCCCTTCCGCTCGCGCTATTCGCTGGAGAGCTGCCATGAGGACATCGAGGCGACCTTCAAGCAGATCGTGAAGGCCGGGGTCTCGACGCTCGGGGTCGGCGGCGACCATTCGATCACCTACCCGATCCTGAAGGCGGTCGGCGAGAAGCGCCCGGTCGGCATGGTCCATATCGACGCGCATTGCGACACGTCGGGGCCCTATGAGGGCTCGAAATTCCATCATGGCGGGCCGTTCCGGCAGGCGGTGCTCGACGGCGTGCTCGATCCGGAGCGCGTCATCCAGATCGGCATCCGCGGCGGCGCCGAATATCTCTGGGAGTTCTCCTACGAGTCCGGCATGACCGTGATCCATGCCGACGAGGTCGACCGGATGGGCCTCGACGCCGTGATCGCCAAGGCGCTCGCCGTGATCGGCGACGGGCCGACCTACGTCTCCTTCGACGTCGATTCGCTCGATCCGGCCTTCGCGCCCGGCACCGGCACGCCGGAGGTCGGCGGCCTCACCCCGCGCGAGGCGCTCGCCATCCTGCGCGGCTTGAAAGGCCAGAACATCGTCGCCGCCGACGTGGTCGAGGTCGCCCCGCAATACGATGCGACCAGCAACACGGCGCAATGCGCGGCGCAGGTGCTGTTCCTCGAGCTCTGCCTGATCGCCGAGGCGAGAGCCGCCGGCAAGGGCCGGCCGTGAAGCGAAAGACGCTCCAGCTCGACGCGATCGATCGCCAGATCATCGCGATCCTGCGGGCGGAAGGCCGGATCACCAACCAGGCCCTGTCGGAACGGGTCGGGCTCTCGGCCCGGCCCTGCCTGGAGCGGATGCGCCGGCTGGAAACCTCCGGGCTGATCGCCGGCTATGGCGCAAGGCTTTCGCCCGAGCTCGCCGGCCACGCCATCATCGCCTTCGCGCAGATCTCGCTGCGCGACCATTCGGTCGGCCGGCGCGAGCGCGTCGAGAAGGTGCTGCGCGCCTGTCCGGACGTGGTCGAGCTGCTGGTGATCAGCGGCGAGGCCGATTACCTCGCCCGCATCGTCGCGCCCTCGCTCGCCGCCTATGAGGAGCTGACCGGGGCCTGGCTCGCCGACAATCAGCTCGGCATCGCCCGGATCGCCACCACCTTCGCGCTGAAGGCGCTGAAGGATTTCGAGGGCTATCCGCTGCTGGAGGAGTAGCGGGCGACCCTGCTCTAGCCGCCCTGCCCGGCGAGATGCCCCTTCAGCATGGTGCGCAATTCGGCGATGGCCGGCGCACGCACGCTCTCGTCATCATCTGCGCGCAGCATCGCCGCGACCCGGATCAGGTGCAGGGTCACGGCGGCGAGTGAAGCCATTCGCGCCTTGGCCACCGGCGGCTCGACCGCGCCGAGCAGCGCTACGATGTGACCGCGCAGGCGAGCGCGCGCCTCCTTCTTGACGGCGGGATCGAGAGTGCGCCGCTCGCTGACGGCGAGGAAGGCCGGATTCTCTTCGAGATAGGTCACGAAGCGGGCAAAGAGCGCATCCACCGCCGGCTCGACCGGCTGGCCCCGCACCTCCTCCGCCAGCAAGTCGAGCATGCCGGCGAGCGCATCGAGATAGCGGGCGTGCAGCGCCGCGGCGACATGCTCCTTGGTGGGGAAGAACTGGTAGAGCGAGCCGATCGAGGCGCCGGCGCGCGCGGCGATCTGCGTCATCGTCGCCGCCTCATATCCGGCCTCGGCGAAGACCGCGCTGGCACCGTCGAGCAGCGCCGAGACGCGCTTCAGGCCACGGCTGCGGCTCGGTTCCTTGGCGATCTTCTCCGCCGGGGGGCTTGAATTTTGTGAGGACATACTCATAAATCTATAAACATGAGGATACCCTCACATAAAGGCCATCTCGGCCACGCTCCCTGACGGAGATCCCGATGACGCTCCAGCTCGACCCTCGCAAAACCGCTCTCGTCCTCATCGACATGCAGCAGGGAACGCTCGCCTTCCCGCTCGCACCCTATGACCGGACAACCCTCATCGCCAACACGGCCGCGCTCGGCCAGGCCTTCGCCAAGGCCTGCGGCCTGATCGCGACGGTCAGGGTCGCGTTCGCGCCGGACCGCTCCGACCTGCCGCCGCAGACCATCGACCAGCCGATGATGCTGCCGCAGGGCGGCTTTCCGGCAGACTGGTCGGAGCTCACTCCCGAAATCGCCGCCCTGCCCGCAGCCGTCTCCGTCACCAAGCGGCATTGGAGCGCCTTCTACGGCACCGAGCTCGACCTGCAATTGCGGCGGCGGCGGATAGAGACGGTGGTGATTGGCGGCATCGCCACCAATTTCGGCGTCGAATCGACGGCGCGTGATGCCTGGCAGCATGGCTATGACGTGATCGTCGCCGAGGACGCCTCGAGCTCGGTCGGCGCCAACCTGCACGCCTTCGCCATCGCCTCGACCCTGCCGCGTGTCTCGCGGGTCCGGCGCATCGCCGAAATCGCCGCAGCCATCACCCAGGCTGCGTAGCGCCGACGACCGTCAAAGCGGCAAAAGCGCATCAGGCTTCACATCGCCGATCGATGCATAGCTGTGGGTCTCCCTGACGCCCGGGAGCGGCAGGATGACCCGCTGCAGGAACTCCTGGAACGTCGCCATGTCGGCGATCCGCGCTTTGACCAGATAGTCGAAGCCGCCGATCACCATGTGGCATTCGATGATCTCGGGCGCCTTCGCGACCGCTTCGGCAAAGCGGTCGAAGACATGCGGGGCGGTGTGATCGAGCCTGACCTCGATGAAGACGAGCGTGCCGCGTCCGATCTTCGACGGCTCGAGCACCGCCCTGACTGCGCGGATGAAGCCCTCGCCGAAGAGGCGCTTGATCCGTTGCGACGCCCCGGTCGGTGACAGCCCGACGCGCTGGGCGAGGTCGAGCACCGTCCGCCGGCCATCCTCCTGCAACAGCCTGAGCAGCTGGCGGTCGACGCGATCGAGATCGTTCATTCCGATACTCACACTTTCAAGTGCCTCTCGGCGTGAGATTCACGCAAGAAGTTCGAAATCAGCATATTTTATCGCACCCGATCGCCGCAATACGGTTTGAATGGCACTCGATGCCAGTCCGTAGCAAAGGCGAGCAAGATCATGGATGGAACACAACTGACTTCGAGCAATCACGCCAAGGGCGAGATCAGTATTCTCTCGCTCAGCGAAGCGGATATTCGAAGCTGTATCGACCTGCGCAAGCTGCTCGATGCGCTGGCGGAAGGCTTCAAAGCGCTGTCCGATGGCCGGGTCGTCGTTCCGGCGCGGCCGCAGCTCGATATTCCCGATGCGGGCTATTCGCTCGCGATGCCGGGCTGGACGCGCGGCATGCATCTGACCGTCAAGCTGGTCAACGTCTTCGAAGGCAATGTCGCCAGGGGCATCCCGAGCCATCTCGCGACGATTCACCTGTTCGATCCGGAGACGGGAATGCCCGTCTGCATCATGGACGGGACCTATATCACGGCGGTCCGCACCTCCGGTTCGGCCGTGCTTTCGGTGCGGGAACTGGCGCGGCGGGATGCCAGGATCGCTACCGTCATCGGCGCCGGCGTCCAGGCGGGCCAGCATCTCCATCTGCTGCCACTGGTCCGCGATTTCGCGGAGATCCAGGTCTTCTCGAAGGATTTCGCCGACGCCCAAGCGCTGGCCTCACGTCATCCTGGCGTCACCGCGGTGAAGGACCTCGAAGCTGCCGTTCGCTCCTCTGACGTCGTCTGCCTGGCGACGCATTCCTATACGCCGGTGATCTCCGCGGAGTGGGTCGAGCCCGGGACGCATGTCTCCTCGGTCGGCGTCGCGCCGCCCGGCGGCGAATTGCCGGTCGATCTGATCGCTCGTGGGAAGCTGTTCGTCGAGGCGCGCGAGGCTTTCGCGCCGACCCCGGTTGGGTGCTGCGAGCTCGCGGGCATTGATCCCGAGAGCGGCACCGATCTCGGCGCCGTGCTGCTCGGCCGGCAGCCGGGCCGGATCTCGGATCGCGAGATCACCATCTACAAGGCGATGGGTGTCGCGATGGAAGACATGGTCGCGGCCGACCTCGCGTTCGGCGAGGCCAAGCGCCGGGGAATCGGCCGAACCCTCTCGCTGTAGGCCATGAGCGGAGTGCCATGCGCACCCAGCATGGCACTCCTGCCTACGCCAAGTCGTACCAACGAACACTTGCGATTCATGCATGACGCGAGCATATGCTGCAGCGCAATGCGCGCATCCTCGCGCTGCGCCATAAAAATTCATTTCCGGACCATCGTCATGAGCCTCCTGAGCACGGGAGACGCGTTCGCGCGCCCTGCCCGCTCCACAGCTGCGCCGCGCGTCGGCCTCGTCCTGCTCGCTCTGGCGATGGGCGGCTTCGCCATCGGCACGGCTGAATTCGCAGTGATGAGCCTGCTGCCCTATTTCTCGGCGGGGCTGGGGATCGACGAGCCGACGGCCGGGCATGTGATCAGCGCCTATGCGGCCGGCGTGGTGGTCGGCGCCCCGATCATCGCGGTGCTGGCGACCAAGCTCTCGCGCCGCACGCTGCTGGTCGCGCTGATGGCGGCCTTCGCGCTCGGCAATGGCCTCTCGGCGCTCGCCCCGACCTATGGCTGGATGCTGCTGTTCCGCTTTCTCAGTGGACTGCCGCACGGCGCCTATTTCGGCGTCGCAGCGCTGGTCGCGGCCTCGCTGGTTCCAGCGAACCGGCGCGCGCTCGCCGTGGCGCGGGTGATGCTCGGGCTAACGATCGCGACCATCCTTGGCGTGCCCCTGGCGAACTGGCTCGGCCAGGCGCTCGGCTGGCGCTGGGGTTTTGGCGTCGTCGCGGCGCTGGCCCTGACCACGGTGGTCCTGATCGCGCTGTTCGCGCCGAAGGACAAGCCGCAGCCCGGCGCCAGCGCGCTGCGCGAGCTCGGCGCGCTGCGCCATCGTCAGGTCTGGCTGACGCTCGCCATCGGCGCAGTCGGCTTCGGCGGGCTGTTCGCGGTCTACACCTATCTCGCCTCGACGCTGGTCGAGGTGACGCAGGTCGCGCCGACGATGGTGCCGGTTGTGCTGGCGATCTTCGGCCTCGGCCTGACTTTCGGGACTTTGGCTGCGGCCTGGTTGGCGGACCGGATGCCGATGACTTCGATCGCGATCATCCTGCTCTGGACCGCCGGTTCGCTGGCACTCTTTCCGCTGGCCGCCGGCAATATCTGGGCGATTTCGGCCGTCGCCTTCATGATCGGTTGCGGTGGCGGGCTCGGCACGCCCCTGCAGACCCGGCTGATGGATGTCGCGCAGGACGCGCAGACGCTGGCCGCCGCGCTGAACCACAGCGCCTTCAACACCGCCAATGCGCTCGGCCCCTGGCTTGGCGGCATGGCGATCGCCGCCGGCTATGGCTGGACCTCAACCGGCTGGGTTGGCGCCGGCCTTGCGCTCGCGGGCTTCGCGATCTGGCTGGTGACAGCGTGGGACGCGAAAGGCCGCAGCGGAAAGGCAGCCGCCGCGACCTGAGACGGCTCCTTCTCGTCAGGGCCCCGTGCGCCGCCATAGCCATTCGAGCGAGCGTGGCGTTTTTCAGGGCCGTGTCTTTCCGCACCCGGCCTCTGGGCAAATCCGTGAACAGTCGCTCCTTGACTAGAACGGCCATGTCATAGTTCATCGCATGCCGCAGCGGCATGCTGATCACGTCTCGCCTGGCCCCTCGGAAAATCATCCATGAGGCGTACGCAAATGCCTCCCGTGAGCAAGGCGTTGAAGGGGTTTTTTCTGGCGGCACTGCCGCTCTACGCGGTTGCGCCACATGCAGCGCTGGCAGGCGACCCTCGTTTCAGGATCGTTCTGAACTGGACCTCTGAATCAATATCTCCCCCGCGACGGGAGTTCTGGAACCATTTCGAACTCAACTTCGTCCTCATCGGCGGCAGTCAGATCGAGGAGCGGACCAGCAGGGACCCCTCACCGACGAAAAGATGGAGTCCGAACCAGAATCGAACCATCGCGCTTGGTGATCAGTATGCAGTCGGTCAGTGGCCCGCGATATGGCGGATCGTGGACGACAGAACGCTGATACGGATCGTAGCCTACCCGAGCCATTCATGGATTGTTCGGGTCCGTACAGATGGGCAATCGTCATGCTCGGCCACGTTCGAATGGCGACTCAAGGACGGCCTCACGGAATTCCAAGGTTGGTCGGAGGCACGAAAGACAGCGACCCGCTACGTCAACCCTGTCGCGCGAAACTGGCGATGTGAAGTCCTGCAACAGACCTGAGCTGCAATGTCCGACTGGAACCATGCCAAGACAACGACACTCCAGGGTGGCTTGTGAGCGCTGCATGCTTCGAGGTTTTCCTGCTTCAGCAATTACGATTGCAGCGCTGATGATCTCGGCGAACGCCTCCGCCGAATGCCGCGTCACCGGGCCGAAATGGTATCTCCACACCAATGACAGGGTGACGCTGAAAGCCGAGATGGACTCGCAGGGCTGCGGCCATAGCTACGGAGTCGCCGGCACATGGCGCATGGACAAGCTCGTGGTGATGAAACCGCCGTCGAACGGGCAACTGCGCCAGATCGGCGAAGTCACCTTCTACTACATTCCGAAAGCCGGCTTCAAAGGGACGGACAACTACGTCCTCTACATCTGCGGCAAGGACACTTGGGGCTCCGGCTGCGCGCGGCTGAACTACGAAGCAGCGGTCGAATAGGCCACGAATCTCCGACTCACTGCCCGCCTCGCGTCGCGATCAGGCGCATCGCCGCCGGGATCGAGGCCTGCCCGGCCTCGAGCTGGTCGGTCAGCACATAGAACCAGTTGAAACCGATATAGAGCGCGAGCCTGGCCTCAATTTCCTTCACGGGAATGTCGCCGCGCGCCGCAGCGGCGGTGAAGAGGCCGCGAACATCCTGCAGGCGCTCCGGCAGGAATTTCTCGCGCAAGGCCGCGAGCGCGTGGGGATCGCTCTGGGCTTCGGCCAGGAGCGCCCGGAAAGTGCGTCCTGACGGGGTGCCGCACCAGAAGCCCCAGAGCGCGCTCGTGTGATCGATGAGATCCTGGGCGAGATCGCTGCTCGGCACCGCCCTGATGCCGGCTTTCTCGGCGGCATAGACCTCCATCAGCAGGTCGGCGCGGTTCTTCCACCAGCGATAGATCGTCGGCTTGCCGGCGCCGGCCCGGCGCGAGACCGCATCGATCGAGAAGCCGGCATAGCCCTCCTCCGCCAGCACGGCGCGAGCGGCTGCGAGGATCGCCGCCTGCGAGGCCGGGTTGCGCCGTGCCCCGATCGAAGCGCGGCGAGTCGGTGTCGCGGCTTTCGCAGCCTTCATGATCGCCTCCTTCTCTCTTCGCTCCTGCGACAGCCCTTTCGGCACGCCCTGGCAAGCACGCCTTCTGCAAGCACAATCTTGCAGCAGACGACTTGATATCGGAACGGGCCGTATCTATCAACAATAACGAAACGGAACGTTCCGTTATGGAGATGATCATGACCACCCTCACCCGCAACCCCATTCTCGCTCGCCTGCGCTTCCTGGGAACGCTGATGCTGGGCGCCTATCTGCTGATCAACGCGATCCTGGCCTTGCTGGCGCCGCTGACGTCCGGCTGGTCGACCTGGTCGGTGACGGCGCTCGCCGTGCCACCGATGGTACTCGGCATGGTCTACCTCGTCCTCCCGATCGCCAAGCGCTGAGACAAGCCGGCCGCGCTGGCCCGAATCTGTCGCCATGGCGACAGATTCGGCTGTGGCGCAGCGCCGCGGCGACCCGCCTCGGCTGTTTGCACTGCCCTACCCTCGGGGGAATGAGGGAGAACGCCATGAATATGATCGTGCCGGACGGGCATGCCCGAGCGCCGGATCGGCAGCCGAAACGCTGCGACAGCGCCTTCGCGGCAGGGGCACGCTAACCCCAGCGACAAAATCCGTGTGCAGCCGCCTTGGCCGCGGCAGTGAAAATTCGTCGCTACAAACCGTTTTCAGCAACAAGAACAGCACCTTGCCTTGCACGATCCTTGTGCGGGCACGCTCGGAAAAGCTGCAAGAGCCTACTTGCGGCCCGCCCCGATGATCGCACAAGCTGTCGCGCACAAGCCGATGCGGGAACTCGAAACGCCCGATCGGCCAGATCCAAGGGGAGGTCCCATGAAAGGTTTCGCAAAGTTCATTGCCGCCGCGGCGCTCACGGTCGCCGGCGCCACCGGCGCACTCGCCCAGGCGAAGGAATGGAAGGAAATCCGAATCGGCACGGAGGGCGCCTATCCGCCCTACAACAACCTGAACGCCAAGAAGGAGCTGGAAGGCTTCGAGATCGACTACGGCAACCTTCTCTGTGAGAAGCTGAAGGTGAAGTGCAGCTGGGTGGTGCAGGACTGGGACGGCATCATCCCGGCGCTGCAGGCGAACAAGTACGACATCATCCTCGCCGGCATGAACGCCACCGAGGAACGCAAGAAGCAGGTCGACTTCACCACGCCGTACAGCAAGACGCCCATCTGGATGATCGGCCCCAAGAGCACCGCTTCCAGCGACATCTCGCCCGCCACCCTCAAGGGCAAGTCGATCGGCGCGCAGGGCTCGACCATCCACGCCAACTATGTCGAGAAGTTCTACAAGGACTCGACGGCGCGCCTCTATCCGACCCAGGAAGAGGCCAATCTCGACCTGCTCAACGGGCGCCTCGACTATATCGTCGCCGATGCGCTCGCCCTCGCCGACTTCCTGAAGGGCCAGGGCAAGGATTGCTGCAAGAAGATCGCCGAGGTGACCCGCGACGACGCGATCCATGGCGCGGGCGTCGCCGGCGCCGTGCGCAAGTCCGACACCGCGCTGAAGGAGCTGGTCAACAAGGCGATCGCCGAGACCGTCGCCGACGGCTCGCTGAAGAAGCTCGAGGACAAGTGGTTCAAGTACGAGTGAGCTGACCTCCGCTGACGCCCGCCCGCCGGCCGGTCCAGGCCGGCGGGTTCCGGAGCAAATCCACGCTTCTTCGAACCGCGGATTTGCTCCAGCTCCTTGCATTGTCGCGTTTCCGGACGGCGAAGCGGTACCCACTTCCGCCTGGAAACGCTCCAGTCCCCTCGCGCGCCGGCCCTCCCATGTTCGACAAACTCGCTCTGCTCGGCTTCGGCCCCGGCGGCTGGGGCTGGGCCCTGCTGCAAGGCGCCGCCAACACCATCTCGGTCGCGCTCGCGACCCTGCCCTTCGGCCTGGCGCTCGGCCTGATCATCGCCCTGTGGAAGCGCTCGGACAGCATGCTGCTGCGCTCGCTGGCGACGATCTACACAACCGTCTTCCGCGGCGTGCCCGAGCTGCTGACGCTCTACATCATCTATTTCGGCATCCAGGTGCTGGTGCAGAAGGTCTGGACCGGCTTCTCGATCCCGCCCTTCGTCGCCGGCATGGTCGCGCTCGGCATGGTGCTCGCCGCCTTCTCCAGCGAGGTCTGGGTCGGCGCGCTGAACTCGATCCAGAAGGGCCAGCGCGAGGCGGCCTCGGCGCTCGGCCTGTCGAAGGCACAGGCCTTCCGGCTCGTCGTCTTCCCGCAATTGATCCGCGTCGCCCTGCCCGGCCTCGGCAACAACTGGATGGTGCTGCTGAAGGAGACCTCGCTGATCTCGGTGATCACGCTGCAGGACATCATGTTCATCGCGACGCGCGCCAATGTCGTGACCAAGGAGCCGTTCCTGTTCTTCGGCACGGCGATGCTGCTCTATTTCTTCTTCTCGCTGGTCTCGGCCTGGGGCATCGGCAAGCTCGAACAGCGCACCAATCGCGGCTTCGCCGCCTTCGGCGGAGCGACGCGATGAACTGGTGCGAATATCCCGGCTACCTGATCGGCAGCGAGGTGCTGCAGAACTATGGTTGCCGCATGGCCAATGGCCTGTGGATCACCTTCGAGCTGGTCGTGCTCTCGGTCGCATTCGGCTTCGCGTTGGCGCTCGGCCTCGCGATCGCCCGGCTCTACGGGCCGCGCTGGGCCAAGCTCGCGATCCAGGGCTACACCACCTTCTTTCGCGGCACGCCGCTGCTCTGCCAGCTCTTCCTGGTCTATTACGGCTTCGGCCAGTTCCGGCTGTTCTGGCAGGATATCGGCCTATGGTGGTTCTTCCGCGAGCCGTTCTACTGCGCGCTCTTCACCTTCACCATCAACACCGCCGCCTATCAGGCCGAGATCCTGCGGGGCGCGATCCAGTCCATCCCGCGCGGCCAGTTCGAGGGCGCGCTGGCGCTCGGCCTGCATCGCTGGGCGACGCTGCGCCGGGTGATCCTGCCGCAGGCAATGATCCTGGCGCTGCGCCCCCTCGGCAACGAATTGATCGTGATGATCAAGGCGAGCGCCATCGCCTCGCTGGTGACGCTGTTCGACCTGATGGGCGCGACGCGCCTTGCCTTCGCGCGCTCCTTCGACCTCTCGATCTATCTCTATGCCGCGCTGATCTATCTCGTGCTGACCGAGATCATCCGCCGGGTCTGGGACCGGATCGAGATTCGCCTGACACGGCATATGGCGCTGCGGTGAGCGGCTGACCGCTCACCCCGGCAAGGTCAGGACCAGCGGGCCGTTGGCGGTCGCGACCACGGTGTGCTCGTACTGGACGGTGGGCGCGCGCGGCTCCGAATAGAGCGTCCAGCGGTCGCCCTCGACATGCTCGGCCCAGTCGGCACCGAGCGACAGGAACGGCTCGACGGTGAAGACAAGCCCTTTCTGCATCACACGGCGCTCGGAGCGCTCGGGCCAGGTCGCGATCTCCTTCGGCTCCTCGTGCAGCGAGTGGCCGATGCCGTGGCTGGCGAGGTTTCGCACCAGCGTATAGCCGTTCTTCTGGGCGAAGCGGCCGACGGCCTCGCCGATCCCGGCGATGGGCTTGCCGGCGCCGACCTGGCCGAGCCCGGCCCAGAGCGCGCGCTTGCCGTCGCGGCAGAGCTTCTCGATGCGGCGGTCGACCGGCGGCACCGTGAAGGACGCGCCCGTATCGGAGAAATAGCCGGCCTTCTCAGCGGAGACGTCGATGTTCACGAGATCGCCCGCCATGATCCGACGCTCGCCGGGAATGCCGTGCGCGACCTCCTCATTGATGCTGATGCAGGTGGCGCCGGGGAAACCGTAGACGGTCTCGGGAGCGGAAAGCGCGCCGTGCTTTTCGAGCATGGCGCGGCCGATCGCGTCGAGTTCGGCCGTGGTCATGCCCGGTTCGAGCGCCTTGCCCATCGCCGCCAGCGTGTCGGCGACGATGCGGCCGATCTCGCGCAGACCCTGGAGCTCGTCATCATTGGTAATGGTCATGGCGGGTTCCTGACCGATTTCGGCGAAAGCGGCAAGCGTCCGCTCTCGCCGTCGATCGGGTTTGCGGATCGGTGCTATCACGCCGGCGCGGCTTCCCAGCCTGGCGGGCACGCGCTAAAGCCCGAGCGAAATCTTCAGAACCTCAGCGGAGCTCCTCATGGCCAAAGTCGCTTTTCTCGGTCTCGGCGTGATGGGCTATCCCATGGCCGGCCATCTCAAGGCCAAGGGCCATGAGGTCACTGTCTACAATCGCTCGCCGGAGAAAGCGCAGAAATGGGTGGCGCAGCATGGCGGCGTCTACGCGCCGACGCCGGCCCAGGCGGCCGAGGGCCAGGAGATCGTGTTCTGCTGCGTCGGCAATGACGACGACCTGCGCTCGGTGACCACAGGCGAAAACGGTGCATTCGCCGCGATGGGCAAGGGCACGGTCTTCGTCGACCACACCACCGCTTCCGCCAACGTCGCGCGCGAGCTCGACGCGGCAGCCAAGGCGGCCGGCTTCGGCTTCATCGACGCGCCGGTCTCCGGCGGACAGGCAGGCGCCGAGAACGGCGTGCTGACCGTGATGTGCGGCGGCGACCAGGCGACCTACGCCAAGGTCGAGCCGGTGATCGCGAGCTTCGCCCGGATGTGCCGGCTGATGGGCCCGGCGGGCTCCGGCCAGCTCACCAAGATGGTCAACCAGATCTGCATCGCCGGCCTCGTCCAGGGCCTGTCCGAAGGCGTCCATTTCGCCAAGCGCGCCGGCCTCGACGTCGAGGCCATGCTGGAGGTGATCTCGAAGGGCGCCGCCGGCTCCTGGCAGATGGAGAACCGCGGCAAGACGATGAACGCCGACAAGTTCGATTTCGGCTTCGCCGTCGACTGGATGCGCAAGGACCTCGGCATCGTGCTCGACGAAGCCCGCCGCAACCATGCCCGCCTGCCCGTCACCGCGCTGGTCGACCAGTTCTATGCCGACGTGCAGAAGCTCGGAGGTGGCCGCTGGGATACGTCGAGCCTGCTGAAGCGGCTGGAGCCGTAAGCCTCAGCCAACCAGCCGCGCCACCTCCGTTCGCAACACCGGCACCAACTCCGCCTCGAACCAGGGGTTCTTCCGGAGCCAGCCGTTGTTGCGCCAGGAGGGGTGCGGCAGGGGCAGGACACGCGGCCGGCGCTCCCCGGCGAAGATGTTGCGCCAGTCGGCGACGGTCGCCGTCAGGTCGGCTGCGGCCTTGGGCCCGAGATGCCAGGCTTGCGCATAGCGGCCGATCACCAGCACGAGCTCGATATTCGGCAGGCCGGCCAGCACGCGCGTTCGCCAGGCCGGCGCACATTCGCGGCGCGGCGGGAGGTCGCCGCCCTTGCCATCGAGCCCGGGGAAGCAATGGCCCATCGGCACGATGGCGACGCGCGAAGCATCGTAGAAGCGGTCATGGTCCAGACCGAGCCACTCGCGCAGGCGGTCGCCGGAGCGGTCGGTGAAGGGCCTCCCGCTGGCGTGGACGCGCGTGCCCGGGGCCTGGCTCGCGATCAAGAGGCGGGCGCTCGCCTCAGCCTGGATCACGGGCCGCGGCTCATGCGGCAGGCGCGGCAGGTGGACCGGCTCGTCCCGGCAGATCCGGCAGGCGCGCAACTCGGCGAGGACGTCGTCGAGCGTCTCCGGCGCTTCTGCCCCCTCCCCGCTGCTCATCGTCCGGCCAGCCGCCCCCGGCCAGGGCGCTGCGAGATCAGCCCGTCGCAATACCAGGCCGGCACCTTGTCGGCATGCTTCTCGGGATCGCCGGGCCGGACGGTGAAGGCGCCGATGATGCTGCCGCTGGCGACGCTACGCGGCACATAGAGCGAGCCGCTGCGCTCGACGGTGAAGCAATAGGTCTGCCGCGTCTCGATCGGGCCGTAATAATAGCAGATCGCATCATCAGTCGTGGTCCAGCAGGCATCCCGGTTCGGCGTCGCACGATCGCGGTTGTAGCCGCTTACCCGCCCGTCAGGGTGATGATACTCGCTGAAGGTCTCGCCGCTGCTGTAGCGCCCGGTCACCGTATTGCCCTCGACGAGCTGGCGCATCTGCTCGCCGGTCAGCCGCTCGACAGCGAATGCCCCGCTTCCCGAGAGCGAGAGCCCGAGCAGCAGCAACAGCAGCGCCGGAAATCTCATCGCGCGGCGAGCCGCGACGACAGCGCCGGCGGCTGCGCCTGCGAGATCAGCCCGTCGCAATGCCAGGCCGGCGCCTTCTCGGCGTGCTTCTCCGGGTCGCCGGGCTGGATAGTGGCGATGGCGTTGATGCGGCCGGTCCGATAGGTCTTCAGCACATAGAGCGAGCCGCTGCGCTCGACGGAAAAGCAATAGGTCCGGCGGGATTCGAACGGGCCGTAATAATAGCAGACCGCATCATCCGTCGTGGTCCAGCAGGCATCCGTGTTCTGCACATGCCGGTTATGCCCGGTCGCGCGCCCATCCTGGTGATGATACTCGCTGAACGGCAGGCCGTTATTGTAGCGGCCGGCGACCGTGTTGCCGTCGAAGAGCTGGCGGATTTGCTGGCCGGTCAGGCGCTCGACGGCGGACGCACCGCTGGCCGAAGCGCAGAGCCCCAACAGCAATGCCGTGGCGGTGCCGAGCCGACTCATCGAGCCGCCACGCGCCGCGACATCAGCGGACCTTGCGGCCCGCGTGAGATCAGCCCATCGCAATACCAGGGCTTGCCGCCATCGGTATGGTTGCGCGGATTGGCGGACTCGATGGTCGCAATCGCATTGATCCGGCCATCGCCGACATTGCGCAGGATGTAGAGCCGGTCGGTCAGCTCGACGGTGAAGCAATGCGTCGTCCGCTCCTCCGGCGGGCCGTAATAGTAGCAGACGGCATCGCCCTTGGTGATCCAGCAGGCGTCGCGATTCTCCTGCCAGCCATTATTGCCGAGCGCCCGCCCATCCGGGTCGTGAAACTCGGTGAAGAAGCCGCCGCCGGTGTAGCGGCCACTGACCGTGTTACCGGTGAAGGCTCGGTTGATCTGCTCGCCGGTCAGCTTCTCCATCGCCGTTGCGGTGAGCGGGACGATCAGGGCGAGCAGGACCACCGGCAGGCGCATGATCAGACCTTCCAGCTCGGCCTGGCCGAGAGCTCGCCATGCCAGCGCCGGATATTGGCGAAATCCTCGGGCACAGGGATGCGCGAAGGCTTCATGAAGTCGATGGCGATGCCGGCGGTGATGTCGGCGACCGTCAGCTCGTCGCCGCAGACGAAGCGATTGGCGCCGAGCTGCAGGTCGAGCAGCACGAGGTGATCGTCAATCTGCTCGCGGCTGGATTCGGCCCATTCGGGCACCTGGTCCTCGAGCTCGGCCATGGCAGGATGGCCGTGGCGGAACACCGCCGAGACCGCCGTGAACAGGCCCAGTTCGATGCGGCGATTCCACATCTCGATCAGGGCCGCCTCCTTGGGCGCGGCGCCGAACAGCGGCGGTGCCGGATGCAGGCTCTCGATATAGCGGCAGATCGCAATGGTCTCGGCCAGCGCCGTGCCGTCCTCCAGCAGCAGCACCGGCAGGCGCTGCGACGGGTTGATCCGGGTGAATTCCGGCGTCCGGTGCTCTTTTTTGGCGATATCGACCGGGATGAGCTCAGGCAGCGGCACGCCCTTCTCGGCGAAGAAGATGCGGACCCGCCGTGGATTGGGCGCGCGCCCGCCGTCATAGAGCTTCATGCCCCTCGCCTTTCGCCGTCTCGGACATGGCGGTTTCACGGTGCCGCCGCTGCCCTGTCAAGAGTTCAGCCTGCAAACACGGCGGCATGACGACGCGCCAGACTGGAACAAGCGAGCCCCTGCCGAGATTGTTACCTGGGAGGTGGCGCAAGTCATGCCGCAGGATTGGAGTTTCGTCGTCTGGATCGTGATCCTTGCCATCCCAGCAGGGTTGATGCTCGCAACCTTCTGGTCGCGTTCGCGGCAGCCTGGCGCAGCACGTCTCGACGGGCCGAGCAAGGACGATCCGCGCGAGCCCTTGTAAACAATCAGCCCGGCGCGAGCAGGATCAGGGCGAGCGGCACCGCGACCGCCGCCACCACGGTCTGCAGCGCGCAGATGCCGGCCATCAGCGGCGCATCGCCGCCGAGCTGGCGCGCCATCACATAGGACGAGGAGGCCGTCGGCAGGGACTGGAACAGGATGGCGAGCGTCGCCGCCTGGCCGCCGAGGCCGAAGCCCTTCAGCGCCGCATAGGTCGCGAGCGGCATCAGCACGAACTTGGCGATGGAGGCGACCAACGCCGGCTTCAGGCCACGGCCGAGCGCGCCCCAGTCGAGTGCCGCACCGACGCAGAGCAGGCCGATCGGCAGCGAAGCCTGGCCAAGCGCCTTGAGGCAGCCCTCGACACCGGGCGGCAGGCCGAGGCCGCTGAGCTGGATGGCGATGCCGAGCACGCAGGACATCAGCAGCGGATTGAGGGCGAGGCCCCGCAGGATGCCGCGCAGGGTCGGCTGGGCCGAGCCCCAGCGGGCGAAGACGAGGACGCAGAGCACATTGACGGTCGGCACGATCGCCGCGTTCGCCACGGCCGCGAGCGGCAGCGCGGATGAGCCGAGCATGCTGCCGGCCGCACTCAGGCCGACATAGTTGTTGAAGCGGATGCCGCCCTGGAACACCGAGGTGAAGGCGGCGTCGCTGTAGCCGAGCCAAGGCTTCGCCAGGACGAGCACCGCCGCGACGGCGACGATCGCCGCGATCAGCGTCAACGCCAGTTCGGCGACCGGCAGGCCCCTCAGATCGGCCATCGCCAGAGCGTGCATGAAGAGGGCCGGCAGCAGGACATAGTAGCTCAGGCGCTCGGCCTGCGGCCAGAACGCGTCCGGCAGGAAGCGCAGGCGCCGCATGGCGTGGCCGAGCGCGATCAGCAGGGCGATCGGCGCCAAAGCGAGCAGGATGGCGCCGATCATGCCGGGAACTCACAGGCGGGCAGGAATGTCATGCGGCAGCGAATCCGGCACGGAAGCGGAAGAAGACGATCCTTCTTTAGGTCGCCCTCACCGGAGACGAAACCACCTGAACTGTCGGCAGGATTGAGGAATCCGCATGGACCGCCCAGGCTTCAACGCGGATGGCTCCTGCGCCACGCCTCCGGCCGCTCGAAGCTCGTCGCCCATATGCCGCGGCCGGCGGCCTTCGCCTCGGCCTCCTCGGCCTGGTAGGCGCCATAGGAGACCGCGTGGCCCTGACTGACCAGGGCGGCGTTGATCTCGGCGTCGCCCTGCCGGCAGCGCGCCAGCCCGCGGCCATAGCGATCCGGCCGCGAGACCGTGCAGCTGACATTGCCGAGCGCCAGCATGGCGGCGAGCGCGCGCCGCGCCTGCCGGCCGCAGGCGACCTCGCCGCCATTGCGATCGCGGCAGGTCTGCCGGTACTCCGGCGCGTCGATCCCTTCGAGCCGCAGCTCTTCGCCAAGCAACCGCAGCGAATCGCCGTCGATCGCCTCGGCCGCTCCCGCGAGATCGCGGCCGCCGCCCAGCCGGTATTGCAGCACGGCCCCGGCAATCGCCAAAAGCAGAAGGAATCCAAGGGCTACGACGAAATCAACGGAGCGGCCGACTCGGCGCCAGCCGAAGGGTCCGTAACTGCCTGTCCTGAATCCGAAGCGCGCCATCAGCACAAGCTTAACGATTTCCAACTCATCATGGCGAGCCGGGGCGCGACGGGTGCGCCGCCGGACGGGAGCCTTTGCCTTCGGATCATGCCGGAATTGACAGCCGAACAGGTGCAGCGCGGCCGCGGACCCGATCCGACCGCCCTGGCGCGCCGCAAGCTGATCAACCGCGAGGTCCGGTCGGCGCGCGAGAAGCTGACCTCGTCGACGGGGCTGCAGCGCGCCTTCGACTACGAGCTCGTCCGCGTCTTCGCGCAATACCGGCTGAACGGCTCCGCCGGCACGCTGCTGCTCGCCTTCCTGGTCGCGGCGGCAGCCTGCGTCTGGGTGCCGTTCTATGCGGTCTCGGGCTGGCTCACTTTGGTGGTGCTGACCACCGGCTTCACCGCCGTGCTGTGCCGGCGCTTCCTGGCCGAACATTCCGCCGCCGCACGCATCGGCTTCTGGCGCAAGCTCTTGCCCGCGGCCGAGCTGCTGCACGGACTATCCTGGGCCGTGCTCGCCGGCCTCTTCATCGGCATCGAGGCGCCCGGCGCCCGCTTCTTCCTGATGACGGCGCTGTTGATCGTCAGCGCGCTGACCGTCACGCTCGCGGCGACGATGCCGATCGCGGTCTATTCCGGCCTCGTGCCGATCGTCGGCGCGATTATCCTGTCCTTCAGCGGTCGTAGCGACATCGACAGCGTCACCATGCTGCTGATGGCGGCCTGCGCCCAGCTCTTCTTCATTTTCCTGACCAACCGGCTCTATTCGACCTCGGTCGAGACCATTGAGTCCCGGGCCGAGAAGGATGCGCTGATCGCCGAGCTCGAGACCGCCAAGGCCAATTCCGACGAGGCCCGGCGCAAGGCGGAGGAAGCCAATCTCGCCAAGTCGCGCTTCCTGGCGACGATGAGTCACGAGCTGCGCACGCCGCTCAACGCCATTCTCGGCTTCTCCGAGGTGATGAAAAACGAGGTGTTCGGCCCACACGCCAACGCCTCCTACAAGGAATATTCCGGCGACATCCACTCCTCCGGACAGCACCTGTTGACGCTGATCAACGAGATCCTCGATCTCTCGCGCATCGAGGCTGGCAAATACGAGCTCAACGAGGAGGCGATCAGCCTCGCCGCCATCGCCGACGACGCGGCGCACATGCTCAACCTGCGCGCCAAGACCAAGGGCCAGACCATCCGCCAGGCGACCGAGCCGGAGCTGCCGCGGATCTGGGCCGACGAGCGCGCCATCCGCCAGGCCGTGCTGAACATCCTGGCGAATGCGATCAAGTTCACCCCGCAGGGTGGCGAGATCTCGATCAAGGTCGGCTGGACCGCGACCGGCGGACAATATGTCTCGATCACCGATACCGGCCCCGGCATCCCCGAGGACGAGATCCCGGTGGTGATGCAGACCTTCGGGCGCGGCTCCCTGGCGATCAAGACCGCGGAGCAGGGCTCGGGCCTCGGCCTGCCGATCGTCAAGGGACTGATCGACCTGCATGGCGGCGGCTTCCGCATCAAGTCGAGCCCGCGCGCCGGCACGGAAGTCACGATCACGCTGGGCGCCGAGCGTGTGATGGACACGCTGCCGGCGCTGCCCCACCCCGGCGAGCGCTCGGCCGCGTAAAGCTTGCCGAACAAGGCCTTACGCCTCCTCGTCCTGAGACTATCCGACCAGCCGCGTGTCGATTGCTTTGATCGCGAAGCGCCGCATAGTGCTGCATGCCCGGACAGCCATGAGCGTCACTCCGGTCGCGTCAGATTGGGAGACATGAGCATGAGGAAGTTCGTCGCGTCGTGCATGGGCGCCTTGCTCGGCTTCGGACTGCTGGCGGCCCAGGCCGGCCCCTGGCCGGAGCGACAGGTGACGCTGATCGTGCCGAGCGCGCCCGGCGACGGCTCCGACATCGCCGCACGCCTGATCGGCGAGAAGCTGCAGGCGGCGCTCGGGCAGCCCGTCGTGGTCGAGAACCGGATGGGCGCCGGCGGGGTGGTCGGTTCGGCCGCGGCGGCCAAGGCGGCGCCAGACGGCTACACGCTGATCATGGGCAATGCCGGCTCGCACGGCATCATCCCGGCGACCTACAAGGACGTGCCCTATGACGCGATGCGCGATTTCGCGCCGGTCTCGCTGGTCTACCGTGCGCCGAACATCTTCCTCGCCAGCAAGAAGCTGCCGGTGAAGTCGCTGGCTGAACTCGTCGCCTATGCCAAGGCCAATCCGGGCAAGCTCAGCTTCGCCTCGGGCGGCAACGGCTCCTCCGCGCACATGAACTCGGAATATCTGAAGGTTCTGACCGGCATCGAGGCGACGCATGTGCCCTATCGCGGCTCAGGGCCAGCGCTGAACGACCTCGTCTCCGGCCAGATCGAGTTCATGGCGGTGAACCTGCCGCCGGCGATCGGGCTGGCGCAGTCTGGGCAGGTAACGCCGCTCGCCGTGACCACCCGCAAGCGCGCCGCCGCGCTGCCGGAGGTGCCGACCGTCGAGGAAAGCGGTTTCCCCGGCTACGAGACGGTCGCCTGGTTCGGCCTGCTGGTGCCCACGGGCGTGCCCGCCGAGATCGTCACCCGGCTCCATGCCGAGGTGGTCAAGGCCTGCGCCGACCAGGAGATCCAGAAGAAGCTCGCCGTGCTGGGCGGTGATGTCGTCTGCAACACGCCGGCCGAGTTCCGCGCCTTCCTCGCCGCCGATATCGCGCGCTGGAAGGAGGTCGCCGCAGCGGCCAAGATCTCGCTCGACCCGAAGTGAGAAGTGCGCTGCCGACGTGATCAGCGCGTCGGCGCGTAGCTCGCTTCCAGTTTCGCCTCACCGAGCATGCGCACGAGCCTTTGGCGAATATCGTCCGGCTCGGTCGCACCACCCAGCATGCCGAGTCGGACGATAGCGAAGGGCGGCTCGGCCTTCGCTGTCAGCGCAAGAGGCCCCGACGGGTCCGGGAAATCCCCGATGAAGCGGGCCAGCGCGTTCCTGCTCGCAGTGGGCAGGAACGATCCGGGCAGCAGGTCGAGCATGTCGACCGCCTGCTTCCGATAGGCTTCGAACACCGGGACCGGGTCCTGGTCGAAGCCGATGCGGGCGACGATCAGCGGCAACAGAAAGGTCGTGGTCATCGCCTTGTCGTCGAGCCGCAAGGCGAGCTGGCCGATCCGGAGCGACGGCAGATCGGGCCCTTCGCCGACTTTCATCGCCGAGAGATCAAGCCCGTAGATGGTGGCGTCGAGATGCAGATCGCCGAGCTTCTCACCGGCGATGCTCGCCTCTTCAAGCCGGATAGCGCCCGTCGCCTTGTCCGAACGATAGCTCAGCCGGACATTGAACGGCTTCTGCTGCCGGCGATTCAGATAGTCCAGACCAGGCTTGCCGGTCTTCACATCGACCCGAACACCCCTGAGCTCCAGCTTCAACCATTCGGGAAATCGTTGGCTGGTTGCAGCCCTGACAAGGTCGGCACCGCTCGCATCCGCGCGCTCGATGAGCAGGCCGGTATCCAAGCTGCCGCTCGGACCGGGCGAGATCCTGAAGCTGGTGATCCTGCAGCCATCCCCCTCGGGATTGACCGTCGTCTGCACCGTGCGTTGGATCGCCGGCAGCGCATCGACGAGCGCATTGCAATCCTGCTGCGCGCCTCCGCTCGGCAACTGCGCCTGAACGGCATGCGATGGAAGCGCGGCGAGCGCCAGAACGCTGGCGAACATGCTTATGGATGAGCGTGGCGACATGGCTGTCCTATCGAGCGCGCCCGCGAGCTGACTGGCCAACTCCTTCCGGCGCGAGCCGTTCCCGAGATGCTCTGCCGCCGACACAGTCCGGCTTGCGCCTCGTTGACGGCATTCCGGGCAGAGCCTCAGGCCAAACATGCCAGCAGGCTCCAAGCACCTTCAGGCAACCGCCGGCAAGGCAGACGCTCCTGTCCGTCCGATCTCGACCTCTTCCCACCAATCGCCGAGCGCATCGATCAGCGGCACGAGACGCTGGCCTGCTTCCGTCAGCTCATAGTCGACCTGGCGCGGATAGCCGTCATGGTCGATCCTGCTGACGATCCCGGCGGCTTCGAGCTTGCGCAGTTCCAGCGCCAGCATGCGGTGCGAGACCGTCGGATTATCGCGCCGGAGCTCGCTGAAACGCTTGCTGCCGTCCTTGAGATAGTAGAGCAGCAAGGTCGGCCAGCGGCCGCTCAGCACCCGCATGACGCTCTCGATCGAGCAGTCGGACACGACGTCCTTCATGATCCGTTCCGCGCCTGGTTACAGAAAAGTGCGTAATTTACATGGGGCTGCGAGTGACTAGGTTCCACCCCGCTGCGCAGCGTTTCCCAACCCGAATGGAAAACGCAAGATGGAACCGATCCTCGTTTATGGCTACCCGTCCGGCACCTCCATGGGCCTGGTGGCGGCGCTCGAATGGCTCGGCCAGCCCTACAGGCTGAGCCGCGTCGACATGCTCGGCGAGATGCGCGAACCCGGCTACAAGCGGATCAACAAGCGCGTCGAAACCCCGGTGCTGATCACCGATCAGGGCCGCCCGCTGACCGAGACCATGGCGATCGCCGCCCATCTGGAGGCGCGCGACACCGAGCGGCGGATCAGCTTCGATCCGCTCTCACCCGAGGCCGACCGGATGCACCAGCTGATGAGCTTCCTCAACACCGGCTTCACCGGTGCCTTCTTCCCGCTCTGGGTCTCCCTGGAGCTGCCCGAACCCGATCCCGATTTCGAAGCGGCACTGCGCCGCTTCGGGCGCGAGCGGGTGCTTGAGCGCCACGACAGGCTGGAAGAGATGCTCGATGGCAGCCGCTGGCTGGCCGGCGACAAGCATACCCTCGCCGACGGCCTGCTCGCCGGCGTGGCGCGCTGGCTGGAGTACCATGAGGTCGCCGATCTCTCGCGCTGGCCGAAGCTGCAGGCCCTGCGCCAGCGGGTCGAGAGCGATCCGGCGGTGATCTTCGCCACGGCGCTGGAGAATGGCGAGACACCGGCCGGCAACGGCGCCTTCAAGGGCCATGTGCCGCTGGCCGAGGTGATCGAGCGCTTCGGCGCCTGATTAGCGAAAGACGCGCCGGGCAGGATGTTCGGCGCGTCCTGTAGGCTGGATCGCAGCTACCATGATATACATGACCCGTGTATATCAAGCAGGAGAATATCCATGCAGGTCGCACGTTGGGGCAACAGCCTCGCCATCCGGATACCCGCCGCCGTCAGTGAGGCGTTGGCCCTCAAAGAGGGCGACGATGTGGAGATCCGCATCGCCGATGACCGCACCTTCCTGATCGCCCGCGACGAGCGCAAGCCGCAGGCGCTGGCCCGCATCCGCAGCCTGCGCAAGCCGCTCCCGGCCGGCTGGCGATTCGATCGTGACGAGGCCAATGAGCGCGCGCCGTGACGCGCGCCTTCCTCGACAGCAATGTCGTCGTCTACGCCTTCAGCGACGATCCCCGGAACGCCGTGGCTGAGGAACTGCTCGGCCGCGGCTGCGAGATCAGCGTCCAGGTCCTGAACGAATTCGCCAATGTCGCCCGGCGCAAGCTCGGCTTCTCCTGGCCGGAGATCAGCGATGCGGTGGAGGCGGTCACGACGCTGAGCCGGACCGTCCATCCGCTCGATCTCACCACGCATCAGGACGCCGTGCGCCTGGCCGAGCAGCACAAATTCGGCTTCTATGATGGGCTGATCGTCGCCAGCGCCTTGCGGGCCGGCTGCACGGTGCTCCACAGCGAAGACCTGCAGCACGGCCTCGTCGTCGAGGGACAACTCCGGATCGAGAATCCGTTCCGGACGGAATAGCCCAGCCCTATTCGCCCTTCTGCGAGACCTGCGCCTGGGCGAAGGTCGCCATGCCGGAATGGACGCCGGCCGCCGCCTTGACCAGGCCGGCGGCGAGCGCCGCGCCCGTGCCCTCGCCCAGGCGCATGTCGAGCGCCAGCAGCGGCTGCTTGCCGAGCTTGACCAGCGCCTGCGCATGCGCGCCTTCGGCCGAGAGATGGCCGGCGATGCAATGGTCGAGCGCCGAGGAATCGAGCGCGTGCAGGATGGCGGCGGCGGCCGTGACGACATAGCCGTCGAGGATCACCGGGATGCGCTGCAGGCGGGCGGCGAGGATCGCGCCGCAGATCGCCGCCATCTCGCGGCCGCCGAAGCGGCGCAGCACCTCCAGCGGATCATTCAGGTGGTTGGCGTGGAGCTTCAGCCCGGCCTCGACCGCGGCGATCTTGCGCTTCAACCCGTCATCGTCGACGCCGGTGCCACGGCCGCACCAGTGGGCGGCACTACCGCCATAGAGCGCGGCGAAGATCGCGGCGGCCGAGGTGGTATTGCCGATGCCCATCTCGCCGAGCGCGAGCAGGTCGGCGCCACCGGCAAGCGCCTCCATGCCAAAGGCCATGGTGGCGACGCAGGCGCGCTCGTCGAGCGCATCCTCTTGCGTGAAATCGCCGGTCGGCAAGTCGAGCGCGAGGTCGAAGACCTTGAAGCCGAGATCATAGGCGGCGCAGATCTGGTTGATCGCGGCGCCGCCAGCGGCGAAATTCTCCAGCATCTGGCGCGTCACGCTCTGAGGAAATGCCGAGACTCCCTGGGCGACGACGCCGTGATTGCCGGCAAAGACGCAGACCAGCGGCCGGTCGACCCGCGGCGGCGCCTTGCCCTGCCAGGCGGCGAGCCATTCGGCGATCTCCTCCAGCCGGCCGAGGCTTCCGGCCGGCTTGGTCAGTTCCTTGTCGCGGGCGCGCACGGTGTTGGCCGCCGCCATGTCGGGGCCGGGCATGTTGGCGATGAGGTTGCGGATATCGTCGAAGGGCAGGCCGGAGGCGGGCATCGCAGACATCTGAGGAGCCGATCTTGAAAACCTGAGGAATCGGGCAGCACGAGATCGCCGCCGCGCAGCCGCTGCTGCTATAGGCTGGAGCGGACGAAGACAATCCGAGGGCAGCGTGCCGCAAGCCGACAGCGATGATGCGACGCAGGCGAAAGCGCCGATCTGGCCAGGCTGGCTGATCGCGACCGCGACCTGCATCCGCTTCTATTCGCGCCTGCCGGTACCGGCACTGCCGGGCGAGACCGCGCACGCCTTGCCCGACTTCCGGCTGGTGCCACGCGCCTTGCCCTTCGCGGCGTTGGTGATCGCGGCACCTGCGACGCTGATTGCGCTGCTGGCCGGCCTTGCGGGCGTCAACGCCCTGCTGACCGCGGCGCTCGCCGTCACCGCGCTCGTCGTGACGACGGGGGCCTTCCATGAGGACGGGCTTGCCGACTCGGCCGACGGGCTGTTCGGCGGGCATACACCGGAGCGGCGGCTGGAGATCATGAAGGACAGCCGCGTCGGCACCTTCGGGGCGCTGGCGCTCGGCCTGTCGCTGCTACTGCGGGTGAGCGCGCTCGCGGCAATCCTGCAAGGCGCCGGCGCATGGACTGTGGCGGCCGCAGTGCTGGTCGCCGCGCCCTGGTCGCGCGTCGAGGGCCTCCGCATCCTCGCGACAGTCGAGCCAAGCCGGAGCAGCGGCGCCTCCGCCGCGGTCGGGCAGCCCGAGCACTCGGTACTGCCGATCGCCTACGGGCTATCAGGCGTCTTGGCTCTCCTCCTGGTCGCCGCCGGCGCCCTCCCCTTGGCCGGCATCGTAATCGGTATCGCATTGTCGGCGCTGACGACCCTTTGGCTGTCGCGCACCGCCATCCGTCTGATCGGCGGGCAGACTGGCGACATCCTCGGCGCAGCGCAGCAGCTTGGCGAAATCGCGATCTATCTCGGCCTCGCCATCGCCGTCGGCTGGGGCGGGCGATGAACGCGATCTCCAGCCCCTGCATCAAGGTCTGCGTGATCGATCCGGCGAGCAAGCTCTGCCAGGGCTGCGGCCGGACCTTGCAGGAGATCGCGCAATGGTCGCGGCTCTCGGAGGCCGAACGCCTCGTCATGATGGCGACGCTGGAGGAGCGTCTCAGTCTTCCGCGAGACGGGCAAGCCCCTCGCCGGTCAGCCTGAAGAAGACCTTTTCCGGATGCCGCTTGGCGCCGAGGCCCTCGTAGAAGCGCAGCAAGCGCTCATCGTCGCGCGCCGCGGTCCAGTCGATCCGGCCGAAGCCGCGCGCCAAAGCAAGACGGGCCAATTCGGCAAGCAGCGCCTTGCCGGCGCCGAGGCCGCGAGCGGCCTGCGCCACATAGATCTCCTTGAGGAAAAATCCGGACCTGAGGCCGGGGCCCGGATAGAGCGCCGAAAAGGCGGCGAAGCCGATGAGTGCACCGTCATGCTCGGCGACGAGCAGCTCGGTTCCCGCCGGCCGGTTGGCCAGCCCGGCGCGGATGTCGTCGTCCGCTGGGCAAGGCACCTTGTAGTGCGCCTGCATCTCGCCCATCAGGCCGGCGAGCGCGGGATGATCAGCCTCCTCGCAGGCGCGTATGGCAACCATGCCCGCCTCGCTCATGAGATCAAAGACCAGAAGAAGCGGGCGCAGACCACCAGCAGGAAGATGCCGAAGGCGACCTCCAGCCGGCGTTTCGACAGGCGGTGCGCCAGGCGCGCACCGATCGGCGCCGTCCAGATCGAGGTCGGGATGAAGAGCAGGAAGCCGATGAAGGAGACATAGCCGAGCGAGAGCGGCGGCAGGAGGTCCATCTTCGGCCAGCCGGCATAGATGTAGCCCAGTGCGCCGGGTATCGAGATCAGGATGCCGAGGCCCGAGGAGGTGGCGACCGCCTGGTGGATCGGCCGGCCATAGAAGGTCATGAACAGGCTGGAGAGCTGACCGCCGCCGATGCCCATCAGAGAGGAGAGCACGCCGATGATCAGGCCGTAGACCCGCATCAGGAACGGGCCGGGCATATCGTCGCCGAGCTTCCAGCGGTCGGAGGCGAAGAGCAGGCGCATGGCGCTGGCGAAGGCGACCGCGACGAAGACCGCCTTGAACACGTCCGGCGGGGCGTAGCGCGCGATGAAGCTGCCGCCGAGCACGCCGAGCACGACCGGCACGGCCCAGATCTTGATGATCGAGGTGTCGACCAGTCCCTTGGCGAGATGGGCCCGGTAGGAGCGGATCGAGGTCGGGATGATCACCGCGAGCGAGGTGCCGACGACGAGCGGCATGCGCACTTCCTCGGACACGCCGATCACCCGGAAGACCTCGTAGAGCACCGGCACGATGACGGCGCCGCCACCGACGCCGAACAGGCCCGCGAGCAGGCCAGTGACGGCGCCGGCCGCGACCAGCGACACCGCAAGGAAAATCAGGTCGTTCAGGGGAATGCCTGCGATCATCATGCACACTGTGTGGGAAGAGTCGGGCTGCTCTTAGCCCTCCTGCCGGAAAGGGCAAGGTTCGGGCGACAGGGCAGGCATGCGCCGACGCGGCCGCGTCATCGGAACAGCGTCGCGACGGGCTGCACCTCAGAGTCTGCTCGAAAACCCAGCCCTCATCCTCAGGAGCGCTCGCAGATCGCGCCGCGAAGGATGCACCAGACGGCTCCGGAGCCTCCTAGAGCATCCTTCGAGACGCCGCTGACGCGGCTCCTCAGGATGAGGGCTGAATAATTGTCAAACGGGCTCTCAGAGCGCTCCCGATACGCCCTGGAACAGCGGCCGATCACGGCTTGACGTAGGTCCAGCCCTTCTCCTGCAGCTCCATCACCCGGACGACACCGGACTTCACCACTGTCGCCTCCGGGATCAGGGCGATCTCCTTGTTCTCGGCCTTGCTCATGTTGCCCTGGGTGTTGCCGCAGGCCTTGAAGGAAATGGCCGGCGTGCTCAGGGCGATCGTTGAGATCCGCGCCTTCACCGGCGAGGTATCGTCGCGCAGCATGTGCAGGCCGGGGCCGAAGGTGACGACCTCGATCTCCACCTTCTCGCCGAGGTCCTGATAGTACTGCGCCACGTTGGTCGCGTTGTTGAGCGCGAGATTCATCATCGCGGGATCGTTCGTGTTCACCTGCAGGATAAGCCGGTGCGGCTTCCTGTCGGGAACGGGCGGCTTCGGTGCCTGTACGGCGCTGTGCTTCGTGGCCTGCGCCGTCGCAGGCGGGGCGGCGATGGCGCAGGCCAATCCGGCCAGCAGGACCGTGCCGAGAGCATCTTTGAACCCGATCATCATCGCATTCCACCCATGGTTCGAGGACTATTCGCTACGTGGCTTGGCGAGGGTGCGCGGCCATTTGCAGGCTGCGGCGACCCTGTCCCGCGCAGCCTTCAAGCCCGCGAGGCCGAAATGGGCGTCATGGACGGCGCCTCCGCGCGTGGTCAGGCGGATCGCGATGCCGCCTTCATTGGGAAGCGAGAGCAGCAGGGCGAGGACATCGCCCCGGAAGGCGACGCCGGTCCCATAGGTCGGCCGCCCGGCCGCGACCTGCACAGGCTGGTTGTCGTCGAGGCGATAGGACAGCACGTAGTCGGCGCCACTCTCGGACGTGGCCGGCCCGCCCAGGACCAGCTCGGTCCGGCCGCCGCGGCAGTGAATCGAAAGCTGCCTCAGCGCGCCGCTGGCATCGCCTTCAGCGAAGGTGGTGGCGGTGACGATCGGCGTATAGTCGACAGGAGACGTGGTCTCGCTGACGATCCAGCCCTCGGCATCGCCGGGCGGGCGCCGGGGCACCGTCACGGGCTGCGGCAGCTTGTTGAGGCAGGCTGGGCGCTCCGCCGGATCGAGTTGCGAGCAGGCGCGAAGCTGCGCCATCGGATCGGGCGCGCCCTGCGCGAAGGCGATCCGGCTGACAATCTCGAAGGCGACTGAGAGCATGATCAGCTTCATTGGCTCGCACGTTGCGTCTGCGCCTTGCGATCCAGCCAGTCCTGCGCAGCCGGAAAGCGGTCGAGGCCGGGAACGGTCGCAGCGAGATTGATCGACTTCCATTTCGGGTCGAAGCCGGGCGCCTGCAGCTTCTCGACACGGCTGAACAGGAGGTCGACGAAGCGGGCGACGCGCTCGTAGCGATTGGTCTGGGGCGCCCAGTTGAACGCGACCAGGGCAGTCGGCACCGCGATCGTCGAGACCCGCTCGCCCGCCTTGATCAGCCCGGGATATTCGCCGGCCTCCAGCACCGCCGGCAGGTAGTAGTCCTCGAACCTGCTGTCATAGGCCACCGGGAGGAACTTGAAGCCGGGCTCGAAGCGCCCGCGGACGAAGGCGTCGACGGGCTTCGAGGTGATGAAGACGACGGCCGCCATCTCGCCCTTGCGCATCTGCTCCAGCGCGACCTGATGCGGGATGAAGGTGTTCTCGGAACTGATGCCGAGGCGGCTGAAGATCAGTGGCCCCGAATAGGCGGCAGCGGTACCGAGCGTGTTGAAGTTCACCTTCTTGCCGGCGAGGTCCTGCAGGCTCTGGATCTCGGGCCGCACGAAGACATGCAGTTCCGAGGGAAAGAGATTGAGCACATAGGTGATCTTCCGCCGGATCTGCGGCAGCTGTGCCTTGTACTCCTCCAGCGCATCGGAGTTGATGATCGCCGTGTCGATGCCGCGCAGATAGAGCAGCGAATTCAGGTTCTCGGTGGCGCCGCGGGTGACGATCGGCAGTACGTGCAGGTTGTACCCATCGTCGACGACGCGGGCCATCTCGGCGCCCAGGCGAAGTGGTGCGCCTTCCAGCAGCCCCGCTGCGAGACCGACCGTCCAGGCATTGGCCTTGTCCTGCTCCGTTGCGGCCGGCCGGACCATGCGTCGCGGCTGGCCGGAGCTCGCCTGCAATGTCTGGGCCTCCAGGCCGGGCGACGCGAGCATCGGCACAAGCGCCATCAGCCCGACCAACAGGAGCAAGCACCGTCCAGAAGGCATCCTCATCCCGAACTCTCCCCTAGAACGCGCGCCCGTGATCCTTCCAGCCGACGGTAGGTCGAGCGCTAGCGCGGCAACGCGTCGACACGATCCTTCGCCTCCTGAATGCCCCCGACCTGCGCCCGCGCATAAAGCTCGCGCGCCCTCGCGATCTCGCCGCGCGTGCCATAGGTGCCCCAGGCGGACAGGATGCGGGGATCGTAGGTCTCCGCGAGCATGAAGCTCGCCCGGGCACTGCCCATGTCGGCTGCGCGTTCGAGCACGGCCCGGGCGGAGCCGATGTCGCCTTGAGCGAGCAGCGCGCTCGCCCGGGCGATCAGCCGCATCGCTTCGGGGCCGTTCCGTGCTTCCGCGACGATTTGCGGAGGTGGCGCGCCGACGGGGTTCGCTTGCAGAGGTTTGGGAGCCTCTCTGGATGCGGCCGCGGGCTGCGCAGCCGCCGCGCGCAGCGACGCCAACTCCTCCGCCGCTGTCGCAACGCGGTCGCGCTCCTGCTGGAGAGCCTGGCGCAGATCCGCGATCATGCTTTCGTTCGCCTGCTTGAGCTTTTCCGATTCCTCGCGTGCGCTTTGCTGTTGCGCCAGCTGGGCTTCGACTTCGCGCTGCGCCACCGACAGCTCGCTCGCCTGGGCGGCGCGTTGCGCGCGCTCCTGCTCGATGGCCTGACGATATTGCGCGGCAGCGGCAGCCTGCTCCTGTCGCAGTGCCACGACCTGTGCCATGGCCGCCGCCTTCTGCCGCTCGAGTTCGAGCCCTTGCGCAGTCCGCACCGCCTCCGCCTGCCGGAGCTGGCCTGTCTCCTCGCCGGCCTTGCGCAATTGTGCCGCCTGCGCCTCGATCTCGCGCCGCGACGCCGCCAGCTCGGCCATCAGTGCTGAACGTTGCCCGCGCTCCTCGTCGAGAGCCTGGCGATGCTGCGCCGCAGTCGTCGTCAGTGCCTGCCGTGCGGCGGCAGCCTGGGCGATGGCAGCCGTCTTCTGCCGCTCCTGTTCAAGCGCCTGCGCAGCCCTCGCCGCCTCCGCCTGCCTGAGCTGGCCACCCTCCTCGCCCGCCTTCCGCAGTTGCGCCGCCTGCGCTGCGACGTCGCGCTGCGCGGCCGCCAGTTCCTGCGCGAGGGCGGCAGCCTTCTGCCGCTCCTGTTCAAGCGCCTGTGCAGCCCTCGCCGCCTCCGCCTGCCTGAGCTGGCTAGCCTCCTCGCCCGCCTTCCGCAGTTGCGCCGTCTGCGCTGTGACGTCGCGCTGCGCGGCCGACAATTCCTGTGCGAGAGCGGCCGTGTTCTGCCGCTGCTGCTCGAGCGACTGGGAACTCGTTGCGGTCGCGAGTTGCTTGAGCTGTTCAATGTCGTCGTTTGCGCTCCGCAGTTGCGCCGCCTGCGCCTGCAATTCGCGCTGCGAGGCCGCCAGCTGGTCGGCAAGTGCGGCGCGTTGCGCACGTTCGCCTTCGAGCGCCTGACGATGCTGCGTCGCCGCCGCGACGAGCTCCCGCCGCGCAGTCGTGGCCTCCTGCGCCTGGGCAGCGGTCTTGTCCTGCTCCAGCCGCAATGACTGCTCGTTCCTGCTGGCTTCGGCCTGCAATTGCGCTTTCAGAACAGTGACGGCACTGCGAGCCTCGGCCAACTCCTGCGCCTTGGCGGCGACGGCAGCAGCCTCGCCGGACGACAGGGCGACAGGTGCGTGCTCCCCCAGCTGAACGGGTTCTGGCCGATTTGCATTCCGCGGGACGAGGAGAAGCAGGACCGCCGCCGCTAGCCCGCACGCCAAGGGGATGAAGCGGCGCCGCAGCGGCGCTTGGCTGGACGGACCGGGTTTCGCCGGCACGCCCTGCCGGACATGGGGGGTCTTGCTACGGTCCTGCCCAGCGGGCGGTGCAGCTGTCAGCGTCCAGTGAGCGGTATCGATTGTCAGGCCCGCCTCGTCCCTGGCGACGACGGCCTTCCCATCTCCCGATGCGCTTTCGATCGCGTCGCGCATGTGGCTGACGCCTCTTGGTCGGCGCATGGCCCTGGCGAACCGGGCACGAGCAACTTCGTTCCGGCCGATGCAAACACGGCATCTATGCGACGACGCCTGCGAGGGCGTCGACCACACCCTCGCCGCGATCGAGCTGACCTCAGATCGGACAGGTCCAGAAGACGGGCAAAGGTGCAGCAGATTGCCCGAATGGGGTACTCTGCCGAGAGCGGCCCGCTCGCTAGAGCATTTTCGAGCGAAGTGGACACCGGTTCGCGTGAAGAAAATGCGATAAGACAAAAGCCTAGAGCAATTCCGCGATTCGGAGAATTGCGGAATTGCTCTAGTCGCTGACGCCCTCGCGCGCGACGATCACCATCAGCGTCGCCGTCAACATGGCGCAGAGCTTGGGCTTGCCACCCGTTACCGCGAAGACCTCGGCCATGGCGAGCGTCAGGGTGCGGCCGGCCTTGACCACCCTGCCCTTGGCGACGAGTTCGTCGCCGGTCGCGGGCGCCAGCAGGTTGATCTTGAACTCGGCGGTGAGGATGCCGCTGCCGGCCGGCATGGTGGTGAGCCCGGCATAGCCGGCGGCACTGTCAGCGATGGTCGCGACCGCTCCGGCATGGACGAAGCCGTGCTGCTGGGACAGATGCGGCGACGCCGGCATGGCGATCTCGACCTTGCCCGGTGCGACGCGCACGAGCCGGGCGCCCAGCGTCGTCATCATCGCCTGCTTGGCGAAGCTTGTCTCAATGCGGGCGACGAGGGCGGGATCGGTCGTCTGGTCAGCCATTGGTCATTCCGCAGCGATCGCCGGCGGAACTTCGCGTTCGACATGAGCGATCGCGGCGCGCAGCTCGGCGAGGCCCGCACCCGCCGCGACGCAATGCTCGGCGAGATGGCGGCGGAACAGGCGCGAGCCGCGCCGGCCCGGGAACAGCCCGACGAGATGGCGGGTGAAGGCATGCAAGCGCCCGCCCCGTTCGAGATGAGCCGCGAGGTAGGGCTCGAGCGCCTCCAGCATCGCGAAGGCGTCCGGGACCGGCGCGTCCTCGCCGAAGAGCAGCGGGTCGACCGCGAGCAGCACCTCGGGGTTCTGATAGGCCTCGCGGCCGAGCATGACGCCGTCGAGATAGGCGAGATGCGGCAGCCATTCGTCGGGGTGCCTGATGCCGCCATTGAGCGCGACGATCAGGTCGGGATTGGCCGCCTTGAGGCGGTAGGCGCGCTCGTAGTCGAGCGGCGGGATCTCACGGTTCTCCTTCGGCGAGAGCCCCTGCAGCCAGGCCTTGCGGGCATGCACGACCAGGGCATCGACGCCGGCCGCGCGCACGGCGGCGGTCAGCGCATCGAGCGCCGCTTCCGGGTCCTGGTCATCGACGCCGATACGGCATTTTACCGTGACGGGGATCGAAACGGCCGCCTTCATCGCCGCGACGCAATCGCCGACCAGTGCCGGCTCTCGCATCAGGCAGGCGCCGAAGGCCCCGCCCTGGACGCGGTCGGAGGGGCAGCCGCAATTCAGGTTGATCTCGTCATAGCCGAAATCGGCGCCAATCTTCGCCGCTTCGGCAAGCAGGGCCGGATCGTTGCCGCCGAGCTGGAGCGCGACCGGGTGCTCGACAGCATCGAAGCCGATCAGCCGCTGCCGGTCGCCGCGCACCACTGCCTGTGCCGTCACCATTTCGGTGTAGAGCCGGGCGCGACGCGACATCAGGCGATGGACGATCCGGCAATGCCGGTCGGTCCAGTCCATCATAGGCGCCACGGAAAATCTAAGATCCTGAGCTTTCATGGTTTTTTCTGTAGCATCAAATCGTCAGGTCGTACCGGATGCATATGGATCGCACACGAGAATGGCCACCTTCACGAAGCTCTCCTCCGGGTCCTGGCGAGTCCGGATCCGACGCAAGGGGCGCTGCGCGAGCGAGACCTTCCTGCGCCGGGACGATGCGCGACGCCGGGCCAGCAAGGCCGAGCGTCAGGTTGATCGGGGCGAGGCTCCGAACGAGTCGCGCATCGCGCGGCTGACAACGTTCGGAGAGCCATCGACCTCCATATCGACGACATGTGCGACGTCGGCAAGGCTCCTTTGAGCTCCAAGGCCGCGACTTTGGAATCGCCGAAGTGTCAGTTGGGAACCTGTAACATCGTCTCTCTCGACGGAGAGCGACTTATTCGCTTTGGTCGCTAGCGCGCGGCACAAGGTGCCGGCCCCTTCACGCTCGGCATCGATATCGGGACGATCAAGCTCATTTGGTCTCATGCCGCAGCAGTGCATGGTTTGCCGCTTAAGGTTGGGCCGGTTGACCTCGCCCGCACCGCCTTAGGCAGCTCGGGCTCGTCACGGCGGCCCGCGACAAGAGGATGCCAAGCGCGATACGGGTAAGCGCCGGGACAGGTCGCTTCGTCTCATTGGCCGCTTTAGCGCTTTTCGCGCTTACCCGATGCGATGCGACGCCCCCATCCATGGGCGGCGCAAGTGCCGGTGTGGCAAGTCCACTGTCGCGGCTGACACTGATGCTATCGTCACCATTCGAGAATTAGCGCATGAACCTGAATGTGCGCCCCGGGTCCGGTAAGGGGTTCGAACGATGGGAGCAAGGCTCCCGGCAGCCATCTGGAAGCGTCGCACTCGGTTTTGCCAGGTCTGCCTGTCAGCGGGAGCGCCCGGATGTGCGAGTGGTTTCGAGCGCCGCGGGAAGCTTGAGTTTGTACCCTGAGCGGACAGACAGCCTTTCGTTTTACCGGGCTGAGTTCACCGAGAGGGGCTGGTCGGTGGATCGGGACGGACTGGGTGCCCTGCGGCATACCTATGCGATGCTGATTGGGTTGCCCGATGACAGGGTTGACGCGAGATGCCGGCTGCCTGCCATAGTGGGGTCATTCGGTTATTGGCCATCGTTCGAATAGCGAGCCATCTAGCTGAGCGTGCCGAATTCCCGCTCAGAGATGAGGCGATAGTGCGCCATTTGGCCTGCGGCCCAAGTCTCGAACTCCGATAGAAAGTCTGCCGAAACTGTAACACCGCGACCGCCACGGTCGACGCTGAAACAGCCGCGTCGTTCTGCACTCGCGAAGATATTGCCGACGTGCTGCCGTGAAATTCGAAAGCGCTCGGCCAGTCCACCGTAGGAGAGCGGCGCCGGCGCAGCAACACCCGCCGCCGCAGCATAATGTGCGGCAAGAACAGCAGACAGAACTGGATAACCGCAATCCTGCGCGGTGAACTCGACCACATTGCAAAAGGGAGCGAAGTAGAGGTCCTCCTGCAGAAACCTCTCGTAGGAGGCCCCCAGCCAATCCACCATCCAGGCAGCATCCCCCCGAAGCTTCGCCGCCATTGGCGACGCAGCCGGATCCAGGCGTTCGGAGGCTTCGAGAAAGGCCAAGGGTGAGCGGCCAATTTCCCGCAGCAGCGTCATCGAGGGGCTCAACCGCAAAGCTCGACGGTCTGCTGGGAGCCGGCTCGCGACGACGTAACCGCCCAGCTTGAGCGTGCCGACCAGCTCGGCGATCTGTTGTAGCCCCCAAAAGCCCGGACATTTCTCACGGTGCTGCATGGGCCGCGATGAACTCGCGGGGTGAACGATATCCGAGCGACCTGTGCGGGTGAAGCTCGTTGTAGTGGTCGAACCATTCCGGCAGGGCGAGCATGA
>JAAEQB010000069.1 GCA_024231975.1 Allobosea sp.
CCGCCCGGCGCCTGCGACAAACGCCGAGGTGATGAGCTAACAGCCTATTACAATAGCATCCGGCAAGACGGCCAAAAACGCAAGGCAAAAATGGCGAGCCCAGACGACCCCTCAATCCTTCACGCCGCGGGCAAAAAAATAATTCTCCGCTGCGAACAGTCGCGAGGCGCGGCGGCGCCAGTTTTGGGGCGTAGCTCTCCCCGTATAGTTTCGCGGTCTGAGTTTGTCGCATTGGTTGCGCTGCTCCGGGGATGATCTTCGGCTGTCGCGCCGAGGGGCGAGTTGGCCGCGCGAGCGGCTCAGCAGGTGCTCACGCCGCGCCAGAATTCGTCGAACTCCCGCCGTAGCGTCGCGCCCAGGCCCTGCAGCGTCACCTTCACCTCCCTTGCGTGATAGGCCACCCGACCGGGCAACGCGAACAGCCGCCGACGCAGACGCCACAGTCGCATCCGGCGCGGCGTCGGACGGCGCCGCTTACCACCGTCGATCCGCGTCGTCGAACCGCGCTGCAAAAAGCGCCCACCCAGCAAGTCCACCGCCACGCCCAACACGTAGGCCAGCGACGCCGCGCCGTAAAAACCGGCGTTGCGCACGTGCTCCTGGCACGGCGGATGGTGCAGATCCAAGTCCTCCAGCAGATCCTTGTAGTAGTTCTCGCAGCCCGCCTTGCGGTCGTAGTGCCGCCACACCGCCTCGCCGAAACTCAAGCCGCGCGAAAGCTGCGGAGCCACATCGGCCGGCGCAAGGTCCGTGATCACGCCCGAGTAGTTGGTGAGCATCTCCCCCTCGCGCACCCAGCGCCGGCCCACCAGCGCCCGCTTGCGCGACCAGCCCTCGCACTCGATCCAGCATACGCACACCGCCGAATCCGACCAGCCCCACCGCGGCCGCGGACCGGTGGACCGCCACTGCGTCTCGGGCTGCTCGGAGAGAATCCGCGCCGTCTCCGACAACTTGTTGGCGCCGATGACGTAATGCAGACCCTGGCTTTCCACCAAGTCCAGCGTCGGCCCGTCGCCGTGCAGCGAGTCCAGCAGCAGCAACGCCCGCTCCTTGATTCCCGCCGGTTCGAGCACCCCCGACACCACCTCCGGCAAGAGCGCTCGCAATGACGACTGCTCGCCCTCGCCGGGGCGCGCCAAGTGTTGCGCCGCTAAAAATGGCCCGGCGAAAAGCGTGGTCCAGATCAAGCCCTCGCCCTTGCCATCGATGTACTTGGTCCCTTCGCGCCGGCGGCTGCCTTCCAGCAGCGTCCCGTCGCCGAACACCGGCAAAAAGCCGTCGCGCAACAGCGCCCGGCGCGGCGC
>JAAEQB010000070.1 GCA_024231975.1 Allobosea sp.
AGCCATCCGCCTGAGAGCCGTCCGCCTCGGCCTTCGCATCCATGTTGTTCGACGCTGCCAGCGTCAGGTCGCCATTGATCGCCACGTTGTCGACCGAGGCATCTGCAACAGAATTCGACACATTCAACGCCAGGGCCGCCGCAACACCCACACTGGACCCGCCATCCGTCGTCGCCGTCTCAGTCGCGCCATCGGTCTTGCCCGACTTCGCGTTCGCCAGGCTGGTCTTGGCATCCTTCTGAGAATCAGAATCAGACGCCGCGCCGCTGTCCTCGCCCGTGGCCGATGCCTTGGCCGTCACCGTCGAAGCACCGTCCGCCGCCGCCGTCAGACTCACGCTCGCGGCGCTCGCGTTCCGGTCGAGATCGGACTCTGCAATGTCATCCACAAAACCCAGCGCAATCGCCGCACCTATCGCCGCATCCGCACCCAGGGCCGTGCCGTCAGCCGTCGTCGTCGTCGCACCGTGATGCGCGGCGCTCGCCGAAAACGCGCCGGACAGCATCAGGTCACCACCCGTGCCAACCCGCGCCTCGGTCAGGCTGTCAATCACGCTGATCGCAATTGCACCGCCCACGCCGGTTCCGTCCGGGGCCTCGCCGCCCGCAGTCGCCGTCGTCGTCGCATCGTGACTGCCCGTGGCGCTGAGCGTCAGGTCCGATCCCCCGGACAGCACCGCTCCATCGGCCACCTCGGCCCGACTAAGGGAATCTACCACATTGATCGCAAAAGACGCACCCACACCCGTGTTGCCCGAGGCATTCGCCTTGCCCTCGACATCCGATGCGCTCGTCGAGGCCGCCGTCAGACTCACCGCCTCGGCGCCCGCATTCACCGCGCCCTCGAGGGCCGCTACCGTGTCGGAATCCACGATGTTCAGCCCGAACGAACCCGCTACGCCCACATCCGAGGCCGAGGCCCCCGAGGTCGCCAGCGCGGCAAAGTCATGGCTGGTATCACCGCCGACATCCTTCATCGTCGCCGACGCCGTAAACCCGCCGTTCACGGTCGCACCCGAGCCCAGCACGGCCAGGTTGTCCATGTCGGCCACGTTGATCGCAACCGCCACACCCACACCGGCGCCGTCTCCAACGCTCGCCGAGCCGTCCGCCTCGGCCTTCGCATCCATGTTGTTCGACGCGGCCAGCGTCAGGTCGCCATTGATCGCCACGTTGTCGACCGAGACATCTGCAACAGAATTCGACACATTCAACGCCAGGGCCGCCGCAACACCCACACTGGACCCGCCATCCGTCGTCGCCGTCTCAGTCGTGCCATCGGTCTTGCCCGACTTCGCGTTCGCCAGGCTGGTCTTGGCATCCTTCTGAGAATCAG
>JAAEQB010000071.1 GCA_024231975.1 Allobosea sp.
CCGCGCTTCAAGATCGACGTAGCTGAAAAGCTCGCCCGTCCGATTGTCGTCACCGCGCATGCACCGATCTCCGAACCCCTTCGAAGACAATGAATCACGCCGAATGCCCTGCGGCGAGCGGGTTTTTCAACAGCCTGCTAGGGGGTGGTCGCATCCGTGCAGCCGCACATCTTCATACCCCACCCGGCCGCCTCTGTTCTGACAATTGCGTCTCCTGCCGCCACCGCCCGCAGGAGCCGTCACTTGTCCGATACGCCCACCAACCTGCCGCCCCGCTTCCTGCGCACGCCGGAAGCCGCTCGCTTTCTCGGCCTCTCCGGCCGCACGCTGGAAAAGCACCGCTATTTCGGGACCGGCCCGGCTTACCGCCGGATCGGCGGCCGGGTTGTCTATTCGGTCGATGATCTGCGTGCCTGGGCCGACATCGGCATCAAGCATTCGACCTCCGATCCGGGGCAGAACGACCTTATGCCCCGCGCGGACTCGGCCATTGCGCGGAGCCGGCGATGAGCGTCCCGCCGTCACCCATGCGCCACCGCCAGCCATCCGACGACGGCATGACGCGCGTCGAATTGACGTGGATCGAGAAGCGGATCGAGCACTGGATCAGGTTCGGCCGCGTCGCCGTGGACGAGATCGTGGACCGCCGCCGCCGCATCGTCCGCTTCCGTCCCGGCGCAATCTTCGCCTTCGTTCGCTGGGCGTCGAACGACTACGGCACGGTCAGTTCGCGCATCGACATCGTGCGTGCGGTCGGCACCGGCGAGCCGTTCACGACGCTGCCGTTCGTCCGGCCGGGCGGCGACATCCTGCTCAAGATCGAGGGATGGCCCAAGGTTAGCCAAGTGCTCGCCGCGATCGACGCGACCGACGCCGCCGGCGTCGATCCCTGCGACGCCGCACCCGATCATTGGCGGCACGTCCACAACCGCATCGCCGCCGGACATCAGCCGCGCGCCTACACGCTGGAGCGTCATCGCGCCTGGCTCAAACGCCGGGAGATCGAGGGATGACGCGCCGCAGATGGGCCATCGCGACGGTCTCCGTCGCATCGCTGTTCGGCGTCTCGTTCGCAGCCGTGGCGGTGTTCGACCCGCTCCCGCGCGTCGTCTGGAACGCCAGCGCGAGCGCGCCGATCGGGTTCTACCGGATCGAGCCGTTATCCGATCCGCCGCACGGCGCGCTGGTCGCCGTGACGCCGCCTGCGCCGCTGGCGCGATGGCTGGCGGAGCGCGGCTATCTCGGCGAGCGTGTGCCGCTGTTGAAGCATGTCGCGGCCAAACCCGGGCAGCTTGTGTGCCGGCTCGGCGCCGTCGTGAGCGTCGATGCGCAGCCCGTCGTCGTTGCTCGCTTGACCGACGGCATGGGCCGCCCGCTGCCGGTCTGGCAGGGCTGTCGCACGCTGCGCGCCGGCGAGCTGTTGATGCTCAATCCCGATCACGCCGACAGCATGGACGGCCGCTATTTCGGTCCGTTGCCGGCCTCGACCGTGCTCGGCCGCGCTACGCCGATCCTCACCCGCGACACTCCCGACGCGCCGCTCACCTGGCGCTGACCGGCTTTCCCAACTGCCAACCCACAGGAGATCATCATGCAAATCGGCAGCTTCTTCCGCACCGCCAACGGCTACGAAGGTATTATCGAGACAGCGACGCTCGACATCCGCATCTCCATCGTTCCCGCCGAGCAGAGCGATGCCGACAAGGCGCCGGACTGGCGCGTCCATCGCGGCGACAGCGGCGAAGGGCCGGAGATCGGCGCTGGCTGGAACGAAAGCGGCGAGCGCGCCGGTGATTACGTCTCGCTGCGCATCGACGATCCGGCATTTGCGCAGCCGCTCCGCGCCGCGCTGTTCCAGAACGGCAACGACAAATCGGCTTGGTCGCTGCGCTGGAACCGCCAGCCGAAGTCGCGCGAGCAGGACTGATCCGGTGCACTCGATCCTCATCCCTTTGTTCGCGGGAAGACCGTCTCATCATCCCTCCGTCCCGCTCGGTCGCAGGCCGGCCGGCGCGCGCAGCGCAGGTCAAGGGCGGCCAACGGCCGGCGCTTCGCGCGCACCCTTTACCGCAGCGAGCACGCTGGCAGGCTGGCGGCGGAGCGGAGTCGGATCGGCGGTGGCGCTTGCCATCGTGCTGCTGTCCGGTGGCGCTGCGCCAGAATCAGCGCTGGCGCAGGAAACGCCGGCCACGCGATCGACAGCGGCTCATCCTTACGCTGTCCATGTCGCGGATGCAGCGCGGCGGTTCGGCATCCCCGAAGCGTGGATTTGGGCGGTGATGCGCGTCGAGAGCCGCGGCGTTTCGCGCGCGGTCTCGCCAGCCGGGGCGATGGGTTTGATGCAGATCATGCCCGCGACCTGGGCGGGCCTACGCACCCGCTACGGCCTCGGCCCCGATCCGTTCGACGTGCGCGACAACATCATGGCGGGCGCGGCCTATCTGCGCGAGATGCACGACCGCTACGGCAACGCCAGCGCGATGCTGGCGGCCTATAATGCGGGACCGGGCCGCTACGACGACTTCGTGTCGCGCGGCCGTCCGCTGCCTGCCGAGACGGTCGGCTATCTCGCCCAGCTCGCGCCGATCACTGGCGGATCGGGCGCTGTGGAGGTGGCGGTAAGCGTGCCGCCTGATCCGTTCGCTTGGCGTCGCGCCGCGTTGTTTGTCCGCACGGGGAGCGCCGCATCAGATGCAGTTGGCGTGCAGTCCGGCAGCGGCGAAACCGCGCCGGAAACGCCCTCGGGCAGCGTAGAATCTGACGGCGGTCGCACGACCGATCCGTCGCCGAATGTGGTGCGCGACACGCTGTTCGTGTCCCGCGCCCGCGCGGGCCGACCGCAATGATCGGCCTGTCGCTCCCTTCATCCGTCCGAAGCAGCAAAGTGGCTGGGGAGGAGGAAAACGGCAGGGACAGACGAGGGCAAGATATAAGCCGCACCCCGTTTCGCCGAAAAGCTCAAGCTTTTCCGTGGCTTCACGCGGGGGCGTCGGTCGGCGCGCGTGCCGCGCGGAAGGGAAAAGCAAGTAAAATCAACGCCTCGAATGGCACCATAGGCCATTTTCGGCGGAAAGCGCGCCGGCCGTGAGCGAGGACAGTGACTTCCGTATCCGGCCCGGCAAGGCCAAGCGTGGCAAGGCGCAGGGCCGCAACGCGCGCGGCCTGGTCGCGGAGGTGCTCCGCGTCGCCGCGATCCATAGCAGCGGCCGGCGCACCGGCGGCGGATCGCGCCGTGGCAGCCAGTCCAGCTTCGGCCGAGGACGCACGGCGTTCGCGCGCAGCCGACTGTTCGGATCGGGCCGGCGCGTGATGGTGAAGATGCTCCCCGTCACCTCGCGAAGCCGGGGCAGCCGTCGCATGGCGCCGCTGTCCGCACACGTCGCCTATTTGAAGCGCGAGGGCGTGACTCGCGACGGCTCGCCCACGCGCATGTTCGATGCCGACGGCGACCGCGCGGACGATCGCGGCTTCACCGAGCGGTGCCGCGATGACCGCCACCATTTCAGGATCATCGTGTCGCCCGAGGACGCGGCCGAACTGACCGACCTGCGCGAATACACACGCGATCTTGTCCGGCAGATGGAGACGGACTTGGGCACCCGGCTCGATTGGGTCGCGGTCGATCACTGGAACACCGACAACCCGCACGTCCACCTGCTCGTGCGGGGTGTCAACGACCAGGGCGGCGATCTCGTCATCGCGCGCGACTATATCGGCCACGGCCTGCGCTCGCGTGCCGAGGAACTGGTGTTCGCCGAGCTGGGGCCGAAGCCCGAGCATGAAGTCCAGCGCGCGCTCGACCGCGAGGTTACGGCCGAACGCTGGACCCGGCTGGACACCGAGATCGGCCGCGCCGCCGACGAGCTGGGCGTGATCGACCTGCGTCCCGAGCGGCCCGGCCCGGACGATCCGCGCCTCCGCCGGTTGATGGTCGGGCGATTGCAGCATCTGGAGACGATGGGGCTCGCGGCTGAGGGAGAGCCGGGCCAGTGGGCCGTCGCCGAAGGCGGGGCCGCCAAGCTGCGCGAGCTCGGCGCGCGCGGCGACATAATCCGCACCATCGGCCATGCATTGCAGGCGCGTGGACACGAACGGCCACTCGACAGCTACGCCGTCGTGAGCGGTGCGCCTGAGAGGCCGATCGCCGGCCGGCTGATAGACAAGGGACTGCACGACGAATTGACCGGCACGGCCTATGCCGTGATCGACGGCACGGACGGCCACACCCACCACGTCCGGCTGCCCGGCATCGAGGCGCTGGAGCATAGCCCCAAACTTGGCGGCATCGTCGAGTTGCGCGGCGTCGCCCGGACCGGCGAGGCGAGGCCGACGCTGGTTCTCGCCACCCGGTCGGACCTCGACCTCGCCGCACAGATCAAGGCACCCGGCGCGACCTGGCTCGACCATCGTCTGATCGAGCGCGGCGCCGGGGTCGCGGACGGCGGGTTTGGCGCCGAGGTGCGGCGCGCGATGGACGCGCGCACCGACCATCTCGTCCGCGAGGGGCTGGCGCGCCGCTATGGCGATCGCACGGTGTTCGAGCGCGGCCTGATCGACACGCTGCGCAAGCGCGAGCTGGACTCTGTTGGTGCGAAGATCGCCGGTGAGACCGGCTTGGCATACCGCCCGGCCGCCGCCGGCGAACAGGTTGCTGGCGTTGTTCGCCAACGCCTCGCTTTGGCTTCCGGCCGCTTCGCCATGATCGACGATGGATTGGGGTTCCGCCTCGTGCCTTGGGCGAGCGCCCTCGAACAGCAACTCGGCCGTCAGGTGTCCGGCATCGTCCGCGCCGGTGGCGGCATCGACTGGAAGCTTGGCCGCACGCGCGGCCTCGGCCTCTAACCCAAAGGGAAAACCATGTCGGCGACCAAGATATTGTGGGGCCAGGTTATCATCGTGTTTCTGATCGTGCTCGCAGCCGTGTGGGGCGCGACCCAATGGACCGCCGCCGCGCTCGCCTATCAGCCCGAGTTGGGGCCGCCTTGGTTCGTTGCATTCGGCTGGCGAGTCTATCCGCCACCGGCCTTCTTCTGGTGGTGGTTCTCTTTCGACGCCTATGCGCGAGACGTCTTCAGGACCGGCGCGTTTATCGCCGCGTCGGGCGGGTTCGCGTCGATCGCCGTCGCGATCGGCATGTCGGTGTGGCGGGCGCGCGAATTGAAGAACGCCGAGACTTACGGCTCGGCGCGCTGGGCGACCGAGCGGGAGGTTCGCGGCGCCGGGCTGCTGGGGCCGAACGGCGTCGTTCTAGGGAAGCTCGCCCGCGACTATCTTCGCCACGACGGCCCGGAGCATGTGCTGTGCTTCGCGCCGACGCGGAGCGGCAAGGGCGTCGGCCTGGTGGTGCCATCACTGCTGACTTGGCCGGCCTCGGCGATCGTCCACGACATCAAGGGCGAGAACTGGACGCTGACCGCAGGCTTTCGCGCGCGGCACGGCCGCGTGCTGCTGTTCGATCCGACAAACGCCGCATCGTCCGCCTACAACCCGCTGCTGGAGGTGCGGCGCGGCCAGTGGGAAGTGCGCGACGTGCAGAATGTCGCCGACGTGCTGGTCGATCCCGAAGGCTCGCTGGAGCGCCGCAATCATTGGGAGAAGACCTCCCATTCGCTGCTGGTCGGCGCGATCCTCCACGTCCTCTATGCCGAAACGGACAAGACGCTAGCCGGCGTCGCGGGATTCCTGTCGGACCCATCACGCACGATCGAACAGACGCTGGCGGCGATGATGGCGACGCGGCATCTCGGCGAGTCCGGCGTGCATCCTGTCGTCGCCTCGGCCGCGCGCGAGCTGCTGAACAAGTCTGACAACGAGCGTTCGGGCGTGCTCAGCACCGCCATGTCCTTCCTAGGGCTCTACCGCGATCCCGTCGTCGCGCAGGTCACGCGCGCCTGCCACTGGCGCATATCGGATCTGGTCGAGGGCGAGCGGCCGGCAACGCTCTACCTCGTCGTGCCGCCATCTGACATCTCGCGCACCAAGCCGCTGATCCGCCTCATCCTCAACCAGATCGGGCGGCGGCTGACCGAGGAGCTGACGCCGAAGGGCAACCGCCATCGCGTGCTGTTGATGCTGGACGAGTTTCCGGCGCTCGGCCGGCTCGACTTCTTCGAGTCCGCCCTGGCGTTCATGGCCGGTTACGGGCTCAAAGCATTCCTGATCGCTCAGAGCCTGAACCAGATCGAGAAGGCTTACGGCCCGAACAACGCGATCCTCGACAATTGCCATGTTCGCGTGAGCTTCGCCACCAACGACGAACGCACCGCTAAGCGGGTATCGGATGCGCTCGGCACCGCGACCGAGATGCGCGCGATGAAGAACTATGCCGGGCATCGCCTCTCGCCGTGGCTTGGACATTTGATGGTGTCGCGGTCTGAGACCGCCCGCCAGCTCCTCACCCCCGGCGAAGTGATGCAGCTTCCGCCCGACGACGAGATCGTGATGGTGGCGGGCGTTCATCCTATCCGCGCGAAGAAGGCGCGCTACTTTCGCGATCAACGCCTCGCCGAGCGGATCATGGCCGCGCCCGAATTGGCTGCTGGCGCAGCCCGTCCCGATGACTGGACCGGGCGAGCCGCCGCCGCCGATCCTGCCGACGTTGCGCGGATCGTTCGCGCGCAGGAGGACGCCGCCAATGGCGGGCTGCGCCGAGAGCCCGAACTGCCCGAGCATGTCGCCATCGCACCCGAGACGACAGCGCCGCCCGCCCAGGAGTTCGCAATCGTGGACGACGATGCCGATGACGCTGCGCGACAGGCCGCTGTGCGCCGCCAGATGCGGGGACTCGCGCGGCAGGCGTCGCTCGACCCCGGCGACGGTATAGAGCTTTAGGAGACGACAGTGCGAACCCGGCTCAACGTCTATTTCGCGCCTGCGCTCGCCAAACAGGTCGACGAACTGGCGATCCGACGGCGCATATCACGCTCGGCCATCGTGGAGGCGGCGGTAGCGTCCTACCTGTCACCGGACGGCGCCGACCGGATGGAGGCGGCGTTTGCGCGCCGGCTTGATCGGCTGACCCGCCAAGTGCAGCGGCTGGAGCGCAATACCGGCCTCACCACCGAGGCGCTGAGCCTGTTCGTCCGGTTCTGGCTGTCGGTGACGCCCCCGTTGCCCGACGAGGATCAGGCCGCAGCGCAGGTGAAGGGGCGCAAGCGCTACGAGGGGTTTGTCGAGACGCTGGGCCGGCGCTACGCCAGCGGCAAGACCTTGATAGACGAGATACCGGAAGACGTCTGGCCGCGCGCAACATCGTCCGAGTCGGATTGAATAGCCGCGCCCAGCTTGTTTTAGTCAGAAGGCATCTTCGCCGACGGCATCGTATCTACCGCCCCCTCTACTACGCCGGCAACTAGCTGTTGCGACGCGGATATTTCTGGCTCTCTTGCTGTGCTCCTGACGCCGGGCGGCGGTTCGCCCGGTCCAATCTAGGGGCCAGTTGTTGACCGCTTACTCACTCCGATCCGAGGCTCGATCACGCGGCGCACGGATGTTGCGCACGGCGCTGGGGCCATCGATCGCGGCTTGGCTGGAAGACCCTGCCGTCATTGAGGTGATGTTGAACCCGGACGGCAAAGTTTGGGTCGATCGGCTGGGCGAAGGCATCAGCGACACCGGCGAGTTGCTGACCGCTGCTGACGGCGAACGCATTGTCCGCTTGGTCGCACACCATGTCGGCGTCGAGGTTCACGCCCGGAGCCCCCGCGTTTCGGCCGAGCTGCCGGAGGGCGGCGAGCGGTTTGAAGGGCTGTTGCCGCCCGTCGTCGCCGCGCCGGCCTTCGCAATCCGTAAGCCCGCCGTCGCGGTGTTCACGCTCGACGACTATGCTGCGGCCGGAATCATGTCGGCGGTTCACGCCGAGGCGCTGCGGCACGGCGTCGAAACCCGCGCCAACATTCTCGTCGCTGGCGGAACCGGCAGCGGCAAGACCACGCTGGTCAACGCGCTCCTGGCCGAAGTCGCCAAGACCTCCGACCGCATCGTCCTGATCGAAGATACTCGCGAGCTGCAATGCGCCGCGCCCAACCTTGTCGCCATGCGGACCAAGGATGGCGTCGTCTCGCTGTCCGATCTCGTGCGATCTTCGCTGCGGCTGCGCCCTGATCGCATCCCCATCGGCGAGGTGCGCGGCGCAGAAGCGCTCGACCTCCTCAAAGCGTGGGGCACCGGACACCCCGGCGGCATCGGCACGATCCACGCCGGGACCGCGCTTGGCGCGCTGCGCCGCATGGAGCAGCTCATCCAGGAGGCCGTCATCACGGTCCCGCGCGCGCTGCTGGCCGAGACCATCGACCTGATCGCCGTGCTGGTCCGCGACGGACACGGCCGCCGCCTTGCCGAGCTGGCCCGTGTCGAGGGGCTCGACCCCGCCACCGGCGACTACCGCCTCATTTCGCTTTCCACCACCCAACCGGGAGACCTGCCATGATCCATGCCGTTCGGCATGGCGCACGCCGCGCCATGCTCACCGCCACCGCGAGCGTGATCGCGTTGACCTTCTCCGTTCCCGCTCATGCCGGCGGCTCGTCGATGCCGTGGGAGGCCCCGCTCCAGTCGATCCTCGAAAGCATCGAGGGGCCGGTGGCGAAGATCATCGCCGTCATCATCATCATCGTGACCGGCCTGACGCTCGCGTTCGGCGACACGTCGGGCGGCTCGCGCCGCTTGATCCAGATCGTGTTCGGCCTGTCGATCGCGTTCGCAGCCAGTTCCTTCTTCCTCAGCTTCTTCAGCTTCGGCGGCGGGGCGCTGGTCTGATGGACGCGGCCGAGCCGATCGCGGGCTATTTCGCGCCGGTCCACCGGGCGCTGACCGAGCCGATATTGCTCGGCGGCGCCCCCCGGTCGCTCGCCATCGTCAACGGCACGCTGGCGGGCGCGATCGGTCTCGGCCTGCGGCTCTGGATCGCGGGCCTGGTCATCTGGGCCGTCGGCCACGGGCTATCCGTCTGGGCCGCGCGTCGCGACCCGCAATTCGTGGACGTGGCCCGCCGCCACCTCCGTTACCCGACGTGGATGCGGCCATGATGAGTTTGCGTGAATATCGCAGCAAGGCTGCGCACTTGGCCGACTTCCTGCCCTGGGCGGCTCTGGTCGGCGAGGGCGTCGTGCTCAACAAGGACGGCTCGTTCCAGCGCACCGCCCGGTTCCGCGGCCCCGATCTCGACAGCGCGACGCCCGCCGAGCTGGTGGCGACCACCGCGCGGCTGAACAGCTCGCTCCGCCGACTGGGGTCGGGTTGGGCGATTTTCGTCGAAGCGCAGCGCACGCCCGCGCTCGACTACCCGGACGTGGAGTTTCCCGATCCCGTCTCGGCGCTGGTCGAGATGGAACGGCGCGAACAGTTCCGCGAGGAAGGGGCGCATTTCGAGAGCGCGTATTATTTGACGCTGTTGTGGATGCCGCCGGCCGAGGAAGCCGCGCGCGCCGAAGGCTGGCTCTATGAAGGCCGGTCCACCAGCGGCGTCGACCCGTGGGAATTGCTCAAGGGCTTCACCGATCGCAGCGATCGGGTGCTTAACCTCGTCGAAGGCTTCGTGCCCGAGGTCCGCTGGCTCGATGACGCCGAGACGCTGACCTACCTGCACAGCACGGTTTCGACACGGCGGCAGCGTATCCGCGTGCCGGAAACGCCGATGCACCTCGACGCGCTGCTCGCCGACGAACCGCTGACCGGCGGCCTCGAACCGAAGCTCGGCGATCATCATCTCCGCACGCTCACCATCGTCGGCTTTCCGAGCGTGACGTTCCCCGGCTTGCTCGATGAGTTGAACCGGCTCGCCTTCGAATATCGCTGGGCGACGCGCGCGATCATGCTCGACAAGACCGACGCGACCAAACTGCTGACCCGCATCCGTCGCCAGTGGTTCGCCAAGCGCAAGTCCGTCGCCGCGATCCTCAAGGAAATCATGACCAATGAGGCGAGCACTTTGCTCGACAGCGACGCCTCGAACAAGGCCGCCGACGCCGACACCGCCTTGCAGGAGCTGGGCGCCGACTATGCCGGCATGGCCTACGTCACCGCGACGGTGACGGTGTGGGACCGCGATGCCGCCATCGCTGCGGAGAAGCTGCGGCTTGTCGAGAAAGTCATCCAGGGCCGCGACTTCACCGTCATCGCCGAGGGCATGAACGCGATCGAGGCATGGCTGGGGAGTCTCCCTGGCCACACCTACGCCAACGTCCGCCAACCCCCGGTTTCCACCATCAATCTCGCCCACCTGATCCCCCTGTCAGCGGTATGGGCGGGGCCGGAACGGGACGAGCACTTCGGGCAACCCCCCTTGCTTTACGGCAGGACCGAAGGCTCGACCCCGTTCCGGTTTTCCCTTCACGTCGGCGATGTTGGCCACACCTTGATCGTCGGGCCGACCGGCGCGGGCAAGTCGGTGCTGCTCGCGCTGATGGCGATGCAGTTCCGGCGCTATGCCGGCGCACAGGTTTTCGCCTTCGACTTCGGTGGCAGCATCCGCGCCGCCGCGATCGGCATGGGCGGCGACTGGCAGGATCTCGGCGGCATGTTGGCCGACGAGGCAGAAACCGGCGTCCAGCTACAGCCGCTCGCCCATATCGACGATACCGCCGAACGAGCCTGGGCGGCGGAATGGCTGGCGGCGATCCTCGCGTCCGAAGGCGTCGCGGTCGATCCGCAGGCCAAGGAGCATATCTGGTCGGCGCTCGGCTCGCTCGCCAGCGCGCCGGCTTCCGAACGCACGCTGACCGGCCTGGTGGTGCTGTTGCAGAGCCAGCAGCTCAAGCAGGCTATTGCCCCTTACTGCCTCGGCGGACCGTGGGGCCGGCTGCTCGACGCCGAGGCCGAGCGTCTCGGCGAGGCATCGGTCCAGGCGTTTGAGACGGAGGGATTGGTCGGCGCCGGTTCGGCGGCCGCGGTCCTGTCCTATCTGTTCCACCGAATCGAAGGCCGGCTGGACGGCTCGCCCACGCTCATCATCATCGACGAGGGCTGGCTTGTCCTCGACAGCCCGGATTTCGCAGCCCAGCTCCGCGAATGGCTCAAGACCTTGCGGAAGAAGAACGCCAGTGTCGTGTTCGCGACGCAGAGCCTGGCCGACATCGAGACCAGCAGCATCGCGCCGGCCATCATCGAAAGCTGCCCGACGCGCATCTTCCTGCCGAACGAGCGCGCTGCCGAACCGCAGATCGCGGCCATCTATGAGCGCTTCGGCCTGAACGCCCGGCAGATCGAAATCCTCAGCCGGGCAACGCCCAAGCGCGATTATTACTGCCAGTCGCGGCGCGGCAACCGGCTGTTCGAGCTGGGGCTGGGCGAGGTCGCGCTCGCCTTCGCCGCCGCCTCTTCCAAGACAGACCAGCTCCGCATCGCAGAGCTGGTCGAGACCCACGGCCGCGAACGCTTCGCCGCCGAATGGCTGCGCCATCGCGGCTGCGCCTGGGCCGTCGAGCTTCTTCCCGAACCCCAACCCGATCCGCTGGCCGGCCGCCGGGAAGATGCCGGCCAGCTCCCCCTTGCCTTGAAGGACATGACCCCATGAAACCCAATATCCTGCGCCGTGCCATGCTGGCCGGCGCCATCGCCACGTCGAGCATGATCGGCATCACCGCCGCGACGCCGGCGCACGCTCAGTTCGGGGGCATCGTCTATGACCCGACCAACTATGCGCAGAACGTGCTGACCGCCGCCCGGTCGCTCCAGCAGATCAACAACCAGATTCAGCAAATCCAGAACCAGGCGACGAGCCTCATCAATGAGGCTCGCAATCTGACCTCGCTGCCGTTCAGCTCGCTCCAGCAGTTGCAACAGCAGGTGCAGCGCACCCAGCAGCTTCTCGGCCAGGCGCAGCGTATCGCCTACGACGTGCAGAACGTCCAACAGGCGTTCAGCAACCGCTACAAGGGTGCGGCGCTCACCGGCACCCACGCGCAGATGGTCGCCAACGCGAATGCGCGCTGGGAGGATAGCGTCGGCGCGTTCGAGGACGCACTGCGCGTTCAGGCGGGCGTGGTCGGCAACATCGACGGCGCGCGCACGACGATGGACGGCCTGGTCTCCTCCAGCCAGTCGGCGACCGGCGCGCTGCAGGCCGCGCAGGCGGGCAATCAGCTTCTCGCGCTGCAATCGCAGCAGCTCGCGGACCTAACGGCGCTGCTCGCCGCGCAGGGCCGGGCGCAGGCGCTGGATTCGGCGCGCAATGTGGCGGTCGAGGCCGAAAGCCGCGAGCGGCTCCGCCGCTTCCTGACGCGATCCACCGGCTACCAGCCGGGCAACGCAAGCATGTTCCACGACTGAGCCGATGGACACCAAGCTCCTCGCGCGCATCGGCGCCGTCATCTTCATCGCCATCGCCATCACGATGACGGCGATCGAGATGAGCCGCGCGCCCGAGCCCGCGCGCGACGAGCCGGCGGCCGTCGCCGACACCCCGGCGACGGCCGACCCGCTGCTGATCGAGCTGCGCCGCTGTCAATCGCTTGGACAAGCCGGCGCGAGCGATTCCGATTGTCTGCGCGCCTGGGCCGAGAACCGCCGCCGGTTCCTCGCGCCCGGCGCGCGCCCCGCCGCCCGCATCGCCGACGGCACCTCGGCACAGGAGAACTGACATGGGCGGCACCGGCGTCGTCGATCGCTTTCTGGATGTCTTCACCCGCTACATCGACAGCGGGTTCGGCCTGCTCGGCGGCGAGGTGGCGTTCATCGCCACGACGCTGATCGTCATCGACGTGACCTTGGCCGCGCTGTTCTGGACCTGGGGCGAAGGCGACGACATCATCGCGCGCCTCGTCAAGAAGACCCTCTTCGTCGGCATCTTCGCCTACATCATCGGCAACTGGAACAGCCTGGCGCGGATCGTCTTCGAGAGCTTCGCCGGCCTGGGCCTGAAAGCGTCCGGCACCGGGTTCACCGCCGCCGAGCTGCTACAGCCGGGCCGCGTCGCTCAAGTCGGCTTGGAAGCGGGCGAACCGATCCTCCAATCCATTTCCGACCTGATGGGCTGGGTCGCGTTCTTCGAGAACTTCATCCAGATCGCGGTGCTGCTGTTCGCCTGGGTGCTCGTTATCCTCGCGTTCTTCATTCTGTCGATCCAGCTCTTCATCACCTTGATCGAGTTCAAGTTGGCGACGCTCGCCGGCTTCGTGCTCATCCCGTTCGGTCTGTTCGGCAAGACCGCCTTCATGGCCGAGCGCGTGCTGGGGTTGGTTATCTCGTCGGGCGTCAAGGTGCTGGTGCTCGCCGTCATCGTCGGTATCGGCTCTACGCTCTTCGACGAGTTCCGCGCCGGCTTCGGCGGCGCGCAGCCGAGCATCGAGGACGCGATGGCGGTGGCGCTCGCCTCGCTCTGCTTGCTCGGCCTTGGCATCTTCGGGCCGAGCATCGCCAATGGCATCGTTTCGGGCGGTCCCGCGCTGGGCGCTGGCGCCGCGGCCGGAACCGTGCTCGCGGCCGGTGGCGCCCTAGTCGGCGGTGCGGCCGCCGCCCGCCTTGGCGCTGGCGCGATGGCTGGAGCCGTTGGTGGCGCGGCGCGCGGCGGCGCATTCGCCTCGGGCGCAGCGAGCAGCGCTTATGCCCTCGGCTCCGCCGGCAAGACCGGGGGCGCTGCGGTCGCGGGCGGCGCGGCCGGCGCTGGCCGTGCCGCAGCCGGCGCGGCCATTTCGCCGCTACGCAAAGCGGCCGCTTCGCTCAAGGACAGCTATCGCTCGGGTGGCCGCGCCGCTGTCACTGCCACCGGCGGGACCATTTCAGGCGGCACGGCGGCCTCACCATCACCGTCATCGTCGTCCGGCGCGCCCGCTTGGGCGTCCGCCATGAAGAACCGCCAGACCATGACCCACGGCGCGACCGTCGCCGCCCACACGCTGCGCTCCGGCGATGGTGGGGGCAGTGGCGCATCGGTCGATGTCAGCCAGAAGGATTGATCCATGTTTAGACGCCCCACCATCCGCTACGGCCAGACGCCCGAGCCAACGACCCCTTATCAGCGCGCGGCGCAGGTATGGGATGACCGGATCGGCTCATCCCGCGTTCAGGCAAAGAACTGGCGGCTCGCATTCTTCGGCGCGCTGGCCCTCTCCGGCGGCCTGGCCGGTGGCCTCGTCTGGCAATCGACGCGCGGCCACATCGTGCCCTGGGTGGTGCAGGTCGATCGGCTCGGTGAGGCGCAGGCGGTCGCGCCGGCCGAGGCCGGCTACCGCCCAACCGATCCACAGGTCGCGTTCCACCTCGCCCGCTTCATCGAGCAGGTCCGCTCGATTCCTGCCGATCCGGTCATCGTCCGCCAGAACTGGCTAAGGGCTTACGACTTCACGACCGATCGCGGCGCGCTCGCGCTCAACGATTATGCGCGGGCCAATGACCCGTTCGCCAATGTCGGCCGGGTGCAGGTCGCGGTGGACGTGTCGAGCGTCATCCGCGCATCGCCCGACAGCTTCCGCGTCGCCTGGACCGAGCGGCGATATCAAGACGGCAGTCTTGCCGCCACCGAGCGCTGGTCGGCGATCCTCACCGTCGTCGTGCAGCCACCGCGCACGCCCGACGCGCTGCGCAAGAATCCGCTCGGCGTCTTCATCAATGCCCTCAACTGGTCGAAGGAGCTGTCGCAATGACCACCAGTACGTTCCGCCGCGCCGCATCGGCGGCGCTGCTCCTCTCCGCTTCCGCGCTCGCCGGCTGCGCCACCACATCGGCAAAACCGCCCGCTATCGCCTATGACGATCCGCCGGCCGAGATCGCCGCGACCCCCGCGCCGGAACCGCCGCGCGCGGTCGAGGTGGTGGCGATCCCCGAGCCATTGCCGCTTCCGGGCCAGTTGAAGCCGGTGACCGACACGCCCCGCGCGCCGGAGCCATCGGATCCTCGCCAGCGTGTCGGCGCGGCGAACGCCGCCGCCCGCGTGCAGCCGGTGCGCGACGGCTTCATCAACGCCATCCAGCAATATCCTTGGACGGACGGCGCGCTCTATCAGGTCTATACCGCACCCGGCCAGGTGACGGACATCGCGTTGCAGGAAGGCGAGCAACTCGTGGGACCGGGGCCGGTCGCGGCCGGCGACACCGTGCGCTGGATCATCGGCGACACCGTTAGCGGCAACGGGCCGACGGCGCGGATGCATATCCTCGTCAAGCCCACCCGGCCGGACCTTGCCACCAACCTCGTCATAAACACCGATCGGCGCACCTACCATCTGGAGTTGCGCGCTACGGCCGCGACCTACATGGCGTCGGTAAGCTGGACCTACCCACAGGACGCGCTGATCGTCTTGCAAGGCCGCAACGCGGCGGCGGCATCTGCCGCGTCGGTTGCGACGGGCGTGGACGTGTCCGCGCTCAATTTCCGCTATCGCATCGAGGGCGACCGGGTGCCGTGGCGTCCGGCCCGTGCGTTCGACGACGGACGGCAGGTGTTCATCGAGTTTCCCGCCGGGATCTCGCAGGGCGAGATGCCGCCGCTGTTCGTAACCGGCGCGGCCGGTAACGCCGAGCTGGTCAACTACCGCGTGCAGGGCCGCTACATGGTGGTCGATCGCCTGTTCGCCGCCGCCGAGTTGCGCCTGGGCGATCGGCGCAGCGAACAGCGCATCCGCATCGTGCGCGATGATAGACGCAGGGGGCGGCCGTGAGCGATCCTACGGACACCGCGCCACATCAGGGCGCCGCGCAGCCGGCCCCGGCCGATTCGCACGCTTTTCAGCTTCGCGGCGACCCGCCGCGCGTCATGCGGCTCTCGCGCAGGGCGCTCGCCGTCGTCGGCGTCGCCGCCGGGCTGGGCATTGGCGGCTCGCTGATCTATGCGCTGCGGCCCGCCGGTGAGCGCGAGGCGAAGGAACTCTACAGCACCGACAGCCGCGCCACGTCCGAGACCATCACCTCCGGGCCGCGCGACTACGCCCAAGCACCACGCCTCGGCCCGCCGCTTCCCGGCGATCTCGGCCGTCCGATCGTCTCGGCGCAGCAGCGCGGCGAATCCGTGCCCGTGCCGCCGGTCGGCGCGCAGGCGGGACAGCCCGATCCTCGCGCTCAGGCGGCCGAAGCCGCCCGACAGCGCATCAGCCAAGAGCGCGACGCGGCCCGCACCAGCTCAGTCTTCCTCGGGGGCGGGGGAGGAGCCGCATCATCATCGGCTCCGACCTTGCCCAGCCTGGCCGCGCCAAGCCCAACGGGTCCGGCGTCGGCCGACACGGCGGCGCAAGGCGACCAAGCCGCCAAGCGTGCCTTTATGGCCCAGGCGCCTAATCAGCGCACTGTGAGCGTAGAGCGGCTGACGGCGCCGGTATCGCCCAACGTCGTGCAGGCCGGCAGCATCATCCCCGCCGCGCTCATCACCGGCGTCCGTTCCGACCTGCCCGGCCAGATCACCGCGCAAGTGACGGCCAACGTCTATGACAGCCCGACCGGGCGAATCCTCCTCATTCCGCAGGGCGCCCGGCTGATCGGCGAGTATGACAGTGAGATCGCTGCCGGGCAGACCCGCGTGCTGCTCGCCTGGGATCGGCTGATCATGCCGGACGGGCGCTCGATCGTTCTCGAGCGCCAGCCCGGCACCGACGGAGCCGGCTTCGCGGGGCTACAGGACCGCGTCAACCAGCATTGGGGCAATCTCCTCAAGGCGGCGGCCGTCTCGACATTGCTCGGCGTCGGCGCCGAGCTGGGTGCGGGCAGCGAGGACGCCCTGACCCGTGCCCTGCGGCGCGGCTCGCAGGACACCATCAATCAGACCGGCCAGCAAAACGTGCGGAGGCAGCTCAACGTACAGCCGACGCTCACCATCCGGCCGGGCCATCCGCTCCGCGTGGTTCTTACCCGCGACCTTGTGCTCGAACCGATCGGAGCAACGCGATGACGAAGTTGAAGCTGGGGCCGCTGGCGGACGACCGACCCCTCAAGCTGACGGTCGAACTGCCGGCGGCCGTTCACCGCGATCTTGTCGCCTACGCCGCTGCTCTCGCGGCCGAAACGGGCGGGGAGGTCGTTTCCCCCGACAAGCTCGTCTCGCCCATGTTGGCAAGGTTCATGGCAAGCGACCGCGCTTTTTCGCGGCGTCGGGGAGCTCGCAAGGACTGAGTCGACGCGCTGCCGTCAGTTACCCAAGAACCGCTTGCGGCGCTCCTGAGCCTCGACCTTGATTATCGCTTCCTCGGCAGTGGCGCATTCACCGCCCCGCACCGAGCCGTCGCGGCATCCGGCCACGACCTGCCGCGCCTCGTCGATATTCGCCACGAAATATTGCGTGCCACGCGCCTCGCGTAGCGCCGCAGCGACAAGAGACGGGATGGCGACGGGGGCTGTATACTGGGTCGGCGCGATGACCGGCCGCAGAACAAATCCACCAGCGAAGCCGATAACCAAAGTGACGAGCGCGATGATGATTGTCTTGCCTTGCGACATGGCGGTAACTCCACAAACTGGCCTTTAATTTACTGGAATCGCTGCAAGAAATCAAAGGATAGGGCATAGCGCGCCTTGATGAATCCAAGAAAGCGGCGCAGCGCCGGATTGCCGTTGTCGTCGCGCCAGCAACCGGAATAACCAGTGAGCGCTGGCCCTTGTTCGCCGTGTATCGGTCGATAGACAACATCAGGATAGCGCGCCCCAGTAGAACCCTCGCAGACGATGCTCACGCCCGCGATGCCGCCGAGAACGCTTAGCACTGTCTCGCGGCTCGATTGGTGCATTCGGATGTCGGGCTTGCCGCCCGAGACCGCCAGACGGCCCAGCAGCATGTCTCGTATCTCCGGGCCGGGATCGGCGGCAGGCAGCAGGAATCGCTCGCCGCGAAGATCCGTCCAGTGAACCACGTCGCGTTCCGCGAGCGGATGCGAGGTGGACAGTGCGACGAGCATCCGCTCGCTCCACAGTGGCTCGCAGCGAAACCCGTCATGGCTAGCCGCTCCCATGAGGATCGCGATGTCGATCTCCCCGGTATCGAGGCCCGCGAGGAGCACGCCGCGATTGGCCTCGACGCACTCAACCTGAACGTCGGGATGCGTGTCCCGCCAGTTCATCATCGTCGCGCGAAGATTGCCCGCCGAAACCGAATTGTTATGCCCAAGCCTCAATCCGCCGGCGCGACCCTGACCTGCGGCGCGCATCATCGCGACGAGCTTGTCGGCACTAGCAACCATCGGCCTGGCACTGCGGATGAACTGATCGCCTACGAAAGTCGTGCTGACGCCGGCCCGCGAACGATGGAATATTTTGGCTCCGATCGCATGTTCCAATCTCAGGATTTTTCGGCTCAGCGTCGATTGTTCGACGCCCATCGACCGCGCAGCGCGATAGAAGCTGCCATGATCGGCGGCGGCGATCGCATAGCGAAGCTGACCGATATCAAACGGCAAGCGCTTTAGGTCTCATGGCGAAGTTGGAAATGTCCGTTTCCGATTCCCCCGGCACCCCGGCCGCCTTACGCTCCAAGGAGCTATCGAAGCACGGCTTGACACGAGGGCGTCTTATCAAGGTAAAGCTGGCCAGCTCCTCCGTCATGTGAGCTGTTCGGTGGGCATGGCTCCACGCCTTAGATTGTGTTGCAGGCTCACCTACTGCCCACGCTGACGTGTGCCTCATGTGCCGCCGAAGGTTTCTTAGGGCGCCGGCGCTCAAGTAGCTCCTGCGGCCAGCGGCTCTTCATGTAAGCAATGACGGCCCAAATCTGATCGTCGCTCAGCACGTTTCCGAAGCCGGGCATATCGGTTTCATATTGAGGTCCAGCGAACGCTTGGAATCCTTGTTTGGTGACCCGGAAGATCGCGTCGTCGGGATGCTCCCAAGTGTGGCCTGTTCTATCGTGAGGAGGCGCTGGCAAGCGGCCGTCGAGCCTTCGCTTACGCCAGTTGGGTTGTCCTTCCAAATTCGCGCCGTGGCATGATGCACAGTGTTGATTATAGACAATCCTTCCCATAGCGACCTGCTCGACGTTCTTGGGATCGGCCCGTTCTGTCGGCTCCGATGGCTGCTGGCAGGAGGTCAGACCTACGCACATGACAACGCCGATCACTGCGAGGACCGAGACCTTCGCTGGCGATCGGCTGCCCACGCTCAGGATGCGGTCGAATTGAGGACCACTATCCCGAGCACTACCAGCACCACGCCAGCTACTTTGCGAACACTCAAAGACTCGCGAAGCGCCAGGACGCCCACCAGCGCGACGCCAACCGTTCCCGAACCGGCCCAGACCGGATAGGCGATGCTGACCGGCAGGGTCTTGAGCGCGATGCTTATCAGATAGAACGCCGTTCCGAAGGTCAGCAGCGCCAGCAGAGTCGGCCACAGCTTGGTGAAGCCGTCGCTGAACCGCAGCGCGAGTGCGGCGGTGATTTCACAGATGATAGCTCCGCCCAGGAGCAGCCAGGCATGGCTCATTTTGCGCGCCCTCCTAACATCCTGAGGTCTTTTCTGAGCTGGCGTTGAGAACCACCACCCCGACCACAACCAGGGCGACGCCGGCGAGCTTGAGCGCACCCACCGACTCTCCGAACAGCAGCACCCCCAGGAGGGCGACGCCTGCCGTGCCCCCACCTGCCCAAACCGGATAGGCGATGCTGACCGGTAACGCCTTCATCACGCGGCTGACCAGAAAGAGCGCCACGCCGAAGGACGCGATGGCAGCGAGCGTGGGGCCAAGTCGCGTGAACCCGTCGCTCACCCGCAACAGGAGGGCGCCTGCAATCTCGCCAACGATCGCTACCCCTAGCAGCAACCACGGACCGAACGTCGGGGCAGAAGGTTTGCGGTCAGCCACGGCTTAGGCTCTCCATAGAAGGTAGAGGCCGAGCAGGATCAGCGACACGCCCAGCGCCGGATCGAGCCATCGCCCGAACCGCCCGGCGCTAAGGCGTGTCATGGCCGTCCCGGCGGCGGTTCCCACCGCCAGGACGGGCAACCCGGCCCCGATTCCGAACAGGAACAGGAGCGCAGCACCGTAGGCGACGTTCTGCGAGAGCGCGGCATAGGACAGCACCGCGGCCAGAACCGGCGTGCCGCATGGACCGATCACGAGCGACAGCAGCAGCCCCGTTCCGAATGCCCCCGCCATGCCGCCGCCGGGGCGGATGGCGGGGGGCGTGGGGAGGCGGAGCCAGCCGAGATAATGGAGGCCGAACAAGATCGGCAGCGCGGCGATGGCGTAGCGGAGCGGCGTGCTGATCGCCGCCACCCGTCCCAGCGCGACCGCGATCACGCCGAGCAGCGTGACCGCCATCGCCAACCCGAGAACGAAGGCGACGGCGTTACCGAACGGCCGCGCGACCGGGCGCGTCGGCGTCGAGCAGCAGGCGCTGGCGGCGGCCGGGTAGAGCGCAAGACAACAGGGATTCAGACCGGCGACGAGACCGCCCAGGAGCGCCAGCGGCAGCGCGATCATGTTCCCGGCGGATAAAGCCCCGCTGATACTTTCAAGCGCGTCCATTCAGGCGGTCGGGCGGATTTGCGCGAGCCGCGCTTCAATGGCGGCGACCGTCGCGGCACTCTCGCCCTCGAATCGGGCGGCGACTTTCCCGTCGGGGGTCAGGACGAGGACGGTCGGGTTGACCAGCACGGAATAGCGTTGGAGGAGCGGGGAGGCATCGCCGGGTCCGAACGTCGCCACCCTGACACGGCGCTCGCTCGCCACTTCGACCGCTCTGATGATCTTGGCGCAATTATCTTCACCGCCGGCCTCGCTCATATCGGCAAGCAGCAGAACTTGCGGCGTGCCGCTCGTCATCGCGGCACTCGCGACGGGGGGGCGCTCGCTTTGCTTGACCAACACCACGCCACCGGCGAGCAGCGCCACCACGGCGAGGCCGATCCATTTCTTGCCCATCAGCAGCACGCCTTGGCTTGGAGTGAGGGGGTGTCGCAGGCCGTTCCAGGCGCGCAGCAGGACGCGGCCGAAGCCCCGGCCATATCGCCGCCGCTGTCCGTCGCGGCGGCATCGGGCGCGGCATCCTGAACGAACGGCTCACCCGTCCGCAGCGACGCTTCCGCACGGGCGAGCTCGCGGCCGAGATAGGCGGCGTGATCGAGCCGCGAGATCAGCTCGCGCCCGATCACTTCCGAATAAAGCGCGCCGGTGGAGGAGCCTTCCAGCACGCAATCCAGCACGCCCTTGTTGGTATAATGCTCGACCACGAGCAGGCCGGTTCGCCGCTCGGGATAGACGACGAAATATCCGGCCTTGTCGAGCACCAGCCGCGCCGGTTGATCGACCTTGTAGCGGGGCACGAGAAGGCTGGCGAAGGGAACCGGGTTGGGGCCGGGCGAGCGCGCTGCGCATCGCTCGACTTCGCGCGCGATGCGCTCGACATTGCACTCCCCGATCATCGCCACCAGCTCGACCTGATCTACGAAGGCGTGGACTTCATCGAGGGTGACGTTCTTGAGGATCGGCCGCTTGCCCTTGGCACCCACGATGCGGCCGCGATCGTCGAGGCCGTTCTCGAACAGGCTTGCGAGGCTTTGCCCCGGCAGATGGCCGATCGCCTGCTGCGTGTCTTCGCCGCACAGGACGAGGTAGCGGATTTCCGGGTTGGCGAGCGTGTTCTTAATGATGCGCTCGATGCCTAGGTTCTCGGTGTGCATCGTGCCGACGATCGCCAGCCCTTCGGGGCGGCGCGCGGCCAGCGTCTTGACCAGTTCCTCGCTGTTGAGCGTGCAGGCCGCTACGGGCGCACCGTAGCGGATCACTTCATAGTCGCCAGGCAGCGGAGGCCAGCCCTCGCGCGCCTCAGGTTCATCGGTCGGGCAGAGATCAAGCCCGGCCCCTTCGTCGGGATAGCCCTCGACAAACGCATTGGCGGCAAGCGCGGGAAAGCAGATCGCGCACCCAATGCAGTCATAGCGCTTGGGTATGAACACCTCGCGCGCTTGGCGAAGAACAGGGGCGAGCGGCCCCCGCCCGGCCTCGGTCCCCGACAGAGCTTCGACCGTGGTTTGGAGGCAGCCGCACTTGTGACATTTGGCGTGCTTCACCGCCTGGGAGATTTGATCCTCGACAACGGCCAGCGCCGAGGTTTGCAGGTCCAGCACGTCGCTCATCGGGACGCCTCCGCAGGAGAGAACATGACGCTCGCGAGCTGCGCAACCCGACGATTGCGGATCGCGTAATAGGCCATGCGGCCGTCGTTACGGTGCTTCAGGACGCCGAGATCGCGCAGCTTGCGAAGGTGGTGCGAGGCCGTCGAGATTGTCGTGCCAGCGACATGCGCGAGATCGCAGACGCACAGCTCGTCCCCCTGACCCAGCGCGACCAGCAGCTTCAACCGCGTCGGATCGCTCAGCGCGCCAAATAACCGCCCCGCGTCCTGAAGCGACTCCGAGTCGGGCAGCTTGGCCTTCAACTGTCGCACCAGTTGCCCGTCGAAACAGGGAATGTTGCAGGTATCCGCAGCGGGTGCGCAGTCGGCAGAATTAATTCTCACGTTCGTAGTCATGTGCGAATGATAGAGCGCCTTTCGCTTCTCCGCAAGACGGCTTCGCCCGTTCTAGGGTTGAGGAGTCCGGGCCGCTTTTGTTCGGAATAGCCATCGACGAGCTGGCTGGCGCGGGTGCGCAGCAGCACCGCGAGCCGCACCAAGTTGCTCCATCACGTCCACGATCCTCTTACAGAAGCTGGACGGCTTCCTCCCAGAGCAGTAGCGGCCAGGACGGGCCACGGCGGTCAGAGGCACCGCGCGGCGCTATTCGGCAGCGCTAGGGTAGTATGAGCGGCGACACGTATTCGTTATGTTTGTCCTGCGTGGGGCGCCATTATTTTCAAGCACTTACGTCCATTTCGGCCACGCTTCCCACACAAACGTCCCACACAGCGGCCTAGTTCAACGCCGAGGTCGTATCCCGCTCTGCGCAGCGCTGATAGCTGTCTGCGCGCTGTTCGGTGGCTGCCGCACGACAGCCGATCTCGAGGCCGAGCGCGACGCGGAGTTCCAAACGCTCTTCGGCGGCACGATGGCCGATTTCATGCGGCGCACCAGCCTGACACCCTCCGACATGTACTCGACGAGCTCAGGCCGCACGTTCGTCGTTTACGGGCCGGCCAGCACGATCGTCCTGCCAGGAAGCGGCTTCGTGCCGACCGTGGCGGCTCATCGGCATTGCAAGATGCTGGTCGAGACGACCGACGCGGATGGGACGGGCACGGCGGATAACTGGCGCGTCATGCGGATCACCAGAACCGGGCGTTGCTAGCAAAAGCCGAAGCCGAGCGGCTCATGGCAGGAGCGCCAGTCCGGCGGCATAGCTAGAGAGAAAACCAGCAATGAGAGCAGAGGCCGCAGCCTGAAGCATCCTCAGCCCTCCGTTCAGTCGGGCCGATCCGCAGGTAGCATGATCCCTACGCGCTCATAGCCCCCGGAATGCCGGCATCAGCCAGGTGGCCATTGTGCCGATCGCCAGAAACCAGCTGAGCGGCAAGAGAAAAATTCTACTTCTGGTTATCGTCATTTCCGTGCTCATGTCGAAAAAGTCCGCGCCGCCATTTCCTGGCGGCGCTCTCCAACCGGGTGCTGGGACTGAGCCAGAGAGCGTCCACCTCTATGGCGGCGGCTACTATATCGTCAGTATCAGCCAGGACGCGTGATAGCTAAGGGGAGGAAGGAGAGGGTGAAACTCGCCCTTTCTCAGTCGCTAAATATTATTGTTTAGCTCAAGTATATTATCGGATCTCTGCTTCAATAAATCAAATAGATTTGAATTTTCGGGCAAAAGTGACTGCCCGAATTTGCCACACGTCGACATGCAGTCCGCCATTGGAACATTTCCTTTATCTAATTCTATCTTGATCTCTCTCGCAAAATACTCAAAATCAACCTGAAGCATGTGCTCTACTATACATGACGATATCGCTGCGATTGCTGACTCGTCACCAATCTCAATGCATTCTTTGATCTCGCTCCAAATATCACGTGGTCTGGAATAAGCAGCTTCAGAATACCAACTGTTCGCGCACAGCCGCCAAATCTCTTCATCGTCGTTTCTAGAAACAGCTCTCTTCAATTCGCCCTTCAACCTGGCCATTTTGGGACCCTCGGCACATCGATCGGTGAATCGGGCCACTTCTGGCGCATTTCTTTGAAATGACGCTCCAACTCCCGAACTTCCTTGTCATATTGCGCCCGCAGACTCTGCCTCTCTCCGTGAGAGCGAGCCCTTTTACATTGATCGATCAGGTCATCTATGCGACGAAGACCATCTCGATTCTGCCGGGCGTGCTTTAGAAATTCTGGCCCAGACTTCGCTCCAATATTTCTTGAACTCCGAATGTACGTTAAAAAAATTCTGAGCCCCGGATTGAGTCCCAGCTCGTCTGTCCACGTAGTTGGGACGCCATCGCCATACGTGTAGACGCTCGTCCCATCGACAAAGCCGAGCGGCTCGAGCTCAAGGTAGCGTCCGGGGGTCGGATCGTAGTGCCGATGCCAGTTGTAGTGAAGCCCGGTCTCGAGCTGGAACCATTGCCCAGGGAAGCGGGCGTCGAGCGCAGCCGGGCCGGTGATCGCCTCGACCGCACCGAACGGGCGATAGACCGCATCCCAGACCAGCGTCTTGCCCCCCGTCGCTCATCCGCACCGGCCGGTCGAGATGATCGGCATGGACATAGAGCAGCTTTGGGCTCGTGCCTGCGTCGGCTATCACCGCGCGCGATATCGCGCGCCGTTATGCTCCGCTTGGGCCACTGCACGGAATAGGGCGGCGCCCATTCAGAGCGCCGCTGCAAGCTGCGACCTAGTCTGTATCCGCCAGTCCAAGCAGGAAGCGATCAGCAACATCTGCGGCAATCCCATCAAGCCGAGCCAGGCGCCTGCGGCGGCGGTGAACTTGACGTCGCCCATGCCAATCGCATCGAAGCCTCTGTAGCGCCGGTAGAAGATCGCGATCATGCCGTGAACGCCACCATCGGCCAAGACGCCGATCAGCGCATCCACAGGTTGTGGAGCGCCGCTGATGGCGGATTGCGCGAGGCCGAGCACCAGGATCGCGAGATTGAGCGCATTCGGAATGATGAGTCGCGTGAAGTCGACCCAGCAAGCGAGACAGAGCAATGCAACGAAAATGAAGCTAAAAACTTCGCTCAAAATCAGCTCAAACCCGAATTAAGCCTAGCAAATCACCACCAGCAATAAGATTGCCTCCTTAGTAGCTCCGCCCACCTAGCTGCCTTTTCTCAGCGGTCAATTTATATAAATCAAAATTTGTAAAATTAATGATCATCGGCAAATATATTAATCCAGCAAATTAAGCATAAAAACAATTTAAGCCTATTTTTTTGAAAGACCATCTTCATGGTGAACCGTAATAAATCCATCAATCCAATTATCTTCGTTAAATTTGTAAAATTCTACACAAAAACCAGAGACATCCTCTCTAAATCCTGGTTTTGTGATTAGTTTAGATATTACCATATCAGCCTTTTTCCTATCTGAATACAGGCCAATAATTTTGATATCCCCGTTGTGCTTCGATTCATGGACTAGAAGATACGCCCCTTCTCTCATCGCGACCTGTCTCCATACTTTTGAACCTTTGAGTGCTCAGAACCCGGCCCCTTCTTATAATTTCCTTTCCCGTATCTTTGATCAAGGAGCCGATCCGCAAACTCCTTTCCACTTTCGCCAGGCCGCGGCCGCTGGCCCGCCGCCCAACTTGGAATATCACTTGCTTTTTCCTTTCCAGATTTCTTCGCCATGCAGAAGGCGATGATCTGCTGAACGCCGGCGCTTATGCCTCCTCCGAGCGTTGCGCAGGCCAGCGGATTCGCGGCACAATAGGCAACAATCGGGATTGCCGGATTCAACCCCTCTGGATCGCTCCACATCTGCGGTGAACTGTTGGCATAGGCGTAGACGGATGGGCCATCGACGAGGCCGAGCGGGTCGGGCTGCAGGTAGCGTCCGGTGGTCGGATCGTAGTGCCGGTGCCAGTTGTAGTGCAAGCCGGTTTCGAGCTGGAACCATTGGCCGGGGAAGCGCGCGTCCAACGACGCTGAGCCGGTTATGCTGATGACCTCGCCATAGGGCCTGTACTGCGCATCCCAGACCAGCGTCTGGCTCTGGTCCGTCATCCTGATCGGCCGATCGAGATGGTCGGCATGGACATAGAGCGTCTGCGGGCTCGTGCTCACGTCGGCGATGACGGCGAGCGGTAGCGCGCGAGCCGCCATGTTCCGCTTCGGCCATTGCAACGAGGGCAGTTGCGTCCGCGCGGTCGGATCATTGTCGTTCTCGGCCGTGCCCAATCGGCCGGTCGCGAGATTGTCGTTCGCCGGCCGGCGCGTTGGGCCTCCCTCGACTTCGTAATCCTCGACCTCAAGCCAGACATATTCACGCAGGGTCGCGCCGGTCGCAGCATCCGCCTCCGCCAGCAGCCGACCCGCTGTGTCGTAGAGCATGTGGACCGTGCCTGAGGGCGTGGTGTTGCTCACCGCCCGGATCGCCAGGCGCTCCAGTCCGTCATAGGTGTAGGTGCCCTTCAGCGTCGTGCCGTCCAGCGCCTGCGCGAGCCTGCCTGCCGCATTGTGCGTGAAGGACCAGGTCGCACCGCCCTTGGCATCGCTCGTGACATTGCCGGCGGCATCATGGCCGAAGGTTCGGGTCACCGAGCCGTTGGTCGTGACCTGAGCAAGCCGGTTGGAGGCCGTGCCGTAGCTCGTCACCGCATCCGTGGTGACGCCGCCCTGGACCAGAGTTTCCTGCGTCCGGTTTCCCACCGCGTCGTAGAGATAATTGAGCTGGCCCCAGACGCCGGTGCCACTTTGGAGGCGCCGTGTCGGCGTGTAAGTGAAAGCCTGACTGGGGCTCGGCAAAACATCGTCCTGGATGTCGATCTGTATCAGATTGAGCCCGTCGAAGCCCCGTCCATAGGAGCGTTTCACGAGAGCCGTGCCGCTCACTGGGTCCTGCACCAGGATCTGCTGGAGTTCGTCGTCGGCCGAGAAACCTCGCGACAGGCTGAGGCCGTTGCCGAAGGTGAGCCCGCGGAGATCGCCGAAGGGCTGGTAGGTGACACCTGAAGCCAAGGTGGCAGGTGACGCACCGGCATTGAGGCGCGTCGTCACGCCGCTGACACGCCCTGTCGCATCACGCCCGAACGCGACGATCCGGCCGGACGGATAGACGATCCGCGTCACCTTTTCCGATGTATCGTACTCATAGCCGATCACATAGCTCTTGCCCGCGATGCTGCGCGTTTCGCTGAGGACATTGCCGCGCGCATCATAAATCCAGGCCGTGGTTCCGGAAGCGTCCGCCATTCCCGTCAGCCGTCCCTTGCCGCGATTGCCAGCAGTGACATCGTCATAGGTCAACGTCACGTTCTCGGCCGTTGCGGCCGGGTAGCTGCGGCTGGTCAGCCGGCCAGCATTGTCGAAGGCGTAGTCGGTGACGATGCCGCGCGCATCGGTCTTCTGCGTGATCAGCCCACGTTGGTCGCGCTGATAGACGACCGTGCCGCTGTCGGGCGAGGCCGCCTGAATCACTTCGCCGAACCCGTTGCGGATATAGGAGGTGGTGAGATTGCGGCCGTCCTTGTAGCTGGTGATCGCATCGACGCCGTTGCGCGCCACCTCGACCGCATGGTTGTCCTCGTCGGTCTCCTTGATCAGCCGGTTCAGCGCGTCGAAGGCATAGCCATAGATATTCGAGCGCGGGTCGGTCACGGCGGTCACATTGTCGGTCTTGTCGTAGCCGAAGCGCCAGGCACTGCCGCTGGCGCCGAGACTGCGCAGCAGGCGGCCGAGCTCATCGAACACCTGGGTACGGCTGAAAGTAGCCGAGCCACCCGAGGTCTTCCGTGTGATCGAGGTCGCGCCACCGAGCGCATCACGGACATAGGTGATCGTCTCGCCAATATTGTTGGCGACGAGAGTCAGGCGCCGCCCATCGTCGTAGGTGAAGTTCTGCCAGCTGCCGTTCGGCAAGGTGATGCGGGTGATCTGGCCGACACCGTCATAGGTAAAGCTGGTGACGGCCGAATTTCCGGTCGAATCCGTCGTCGTGGTCAGCAGGCGACCCCGAGCGTCATAAGTCAAAGCTGTCTTGATGCCGTTCGGATCGGTCACCAGGGTCGGCTGGCCGCGCTCATTCACGGTATCGATCGTCGTGACGTGTCCGACTTCGTTCGTGACCGTCGAGACAAAGCCTTGCGGATTGTAGGTGTAGGTTACCGTATCGCCTGGGCCAGGCAACGGCCCGTCGGTGGTGAGGAGCAGGCCGGCTGTGCCATAGGTGAAGGTCCAAGCGCGCGTCTGGCCATTGGTGGAATAGGGAACGGTCTGGGTGGTCGTATCCGTCTGCGTCAGCGACGAAAGCTGACCGAGCGCGTTCCAGGCAAGATCGGTGGTGCGCCCGGGTTCGACGATTTGAGTCTGCACATCCCAAAGCGGATGCCAACTCATCGTGGTGGTCGACGGCGTGGCGCTGCCAGAGCCCCGCGTGACAGATGTGGCTCGACCGCGGGCGTCGTTGACATAAGCTGTAACCCGCCCCTCCTCATCAGTTACCGACGCGACGAAGGAGTTGGCGTCATAGGTGAAGGATTGCGTGGATGAAGGGCAGTTCGCCGAGGCCTGCCCCTGGATCGAGGTCAGCCGCCGCGCTGAATTCTCGGCCAAGGCAAACCGATATTCCGTTTGCTTGGCGAGCGCATTCGCTATCGTAACCTTGTTGCCCGTATCATCGAAGGTAAAGGTGGTGCTGTCAGCCCCTCCGGCATGCGTGCTCAGGGTAGCCCGGCCCTGCGCGTCATATGCCCAGGTCGCATAGCGAACGCCGCGTTCATCCGTGATGCCCGTCAGCAGGGTCGGATCGGCCGGATCCTCATAGTGATAGGTAAGTGTCGGGTTGTCCGCATCGGTACCGGCGGTGTCGTCCGGCAGAATGACCTTCTCCAGGACGTTTCTGGAGTTCCGCGCTTGAGAGAAATCCGTGCCCGGATACTGCGCTTCAAGCGCGGCGGTATCGACGGTTGTCTTATAACGGTACTTATAGATGCGTGTTCCAACAGCATTGAGTTCGCTCAGATAGCCATGGCTATCGTATGAAAACGTCAGTGTGCGACCAAGATTGTCAGAGACCACCGACCGGCGGCCATTTGCATCGTAAGTGATCGACTGTTGATATCCGCCTCGAAAACGGATCGTTGTCAGCTTCGCGGATTGATCGAAGACGTAAGTTGTATCGCCATCAACGGTCAGCTCAATCCGATCCGTGAATTTTTCGACCTTTGTTCCGTTGCCGAGATTGCCAATCCACCACGCCATATAGGCCGTCTCGAAGTAGAGTGGTTGTGCCCCCGAGGAGTTGATTTGAAACTGAAAATGGCGTCCATCGGGCAGTTGAAAATTGAACCGGCCAAAATCCCAATACACCCAAAATGCCCTCGCATCAAAATTCGACAGCCACCTCATCCCGAGCGCCGAACGATCGCCGCCCTTGATGGAGAAGACATCTGGCGAGGAAAAAGAGCGCTTGAATTCCAACCCATTCGCGCCAGTCGTCGAAAAATCAAGGTCGGTCTGCGTTTTTCGACCGGTAAGTGTCCGAACCGGATTTCCTGCCACCGACGCCGAGCAAGACCGATCTTTCGGGATATCGACTTCCTGTGCTCGGCGAACAAAATCAGCTGACAAACAAGCTGAGTTAAGACCTACCTGCCCGGGCGGACAAGTCCAAACAGCATAACCCCCGCCCATAAGATTTCCGCTGCTTGAATATCCATTTACACTGACCAAAGCGAGATTCCCACTCGCTCCGTAAGTGTATTCGCATGGGCCAAAGCGCGCAGGAGGGCCGTATATCGACATGAAATGCGCCATCGCGAGACCGCAGCCATCGCCATATACAGGGGTGGTCCCGCCTCCGGCGAGCCAATACCCTTGTGCGCGAGCAGGAGCGGCGCCGATCGTCACGCTTCCCACGAGAATTGTCGCTGCGATCAGAGCCAATCGGAAAAGGCCCCGCACTGTACTCCCTCGCATGCGACCATCCCCTGCATCTGGCTCATGGACTAAACCATAAGCTGCAACGGGAGTGTTGCAAGGACATGTCAGTAGCGGCGCACCGGAGGCCGCCCCGTGATTTCCGCTTGAGCGAGAGTATGGTATTCCATAATATGATATTAGATCCTGCGCGCAGAGCTACCTCCGCGCACCCAAAAAGGCACGCCTACCACGCTGGGCATTCAACACTGGGGAGGATGACCATGCGCGGCTTTGCTATGACGGCTGCACTGGCCTTGCTGGCTGCGATCGGTTCGGGCCCGTCGCCGGCCAAGGCGGAATATCCCGAGCGGCCGATCAGGCTGGTAGTGCCGTATGCGGCCGGCGGCTCGTCGGACATCGTCGGCCGCCTTTTCGCCGAGCGGCTGGAGAAGAAGCTCGGCCAACCCGTCGTGATCGAGAATGCCGGTGGTGCAGGTGGCGCCGTCGGCGCGCAACGAGTGGTGGCGGCGGAGGCCGACGGCTACACGCTCCTGATCGGCTCCGGCTCAGAGATCCTGATCCGCAAGCTGCTTCAGCCGACCCCTTACGACGGGCTGAAGGATTTGAGTTCGATCGCGATGATCGGCACGGGCCCGATGGTGCTCGTCGGCAAGCCTTTGCTCTCCGCCGCGGCGCTTCCCGACGTGCTCGCACTCGCAAAAGCCAAGCCCGACACCCTGTCCTATGGCAGCGCCGGCGCCGGCACGTTCATGCATCTGGTCGGCGAAGCCGTGAAATCGCACACGAGCACGCAGATTCGTCATGTCGCCTATCGCGGCGCCGCGCCACTGATGACCGATGTCATCGCTGGCCATGTCGAGCTCGGGGTCGCCTCGCTCGCCTCGGCGCTCCCCTTCATCAAGGGCGGCCAGGCGCGAGCCTATGCGATCAGCTCGAGCAGCCGTGTCGCGTTCGCACCGGACATTCCCGCCCTCGCGGAGTTTCCGGGGCTGGGCGGATTCGAGCTCGATCTCTGGATCGGGCTGTTCGGGCCGGCCAAGCTGCCTGCCGCGATCGTCGACAGGCTGCGCACAGCGACTGATCAGATCCTCGACGACCCCGGGCTAAAGGCGAAACTGTCGGATCAGGCCATCGTCACTCGCAAACTATCCGGACCGGATCTCGCGACGTTCCTGCTGGACGCGAACGAAAAGTACCGGACGATCATCCGCGATGGCGCGATCCGGATCGAGTAGCGGGCGCCGCGCCGTCAGCAAACGACATTGCTGCCGCGGGTTGATCGGGCGCCGGGCAAAGGCTAGGCAGCGCTGGTAGGCCATAATATCGAATGGGGCGCAGATGCTCCCTTCGCGAGATGACGAGGCACGCATGGCGGGCGCCTTCACCACCGAAGCCATCCGGGTCGAGCGCCCCAACAAGACCTTGCGGGAGCTGACTCTCGACAAGGTGCGCGACGCCATCACCAGCGGCTATTTTCGCCCGGGCGACCGGCTCGTCGAGCGCGATCTCTGTGCCCAGCTCGGCGTCAGCCGCACCGTCGTCCGTGAAGTGTTGCGGCATCTGGAAACCGAAGGGCTCGTCACCAACCTGGCCAATCGCGGGCCGACCGTCGCGGAGCTCGATGCCGACGAGGCACGGCAGATCTACGAGATCCGCGGCGCTCTCGAAGGCATGGCGGCCCGGCAATGTGCGGAGCGAGGCGATGCCGGCCTGCCCGATCGCTTGGCAGAGACGCTCGCCGCCATCGTGAAGGCCTACCGGGACAAGGACATGGCCGGCGTCCTCGGCAGGACGACGGACTTCTACGAGCTTCTCTTCAACAGCGTCGGGCTGAATGTCGCCTGGGATATCGAGAAGCAGCTCACCGGGCGCATCAATCATCTGCGCTCGATGACCATCCGGACCGAGAGGCGCGCCGTCGACGGTCCCGCCCGCATGAGCTCGATCATCGAGGCCATCCGCAACAAGGATGGCGAGGCGGCCCAGGCTGCGGCCATCGCCCATGTCGAGAGCGCCTGCCGCATCGCCATAAGCCTGCTCGAAGCCGAACGCGGCGCGCGCGACTGACGGTCCAGCGGCAGCTTGCATCCTCGCCTCGGTTATCCAGTCACAGGGATCGTGGCCCATCGTAGTCGGCGAGCTTTCACGAGCGCCTGCCCCGCTCGCGCGCTGGTGGTGAAGACGTGCAGGCCGCCACGGGCTTGCGGCCGATCAGCCGAATATCCACATAAGTGATTGAAATAGCGCTATTTTCACACGCCGTCATTTTGACGCTTGACGCCTCGCATTTTGGAATACCATAATATCGTATTCCATTTTTGGGGCTGGCTCGATGGGCATTCAAATCCGCAAGACGTCGCTTCACGTCGAGACGACGCTGATCGAGGGCGGCAGGGCGGCCCCAAGGCCACTGGTGCTGCACGCGGCGATCGCCGTGGTGAAGAACCCCTGGGCGGGGCGCGGCTTCGTCGAGGACCTGAAGCCGGAGATCCATGCCGTCGCGCCGATGCTCGGCGAGCTTCTGACCGGCATGATCCTGAAGTCGGTCGGCTCGGGCGAGCTCGTCGAAGGCTATGGCAAGGCGGCGGTAGTCGGGCTCGACGGCGAGGTCGAGCATGCCTCGGCGCTGATCCATACGCTGCGCTTCGGCAACCATTACCGCACAGCCGTCGGCGCCAAATCCTATCTCGCCTTCTGCAATACGCGCGGTCCCGCCAATGCGCCGGTGATGATCCCACTGATGGACAAGAACGACGAGGGCCGGCGCTCGCACTACCTGACGATCCAGACCGCCATCGCCGATGCCCCGGCCGCCGACGAGATCCTCGTCGCGCTCGGCGCCTCCGTCGGCGGGCGCCCGCATCACCGGATCGGCGACCGCTATCAGGACCTCAAGGATCTGGGCCATGACGTCAGCAACCCTGCTGCGGTCTAGGACCGTCGGCGGCACGACCTATCAGGAGGCCGGCAGCGGCGAGCCGCTAATCCTGATCCATGGCGTCGGCATGCGGCTCGAGGCCTGGGAGCCGCAACTGCGCGGGCTCTCCGATCTGCGCCGCGTCATCGCCGTCGACATGCCCGGCCATGGTGGCAGCGAGCGTCTGCCGCATGGCGCACGGCTTCCGGAATTCGTCGCCTGGTTCGGCCGCTTCCTCGATGATCTCGGCCTCGCCAGCGTCGCGGTCGCCGGCCATTCGATGGGCGCCCTGATCGCCGGCGGCGCTGCCGCCACCTACGGCGCACGCATCGATCGGGTCGCGCTGCTCAACGGCGTCTACCGGCGCGGCCCCAAGGCTCGTGCCGCGGTCGTCGCCCGCTCGCGCGAGATCGATACTGGCCAAGTCGATCTTGCGGCACCGCTCGCGCGCTGGTTCTCGGCCTCGGAGGTCGGCAGCGAACCCTATGCGCTGGTGCGCGACTGGCTCGCCGGCGTCGACGTCGCAGGCTATGGCACCGCCTATGCGGCCTTCGCCGAGGGCGACGACGTCTATGCCGATGCCTGGCCCAAGGTGAACTGCCCGGCGCTGTTCCTCACCGGCGAGCACGACCCGAACTCGACCCCAGAGATGTCGCGCGCCATGGCCGCGGCGGCACCGCGCGGCGAGGCGGTGATCGTGACCGGGCACCGCCACATGGTGAACCTGACGGCGCCGGAGCTCGTGAATACCGCTCTCGAGGCCTGGCTCGACGGAAGGAGGGCGGCATGACGGGCAGCCTCGACGACCCCAGGGCGCTGCGGGACGCATTCGGCGCCTTCATGACCGGCGTCACGGTGGTCACGGCCTTTGGGTCGGACGGCAAGCCGCTCGGCTTCACCGCCAACTCCTTCGCGTCGGTCTCGCTGTCGCCGCCCTTGCTGCTGGTCTGCATCGCCAGGACGTCGCGCAACTACGCCGCGGTCACCGCGGCGTCCGGCTTCGCGGTCAACGTGCTGGCCGAGGACCAGAAGGACGTCTCGAACACCTTTGCGCGCCCAGTCGAGGATCGCTTCGCCGCGGTCGACTGGCAGAGCGGCCCCGCCGGCTCGCCGGTCTTCGACGGCGCCGCGGCCTGGTTCGACTGCGCCATGGAACGGGTCGTCGAGGCGGGCGATCATGCCATCCTGCTTGGGCGCGTCGAGGGCTTCCGCAATAGCGGTCGCAACGGCCTGGGCTATGCGCGCGGCGGCTATTTCGCGGCGGCGCTGGAGGCACAGACGCAAGGATTGGGGCAGGACGGTTCGGTGGAGGCTGCGGCCGTCGCCGAGCAGGACGGGCGGGTCCTGCTGGTCGAGGACCAAGACGGCCGCTGGGCACTGCCGGGCGTTGCGGTCGCCGAGGGCAATCCGGCGGAGGTGCTGGCGCAACATCTGACGGAGATCTGCGGCGGTCCGGCCTCCGTCGGCTTCCTGTTCTCGGTCTTCGGCGACCGCAGCAGCAAGCGCCAGCACATCGTCTACAGGGCCACGATCGAAGCCGGGCCCGAGCCGCGCGGCAGGTTTTTCGCGCCGGACGAACTGCCGGCCGAGCAGCTGAGCTCGCAACAAACGGCGGACATCCTGCGCCGCTTCGCCGCCGAGCGCAGCCTCGGCAATTTCGGGGTCTATGTCGGCAATGAGAGCGCCGGCCAGGTCCATCCGCTGTCGCTGGGAGGGTCAGTCCCGTGAAGTTCTCGCTCTTCGTCCATATGGAGCGTCTGACGCCCGACCAGGACCAGAAGACCCTCTATGAGGAGTTCTGCAGACTCTGCGAGATCGCCGATCGCGGCGGCATGGTCGCGATCTGGACCGGCGAGCATCACGGGATGGAATTCACCATCGCGCCGAACCCGTTCATCAACCTCGCCGATCTGGCGCGGCGCACGAAGAACGTCCGGCTCGGCACCTCGACGGTGATCGCGCCGTTCTGGCATCCGATCAAGCTCGCCGGCGAGGCGGCGATGACCGACATCATCTGCGATGGGCGGCTCGATATCGGTATCGCCCGCGGCGCCTACAATTTCGAGTACGAGCGCCTGCTGCCGGGACTCGACGCCTGGAATGCCGGCTTGCGCATGCGCGAGCTCATTCCCGCGATCAAGGGGCTGTGGGCCGGCGACTACGCCCATAACGGCCAGTTCTACCAGTTCCCGAAGACGACCTCGGCGCCGAAGCCGCTGCAGCAGCCGCATCCGCCGCTCTGGGTCGCCGCGCGCGATCCCAACAGTCACGAATTCGCCGTCGCCAATGGCTGCAACGTCCAGGTCACCCCGCTCTGGAACGGCGATGCCGAAGTCGAGAGCCTGATCGGAAAGTTCAACGCGGCCTGTTCGGCAGCGCCCCACATGCCGCGTCCGCGGATCATGCTGCTGGCGCACACCTATGTCGGCACCGACGAGGCCGACATCGCCCAGGCGGCGCGCGAGATGAGCGTCTACTACAATTACTTCTTCGCCTGGTTCAAGAACGAGCGCCCGATCAGCCAGGCGCTGATCGCACCGCTGAGCGAGGCGGAGCTGGCCGCCAATCCCGCCGTCTCGCCGCAGGTGATGCGGACGAACCTTCCGGTCGGCACGCCGCAGGAGGTCATCGCCCGGCTGAAGTCCTACGAGGCGATGGGCTACGACGAATACTCGCTCTGGATCGACACCGGCATGAGCTTCGCGCGCAAGAAGGCGTCGCTGGAGCGCTTCATCGCCGATGTCATGCCGGCCTTCGCGGAGTAGGGGCGATGCGGCGCTTCCAGGCCTATATCGACGGCGCCTTCGAGGACGGAGCGGCCCGCTTCGAGAGCCTCGATCCGGCGATGGCACAGGCCTGGGCCGAGATGCCCGAGGCGCGCGAGGAGGACGTGAATCGCGCCGTCGCGGCGGCCGAGCGCGCGCTGCATTCCGGTCCCTGGGCCGCGATGACGGCGACGCAGCGCGGCAAGCTGCTCTATCGCCTCGCCGATCTCGTCGCGGCCAATGCCCAGCGCCTCGCCGAGATCGAGACCCGCGACACCGGCAAGATCATCCGCGAGACCTCAGCCCAGATCGCCTATGTCGCCGATTATTATCGCTACTATGCCGGCCTCGCCGACAAGATCGAGGGCGCGACGCTGCCGATCGACAAGCCCGACATGGAGGTCTGGCTCAGGCGTGAGCCGATCGGCATCGTCGCCGCGATCGTGCCGTGGAACAGCCAGCTCTTCCTCGCTGCGGTGAAGATCGGGCCTGCGCTCGCCGCCGGCTGCACGCTCGTGGTCAAGGCGTCCGAGGATGGGCCGGGGCCGCTGCTCGAATTCGCCAGGCTCGTCGACGAAGCCGGCTTCCCGCCGGGTGTCGTCAATGTGCTGACCGGCTTCGGGCCGAGCTGCGGTGCAGCCCTCGCCGGGCATCCGAAGGTCGCCCATGTCGCCTTCACCGGCGGCCCCTCGACGGCGCGCCATATCGTCAGACAGTCGGCGGAAAACCTTGCCTCGACCTCGCTCGAGCTTGGCGGCAAGTCGCCCTTCATCGTCTTCGCCGACGCCGATCTCGACAGTGCCGCGAACGCGCAGGTCGCCGGCATCTTCGCTGCCAGCGGCCAGAGCTGCGTCGCCGGCTCCCGGTTGATCCTCGACCGGCGCGTCAAGGACGAGTTCCTGTCGCGGCTGGCGGCCAAGGCTGCTGCTGCGATGATCGGCAGCCCGCTCGACATGGCGACCGAGATCGGCCCGCTCTGCACCTTGCGCCAGCGCGATCATATCGAGCGCACCCTCGCACGCTCGGTCGAGCTGGGGGCGAGGATCGTCGCGGGCGGCCGCGCCATCGACGGTCCCGGCTTCTTCTTCCAGCCAACCATCGTCGATTGCGACGGCTGCGATACGGCGACGCTGCCGGCCTTGCGCGACGAGTTCTTCGGGCCGGTGCTCTCGGTCGTGACCTTCGAAGGAGAGGCGGAGGCGATCAGGCTCGCGAACGACTCCGCCTTCGGTCTCGCCGCGGGTCTGTTCACGCGGGACCTGACCCGCGCCCACCGGATGATCCGGGCGCTGCGCTCCGGCATCGTCTGGGTCAACACCTACCGCGCCGTCTCGCCGATCGCGCCGTTCGGCGGCACCAAGCTCTCCGGCCATGGCCGCGAGGGCGGGCTCGCCGCCGCGCTCGACTATACGCGCACCAAGACAGTCTGGCTGCGCACCTCGGACGCGCCCATCCCCGATCCTTTCGTCATGCGGTGAGGGGACGGCGATGTTCTACGAGCTCCGGACCTATCGGCTCAGCAACGGTTCGCTTCCGGCCTATCTCGATGCGGTCGAGCAGGAAGGCATCGCCATCCAGTCGCGCCATCTCGGTACGCTCGTCGCCTATCTCCACTCCGAGATCGGCCCGCTCAACGAGATCGTCCACATCTGGGCCTATGCGAGCCTCGACGAGCGCGAGGCGCGCCGGGCGCGCCTGCAGGCCGATCCGGACTGGCAGGCCTTCCTGCCCAAGATCCGCGACCTGATCGTCTCCGGCGACAACAGGATCATGAGGTTGGCGCGGTTCTCGCCGCGCCCGCAGCCACCTGCCTGAGCGCAGGAACACAAGAAGCACGACCACAAGAAGAGGGAGAGGGACATGACGCTCAAGGTATCGCTGGCTGCTCTGGCAGCCGCGCTCGCGCTGGCCTCGCCGGCCCGCGCCGACATCGTTTTCACCTCATGGGGAGGAACGACGCAGGCCGCGCAGACGGCCGCCTGGATCGGAAAGTTCATCGAGAAGAGCGGCACCAAGGTGCTGCAGGACGGCCCGACCGACTACGGCAAGATCAAAGCGATGGTCGAGGCCGGCAAGCCAACTTGGGACGTCGTCGACGTCGAGGGAGACTATGCCGTGCAGGCCGGCGAGAAGGGGCTGCTGGAAAAGCTCGATTTCAGCATCATCGACAAGTCGAAGCTCGATCCGCGCTTCGTCACCGACTACTCGGTCGGCAGTTTCTATTATTCCTTCGTGATCGGCTGCAACAAGGAGGTCGCCAAGACCTGCCCGCAGAACTGGGCCGAGGTCTTCGACACCCAGAAATTCCCCGGCAAGCGCGCCTTCTACAAATGGTCGGCGCCGGGCGTGATCGAGGCCGCCCTGCTGGCGGACGGCGTCGCGGCCGACAAGCTCTACCCGCTCGATCTCGACCGCGCCTTCAAGAAGCTCGACACGATCAAGAAGCACATCGTCTGGTGGACGGGCGGCGCGCAGTCGCAGCAGCTCCTGGCGTCGGGCGAGACGCCGTTCGGCAGCTTCTGGAACGGGCGCATCACGGCGATCGAGAAGACCGGCATCAAGGTCGAGGCGTCCTGGGACGGCAACATCACCGCCGCCGACAGCCTGGTCGTGCCCAAGGGCGTGAAGGACAAGAAGGCGGCGATGGAGTTCATCGCCTTTGCGACCTCGGCGTCGGCGCAGGCCGATTTCGCCGCGAGAACCGGCTACGCCCCAACCAATCTCGGCTCCGCGGCCCTGATGAGCCCGGACATCGCCAAGACGCTGCCGGACAAGCAGACGGCCAAGCAGATCAATGCCGACATGATCTACTGGGCCAAGAACCGTGATGCCATCGCCGAGCGCTGGTACGCCTGGCAGTCGAAGTGACCGCGGCAGCGTGAACGATCAGGGGCGATGAGGCCGCACATGCCGCAAGCAACCGCATTGGCCGGGCGATTCCACGGGCAGCGCCGAACCGCGCTGCTGCTCGCCCTGCCGGCCCTGTCGCTCCTGATCGTGTTCTTCGCCCTGCCGGTCCTGGCGCTGCTGCTGCGCAGCGTGCTGGAGCCGGCGCCGGGCTTGAGCAACTATGTCGCCCTGCTCGGCTCCTCGACCTATGCCCGCATCCTCTTCAACACCTTCGCCGTATCGGCGGTGGTGACCGTGGTGACGCTGCTGATCGGCTTTCCGACCGCCTGGGCGCTGGCGCTGATGCCGCCCAGGTGGTCGCGCCTGGTCTTCGGCGTGCTGTTGCTGTCGATGTGGACGAACCTGCTGACGCGCACCTATGCCTGGATGGTGCTGCTCCAGCGCACCGGCGTGATCAATCGGACGCTGATCGACCTCGGCATCATCGACCAGCCCTTGCCGCTCGTGAACAACCTGACGGGCGTGACCATCGGCATGACCTACATCATGCTGCCCTTCGTCATCCTGCCGCTCTATGGCGTCATCCGCCGCATCGACCCGGCGATCTTGCAGGCTGCGGCGCTGTGCGGCGCGACCCGCGCCCAGGCCTTCCGGCGCGTGCTCTTGCCGCTTGTCATGCCCGGCATCGCCGTGGGCGGGCTCATGGTCTTCGTGATGTCGCTCGGCTATTTCGTCACGCCAGCCCTGCTCGGCGGCACCGCCAACATGATGCTGGCCGAGCTCATCGCCCAGTTCGTCCAATCGCTGGTGAACTGGGGCATGGGCGGCGCGGCGGCGCTGGTCCTGCTCAGCGTGACGCTCTCGCTCTATGCCCTCCAGCTCAGGCTGTTCGGCACATCCGGTCTCGGAGGGCGCTGACATGCTGCTGCACTGGGACAAGCTCGGCTGGTGGCGCTGGGTGCTGCTTGCGGTCACGATCCTGACCACGGTCTTCCTGCTCCTGCCCATCCTGTTCATCGCGGCTTTGTCCTTCGGCTCGTCGCAATGGCTGATCTTCCCGCCGCCGTCCTGGACGTTGCGCTGGTATGACGAGCTCTTCGCCGATCCGAGCTGGCTCGACGCCGCCTGGACCAGCTTCAGGATCGCCGTCGTCGTGGCAGTGCTCTCGGTGCTGATCGGGACGCTGGCGTCCTTCGCGCTGGTCCGGGGCCGCTTCCGCGGACGCGAGGCGCTGAAGGCGTTCTTCCTCACCCCGATGATCCTGCCGGTGGTGGTGCTGGCGGTCGCGCTCTACGCTTTCTACCTGCGCGTCGGCCTCGACGGCACCGTGACGGGATTCGTGCTCGCCCATCTGGTGGTGGCGCTGCCGTTCTCGATCCTGTCAATCGGCACGGCGCTCGAAGGCTTCGACAAGTCAATCGAGGACGCCGCTGTGCTCTGCGGCGCGACCCCGCTGGAAGCGGTGCTGCGCGTGACCCTGCCGGCCATCACCAGCGGGCTGTTTTCCGCCGCGATCTTCTCCTTCCTCGCCTCCTGGGACGAGGTCGTGCTCGCGATCTTCATGGCAAGCCCGTCGCTCCAGACCCTGCCGGTCAAGATCTGGGGCACGCTGCGCCAGGACCTCACCCCTGTCGTTGCCGCCGTCTCGACCCTGCTGATCGCATTGACCCTGGTCCTCATGCTGCTCGTCAGCCTTGCGCGAAGGTTCGCCAAATCCTCATGACGCCCTTTCTCGAAATCGCCGGCCTCAGCCGGCACTTCGGCTCGTTCGTCGCGGTCCGGGACGTGAACCTCGAGATCCGCAAGGGCGAGTTCATGACCTTTCTCGGCCCCTCCGGCTCGGGCAAGAGTACGACGCTCTACGCGCTGGCGGGGCTCGATACGCCGACCAGCGGTGACATCAGGATCGACGGACAATCGATCCTCGACGTGCCGCCGCATCGGCGCAATATCGGCATGGTCTTCCAACGCTACACGCTGTTCCCGCATCTGACCGTCGCCGAGAATGTCGGGTTTCCGCTCAGCGTGCGGCGCCGGCCGGTGGCCGAGATCGCGGCGAAGGTGGCGCGCATGCTCGAGCTGGTCAGGCTGCAGGATTTCGCCCATCGCAAGCCGGGGCAGCTGTCCGGTGGCCAGCAGCAGCGCGTCGCGCTCGCCCGCGCGCTGGTCTACGAGCCACCGGTCCTGCTCATGGACGAGCCGCTGGCGGCGCTCGACAAGAAGCTGCGCGAGGAGATCCAGTTCGAAATCCGCCGGATCCATCGCGAGACCGGCGTCACCATCCTCTATGTCACCCATGACCAGGAGGAGGCGCTGCGGCTCTCCGACCGCATCGCCGTCTTCTCCAAGGGTGTGATCGACCAGATCGGCACCGGCACGGAGCTCTACGAAAACCCCGCCACCCGCTTCGTCGCCGAGTTCATCGGCGACAGCGATTTCCTGCCTTGCGAGATACTTGCCGCGCGCGACGGCCTGGCGAGCATCGGCTTCAGCGGTGGTCTCGCCATCGACGGTGTCCCGCTCCACGGCAACCCCGCAGCCGGCAAGGCCGAGCTGATGCTGCGGCCCGAGCGCATCGGCCTGTCGCGTACGATGCCGGCATCAGGGCCCGCCTTGCCCGCGGTCATCGGCGATCTGACTTTCCTCGGCAGCCATCTCCAGGTCGCGGCTGCGACGGCGGACGGGCGGGCCTTGTCGATCCGCCTGCCCTTCGGCCATGAAACGATCGGTTCGCTTACCCGCGGCGACGATGTCTGGTTCAGCTTCAGGCCGGCAGACGCGCGCGTCTTCTGCGGCGCGCAAGGTGGTTGCTGATCAGAGCATCGCTCCGGGTCCCAGCCGCTATTGCGCCGAGATCCGCCCTCGACGTTTGTATGTCGGCTTTCCGGTGAGCGGGCAGTGTCGGCTCTTGTGGCGCACGGTGGAAGGCAGACCGTTCCAAGAAAAGGTGGTGATTTGAGCGGTTGTTGGTGCGACCACGACCGAGTTCATGCCGCACCTATTTCACGCACTGTACGCGCCAACTATAGGTCGAGGACGAGGCGCTGGGAGGCAGCGCGCGACACGCAGATGCAGATTCGGTCGCCCGCCGCATGTTCCTGCTCGGTCATGTAGCTGTCGCGATGGTCCGGAAGGCCATCGAGCACGCGCGTGATGCAGGTTCCGCAAATGCCCTGTTCGCATGACATTTCGGGCTCGATGCCGTGACGCCGAAGTGCTTCGGCGATCGTTTCGCCGGCTCCGACCTCGATCACTCCCGGGCGTGAAGCCAGCACCAGTTCGAAATCCCGCTCGCCCGCAGCTGCCGAGGTCATGGCGGCGCCGAAATGCTCGCAGTGAACGACCGTGCCGGGCCAACCCAGCTCGGATGCGATGGACTGCGCGGCCGTAATGAAGGCCGGCGGACCACAGAGATAGACGTGCGTCCCACTCTCGAAGGTCGCCAGCCGCTGGCGCAGCGCACCGGCGGTGTCTTCGCCCGACAGTCCGTAAAGAAGCGCGATCTCGCCCTTGGACGCCAGTGCGGACAACGTCCCGGCGAAGGCGGCATGCTCCGGCGAACGGGCGAAATAGTGCAGCGCGAACCGGGTATGTCCGGCGGCGAGATGGCGCGCCATCGATAGTAGCGGCGTGATGCCGATGCCGCCGGCGAAGAGCAGATGCCGCGTCGCCACCGCCACGAGCGGGAAATTGTCGCGCGGCGGGCCGATCTCGATGACGCTGCCCTCGGGCAGGTCATGCATCGCTGCCGAGCCGCCGCGCGATGCCTCCTCGCGTTTGACCGCGATGGTGTAGCGATGCGCCGGTCCCGGCCCGTCGCAAAGAGAATATTGCCGCGTCAGGCCCGGCGCGACGAAGACATCGATGTGCGCCCCAGGCAGGATCGGCGGCAACATGCGACCATCCAGCGGCTCCAACGTGAAGCCGGCGATGTCGATGGCCTCCCGTCGGATGCTGCTGACGCGGACTGGAATGCGGCTCATGTCATTCGCCAGCCATCAGCGCCGGCGCGCGTTCGGCTGCCCTGAGCTGATCCATGATCCGCCGCCAGCGCACGACCCCGAGATCGGTCTCGAGCATCACCGGCTTGAGCTCCGCCGGGTCGCTCATCAGGATGTTGCGGTGCTGCGCGCGGATCATCGGCTCGTCCTGCTCCTCGAAGGCGAAACGGCGCAGGTCAGAGATTTTCTCGCGCGTCGCCTCGTCCTCGGAATCCGGGCGAATGTTCCAGCGCGTCGCAGCAAAGTGGTAATGTGTCGTGGTCGCGGTTTCCGGCGTCAGGATATGCGTGCCGAAATAGCCGGTTCCCTCCTCGCGCGGCCGGCCGGGCGGCGTGACGCCGACATCGAGCAGCAGGCAGCTCGGCGCGTCCCAGCGGAAATCGGTCCAGCAATCGACCGGCGCTCCGTCCTGCCGGAACAGCATGTCGAACATCCCCGGCGGCGGCACATTGCGGGCGAAGCGCTTGACGTTGATCGTGTTGCCGGCCTGCTCGATCGTCGTCGGCGCCGCGATCATCGGCTCGTTGCCGAGGATACCGTCGTGCAGGAAGCTGGTGTGGCTGCAGTCGAGCAGATTGTCGACGATCAGGTCATAGGGAACATCCATCACCATATGGTCGCGGCGCGTCACGGCCGGACCCTCACTGGTGTCGTCGAGCTTGGCGAAGTCCGGTATCAATCCCGGATCGGCAGCCCGTTCACCCATCCAGATCCACAGGCCGGAATGCTTCTCGACCACGGGGTAGCTGCGGACGCGCGCGGCAGCGGGGATCTTGCCCGAGGGATGCGGATTGCGGACACAGGCACCCGAACCGTCGAATTCCAGTCCGTGATAGCCGCAAACAATGCGGTCGCCTTCCACGCGCCCCATCGACAGCGGCGCGAAGCGGTGCGGGCAGCGATCGTCGAGCGCGCTGACCGCACCATTCCCTCGGCGAGTGAAGACCAGCGGGCGGCCGATAACGGTCCGCGGGAACAGAACGCCCGGCTTGATCTGCTCGGCCCAGGCGGCGAAGTACCAAGTGTTCAGAAGATAACCCATGAGCGACCTCCCTGGGGTCTGCCTGCCGAATTCGACTCGTTCACGAGCCCATCTTGCAGTCGCCGACATAGGGGTCGGCACCGTTCTCGAGCGCGAGGCTGGGCGCGGTCAGCCCCCAATTGCCGTCCGGCTGCGCGGCGACGGTGAGGGCGTAGTAATTGTCCAGCGGCATCTGGTTCCTGCCGAACCGGAATGCGCCGCGAACGGAACGGAACTTCGCCTCGGCCAGGGCCTTCTGCAGCGCGGCCTTGTCGGAGAGATCGCCCTTCACCGTTTCCAGCGCCGCCTTGATGAAGGGAATGACGTCATAGGCCGCGGCGGCATAGTTCGACGGCGTGCGACCGTAGCGGGCGCGGAAATCGGCGACGAAGCGCTTGTTCTCGGGCGTGTCGAGATCGGGATACCAGTAGTCGATCAGACTGGTGCCGAGCGCCCCGGTGACGTTGCCCTGCTGCAGTGATGGCAAGGCGGTCTGGTCGAGGGTGTAGACCGTGTAGAGCTTGACCTTGCCGGCCAGTCCCGACTGCTCGAACTGCTTCATAAAGGCGGCGGCGCGGCCGGGATAGAAAGCGACGAGCGCCTCCGCACCACTGGCGGCGACCTTGGTCAACTCGGCCGAGAAGTCGAGCTGCGGGTCGTCCCCCCATTTGGTGAAGTCCTGGCCGACAAGCTTGCCCGAAAAGGTCCGCTGGAAACCGGCGATCACATCTTTCCCGGCGGCGTAGTTCGGCGCCATCGTATAGGCCGTCTTGACACCGCGGCGGTCGAGGTCTGCGCCGAGCGCCATCGCCATCACGTCGCCCTGGCCGCGCATGGCGAAGAAGGCCGGATTGCACAGGCGCCCCGCCATGTCGGACGGCGCGGCATTCGTACTGATCAGGATCTTGCCGGCATCGAGCACGCTCTTGCGCGAGGCGAGCAGCACGTTCGACCAGACATAGCCGGCAACGATGTCGACGTTGTCCTGCCTGACTAGCTTCTCGGTCTTCTGCCGACCGATATCAGGCTTGAGTCCGTCATCCTCGACGATCAGCCTGAGTTTGAGCCCGGCCGCTTCACCGCCGACATGCTCGACCGCGAGGTTGAGCGCGTCCTGAACCTCGCGCCCGATGATCGCAGCCGGCGTCGTCAGCGTCGTGACGACGCCGATCCTGATCTCCCTGGGGGGCTGGCTCTGGGCCGATGCGGCCGTCAGGCATGCAGTCGCGATCACGCCCGCTGTCGCGAGTTGTCTCATGATGTCCTCCCTACCGGCCAACGGCCGGACATGCGGCTCTTGGCGGCCAGCACGGATTAATATACCGAATAAGCGGTATGTTTTGTCAATGCCATTTTTGAAGAGCTCTCGATTGGGTGGGACGCCAGTGAGTGGTTATGACTGTGGCGAGGCGGCGCAGCGAGACGGGAAGGCCCGACGTGGAACCGGAATGATGACGAGGACCATGCGGAGCAGAAAGACGCAGGCTGAACGCAGCGACGAGACCAGGCACAAGCTGCTGCAAGCCACCATCGAAGTCCTGGTGGCCCAGGGCTATCATGGGCTAACGACCGCGCAGGTCGATGCCAGGGCCGGCATGTCGAGCGGCGCCCGGGTCCACCACTACCGCAGCAAGGCCGATCTCGTCATCGCGGCTACGAGCTATGCCTATGACTGCGCCGCCGTGCTCGGCCGGCAGCGCGCGGCGGCGGCCGCCACGGCGCCGGAGCCACTGCGCGAGTTCATCGCCGATTTGCGGACGATCTATTTCGACTGGCCCTTCCTGGCCGCGGTGGAAGTCCTCGTCACGGCGCGAACCTCGCCCGAGCTGATGGCCCGCCTGAAGCCGGTTCTCGAACACTTCCACGCCGGCATGAAGGCGGTCTGGCTGGAAGCGTTCGTGGCGGCCGGCTACGAACCGGCACAGGCCGAAACCCTGCTGGTGCTGACCCTCAACCTGATCCGCGGCATGGCGATCAACCGCATCTGGCAGCAGGACCAGGCAAGCTGCGAACGCCTGATCGAGGACTGGTGCCAGCGCGAGGCCAGCGCGCGGGCTGCCACCCAAGGCGACGCATCACCGCGCGCCGCAGCAAGGCAATAAGGCGCGGCACCGTCTCAGACACTGAGATAGCGGTCGACGATGCCGGGATCGCGGGCGACGGCGTCGGCTGACCCCGACCAGGCGATCCGTCCCTTCTCCACCACGTAGAAGGCGTCGACGACGGCTGCGAGACGCTTGATGTGCTTGTCGATCACGATGATCGATTGCCCGACCGAGCGCAGCTGCGAGAGGCAGGCCCAGATCTGGTCGCGGATCACCGGGGCCAACCCTTCGGTCGCCTCGTCGAGGATGAGCAGGCGAGGATTGGTCATCAGCGCCCGGCCGATCGCCAGCATCTGCTGCTCGCCGCCGGACAGCAGATTGGCGGCGGAAGCGCGGCGGGCATGCAGCCCCGGGAAGAGGTCATAGATCCTGTCCACCGTCCAGGGCCGAGCTGCGCCCACCCGGTTCGAGGCGGTCGCGATCAGGTTCTCGTGCGCCGTGAGGTTCGGAAAGACCTGTCGCCCTTCGGGCACCAACCCGAGACCGCGTCGTGCGATCCGTGCCGCCGGCAGGCTGGCAATCGAAGCGCCTTCGAAAGTGATCTCGCCGCTCCAGCTCGGCAGGAGCCCCATCAGCGTCTTGACCGTGGTGGTCTTGCCCATGCCGTTGCGGCCGAGCAGGCAGATCGCCTGGCCGGCCTCGACCGAGAAGCTCATGTCGAACAGGACCTGGCCCTTGCCATAGCCTCCGGACAGGTTCCGCACGTCGAGCATCACTCGTCCTCCCCGAGATAGGCTTCGCGGACCACCGGATCCTGGCGGATCGCCTCCGGTGGACCGCAAGCGATGACCTCCCCGCGGACAAGGACGGTCACGCGGTCGGCGAGCGCGAAGACGGCATCCATGTCGTGCTCGACCAGAAGGATCGCGACGCTGCCCTTGAGATCGGCGAGGAAGCGCGTGACCCGGCGGCTCTCCTCGGTGCCAAGCCCCGCCATGGGCTCGTCGAGCAGCAGCAGGCGCGGCGAGCCCGAAAGAGCGATCGCGAGTTCCAGCAGTCTCTGCTCGCCATGGCTGAGCGTCGCGACCGGCTCCTCGGCGCGGTCCGACAAACCGACGCGCGCCAACGCCGCCATCACACGGCGCTCGATGGCGCGGTCCTGGCGCAGATCCCCCCAGAAGCGAAAGGCATGACCGTCCTCGGCCATCACGGCGATGGCAACGTTCTCGTAGATGGTGAGATCACGCGCCAGGGTAGTGATCTGAAAAGAGCGCGCCATGCCGAGCACCGCCCGCGCATGGGTCGGCAGCCGCGTGACGTCGCGGCCGTCCAGCAGCACATTGCCGGCATCCGGCAGGATCTCGCCGAAGAGCTGAGAGACCAGCGTCGTCTTGCCGGCGCCGTTGGGGCCGATCAGGGCGTGCATCTCGCCATGCGGCACGGTGAGATTGACGCTGCGAGAGGCGAGCAGCCCGCCGAAGGATTTCGAGACGTTCCTGACATCGAGCGTCGCGCTCATGGCTGCCCCCGCCGCGTCAGGAGGCCGACGATGCCGCCGCGCGCGAACAGCGCGACCAGGATGAGCAGCAGGCCGAAGGGGAAGTGCCAGTAGATCGTCAAGCTGCCGAGCAGCTCCTCGATCAGCAGGAAGAGGATCGCGCCGAGCAGCGGCCCCGACAGCGTCCCGGTTCCGCCGAGGATGACGATGAAGATCAGCTCGGCCGAGCGGGTCCAGCCCATGATCTCCGGCGTGACGAAACTGGTATGGTTCGCGCTGAGAAAGCCCGCGACGGCGCAGACGGCTCCGGCGATCACATAGGCGACGAGCCGATATCGGAACGGATCGAAACCGCTGGCCGCGACCCGGCGCTCGCTACCCTTGGCGCCCAGGAGCACGAGGCCGAAACGGGAGCGGTGCAACCGGGCGAAGCCGAACAGGGTCAAGGCGAGCACCGCCAGCACCGTATAATAGAGCACCGTGCGGTTCTCGAGAGTGAATGGCGCCGGGAACTGGCTGCCCTGATTGATGGTCAAGCCATCGTCGCCGCCGAACTGGCGCAGGCCAATCATCACGAAATAGAGCATCTGCCCGAAGGCAAGCGTGATCATGATGAAATGGACGCCGCGCGTGCGCAGGGCGACCATCCCGGTCACCAGCGCGAACAGGGTCGCGACCGCCAGCGCGATGGCGAGCTGCGCACCGCCGGCCGTCAGCCCGAGTTCAGCGCAGATTCCGACCGTATAAGCGCCGATACCGAGAAAGGCGGCATGGCCGAGGCTGACCAGCCCGCCGATGCCGACGAGCAGGTTGAGGCTCGTCGCGGCGATGGCGAGGATCATCACGCGGTTGAGCAGGTCGGCCCAGAAGGAGTTTCCGGTGGCATTGGCGAGCGGTAGGGCCAGGACAAGCGCCACAAGGAGCACACCGCAAAGGCCGAGATCCAGGTCGAAGCGTCGCGCAGGCGCCTCGGCCGGCAGCGGTACGGAAAGCGATTGCGAAGGGACTGTCTGCATCGGGAACTCCGGGATCAACGGCTCGCCGGCGGGAACAGGCCGGCCGGCCGCAGCACCAGGACGAAGGCCATGCTGAGATAGATCAGGATCGAGGCAAGCGCCGGCCCCGCCGAGGACGACACGGTCGGCGAGAAGACGAGGCTCATCAGGCCGACGAGATAGGCCCGGCCGAGCGTGTCGATCAGCCCGACGGCGAGCGCGGCGATGAAGGCGCCCTTGATCGAACCGATGCCGCCGACGACGATGACGACCAGCGCGAGGATGACGATCTGATTGCCCATGCCGATCGAGGTCCCGGTAATCGGAGCGACCAGCAGCCCCGCCAGCGCGGCGAGCGCGGCGCCTGCGGCGAAGACCAGCGTGAAAAGAAGCCTGGTTTCGACACCGAGCGCCCGAGCCATCGGCTCATTCGACGCCGCCGCGCGGACCAGCATGCCGGCCCGGGTGCGGGTGATGACCAGCCAGAGCAGCGCCGCCACGACGAGACCGACCGCCACGACGAAGAGCCGGTAGGCCGGCATGGCGATGCCGCCCAGCGCAACCTGGCCGCCGAGCCAGGTCGGCAGCGGCACGGACAGGCCTTCCGGCCCCCACAGGTATTTCACCGCGGTGTCGAAGCACAGGATCAGGCCGAAAGTCGCGAGCACATGGTCGAGATGGTCGCGCTTGTAGAGCCGGCGCGCGACCAGCCATTCGACCGCGAGGCCGAGCAGGACCGCCGCGGGAATCGCAACGAGAAGCCCGAGGAAGAACGAGCCGCTGACGATTGCGACCGTCGCGCAGAGATAGGCGCCGACCATGTAGAAAACGCCGTGCGCGAGATTGATGAAGTCCATGATGCCGAAGACCAGCGACAGGCCGGCGGCAAGCAGGAACAGGATCAGGCCGAGCTGGAGCCCGTTCAGGATCTGGTTGATCAGCAGAATCATATCCACGAGACGTCCCACCTGTGCGATGGGCCGGTGCCGGCAGCAGCGCCGGCACCAGCCGGCTCACTGCGTCAGCTTGCAATGCCGGGCGTAAGGGTCGAGCGCGCCTTTGAGCGCGATCTCCCGGGTGCGCAACGCCCAGGCGCCGGACGGCTCGGCAACGACGTCGAGGCTGTAATAGGTATCAATCGGGAAATGGTTCGGGCCGAGCTGGTAGCGGCCCCGCACCGAGGCGAAGTCCGCCTTCTCCAGCGCCGCCCGGACCTTGTCGGTCGCGCCGATATCGCCACCGGCCTGTTCGACCGCCGCCTTGACGTAAGGAATCAGGTCATAGGCCGCCGCCGCATAGTTCGATGGGGTGCGGCCGTATTTCGCGCGGAAATCGGCGACGAAGCGGGCGTTCTCCGGCGTCTTCAGATCGGGTGACCAGTAATCGGTGAGCTCGGTGCCGAGCACGGCATCGACCTTGGCCTCCTGCAGGCGCGGCAGGGCGATGTCGTCGACCGTGTAGACGGTGTAGAGCTTGACGGAGTCAGCGATTCCTGCCTGCTGGTATTGCCGCGCGAAGGCGGCGGCCCTGCCGGGATAGAAGGCAAAGATCGCATCGGCGCCGGAGGCCTTGGCCTTGGCGAGCTCGGCCGAGAAGTCGAGCTGCGGGTCGTCGCCCCATTTGGTGAAATCGCGGCCGACGACCTCGCCCTTGAAGGTCCACTCGACCCCGGCCGCCATGTCCTTGCCGGCCGAGTAGTTCGGCGCCATCACATAGAGCTTCTTGACGCCGCGCCGGTTGAGCACCTCGCCGAGCGCGATCGGCACCATGTCGTTCTGACCGCGCATCGAAAAGAAATTGGCGTGGCAGCCCTTGCCAGCGAGTTCGCTCGGCCCGGCATTGGTGCTGATCAGGAACTTGCCGGCGTCGGTGACCGGCTTGCGCGCGGCCAGCAGCACGTTCGACCAGATGAAGCCGGCGACGATGTCGACCTTGTCCTGCCGCACCAGCTTCTCGGCCTTCTGGCGGCCGAGCTCGGGCTTCAGCCCGTCATCCTCGAAGACGATCTCGATCGGCTTGCCGGCGATCCTGCCGCCGGCATGTTCGACCGCCAGGTTGACGGCGTCCTGCATGTCGCGGCCGATCACCGCGGCCGGCGTGGTCAGCGTGGTGATGAAACCGATCCTGACGCTGTCCGCCGCCTGGACAGCCGTCGTCGTGGCCGCCGCGAGCGCGGCAGCAATCGTCATACGCCTCATCGATGTCCCCTCCGATTGAAGCCGGCTTATTCGGCGTCCGGCTGATTGTCCGGCGCCGCCGCCCGGAAGGCCGGCAGCGCCATGCAGTTGGCGTGGATGCGCGCGATGGTCGGGTAGGCGCCCATCTCGACCTGGAAGCGCGCATTGTTGATGACCTGCCCGGCGAGGCAGATGTCCGCCAATGTCGGCTCGTCGCCATGGCAGAAGCGCCCGGTCTGCGGCTCTTCGCGCAAGCGCGCCTCCAGGGGAGCGAAGGTCTCCGCCACCCAATGGCGGAACCAGCGGGCGATCGCCTCGTCGTCGGCGCCGAATTCCGCCTTGAGATGAGCGAGGACGCGCAGATTGTTGAGCGGATGGATGTCGAGCGCGACCATCTGCGCCAGCGAGCGGACGCGGGCGCGCCCGGCCGGGTCGACCGGCAGGAGCGGCGGCTCCGGCACCGTTTCGTCGAGGAACTCGATGATCGCCAGCGACTGGGTGTAGTCCCGCCCGTCGCTCCAGCTCAGCGTCGGGACGAGCCCTTGCGGATTGAGCGCGAGATAGGCCGGGCCGCGCTGCTCGCCGCGCCGCAGATGGAAGGCGCGATAGTCGAAGGGAATGCCCTTCAGTGCCATCGCCGCGCGCACCCGGAAAGAAGTCGAGCTGCGGAAGTAATTGTGCAGCACGACCGGCCGGTCGTGCGGCCGGCCCGGCTCACCGCGTGCCGACGCGGCATGCGTCTCCATCGGCCGCACCGCGGCCATGCTCTCCTCTGACATGATTTCCGTTCCCGCTTGTCGTTTTCCGTATCCTAGAAATCATTGCACAGAATGCAAGTCATTTCTGAAGGCGGAAGCGCTGCGGGAATCAGCCGCCTCGCGGCGGGCCGGACATGGAAAGCTTTTTGGTGAATTCCGTCAGCGTGCGGATCGCGCTGCCTGCCGGATCGAGGATCGCTTCCGATATGCCGATCAGGGTCACCGCCACCTGCGCCTCGCCGGCCCAATCGGTGACCGGCGCCGAGACCGCCCTGAGGCCCGGCACGAAGCGCCCGTCGACGCAGGCGAGCCGGTCGGCCCGCACGCGCGCGATCAGCGACTCGACGCTCGCCATGTCCGGGTTGAGGTCGGGCCAGACCAGGCCCGCCTCGCTGGCGCGAGCCAGTTCGACAGCAAGGCGCAGCGCCGTCACCTTGCGCGGCAGGAAGGCGAGGAAGATTCGGCCGCTGGCGGAGGTCAGCAGAGGCAATGTCGAACCGAGGCCGAAGGACGTCAGGATCGGGCTAGCGGCACGCTCCCAGCGGACGACGGTGGCGCCGCCATTGCCCCAGGTCGAGAGCAGCGCCGTCGCGCCGGTCACTTCGGACAATTCGGGCAGGACATCGGCCGTGCGGTTGACGAAATCATTGCGCGCCAGCGCCGCCAGCCCGAGCTCGCTCGCAAACGGCCCGAGATCATAACGCCCCGAACGCTCGCTCTGGGCGACGAGGCCGGCATGGATGAAACTGGCCAGATAGCGGTGCACCTTCGAGACCGGCATGTCGACCGAGCGCGCCAGATCGGTCAGCGTCACCGAGCCCGGCAACGTCGCCATGGCGCGCAGGACGAGCAGCGCCGTGTCGAGCGACTGGATACCGCCGCGCGCATGCCCGTCCGCGCCGGCCTCGTCGTGATCCTCGCTCATGACTCGAGCAGGGTGCGGAATTCCGCCGGAATCGCCCCTCCCTCGATCCCGCCATCAGATTTCAGCACTGCCCATGCCCTCACTTCATGACCCTCCGCAACCAAGCGGTCGCCGCACCGCGCCTCGTAGCGCAGACGGAAGCGGCGCTCTTCCCATAGCTCGATGGAGGCGGTCACCGCCAGAACGTCATCATAGCTCGCGGGCGACCGGAAGCGTGCCCCGGCATCGACGATCGGCGTGACGGCGCCGAAGCGCGCCCGCAGCCCTCGCTGGCTGAGATCACAGCGGCGCAACAAGCCCTGAAAGGCACAGTCGAACCAGTAGAAGTACTTGGGATAAAACACGATTCCTGCCTCGTCGCAGTCCCCGAACTCGACGACTGCCTCGCGGATGAAACTCTTCGCCATAACTACAGCCTCCCCAGCGCTTGCAATGCGCACTTCCATATTATAGAAATGATTTCATAATATGAAAATTATGGATTTGGGAGGGACCATGCGCATTGCCGTATTGGGCGGCGGACCCGCCGGGCTCTACGCGGCCTATCTTCTCAAGCGTCGACACCCCGAAGACACGGTCACATTGTTCGAGCAGAACGCGGCCGACGCGACATTCGGCTTCGGCGTGGTGTTCTCGGACCGCGCCATGGATTTCCTGCGAGCAGACGATCCAGAGACGGCGGATGCCGTGACGGCGCGGATGGAGACCTGGCAGGACATCACGCTGGTCCATCGCAGCGAGGCGGTCGCGATCGACGGCGTCGGCTTCTCGGCGATCGGCAGGCTCGACCTGCTGATGCTGCTGCAGGGGCGTGCGCAGGCGGTCGGCGTCGAGCTGCGCTATCGCACGCCGCTCGCCAGTCTCGACGCGCTCGACGATTTCGATCTGGTGATCGGCGCCGACGGCATCAATTCGCTGGTGCGCCGCAGCCACGAGGGCGATTTTGGCGCCTCACTCTCCTATCTCGACAACAAGTTCGCCTGGTTCGGCACGCCCACGCGCTTCGAAACCCTGACGCAGACCTTCGTCGAGAGCGAGCACGGCACCTTCAACGCGCACCATTATCGCTACTCGCCGGAGATGAGCACCTTCATCGTCGAATGCGACAGGCAGAGCTGGCTGCGCGCCGGCTTCGATCGGCTTGGACCGGAGGAATCGCGTGCGCTTTGCGAGCGCATCTTCGCTGAGGCGCTCGGCGGCGAGCCGCTGGTCGCCAACAAATCGCTCTGGCGCAATTTTCCCTGGCTGTGGAGCGAGCGCTGGTCACATGGCAACCGCGTGCTGATCGGCGACGCCCTGCACACCGCGCATTTCTCGATCGGCTCGGGCACGCGGCTCGCGCTCGAGGACGCGATCGCGCTGTCGGCGGCGCTTACCGAGCATCGCTCCGACCTGCCTGCGGCGCTCGCGGCCTATGAAGCGGCGCGCCGGCCGATTGTCGAGAAGCTGGTGCGCGCCTCCAAGACCAGCGCCGCCTGGTACGACCGCTTCCCGGAGCATATGCGGCTGGCGGCCTACGACTTCGCCTACAGCTACATCACGCGCTCCGGACGCGTCGACGACGAGCGGCTCCGGGCGATGGCGCCAGGCTTCATGGCCCGTTTCGAAGCCTCGCGCAGCCGGGAGAACGCAGCATGACCGGGCGCGCGAGCGACATCACCAGCTTCTCCGCCGCGATCGTCGATCAGGTTCCGCGCGCGGCATCGGGGGCGGCCGAGATCGGCTTTTCCCTGCCCGAGCGCTACAATGCGAGCGCGATCCTGTTCGACAATCTCGAGCGCGGCCGCGGCGAGCATCCGGCCGTGACCGGCCCGGGCGGTACGCTGAGCTATCGCGAGCTCTGCCACGAGGCCTGCCGCTTCGGTCATGCGCTGGCGGGTTTCGGCCTCGAGCGAGGCGAGCGCGTCCTGCTCTTCATGGACGATACGCCGGCCTATCCGGCGGCACTCTTCGGCGCGATCCGGGCCGGCTTGGTGCCGCTCCTGGTCAACACGCTGACGCCGCCCGACCTGCTCGCTTTCTATCTCGCCGATTCCGGGGCGCGCATCGCCATTGCGGACGCCACCTTCGCCGAGCGCTTCGCTGCAGACGCCGTCGCCGCGACAGGGCTTACGGACCTGATCGTGGTCGGCAGCGAGACACTGCCGGTGCAAAGCGGAGCGGTGAGGCTGCATCCCGCCGCCGCACTCCTCGACCGGCAGCCGGACTGGCTCGACGCCGCAGACACCCACCGCGACGACATGGCTTTCTGGCAATACTCCTCCGGCTCAACCGGGCGGCCGAAGGGCATCGTCCATCTCCAGCACGACATGGCCTATACGGCGGCGTCCTATGCCCGCCACGTCCTGCGCATCGGCCCGAACGACATCTGCTTCTCGGTGCCGAAGATTTTCTTCGCCTACGGGCTCGGCAATTCGCTGACCTTTCCGTTCTCGGTCGGCGCCACCAGCGTGCTGCTCGCCGGCCAGCCGAAGCCCTACTCGGTCTTCGAGGCAATCGCGCAGTTCAGGCCGACCCTCTTCTTCGGCCTGCCGACGCTCTACACCGCGCTGGCGGCCGCGCCGGAGGCGGCCTCGGCGGATCTGTCAAGCCTGCGCCTCTGCCTGTCGGCAGCCGAGGTGCTGGCTTCCGAGGTGGCGGAAGCCTGGCGGCGCCTGTCGGGCCTCGACATCGTCGAAGGGCTCGGCTCGACCGAGGTGCTCCACATCTACCTGTCGAACGACGAAACCGCCCGCAAGCCGGGTGCGGCCGGGCGCCGCGTGCCGGGCTACGAGATCGCGCTGCGCGACATGGATGGGCGCGAAGTCGGCGATGGCGAAGAGGGCGTTCTCTGGGTGCGCGGCGATTCGAATGCGCCGACCTACTGGAACCGTCCCGACAAGACGGCCGATACGATGCGGGCCGAAGGCTGGATCTATACCGGCGATCGGATGACGCGCGACGCCGAGGGCTTCTACGTCTTCCGGGGCCGGGCCGACGACCTCGTCAAGGTCTCCGGCCAATGGGTCTATCCGCTCGAGGTCGAGCTCTGCCTCGCCGACCATCCGCTGGTGCACGAATGCGCCGTGCTCGCCTTCGAGCTGCCGGACCGACGCATGACGCTGGAAGCCTATGTGGTCGCAGCCGGCGAGCACCGGCCCGAGCTCGCGCAACTCCTCCAGACCCATGTCAAGACCGCGCTGCTGCCCTACAAATACCCGCGCCAGGTCCACATCGTCGATGCCTTGCCGAAGACCGGTACCGGCAAGATCGACCGTCAATCGCTGCTCGCCCAGCGCCTGTCCCGTGCCGGGCACGCCGCCTGAGCCAGTCATCTCCGCATTCCAGGAGCGACATTGCCATGAATGTCTCAACGAGCCCGTCACCCGCGCTGGAACGGCAGCGCCAGGACTTCTACGAGCGGATCGGCCGCAGCAACATGACACCGCTGTGGCTGTCGCTCGCCGATCTCGTCACACCGGAGCCACGCAGCGCCTGCCGCCCGGCCTCCTGGCGCTTCGCCGAGATCCGCGCGGCGATGCTGGAAGCGGGCGGGCTGATCACCGCCAAGGAAGCCGAGCGCCGGGTGCTGGTCCTCGAAAACCCCGGCCTGCGCGGACAGTCGAAGATCACGACATCGATGTATGCCGGCGTCCAGCTCGTCCTACCCGGCGAGGTCGCGCCGGCGCATCGGCATACCCAATCGGCCCTGCGCTTCGTGCTCGAAGGCTCGGGCGCGCACACTTCGGTCAATGGCGAACGCACCATCATGCATGAGGGTGATTTCGTCATCACCCCGCCGATGGCCTGGCACGACCACGGCAACGAGAGCGACGAGCCGATCTTCTGGCTCGACGGACTGGACATCCCGGTGGTGCAGTTCCTCGATGCCTCCTTCGCCGAAATGCTCGACAAGGACGCGCAGGATCTGACCCGTCCGGACGGCGACAGCGACGCACGATACGGCGCCAACCTCCTGCCGGTCGACCACAAGGGACAGGGAGGTACCTCGCCGGTGTTCAACTATCCCTATTCGCGCACGCGTGACGCGCTGGAGCGGCTGAAGCGCGCCGAGGCCTGGGACCCGTGCCACGGCCTGAAGATGCGTTACACCAACCCAATCACCGGCAACCACGCCATGGCGACGATGGGCACCTTCATTCAGCTGCTGCCCAAAGGGTTCCAGACCGCCGCCTATCGCTCGACCGACGCCACCATCTTCGTCCCGATCGAGGGCAAGGGCCGCTCGATCGTCGGCGACGACCACATCGTCGACTGGGAGAAGCGCGACGTCTTCGTCGTGCCGAGCTGGAAGCGGGTCCGACACGAGGCGCACGAGGACAGCGTGCTGTTCTCGTTCTCCGATCGTCCGATCCAGGAAGCGTTGCATCTGTTCCGCGAAGATCGCGGCAATCTCTGACGATGGATCAGGTTTCGACGATGAGCAGCGACAACTACGTCATTCCGCCGCCGCCCCCGGCCTCGGTCGCTATTGCCGGCTCGCAGGCACGCTTTCCCGTCAGGCGCATCATCTGCGTCGGCCGCAACTATGCTGCCCATGCGCGCGAGATGGGCCGAGATCCCGATCGCGAGCCGCCCTTCTTCTTCCTGAAACCGGCCGATACGGTGGTCGATGACGGTACAGCGGTGCCCTATCCGCCGGAGACCCGCAATTTCCACTACGAGATCGAACTCGTGGTCGCGATCGGCAAGGACGGCGCCAACATCCCCGTCGAACGAGCTCTCGACCATGTCTGGGGCTACGGCGTCGGCATCGACCTCACTCGCCGCGACCTGCAATTGCAGGCCCGCGAACAGGGGCGCCCCTGGGACTGGGGCAAGGGCTTCGACCATTCCGCCCCGATCGCGCCGTTGCGGCCGGTAGCCGAGGTCGGGCACCCCAGCAGCGGTCGCATCTGGCTATCGGTCGACAATGCCGGCAAACAGGATTCCGACATTGCCAAGCTGATCTGGCCGGTACCGGACATTATCGCCATCGCCTCGCGCTCGATGACGCTGAAGGCCGGTGACCTGATCATGACCGGAACGCCGGAAGGGGTCGGACCGGTGATGCCTGGCGAGACGATGCGCGGCGGCGTCGATGGCATTGGTCAGATTACCATCCCCGTCTTTGCCTCCGCATCCTGACTAAGGATCGAACCAGATGTTGCCTGGAGCGCTTCGCTTTGGCGCGAGGCCGGTCCACGCGAGCGCTGATGCTGCAGGCGACGAGCGCGGGATCGCTGAGCGCACCTGGAACGTCGTGCTGTCGCGCCTGGTGCGATGCGTCAACGGTCGCTCGCCCGTCGCCGGCAGAGCATCCTGGCCAGAATGTTCTGCCTGAATTTCGCGCGGCAGGCCTCCAGCATGTGTTTCGGCGTGCAAGTTTGGGTCTGACTCAAATCTGCTGCAGGTAGGGGCTGTTGCTGCGCGTGGTCCGGCAGCGTGCCCGGCTTACGGCCAAATCCGCAGCCTGATCTTGTCCGCCTCAGGGGGCGCACTCCAATCGTCGATCCAAAAAACAGAGGCTTGAGCCTATGACAAAAGACCCCGACAAATTGCACGTCGGGGCCGTTGGCGAGTTTGCGGGCTTGACCCCTCATCGGCCGCCGCAGGCGGGGAGAAGCTTGGGGACGTCCGCGACGAGGGCCGGCATGGTCTGCTCTGCCGTCGCACGACCGGTCACCAGCGCCTCTGTATGCGCCTTGATCACCTCGATGACCTTGAGCGAGTTTTCGCCGGGGAAGGAAACCCATTCCGTCAGGACCGGCAGTTGATCGATGCTGGTCTGATGGTTCGGGTTTTTCTGATAGAACTGGCCGAGCAGTTCGGGATCCTTCACGGCCAGTTCGTTGCCCGGCATGTAACCGGTCAGGTTGACCATCTGCGTCTGGCCGATCGGGCCGGTGACGAACTTGATGTATTCCCAGGCAGCCTTGCGGCGCGGCTCGTCCTTGGTGAAGACCATCGCGACGTTGCCGCCGGCCGGCAGCAGCCCTTCCGGCGCCGCCAGGGGGAATGCGACGGTACGGAACGCGAAGCGGTCGCCGATCTGGCGCTGAGCCGCGGCGACGTAGGACGTCGAGTCCACTAGAATCGCGACATTGCCCGCAACGAAGGACTGGCGCGCCTGGCCCAGCGCAAGGTTGGGCATGCCGGACTTGCCGAAGGCCTCGAGCGTCTTCAGGGCCCACATGCCTCTGTCGTCGTCGAAGGCAACGCGGCAGCCATCCGCCTTGAGAACCCTGCCGCCGCGGCTGGTGATCAGGGACTGGACCAGCCAGTTGCCGGTCTGCTCCCACTGGAAATAGAGGCCGGTCCTGCCGCTGCCGGCTGCGGCCTCGACGCGCTTGCCAAAGGCGATCAGCTCGGGCCAGGTCCTGGGCAGATCCTCAACCTTGCCGCCGGCCTTTTCGATCAGGTCGGCGTTGACATAGAGGACCGGGGTCGAGACGGCGAAGGTGAAGCCGTAGCTCCTGTCCTTCCAGCGGCCGAGCGCCGCAAGCGTCGGATAATATCCAAGCTTGGCGACGCCTCCATCGGCCGCGATCAGATCGTCGAGCGGCGAGCCGAGCCCGCGATCGACGAACAGGCCGATCTGGTTGATGCCGTTGAAGGCGACGTCGGGCAGGCGCCCCGTGAGCTGATCACGCAGGATCTGCTGGGCCGCTTCCTCGTAGCTGGCGGCCGGATTGCGGAACTTGATCTTGATGTCGGGCTGCTTCTCGGTGAAGCGCTTCGCCAGATCCTGCTGGAGCGTGTTGAAGGTTCCGGGGGTGGTGTAGAGCACGTCTAGGGTGATCTCGGCGGCGGCCGGCGCAGCGCCGAGCGCGAGTCCGAGCGCCGCGGCGGCGAGGCCCCGCAGATGTTGGGCAGGCTTCTTGAACATCGGGATGGTCTCCGGTTGGTCAAGTTCGCGCAGTGACGGAGATCCCGTCGATGAAGCGTTGCTGCGCGAACAGGAAGGCGAGCACGAGCGGGGCGACGATCAGCGTGGCGCCCGCCATCAGCGGGCCGACCATCTGACCGGCCTCGTCGTCGCGGAAAAGCAGGATGCCGAGCGCCGGCGTCGAGAGCTCTTCGCTGCGAATGGCCACCAGTGGCCAGAACAGGTCGTTCCAGTGGGCGACGACCGAGAAAATGCCGAAGGCGGCCAGAGCCGGGACGGCCACCGGCAGCATCACCCGCCAGATAATCTCGAACTCGCCCATGCCATCGAGCCGGGCGGCGTCGATGAGCTCGTCCGGAATGCCCCGGAAGAACTGCCGCAGCAGGAAGATGCCGAGCGTCGAGATCGCCCAGGGCAGGACCAGCGCGGCATAGCTGTCGAGCAGCCCGAACAGGTGGAGCAGGACGAAGTGCGGGATCGCCAGAGCCTGCGGCGGCACCAGCAGGCCGACCAGGACTGCGGCGAAGAGCGTGTCGCGGCCGCGGAAGCGCAGCTTCGCCAGCGCGTAGGCGCAAGGCACGCAGACCAGCATCTGCAGGAGGAAGATGGCGGCACAGACACCGAGTCCGTTGAGCAGGAAGCGGTGCAGCGGGGCGGCCGTCAGCGCGGCGAGATAGTTCTCCCAGCCGTGGAAGTTCTGCGGCCAGAAGCGCAGCTCCGGCTGGAAGATCTCCTCGGGCGGCTTGAGCGAGAGGCTGAGCATCCAGAGGAAGGGAGCCAGTGCGAACAGCCCGGTCAGCGCCAATGCGCCATGGCGCGCGGGGCCGCGCCAGTCGAAGCGGGGCGTCTTCCTTGCGGCGCTCATGCGTAGTGGACCCTGCGTTCGAGGATACGGGCCTGCGCCAGGGTCAGCAGCATGACGACGGCGAGGTAGATCACCGTCAGCGATGCGCCGTAGCCGGTGCGCAGATAGTCGAAGCTCTCGGTGTAGAGCCGGTGGAGCAGCACCTCGGAGGCGAAATTCGGCCCGCCCTGCGTCAGCACGCGGACCGTATCGAAGACCTCGAAGGCGCGCGTCGCCGTCAGCACCAGGACGAACATCGTCACCGGACCGAGCAGCGGCAGCGTGACGAGGCGCAGACGGTCGACGATGCCGTCGGCGCCGTCGATCGCCGCCGCATCGTAGAGCGATTGCGGGATCGTCTTGAGCCCGGCGACGAAGAGCACCATCGCGAAGCCGAAGCTTTGCCAGATGCCGATCACGCCGAGCACCGGCAGCACGTAGCGCTCGTCGCGCAGCCAGTTCGGCCCGGCGATGCCGAATTCCCCGAGCAGCCGGTTCACCACGCCGATGCTCGGATGCAGCATGCTGCCCCAGACGATCGCCATCGCCGCCATCGTCGACATGACCGGCAGGAAATGCGCGGCGCGGTAAAAGCCTCGCAGCGCCGGCCGCGCCTCGATCAGCAAGGCGACGACGAGCCCGAGGCCGACCGTGCCGGGCACCACGATCGCGACATAGAGCACGGTGTTGAGGAAGGCGATCCGGAACGGCCGGTCCGCCAGCAGTTCGTGATAATTCGCCAGGCCGAGGAAGCGGGCCGAGGATGCCCCGATCTGCCAGTCGCTCAGCGAGAACAGCACGACCGCGATCACGGGGCCAAGCAGCAGAAGCGTCAGCAGGGCGCTCGCCGGCGCTGCCGCGAGCCAGGCGATGCGCTGCTGGGCGGACAGGGCTGCGTTGCGCGGGATCATGACGTCGCCACCGGACGAGGCGCGATGCGACGGCCCTGCGCATCGAAGCGCAGCAGGCGCGTGTCATCGGCGGTCACGCCGGTGACCTCGCCCGGCGAGACATGCGGCGCGGTCGGCGGCTGCCTGACGACGAGCGGCACGGGCGCCCCGCTGCCGCGAGCCGAACCTTCTATATGCACGAAAAGATCGGAGCCCAGATTCTCGACCGTCGTGACGATGCCGGATGCAAGACCCGTCCCGGGCGCACAGAGCGCGGCCGCCTCGGGCCGGAAAGCCAGGAACGCGGCTTCGTTCGGCCCGGCACCTTCGGCGAGGCTCTCGCGCGGCAGCACGTTGATCTTCGGGCTGCCGATGAACTCCGCGACGCGCAGGTCGCCGGGATCGTCGTAGAGTTGCTTGGGCGTTCCAAGCTGGATGACCTCGCCCGCCATCATGACGGCGACGCGATCGGACATCGTCATCGCCTCGGCCTGGTCATGGGTGACGAAGACGAAGGTGCTGCGCAGCCGGCGATGCAGCGCGGTGATCTCGGCACGCATCTGCACGCGCAGCTTGGCGTCGAGATTGGAGAGCGGCTCGTCCATCAGGAACACGGACGGATGGCGCACCATGGCCCGGCCCAGCGCGACGCGCTGGCGCTGGCCTCCGGAGAGCTGGCCGGGCTTGCGCGGCAGCAGCGCGCGGATATCCAGCGCATCCGACGTCAGCTCCACCTCGCGGCGGACCTGCGCTTCGATGGCTCGCCGGCCAGGCATCAGCCGCCCGAGCAACGGGGCGCGCTGCCAGGACGAAAGGCGTCGGATGCGCAGCGGCATCGCGATGTTGTCGAAGACCGACAGATGCGGGTAGAGCGCGTAGTTCTGAAACACCATCGCGACGTCGCGGTCCTTGGGGCGCAGCCCGTCGACGACACGGCCGCCGATCGCGAGCGATCCGGCATCGGGCTGGTCCAGCCCGGCGATCAAGCGCAGCAAGGTCGACTTGCCGCATCCGGATGGCCCGACCAGCGTCAGGAACTCGCCCTCGCGGATGTCGAGCGATACCCCACGCAGCACGGCCGTCGCTCCATGCGCCTTGACGATGCCGGCAAGTGTGAGCCCGCTCATAGCCCGCCATCCCCGATACCGGGCCGCTGCAACGGCCGGCCGTCCATGCCCCTCGCGCCGAGACCGAGATGGGCGAGCGCGGTGGGGGCGACATCGATGATCCGCACGGTCTCTTCGCGGATCGTGCCGGCCCGGAAACCGGGGCCGGAGACCATCAGGAACGGAGCCTGCTCGTAGGCCGCCAGGCCGCCATGCTGACCGCAGCCGAGCCGATCCGGCTTGCCCATCGCGGGCTTGGCGGCGAGGCTCGAGCCCGGCACGCCGAAGGCATTCGGCGCTTCGCTCGCGGCCATCGAGACGGCGAAGGCCAGCCCGTTCTCCGGCTTCTGGCCGATCTGCGCCAGTTCCTCGGGCCCGAACAGCGCGCCGACCCAATCGCGCGCAGCGAAGAAGGCCCTCAATGCCGGCAGCAGGTCGGCCCGTCCCGGATCGACATAGACCAGCGCCGACGTGCCGTTCGACACCGCCATCACATCGGCGGAGGCGGCGTTTTCCTTCAGCCCCGCCGCGATCAGCTCGGCATCGATGTCGATGATGCCGGTCACGGTCTGATGACCATGATCGGAACCGATCAGCAGGAGCACCTCGTCGCCGGCCGCGCGCAGCCGGTCGACCGCGGCGATGACGAGGCCGGCATGAGCGTCCGCCGCCGCCAGCGTCGCCAGATGTTCCGGCGATCCGAGAGGCGCTTCATGCTGCGCGTGATCGGGCTCGCCGAACCAGAGCACCGCGAGCGGGGGGCGCCGGCGCTCCAGCACCTCGTCGATGAAGCGCTCGGTCATCCGCCGCTCGCCCGCGACGTCGAGACGGATATCGAGGTGGTCCTCGGCCGGCACCGCGACGCGCCCGGGCCCGAACGAGCCCGCCCTATGATAGACATGGCCGTGTCCATCGGGATCATGCGCATAAGCCGCGCCGGGCGAGACGTTGCTGAAGACGATCGCACCGCCGATCGGCTTCACGCGCTCGGCCAGGGTCGGCATGGCCAGCGAACGGCCGGTGACCCGGCGCTTATGCTGGAGGAAGTCCGTATCGCCGGCATCGCGCGCGACGAGGCGGCCCTCCTCGATCAGGGCGACGGAGTTCCCCTGCAGCCCGTGCCTTGCCGGGTAGCAGCCGGTGGCCATGCTCGCCGAGACGACCCGCGTGCAGGAAGGGAATACGGTGCGATAATCGGCGAAGCGTTCCGCATGGCGGGCGAATGCGACGAGGTTCGGCGTGTTCTGTTCGCAGATCAGGTCACGGCGCAGGCCGTCGAGGGTGACGATGACGACGCGGCGCATCGCTCAAGCCTCCACCGCGTTGAGTGCCAATGCGAAGATATCGTAGTTCCGCAAGGCCTCGCCGCTCGCAGGTGCCGGCTCGGCTCGCAGCGGGTGAGACAGGATGAACGGGACGATCTGCTCCGAGAGCCCGCCATGCGAACGCAGCCGCTGCCCGGCCAATTGTGCGAGATCGTGCTCGCGGGCGCGTGCTCCAAGGGCAAAGCCCTTATCGGCGATGACAGCGATATCGCCTTCGCGGTCCTCCGGCGTGAGGAAGCGTTTGCAGGCCGTCTCGCGCGAAAGCGCGAGCGCAACACCCGGCAGATCGCGCAGAAAGCCTGCGACAGCTTCCACATCCACATCGGGGCGCAGGAGATGAACGCGCACGAAACTGCCGAGCGCGCCATGATGGCGCACGAAGGGATCGGTGATCGGGCAAACCACGCGGGCGGCATCACGGCCGAATGCCTCGTCGAGCGCGTCGCCGAGATAGAGCACGTTCGGCGCGCCGTCGGGCCTTGCCATGTCGGACATGCCGTGATCCGCGACGATGCCGACCACGGCTCCGGCTTCGATCAGCGCGCCGACCCGCCGGTCGACGTCGGCCATGAAGGCGAGGGCCTCCGGTTCGTCAGGCGCATGCTTGTGCTGTACATAATCCGATAGCGAGAGGTAGAGGAGATCGGGTCGCCGGGTCTCGAGCAGGCGCAGGCCGGCATCCAGCACGAAGAGCGAGAGATCCGCCGAATACTGATCGGGCGCGGGGCGGCCGACGAGATCGGTGACAACGCCGATCCCGTTCTCGGCCTCGCTCGCTTCCCCCGCCTTTTCAGCGGAGAAGGCGATCCCGCGGAGGCCCTTTCCGAGCGCCTTGCGCAGCTTGTCCTTCGCGGTGATCGCGACGACCGAGGCCCCCGCCTGCGAGAATGCCGCCAGAATCGTCGGCGCGCGCACCGGCGTGGCGTCAACCATCATCACCTGGGTGCCGGTCTCCCGGTCGATGTAGAAGTTTCCGGATACGCCATGAACAGCCGGCGGCGCGCCGCAGACGATCGAGATGTTGTTGGGGTTGGTGAAGGTCGGCATCGCCGCCAACGCCGTCGTCCAGAAACCCGTGAGCCGGAGCCGATCGAAGGTTGGAACAACGCCGGCCGCGCTCGCAGCGTCGAGATAGGCGGGATCGCAGCCGTCGAAGCAGACGACGACGGTCGGCCGCTTCGGCCAATGATAGCTTCGGCCGTTCACCTCGATCGGCGGGCGCTCGGGATAGGGTTGCGACAAGGGCATTTTAGACGACATCAAAACTCTCAGATTTCATGTGAGGTGGTGGGATTGACCTGGGCCGCGAGCCAAGCGGCCGCTTGCAACAATGCGCGGTCGCCCCCCTGCGGACCGATGAGCTGGAGCCCGATCGGAAGCCCGCCGACGCCGTGCAGCAGCGGCAGCGAAACGGTCGGAAGGCCGCACAGACTCCAGGGCATCGACATGACGCCCGATCCCGGCCCCTCCGCGAGGAGCGTCGCCTCTCCGGGCGTGGACAGGGTCACGAGCAGGTCGTGCTCAGCGAAGAGACCGGCTGCGAGCATGGTCAGGCGGTCGGCCAGTGCGTCGAGTTCGAGATAGCGCGGCGCGCTCATGGCGCGGCCGCTGTCGACCCCTGCGCGCAGCGGCGGGCACAGCCGCTCGAAATCCTCGGTGGGCAAAGCCCCGAAGCGGAAGGCCAGATGCGCATCGAGCAGGCCCAGCGTCACCTCCAACGCCCGCTCGAATTCGGTCGGCAATGGCGGTTCCGCGACCGGGACGGCAAGCCGCGCCAGCAGCCTGTCGAGGGCGGCGGCCGCGTCCGGCGCGACGCTCGCCCAGCCGGGGCCGCGTACAAGGGCGACACGAGGGGCCGGGAGCCGCTCGATCGAATCGAGATCGGCGAGCGTGGAATCGAAGGCCCCGGCGAAGAGCGCGAGATCCGCGACCGAGCGCGCCATCAGGCCCAGATGCGCCAGACGCGGCACCAGGATGTTCGAGCCCGCCATATCGGCGAAGCCGAGCGATGGCTTGAAGGCGAAGGCGCCGCAGAACGAGGCAGGAAGCGTCGTCGAGGCCGTGTGCTGCGTTCCAAGCGCCAGCGGAACCATATGGTCGACCACGGCCGCGGCCGATCCGGCTGACGAAACGCCGGGCGAACGTGCCAGGTCACGAGGATTCCGGGTCGGGCTCGGATGGTACATGCCGAATTCGGACGTCGTGGTCTTGCCGATGATGATGGCGCCGGCCCGCCGCAGTCTCGCGACCGCCGCCGCGTCGACCTGCGGACGGCGGCCGCGATAGAGTGCGCTGCCATATTCCGAAGGCATGTCGACGGTGTCGAAAACGTCCTTCACGCCGATGGGCAGCCCGTGCAGCGGGCCGAGTGGCTGGCCCGCCGCTTGCCGGCGATCCGCCTCGCGCGCCTGGTCGAGAGCCGATGCCGGGTCGAGATAGCTCCAGGCCCGCACTTCGGGCTCGCGCGCTGCGATTCGGGCGAGGCAGGCTTCCATCAGGGACACAGCGGTGAGCGTTCCGGCATGGATCGCACGCGCCGCATCCGCGGCTGAAAGGCATGCGGGATCCGAGGGCGGGGCAGAGGCTTGGGAATTCATGGCGATGTCGCTTCGGTTGGTGGTGGCTATGATTGCGCCTGGGGGATGGCCGGAGCCGGCGTTTCAGGCGGGGCCGACCGGAATCGCGCAGCGAGCGAGGCCAGGCGCGGCACGATGCCTTCCCGGAACACCAGCACGCAGAGAACGAAGACCGCGCCCTGGATGACGAGAACCCAGGCGCCGAACGGGGCGAGCGTCTGTTGCATCGTCGCGACGAGGGCGGCACCCGCAAGCGGCCCGGTCAGCGTGCCGATCCCGCCGAGCAGCGCCATCAGCACGGCCTCTCCGGAGAAGTGCCAGTGCGCGCCGGACAGCGTGGCGAGCTGGAACGCGACGGCGCTGAAGGCCCCGGCGAGCCCAGCGCAACCGGCGGCGACGGCGAAGGCTGCCAGCTTGTAGGCAAAGACGTCGTAGCCCAGCGAGAGCGCTCGCCGCTCGTCGTCGCGGATCGCGACCAGCACCATGCCGAAACGCGAGGACAGAAGCCGCCTCAGGCCGAGGAAGACGCCAAGCAGCGCCAGTGCCGAGAGGCCGTAGACGATCCGGTCGTCGCGCAGGTCGATGAAGCCGAGGAGCAGACCGCGCGGGACCGAATGAATGCCGTCCTCGCCATGGGTGAACGGCGCCTGGACATAGGCGAAATAGGCCATCTGAGCGATGGCGAGCGTGATCATCGCCTGGTAGATGCCGCTGCGGCGCAGAGCCAACGCACCCATGGCGACCCCGAGCGCAAGCGCCGCCGCGATGCCGGCGAGCATGGCGAGCTCCGGCGGCAGCGCCCAGATCTTGAGCGCATGCGCGGTGATGTAGGCCGCCGTGCCGTAGATCGCGGCTTGTCCGAAGGAGACGATGCCGGCGAAGCCGATCAGGAAATTGAACGAGGCGGCGAAGATGGCGAGGCAAGCGATCTTCACCAGATGGATCGGGTAGACCAGCATCGGCAGCAGCACCAGCGCCGCCAGGACGATGCCGGTGAGCGCGATCTCCCGCCGGCGCGAGGCTGAGGCTCCCGCCGCGCCATCCGCCCCCGGCAGGCGCGCCGCCCGGAATTCGTGGCGCTTGACCACCGAGAGGCCGAAGAGCCCCTGCGGCCGCAGCATCAGCATCAGGCACATGAAGGCGAAGATCACGAGGCTCGAAGCCTGCGGGTAGACGGCCTGGGTCAGGCTTTCGATCAGAGCGAGGCAATAGCTGGCGATCAGGGTGCCGCCGATCGAGCCCATGCCGCCGACGATGATGATGGCGAAGACGACCAGCAGGATGTCGGCGCCCATCAGCGGGCTGACCTGGTAGACCGGTGCTGCGAGCGCCCCGGCGAAGCCGGCGAGCGCGGCGCCGAGACCGAAGGTGAGCGAGCGGACCTGCGGCACGCGCACGCCGAGCGCCTCGGCGATGGCGCCGTTCTCGGAGGCGGCACGCAGGGTCGCGCCGGCTCTGGTCCGCTCGATCGCCAGCCAGACCACGAGGCAGACGACCAGCGCCACGGCGACGACCCAGAGCCGATAGGTCGGCAGGAACAGGAAGCCCAGATCGATGCCGCCGGAGAGCCAGTCTGGCGTCGAGAAAGGCAACCCGGTCGAGCCGAAATGGACCTGGAACAGCCCCTGGAGCACCGTCGCGAGGCCGAAGGTCAGCATGAAGCCGTAGAGCGGATCGAGATCATAGGTGCGGCGCAAAAACAGGCGCTCGATCGCAAGCCCGAGCGCGCCGATGGCGAGCGCCGAGAAGGCAAGGGCGGGCAGATAGCCGAGCCCGAGCCTGCCGGCCGCCAGCCACGCGGCGAAGGCGCCCATCATGTAGAGCGCGCCATGCGTCATGTTCAGTACGTTGAGCAGGCCGAAGATCAGTGCCAGCCCCAGGCTGAGCAGCGCATAGAAGGAGCCGTTGACGAGGCCGATGGTGAGGTAGCCGAGGATGAGGTCGAGCATGGCGTTTCACAGCGCGAGATGGTGGGCGAGCCGGCGTTCGGTCTCGGTCGGGTCACCGACATCGCTCTCCGCGACGACAGCCCCCTGTTCGATCGCCACCACCCGGTCGGCGACCCGCAGAACGAAGGACAGGTTCTGCTCGACGAGCAGGATGGTGTAGCCGCGGCGTTTCAGCGTGCTCAGCGCGGTCTCGATCTGCCGCACGATGACAGGCGCCAGCCCTTCGGTCGGCTCGTCGAGGAGCAGCGTGCGGGCGCCGGTCCGCAGGATGCGGCCGATCGCGAGCATCTGCTGCTCGCCGCCGCTGAGCTGGCCGCCATAATGGCGCTTGCGGCTTTCGAGATTGGGAAAGATCTCGGCCTCGCTCAGCCCGCCATCTCCGACACGCGGCGGCAAAGAGAGGTTCTCGGCGACGGTGAGGCTGGCGAAGACGGCCCGCTCCTCCGGGCAGTAGCCGATGCCGGCCCGAGCCCGTTCGGCCGGGCTCAGCGCCGCAGCGTTTCGCCCCGAGACCGCGATCTCGCCGGCCTGGCGCGGCAAAAGCCCCATGACGGAGCGCAGGATCGTCGTCTTGCCGGCACCGTTGCGGCCGACGAGGCCGACGACCTCGCCCGGCATGACGCGGAACGACACGTCGAACAGCGCCTGCGAGGCGCCGTACCAGGCTCGCAGCCCGGCGATGTCCAGGGCGGGCGTCGCGCCCGCTGGCGAATGTTCAGGCATGGGCGGCCTCCCCGATATAGGCCTCGCGGACACGGGGGTCAGCGGCGACCTCGCGATAGGGCCCGCGCGCCAGCAGCCTGCCGCCGGCAAGCACGGTGACCTCGTCGGCAAGACGCTCGACGACCGCGAGATTGTGCTCGACCAGCAGTACCGCACGGGTCTCGGCGGCCCGCGCGATGAGCGCGGAGACTTCCGGAATGTCCTCGCGCGCGAGCCCGGCCATCGGCTCGTCGAGCATCAGCAGGCGCGGGCGTAGCAGCAGCGTCGTCACAAGTTCGAGCAGGCGCTTGCGGCCATAGGACAGATCGGCGGCGCGCTCGCGGCGGCGCGAGGCGAGGCCGGTCTCGTCGAGCAGCCGTTCGGCCTCATCGTCGAGCAGCGCGCTCTCGCGCCGCCGCAGCAGGGCGAAGCCGCCTGTCCCGCGCGTCATCGCCATGCGCAGATTGTCCTCGACCGAGAGGTCCGGGAATGTCGCGGAGATCTGAAAGGAGCGAGCAAGGCCGCGCCGTGCCAGCCGATCCGCCCGCCAGCCGGTGACGTCGACATCGTCGAAAACGACCCGCCCCGAGGTCGGTTTCACGAAGCCGCTGATCGCGTTGAACAGCGTGGATTTTCCGGCGCCGTTGGGGCCGATCACGGCATGGACGCCCTTCGAACCGAGGGCGAGCGAGACATCGCGCAAGGCGTGGAAATCGCCGAAGCGCACCGTCAGCGCCTGTGCCCGGATGAGGGGCGCGGCGCCGGGCTGTGCCGGCGTCGCGATCGGAGTCTCTGATGCCGCAAGCATCATTGGACCGCGGAGGCGGTCGCGCAGCCCGACGCGGCCACCGGCTTGAAAGCCTTGTCCGCCGGGATCGTGGCGAGGCGCTCGTAAAAATCCCACGGCTCACGGCTCTCGCCCGGAGCCTTCACGCGATAGACGCCGAGATCGTAGAGAACCCGGCCGTTCTCGGCGACCCTGGCAGGGCGCCCGAACCGGTCGACCGGCAGCCGGCGCATCTCGGCATTCACCTTGGCCGCGTCGTCGGTCTTGGCCGATTGCGCCGCCTTCAGATAGTGCAGCACGCTGCTATAGACGCCGGCCTGCTCGCGGGTCGGCATGCGGCCATGGCTTTCGAAGAAGCGGCGGGCGAAGGCGCGCGTGCCGTCATGTTCGTTCCAGTAGAAGCCGGTCGTGACGATCAGGCCCTGGGCCGCCTCGAGGCCGACGCTGTTGATGTCGGTGACGAAGGCGTGCAGCGCGGCGACCTTCTGGCTGCGGGTGATGCCGAACTGTCCCGCCTGCTTGATCGCGTTGACGGTGTCGGCGCCGGCGCTCGCGAGCGCCACGACCTCGGCCTTGGAGCTGCGGGCGCGCAGCAGCAGCGCCGAGAAATCCGCGGTGCTGAGCGGGTGGCGGGCGCTGCCGGTCACGTTGCCCCCGCGCGCGCCGACCACGGCGCTGGCATCCTTCTCGAGATCATGGCCGAAAGCAAAATCGGCAGTGAGGAAGAACCAGGATTTCAGGTTTTGATCGACCAGTGCCGCGGCGGTTCCCTGGGCGAGGCCGTAGGTGTCGTCGGTCCAGTGCGAGACGAAGGGCGAGCAGCGGCCGCCGGTGATCTCGACACTGGCGGCGCCGGAGACCATCAGCGACTTCTTCTTTTCGTTTGCGATTGCGATCAAGCCGAAGACGACGCCCGAATGAGGCAGGTCGACGACGACGTCGACGCCGCGGCGGTCGAACCATTCCCGGGCGATGCCGGAGGCGACGTCCGGCTTGTTCTGGTGATCGGCCGTGAGGATTTCGATCGGGGTGCCGTCGATCGCCCCACCGAAATCGGCCACGGCCATGCGCGCGGCGAGGATCGAGCCGGGACCGCCGACATCGGCGACGACGCCGCTCTGATCTCCCATGACACCAATGACCAACTTGTTGTCGGAGAACTGAGCGGAAGCGGAACTGATAATGCCGATCGCGGCGACGGAGGCGAGAAGCAGGCTGCGCATGGATGACCCCTTTGGCGGTGACTGGCGTCGTCATAACCAAAGGCTGCAACACATATGTGACGATGTTGGTACATATGTGATTTGACGACACGCCGGTTGCCATAGCGCGGGCGACAGGGCAGCTGAATGTCACGCAGCAGGGGGCTCAAAGGCGTGCTCAACCGGATAAAGGGAGGAAGGTCGATGGCCAATGAGGGCCCTGACGAGCCATCCGATGCAGCGCTCGTCGCGCGGATATGCTGGTACTATTTCAAGGAAGGGCAGACGCAGGAGGCGATTGCGCAACGGCTCGCGATCACCCGCAAACGCGTCAACCAGCTTCTGGGCGAAGCGCGCCAGAGCGGCCTCGTCCAGATCTCGATAACGGGCAGCCGCGGCCCTTGCTATGAGCTCGAAACCGCGCTGATCGACCGTTTCGGACTAAGGCAGGCGATCGTGGTGCCTGCCCCGATGCCTGGCACCGATACCCGTCCCTTCGTTGGGGCCGCGGCAGGTCAATATGTCTCGACACGATTGCCGGAAGGCGGATCGCTTGGCATCAGCTGGGGAGGTACGATCAATGCCGCTGCGCAGAATCTGCGAGGCCGCAAGGGGATGAACAACCGGGTCGTGCTCCTGTGCGGCGGCCTGGCGGAGAGCACGCTCATCAACCCATACGACAATGCCGCGATGATGGCTCGCGCCCTCGATGCGACCTGCTACTACGTCACGGCGCCGATGTACGCGGAAACGCCGTCCCTGCGCAACGCGCTAGTGGGAAGCGAGCCAGTTCGTTCTGTGCTGGCCATGGTCCCGACCCTCGACATGGCCCTACTCAGCGCAATCGATCTGTCGGAACTGTCAAAACCGCTCGAATACGGCGTCATCACCCGCGAGACCTGGACGTCTCTGCGCGAGGCAGGTGCCGTGGGTGATATCTGCGGTCACTATCTCGATGCGGATGGAAAGCCGGTCGATCACCCGTTGGCGTCCCTGGTGGTCAACCCGCCGCTCAGCGACCTTCGGCATGTCCCCGAGCTCGTTCTCGCCGCGGGCGGATTGCAGAAGCTCGCGATCATCACCGCCGCGATCCGGGCCGGCCTCTGTCACGTGCTGATAACGGACGAGGATGCAGCGGCGGCGCTGGTCGGCACGTGATGCAGCTTGCAGCCGCATCGGCGACTCCCACGACGACGCCCTCACCGAGACGATCGACGGCCTCTGCAAGGCCGAACTGATCCATCGGCAACAAGCCTCCGATCCTGCTGCAAAATCCCGGCGGAGCACCCAGCCCACCGCCGTGAACGAAAGCCGGAAACTCCAGCCTCCGGCGGTCCAGCAGATGGACTCGGATCATCGGCACAGCTCATTCGCCGGCGAATTTCTCGTCTCGGCCGGATGCCCTTACCGAGGCGACAATCGTCCAGCCGATGATGCCGATCGTGATCGCGGCGAGGACGGCGGCGATCGGGCGGTCGACAAGGCCGATCAGGCTGCCATCGGACTTGATCATCGAGTTGATGAAATACTCTTCCAGCAACGGCCCGAGCACGACGCCGAGGATCACCGGAGCGACCGGAAAATCGTTCTCCTCGAGCACGAAGGCCAGCACGCCGAAGGCGAGCATGACACCGACATCGAACAGCGAATTGTTGATCGCATAAGAGCCGACGATGGCGAAGAGCAGGATGATCGGCATCAGGATGCGGCGCGGCACCGCGAGCACGCGCGTCGCGACCTTGATGATCGCCCAGCCGAGCGGCAGCATCAGCAGGTTCGCGATGACGAAGACCAGGAAGAGCGCATAGACGTTCTGCGGATTGTTGACGAAGATCGTCGGCCCCGGTGCCATGTTCTTCATCATCAGCACGCCGATGGCGATCGCGGTGATCGAGTCGCCGGGGATGCCGAAGACCAGGGCCGGGATCCAGGCGCCGGCCAGCGAGGAGTTGTTGGAGGCGCCGGCCTCGATCAGCCCTTCGGGGTGACCGGTGCCGAACTTTTCCGGCTCCTTCGAGAAGCGCTTGCTCATCGCATATGACATCCAGGCCGCCATGTCGGCGCCGCTGCCGGGCTGGATGCCGATGACGGTGCCGAGCGCGCTGCCGCGGATCAGCTGCCAGGGATACTGCTTGGTCAGCCGCCACATGTTCGCGAAGATCGGCCCGATCTTGCGGACCACGGCATGCGGGGCGCTGCCGTCCGAGATCATGTGCCGCATCACCTCCGAGCAGGCGAACATGCCGACCATCATCGGGATCAGCGAGACGCCGCCGAGCATCTCGGTCGATTCGAAGGTGAAGCGCGGCTGGCCAGCCGGGTTGTTCATGCCGACCATCGCGATCAAGAGGCCGATCAGCAGCGAGATGCAGGCTTTCAACGGCGTCGAGGAGCCGATGAAGACAGCGCCCCCCAGACCGAGCATGACGATCCAGAAGAATTCGACCGAGCCGAAGCCGAGCGCGAAATCGGCGATGGCTGGCGAGGCCACCATCATCACTGCGGTACCGAACAGGCCGCCCAGCACGGAAAACCAGAGGCCGATGCCGAGGGCGAGCTCGGGCTTGCCCTTCAGCGTCATCTGGTAGGAATCGTCGACATAGGCCGCCGAGGCCGGGGTGCCGGGGATGCGCAGGAGGCAGCCGGGAATGTCGCCTGAGAAGATCGCCATGGTCGAGGTCGTCACGATCGCGGCGATCGCCGGCACCGGCGGCATGAAGAAGGTCAGCGGCACCAGCAGCGCCGTCGCCATCGTCGCCGACAGGCCGGGGATGCAGCCGACGACGAGGCCGTAGATCGCCGAGGCGGTGATGACGAGGAGCACATAGGGATCGAGCACCATCCCCAGCGCGGTGACATAGGCGTCGATCATGGCGGCTACCAGCGTAAGGGTTCGAGCGGGCCCCAGGGCAATTGCACGCCGAGGCCGAGATAGAAGATCGAATGGATGACGAGCGCAGCCGCGAGCGAGAGCCCGACTGCCTGAAGTGGCTTCGTGCCGCCGGCCAGGAAGAGCACGACGAGGATCAGCGGCGCGCAGATCAGGAAGCCGAGCGTCTCGGCGCAGAGCATGTAGAAGATCACTGCCGCCGGCACGAGCAGCAGCGACGCCACCGCGCGGCCATTGCGGGCCCAGTCGGCGAGGCCGACCAGCGGACCGGCTTGCGTCATGCGGGCGCCGTTGACGGCAAGGATCGCGGCGCAGAGCGCCAGCAGGCCCGACAGGATCAGCGGGAAGGCCGAGGGGCCGAGCGGCTGCTGCGAGGGGTTCGGCAGGTTCCAGGAGGCGAATGCCACCAGGCCGGCGAGGGCGAGGAAGACGAGGCCCCCGAAGAGGTCGTTGAACTTCATGGCGTGCTCGGTATGCGCGATGGAAAACGGGGCGCGGCGAAGCCGCCGCGCCCTGAAACAGTCCGAAGGGCGATCGACTACTGACGCAGGCGCAGGCCGAGCGCGCCCATGATCTCGCCGTTGTTCTTGTGCTGGGTGGCGAGGAAGCTGCCGAAGGCCGGGCCCTTGGCGAAGGCGTAGCCGAAGCCGCGCTCGGCCAGGAACGACTTGTAGGCCTCGGAGTTCGCGACCTTTTCGGTGGCTTCGACGAGGCGGGCCGTCACATCCGCCGGCAGGCCGGCCGGAGCGGCAAGGCCGCGCCAGGTGCCGCCCTCATACTCCTTGCCGATCGCATCCTTTACCGTCGGCACGCTCGGGAAGGCGCCGATCTTCTCCTTCGACATCACCGCCAGCGACTTGACGCGGCCGGCGTCGAACATCGGCTTGCCCTCCGGCAGGGAGGACGGGACGATCTGGACGCCGCCCGAAGCCAACTCCTGGAAGCCGGGGGCCGCGCCCTGGCTCGGCACCACGACGACCGCCTTGGGGTCGATGCCTTCAAGCTGCATCAGCCCGGCGAAGGCGAGATGATAGGCGGCACCCGCGGCCATGCCGGAGAGCTTGTACTTGCCGGCCGGCTGCTTCTTGATGTCGTCGAGCGCGGTGCGCAGGTCCGCCCAGGGCGAGTTGGCGGCAACGTTGAAGGCGGCCGAGTCGAAGTTCACCAGCGCGATCGGGGTGAGCTTCTCATAGGTGAAGGGCGCGGTGTTCGACCAGTAGAAGGTCGTGACCTCGGCGGTGGCGAGGCCGATCGTGTAGCCGTCCGGCTTGGCGTTGACGATCTCGGTATGGCCGACCACGCCGCCGCCGCCGGTGCGGTTGACGACGTTGACCGGCTTGCCGAGCTCCTTCTCCAGCCCGGCCGCCACGATGCGGGCGACCGCATCGGTGCCGCCGCCGGCAGCCCAGGGCACGACCAGCGTGATCGGGCGCTCGGGCCAGGCGGCGAAGGCAGGGATGGACACCGCCGCAACGGCGGCGGCGAGCAGCAGCTTTGCGAATTTCATGGCGTTTCTCCCGGGATGGCTTTCTTTTTTGGGCTGGCTCCATCCGCTAGCGCGGAACTGGAAAGCATGTGGCCGCGCGTGTAGCCGAGCACCTGCCGCATCGCCTGACGGGCCTGTTCGGGCTCGCCGGCGGCGATCGCGTCGACGACAGCAGCATGGTTGGCGAGGTTCCCGCCGAAGACATCGACGGTAAAGTCGAACATCGCGCTGAGGATCGTGTCGATCGCGCCGCGGAAGCTGCGCAGGATCGGGTTGTTGGTGGCGTCGAGGATCGCGAGATGGAAACGCTTGTCGGCGGCGATGGCCGCTTGCGGATCGTCCTGGCCGGCTTCCATCTCGGCCAGTGCCGCGCGGATACGGGCGAGGTCTTCGGGCGTCGCGCGGGTCGCGGCCAGTGCGGCCGCTTCCGGCTCGATGATCTCGCGCGTCTCCTCCAGAGCGAGCAGCAGGGCGCGGTCGAGCCCGTCCTCGCTGCGCATCCAGCCGAGCACCTCGCGGTCGAGCAGGGTCCAGTCATGCTGGGGGCGGACCTGCGTGCCATGGCGCGGCCGTACGGTGAGCAGGCCCTTGGCGACGAGGATTTTCACGGCCTCGCGGACGACGCTGCGGCCGGCGCCATAGCGCTCCGCTAGTTCCGGTTCCGGTGGCAGCACGGTGCCTGAGGCGATCTCGCCACGTACGATCGCTGCGCCGAGCGCCCCAACCACCGTGCCGATCTTTCCTGGCTTGCTGCCACGCGCCATGCCGTTTTCTCTCCCGCGGCGGGAAACTGTCACGTCCGGGACTTGCGTGCAAGCATTCATCTGATGTTTAACATCTGATCATTGAAGCGAGGCACGCCATGACCACTGAGACCGCGTTCACCGGCATCCATGCGATCCTCTATGCGCTCTTCGACACGCAGGAGCGGCTCGACCGCCAGGCGATGCGGCAGCAGGTCGAGATCTGCCTTGAGCACGGCGCCCACGGCATCGCGGCGCTCGGCCTCGCGACGGAGGTCTCCAAGCTGACAGTGCCGGAGCGCCGGACGGTGATGGAGTGGGCCTCGGAGGATGTCGGCGGACGCAAGCCGCTCGGCTTCACCATCTACGGCACCTCGGTTGGCGAGCAGGTCGAGCTGGTCCGGGCGGCGGAGGCTGCGAAGGCCGACTGGGTCATCCTGCAGCCGCCCATGGTCGGGAGCTTCGCGGCCGGCGAATACATCCGCTTCTTCGGCCGGGTCGCGGATGCGACGACACTGCCGGTCGCGATCCAGAATGCACCTGCCTATATGGGGCGGGGTCTCTCGGCGGACGACATTCGCAGCCTCGTCGCGCAGCATCCCAACATCCAGCTGGTCAAGGGCGAAGGACCGGCGACCGAGATCCGGCAACTGATCGAGACCACGGAGGGCCGCTTGCCGGTGATGAACGGCCGCGGCGGGCTGGAGCTGATCGAGAACCTGCGCGCCGGCTGCGTCGGCATGATCTTGGCGCCCGAGATCATCGATTTCACGACCCGGGCCTATGACAGCTTCATCGCCGGTGACGAGGCTGAGGCAGAACGCATATATCGCGACATCCTGCCCGTGATCGTGTTCATGATGCAGTCGCTGGAGAGTCTGATCTGCTACGGCAAGCGCATTTTCGGGGCGCGGGCGGGCATCACAATCCATGACCGCGCGCCGGCCATGCGACCGACGGCGTTTGGACTCGAACTCGTTCGCAACCATGCTCAGCGGTTCGGATTGTTCGAAAGCCGCCGGTCGGCAGGATAGGCTTGCGTCGACAATATCCTGAAGCAGCGTCCACACGCGGAGAACGAAGCGTCGCGCAAGTTCCGTGCTGCGGTCGGGGGCACAGCGGGCAATCCCGATGATCTGTCCCCCGGCCTGCTCGCGATCGAGCGGGCACAATGCGCGGCACGCGATCCACCATCTGGTCACGGCCGAGAGCGGCAGGTAGACCACGTCATATGTTCCGTTTCCTCCATAGTGCCGACCTGCATCTCGGCAAGCCGTTCGGATCGATGCCGGACGAGCTGCGCGGGCGCCTGCGCGAGGCCCGCCATACCGTGCTCGACCGGCTGGCGGCCCAGGCCCGCGCGGCTGGTGCGGAAACCATCCTGCTCGCCGGCGACGTCTTCGATACGGAAACGCCGAGCCCTGCCGTGCTTCGCCAGGCGCTGGCCGCCATGGCCGGGCATGACGGCCTTCGCTGGATCCTGCTGCCCGGCAACCACGATTCGCTCGCCGCCGAGGCGCTCTGGGCGGGCCTTGCGACGTCGCGGCCCGGCAATGTCGTCCTGGCTACCGAGCCAGCTCCGCTCCGGCTCGCCGACGACGTCATCCTGCTGCCCGCGCCCTGCACGACGCGCCGGCCCGGCCGCGACCTGAGCGAATGGATGGACGGGGCTGCCACCCCGCCGGGCGCGATCCGGATCGGGTTCGCCCATGGCGCCGTCCAGAGCTTTTCGGAGGATGGCGGCGCCGGCGACGTCATCGCTCCCGACCGGGCAGCTCGCGCCGGCCTCGATTATCTCGCCCTTGGCGATTGGCATGGCCAGATGCGGATCGGACCACGCACCTGGTATAGCGGCGCCCCCGAACCGGACCGGTTCAAGCACGACGCCTCCGGCCGCGCCTTGCTGGTCACGATTTCCGCAGCCGGGGCCGAGCCGTCGATCGAGCCCGTCGAGACCGGCGCGTTCGACTGGCGCACGCTCGCGCTCGATTGCCTGGCGGGCGACGACCCCAGCGCACATCTGGCGACATTGCTGCCGGCGGGTCCTTCGCGCCGGCAGTCGCTCATCCGCGTCGTCGCGACAGGCCGGACGCGGCCGCCGGCGCGGGTCTGGCTGGAAGCTGATCTCAAGGCGATCGCGCCCGAATTCGCACTGCTGCAGCTGGAGGCGCAGGAGCTGGTCACCGAATGCGAGAGCGAGGACCTCGACCAGATCGATCGGGCCGGCGCCTTACGGGACGCCGCCGAGATGCTGCTCGCGGAGAGCGGGGACGAGGGCCGCTCCTCGGCTGAGCGCGAGGTCGCGCGCGAGGCGCTGATGCGCCTGTTTTCCTATTGCGCAGCGACCGCCTGATGGAGCTGACCGCCCTGCGCCTGCACAATGTCCGCCGCTTCGCCGGCACCGGCGTGCGCATCGAGAACATTGGTGACGGCATCAACGTGCTCTGCGCCGCCAACGAGCACGGTAAGTCGACCTGCTTCGACGCCCTGCACGCGCTGTTCTTCCAGCCGCATACCGGTACGCCGGGCGCGGTCCAGGCGCTGCGGCCCTATAGCGGTGGCAACCCGCTGGTCGAGGCCGACCTCACCACCGCCGACGGCGCCTTCCGGCTGACCAAGCAGTTCTATGGCGGCCGCCGCGCCCAGGTCCGCGAGCGCGACAGCGGCCGCCTGATCGCGCAGGCGGACGAAGCCGAGCGCTTCATCGCCGCACTGGTGAAGGGAGGTATCAGCGGGCCGGCCGGCCTGCTCTGGGTCCGCCAGGGTGTGACCGGCATCGAGCGGCGCGCCAAGGCCGAGGACGAGACGGAGCGGCGGGCACGGGAAACCGTGCTGACCTCGGTCCAGGGCGAGGTCGAGGCACTGACCGGCGGGCGGCGCATGACCGAAGCGCTCGCCGTCTGCGAGGAAGAGCTGCTGCGGCTGGTGACGGCGACCGGGAAGCCGAAGACGGGCGGTCCCTACGCCATCGCCATCGACGAGAGCGAACGGCTGGCGGAACAGGAGCGCCGCCTTGGCGCCGAGGTCGCCGATCTGCGCGCGGCGCTCGACCGGCGCCGCGCGATCCGCGGGCGCCTCTCCGAGATCGCTACGCCTGAGACGGCACGGGAACGCCAGGCCGCTCTGGCGGAGGCCGAGGCCGAGCTGTCGGCCGCCAAGGCACAGGCGGAATCCCTCAAGGCGGCGCAGAGCAAGGCTGCTCTGGCGCTGAACCGGCGCGTGTCGGCGGAGCAGGCTCTCGCCGCCTTCCGGCAGGCGCTCGCCCGCTTTACCAGCCTTCGCGACGCCGAAGCCGGCGCCGCGCAGGAGCGTGACGCCGCCCGCGCCCGCCACCAGGGCGCCACCGGCATCGTGCGTGAGGCCGCGGCTGCAGTGGAAAACGCCGAACGCGAGGAGCGCGAGCAGCGCGACCTGCTCGCCCGTCTGGAGCGGGCCTTGCGCGCACAGGAGGCGGCGAGCCGGCTCGCCACGGCCCGCGACGGCGAGCGCGAAGCGCAGGCGACCCGCGAGCAGATCGAACGCATGGAGGCAACCTTCAAGAGCCTCATCCTGCCTGCCGGCAAGATCGCCGAGCTGGAGCAGGCGGAAGGTCAATTGCTGCAATTGCAGGCTAGGGCCGAGGCGCGGGCGCCGCACCTGCGCATCGACTACGCGGACGGCGCGGAAGGCGGGATCTCGATCGCAGGTGTGACGCTTGCGCAAACCGAGGAGCGGGCTCTCATCGGCACGACGCAGATCGAGATTGCCACGATCGGCTGCCTGACCGTCACGGCCCCGCAGGCCGAGGAGGACAGCCACAATATCGCCCGGGCGCAGGCAAAGCGGCAGGCGCTGCTCGACGAGCTGCAGGTCGACGGCCTCGCCGCGGCGCGCCTGCGCGAGGGGCAAGCGCGCGACCTCAAGGCCGATCTCGACCTGGCGCGCCGACGCCTCCTGCTGCTAGCACCAAGCGGTCTCGCGAGCCTGCGGGAGCAGATTGCACGGCTGGAGACCGAGGCGGCCAGCGCGAACGAAGCGCCCGCTGATTTGGATGCGGCCCGCCGGCAGCTTGGCACCGTCGAGGCGCGCGTCGGTTCCATGCGCGAGGCGGCTCGTGCGGCGCAGGCCCGGACCGAAACCTCCGCCTCCGCTCTGGTCGAGGCGGAGCGTCAGGCCGCCGGTTTGTCCTCCGCGCTCGCCGCGCTGGCCGAGAGCCTGGGGCCCGAGGCGGAACGGCGCGGGCGCGAGGAGCGGCTGTCAACCGAGCATAATGAGACGGATCTCGCCTGGCGTGCCGCGCAGCAGCAGGTCGAAGAGCTCGCGGCCCGCAGGATCGATCTCGCTGCGGCAGAAGCGCGCTATCAGCGCCTGCGCTCGGTCGTGGACGCAGCGCGCGAAGAGATCACCCGACTGCGCGAGGAGGCTGCCGGCCTTGATGGCCGCATCCAGACCCGCGCCGAGGCCGCGATCGAGGAAGCCTGGCAGGAAACCCGCGACAAGCTCGCGCTGGCGCAGCAGCGCACCGCGGTGCTCGCCCGCGAGGTCGCCGTCCTGACCCGGCTGCGCGATGCGCTCGAAGCCGCGCGCTCGCAGGCGCGCGACCATTATTTCGCGCCGGTGCTGCAGGAGCTGCGCCCGCTGCTCGGCCTGCTGTTCGACGATGCCAGCGTCACCTTCGACGAGGACACGCTGCTGCCGCGCTCGGTGCGGCGCAATGGCCAGGACGAGCAGGTCGGCGTCCTCAGCGGCGGCATGCGCGAGCAGCTCGCGATCCTGACGCGGCTGGCCTTCGCGCGGCTGCTCGCCAAGGGCGGGCAGCCGACGCCCGTCATCCTCGACGACGCGCTGGTCTATTCCGACGACGATCGCATCGAGAAGATGTTCGACGCGCTGCATCGCCAGGCCAGCGCCCAGCAGGTCATCGTCTTCTCCTGCCGCCAGCGCGCCTTTGCCCGGCTGGGCGGCCATGTCCTGCGCACGGAGCCGTGGCAGCCCGACAGCTGAGCGCGATGCTTTCGTGAATGCTGGCAGGCGCGAAGACGCCGGCTCACCTTCGGATCGACCGCCTATTCCTCCGCGGCGTGACGCATCCGAGGCCGCGAAGGGACCGGGGTGCGGCCTCGCTCCCGCAGCTGGATCTCGGTGCCGAAGACCCGATCCCAGAAGCCGGAGGTAACGCCGAAATTCCCCTCGGGCGTGACGTGGTGATGCAGCGCATGACGGCGCTTGAGCGCGAAGAACGCCGAACCCGGCCGTGCCGGCCGGTGGTGCACGAGGTGGTGGACGCTGACATAGCAGAGATAGCCGAGCAGGAAGCCGCCGATCAGGCTGAAGGCGAAGGCCGCCCCGCCGATCAGCCAGAGCGGCGGCAGCGTCACCGCAAGACAGCCCGGCGCGGTGACGAATGTCGAGGTCCCGATCAGCGCGCGCTGGTCGTGGTGATGCGCCTCATGCATCTCGCGGATTCCAGGGATCCGGTGAAACACGAAGCGATGCAGGCCGTATTCGGCGAGCGTCCAGGCGATGGCGCCTGCCAGGAACAGCAGGCCGCAGCGCCACCAGTCCGCGACCGGCGTGAGGTGCAGGGCAAGACCTGAGAGAGCAAGGACGACGGCCGGATAAACCACGAAGTCACCATAGTAATTCCAGCGATTGAGCTGCATCGGCGCTCCCCTTGCTGGCGCGATCGTGGGCAGACGAATGCCGCAGCTCTGCATGGCCGTCCTCGCGATGGCGATACGGCAAATGCCGTAGAAGCGCGGATTTCAGCGCCTCCCGCACCCCGCTTCTGTCGTTCTACGGCATCTGCCGTATTTCGATGGCCGGCCGCCGGCGATAACAGCGCCAGATGATTCCGAGCCATCTGCGACTGCCACTGCGCTTCGTCCTGCGGATCTTCCTGCACCATCGCTGGCGCGTGGCTGCGACAGTCGCCGGGATCGCCACGGCGTCATTGCTCATCCTCGTCCAGGCGAGCTTCTTTTTCGGCTTCCGGGACGCGGTCACCGCAGTGCCGCTGCGGGCCAAGGCCGACCTCTGGGTCGCGGCCTCCGGCTTCCGCTATTTCGACCTGACGCGCCAGCTCACCGACCGCGACTATTATCAGGTGATCCGGCACCCGGCGGTGGCCCAGGCGACGCCGCTCGTCGCGCGTTTCGCGGAATGGCGGCGGCCGGATGGCGGCCAGGAGCTGGTCCAGGTCATCGGCTTTCCTCTGGAGGCCGATATCGGCCTGCCCTGGAATCTCCCGGACGAGCAGCGCGGCGCGCTCGGCCTGCCGGACACCGCTGCGGTCGATGCGATCTACCATGGCAAATTGGGCCTGACCGACGGCGAGCTCTCTGCCGAGATCCAGGGGCGACGCGTCCGCATTGCCGGGACCACGACGGACATACGGTCCTTCTCGACCGCGCCGCTGCTCTTCACCGAATATCGGGCAGCGCAGTCCTATGGCTGGATCTTCGGCGACCAGTTTTCCTACCTGCTGGTCAAGCTGGCACCCGGCTCCGATCGGGAAGCCGTCAAGGCCGGGCTGGTCACGCTCGGCAATGGCGAGCTCGATGTCATGACGCCGGCCGAGCTCGCCGAGAAGACCACCGCCTACTGGATGCGGACGACGGGAGCCGGGCTCGGCCTGGCGACCGGGATCGCCGTCGCCCTGCTGATCGGCTCGTCGATCGCCGGCCTGTCGCTGCACACGATGATCCAGCATTATGCCGAGGAATATGTCTGCCTGCGCGTGATCGGCGCCTCCTTCCCGTTCGTGGCGGCGATCCTGGTGGCTCAGGCACTGCTCTTCACGGCGTCTGCGTCCGGCATCGCCGTCATTCTGGCCAATCTCCTGTCGCGGCAGATGCGGGCCGCTGGCGGCACGACCTTGCTGCCGGGCTGGGTAAGCCTTGCCACCTGCGCCGTCCTCGTCGCGATCGGCGTCGCCATGGCGCTGTTCTCCGCCCGCCGGATCATCATCCGGGCGGAAGGGGCGGTGCGATGAGTCCTGCCGTCACCTGCCGCGGGATCAGCAAGCGCTATGCGGCCTCCGGCGCCAGCCCGTTGACGGTCCTGGGGGATGTCGACCTGACGCTCCATTTCGGGCGGCTGAGCGTCCTGATGGGGCCGTCCGGCAGTGGCAAGACCACGCTGATGCGCATTGCCAGCTGCATCGCGGCGCCCGATACCGGCGAGGTCACGGTGATGGGGCGGAAGGTCGCCGCGCTCTCGCCGGAGGAGCGAGCCCGCCTCAGGGCCCGCCATTTCGGCTTCGCCTTCCAGGAGCCACGCCTGTTCGACGCCCTGACAGCGATCGAGAACGTTCTCGTCGGGCTCGCGATCAGCGGCCATGTCGGTGCCGACGCCACCAGGCGCGCCGAGCAGGCTCTGGCGATGACGGATATCGTGGACCGCGCCGCGTCCTACCCGCGCGAGCTCAGCGGCGGCCAGAAGCAGCGCGTGGCCCTGGCCCGCGCCCTGGCGGGCGAAAGGGGCATCCTGTTCTGCGACGAACCGACCGCCTCGCTCGATGCAGCAGCCGCCAGCGACATTGCAGCGCTACTGCGCCGGCTGGTCGAGAGCCATGGCTGCGCGGCCCTGATCGTCAGCCATGACCGCCGCTTCCTCTCGGTCGCCCATGACGGATTTTCGCTGCAGGACGGCCGCCTGGCCTCGCTTGATACGGAGGGTGCAGGGGCATGAGAACGGTAGTCCGATCGTCGCTCCTGGTACTCCTGGTGGCCTCGGCCGCCGCCACCGCCACGGTCTCGCTCGGGATCCGGGACGAGCCGCCCAAATCGGCTGCGTCCCCTGTCCTGCGTGTCGCGGCCCCCGGCTTCGTCGAGCCGCGCCATGGCGAGCTGACGATCTCGGCGCGCCAGGCCGGCACCCTCACAGATGTGCTCGTCCAGGAGGGACAGAGCGTGAAGGCAGGCGAGCCGCTCGTTCGCTTCGACGACCGGCTCGCCAGGACCGTGCTGGCGACGGCTCGGGCGGAACAGGCGGCGGCGCAAGCGGCACTGACCGGTGCTGAGGTCGGGCGGGCACAGGAGGAAGTCGCGGTGCGGCGCGCCCGGCTGGCGGAAGCCGAGACGCGAGTCTTGGCGGCGCGGCGACGCATGCAGCGGATCGATCCGCTGCTGGAGAAGGGCATCGTCTCCCAGCGCGACGTCGATGCGGCAGCGGACGAGATCGCCATCGCGGAAGCGCAGGCGGAGGTGGCACGGCGAGAGCTTGAGATCGCCCTGCGAGGCGACCTGCCGCACGAGATCGCCAGGGTGCGCGCCCTGCGCGACGCCGCCGCCGGCCGGGTCGCCGAAGCCGAGGGCGTGCTCGACGATCATGATCTGCGCGCGCCGCGGGACGGGACGATCCTGAGGCTCCACAAGCGCATCGGCGAAACCGTGCTGGCGAGCGAGCCTCTGCTCACCATGGGCGATCTCTCCCGGCGCAGGGTGCGGGCCGAGTTCAGGGACGGCGACATCCTGAAGCTGAAGGCGGGCCAGCCCTCGCGCATCCAGGCCGGCTTCGGCGGTTCGGCCTGCGGCGGAAACGTCGAACGGCTCGGCGTTTCCGCCGTCACCCGCAGCGTCTCGGTCGAGCGCTCGACCGAACGGATCGACTACCGGGTGGTCGAGGCCTGGATCGCGTTGTCCGCCGACTGCCGGCTCCCGGTCGGGACCCGCGTCGACGTGCTGGTCTGCGTCGACGAGGCGGATCGCAGCTGCACCAGCCAAATCGATCCCGAGGCGAAGCCGCCGGATCATCCGCGTGATCGCGTCGTCGCGGCGGAAAGATAGGCGGCCGCAGCCAGGGCGACCGCAGTGCCGCCCTCCCCTCTTTCGGAACCTCATCTCGGCCTTGCCCTTGAGGGCGTGATCGCGCGAGCGTTCGCCGATGTCGGCGGAATAGGTCAGGCCGAGCGCGGTCGCCCCGGGAGATGCGCCAGTCGAGCGTTGCCCAGCAGCCGGAGGGCCTGGCCGCCGCCGCTGCCCATCCCGCCCGAAATTGAGCCGGTGCCGGACAGGATGATGGTCAGGCCCTGGCCGACGACGCCCGCTCCGCCGGCGCCCATGCTGCCGGGAATGACGCACCCTGGGCGCAACGAACAGCCGTTCACATCGCGCCAATTTCGGCATGCGTTGCGGATTTGCCGCAATCCCCTGGCAACGCGGCCGATGTCTAGCGATTGCCGAACCTGCAGGCGTAACGGGAATGTGAGCCCTTGCCCGTCGCAGAGCCGTTGGAAACCGCCGCGCGGTGACTAGCTCATCCGATGGGCGACTTGATCACACAGGAGATTGCCATGCTTTCGCGCAAGATCGCCGCCGTCGCGGCCGCGCTTCTGCTTTCGGGAGCGGGCTCCGTGGCCTATGCCACCGAGCTCGGTGCCGAGAGCATCGTGCATGAGCAGACCCAGAACCAGCGTGCCCTCGCCGAGCAGGCGCAGTACCTCGCCTATCACGACCACTTCAAGGGCGTGGAAGGCCAGCCGGGCCGCGGCGCGGGCGTGCTGCCGCATCACAACTGAGCACCGGAGCACGCTTCGCGAAAGGGGCCGCCATGGCGGCCCCTTTTTCATGGTGCCTATCGAAACGCGGCTGAATCTGGAAAGACTGATCGCGGCGCACGGAGGAAACGGGAATTGAGCCGGGATTGGCGCCGTTCGACAGGAATACCTGAGATGCGGCCATGATCATCCGCCAGCTCGTCTATCTCGACGCGCTCGCTCGCGAGAAGCACTTCCGCAAGGCCGCGGAGGCTTGCCATGTCTCGCAGCCGACGCTCTCGGCCGCAATCGTCCAGCTCGAAGAAGAGCTCGGCGTGATGATCGTCGAGCGTGGCAGGCGCTTCCAGGGGCTGACCACGGAGGGCGAGGTCGTGCTTGCCCATGCCCGGCGCATGCTGGCCGAGGCCGACCAGATGAAAGATGCGATCGCGGAGCTGCGCGACGGCATCAGCGGCAAGATCAGGCTCGGCGCCGTGCCGACCGCGCTGCCGATGATTGCCCATATCACCGCGCCCTTCTCGACACGCTATCCCGGCGCCTCGCTCACGGTGCTGTCGCTGACCTCGACCGAGATTCAGGACGGAATCGACAATTTCGAGCTCGATGTCGGCCTGACCTATCTCGACAACGAGCCGCTCGAGCGCGTCGTCTCCAAGCCGATCTACCAGGAAGCCTATGTGCTGCTGACGCGTGAGGACGGACCGCTCGGCGAGCGCGACCGCATCACCTGGGCCGAGGCCGCCGAGCTCAAGCTCTGCCTGCTGACTGCCGACATGCAGAACCGGCGCATCATCGACGGCATCTTCCGCTCGGTCGGGCATGCGCCCAAGCCCGCGATCGAAACCAATTCGATCTTCAACCTCTGCTCCCATGCCGGCATCCAGGGCGTCTCCAGCATCGTCTCGATCCAGCTGCTCGAGTTCTTCGGCGTGCCGCTCGGCACCAAGGCGCTGCCACTGGTCGAACCCGATGCGAAGCGCACGATCGGCCTGATCATGGCCGACCGCCAGCCCCCCGCTCCGCTTGCCCGCAATCTGCTCGCCATGTCCGGAACGATGGCGGATGCCAGCCTGCCGCGCCGCCTGATCGTTAAATAGCTCGCAACTATCGATCCCTTGGTGGGCGGCTGATCCCCTGACCTGATAAGCGAAGGTTATCGCGCTGCGAATGAGGCAAGCGAGCTGTTGAGCTGATTTTTTGATAGATAAGAACTATTACGTAGTCGGAACAAACGATTTGAAATCATCCTAAACTCCCTCATCCTTCTCCGAAACGCGCAGGCTGGGCGAACGGCCTGCATGGAGGAGGGACGATGGTCCACTACCCAGCCTGGGATCAGGACGAGGCGCGCTCGATCGTGTCGGGCCTGTCTCATCTCGAAGGAGCGACGCTGCCGATCCTGCACGCGCTGCAGGAGGAGTTCGGCTATGTCGACCCGCAAGCCGTCCCGCTGATCGCCGAGGCGCTCAACCTGTCGCGGGCCGATGTCCACGGCACCATCTCCTTCTATCACGACTTCCGCACCGCCCCGCCGCCGCGCCGCGTGATCAAGCTCTGCCGGGCCGAAGCCTGCCAGGCGCTCGGCTGCGACGCGGTTGTCGACGAACTGGCGCGCGAGCATGGCATCGTCGTTGACGAGCACGGCGGGCCTGACAAGGCGATCGTCGAGACCGTCTATTGCCTGGGCAATTGCGCGCTCGGACCCTCCGCCTTGGTCGAGGGCGAGCTGATCGGCCGGGTCGACGCCGATCGCATCGCGTCATTGTGCGGAGCGCGGCAATGAGCGAGGCGATCCGCATCTACGTGCCGATCGACGCCGCCGCCCTCTCTGTCGGCGCGGAAGGCGTTGCGCAAACCATCGCCAAGGAGGCACAGGCGCGCGGCATCGCCGTCGAGATCATCAGAAACGGCTCGCGCGGCATGCTCTGGCTCGAGCCGATGGTCGAGGTCGAGACGCCGGAAGGGCGCATCGCCTATGGCCCGGTCGCGGCCAGGGACGTCGCCGCGCTGTTCGAAGCCGGGTTCCAGACCGGCGGCGCACACAAGCTGCGGCTTGGACCGGTCGACGAGCTCGACTGGCTGAAGCGCCAGCAGCGCCTGACCTTCGAACGCGTCGGCGTGACCGACCCGCTCTCGCTGACCGATTATCGCACTTATGATGGATTGAAGGGCCTCGAGAAGGCGCTCTCGCTCACCGGCGCCGAGATCGTCGAGGAAGTCCGGGCATCCGGCCTGCGCGGCCGCGGCGGCGCCGGCTTCCAGACCGGGATCAAGTGGAAGACCGTCCACGACGCCAGCGCGACACAGAAATACATCGTCTGCAATGCCGACGAGGGCGATAGTGGCACCTTCGCCGACCGCATGCTGATGGAGGGCGATCCCTTCCTGCTGATCGAGGGCATGACGATCGCCGCGATCGCGGTCGGCGCGACCAGGGGCTATATCTATCTGCGCTCGGAATACCCGCACGCGCACGCGGCATTGCAGCGGGCGATCCTCAGGGCACGCAATGCCGGCCTGCTCGGCGCCTCCGTGCTCGGCTCCGGCAAGGCCTTCGAGCTCGAAGTCCGGCTCGGGGCCGGCGCCTATATCTGCGGCGAGGAGACCTCGCTGCTGGAGAGCCTGGAAGGCAAGCGCGCCATCGTCCGGGCAAAGCCGCCGATCCCGGCGCTGCAGGGCCTGTTCGGCAAGCCGACCATCGTCAACAACGTGCTCTCCTTCGCCGCGGTGCCGTGGATCCTGACCCATGGCGCCAAGGCCTATGCCGATTACGGCATGGGCCGCTCGCGCGGCACGCTGCCGGTCCAGCTCGGCGGCAACATCAGGCGCGGCGGCCTGATCGAGCTCGCCTTCGGCATCTCTCTGCGCGAGATCATCGAGGATATGGGCGGCGGCACGCTGTCGGGTCGGCCGATCCGGGCGGTACAGGTCGGCGGTCCGCTCGGCGCCTATCTCACGGCAAAGCAGCTCGACGTGGCCATGGACTACGAGGCGCTGGCCGGCATCAAGGCGATGCTCGGCCATGGCGGCATCGTCGTCTTCGACGACAGTGTCGACATGGCCAGGCAGGCCCGCTTCGCCTTCGAATTCTGCGCCAAGGAGAGCTGCGGCAAGTGCACGCCCTGCCGCATCGGCGCGACGCGCGGCGTCGAGCTGGTCGACAAGATCATTGCAGGCACCGAGCGGCCGAAGAACCTCGCGGTGCTGCGCGATCTCAACAAGCTGATGACCGACGCCTCGCTCTGCGCCATGGGCGGCCTGACCCCCATGCCGGTGATGAGCGCGCTCAACCATTTCTTCGAGGATTTCGACCGCCCGCCAGCGCCGAAGCTGCCGCTCGCGGCCGAGTGAGGAGACATCGATGAGCCTGATCAAGGAAATCGATTTCGGAACGCCGATCCGGGTCGCCGAGACCACGGTGACGCTGACCATCGACGGCCAGAGCGTCACCGTCCCGGCCGGCACCTCGGTGATGGCGGCGGCGATGAGCCTCGGCACCAAGATCCCGAAGCTCTGCGCCACGGATTCGCTCGAACCTTTCGGCTCCTGCCGGCTCTGCCTGGTCGAGATCGAGGGGCGGCGCGGCACGCCTGCTTCCTGCACGACGCCGGCCGAGGACGGCATGGTCGTCCACACCCAGTCGGAGAACCTCGCCGGCCTGCGCAAGGGGGTGATGGAGCTCTACATCTCCGACCACCCGCTCGACTGCCTGACCTGCTCGGCCAATGGCGACTGCGAATTGCAGGACATGGCCGGCAGCGTCGGCCTGCGCGAGGTGCGCTATGGCTATGACGGCGAGAACCACGTCAAGCCGTTGGCGATGGAGGGCTACGCCAACGAGAACTGGCTGCCCAAGGATACCTCGAACCCCTATTTCACCTACGACCCCAGCAAGTGCATCGTCTGCAATCGCTGCGTGCGCGCCTGCGCCGAGGTGCAGGGCACCTTCGCGCTGACGATCACCGGCCGCGGCTTCGACTCGCGCGTCGCCGCTGGGCCGACCGATTTCCTCGGCTCCGAATGCGTCTCCTGCGGCGCCTGCGTCCAGGCCTGCCCGACGGCGACGCTGATGGAGAACAAGGTGATCGAGCTCGGCCAGCCCGAGCATTCCAAGGTCACGACCTGCGCCTATTGCGGCGTCGGCTGCTCGTTCAAGGCCGAGATGCAGGGCGACCGCGTCGTGCGCATGGTGCCCTACAAGGACGGCAAGGCGAACGAGGGCCATAGCTGCGTCAAGGGCCGCTTCGCCTGGGGCTATGCGACCCACCAGGACCGCATGACCAAGCCGATGATCCGCGAGAAGATCACCGATCCCTGGCGCGAGGTCTCATGGGACGAGGCGATCAACTACGCCGCCGGCGAGTTCAAGCGCATCCAGGCCAAGTATGGCCGGGAGTCGGTCGGCGCCATCACCTCCTCGCGCTGCACCAATGAGGAGGTCTATCTCGTCCAGAAGCTGGTGCGCGCCGGCTTCCGCAACAACAATGTCGATACCTGCGCCCGCGTATGCCACTCGCCGACCGGCTACGGCCTGAAGACCACGCTCGGCACCTCCGCCGGCACGCAGGACTTCAAATCGGTCGAGAAGGCCGACGTCATCCTGGTCATCGGCGCCAACCCGACCGACGGCCACCCGGTCTTCGCCTCCAGGATGAAGAAGCGCATCCGCCAGGGCGCCAAGGTCATCGTCGCCGACCCCCGCCGGATCGACATGGTCAAGTCGCCGCACGTCAAGGCCGAGTACCATCTCCAGCTCAGGCCCGGCACCAATGTCGCGCTGATCAACGCCCTCGCCCATGTCATCGTCACCGAGGGGCTGATCGACGAGGACTATGTCCGCGAGCGCTGCGACCTCGGCGATTTCGAGGTCTGGGCCCGTTTCGTCGCCGAGGAGCGCAACTCGCCCGAAGCGAGCGAGCAGTACACCGGCGTGCCGGCCGCCGATCTGCGCGCCGCGGCCCGGCTCTACGCCACCGGCGGCAACGGCGCGATCTTCTACGGCCTCGGCGTCACCGAGCACAGCCAGGGCTCGACCATGGTGATGGGCATGGCCAACATCGCCATGGCGACCGGCAATATCGGGCGCGAGGGCGTCGGCGTGAACCCGCTGCGCGGCCAGAACAATGTCCAGGGTTCCTGCGATATGGGCTCGTTCCCGCACGAGTTCACCGGCTACCGCCATGTCTCGGACGACGCTACGCGCGACATCTTCGAGAAGCTATGGGGTGTCGAGCTCGATGCCGAGCAGGGCTTGCGCATCCCCAACATGCTCGACGACGCGGTCGGCGGCAGCTTCAAGGGGCTCTATGTCCAGGGCGAGGACATCGCCCAGTCCGATCCGAACACCCAGCACGTCACGGCCGGTCTCGCCGCGATGGAATGCGTCGTCATCCAGGACCTGTTCCTGAACGAGACGGCGAAATACGCCCATGTCTTCCTGCCGGGCTCCTCCTTCCTGGAGAAGGACGGCACCTTCACCAATGCAGAGCGCCGCATCAACCGCGTCCGCCAGGTGATGATGCCGCTCTCCGGCAAGGCCGAGTTCCAGGTCACGATCGACCTGGCGCGGGCAATGGGCCTGGCGATGAACTATAGCCACCCGAGCGAGATCATGGACGAGATCGCGCTGGTGACCCCGACCTTCGCCGGCGTCAGCTACGCGAAGCTCGATGAGCTCGGCTCCGTGCAGTGGCCCTGCAACGACAAGGCGCCGCTGGGCACGCCGCTGATGCATGTCGACCGCTTCGTGCGCGGCAAGGGCAAGTTCATGATCACCGAATACGTGCCGACGCAGGAACGCACCGGCCCGCGCTTCCCGCTGATCCTGACCACCGGGCGCATCCTCTCGCAATACAATGTCGGCGCGCAGACCAGGCGCACCGAGAACCAGGCCTGGCACGACGAGGACGTGCTGGAGATCCACCCCTTCGACGCCGAGAGCCGCGGCATCAAGGATGGCGACCTCGTCGCGCTCGCCAGCCGCTCCGGCGATATCTCGCTGCGCGCCGAGATCTCGGAGCGGATGCAGCCGGGCGTGGTCTACACCACCTTCCACCACGCCTCGACCGGCGCCAACGTCATCACCACCGACTATTCCGACTGGGCGACCAACTGCCCGGAGTACAAGGTGACGGCGGTCGAGGTGCGGCGGACGAACTATTATTCGCAATGGCAGGAGCGCAATCGCGAGGAGGACATCTCGTTGCGCCGGATCGCGGGACGCCTGCCCGATGCCGCGGAATAGTCCCCCCGCCCAGCCGCCGGCGAGCCATGCGGTCGCGGTCCGGACCATCAGGTTCGGCCCGGCCGAGAGCGCCGTCCCGGCGAACGCCGAGGTCGCGGTCGAGGCACCGGTCAACATCGTCTACGGCAACCTGCCCTATGCGGTGATGATGGCGACGCCCTCCGATCTCGAGGATTTCGTCGCCGGCTTCAGCCTGACCGAGGGCATCGTCCGCAGCGTGGACGAGATCAGAGGAATCTCCACCAACCCGCAGAAAGACGGCATCGTCGTCACCGTCGAGCTGGCCCCCGGCCGCTTCCGCGAACATCTCGCCCGCCGCCGCAACCTCTCCGGTCGCACCTCCTGCGGGCTCTGCGGCGTGGAAGCGCTGGCCGAGCTGCCGACCGCGGAGGCGCGCGCGGCTATGGCGGCGCCCATTTCGCCGGCGGCGATCGGCGAAGCGCTCGGCAGTCTCGAACGCCAGCAGCCGTTGCACCGCCTCACCCGTTCGGTCCATGCCGCCGCCTGGTGCGACCGCGATGGTGCCATCCTGGCTGTGCGCGAGGATGTCGGCCGCCACAACGCCCTCGACAAGCTGATCGGCGCCCGCCTGCGCGCCGGCCACGACGCTGGCGACGGCTTCGTGCTGGTCACGAGCCGCGCCTCCTTCGAGATGGTCGAGAAGGCGGCGATCTTTGGTGCGGGCACGCTGGTCACGATCTCGGCGCCAACCTCGCTGGCGATCGAGCGGGCGAATGTGCTGGGCCTGACCCTGGTCTGCATCGCCCGCGCCGATTCCGCGACCGTCTTCGCCGGGCGCCTGGCCGACACCTTGGAGAGCGTGACGAGATGAGCGTAGCTGCAAGCAGCGAGGCGACGGCCAAGGATCATGCAGGCGAGAATCTCGCCAAGCTGGCTTTCATGGCGAACCAGATCGGCGACTTCTTCAAATCCTATTCCGACGCCGAGGCCGTCGCGGCGATCGCCGACCACATCAACCAGTTCTGGACCAAGCGCATGCGCGAGGATTTCCGCACCGGCTTCGAAAGGGATGCGTCGGCGCTGTCACCGCTTGTACGGCAGGCACGGGGCAAGGTCAGGCCGGCGCCTGCCGGCTGATACCAACGATCCGCGGCCGGTCGCTCGGCTCTCAGCGCTCGACGTCGACCCAGGTTCGACTCCCGGCGCGTTTCTTCATCGCGTCCAGCGTGGCCATGACATCGATCGATTCCTCGGGACTTGCCCCGGTCCAGCCCGGCGGCCTGCCGGCGACGAGATCGGCGAAGGATTCCGCCTCGCGCAGGAAGCCGTTGCCGCCCTCGACGGGGATGGTCTCGAACAGTTCCGGCGCCTCTGCCGAGGGGGAGGTCGGCGTCCGCTTGACGCGCAGCATCGCCGCGCCGCCGATCGGTGGATGATTTAGATATGATGTCTCGATCGCTCCGCCGTCGCCTATGATGCTCGCTTGGCGATGGAAAGCCGTGGCCATGCTGCATGAGACATGGGCCAGGCTGCCATCGGCGAATTCCAACGTCCCGGCCGTCGTCACGTCGACGCCATGGTCGAATTGCGACGTCGCCATGACTCGTATCGGGCAAGCCCCGGTAACGAGGCGCACGAGGCTCACGGCATAGCTGCCCGCATCCAGCAGCGCGCCGCCGCCGAGCGCCGCATCGAAGCGCACATTGCCGGTATCGCCGAGCTTGAAGCCGAAGCTGGCGCGGATCAGTCGGATCTTGCCGATGGTGCGGGCTGCCAGCAGTTCCCGCAATGTCAGCGTCTGCGGCTGCGCCATGTAAGGATAGGCCTCGACCAAGTGGCGACCGGCCGCCCGCGCGGCGGCGAACATGGCCTTCGCTTCCGCGGCGGTGACCGAGATCGGCTTCTCGCTCAAGACATGTTTGCCGGCTTCGAGTGCCCGGATCGCCCATTCGGCATGCAGTCCGTTCGGCAGGGGCAGGTAGATGGCCTCGATTTCAGGATCGGCCAGAAGCGCCTCGTAACTGCCGTGTGACCGCGCGACGCCGACCTCCTTGGCGAAGGCCGCCGCCCGGGCGCTGTCGCGGCTGGCGACGGCGGCGACCTCCAGCTTGGCGGACGGGCGCACGCCCGCCACGAAAAGCCGGGCGATGTTGGCGGCGCCGAGAACACCGATCCTGAGGGAGGATTGAGCGGGCATAGCTTGCATCCTTTGGCTGGCGCCGGTTCGCCCTGTTGCGAAAAGCACCGGGCGTCCTGCAGAGGGGAACGGTCGATCGCTCTGGAGCCGGATGCGAAAAGCGGGAACCGGCCTTTCCCTATGATCCTGCTTTAACGCTTTGATGAGAGGCGGCGTCCTGCCGGGGGGGCGAGGTCATCGTGACCGCATCCGTTTGGATGCGCGACGATCCAGGGGTAGATGTTCAGTGATGCGCGAGGATTTCGCCCAGGAAGGTGCGAGATCGCTCGTGGCGGGGGTTGGAGAAGAACTCCGCCGGCGTGTTCTCCTCGACGATGGCACCGTCGGCCATGAAGATGACGCGGTCCGCCACCTGCCGGGCGAAGCCCATTTCATGGGTCACGCAGATCATGGTCATGCCGTCGCGGGCGAGCGAAACCATGGTGTCTAGCACTTCCTTGACCATCTCCGGATCGAGCGCCGAGGTCGGCTCGTCGAACAGCATCGCCTTCGGCTCCATGCACAGCGCCCGTGCGATCGCGACGCGCTGCTGCTGCCCGCCAGAGAGCTGCGCTGGATATTTCGCCGCCTGGTCGCCGATCCGGACTCGTTCGAGATATTTGCGCCCCGTCGCTTCCGCCTCGGCGCGCGAGAGACCGCGCACCCGCATCGGCGCGAGGATGCAGTTCTCCAGCACGGTCTTGTGCGGGAACAGGTTGAACTGCTGGAAGACCATGCCGACCTCCCGGCGCACCGCGTCGACCGCCTTCTGGCTGTCGTTGAGCCGGTGGCCGGCGACGGTGATCTCGCCGCTCTTGATCGCTTCCAGATGATTGATGCAGCGGATCAGCGTCGATTTGCCTGAGCCGGAGGGGCCGCAGAGCACGATCTTCTCGCCCTTGGTCACATTGAGATTGACGTCCTTGAGCGCATGGAAAGGCCCATAAAACTTCTCGACATGCCGCATCTCGATCATCGGAGCGGTGGCATTTTTGGCGCTATTGGGCCCGGTCACGGTCATCCCCTCATTTCGCCGTCGCGGCCGCCATCTTCCGCTCGAGCCGGCGGCCCCAGAGCGAAAGCGGCCAGCACAGGGCGAAATACATCGCCCCAACCACGCCGAAGACGAGCAATGGCTTGTAGATCTGGTTGGACACGATCGTGCCGGCCCGGGTCAGCTCGATGAAGCCGACAATCGCGGCGAGCGATGTCCCCTTGAGCAGCTGCACGAGGAATCCCACGGTCGCCGGCAGCGACAATTTGAAGGCCTGCGGCATGATCACGTCGACCATGCGGCTGCGGGCGGAGAGGCCGAGCGCATCGGCCGCCTCGCTCTGGCCGCGCGGCACCGCCTGGATCGCGCCGCGCCAGATCTCGCCGAGAAAAGCCGAGGCATGTGCCGTCAGCGCCACCGAGACGGCGGCCCAGGCCGGGAAGTCGAAGCCGAGCAAAGGCAGCCCGAAATAGGCGACGAACAACTGCATCAGCAGCGGCGTGCCCTGAAACAGGCCGATCCAGCCGATCGCCGGGATCCGCAGCCAGGGCGAGTCCGAGACCCGCATCAGCGCGACGACGATGCCGAAGACGATGCCGCCGGCGAAGCCGATCGCGGCGAGCAGCAAGGTCCAGAGCAGGCCCTGCAGGAGATAGGTGAGTTCGAGGATGCCCATCCCGCCCTCCTCAACGCTGCGGATAACTGAAGGCGCGGCGGCCGATCGCCGCCAGCAGCCACATCGTCACCAGCGAGATCACCAGATAGATGCCGGTCAGGGTGAAATAGACCTCGAAACTGCGGAAGGTTTCCGCCTCGATGCGCTGGCCGACCGAGGTCAGCTCATAGGCCGAGATCGAGGTGCAGATCGCCGTGGTCAGTGTCAGCAGGATGAACTGGCTCGACAGCGATGGGTAGATCGCCCGCAGCGCCGGCTTCAGCACGATCAACCGGAAGACCTCGTGCTTGTGCAGGCCGAGCGCCAGGCCCGCCTCTGTCTGGCCCTTCGGCACGCTCTCGACGCCGCCGCGGATGATCTCGATCGCATAGGCCCCGCCATTGACCCCGAGCGCGAGGATCGCCGTCAGCGTCGGGTTGAGGCGGATGCCGGCGAGCGGCAGGGCGAAGAACAGGAAGAATATCTGCACCAGGAACGGCGTGTTGCGCACGATCTCGATGAAGGCGTTGACCAGCAGCGAGGGCAGCCGCAGCTGCATCCGCAGGATGACCACGCCGAGGATGCCGATGATCATCGCCAGCGCCATGCCCGAGAAGGCCAGGAACAGGGTTCCGAGCGTGCCCAGGAGCAGCGACTGCCAGGCGCCGGTCACGACGCTGAAATCGAGTGTCATCGGCCCTCCCGGCCCCTGGAGTTTTCTCTAGGCATCCCAGTCGGGCGCCCAATCGAAGCTGGAATAGCGCTGGCCGCTGGCGAGCCCGTGGATCGCCGCCATGTCTTCTTCAGACAACTCGAAATCGAAGACGTCGAGATTGGCGCGCATGTTCTCCGGGCGGGCCGAGCGCGGGATCGCCCCGACCCCGTCTTGCTGGATCAGCCAGCGCAGCGTCACCTGCCCGGCGCTCTTGCCGTATTTGCGGCCGAGGGCCTGGAGCAACTCGTTGTCGAAGACCTTGCCGCGCGCGATCGGCTGGTAGGCATTGAGCAGCATGCCGGCCTGCCGCATCCGGGCGAGCAGCTTCTGCTGCGACAGGAAGGGGTGGTATTCGACCTGGTTGCAGAACAGCTCGGCCTTGTGCACGTCGAGCGCCTCGTCGAGCAGCGCGAGCGTGAAATTGCTGACGCCGATCAGGCGGGTCCGGCCCTTGCGCTTTTCCTCGGCGAAAGCCGCCAACGTCTCGCCGAGCGGAATGTCCTTTGCCGGCCAATGGACCAGGAGGAGATCGACCTGGTCGAGCCCGAGCCGCTCCAGACTCTCGTCGACGCGGCGATGGACCGTGTCGGGCTGAAGATCGTTGAACCAGATCTTGGTGGTGACGAAGAGCTCGGCCCGCGCCACGCCCGAGCTGCGGATCGCGCGCCCGACCTCGACCTCGTTGCCATAGCGGATCGCGGTGTCGATCTGCCGGTAGCCGAGGTCGATCGCGGCGCGGATCGCTGCTTCGCCCGCCGGCCCGGTCAGCTCGAAGGTGCCGAGCCCGAGGGCCGGGATGGGCTCGCCCTGGATCGTCTTGGTCATCGGCGAGGTCATCGGGTCATCTCCGCCATGGCCCGCAGAGCGAGCCGGTAGCCATAGGCGCCGAGGCCGGCGATGACGGCGGTCGCCGTCCGCGAGACCAGCGAGTTGTGATAGATCGCCTCGCGCTGATGGATGTTCGAAATGTGCAGTTCGATCTTGGGCCGATCGAACATCTTGAGCGCGTCGAGGATCGCGATCGAGGTGAAGCTGTAGCCGGCCGGATTGATGATGATCCCTGCCGCCTTGGCCCGGGCCGCGTGGATGGCTTCGATGATCTCGCCCTCGAAATTGGACTGGCGGAACTCGACGGCAAGGCCGAGCTCGGCCGCATCCGCCTCGCACCAGCCGCAGATCTCGTCCAGCGTCGTATGGCCGTAGATCTCCGGCTCGCGCTGCCCCAGCAGATTGAGGTTCGGTCCGTTCAGGATGAAGATCGTCCGCATTCCCGTCCTCCGCGACAGCGGTAAGGTCGGCGCGGCGGCAGGAACCGCCGCGCCCATGCCTGTTCTGGCGTATAAGGGCTGAGCCGCCCTTACTTGGCGACGGTGAAGGGCACGCCTTCGACCGAAGCCGGGAAGGTCGGCAGCGGCTGCGCCAGCCACTTCTGGCTGATCTTCTCGAGCCGGCCGTCGGCGGCGATCTTGTCGATGAACCCGTTCAGCCAGGTGTTGATCTCGGCGTCGCCGAGCTTGGTGGTGACGCCCTGCCACTGCTCGTTGAAGACGAGCTTCTGCTCGAAGTCGTTGCCGGGCGAAGCCTTGTCGAGATTGATCTTGTAGGTGGTGTTGCCGCCGATCGCGTCGACCTGCCCGGAGACCAGCGCCTGCATGGTCGAGCTGTCGTCGTCGAAGCGGCGGATATTCGGGACGTCGCCGAGCAGCGTGGTGATCGCCTTGTCCTGGGCGGCGCCGCGCGGCACGCCGATGCGCAGGTTGCGGGCATCCTCGATCTTCTCGATCTTGTTCTTCTTGCTGGAGAGCAGGATGATCTTCAGACCGGAATAGGGCTTGGAGAACTGCACCGCCTTGGCGCGGTCGGGATACATCCCCATCACCGCCATCTGCAGGTCGACCTTGTTGGTCAGGAGGTTCGGGATGCGGGCGGCGACCGCGTTCGGCACGAACTCGACCTTGACGCCGAGCTCCTCGCCGATCAGCCGGCCGACATCGACGTCATAGCCGATGTTCTGGCCGCTGGCGTCGATCGAGCCCCAGGGAGCCTGCTCGCCCATCACGCCGATGCGGATGACGCCGGCCTTCTTGATCTTCTCGAGCGCCTGCGCGTCAGCCTGCGATACGGTGCCAATGAGACCGAGACCCGCGACCATCGCGAGCGCGGCACGGCGCGAAAACTTGCCCAACATGACTTCCTCCTCCGGGTTGTTGTGTTGTCACCAATTCCTGCTGTCGCGATCGTCTTTTGGTGGCGATCCAGGCCCCTTGTCCCGACAGCAATCTCCTTGATCGGCTTGCGTGCTCCCGCCCTCCGTCTCGCTCATGCCGCCGTCGCGAGCGCGCGGTAATGCGCCAGCGTTCGGGCGATACCGTCGCGCAACGACGTCTGCGGGATCGCGCCTAGAACCCCCTCGAACGGAGTCGGCGCGATCTCAGCCGCCATCGGCACCGTCGGCCCGTCGAAGCCGATCCGTGCTCCCGGAATCTCGGCCTCGATCACGGCGATAACCTCCGCGATATCGGCGGTTCCGCCGGTCAGCGAGAAGGCGTGCGCGCCCGTGATCGGCTTCGTCGCAGCCGCTGCGAAGGCCGCCGCGACATCGCCGACGAAGATCAGGTCCTGTGCGCCGGAATAGTCGATGGTGAAGGGCTGCCCGGCCGCCGCGGCACGGCAGGCGAGGGTCGGGCCGGCAGTCAGGCCGATCTCGCGGCCCGGCCCGTAGACGATGGTCGGGCGCAGGCCGACGCTGGCGATGCCGTCATCGTGCCAATAGGCGCGGGCACAGCCTTCGGTCGCCAGCTTGAAGGCGCCGTAATGGGTGATCGGCTCGGGCCTGGTGCCGTCATCCGGTCCGAAGACGGCGCCGCTACTGGCATAGGCAACCTGCGCAATGCCGTTGGCCTTGGCCGCGGCGAAAACGTTGAGCGTCCCGATCAAGTTGACCTGCGCGCCGAGGACGGGATCGGCCTTGCAGGCCGGCGTCAGCAAAGCGGCAAGATGGATGATGGCGGAGCAGCCGCGCGCCGCCTGCACGAGCGCCGCAGCATCGGTGATGTCGCCCTGGACCCATTCGGCCTGCTCGGCGAGTTCGCCGGCGATCTCGCGCAGCACGCGCCGATCGGTCGAGCGGTCGAAGATCCTGACGGCATGGCCGTCTTCGGCCAGCCGCTTCAGGATCCAGCCGCCCAAAAAGCCGCCGCCGCCGGTGACGAGGATGCGCGTCATGCCCGCACCTGCCGGTTCGCGTCCTGCATATCCTCGCTGGTCAGGCTGAAGGCGGTCTCGTAGAGATCCACCACCGGCGCTGTCAGAGCACCGGTCGCGATGGCCAGGCGCTCGATCTCCGGCACTGCCGCTTCGAGGCCAGCGCGCTGCGAGCCCTCGACCAGGATCACCGCGTCAAAGGCCTTCTCGGCCATCGCGCTGCGTATTTCGGTCTCGCGAGTCCGGACGCTCGAAACCTCCGAGCGGGCGACACCGAGATGGACGCAGGACACGCCCGGCAGCGCCAGGATCGCATCGACGAGGCTCTGCGCCGCCTGCCGGAGCGCGGTATCGGCCTCCGGATGCGCGAAATCGAAGCGGATGGTCGCCATGCTGCCGCCATCGCCATTGCCGGCATTTGCAACGCGCTCGCAGGCGACGCGCAGGAAATTCTGGAAGCTCGGCGCCACCGCCGCCGTCCACGGCGTCGGGTTGTTCAGCCGGGCGAGATAGCCGGGCGAACGGAAGACCTCGAGGTCATCGCCGGCATAGATCGTGCCGAAGACGTAGCGGGCGGCCTCCGGTGCATGCAGGCGCTTGCCTGTCCGGAAGCCCGGCACCGAGAGGCGTTCAGGCATGTGCTCCCGGGTATGCCACTCGATGTATTCGCCATGCTGGCCGGCGGCGATGTCGTGCCAGATCGCCAGGAAGGCTGAACCTTTCAGTCCCATCTCGTCCGTCTCTCGAGCCTCCCGCCATCAGCCAGCCTGTGCTCGGCAGCTTGACAACGGGGCCGTTTCCTCAGCAACTAGCCCACTAGAATGTTAGTATGTTGGATGAGTCAAGCGGTTAATCGCCGGGGCGATCCGACAGGGAGGAAGACAGATGCAGGCAGCGGAAACGGCCAGGGTCGCGATCGTGACCGGGGGAGCGGGTGGATTGGGCTTCCCGATCGCCGAGCGGCTCGCCGCCAAAGGGCACAAGGTCGCGATCTGGGATATCGACGCCGGCCGCGCCGAGCAGGCCGCGGCGAAGCTGCCGAACGCCAGGGGTTACAAGGTCGACGTCACTGATGCCGCCGCGGTCAGCGCCGCGACCGAGAAGGTCGTGGCCGATCTCGGCCCACTCGGCATCCTCGTCACCTGCGCCGGCCATAATGGCCCGCTCGCCCCCTTTGCGGAGTATCCGGCCGAAGGCTGGCGCTTCGTCATGTCGCTCAACCTCGATGCCGTCTTCCATTGCTGCCAGGCGGCGGTGCGCGAGATGCTCAAGACCGGTTATGGCCGCATCGTCAACCTCGCCTCGATCGCCGGCAAGGAGGGCAATCCGAACGCCGTCGCCTACTCCGCCTCGAAGGCCGGCGTGATCGGCCTGACCAAGTCGATCGGCAAGGAGCTGGCGGCGACGCCGATCGTGGTCAACTGCGTGACGCCGGCGGCGATCGAGACAGAGATGCTCAACCAGCTGACGCCGGAGTTCAAGGCCTTCGTCACCGCCAAGATCCCGATGGGCCGGCTCGGCCAGGCGGAAGAGGTCGCGGCGCTGGTCGGCTGGCTCGCCTCGGAGGAGTGCTCGTTCTCGACGGGCGCGGTCTTCGACATCTCCGGCGGCCGCGCGACCTATTGAGGATTTCGCCGTGCACCAAAGCTACCCCCTGTCTCTCGCTTATCTGACCGTTTTTGGCTGTCCGCCTGTCGAGCATGTCCGCGCCGCAGCAGCAGCCGGATACGACGCCGCCGGCCTCAGGCTGATCGCGCCGCATGGCCTCGAACTCGCCCACCCGATCGTCGGGGACAAGACGCTGATCCGCGAGATCAAGAGTGTCGCCGCCGATCTCGGCGTCAGCTTCCTCGACGGCGAGGTCTTCACCCTGCTGCCGCAGACCGATGTCGAAGCCTGGTTGCCGGTGATCGAGACTGCGGCCGAGCTCGGCATGCCGTTGATGCAGATCACCTCGGAGGACCCCGTGAGATCGCGCGAGGCCGACAATCTCGGCCGGATCGCCGATGTCGCCAACGGGCACGGCATCAAGATGGCGATCGAGTTCATGCGCTGGCGCGCGGCGGCGACGATCGAGGGCGCAGCCGAGTTGGCGAGGGCGTCCGGTCGCGGCAATGTCGGCATCCTCCTGGATACGCTGCATCTGTCACGCTCGGGCGGCAGCCCGGCCAGCGTCGCGGCGCTGCCCGGCGAGCTCATGCTCTATCTCCAGCTCTGCGATGCGCCGGCCGGGCAGCCCGCCAGCGATGCGGACGCCGTCGCCGAGGCGCGCGGCGCGCGGCTGCTGCCGGGCGAAGGCGATCTCTGGCTGAGAGAGCTGATGGCGGTGCTCCCGCGCGACATCTGGATCAGCGTCGAGACCCCGCATGAAAGCGTCGCGGGGCTGAGCTTCACCGAGAAGGCAAAGCGCGGGATGCAGGCGACGCGGGCGTTCCTCGATTCGCTTGCGACGTGATCACGTGCAACTTGACAGAAAGCCGCCTGTCGGAAGACCGCTCTTCTGACTGACGATACAGGGTTGCGGATGCCGCTCGCCTCAGTCGGGGCGAGCCAGCATCCGATAGGGTCGAGGAGGTCCATCACGGTGGATGCAAGGCCACGAGGGCTATTGACGGCGCGCGTCACCGAGCGATTGCGCCGAGCCATTCTCGAGGGCGAGGTCGAGCTCGGCGACGCCTTGTCGGAGGACAAGCTCGCCTCCCGGCTCGGGGTCAGCCGCAGCCCGGTTCATGAGGCGCTGACGGCGCTGGAGCAGGAGGGCCTGATCGACATCCGGCCGCAACGCGGCAGTTTCGTCTTCCTGCCGACGCGAGAGGATATCGAGAATCTCTGCGAGTTCCGCCGCATGATCGAGGCGGAGGCGCTGAGCCTGGCCATGGCGCGCAAGCGGGCTGAGACGCTCGCCGCGATGACGGCGGCCGCCCGCAAGATGCACGAGGCGATCCTCGCCGAGGACCACTATGGCAGCGCCAACGCCGACACCGAATTGCACCTCGTGGCGATCGAGAACAGCGGCAACAGCTATCTGATCGATGCCTACCGGCTGGTGTCGGGAAAGGTGGCAGCGATTCGCTCGCATAACTCCACCGGCACGATCCGCAACGAGGCCAGCGCGGAGCACTTTGCGATCATCGACAAGCTCGAAAGAGATGACCTTGCCGCGGCCATCGAGGCGATGTCGACTCATATCCTGAAGATGACGGAGCGCTATACAATCAGGCTACCGGCCGGCCGCGCGACGGGCGGCCGGGCCTCCCGCAGCTCCTCGCTGGACCAGTTCAGCCCGCTGCTGGATTGAGCGGGTAGAGGACTTTCAGCGCTGCCAGGGCATCAGCCAGCGCTGCAGCCATTGCAGCCCGTAGGTCAGCAGCACGCCGAGCGCCATCACCACGACGAGACCGGCATACATCTTCTCGGGGTTGAGCACCTCCCAATAGTAGAAGGTGATGTAGCCGACGCCCTGCTTCGCCCGCACGAACTCGACCGAGATGATCACGATCATCGCCGTTCCCAGCGCGATGCGCAGGCCGGCGAAGATCACCGGCATGGCGCCGGGCAGGATGACATGGCGCAGCATCGACCAGCCGCGCGCACCGTAATTGCGCCCGGCCATCAGGTAGACCTTGTCGATGCCGCGGACGCCGGCCATCGTGTTGATCGCCATCAGGATGAAGACGGCGAGCGCGACCACGACGATCTTCGGGGCTTCGCCGAACGGGTCGGCGAACATCAGCATCACGATCGGGAAGATCGCGATCTTCGGCAGGACATAGATCGCCGACAGCGTCGTATCGAGCATCAGCCGCACCGTCTGGTTCATGCCCATCACGACGCCGAGCAGCACGCCCGGCACCGCTCCGAGGAGAAAGCCGCCGAGCACGCGCCCGACCGTCGCCAGGAGATGGCTCTCCGACAGCAGCTTCCAGACGCCGGCCATGCCGTTCGCGGCATAGACCTCGGGGATCAGCCAGGGCCGCCCGAGGAGGCTCGTGCCGGAGAAGCGGTCATAGCGCACCGTCAGGTCCCAGAGCCCGGCGGCGATACGCGAGGGCTGCGGGAACCAGGTGGTGTTGAGCAGGCCGTAATCGCCGGCGAGCTGCCAGGTCAGCAGCACCAGCGCCGGAAAGCCAAAGGCGAGGGTGCGCTCATAGACGCCCCTGCCCCGCACCGGCACGAGCCGGCCGGCTCGCTCGCCGATCAGCACGAGCAGGATGAAGCTGAGGCCGATCGCCGGCCAGGCGAAATCGCGCCACAGGCCGAGCACGGCGAGCAGCGCATGCGCCGCCAGCCCGCCGACGGCGAGCAGGACGAGGGCGCGCTTGTCCCGCTCGGCAGTCACGCTGCGCGGCGCCGGCATGTCACCCTGCCCGCCTTCTATGTCTTTCGCGGAGGTAACGGTCATGGCCGTGCTTCCATCGCCCGCGTCACCTCGGCGCTGAGCTTCTCCCAGATCGCGGCGCGATAGTCGGCGAAGGCCTTCAGGTTGGTCGTCGCGATGCTGCGCGGGCGCGGCAGATCAATCTGAAAGGTCGCAAGATGTCGGCCGGGCTGGGCGCTCATCAGGATGACGCGGTCGCCGAGCAGCACGGCCTCATCGAGGCTGTGGGTGATGTAGAGCACGGTCTTGCGCGTCTCCTCCCAGATCCGCAGCAATTCCTCCTGGATGACGACGCGGGTCTGGGCGTCGAGCGCGCCGAGCGGCTCGTCCATCAGCAGCACCTCGGGATCGTTGGCGAGCGCCCTGACAATGCTGACGCGCTGCTTCATCCCGCCCGAGATCTGATGCGGGTAGTAGTCGGCGAACTTGGACAGGCCGACGCGGTCGAGCCAGAACCGGGCAGTGTCGAGGCGCTCCTTGCGTCCGATCCCACGCATCTGCAGGCCGAAGGCGACATTGTCGGCCAGCGTCTTCCAGGGAAAGATCGCATACTCCTGGAAGACGACGCTGTTCAGCGGCTTGTTCGCATCCGCGCCCGGCCGGATTTCGATCGCGCCCTGCGAGATCGATTCCAGCCCGGCGACCATGCGCAGGAAGGTCGACTTGCCGCAGCCGGACGGGCCGACGATGCAGACGAATTCACCATCGGCGACGTCGAGCGAGAAATCCTCCAGCGCGACCATGACGCCATCGGCCGTGGGATAGTGCTTGCTGACGTTGCGCGCGCCGATCTTCGGCGCGGCCACGACCTGCATGGCCATCGTCATCGCATGGCCCTCCGGGCTGGCAGTGAGCCCCTCCTCACTTGGCGGGCGCGGCCTTGCCGAGGGTCTCGATCGCCTTGGCGACAAAGCGCTCGTCGACGACCTTGGCCATGTCGAGAGGCTTCTCGTATTCGGTACGGCCATTCTCGCGATGGACGCGCTCGATATCGGCAAGGCCGGAGGTCGGGATCGCCATATTCGGATCGAAGACGATGGCGCCGCCGCCCTTGATCGCCTCGGCCGTCGACGGCGTGAACTTGAGATAGGCGTCCATATTGGCCTGCGAGAGATAGTCGGCGCCCTGCATCAGCCGGGCCGCCTCGGTCATCGCCAGCACGAAGCGCTCGGCCACCTCCGGCCGCTCCTTCAGGAACTTGCCGGAAGCGACGAAGGCGACCGTCATCAGCCCGGGCGTGATGTCCTGCACCAGGAGCTTGCCCGTGCCGGCCTTGAGGATCTGGTCGGAATAGGGCGAGGAGGTCAGCACCGCATCGACCGACTTGCCCTCCATCGCTGCCGGCATGTCGGCATTGCCGACATTGAGCAATTGCGCGTCGCGCAGGGAGAGCTTGGCGCTCTCCAGCGCCTTGCTGACGAAATATTCGCCGCCGCTGCCCGGCCCGCCGGCCGCTGCGATGCGCTTGCCCTTGAGATCGGCGACGCTCTTCACCCCGCCGCTCTCGATCAGGTCCGTGCGGACGATCAGCTTGGTGGGCCCGTCCGTCATCGGATCGAGCGCGCCGGGAGCGATCACCCTGATGTCGAGCCCGCGATTCCAGGCCGACCAGAGCGAGGCGACGATCGCGATGCCGCCGACATCGACCGAGCCCTTGTCGAGGAAGGCGATCGCCTCGGTGCCGGACTTGACGCTGTCGAGCTTGACGTCGAGCCCGTATTTCTTGAAGAGCCCGCGCGCCTCCGCGACATAGGCTGTGGCGAACTTGGTGATCGGCACATAGGCGACGCGCACTGCCTGCGGCGGATCGAGCGGCCTCAATGCCGGCGCCTGCGCCAAGGCGGACGAGACCCCAGAAAGGCCGAGAAACAGGGCAGCACAGGCGCTGCGCCAGCGGGCGAATCCAAACGACATCCTCAGTTCCTCCCTTGGCGGCGGTTTGGCGCCGCCTTTTCGTTCATCTCCGGCAAGCTTCTTCGGCCTGCTCGTGAGGTCTCGTCAACCGTTCAGCAGGCGCGGCCGGTGGATGCTCATCCCTCCGCCATGGCGGAGGCCTCGCTGAGATAGGCGCCCTGCACCTTGAGCGCCGCCCGCAGGTCGGCAATCGGCACCGCGCTCGGCGCCAGCGCCCGGTCGGCGGCGATCGCCGCGGCGATCCCAGCCGCCTGGCCGGTCAGCCAGCATTGCGGGATCTCGCGCATGAAGGAATGGCTGGTGGCGTCGCAGGAGAGATGCCGGCCGGGCGCCAGCAAACCGTCGATCTCGCGCGGCACGATCGCACCATAAGGTACCGAGACGTTCGCGAATTTCGGCGCGAGCGAGGGCGAGACGCCGATCTCGTCGGGCGCCATGACGCCATTCCAGTTCTCGCGCGTGAGCTTGCCGCACCCCGCGAGGCGCCGGCCATGCCGCACCCCGAGCTGCGAGCCCGAGAGCATGATGAAGGCGTCCGAGAACCCCGGCGCATGGGCGCGGTAGAAGGCAAGATGCTCCAGCATCAGCCGGTGGCTCCTGATCTCGACCTCGGAAAGGTCCTCGACCTTGAGCGCCGAATAGCCGGCGAAACGCGGCCCCATGAACACGGCGATGTCGTCGCGCCAGGACACCGAGGGCTTGTCGAAGAAGCCGAGCGCCTTGCGCCCCTGCGCCATGAATTGCGTGAACTGCTCCGGCGTCTCTGCGCGAAAGCGCAGGAAGGCCGTCATGTCGACGCCGCCGAACAGCCAGGAGGTGTTCATGCAGCCATGGATGTCGCGGCTGTCGACCTCGGTGTCATAGGCCGAGCCCGCCCCGGCATAGAGATCGCCGTCGCCGGTCGCATCGACCGTCACCCGGGCGAGGATGGCGCGCCGCCCCTCCTTGCTCTCGAAGACGCAGCCGGCGACGCGGCGCCCCTCCATGATCGGGCTCGCCCCCCAGCCATGGAAGATCGGATGCACACCCGCCTCCAGCACCATGGCAAGCGACTCCGCCTTGAGCCATTCCGGATCGAGCGTCGGCGCATGTGTCACCGTGCCGTTGAAGGCGGCGTTGCGCTGGCCCCAATAGGCGACGCGCTGCGGATCATGCGAGCCCCATTCCGCCGGCTCCGGCCCGGCGATCTTGTCGCGGGTCAGACGCGACAGCAGTTCCTCGGCGAAGCCGCGGATGACGTGCCGGCCCTGCCAGTCGCTCATCCGGTCGATCCAGATGACGAGCCCGCCGGTCGAGAGCCCACCGAGATGATTGTAGCGCTCGAGCAGCACGACATCGGCGCCGAGCCGCGCCGCCGCGACCGCCGCCGCCGTGCCGGCCGGCCCGCCGCCGACGACCAGCACGTCGCATTCGGTATGGACCGGCAGCGTGCGCGCCGGCTCCGCGACCGTCTTGTCCGACGGCCTGCGACGCTCGAACTTCTGCGTGTCGAAGGTCTCGGAGCGGAAGAACAGCCGTCCTCCCTCGCCTTCCATCGATCCCATGATGCGTTTCCCTGGCGGCTCATGACCGAGCATCGTCGCGACATGGTACGCAGCGCCCGGCCGCAGCCTCATGGCAGCGAGGATAGGATCGCCGCCGCGCCGCGTTCAAATGAATTTGCTAATGGTGCCCTGCGCTCAGCCTGCATCGCGAACGCCGGGTTCGGCAGCGTTCGGCAGCGGTCCGTCGAAGCGCCAGCCCTGCGCCGCCAGCCGCGCCACTCCGTCGAGCAGCCCGGCGAGCGGCGCCTCGGACAGGATCTCCAGTGCCAGCGGCCCGGCATAGCCCTGACGCTCCAGCTCCTGCCTGATCGCGGAAAAATCGATGGCGCCGCGGCCGATCGGATCGTGCCGCCACTGGCCGGCCGGACTGTCGGAGAGGTGGACGATGCCGATGCGTCCGGCCAGCAGCCGCAGGCCCTCGGCCGGGTCCTCGCCGATCGCAAAACCGTTGGCGACGTCGTAGATCACCTCAATGTCGTCATAGCCCTCCTCGTCGAGGAAGCGCATGATCGTCGCGGCGCTGTCGAGCAGCCCCTGCGGATGATTCTCGAGAATCACGCCGACGCCAGCCGCTCGCGCAGCCTCCACCACCTGCCGGAAAGCCGGCCGAAAGCTCTGCATCAGCCGGTCATTGGCCTTGGCCAGCAGCGCATGCCGCCGCCCGGAGCCGACGCAGATATGGCGCGCGCCCAGTTCGGCGCAGCGCAGCGCCAGCCGGCGATAGGCCTCGACCGAGAAGGCGACGACTTCGGGAGCGGCGCTGGCGAGGTTGATGTCGCTGCTGGCGAGGTCCGCAGCCAGCAGCTCGAGATCATGGTCTGCGACGAGCCGGCGCAGTCGCGCGGTCCTGGCCTCGTCCTCGCGCCACGGATCGAAATGCGGCGGCGTCGCCATCAGCTGGATCCGGCGGAAACCGGCGTCGGCCAGCGCCGCGATCGCCGCTTCCGCCTCCTCCTGCCAGACGAAACCGAAAGTATGGGCCGCCAGCTGCATTCTCTCACTCGTCCCTGTGAAGATCGGCCTCAGCCGAAGAAGGGGCCCCGCGGCTGATGCGAGACCAGCGTCGGGCTCGCCCCCAGCGCCAGCGACAGCTCCCTGGCGGCGCTGAGCAGCATCGGCGAGAAGGTCAGCATCTTCTCCTCGGTCAGGCGGATATGCGGCCCGGCGATCACCAGCGCGCCGATGACCTCGCCGCTCTGGGCGCTGCGGATCGGCGCGGCAGTGGCGCTCATCCAGGGCGAATAGGTCTGGCTCACCATGCTGAAGCCACGCTTGCGCGCCTGGCGCAGATATTTGAGCAGGGCGGCCGGCGTCTGCGGCGCCTTCGGGCCGAACTCCTCGCGCGAGCCGTAGCCCTGACGCTCGACGATCGCCAGCGCCTCCTCCTCCGGCAGGCAGGAGAGCCAGGCGTGACCGCTGGCCGAGCAGGAAAGCCGGCCCGACTGGCCCATGTCGGGGTCGTAGCGCAATCCGAAGGGCGAGCCTTGCGACTTTGCGACCCAGATCAACTCGCGCCCGTCGATCAAAGCGAGGCGGACCAGCTCCGCCGTCTCGCGCGCCAGCTGGTCGAGCACCGGCTGGGCGAGATCGGTGATGCCGCTCCCGGCCAGGAAGCTGAAGGCAAGCGAGGCGATCTTGGCGGTGAGCTGGTACATGCCGTGATGGCGTTCCTGCCGGACATAGCCGCGCTCGACCAGGCTGGTCAGGACGCGATGCGTCGCGCTGCGCGGAATGCTCAGTCGCTCGGCGATCTCGTAGAGCGGCAGCCCGTGCGCATGGGCGGCTAGAAGCTCGATCACCCCCAGCGTCCGCTCGAGCAGCCCGCTCGGAGCCTGATCGGCCTCGGCCTCTTCCGTGTCAGCGACGAGCTTCTTCGCCATGGCCCTATCCATCATGGAGTTCCTGGCGTTGTCTCTGGCGCGCCGCTTCAAGGACGGCAAGAGTGGCCCGCAAGGTGCGGGTCGCATCGGCAGCGTCAATCAGCGGCCTGGCCCCCTCGCGCACGACATCGCGAAGGTGACGCAGCTGGCGCAGATAAGGGCTTTCGCGCGTCACCGGCAGCGCCTGCCGTGAAATCGGCGCGAACCAGCTCTTCTCGCCGTCATAGCGCCAGAGATCGAGCCCCGGCAGCGTCAGCGAGCCTTCCGTGCCCGAGAGGAAATGCGAGGTCACCGGCGCGGGCTGCGCCGGGTAGTTCGGCAATTCGCCCGAGGACAGGTCCCAGCTCCACGGCGTCACCGCAGTATCGGACAGGCTGACCGTGACCAGCGCCCCGTTGTCCAGTTCTAGCAGCACTGCGGCGGTGTCCTCGACCGGCAGGCCGCGGATGCGGTCGGAGGTGACGGCCTGCACCGCGGCGATCTCGCCGCAGATGAAGCGGATCAGGTCGATCTCGTGGATCAGGTTGATCAGCACCGGCCCGCCGCCGGGCTCACGCCGCCAGGCCAGGTCGAAATAGGCGTCGTGCTTGTAGAAGGTGTAGAGCACGGTCGCCGTGGTCAGGCGCCCGAGACCACCGCCTTGGACCGTCTCGCGCGCCGTGGCGATAATCGGATTATAGCGGCGGTGATGGCCGACGAGGATCGGCACGCCGGCGCGTGCCGAAGCGGCGGCGAGCTCCTCCCCCTCCGCCACCGTCACCGCGACCGGCTTCTCGATCAGCGCCGGAATCCCCTGCGCGATCGCATCGAGCCCGATCGGAAGATGAGTCTGGTTCGGCGTCGCCACGATCAGCGCCTCGACGCCACCTGCCGCGATCAGAGCCTGATGGTCCTTGAACCAGCGCAGGCCACGCTCCTCGCAATAGGCCCGGCCGGCGTCGGTGGGATCGGCGACGCCGGCGACCACCGCGAAATCCGTCTTCGCGATCACGTCCGCATGCAGATGGCCGATCGCTCCGGCCCCGACGATCCCGACTGAAAATGGCGCCATCGGCCTGCCTCCTGCGTTGCCCCTCCTTATCCCGCTGGTCGCGGCCGCGGTCAAGTTGACTGGAACAAGATTCCAATTTTGAAAATAAGACTGGAATTCTATTCCAATCATGTTAGAGGATCGCCGCCGTCTCCGCAGCGCGGAGCCAGCCAATCGGAGCCAGGCAAGGCTTCCGGGGAACGCCAACGCAGGGAGGGACGTCGTGACCGACGCAGACAAGCCGCAGCGGATTTCCACCATCAGGCGCCGGAGCCTGCTCCTCGGCGCCGGCTCGCTCGGTGCGAGCAGCCTCGTCTCGGCCCGGCTCGGCATGCCCTATATCGGCAACGCCGCCGCGGCCGAGCCGATCAAGATCGGCATGATCTGGGCGAAGACCGGCAGCATCGTCGACCAGTCGGAATATCTCGCCCAGGGCGGCATGCTGGCGCTGGAGCAGCGCAACAACACCCTGCTCGGCCGCCCCGCCGAGATCGTGTGGCTCGACGAGCCCAACCCGCAGGGAGCCCAGCAGAACGCCGAGCGCCTCGTCGGCGAGCACAAGGTCGTCGGCATGGTCGGCGGCGCGCTGAGCTCCTTCGCCCTCGGCATCTCGGCCGTGGCGAAGAAGGCCAAGATCCCCTACATCGCCGCCAATGCCGCCACCGGCGACCTCACCGGCAAGTCCTGCAACAAGTACACCTTCCGCCTGCAGCCGCCGGTTGAGGTGCATGTCCGCGCGCTCGCGCCCTATTGCGGCGAGATCGGCAAGAAGTGGTATCTGCTGACGGCCGCCTACGCCTTCGGCCAGGACATCAAGAAGGCCTTCGAGGCCTATGCCAAGGCGAACGGCATCACCATCGTCGGCGCCGACGAGGTCCCGGTCGGCACGCCCGACTACAGCTCCTTCATCCTGAAGATCCGCGCCGCCAAGCCCGACGTCGTCATCGGCGGCGTCGCGGCCAGCGACCTTACCACCTTCCTGAAGCAGTGGAACGAACTCGGCATGCGCGGGCGCATCCCCTTCGCCGAGATCTCGGTGGGGAATACCGATCTCTGGGGCGTCGGGCCGGAGGCCGCGGACGGGCTCTATACCCTGACCTGGTACTACAAGAACCCGAACAATCCGCCGGAAGAGCAGGCGATGGCGGCGGCTTATGAGAAGAAATACAACCGCCCCGCCGCCGACAAGGCCTGGATGGGCTGGTTCGGCATGAAGAGCCTGCTCGACGCGATCGAGGCCGCCAAATCGACCGAGCCGGCGGCGATCGTCGCCGCGCTCGAGAAATGGCAGGTCAAGCGCGGCGACCTCGACGTGCACTACCGCGACTTCGACCACCAGATGGTCAACCGCCTGCTGATCGCCGGCATCAAGCCGAAGATCACCGACAAATGGGACTATTTCGACATCAAGGCCGAGCTGCCGAAGACGCAAGGGGACATCGACAAGGCCTTCGGCTCGCAGGCCGAGAGCGCCTGCAAGATGGACGCGCTCTGACGCTCCGCCCAGCCGGATGAAGGGCTGGCCGAGCCGCGTGCCGGCCAGCTCCTTCCTCCTCCTTCGTCGCGCCCGCTCGAGGAGCGCCTGCCATGCTCGATATGATCCTGTCCCAGGCCGTGAACGGCCTGGTGTTGGGCTTCCTTTATGTGCTGATCGCCGTCGGCCTCTCGATCATCTTCGGGCTGCTCGGCATCGTGAACTTCGCCCATGGCGCCTTCTTCGCCGTCGGCGCGTATGTGGCGCTGGTGCTGGCGCGCGAATTCGGCTGGTGGGCGGCCCTGCTCGCGCCCCTCGTCACCGGTGCGCTCGGCATGCTGGTCGAGATCGCGCTGATCCGCCATCTCTATGGCAAGGAGCCGCTGCTCGGCCTAATTCTGACCTTCGCGCTGGCGCTGCTGTTCGAGGCGGTGCTGCGCATGATCTTCGGCGGGGCGCCGCTGCCGTTCAGCGCGCCGCGCTTTCTCTCCGGCTTCGTCGAATACGGGCCGGTCCTGCTGACCAAATACCGGATGTTCGTGCTCCTGGTGACGGTCGCCGCGCTCGTCGCCTTCTGGGCTTTCCTGACCTACACGCCCTTCGGCAGGATCATCCGCGCCGGCTCGCGCGATGCCGAGATGGTCGGCCTGCTCGGCATCAACCTGCCGGTGGTGTTCAGCTTCGTCTTCGGCATCGGCTGCCTGCTCGCCGGGCTGGCCGGCCTGCTCGCAGCCCCGCTATGGACGGTGACGCCGACGATGGCGGCGAGCGCGATCATGCCCGCTTTCGTCATCGTCACCATCGGCGGGCTCGGCTCCTATGCTGGCGCCATCGTCGCCGGGCTGCTGGTCGGCATCACCATCGCCATGACCATCCAGTTCCAGCCGGAATGGGCGGGCGCGGCGATGTATGTGCTGATGGCGGCGATCCTGCTCGTGCGTCCCCGTGGCCTCTTCGGTGAAAAATGGGAGCGCTTCGAATGAACGCCCGCGGCTTCCTTGCGCATCCCGCCCTCTGGGCCGGCCTTGTCCTCTCCGGCCTGACGCTGCTCTGGCTCGGCCTCGGCGCGCCGATCGGCCTGATCACCCAGATCGCGATCTACACCCTCTACGGCATGGGCGTGAACCTGCTCGTCGGCTATACCGGGCTCGTCCCCTTCGGCGCCTCGGTGTTCTTCGGCTGCGCCAGCTATGCCGCCGCCTTCTTCGTGCTCGGGCGGATCAGCAACGACCTCTTCGGCATCGTGCTCGCCGTGCTGTTCTCGCTGGCGCTCGCCTTCGTGCTCGGAGCGCTGATCCTGCGCCGCAAGGGCCTCTATTTCTCGCTGCTGACCCTGGCCTGCTCGCAGATCGCCTTCGAGGTCGCCTTCAAATGGACGGCGGTCACCGGCGGCGAGAACGGCCTGCAGGGCGTCGCCCGCGCCAGCTTCGCCAGCGACCTCTCCTTCCATCTCTTCGTGCTGGCCGCCGTCGTCGCCGGCATCTGCCTGCTCTGGCAGCTGGTGCATTCGCCCTTCGGCCGGGCGCTCCAGGCCGTGCGCGACAATGAGCAGCGCGCCCGCAGCCTCGGCTTCAACGTCTACCTGCTCAGGCTCGGCTCCTTCGTCGTCATGGCCGGCTTCGTCGGCTTTTCCGGCGCGCTGCTGACCTTCCTGCTGCAGGGCGTCTACGCCAATAATCTGAGCTGGCAGCATGCGGGCGACGCGCTGCTGATGACGGTACTCGGCGGCGTCCACCATTTCCTCGGCCCGCTCTGGGGCGCGATCACCTTCATCGTCCTGGAAAACCGGCTCTCTGCGGTCACCGAGAACTGGTGGCTGATCTTCGCCCCGGTCCTGATTCTGTTCGCGCTGCTCTCGCCGGAGGGCATCCAGGGCCTCGCTCAGCGCGTGTTCGGCAAGCAGCGCTGGACCCTGACCCGCAACAGCATCCCGCCGCGACCGGCGCTGATCGAGCTCTATGTCAGCGCCGCCCAGGCGATGGATCCGGACAAGCCGATCCTTGAGACACGCAAGCTCTCCAAGCAGTTCGGCAGCCTCGTCACCGCCAAGGAGATCGATCTTCAGGTCAAGCCCTTCGTCCTGCACTCGATCATCGGCCCCAACGGCGCCGGCAAGACCACCTTCTACAACATGCTGACCGGCGTGCTGCCGCCCACGAGCGGCCAGGTCTTCTTCGAGGGGAACGAGGTCACCCGCCTGCCGATGCATGCTCGCGCCCGGCTCGGCATGGGCCGCTCGTTCCAGATCCTCTCGATCTTCCCGAATCTCAGCGTGTTCGAGAATGTCCGCATCGCCGTGCAGGCGCAGCGGATCGGCGCGCGCGGCCTGCTGCGCGATGCCCATGCCGACGCGGCGATCAATGCCCGGACCTGGTCGATCCTCGACGCCGTCGGCCTCGCCGACCAGGCCGCCGAGCTTGCCCAGGACCTGCCGCATGGCGCCAAGCGCCTGCTCGAGATCGGCGTCACCCTGGCGATCGAGGCCAAGCTGCTGCTGCTCGACGAGCCGTTGGCAGGCCTCGCCGAGGCCGACCGCATCGTCGTCGCCGACCTCATCCGCAAGCTCGCCCAGCGTCATGCCGTGCTGCTGATCGAGCACGACATCGACCGGGTCCTGGCGATCTCGGACCGCATCTCCGTGCTGCATCAGGGCCGGATGATCGCCGACGGCAAGCCGGCCGAGGTCGCGCGCAATCCCGAGGTGATCGCCGCCTATCTCGGCGCCGCCAAGGATGGCGAACGTGCCTCCGCTCCGGCCGTGACACGACGTGCAGGCGCGACGAGCCCGGTGCTGCTCGACGCCAAGGGCATCGCCGTCGGCTATGGCGGCAGCACCGTGCTTTCCGGGGTCGATCTCACCATCCGCGAGGGCGAGGCTGTCGCACTGCTCGGCCGCAACGGCGTCGGCAAGACCACGACGCTGCGCGCGCTGACCGGCAGCCTGCCCCTCGACTCAGGCTCGATCAGCTTCGCCGGCACGGAGCTGCGCAAGCTGCGGCCCTTCGAGATCAACCGGCTCGGCATCTCGCTGGTGCCGGAGGGACGGCGGCTCTTCCCCAACCTCACCGTCACCGAGAACCTGCTCCTGGCGCAGCGCCCGGGCGGCATCACGCTGGAGGAGGCCTTCGCCTTGTTCCCGCGCCTCAGGACGCGCCAGGCGGCCAAGGCCGAGAACCTCTCAGGCGGCGAGCGCCAGATGGTCGCGATCGCCCGCGCCCTGATGGTGCCGAGCAAGCTCGTCCTGCTCGACGAGCCCTTCGAGGGCCTGGCGCCGGCCGTGGTCAACGAGGTCATGGAGGCGCTGGTGAAACTGCGCGGCCGCGTCGCCATGGTCATCGTCGAGCACCATGCCGAACTCGTGCTGCCGATCGTCGACCGCGCCTATGTGCTGGTCAACGGCCAGGTCGCATTCGCCGGGGACGCCGCCCAGCTGGAGCATGACGAAGCCTTGCAGGCGCGGCTTCTCGGCGTCGTCGAAACCCAGGACACTCGCGCGGCCTGAGCGCCGCAGCCGGAGGATAAGACCCGTGAGCATCACCATCACTGGCGCGACGCGCCTCAATGTCATCGTCGGCGAGCCGATCGCGCAGGTGAAGTCGCCAGCCGGCATGACCGCGGCCTTCGCCGCGCGCGGCCATGACGGCCTCGTCGCGCCGGTGCGCGTCGCCCCCGAGCATCTCGGTGGCTTCCTCAGCGCGCTCGACCATGTGCCGAACTGCGACGGCATCATCGTCACCGTCCCCCACAAGTTCGCCTGCCATCGCCATTGCGCCAGCGCGACCGAACGCGGCGACTTCCTCGGCACGGTCAACATCATGCGCCGGCGCAAGGACGGCTCCTGGCATGGCGACATCGTCGACGGACTCGGCTTCGTCGGGGCGGTCAAGGCCAATGGCGGCGAGCCCGCCGGCAAGCGCGCGCTGCTGGTCGGCGCCGGCGGCGCCGGCTCTGCGATCGCGCTCGCCCTCGTCGATGCCGGCGTGCGTGAGCTCGCCATCCATGATGCCGACGCCGAGCGCCGCGACCGGCTCATCGCCCGCCTCGACGGCCGCAACGGCGCGAAGGTCCGTGTCGGCTCGGCCGATCCGACCGGCTTTGAGCTCGTCGCCAACGCCTCGCCCGCCGGCATGAAGCCGGGCGATCCGCTGCCGGTCGAGGTCGACAAGCTCGCACCCGAAACCTTCGTCGGCTGCGTCATCACGGTTCCCGTCATCTCGCCGCTGATCGAGGCCGCCCGCAAGCGCGGCTGCAAGACCTCTACGGGTAGCGACATGTACCAGGCGCTGCAGAGCGCCATGGTCGACTTCCTGCTCGCCGGCGAGCGCATCGGCTGAGGTCCATGATGTTCACGACGCTGGCGGCCTTGCCGGAACAGACATCCTATGACGTCATCGTCGCCGGTTCCGGCGCCGCAGGACTGGCGGCTGCCGTCTTCGCCGCGATCGAGGGCCGCTCGGTGCTGGTCATCGAGCGCACCGACCATGTCGGCGGCACCAGCGCCCTCTCGGCTGCCACGACCTGGGTCCCGAACTCGCTGCATGCCGAAAAGGTCGCGACCGGGGACTCGTTCGACAAGGCTGCCCGCTTCCTCGACGGCGTCGTCGGCAACCATTCCTCGGCGCGGCTGCGTGAGGTCTTCCTGCGCGCCGGCCCGCAGGCGATCGCCACGCTCGAGCAACGCACAGCGGTGCATTTCCGCCCCTATGCCACCCATCCGGATTATGAGTCGGACATGGAAGGCTCGACCCTGCGTGGCCGCGCCCTCGAACCCATTCCCTTCGACGGCCGCCAGCTCGGCGCCGATCTCCAGCGTATCCGGCCGCCGATCCCCGAATTCACCTTGTTCGGCGGCATGATGATCGACCGCACCGATATCGGCCATCTGCTCAAGCTCAAGACCTCCTGGGTCTCCTTCAAGCACGCGGCAGCCATCCTCGGCCGCTACGGGCTCGACCGCCTCCGCGGCAAGCGCGGCACCCGGCTCGTCATGGGCAACGCCCTGATCGGCAGCCTGCTGCTGACCCTGAAGCGGCATGGCGGCACCGTGCTGCTCAACGCCTCGATCACCGAATTGCAGAGCGGCCCTGACGGCATCACCGGCGTCGTCGTTGAGCAGGGCGGTGTGACGCGCGCGATCGCAGCCGGCCTCGGCGTCGTGCTCGCCGCCGGCGGCTTCAACCGCCATCCGCAGCGTCGCGGTGCCATGCTCCACTCACCGACACCGGCGCTCAGCCCCGCCGCACCCGGCCATACCGGCGCAATGCAGGATCTCGCACTGAAGCTCGGTGCGCGCTACGGCGAAGGCAGCCTCGACAACGCCTATTGGGCGCCGGTCTCGACGCGGACGCGGCCGGACGGCACCACCGCCGTCTTCCCGCATTTCGTGCTCGACCGCAGCAAGCCGGGCACCGTCTGCGTCGACCAGACCGGCCGGCGCTTCGTCAACGAATCCACCTCCTATCATCTGTTCAGCCGCGCCATGTTCGAGGCGAACCGGACGCGCCCGACCATTCCCTGCTGGATCATCACCGATGCCGAGGGTCTCAGGCGCTACGGGCTCGGCATGGTCAGGATGGGTACGCGCGACCTCAGGCCCTTCCTCGCCGACGGCTATCTCGTCGAAGGCGCGAGCATCGCCGAGCTCGCCGGCAAGCTCTCGATCGATCCGGCGACGCTCGCCGAGACCATCGCCCGCATGAACGACCATGCCCGCAGCGGCGTCGATCCCGAATTCGGCCGCGGCACCACCGATTATCACCGCGTCAATGGCGACGCCTCGCGCGGCCTGCCCAATCCGACACTCGGCCCGATCGCGACGGCGCCCTTCTATGCGGTCAAGCTGACGCCCGGTGATATCGGCGCCGCGACCGGGCTCGTGATCGACGAGAACGCACAGGTGCTGGGCAAGGGCGACCAGCCGATCGGCGGGCTCTATGCCTGCGGAAACGAGGCGCAGTCGATCATGGGCGGCACCTATCCCGGCCCCGGCATCACCATCGGCCCGGCCATCACCTTCGCCTGGTGCGCCATCCGCCATGCGCTCGGGGAGCGTACGCCCGGATGAGCAGCGATCTACCCAGCTCCTGCGATTTGCTGGTGATCGGCTCCGGCGCCGGCGGACTGGCGAGCGCCGTCACTGCCGCAGTCCTCGGCCTCGACGTCGTCGTGATCGAGAAGGAGCGCCATTTCGGCGGCACCACCGCCTGGTCCGGCGGCTGGATGTGGCTGCCGCGCAACCCGCTCGCCCGTGCCGCCGGCATCGACGAGGACGAGGAGACGATCCGCTCCTATCTGCGCCATGAGCTCGGCGAGGATTATGACGAGGCCTTCGTCACCATGCTGATCGAACAGGGGCCGCGCATGGTCGAGTTCTTCCGGCGCGAAAGCGCGGTCGACTTCATCGACGGCAACCTGATGCCGGACTTCCACGGCAACACGCCCGGCGCCGGCACCGGCGGCCGCTCGCTCTGCGCCAAGCCCTTCGACGGCCGCGAGCTTGGGGCGCGCCTGGAGGATCTGCGCCCACCTTTGGCCGAAATCGCGCCCTTCGGCATGAACATCGCCTCCGGCGCCGACCTCCAGCATTTCCTCAATGCGACGCGCAAGCTCCCCTCCTTCCTGCACGTGCTGCGCCGGCTGGCGCGCCACTTCATTGATCGCGCCAGCCATGGCCGCGGCCTGCATCTGGTCAACGGCAACGCCCTCGTCGCGCGCCTACTCAAATCTGCGGATAACCTCGGCATCGCCCTGCTGAAGGACACCGCGGCAGTCGAACTGCTGCGCGACGGCGAACGCATCGCCGGCGCCGTCGTCGAGCACGAGGGCACGCGCCGGATGATCCGAGCGGCGCGCGGTGTCGTGCTCGCCACCGGCGGCTTTCCGCATGATCTCGCCCGTAAGTCGGCGCTTTTCCCGCATGCGCCGACCGGCCGCGAGCACTGGTCGGCGGCGCCCCGCACCAACACCGGCGACGGCCTCAAGCTCGGTGAGGCGGCGGGCGGGCATGTCCGGACGGACCTGCCCAATGCGGGCGCCTGGGCGCCGGTCTCGCTGGTGCCGAAGCCGGGTGGGGAACCCGGCCGCTTCCCGCATCTGGTCGAACGCGCCAAGCCGGGCGCGCTGATGGTGCGCCGCGACGGCATGCGCTTCTGCAACGAGGCCGATTCCTATCACGACGTGATGCAGGCGCTCTTCGCCGCAACGCCCGCAGGCGAACCGGCCGAAGCCTGGATGCTCTGCGATCACCGCTTCCTGCGCCGCTACGGGCTCGGCCGCGTCCGGCCCCGGCCCTTCCCGATCCGGCCCTGGCTGAGCAACGGCTATCTCAAGCGCGGCGCCACGATCGCAGAGCTCGCCGCAGCCTGCGGCATCGATGCCGCTGGGCTGGCCCATACGCTCGACACCTACAACGCCACCGCCGCCGAGGGCCGCGACCCCGAATTCGGCCGCGGCGAGACGCCCTATAACCGCATCCAGGGCGCGGCCGACAACCGGCCCAACCCGTGCGTCGCGCCGCTCGGGCCCGGGCCGTTCTATGCGGTCAGGATCGTGCCCGGCAGCCTCGGCACCTTCGCCGGCCTCAAGACGGACGCGCAGGCGCGCGTGCTCGATCAGCGCGATGCGCCGATTCCGGGCCTCTATGCGGTCGGCAACGACATGTCGAGCATGATGGCCGGCCGCTATCCGGCCGGCGGCATCACGCTCGGCCCGGCCATGACCTTCGGCTATGTCGCCGCCCATCATGCCGGCGGCGTCCCGCTCGCCAACAACCGTTCCTGATCCCGCGCCCGGAGAACAGCCATGCGCTACGAAATCGCCACTCTTACCGTTCGCCTCGGCAAGGCCGGAGCTGTCGTTGCCGCGATCGATGCCGCGCTGAAGGCGCCCGAGGTGAAGGGCCGCCTGCTCGGCTACTGGACGAGCGAGATCGGCACGCTCAACCAGGTCATCCTGCTGCGCGGCTTCGCCGACGAGGCCGAGCTCCTGTCCGAGCGCCAGCGCCTGCTCGCCAGCGGCAATCCGTTCGGCGCCGGCGAGGATATCGCCAGGCTGGCCTTCGACAGCTATGCGCCCTTCCCCTTCCTGCCGCCGGTCCAGCCCGGCAAGTTCGGCGCCGTCTACGAGATCCGCACCTATATGCTGAAACATGGCGGCGTGCCGGCGACGATCGCGGCCTGGCAGGCCGCCATACCGGCGCGCGTCGAGCTTTCCCCGCTGGTCATCGCCATGTACGCGCTCGACGGGCCGCCGCGCTTCACCCATATCTGGCCCTTCGCCAGCCTCGACCAGCGCGCCGCCGTCCGGGCCGACTCCGTCGCCAAGGGCATCTGGCCGCCGAAGGGCGGGCCGGAATGGCTGACCGGCGAGATGTATTCGACGATCGCGCTGCCGACCGCGATCTCGCCGCTCGCCTGAGACGGAGATCCATCATGCCGCTGATGTCGCTCGCCTATCTCACCACCGTGCCGCTGAGCCCGCCCGAGGCCGTCCGGCTCGCCGCCGAGCTCGGCTACGACGCCGTCGGCCTGCGCGCACTCCCGGCCGCCCCCGGCGGCGATACCAGCCCGCTGATCGAGGACGCCGCGCTGTTGGCGCAGACCCGGCGCGCCATCGCCGAGGGCGTCCCGGTCTTCGACGTCGAGATCATCCGGCTCGGTGCCGATTTCTGCGTCGAGGCGATCAAGCCCTTCCTGGAGGTCTGCGGCGCGCTGCAGGCACGCGCCGTGCTGGTCGCAGGCGACGATCCCGACGAGGCGCGTCTCACCGCCTCCTTCGCCGCCTTCTGCGCAGCGGCAGCGCCCTATGGCCTGACCGGCGATCTCGAATTCATGCCCTGGACGAAGGTCCCCGACGCCGGCACGGCGTTGCGCATCGTCGAGGCCGCCGGCGAGCCCAATGGACGCGTGCTGGTCGATGCGCTGCATGCCGGCCGCTCCAGCACCACGCTCGCCGACATCGCCGCGATCCCGGCCGCGCGCCTGAGCTATGCCCAGCTCTGCGACGCTCCGGCCGAAATCCCCACCACGACCGAAGGCCTGATCCACACCGCCCGGCAGGCCCGCCTGCTGCCCGGTGAAGGCGGCATCGATCTCGTCGGCATCTTCAGCCAGCTGCCGGCCGAGTTGCCGGTCAGCGTCGAGGTGCCACATCTCGAACGCACCGCGCAGCTCGGTGTCCGCGAATGGGCCCGCCAGGCGCTGGCAGCGGCGCGAGTGACCCTGGTCGCCCGCGATGCGGCGGTGGCCAAGGGTGCGTCGCTGCGGAGGGAATAATAGTGGAGGGGGTTAGCAGGCGATGCGGAACCCCGCCGTCATTCCGGGACTTCGCGCAGCGAAGGGCCCGGAACCCAGAACCGATGCCGGTCGGGGTGATTGCGCGTCGAGTAGAGCTTCTCTGGAAAAGGCATCGGTTCTGGATTCCGGGCTCAGGCCTGCGGCCTGCCCCGGAAAGACGGGGTGGCTCCTTCAAGAAGCTGTACAGCCCTAGCCGCGCCGGCCACCCACCATCTCCGCCAGCGCGACTGCGTCCGCGCCCGCCGGAAAATGGAGCCGATCCGAGGTATCGTTCGCCGCCTGCCAGACGGCTTCTGCGACATCGCTCTCCTTGGTCGTCAACGCGGGCTTGGCGAACGCGGCGAAGATCGGCTCGGCGAACGCCGCATAGCTCGCCGGGATCAGGTCCTCGATGCGTACGCCGGTGTTCTCAGTGAAGCGCGTGGTCGGCGCATAGCCCGGCTCGACCAGCTTGGCCCTGATGCCGAAATGGCCGAGCTCGTGGGCGAGCGAGCCGGTGAAGCCCTCGATCGCCTGCTTGCTCGCGGTATAGGCCGCCGCCAGCGGCATCGATACCAGCGTGACGCTGGAGGTGACGTTGACGATGGCGCCGGAGCCCCGCGCCCGGAATTGCGGGATCACCGCCTGGCACATCGCCATCGTCCCGAAGGTGTTGGTCTCGAAGACCCTGCGAATATGCTCCATCGGTGTCGCCTCGAAGGCGCCGACCACGCCGATCCCGGCATTGTTGACGAGGACGTCGATCGGCCCGGCCTCCGCGAGCGCCGCCGCGATGCTGTCCAGATCCGTCACGTCGAGCGGCAGGATGCGCAGCGCCGGCGAGCGCGGCAGGATATCCTGGCGCGGCGTGCGCATGGTCGCGACGACGCTCCAGCCTTGCGAAAGGAAATGGCGGGCGGTCTCCAGGCCGTAGCCCGAGGAGCAACCGGTGATCAGCACCGTCTTCATGATGATGTCCTTGCTGGTTTCGATGCTGCCGTGATACGAGCAGCGCCCAGGACGATCTACGATCGATAGTCCGTATTTGATTTGAGATAGTCCGGAGATGATCGACCCTCTCGGCGAGATCATCGGCCTGCTGCGGCCGCAGGCGGTGTTCACCAAGGGCATCAGCGGCGCGGGACGCTGGGCCGTACGCTATGCCGATTTCGGTCATCCAAGCTTTTGCGCCGTGATCGAGGGCAGCTGCCGTCTCGCCGTCGACGGAGAGGAGGTCCTGACCCTGGTCGCCGGTGATTTCGTGCTGCTGCCGACCACGCCCGGCTTCATCCTGTCGGGCTTCGAGCCGGCGACGCCGGTGCTGATCACGCCCGATCTTGCTCCCTCGCCGGAGACGGAGCTGCGCCATGGCGATCCCGAGGGCCCGCCGACCGTGCGCCTGCTCGGCGGCTACTTCACCTTCGCTGTCGACGAGGCCGGGCTGCTCGTCTCGCTGCTGCCGACGCAGATCCGGATCCGCGACATCCCGCGGCTCTCGACCCTGGTGCGGCTCCTCACGGAGGAATCCGGCGCGCAGCGGCCCGGCCGGGAGCTGGTGCTCGGTCGCCTCGTCGAGATCCTGCTGGTCGAGGCGCTCCGGCTGACGCCGGCGGCGGATGCGCCGGCAGGGTTATTGCGCGGCCTCGGCGATAACAGGCTGGCGGACGCGATCCGCAGCATCCATGCCGAACCGGCCCGCGCCTGGACGATGGCCCGGCTCGCCCGGGAGGCCGGGCTGTCGCGCTCGGCCTTCTTCGAGCGCTTCGCCCGCAATGTCGGCGTGCCACCGATGGAATATCTGCTGGGCTGGCGGATGGCGCTGGCCAAGGACCTGCTGCGCCGCCGCGACATCGACCTTGCCGAGGTCGCCGAGCGGGTCGGCTATGGCTCGGCCAGCACCTTCAGCACGGCCTTCAGCCGCCATGTCGGGCAGCCGCCCGGCCGCTATGCCCGCAGCCTGGCGGAGCGAGCAGCCGCGACGGAGCGGCCTATTTCACCACGAAGCCGTGCGCGAACGGGTCGCGGTCGTCGATGAAGATGGTGTTGTAGCCGGTCATGCGGGCCCAGCCGGCGATCGAGGGGATGATCGCCGGACGGTTGGCCACCGTCGTCGCCGCCTCGACGCGGCCCTTGAACAGCGAGCCGATGATCGATTCATGCACGAACTCGTCGCCGACCCCGAGCTTGCCCTTGGCGGCGAGTTGCGCCATCCGCGCCGAGGTGCCGGTGCCGCAGGGCGAGCGGTCGATCGCCTTCTCGCCGTAGAACACGGCGTTGCGGGCATGGGCGCCGTCCTGCGTCGCCTTCCCGGTCCACTGGATGTGGGAGAGGCCCCGGATCTCCGGATGCTCCGGATGGGCGAACTCGTATTTCGCGTTCAGCGCCGCGCGCAGCTTCGGCGACCAGCCGACCAACTCGCCGGCGGTATGGTCGGCCATATCGCGGAAGTTCTTCTGCGGCTCGACGATCGCATAGAAATTGCCGCCATAGGCGACGTCGACGACGATCTCGCCGAGCCCCTCGACTTCGGCGGTCAACCCTTCCGCATAGAGAAAGCCCGGAACGTTGGTCAGGCGGACCTCCTCGACGAAGTGGCCCTCCTGGCGATAGCTGATGTCGACCTTGCCGGCCGGCGCGTCGATCGAGAGCTTGCCCGGCTCGCGCGGCGTGATCAGCCCGTTCTCGATGCCCATGGTGATCGTGCCGATCGTGCCGTGGCCGCACATCGGCAGGCAGCCCGAGGTCTCGATGAACAGCACGGCGACGTCGCAATCGGGCCGCGTCGGCGGATAGAGGATCGAGCCCGACATCATGTCGTGTCCGCGCGGCTCGAACATCAGCCCGGTACGGATCCAGTCGAACTCGCGCAGGAAATGCGCCCGCTTCTCCAGCATGGTCGCGCCGTCGAGACGCGGGCCGCCGCCCGAAACCAGGCGGACCGGATTGCCGCAGGTGTGACCGTCGATGCAGGAGAAGGTGTGGCTGGCCATGGATCAGAACCTTCCTGAGGCGCTAAGCCCGCTTGCAGTCATGTCGGCTTTTTGAATACAGCAAGTATACAAATTTGCAACGAGCGGGGCGTAACGCCATGACCGACATCACGATCCTCAGCATGGAGGCGTTGACGCGCCGGATCGAGGCGGTCTTCCGCAAGGGCGGATTGTCGCCGCTTCATGCCGCAGCACTGGCCCGCGTAATCGCCGCCGGCGAGCGCGACGGCTGCAAGTCGCACGGCGTCTACCGGGTCGAAGGCTGCCTGCGCACCATCAAGGCCGGCAAGGTCTCCACCGATGCCGAACCTGTCCTGCATGATGACGGCTCGGCCGTGTTGCGCGTCTCGGCCGGCGGCGCCTTCTCCTGCGCCAGCTTCGAGCTGGGGGCTCCCGCCCTCGCCGAGCGAGCCAGGAAGCTCGGCATCGCAGCGCTGGTGATCAACGACTGCACGCATTTCTCGGCGCTGTGGCCGGAAGTCGAGGCGCTCGCCGGAATGGGCGTCGCCACGCTGGCGATGTGCCCGAGCTATGCGACCGTCGCGCCGTCCGGCGGAACCAGCGCCCTGCTGGGCACCAATCCGCTCGCCTTCGGCTGGCCGCGCCAAAGCGGGCATCCTTACGTCTTCGACTTCGCCACCAGCGTCGCGGCCCGCGGCGAGATCGAACTCTATCGCAGGGCCGGCAAGCCCCTGCCCGAGGGCTGGGCGCTCGATTCCGCGGGCGAGCCGACCACCGACCCGACTGCCGCACTCGCTGGGGCGATGCTGCCCTTCGGCGGTCACAAGGGCTCGGCGATCTCGACCATGATCGAATTGCTGGCCGGCGCGATGATCGGCGACCTGACCAGCCAGGGCGCGCTCGATTTCCTCGGCACCACGACATTGGCGCCGCAGCATGGCGAGCTGATCCTGGCCTTCTCACCGGAGCGCTTCGCCGCCGGCCGCCCCGGCGATCCCTTCGCCCGCGCTGAGACCCTGTTCGAGGCGATCGCCGGCCAGGGCGCACGCCTGCCCTCGCAGCGCCGCTTCAAGGCTCGCGAGGGCGCGCTGGCCGATGGCATCGCCCTGACCGCCGCCGAGATCGAGCAGCTCGACCGGCTGGAGGCGCTGGGGCTCGACGCGGTTGCCTGACCACCGAGAAAGCCACAGGCCTGGCGGGACTGTCAGCTCAGCGCCGATGTCGTTGAAAAAGTCGGCCAGCGAGCGAGGCGATCACGAGCGGCGATTTGCCGGCGAACGCTTTCGCCCTTCACGCGGCCCTGACCTGCGGTCCGTTCGGGAGGAGCTTGGCGAGCTTCCTGAGGTTCTGGGCTGCTGCGGCGAGATGGAACGCGTCTCTGGCGCCGTTCGGTCCGCGTAGTCGCAGCCGATCGAGCCTCAGGATGCGCTTGAGGTGGGCGAAGAGCATCTCGACCTTCTTCCGCTCGCGCCGCGATGTGACGTAGGCATCGGTCTCGGCGATGTCCCTGGCCATGTCGCGGGCGCCCTCATGGATCGAGCGCAGGATCTTGCGAGCCGGCGTGTTGGGGCAGCACTGCGGCTTCAGCGAACAGGCGTCGCAGTCGAACTTGCTGGCGCGGTAGCGCATGAAGCCCTCGGGATCGACGCCCTCGCGACCAAGGCCGAAGCGCCGGCGATACTGGTGAAGCTCCTTCCCGCCCGGGCAGGTGTAGAGATCGCGGCGTGGTCATAGGCGAAGTCGGAGCGGCTGAAGGTGCCGTCGCTGCGCTGGGATTTGTCGAAGACCGGGATATGCGGCTCGATCCCACGCTCGTGCACCAGCCAGGCGAGGTTCTCGGCCGAGCCGTAGGCGCTGTCGGCGGCAAGCCTGGCCGGCCACAGGCCGAAGCGCTCCTGGGTTCGGTCGAGCATGGTCCGGGCCGAGCCGACCTCGGCTTGCCGGATGGCGCGACTGGCCTCGACGTCGACGATGACGGCGTGATCGAGGTCGATCAGGTCGTTGGTGGCATAGGCGAAGAAGGCATGGCCCTTCAGGGCCCCGGTCCATTGCGCCGCCGGATCGGAGCGCGAGACGAACTTCGGCTTGGCCTGGCTGGCCGCGCCCCAGGCGGCTTCGTCGAGCGTGTCGAGATACTCGCGCACAGAGCGGCGGGTCCGGGCGAGATCGTCCCGGTCGACTGCCTCCGCCCCCTCGGCCGAGCGCTGCTTGTTGACGTCGGCCCGGATCAGGCTGGCATCTACCGCGAAGCCTTCCCCGCCCACGAGCCCTTCTGCGCTGCAGCGCCGGACGGTGGTCTCGAACAGTTCGCGCAGGAGATCGCTCTCGCGGAAGCGGCCATGCCGGTTCTTCGAGAAGGTCGAGTGATCTGGAACGGTGCCCTCGAGCCCAAGCCGGCAAAACCAGCGATAGGCGAGGTTCAGATGCACCTCCTCGCACAGGCGCCGTTCGGAGCGGATGCCGAAGCAATAGCCGACGAGCAGCATCCGGATCATCAGCTCCGGATCGATCGAGGGCCGGCCGATCTCGCTGTAGAAGGGGCGCAGATGCGTGCGGATCTCCGAGAGATCGATAAACCGATCGATCCCGCGCACCCAATGATCGGCCGGCACGTGACGCTCCAGGCTGAACTCGTAGAACAGC
>JAAEQB010000072.1 GCA_024231975.1 Allobosea sp.
TATCGAGGAGATGAGCCAGGCGGTCGCCCATCTCGACGAGATGACGCAGGCCAATGCGGCGCTGGCCGAAGAGAGCGCCGCCTCGGCCGGTGCGCTGAGCGGCCGGATCGGCGAGCTCAACACGCTGGTGGCGAGCTTCCGCACCGGCGGCGGGACCAGCCACGCAATGGCGGCGGGGCCGGTCTCCACCGGCTCCGGGACGCGCCCGGCTGCCAGATCTGCCGCCATGCCTGCGATGCGAGCGCCGGCACGCCCCGCCGACACCGCGCCGCATGCCGCCGGTCCGGCCGATCGCGGCAGCGGCCGGGCGCCCGAGCCGGAGCGGCTGCGCCAGCTCGCCGAGGCCGCCTTCGTCCAGAGCAAGGCCACGCCGCCACAGCCCCGCAAGGCCGCAAATGGCCGCGCCAGCGATACCGGTTGGGAAGAGTTCTAGGCGGCGGCCGCGTCAGCCGTTGTAGACCGGTTCTCCGCCGCGCAGGCGCGCGACGTCGCGCAGCGGCGGGGCACCGAACAGGCGGCTATATTCCCGGCTGAACTGCGAGGGGCTCTCATAGCCGACCTGGAACCCGGCCGAAGCGGCATCATGCGCCTTGGCCAGGATCAGCCGGCGGGCTTCCTGCAAGCGCAGCTGCTTCTGGTATTGCAGCGGGCTCATCGCCGTCACCGCCTTGAAATGCTGGTGCAGCGCCGAGGGGCTCATCCGCGCCTCCGCCGCGACGATCTCGACGCTGAAAGGCTTGCGGTAATTGCGCTTGATCCAGCCGATGGCGCGGTTGACCTGCTGCAGCTTGCTCTCGGCCACCGCGATCTGGCGCAGCCGCGCCGCCTGGTCGCCGGTCAGCAGGCGATAGAGGATCTCGCGCTCGACCAGCGGCGCGAGCACCGCGATGTCCGCGGGCGATTCCAGCAGGCTGGTCAGCCTGATCACAGCGTCGCGCAAGACCTGCGTCATCGGGCTGATCGTCAGCCCCGGGCCGGATGAGGGCTCCGACTCGACGAGCGGCGGCGCTTCCAGCATCAGCGCACCGATGGCGGCCGGGTCGAGCTCGAGCTTGACGCAGAGATAGGGCTCGTCCGGCGTCGCCTCGATCACCTGGCCGATGACCGGCAGGTCGAGCGAGACGACGAGGCAATGGGCGGCGTCGTAGCGATAGATCTGGTCGCCCAGGATCACCTGCTTGGCACCCTGGGCGATGATGCAGAGCGCCGGTTCGTGCAGACCGTGCATGGGCTCGCTCGGCTGCGAGAGGCGCACCACCTTCACCCGCGGAATCGCGGTTTCATGGACGCCGTCGGTCGGCGCGAAGCGCGCGATCAGCCTGGCGAGTTCCTCGACCTGGGACATGTGCCGACCTCCATGGCAGCTGCCGAAAACACGACCCGGCTGCCTGGACTTTCATATAAGGAAGCCACGGGTCTTTGCCATGGCCGAGCAGCAGCGCTGGAGGATCAGGCAATGATCGCGGCGGATCGGTCTACCGCCCCATGCTCGCTCCGGTGCATTGTTCCAGCATACCGGTAGCGTTGTCGACCAACGGACCCACGGGCGGATCGCCCCTGGCGCCCCAAGCCGGTTGCTACTGACATATTCCTGTCAAAGGCGGCGCTATCAGCACCGCCCAACAACCTGAACGAAAGGAGATCATCATGCCCTTCAGCCAGGTCTTCCAGTCGCTCGGCGCGATCGCGTCGATCATTGTCCCGGCCAAGCCGTCGGTTCGCCCGCTCGAGATCGATCTCGAGCTACCCGAGCCACTGACCAAGGCCGAGCTCGCGGTGCTCGGCCGCTGGGTCAGCGAAGACGGCGCCATCCGGCTCGATCTTCGGCCCAATGGCCGCTTCGGCAAGCAGCGCGACCAGGCGCCGGGCCATGGCGGCCGCTACGAGGTCGATGCGTCGCAGCTCTATTTCGAGAGCGACGCCGGCCATGTCTGGAGCGGCGAACTGCGCCGCGGCCAGCTCGCCTTCGGCGAGAAGCGTTTCCGCCGGACCCTGCAACTGGATCCGGCCAGACTGATACGGTCTGACCGGTAAGCTCACGCAACGCTGAGACGGGGCGCTGGCGTCCCGCCTCAGTAACCGACGGTAAAGCGCTGGCGCGAATGCGCCGACCTTTCCAGTTCGTCGACCAGGGCAATGGCATAATCCTCGGCCGAGATGCGGCTCTGGCCGTTGCCGTCGACCAGGAGCTGGTCCTTGCCGAGGCGGAAGCGTCCGGTGCGCTCGCCCGGCTCGATCAAGGCGGAGGGCGAGAGGAAGGTCCAGTCGAGACCGCTTTCGCCCTTCAGCAGATCGAGATAGGCGCCGCCCTTTTTGGCTTCGTCGAGATAGATCGCCGGGAATTCCTTGGTGTCGAACAGCTTCACACCCGGGGCGACCTCGAGGCTGCCGGCGCCGCCGACGACGAGATAGCGCTTCACGCCGGACTGCTTCACGGCCGCAAGCAGTATCGCTGGATCGCTGGCGGTGTAATGCACCGCGCTGATCACCGCGTCATGGCCGGCGAGCAGGGCAGCGAGCCCGTCCTTGTCGTAGACATCGCCCTTCTTCGCGCTGATGCCGGCGCCCTGCGGCACCTTCTCGGTATTGCGGACGATGGCGGTGACCTGATGGTTGCGGCTGGTGAGTTCGGCGAGCAGGCGCGAGCCGATGAAGCCGGTGGCGCCGATGAGAGCAATCTTCATGGTGATCTTCCCTAGTATCTGATGGGAACCTACATCCCAATGGACACCAGATGGCAGTCATGCGATTTTCTCTCAAGAAGGCACTTTCACGCCACAAGGTCACCTGCCGGAAACCGCCATGCTGCATCGTCCCGACCCGTTCAATGCACGCTGCCCGACGCGGCAGGTGCTCGACCGGATCGGCGACAAATGGGCCGTTCTGGTGCTGATCCTGCTGGAGCAGGAGACCTTGCGCTTCAACGAATTGCGCCGGCGCATCGACAGCATCTCGCAAAAAATGCTGTCGCAGACGCTGAAGAGCCTGGAACGGGACGGGCTGATCTCGCGCCGCGCCTTCGCGACCGTGCCGGTCACGGTCGAGTATTCGCTGACGCCGCTCGGGCGCACCCTGGCCGGCACGGTCGCCGCCCTGACGCAATGGGCCGAGGCCAATATCGGCGAGGTCGAGGAAGCGCAGCGCCGCTATGATCGCGGCGAAGTGGCCGCCTGATCAGCGTTTCAACGGCCGCTTCGGCTTGAAGAAAGCGGCCCAGGCATCGTCCGGCGGGCCTTTCTTCATCACCTCCGGGGCCTTGAAGGCATCGGGCGCCAGATCCTTCTCCAGCAGCTCCCAGGCGACCGGCATGGCGACCGCCGCACCGGGCCGCGCCCGCGTCGAGAATGGCGCGATCGCAGTCGAGCCGCGGCCATTGCGGAGATAATCGATGAAGATGCGGCCCTTGCGCGCCTTCTTCGACAGGGTGGCGGTGTAGAGCTTCGGCTCGGCCTGTTCCATCGCCTTGGCGAAGTCGCGGGCAAAGCCCTTGACCGCATCCCACTCCGCCTTGGGCTGCAATGGCAGCACGACATGGAAGCCCTTGCCGCCGGAGGTCTTGAGGAAACTCTCGAAACCGAGCTCCTCCAACCGCTGACGGACCGTCAGTGCCGCCTCGCGCACGCGCTCGATCGGCACGCCCGGATCGGGATCGAGATCGAAGATGACTTGGTCGGGCGTCTCGATCGCGTCGATCTTGGCGCCCCAGAGATGGACCTCGACCGTCCCGAGCTGGACGAGCGCGGCGAGCCCGTCGAAATCGCGGATGAAGAGCAGCTCCTCGCCATCCTCATCCTTCATCCGTGAGATGGATTTGTGCAGGCCGGCCCCGGCATGCTTCTGGAAGAAGACCTGCCCGCCGACGCCGTCCGGCGCGCGCAGCAGGCTCAACGGGCGTTCGACCACGAAGGGCGCCATGCGCTCCCAGACGCCGGCGTAGTAATCGAGCAGATCCTGCTTGGTGAAGCCGATATCGGGCCAGAGCGGCTTGTCGGGATTGCTCAGCGTCACGGTGGTCTCCGCTCCTGCCTTGCGCCTGGTCTTCGTCGCGCGACGAGCCTTGCTAGTCCCCGCCTCGGCCGGCTTCTCCTCGACGACCTCCTGCGCCGGCTTGTCCTCGCGCAGCCCGAGGAAGGCCGAGTGCCGCAGGGTCTTCGAAGCCGTCCAGGAGCCGAAGGCGATCTCGGCGACGAGCTCAGGCTCGACCCAGACGATACCACGCTCGCGACCGGCTTCGCTGGGGAAGGGCGAGGCTTTCGTTGCGATGACGTCGAGCTTCTTTTTCAGCGCAGCGGCCGAGTTGCGGGTGAAGCCGGTGCCGACGCGGCCGGCGGGCTTCAGCTCGCCATCCTCGTAATAGCCCAGCACCAGCGAGCCGAGCTGGTTGCGGGAGGCTTTCGACGGGACATAGCCGGCGATGACGAATTCCTGCCGCTGCGTGCACTTCGACTTGATCCAGTCGCGGCCACGGCCGCTGCGATAGGGGGCGTCAGCGCGCTTGGAGATCACACCCTCCAGTCCCATGCGACAGGCATGCCGCAACATGGTCTGGCCGGGCTCGACGAAATGCTCGGAATAGCGCAGGGGCGAATCCCGCCCTGCTGCCTTGAGCAGCTCCTCCAGCCGCTCCTTGCGGGCGAGCAGCGGCTCTGATTGCAGGTTCTCGCCGTCGAGATGAAGCAGGTCGAAGGCGAAGAAGACGAGGCTCGCGGTCTTGCCCTCCGACAGAGCCGCCTGGAGCGCCGAGAAGGAGGAGATGCCGTTCTCGCCCAGCGCCACGACCTCGCCATCGATCAGCGCCGTCTCGCAAGGCAGGCCCGCAAGAGCATCGGCGATCCTTTCGCCGAAGCGCTCGGTCCAGTCGAGCCCGGTACGGGTCAGCAGCTTGACCTTGCCGGCCGAGATTCGTGCCTGCAGCCGATAGCCGTCGAACTTGACCTCGTGCAGCCAGGCATCGCCGGCCGGCGGCTTATTCTGCAGGGTCGCGAGACAAGGCTCGACGAAGCGTGGCAGCGACTCGGCTTCGGCTTTTGCAGGCTTTGACCTTGCAGCTTTCGTCTTTGCGACGCTCGGCTTGCGTCCCTTCGCGGGTTTCTCATCGGTCGACCAGACTTCGCCTCCCGGATCCTCGCCGACTTCTTTGATACTGCGGCCGGATTTCACCGAATCCGGCGCGGTCTCCAGGATATCCTCATCGTCGCGAGCATAGTCGTCGTCGACCTTGATCAGCAGCCAGTTGTCGCGCTTCTCGCCACGGCGGGGTTTCAGCCTGACGAGATGCCAGCGGCCGCCGAGCTTGTGGCCTTCCAGCGCGAAAGCGAGATGGCCCTTCTCCATGCCGCGGACGGGATCGCCTTCCGGAATCCACTTACCCTCGTCCCAGACGATCACCGCGCCGGCTCCGTATTCGCCTTCGGGAATCGTGCCTTCGAAGGAGCCGTATTCGAGCGGGTGATCCTCGACATGGACGGCAAGGCGCTTCTCGGCCGGGTCGAGGCTCGGGCCCCGCGTCACTGCCCAGGACCAGAGCACTCCGCCATGTTCGAGCCTGAGATCATAGTGGAGGCGGCGCGCGGCGTGCTTGTGGATCACGAAAGCACCACCACTCTCGGCGGCCTTGCGAAGGCTGGCGCCGCCTTTCGGCTCGCGGGTGCGGGAGAAGTCACGTTTCGAGCGGTAGAGATCGAGATTGGCCATGGCGTCCTCCGACGCGCGTCAGGCGCTCTTTTTGGCCTTGCCCGCAGCAGGCTTCTTTGCCGGTTTGCCCGCGCTCGCCGGCTTCTTGCCGCCGGAGGAGGATTTTCCGGACGAGCCGCTCTCCTCGCCGAGGCTCTTCTTCAGGGCCTCGAACAGGTTGACGACGTTGGACGGGCGCTCGGCCGGTTTGGCGACCGGCGGCTTCTTGCCCTTGCGCTTGGCCGCGATCAGCTCGAGCAGCGCCTCCTCGTAATGGTCTTCGAAGCCGCTCGGATCGAACCTCGCCTCTTTCTTCTCGATGATGTGCGTGGCGAGATCGACCAGCTCCTCGTCGAGCTTGCCCTTCTTCAGGCCGTCGAAGACCTCGTCCGGCTGGCGCACGGTCTTGTCGTAGCGCAGCGTCGTGAGGAGCAAGCCCTTGTCGAAGGGCTCGATCATCACCGGCCGCTCGCGGCGATAGAGCACGATCCGGGCGATGCCGGCCTTCTTCTGCTTCGCCATCGCCTCGCGGATCACAGAGAAGGCCTCTTCCGAGACCTCGTCCGAGGGGCTGAGATAATAGGGCTGATCGAAATAGATCTGCGGGATAGCGGCGCGGTCGACGAACTGTTCGATCGACAGCGTGTGCGAACTCTCGATCTGGACCGCATCGATCTCGTCCTCCTCGATCAGCAGGTATTCGTCGCCGCCGATCTCGTAGCCCTTGACCTCGTCGTCGGGGTCGACCGGCTTGCCGCTGACGCTGTCGATGTATTGCCGGCGGACGGTGTTGCCGGTCTTGCGGTTGATGACGCGGAAGGAGACCTTCTCGCTATGATCGGTCGCCGAGGTCAATTCGACGGCGCAGGAGACCAGCGAGAGCTTGAGATAACCCTTCCAGGCCGGCCGGGGCGCCATCAGGCCGCTCTCAGCTTGGGCGGGGCCGGCAAGGCTGGCGGCAGCCCGCGCAGCCAGGCCTCGGCGCGGACGATCTCGTCGCGGGTCACGACCGGGACGGGATCGGAGAGGATCGCCAGCAGCACCTCGCGGTCGAGCTGGCCATTGGCGATCACCTCGGCGAGCGCATCGCGGGTCTCGCGCTCGGCCCGAAGTTGGGCGCCGAGCGCTGCGATGAGGCGGTCCTTCGGCATGGCTGACATGGTCTTCGGCCCCTGCTGTCGCATTGCGCAGAGTCAACCTGCGGAACCTATGGAGGTTCCGCTCAGCGCTGCCCGGCCGGACAGCAAGACTCTTCCCCCCTCGATAGCCTTTTTATTCAGTCGGCTTTCGGCGAGGACTTAGAACAGCCGGAGATCGTCCCATCCGGCATCGTCGTCCGGCACAGCAAGGCTTTGGAGAGAGCCGCCTGATCGACCTTCGCACCCGTCAGATCCGCCTCCTCAAGATCGGCGTCTTCGAGGCTGGCCTCCAGCAGATTGGCTTGGCGTAAGGTGGCCTTCTTCAGCACCGCTCGGCTTAGGTTAGCCCTTCTGAAATTGGCGCCTTTCACATAAGCGTTGGTAAAATCCGCAAATCTCAGATCGCTTTCGGTGAAGTCGAGATTCATCGATTCCGCGGAGAAATCAATTTGATCACGCCACGGCATCTCTGCAAACTTACCATGATTGAGCCGATCTCCAGCGCCCAATGATTCAAAGATACTATTCAATTCTCTGAATCCAGCATTCGCCAATTTTGCCTTGAGGAAAAGTGTCGATACCATAATGGACCGGTTGAAACTCGCAGCTTCGAGAGAACCGTGTTCAAACTTGCTATCGATAATAATGGATTGAGATAATTCTATTCCTTCTGCCTGCACAGATGATAGATTTGTGTTCTTTATACGCGCTCCACTTAGCTCAGACTGAATTAGGATTGCTCTTTCCAAATTTGAAGAAACTATTGTGGCGCCCTTCGCCGTTGCGCGTTCCAAATTGGCGTTCTCAAACAAGACCGATGAGAGCTGAGCATTATCGAGCTTGGCTTCTTGAAGATTGGCTTCACGCAAATCGACTTCGAGCAATTTCGCTTCGGATAAATCCGCCTTGAGGAAGTCCAGATTTTGTAGCTTGGCGCGCTGCAGCGGAATTCTGCGCAGATCGGCCTCGGCATAAATCGTTCCCGGGAAGCTGATCGGATCAAGCCCCGCTAGGAGCAGCCCCATGAGCAACTGACCTCTTTCCGGGCTTCTAGCCCGTTCCGACAAGGTGATCGATGTCGCCTCACCTTCGATCTCGCCGCGCTCAACCTCGATCGTCCAATACGGGGTCGCGGCAAGGCTGACAGCGCTGATCCGCGAGCTGAGACTTCGCATTATGCGGTCTCGATTGGCAGGCGTCTCGGAAGTCGCCTCTAGAAGCATAAGCCCCTGTAAAATTGAGAATAGCTCAGCAGACAGCACTGTACGGCGCTGTGTTTCTGCAGTTATGGTTTGGAGATCGATCTTCTTGTTCTGATCGACGAGAAGCGACGTTTGTTTCTCAAGCTTTTCGTTCTGTTCGCCCAAGAGCCTTGTCTGCCTAAAAAGCAAGGCGGTGCCGATCAAGCCGCCGAATGCAATCAGCAACGCCAGAGCGGTTTGAACGACCCACCGGCGGGCTGCGATCGGCCCATACCAAGCCAAGGCGCCCAATATCGCCTTTTCGGCATGGGCAATAGCAGCACTGCTGTCGCGTACAGAAACAGCCTGCGTTGCGGCGGAGACCTGTCCAACGACATGATCCAGCGTACCCTTGGCTCCGCGGAGAAAGCGATTGATTGCCCACCAGGAAAGGGGCACGGCGACCGCCAAACCAAGCCCGATGGCACCTGCGATCGGCCCCAGGAGACGAATGAAGGCATCGACCATCGGGGCGGCGCCGTCGATGGTGCCGACGAGTATCGACCAACTCGCGGCAGCCCCAATGACAACGCCTACGACCACAGCGGCGAGCAGTGGCAACGCCCCTCTTCGATCCTGCTGCATGCTCTTCTCCGCGTCGCGATGCTGTACGCTAGCGTTTCCGCCAGTTTCGTGTATATGCCCGGGCAACCGGCCCGATGGCCGGCTGCGCATCCCTTCCGCGATGAGGCGGATGCGGGCTTCGGACCTTGCTGGACGACATCCCGGCCTGGCCCGCCAGATCAACACCGAACCAAAGGACATCACGATGTCGATCACTGCCGAGCGCAAGACCGCGCTCATCAAGGAACATGCCACCAAGCCGAACGACACCGGCTCGCCGGAAGTCCAGGTCGCGATCCTCACCGAGCGCATCAACAACCTGACCGGCCACTTCAAGTCCCACACCAAGGACAACCATTCGCGTCGCGGCCTGCTCAAGCTGGTCTCGCAGCGCCGCTCCCTGCTCGACTATCTGAAGGGCAAGGAAGAAGCGCGCTACAAGACCCTGATCGAGAAGCTCGGCATCCGCCGCTGATCGAGACCGAACTTCCGCCCGGTGCCCCGCTGCTCCGGGCGGTTCTACTAGAGGCCAGGTAACCGGCCTCGCTCCGGGAGCGCCGCAATGAGGCGACGTTCCCCCTTCAATGCGACAACCGCATGGGGCGGCTTGCCGCATGATCCGCCGGCGTCAGTGACGCCCATGGCAGGATCGCCGAGCGCCCGGGCGCGCTTTTCTGGAGCTCATCCCGGACGTTTAGCCGTCTTGCCCATGGGCACGATCGACGCCGGACGGATCGCATCCGACCGAAAGACAATCCTATGTTCGATGTTCAAACCGAAGAGCTGATCTGGGGCGGGCGCAAGCTCGTGCTCGAAACCGGCAAGATCGCCCGCCAGGCCGACGGCGCCGTGCTCGCCACCTATGGCGAGACCGTCGTGCTCGCCACCATCGTCTCGGCCAAGGAGCCGAAGCCGGGCTTCGACTTCTTCCCGCTGACCGTGAATTACCAGGAGAAGACCTTCGCAGCCGGTCGCATCCCCGGCGGCTATTTCAAGCGCGAAGGACGCCCGACCGAGAAGGAGACGCTGGTCTCGCGCCTGATCGATCGGCCGATCCGCCCGCTCTTCGCCGAAGGCTACAAGAACGACACCCAGGTGGTCGTCACCGTTCTGCAGCATGACCTCGAGAACGATCCCGACATCGTCGCGATGGTCGCCGCCTCCGCCGCCCTGACGCTCTCCGGCGTGCCCTTCATGGGCCCGGTCGGCGCCGCCCGCGTCGGCTATGTCGACGGCGCCTACAAGCTCAATCCGCTGATCGAAGAGGTCAAGGAATCGCAGCTCGATCTCGTCGTCGCCGGTACCCAGGACGCCGTGCTGATGGTCGAGTCGGAGGCCAAGGAGCTCTCCGAGGAGATCATGCTCGGCGCCGTGATGTTCGGCCACAAGCATTTCCAGCCGGTGATCGACGCGATCATCCGCCTGGCCGAGAAGGCCGCCAAGGAGCCCCGCGATTACGTGCCGGCCGATAATTCGGTCGTGCTCGACGCCGTTCTCAAGCTGGTGGATGCGGATCTCCGGGCCGCCTACAAGATCACCACCAAGGCCGAGCGCTACAAGGCGCTGGATGCCGCCAAGGCCAAGGTCCAGGCGCTGGTCTCGGCCGAGCCGGACGGCAAGACCAGCTTCACCAAGGAGCAGGTCGGCGGCCAGTTCAAGGAGGCCCAGGCCAAGGTCGTGCGCTGGACCATCCTCGACGACGGCGTCCGCATCGACGGCCGCGACGTCAAGACGGTCCGCAAGATCGTGGCGGAAGCGGGCGTCCTGCCGCGCACCCACGGCTCCTCGCTGTTCACCCGCGGCGAGACCCAGGCGCTGGTCGTGACCACGCTCGGCACCGGCGATGACGAGCAGTTCATCGACTCGCTGGAAGGCACTTACAAGGAAACCTTCCTGCTGCACTACAACTTCCCGCCCTATTCGGTCGGCGAGACCGGCCGCATGGGTTCACCCGGCCGCCGCGAGATCGGCCATGGCAAGCTCGCCTGGCGCGCCATCCGCCCGATGCTGCCGGCGAAGTCGGAGTTCCCCTACACGATCCGCGTCGTCTCGGAGATCACCGAGTCGAACGGCTCTTCCTCGATGGCCACCGTCTGCGGCACCTCGCTGGCGCTGATGGATGCGGGCGTTCCGCTGAAGTCGCCGGTCGCCGGCATCGCCATGGGCCTGATCCTCGAGGGTGAGCGCTTTGCGGTGCTCTCCGACATCCTCGGCGACGAGGACCATCTCGGCGACATGGACTTCAAGGTCGCCGGCACCGCCGCGGGCATCACCTCGCTGCAGATGGACATCAAGATCGCCGGCATCACCGAGGAGATCATGAAGGTCGCCCTCGGCCAGGCCAAGGGCGGTCGCGAGCACATCCTGGGCGAGATGAGCAAGGCCCTCTCGGCCTCGCGCAGCCAGCTCGGCGAGTATGCGCCGCGCATCGAGACGATGAAGATCCCGGTCGACAAGATCCGCGAAGTCATCGGCTCCGGCGGCAAGGTGATCCGCGAGATCGTCGAGAAGACCGGCGCCAAGGTCAACATCGAGGACGACGGCACCATCAAGATCGCCTCGGCCGACGGCAAGTCGATCGAAGCGGCGATCAAGTGGATCAAGTCGATCGTCTCCGAGCCGGAAGCCGGCCAGATCTATGACGGCTCCGTCGTCAAGGTCATGGAGTTCGGCGCCTTCGTGAACTTCTTCGGCGCCAAGGACGGCCTGGTCCACATCTCGGAACTGGCTCCGCGCCGCGTCCAGAAGGTCCAGGACGTCGTCAAGGAAGGCGACAAGGTCAAGGTCAAGTTCCTCGGCATGGACGAGCGCGGCAAGGTGCGCCTGTCGATGAAGGTGGTCGACCAGACCACCGGCGAGGACATCACCGAGAAGCTGAAGGCCGAGCGCGAGGCCGAGAAGTCCCGCGAGCGCCAGGGTGCTGAAGACTGATCCTCGATCAGCGTTTCACGTGAATCGGACGCCCCGCATCCTGCGATGCGGGGCGTTTTCTTTTGGCCTGCCTCTGGTGCGTTGCAGCGAAGTCAAATAGTCTAGACTTATTATCTTCGGAGGCTGGCATGACCGCGCATCGCATCACCTCGCCCGAGCAGCTCGCAGCGCTCTATCCGAACCCGATCGCACCGGCTTCGGTGATCAAGGAGATCGATCATATCGACGCCAACTATGGCGCGCTGATCGCCGCCTCGCCGTTTTTCGTGCTCGCGACCAATGGTCCGGAGGGGCTGGATTGCTCGCCGCGCGGGGATTTGCCGGGCTTTGTCACGGTCAGCGACGCGAAAACGCTGCTGATTCCGGACCGAAGAGGCAATAACAGACTGGATTCATTGAAGAATCTTCTGTCCGACAATCGAATCGGAATGCTCTTTCTGATCCCTGGTTACGGCGAAACGCTGCGTGTGAACGGCACCGCGGTGCTCTCGACCGATCCGGAGCTGTGCGCGCGCTTCGAGATGGCGGGCAAGCTGCCGGCCTGCGTGATGGTCGTCACCGTCGAGGCCGCCTACTTCCAGTGCTCGCGGGCGGTGGTGCGCGCCGATCTCTGGAACCCGGCGGCACAGGTCGACAAGCGCTCGCTGCCGAGCGCCGGCACGATCCTGCGCGACATCTCGGCGCGGGCAGCGACGGAAGCGTTCGACGGCGACGCCTATGACAAGGCGCTGCCCGAGCGGGTCAGGGCGACGTTGTATTGAGAGGCGTCTGACACGCACGCCGTCATGCTCGCCCTTGTGGCGAGCATCCACGTCTTGAACACCACCACCCTGCCCGTAGGAAGACGTGGATGGTCGGGACAAGCCCGACCATGACGAAGATGGCGCTTCCGCCCTACTCCAGCCCGCCCACAGCTGCCTCGACCACCTCGACGATCGCGCCGGAGCGGATCAGGGCCGTCGCCTGGTTCATCTCGGCGGCATACCAGCGGTCGCCATCGAGCGCCGGCGGGATCGTCTCGCGCAATGCGTCGAGCGCCGCCTGCGTGCCCTTGCCGAGCGGATGGGCCTTGGCGGTCTCCGCAATCAGCGAGAGCGCCTGGCAGGCCATCAGGATCTCGGCGGCGATGATCATCTCGACGTTCTCGACGACGGTGCGCGCCTTGCGGCCGCACCAGGTCGAGTTCGAGACATGGTCCTCGGCATTCGACTTGCCGGGAATCGAATCGACCGAGCCGGGCGAGGACAGCGTGCGGTTCTCCATCACCAGTGCCGACATCGAGCACTGCACGGTGGCAAACCCCGTGTTCAGGCCGCGCTTGCCGGCGAGCAGGTTGCGCGGCAGGCCGTAGCTCAGGGTCGGATCGACCAGGCGGGCGAGCCGGCGCTCGCAGATCGAGCCGAGATCGGTCATGGCGATGGCGAGCAGGTCCATCGCCTGCGCGACATACTGGCCGTGGAAATGCCCGCCGGAAATGACGCGGTAGCCATCATCCTCGGGGAAGATCAAAGGGTTGTCGGTCGCCGAATTGGTCTCGGTCGCGATGATGCGGCTGACATAGTCGAGGGCCTCGCGGGCGGGCCCATGCACCTGCGGGGCGCAGCGCAGCGAATAGACGTCCTGCACGCGCGGCGCCGGCGGCTTGCCGGGTGTTCGGCCAATCTCGTCGGGATAGATCGTCTCGCGGGCCGAGGCCGAGCAGCGCTTCGAACCCTGCGTGATCTTGACGAGGTTGCGCGCGACCAGCGCCTGGCCGGGATGCGGGCGGGCGGCATGGACGCGCGGATCGAAGGCGGCGAGCTCGCCGCGCATCGCTTCGAGCGAGAGCGCAAGGCCGATATCGGCGGCCTTGATCAGCCGCTTGGCGTCCTCGGTCGCGAGCACGCCGAGCGCCAGCGAGACCGTCGAGCCGTTGATCAGAGCCGAGGCATCCTTGGCGCCGAGCTTGAAGTCGGGCTCGAGCCCGGCCTTGGCGAGGGCATCGCGCGCTTTCATCCGCCTGCCCTTGTAGACGGCTTCGCCCTCCTCGAAGCCGCAGACCGCCGCCGACATATGTGCGAGCGGGGCGAGGTCACCGGAGGCGCCGACCGAGCCCTTCTGCGGGATCACCGGATGGACGCCGGCATTGAGGCAGGCGAGCAGACGCTCGACCAGCGCGACCTGCGGGCCGGAATAGTTCGAGGCGAAGGCATTGGCGCGCAGCAGCATGGTGGCGCGCGTCACATCCTCCGGAAAGGGCTCGCCGATGCCGGTGGCGTGGGCGTAGACGCTCTTGCGCTGATACTCGGTCATCTCCGACATCAGCACGCGCTGGTCCTTGAACAGGCCGACGCCGGTGTTGAAGGAGTACATGAACGGGGCTTCGTCGTTCATGAAGTTGGCGTCGATATGGGCGCGCGTCGCCGCGATCGCCTCGCGTGCCGACTTGGCCAAAGTCGCCTTCTCATAGCGGCCGGACGGGCCGGGCCGGGCCACGCGCAGCACCTGCTTGCCCTTCAGGGTCCGTCCGTCGATCGTTACCGCCATGGCCTGCTCCTCACCAGCTTTGCCGACGATCTAAAGGCCCGGCGCGCCAAAGGGAAAGGCTCTTTCCCGCCTGGAAACGAAAAGCTCCTTGCACGATGCGGCGTGGCCGGCCCTGGCCTCGATCCGCCAGGGCCCTGCTGCGGCGCGACATCGGCGCGCCTTTACCCTGTGGCTGGAATCCCTCAAAGGTGGCGCCAGGAGGCTCCCTTATGGATTTCCAGGCCTTTTTCCGCAGCGAGCTCGACGCCCTCAACGCCGAGGGCCGCTACCGCGTCTTCGCCGATCTCGAGCGTCGCGCCGGCCGCTTTCCGCGCGCCGCCTTCCATGGCCCCAACGGGCCGCGCGAGGTCACCGTCTGGTGCTCGAACGACTATCTCGGCATGGGCCAGCATCCTGCCGTGCTCGCCGCGATGCGCGAGGCGCTCGATGCCTGCGGCGCCGGAGCCGGCGGCACCCGCAACATCGCCGGGACCAACCACTATCATGTCCTGCTGGAGCGCGAGCTCGCCGACCTGCACGGCAAGGACGCGGCGCTGCTGTTCAACTCCGGCTACATGTCGAACTGGGCCTCGCTCTCGACGCTGGCCGCGCGCATTCCCGGCTGCGTCGTCCTGACCGATGCCGCCAACCACGCCTCGATGATCGAGGGCATACGGCATTCACGCGCGGAAAAGCTGATCTTCGCCCATAACGATCCGCAGGATCTGCGCCGCAAGCTCGCGAGCATCGACCGTAACAAGCCGAAGCTGATCGCCTTCGAGTCGGTCTATTCGATGGATGGCGACATCGCGCCGATCGCTGAGTTCTGCGACCTCGCCGAGGAATTCGGCGCGCTGACCTATATCGACGAGGTCCATGCCGTCGGGCTGTACGGCGCCCGCGGCGGCGGCATCAGCGAGCGCGATGGGCTCAGCCATCGGCTCGACCTGATCGAGGGCACGCTGGCAAAATCCTTCGGCGTGATGGGCGGCTATATCGCCGGTTCGGCTGATCTCTGCGACTTCATCCGCAGCTTCGCCTCCGGCTTCATCTTCTCCAGCTCGCTGCCGCCCGCACTCGCCGCCGGCGCACTCGCGGCGATCCGGCATCTCAAGACGAGTTCAGCCGAGCGGGATGGTCAGCAGGATCGGGTCCGCAAGCTGCGCGGCCAGCTCGACCAGGCCGGCATCCCGCATCTGGCCAATCCCAGCCATATCGTGCCGGTGATGGTCGGCGAAGCCGCCCTGTGCAAGCGGATCAGCGACGAATTGCTGGAGCGCTTTGCGATCTACGTCCAGCCGATCAACTACCCGACCGTGGCGCGCGGCACCGAACGCCTGCGGATCACGCCGACGCCGCTGCATTCGGACGAGGACATCGCCGTGCTGGTCGGCGCCCTCAGCGAGATCTGGAGCGCGGCGGGGCTGAAACGGGCGGCCTGAACGGCTCGCCGGATCCCCTCTCCCCTTGCGGGAGAGGGTTAGGGTGAGGGGTCGCGCGACATCGATCGCTCGCGCGGGGCTGTATTTCTCAGGACTTTCCGGACCTGAGCGACCCCTCATCCGGCCCTTCGGGCCACCTTCTCCCGCAAGGGGAGAAGGCAAGGAAGGTGCCTCAGAGCAGGCCGTTATTGCCAGCGAGCGTCTTCAGGCTGACGTCCGGGCGCGCGCCGACATGGCTGATGATCTCGGCGGCGGCGAGCGCGCCGAGGCGCAGGCAGTCACGCGCCTCGCGGCCCGAGGTCAGGCCGTGCAGGAAGCCCGCGGCGAAGAGGTCGCCGGCGCCCGTCGCATCGACGACGCGCTCGACCGGGAAGACCGGCTCGGCGACGACGCCATCCGGCGTCAGCGCCAGCGCGCCGTTCTCCGAGCGGGTGATGACGGCCAGCACGTTCTCGGCGCGCAGCGCCGCCAGCGCCGCATCGAAATCCGAGCTCTGGTAGAGGCTCTTCAGCTCGTGCTCGTTGGCGAAGACGAGGTCGACCAGGCCATTGCGGACCAGGCCGAGGAATTCGTCGCGATAGCGGTCGACGCAGAAGGAGTCCGACAGGGTGATGGCGACGCGGCCGCCGGCCTTGTGGGCGATCTCGGAGGCTTTGCGGAAGGCCTCCTTGGCCGCCGGCGGATCCCAGAGATAGCCTTCGAGATAGACGATGTCGGCGTTCTCGACCGTGGCGGGATCGACATCGGCCGGAGTCAGGCCCTGGCAGGCGCCGAGATAGGTGTTCATCGTGCGTTCGCCATCGGGCGTGACGATGATGAAGGAGCGCGCCGTCGCCGGCCCTTCCGTCGCCGCAGCAGTGTCGAAGGCGACGCCGAGCGAGCTCAGATCGTGCCGGTAGAGCTTGCCGAGCTCGTCGGCCTTGACCTTGCCGATGAAGGCGCTCTTGCCGCCGAAGGAGGCGAGGCCAGCGATGGTGTTGGCGGCGGAGCCACCCGAGACCACCTTGCCCGGGCCCATCGCGCCATAGAGCAGCTCGGCCCGCGGCTCGTCGATCAGCGCCATCGAGCCTTTGACCAGCTCGTACTTGACCAGGAAGTCTTCCTCCGCCGAAGCAAAGACGTCGACGATGGCATTGCCCAAGGCGAGCACGTCATAGCGCTTGGAGGTCATGAAACGATCCGTAATGGCGGGAGGATGGCGGCGTGTTGCATTGCCGGCAGGTCAGGTCAAGCGCTTCCGCGGCGGCGCGCGGCACTGTCGAGGATCGAGGTCAGCGCCGCGAGGTCGGACGGACCGAGCCATTGCACCTCATGGGCGAGGCGATTGGCGAACAAGGTCGCCTCCGGTTCGAGGCCTGCCGTGTCGATGACGATACGCGGGTGGGAGAGCTCCGCAAGGCGGATCAATTCGTCGGCCTCGTCCCAGATCACGCCGAGATGATGGATCGCGCCCTGGATCAGGGTGAAGGTCGGCTGGCCGCGCTTGCCGTGCTCCAGCGCCGAGAGATAGGCGGGGGTCACGCCGAGCGCCTCCGCCATCTGGGCCAGGGTGACGCCGCGAGCGGCGCGCAATTCACGGACACGGCGGCCAAAGGGTGTCATCAGTCGAGCTCCCGGCTGCGACGCAGGCGGATATAGAGCGCGCCGGTGCCGCCATGGCGCTGCTCGGCCTCGTCGAAGCCGAGCACCAGCGGGCGCAAATCCGGCAGGCGCAACCAGTGCGGCACGTTGCGGCGCAGGATGCCACGCTCCTCGCCATAGGGTACGTCGCCGGCGACGCCCTTGCCGGTCACGACCAGCACGAGTTTCGCGCCGCGCTGCTGCTGCAGGCGCAGGAAGCCGCGCAAAGCCGAATGCGCCTCGTCCTGGCGCAGGCCATGCAGATCGATGACCGCCTCGACGCCCTGCTGGCCGCGGCGCAATTGCGTGCGCATGCGCCGTTCCAGGGGCACCAGCGGCGGCGGCGCGGGCTTGGCGGGCCGGGCTGGCGGCAACGCCGGAGGAGGCGATGCGGCCTCTACGACTGGAACGGGCTTCTCCTGCGCTGCTTCCGGCTCAGGCTCGACCGGCGCGCGGCCCGCCAGCGGCTTCACCGTGCGCGCGACCTGCCGCCAGAGCGCGAGTTCCGCTTCCGAAAGGAGCTTGCCGCGCCGGCGCATGGCTCAGCGCGGCCAGAGCACGATGAAATCGACGGGATGCCGGATCAGGCCGGCGCGATGGCCGGCTTCCGCGCCGGAGCCGACGAAGAGGTCGATCCGCGCCGGCCCGACGATCGCGGTGCCGGTGTCCTGCGCCAGCATCAGCCGGGCCAGTTTTTCGCTGCCGCCCTTGCCATCGGGGATCTCGGTCTCGATCCAGGCCGGCATGCCATAGGGCCAGAGCGAACGGTCGACCGCGATGCTGCGCAGCGGGGTCAGGGGCAGGCCGGCGCCACCGATCGGACCGGACCCATCCGGAAGATCGTCGTTGCGGGCATAGAAGACGAAGGAGCGGTTGAGCCTGATGAGGTCGCGAGCGAAGCCGGCATCGGCCTTCAGCCGGGCGATCAGCTTGTCCATCGTCATCTGCTCGGGCGGGATGTTCTCGCGCCGGCTGAGCTCGCGTCCGAGCGAGGTATAGGGGTGGCCGTTACGCCCGGAATAGACCAGGCGCGTCACCTTGCCGTCCGGCAGGCGGATCCGGCCCGAGCCCTGGACCTGCAGCACGAAGCGATCGACGGGATCGCGCATGAAGAGGATCTCGAGCCCCTGGCCGGCGAGCGCGCCCTCCTCGATCGCGGCGCGATCCGGGAAGGGCTCCATTCCCTTGGCCGTCCGGCGCGCTGAGGTCAGGGCCGGGTCGAGGCCGGGCCAGTCGTCGCCCGGCATCTTGGTCACCAGGTCGGCCGGGCGTCCATAGAGCGGCGTCGGGAAGGCGTCGGAACGGGTCAGCGAGCCCTCGAATTCCGGCTCGAAATAGCCGGTCATGAAGCCGCGCTCGGCACCGGCCGGGCGGATGCGCCAGAAGGCGAAATTGTCGGCGAAGAAGCGGCGGGCCTTGTCCGGGCTGACGTCGCCCGCGGCGAGCAGGGCCGCAGCCTTGATGCACAGGGCCGGCAGGGCGGCAGGCGCAGGAGCGCCCTGTCGCAGCGGCGGATCGGTCTCGCAGCCCTGCGCGAACAGGCGCAGCACGGCGAGCTGGTCGTCGGCGCTCCAGCCGGCAAGCGAAGCGGGCGCCACGGGTTCGGCCCGGGCGCCCTGCGGTAGAGATGGGGGAGAAGCGTCAGCGCCGGTCATCGATACACCTGCGGCCAGCAGCCCCAGAACGAGACCGGCGACACGGATCACGCGGCCGATTCGGTGGCGACCAGCAGCCAGTTCGGATCGCGGCTGCCCAGCTGGCGCGCGAAGGTCCAGACGTCGTTGACCTCGGAGACCGCATCGGCGCTGCCGTCGACCACATTGCCCTGCGCGTCGCGGACCGCGCTGATCAATTGCGAGACGAAGGCGATGGTGACCTGGGCGGCCTTGCCCTTGACGTCGACGCCGACGATCTCGGCCTTGTCGATCGAGACGAAATTCGACTCCGCCTTCTCGCCGCGCTTCTCGCGCTCGGCGATCGCCTGGTCGAAACCGTCATAGACCTCCTTGGCGAGCAGGCCCTTCAGGGTCTTGCGGTCGCCGCGGGCGAAGGCGGTGACGATGGTCTCATAGGCCGACTTAGCGCCGACGAGAAAGCCCGGCGCATCGAAACGCGGCTCCTGGCGGACGATGGCGTCGAGGCCCACCGCGATGGCTGAGCCCGGCGGGGCGATGTCCTTCCAGCGCTCGGCATCGGCGACGGGAGCGGCCGCGGCATCGTTGGCGGCGCCCGGCAGGCGCACGACATTGTCGCGGCGCTCGCCATTGGCCGGCTGATCCGGACGCAGCGGCGGGGTCTCGCGGCGGGCGAACGGATCGGCCGGCGGCTTCTCGTGCCCGGTCTTCTGGCCCAGAACCGAGCGCAGTTTCCAGGCGACGAAAACGGCCAGGGCCAGGAAGACCAGGGTCGTCATATCGAAATTCTGCATCGCCGGCTGATCCGAACCTCGAAAACTCGTTCCCGCGCGGGCGCGCTCCTGCGGCCCGTCATCGAACGGATATGGTGAGGGAGGCTCGTAACATCCACCCCCGGGGCGCGACAAGGGCGCGAAAGCGCGCGTCGCTTGTGCCGGCCCCGTCGCCATGATAGCCGACGCGAGCCCGGCGCCGCCGCCTTGCCGGGCAATTCCGGCCACGGCACGGAATTTCCCGATGGTTTTCTAGACAATGATGATGGGACCCATGGCCAACGAAAACGGCAACGGCGCCGGCGCCGCCGACCAGCAGGGGCCCAGCCTCAACACGCTGGTCCAATACATCAAGGACTTCTCCTTCGAGAACCCCAATGCCCCGCGCTCGCTGATCCAGCAGCAACAGCAGGGCGGACCGCAGATCGGCCTGCAGGTCAACGTCCACGCCAATGCGCTCGGCGAGAACGACATCGAGACGATCCTGACGCTCGAAGGCAAGGCGACGCTGAACGACGAGACGCTGTTCGCCTTCGAGCTGAGCTATGCCGGCGTCTTCCGCATCTTCGGCGTGCCGCAGGAGCAGGTGCATGCGGTCGTGATGATCGACTGCCCCCGCCTGCTCTTCCCGTTCGCCCGGGCGATCGTCGCAGAAGCGGTCCGCAATGGCGGCTTCCCGCCGCTCTATATCGACCCGATCGACTTCGCCGCGCTCTATCGCCAGCGTCTCGAAGAGATGCAGGCCCAGCAGGGCACGCCGAACGCCTGAATCGCGACCGACATCACGAATTCGACAGGAAAGAGCCCTCCGGGGCTCTTTTTTGTTGGCGGGGCCGTTGTAAATCGCCCGGGCGTTTCCATCTCCCGCGGGCCAGAGGCCGCCATCCCGGTGCGCCGTTCCCGCGAGGTACACGACTTCCATGGATTCCCTTATGACGCTCGCCGCCGACCCAGCAGTCTGGGTGGCGCTCGGCGCCCTGATCGCCATGGAGGTCGTCCTCGGTATCGACAACCTCATCTTCATCTCGATCCTGACCAACAAGCTGCCGGAGCATCAGCGCTCGCGCGGCCGGCGGATCGGCATAGGCCTCGCGCTGATCCTGCGCCTCGGCCTGCTCTCGACCGTCGCCTTCATCGTGCAGCTGACCGCGCCGGTGTTCTCGGTCTTCGGCAAGGCCTTCTCCTGGCGCGACCTCATCCTGATCGCCGGCGGCCTGTTCCTGGTCTGGAAGGCGACCAAGGAGATCCATCACAAGGTCGACCCCGACCACGGGCCCGATATGTTCGATGGCGGCGCGGCCGCGGCCGTGACCTTCGGCGGCGTGATCTTCCAGATCCTGCTGCTCGACCTCGTCTTCTCGATCGACAGCATCATCACCGCCGTCGGCATGACCGAGCATATCCCGGTGATGGTGATCGCCGTCGTCGTCGCCGTCGCTGTGATGCTGCTCGCGGCCGACCCGCTGGCGCGCTTCATCGACAAGAACCCGACGATTGTGATGCTGGCGCTCGGCTTCCTCTTGATGATCGGCGCCACGCTGATCGGCGAGGGCTTCGGCGCCCATATCCCGAAGGGCTACATCTACGCCGCGATGGCTTTCTCGGCCCTGATCGAAGGCCTCAACATGATGTCGCGCCGCGCGAGCCGGAAGCGCGGCGAGTAGCAGCGTATCGTCATAACGGTAGGGCTCCCCTTCTCCCCCTGCGGGAGAAGAGGAGCCCGAAGGGCCGGATGAGGGGTCGCGCTGACCCTTATTCATTCGGCTTCGGTACAAGGCCGCGAACGATCGACGTCGCGTGACCCCTCACCCCAACCCTCTCCCGCAAGGGGAGAGGGAATCGCGCTACACCTCCTCGGGAACGCCGAGATAGCCGCGCCAGAGCGGCCCCTTGAGCTTCAGCACGAAGGCCTCATGGGCCGCTCGCTCCTCCGGCGTCAGCCGTGGTGCGAGCGCACGCTGGCGGACCGGGCGCTCGATCGCAGCGGCAAGCCCGGCACCCGCCTTGCCGGCGACGGCGCTGCCGAAGCCCAGGCTCGTCTGCTTGCCACCGATCAGCTCGATATAGACTTCGGCCAGGATCTCCGAGTCGAGCAGCGCGCCGTGCTTGGTGCGGCGGCTGTTGTCGATGCCGTAGCGCGAGCAGAGCGCATCGAGGCTGTTGCTGGCGCCGGGATGCTTGCGCCTTGCCATGGAGAGCGTGTCGACCACCAGCGCAGGCACGATCGCAGGCAGGCCGAGCCGGCCGAATTCCATGTTGATAAAGCCGACGTCGAAGGCCGCGTTGTGGATGACCAGCTTGGCATCCGCGATGAAGGCGGCGAACTCGCTGGCGACCGCGGCGAAGACCGGCTTGTCGGAGAGGAAAGCCGCGGACAGGCCGTGCACCTTGAAGGCGCCTTCCGGCATGTCCCGTTCGGGGTTGATGTAGACGTGATAGGTGCGGCCGGTCGGGCAGTGGTTGACGAGCTCGACGCAGCCGATCTCGACGATGCGATCACCCTTCAGCGCTTCGACGCCGGTGGTCTCGGTGTCGAGAACGATCTCGCGCATGTCAGCCTGCCCTTTCCGTCCGGCCGAAGCGGCCAGCGACGGCATTGAGGATAGAGCGGACCTGACGCTCGGCTGCCACGAGCCCGCGCGAGGTGTCCACAAGGAAGTGAGCCCTGCGGCGCTTCTCCGCATCCGGAATCTGGCGGGCGAGGATCGCGGCAAGTTTCTCCTCGGTCATGCCGGGGCGGCCGAGGACACGCTTGCGCTGGACCTCGGCTGGAGCGGTGACGACGACGACCGCATCGCAGCGCCCTGCCCCGCCGGTCTCCAGCAGCAGCGGGACGTCGAGCACGGCGACGCTCGCACCGCTCTTGCGGGCCCGTGTCAGGAAAGCCTGCTCCTCGGCGCGAACCAGCGGATGGACGATCGCCTCGAGCTTCGCCAGCGCTTCGGGGCGACCGAGCACGGCAGCGGAGAGCTTCGCCCGGTCGACCACGCCACCTGCAGTCGTGCCCGGAAAGGCCGCCTCGATCTGCGGCGCCGCCCCTCCGGCATAGAGGTCATGGACTGCCTGGTCGGCGTCGTGGACCGGGACGCCCGCAGCACGGAACATCGCGGATGTCGTCGACTTGCCCATACCGATCGAGCCGGTGAGGCCGAGCAGGAAGGTCATCGCAGCGCCTCCGCCATCGCGCTCACACGCGGGGAATGTCGACTTCGAGTTTCGCGCGCAGCTCCGCCGTCACCTGTGGGCGGACACCGAACCAGCGCTCGAAACCCGGCACCGCCTGGTGCAGCAGCATGCCGAGCCCGTCGACCGGGACGCCGCCGCGGCGCCTGGCCTCGGCGAGCAGAGGGGTCTCCAGCGGGACATAGACGATGTCGTCGACGATCGTGCCGGGACGCAAGGCTGAGAGGTCGATCTCCAGCGGCGGCTGGCCATGCATGCCGAGCGAGGTGGTGTTGACGATCAGATCGCTCTCGGCGACGAGCCGGGCGACACCCTGCCAGGGCCGCGTTTCGACCGTCCCGGGGAAAGAAGCCGCGAGCTCGACCGCGCGCTCTGCGCTGCGGTTGACCAGCAGGATGCGGCCGATGCCCCGTTCGACGAGGCCATGGATCACGGCGCGGGCTGCACCGCCGGCCCCGAGAATGAGGGCAGTGCCGCTCCGTCTGGCCCAGCCCGGCACGCAAGCATCGAGATGAGCCAGGAAGCCATAGGCGTCGGTGTTGTCGCCGTGTAGCTTGCCGCCATCCATCCAGAGCGTGTTGGCCGCGCCCATCGCCTGGGCCGTCTGGCTCGCCTCGTCGAGCAGGGGCAGTACGACCTCCTTATTCGGCACGGTGACATTGCCGCCGACAAACTCGCCGGCGCGCAACCGGGCGATGAAAGCCGCCGCCTCGGCCGGCGGAACATCGACACGCTCATAGCTGCCAGCAAGACCGTGCTCGGCCAGCCAGTGGCCATGGATCAGCGGCGAACGGGAATGCGCGACGGGATGTCCGATGATGAAGCAGCGTCTGGTCATGGCAGTCGTGGAGCTAAGGATCATGCGACGAGATCAAGCTCGCGCAGCGTGGCGAGCAGGCTCAGCATCGGCAGGCCGAGGATGGTGGAGTGATCGCCCTCGATCGTCTCGAACAGATGGATGCCTAGGCCCTCAAGCTGATAGCCGCCGACACTGCTGGTCGCCGCCGGACCAGCGAGCGCGACATAGTTCCTGATGAAGCCTGGGGTCAGGGGGCGCATGGCGAGCACCGCGGTGCTGGCACCGCGGCCGATGATCCGGCCGTCCCGAGCCAGGGTGAAGGCCGAGGTGAGCTCGTGCTTGCGGCCAGCGAGCGTCGCGATCTGCCGCTCGGCTGCCGCCGCATCCTCAGGCTTATGGAACGGGCGGCCTTCGCAGACCAGCATCTGGTCGGCGGCGAGCACGGTCCGGCCGGGATACGATGGCGAGACCGACAGGGCCTTGGCATCGGCCAGCGCAGCGGCAACGCTGGCGGGCGAGCCACCCATGGCAAGGTAATCGGCCTCGATCGCACGCTCGTCGACATCGGGCCTGATCACCTCGACCGGGAGCCCTGCCGCCTCCAGCAATTGTCGGCGCGTCGCGCTGCCAGAGGCGAGGATGAGCGGTGCATCGCTGCGCCAGAATGTCGCCGGGCCGGTCACGTCGCGATGAACTTCATGCGGTGGTCGCGCAGCAGGTCGAGGATCGCGGCAGCGGTCTCCTCGATCGAACGACGGGTGACATCGATCACCGGCCAGCCCCGGCGGGCGCAGAGTCGGCGCGACTGGGTGAGCTCATCGGCGACGGCATCGGGATCGACATAGGGCGTCTCGTCATCAGCCTTCAACGACAGGAGCCGGTTCTGGCGGATCTGGATGATGCGTTCGGCGCTGGCGACGAGACCGACGATCAGTGGCTTCTTCAGGCTCTCAATCTCGACCGGCAGCGGCACGTTCGGCACCAGCGGAATATTGGCGGTCTTGATCCCGCGATTGGCGAGATAGATGCTGGTTGGCGTCTTCGAGGTCCGGCTGATGCCAAGCAGGACGACATCAGCACTTTCGAGATCGCCGCCGAGCTGCCCGTCATCATGCATCAGCGTGTAGTTCATCGCGTCGATGCGGCGGAAATAATCGGCATTCAGCATGTGCTGGGCGCCAGGACGCGGCGCCGAAGCCTGGCCGAGATAGGACTGGAACAATGAGTGCACCGGCTGCAGAACAGAAAGGCAGGGGCAGCCGATATCGCGGCAGAAGGCTTCCAGCCGCTCGGCCCATTCAGGCTCGACCAACGTATAGAGCACGACGCCGGGCGAGGATTCGATTTCGGCGAGCACGCGCGACAGCTGGTTCTCGGAACGGACCAGCGGGTAGACATGCTCGATCGCCGAGACCGCCTCGTACTGCGCCACGGCGGCACGGCTGACCGCGATCAGGGTCTCGCCGGTCGCGTCGGAGACCAGGTGCAGGTGAAAATAATTGCGCGCCACGGCTTCCGTCGCCCCTGTCGGCCTTGTCTTGCTCCCAGCTCTAGAGCTGTTCCGCCAACCTGGGAATCCCTTTTCGATCCGCTGAACATGGCCGGACCGACGCTTTCAGGGGCCTGGGATGAGTGGGGATAACCCGGCTCTGTCGGAAGCGTCGTCTGGAAGGGCGGGATAACCCGAGCCAAGGCTCAACAGGCATCGGCCTGTGGGTGGAATCGGGATGTTTCACGTGAATCATTTTTGGACGTGGCGCCACGCCGCGCCCTCCGGCGAAATCCAATTCGTTAAGAAACCCTTAAGGGCCGATCGGCCCGATGACGCTCAGCCAGCCGGCTCAAGTGCGACCTGTGGACCGGTTGTGGACAATCTTGGGGCGGGCTATGTGCCCCCATCCAAGAGTCAAAACAGAAGACTCTCTTAGAAAAGAATCTTTTAGGACGATGGGCGGATAGCCCGGTGCGCTTCATGACCCAAAGCCTTTTCCTCCGGGCTCTCTCCGGCGAGACCCTCCCCAAGCCGCCACTCTGGCTGATGCGGCAGGCTGGCCGGTATCTGCCGGAGTATCGCGAGCTTCGCGCCAAAGCCGGTGGCTTCCTCGACCTCTGCTACAATCCGGAATGGGCTGCCGAGGTGACCCTGCAGCCGATCAGGCGCTTCGGCTTCGACGCGGCGATCCTGTTCTCCGACATTCTGGTGATCCCGCATGCGCTGGGCCAGAAGCTCTGGTTCGCCCAGGGCGAGGGGCCGAGGCTGGAACCGGTCGCCGACGAAGCTCGGTTCCGCGAGATCCGCGAGGAGATCGATCCGGACGTTCTCGCGCCGGTCTATGAGACAGTCAGGCGGGTGAAGGCATCCCTTCCCGGGGGAACTGCACTGATCGGCTTCTGCGGCGCGCCCTGGACCGTCGCGACCTATATGGTCGCCGGGCGTGGCACGCCCGACAAGGCACCGGCCAAGAATCTGTTCCGGCGAGACCCCGCCCTCTTCGCCAGGCTGATCGATCGACTCGTCGTCAACTCGGCCGCCTATCTCAACGCCCAGATCGAGGCCGGTGTCGACGCTGTCCAGATCTTCGACAGCTGGGCGGGCTCGCTCGGGCCGGAGGACTTCCAACGCTGGTGCATCGAGCCGACCAGGCGGATCGTCGATCTTGTCCGCGCACAGCACCCCCAGGCAAAGATCATCGGCTTCCCGCGCGGCGCCGGCGTCGGCATTCCGGTGTATGTCCGCGAGACCGGCATCGATGCCGTCGGGCTCGAGACGGAGATCGACCGGAGCTTCGTGCGCGAGGCGATTCAGCCGTTGGCGCCGGTGCAGGGTCATCTCGATCCGCAGTTGCTCCGGGTCGGCGGTCCCGAGCTCGACCGCGAGATCGAAGCGATCCGTGCGGCATTCGGCGATAGGGCGTTCGTCTTCAATCTCGGGCATGGCATCCTGCCGGACACGCCGATCGCCCATGTCGAGCGGCTGGTCGAGCTGGTTCGCGCCTGACGCCTAGAGGACTACCGCCATGGCTTACGAATGGATCAAGGCTTTCCACGTCATGGCGGTGATCGCCTGGATGGCCGGGATGCTCTATCTGCCGCGTCTGATGGTCTACCATGCCGAGGCTCAGACCGGCTCGATCCAGTCCGAGACTTTCAAGATCATGGAGCGCCGGTTGCTCAAGGGGATCATCAACCCCTCGATGATCGCCACCTGGGTGCTCGGGCTTTACCTCGCCTGGAGCGGATTCGGCTTCAAGGGCGGCTGGCTGCACGGCAAGATCGCGCTGGTCCTTGTCCTCTCGGGTATCCATGGCTATCTCGTCGGCAGGGTCAGGGCCTTCGCCGAAGACCGCAATGACAAGCCGGCGCGGTTCTATCGCATCCTCAACGAGGTGCCGGCGTTGCTGATGGCAGGCATCGTCATCCTGGTGATCGTCAAGCCGTTCTGAGATCGCCGCGGTTTCCCGCTTGAGCGATTCAGGGAAAGCGGTTATCAAGCCTCTGCGCTTTTGTACGCGTCCTTCCCTATCGTCGACGGCTCGTGCCGCGGCTGCTTTCTCGGCCGACACGACTCCCTGACAAGTGGGCCTTCAGGCCCTTCGTCCCGTCGATCCCCCAATTGCTGTCCGGCCTGCCAGATTGCGGGCCTGTTACTCCGGGTACCCCATGCGGGAAATCAAACTCCACGAACTCAAGGCGAAGTCGCCGACCGAACTGCTCACCTTCGCCGAAGGCATGGAGGTCGAGAACGCGAGCACCATGCGCAAGCAGGAGCTCATGTTCGCCATCCTGAAGCAGCTCGCTTCCCAGGAAACCGAAATTCTCGGCGAAGGCGTCGTCGAGGTCCTGCAGGACGGCTTCGGCTTCCTGCGCTCCTCCGATTCGAACTACCTGCCGGGTCCCGACGACATCTATGTCTCGCCCTCGCAGATCCGGAAGTTCGGCCTGCGCACCGGCGACACCGTCGAGGGCCCGATCCGCGGGCCAAAGGATGGCGAGCGCTATTTCGCCCTGCTCAAGGTCAACACGATCAACTTCGAGGATCCGGAGAAGATCAAGCACAAGATCCACTTCGACAATCTGACGCCGCTCTATCCCGACGAGCGGCTGAGGCTCGAGGTGCAGGATCCCACCAAGAAGGATTTCTCGCCGCGCGTCATCGACATCGTCGCGCCGATCGGCAAGGGCCAGCGTGCCTTGATCGTGGCGCCGCCGCGCACCGGCAAGACCGTGCTGCTGCAGAACATCGCGCAGTCGATCACGACCAATCATCCCGAGTGCTATCTGATCGTGCTGCTGATCGACGAGCGGCCCGAGGAAGTCACCGACATGCAGCGCTCGGTGAAGGGCGAGGTCGTGTCCTCCACCTTCGACGAGCCGGCGACCCGCCACGTGCAGGTCGCGGAGATGGTGATCGAGAAGGCGAAGCGCCTGGTCGAGCATGGCCGCGACGTTGTCATCCTGCTCGATTCGATCACCCGTCTCGGCCGCGCCTACAACACGGTGGTGCCGTCCTCCGGCAAGGTTCTGACCGGCGGTGTCGACGCCAATGCCCTGCAGCGGCCGAAGCGCTTCTTCGGCGCCGCCCGCAATATCGAGGAAGGCGGCTCGCTGACCATCGTTGCAACCGCGCTGATCGACACCGGCAGCCGCATGGACGAAGTCATCTTTGAGGAGTTCAAGGGCACCGGTAACTCCGAAATCATCCTGGACCGCAAGGTGGCCGACAAGCGCATCTTCCCGGCGATCGACATCATCAAGTCCGGCACCCGCAAGGAAGAGCTCATCACGCCGCGCTCGGATCTGCAGAAGACCTATGTGCTGCGCCGCATCCTCAACCCGATGGGTCCGCAGGACGCGATCGAGTTCCTCTTGGACAAGCTGCGCCAGACCAAGCAGAACTCCGAGTTCTTCGACTCGATGAACACCTGATGATCCTGGAACGGGGCTGGCTCGATAGAGTCAGCCCCGTTCCTTTTCGGCCCATGCATCAACCGAACGCCCGCGGCAGAGCCGGCGTCGGCTTGCTGACGATCTGGTAGGCATCCCGCCAGATGATCTCGTTCGGATCCGCGCTGTGGATCGCGCGAACCGGCAGACCACCTTCCTCGATCAGCCAGGCGCAATAGCGCGCGCGGCTGATCGCTTCGGTGAAGCGCGGATCGAACCAGCAAATCCCGTGAATGGCATTACGGCGCTTGAAGCGCCGACCCAACCGATCCGGAACGGGCAGGTAGCGGTTGAACCAGTCGAACTGGTCGTCCAGCTCGGTCAGTATCCAATCGGGACAGGCGCTGCGGCGGATATACCAGGACGCCTGAAAGAAGCCGGCCTCCACCCTGCTGTAAGGGTGGATCAGCGGCGTAACGAAACGCACATACATGGCTGCGGTCGCGGCTGCCTAGCCGCCGCGCTTTCTCGACAAGAATTCGGGGAAGGTTCTGGGAACGCGTCAGCCGCCCTTCGGCGGCCTCAGGCCTTATCCGAAGGGAGACGATTCACGGACCGGATGCTGAGCATCGGCATGGAAGTCTCCGAAAGCGCGATTGATATCTGCCGCCACGGATATCTCCGAAGCGGGCGGCGCAAATACAGCGATTGTCGAGGCAGATCAAGCCATGAGGAGATCAGCGCGCTGCGATGCGAGCTGACGCGACTGCCTCAGCCAGTCGATTCGGTTCCGTGACGGGCGGCAGGCATCGCCCGTGCAGGCAGACGAAGGCAGCACCTGTCCCCGCCTGTCTGACATAAGCATGGGCTGGGTGGTCGGCTGGCAAACCGGCTGCGTCGGGACAGTCAACCAGCATGGTCGTCAGATAGGGTAGTGCCAGTGCGGTTTGCCTGAAGGATTCTCGAGTCGGACCAGCCAGGACGATTTCGATGCCATTGCGGGCGAGGTCATAGGCGTTGAGGATCGAGCCATGCGCCATCGGAGCATGGACCGCGGCAGCAAGCACAATCGCGAGAAATTGGTCAGCGCGCTCGCGATCCTCAGGCAGGCCGGCCTGCGCCGCGATCCGCAGCAGATTGGTGGCATGCAGGCCGTTGGCATTGGGCACGGCGTCGTCGTGAGTCGGCCTGGGTACGACCGGCAGAGCCGCGGAGTCGGCCTGAGTCATCCGCAAGAGCCCTGAGTCAGCCTCGCGGTAGTGCCGATCGAGATGACCACTCCAGCGCTTGGCGTGATCCAAGTATGGCTGCTCGCCGGTGGCGTCGTGGAGGGCAAGCGCCGCCTCGGCCATGGCGGCGTGATCGAGCGCGAAGCCAGGCGCGATCAACCGGCCAGCGCGGTAGGAATGAGCGAGACCACTGCCATCGGCCATGGATTCGGCAACGAAACGAAAGGTGGCGGCGGCGAGCTTGATCCAGTCCTTGCGGCCGAGGATGCCGGCAGCACGGGTGAGGCCGGAGATCATCAGCCCATTCCAATCTGCGAGGATCTTGTCGTCGCGGCCGGGCGGAATGCGCTTGCTGCGGAAAGACAGCAGACGCGCGCGGAGGTCGGCGAGCTTCGTGGCGATCTCTGGTGACGGATCGGGCGTACCCAGCCGGTTGAGGATGGCGTGGCCTTCCCAGTTACCGTCGGCGGTCACGTCATAGTGTCGGGCGAAGAGCGCAGCGTCGTCGGGCCCGAGAACCCCCGCCAGTTCGGCCAGCGTCCAGACATAGAACTTCCCCTCCACTCCTTCGGAATCGGCATCGAGGCTGGCGGCGAACGCGCCTTCCGGCAGGAGCATGTCGCGCCTGAGCCATGCGACGATCCCGTCTGCCGCCTCCAGGAGAAGCGGGTGGCCAGTGCGCGCCGCTTCGAGCGCATAGAGCGGGAGCAGCTGGGCATTGTCGTAGAGCATCTTCTCGAAATGCGGCACGAGCCAGCGCTCGTCGACCGCATAGCGGGCGAAGCCGCCGCCGAGATGGTCATGAATGCCGCCACGCGCCATCTGCATCAGCGTGCGGTTGGCGGCCGCGCGGGAGGCTTTGTCACCGCTGCGCGCAGCATGCCGCCAGAGCAGCTCGATCAGGCCCGGATTGGGGAATTTCGGCGCACCGCCGAGCCCGCCATGGTCGGGGTCGAAGCGGCGGGCGATCTGATTGGCGATCTCGTCGAGATCGGGCTCGCCGGCCTCTGCAACACGCTGCAGGCTTTCCTGCAGCGCCTCGCCGATAGCCGAGGCATTGCGGCCGATGCGCTCGCGATCGCTGCGATAGATGCCGGAGATCTGCCGGAGCACATCGATGAAGCCCGGCCGGCCATAGCGCGAGGTCGGTGGAAAGTAGGTGCCGCCCCAGAACGGCGCGCCGTCACTGTCGAGGAACATGGTCAGCGGCCAGCCGCCCTGCTCGCCAAGCGTATGCAGGGCGCTCATATAGACATGATCGATATCGGGCCGTTCCTCGCGATCGACCTTGATGTTCACGAAGAGCTCGTTCATCACCGCGGCGATAGCGGGGTTCTCGAAGCTCTCATGCGCCATGACATGGCACCAATGGCAGGCGGCGTAGCCGACCGAGAGCAGGACGGGGCGATCGCTGGCGCGTGCCTGCGCGAACGCCTCTTCGCTCCACTCCCACCAATCGACGGGATTGCTCTGGTGCTGCAGCAGATAGGGACTGGCGGCTTGCTTCAGGCGGTTCATCGGCGGAACTCCGGCCCTGGCGGTATCGAGCGGTGAAAGCCTATCCGACGATTGTGGCGCTGTCCTCCGGTGCCGGACGCGCCGGCGTTGCCGTAATTCGGGTCTCCGGCGAGCGCGTCCGATTCGTTGTCGAAACGATCGCCGGGTCGATCCCCGAGGCGCGCAAGGCGACCTATCGCGCGCTGCGGGATCCCGATGGGGCGATCATCGATCATGGCCTCGTCCTGTTCTTTCCAGCGCCTGCGAGCTTCACCGGCGAAGATGTCGTCGAGTTCCACATCCATGGCTCGCGCGCGGTGCTGGCGCGGCTGCTCTCGGTCCTCACGGTCCTGCCCGGCCTGCGCCTTGCCGAAGCCGGCGAGTTCACCCGTCGCGCCTTCGAAGCCGGCAAGCTCGATCTCGCCGCGGTGGAGGGCCTTGCCGACCTGATCGATTCGGAAACGGAATGGCAGCGCAGGCAGGCACTACGGCAGATGGAAGGCGCTTTGGGCCAGGCGGCAGCCGAATGGCGCAGCGCGCTGATCAAGGCGATGGTGCTGCTCGAGGCCGAGATCGACTTTTCCGATGAGGGAGATGTCGGTGGTCCGCTGATCGCCGAGGCGATTGCCGGGGCGCAGGGCGTGCTCGCTGGTCTGCGGGTAGCACTCGGTAGTTTCGCAGGGGGAGAGCGGGTTCGCGAGGGCTTCATCGTGGTTCTCGCCGGGCCGCCCAATGCCGGCAAGTCGAGCCTGCTCAATGCGCTGGCGCGACGCGACGTCGCGATCGTCTCGCCGATCCCTGGTACGACCCGCGATGCCATCGAGGTCAGGCTGGATCTGGGCGGTATTCCCGTCGTGCTGGTCGATACGGCCGGCTTGCGCGAGAGCTCTGACGAGGTCGAGGCTGAAGGCGTGCGACGCGCCCGCCATAAAGCGGCCCATGCCGATCTGGTCTTGCGTCTGCGCTCGCCCGATTCGGAGCCGGAACGAAGTGATATTGGCACTACCGAGATCGCTGTCGCGACGAAGCTCGACCTCGGTGATCGTGCTTGCCCCGGTGAAGTCGGTGTGTCCGCCGTCACCGGTGCGGGACTACCGGAGCTGATCGAGCTTATCGCGTCTCGTCTCGTCAAGCTCGGTCAGGCAGAGCCTGCACTCGTCACGCGTGAGCGCCAGCGTGTCGCGGTGGCGGACGCGGCGACTGCGATCGATCGCGCCGCCCTTCTCCCGCAGGAGCAGCCTGAGCTCATTGCGGAGGAATTGCGCCTTGCTGTCCGGGCGCTGGAGCGCCTGATCGGCAAGGTTGATGTAGAGGACGTGCTCGACAGCCTGTTTTCTGGCTTCTGCATCGGCAAATAGGCGGTTTTCATTGACCTCGCGGCCCGGCTTGGCTAGCGAATTGCTTATGTCGAATGCACAGGCGAACCAGCACTACGATGTCGTCGTGGTGGGCGGCGGCCATGCCGGGGCGGAAGCTGCGGCAGCGGCGGCGCGCGCCGGCGCCAGGACGGCTCTGATCACCCAGCAGATCACCACCGTCGGCGCCATGTCCTGCAACCCGGCGATCGGCGGGCTCGGCAAGGGCCATCTCGTCCGCGAGATCGATGCGCTCGACGGGATCATGGCGCGCTGCGCCGATCAGGGCGGCATTCAGTTCCGCATGCTCAACCGCCGCAAGGGGCCGGCGGTGCGTGGACCGCGGGCTCAAGCCGACCGCAAGCTCTACCGCGAGGCCGTGCAGGCCGCACTCGCTGGCCAGGCCGGCCTGAGCCTGATCGAGGGCGAGGCGTTTGACCTGGAGATCGTCGCTGGCGAGGTCGTCGGCGTCGTGCTCGCCGATGGTCGTCGATTCGCTTGCGGAACGGTCGTGCTCACCACCGGCACGTTTCTGCGCGGCCTGATCCATATCGGCGAAAAGAAGATCCCCGCTGGCCGCGTCGGAGAAGCGCCCTCGCTGGGCCTGTCGGCCACGCTGGAGCGCCATGGCTTTCCGCTTGGCCGGCTGAAGACCGGTACGCCGCCGCGCCTCGACGGCCGCACGATCGACTGGTCCAGCCTGGAGATGCAGCCGGGTGATGAGCCGCCGGAGCCGTTCTCGGCGATGACCGAGGCGATCACCACGCCGCAGATCAGCTGCGGTGTGACCCGGACGACGCTGGCAACCCACGAGCTGATCCGTGCCAACCTGCATCGGGCGCCGATGTTCTCCGGTCAGATCGAGGGGCGCGGACCGCGCTATTGCCCCTCAATCGAGGACAAGGTCGGCCGCTTCGGCGATCGCGACGGCCATCAGATCTTCCTCGAGCCCGAGGGCCTCGATGATCCCACCGTCTATCCGAACGGGATCTCGACCTCATTGCCGGAGGATGTCCAGCTCGGCCTGCTCAAGACGATCCCGAGCCTGGAACGCGCCGTGATGCTGCGACCCGGCTATGCGATCGAGTACGACTATGTCGATCCGCGCGCGCTGAGGCCGACGCTGGAGACACGGGCCATTGCCGGCCTTTTTTTCGCCGGCCAGATCAACGGCACCACCGGCTATGAGGAGGCGGCGGCGCAAGGCTTGCTCGCCGGCCTCAATGCCGCGCGTCGCGCCGGTGGCAGCGAGCCGACCAGCCTTGACCGCACGCAGTCCTATATCGGCGTGATGGTCGATGATCTGGTGACGCGCGGCGTTACGGAGCCGTATCGGATGTTCACTTCGCGGGCCGAATTCCGGCTGTCGCTGCGGGTCGACAACGCCGACGAGCGCCTGACCCCGCTGGGCATCAGGCTCGGTGTCGTCGGTCAGGCTCGCCAGGAGCGCTTCGAGAGCCGGCGGTCAGAAATCGTTAAGCTTACCGAACTCTTAAGCGAACGATCCCTCTCACCGACTCAAGCGGCGGCGGCAGGGCTGGAGCTCAACCGGGACGGGATCAGGCGCTCGGCTTTCCAGATCCTGTCCTATCCCACCGTCGATTTCGAGGCCCTGCTCCGGGTCTGGCCCGATCTCGCTGACTTCTCCGAGACGGTACGGGCGCGTGTGGCCGCGGACGCGACCTATGCGGTTTATCTCGATCGGCAGGCGGCCGAGATCGAGTCCTATCAACGCGATCAGGCGCTGGCGCTGCCCACCGATCTCGACCTCGACGGCATCTCCGGGCTGTCGAACGAGTTGCGGCTGAAGCTGCGCGCAGCATGCCCGGGCAATCTTGCGCAGGCCGGCCGGATCGAAGGCATGACGCCGGCGGCCTTGACCTTGCTGGCCGCACATGCGCGTAAGCATCAGGCCGCTCGTATGACGGCTGCCGAGGCATGACCCTGTGAGTTCTGTTGATAAGGCGGATAACTCCGATAGGCAGCGCGCTTTTGACTTGACGCCTGTTTCACGTGAAACACAGGAGCGCCTCGCCATTCTGGTGGCCGAGCTCAAGCGCTGGCAGCAGGCGAAGAACCTGGTCTCAGGTACGACGCTGGACGCCGTCTGGACACGGCATGTCGCCGATTCCCTGCAATTGCTCGGCCATGCGCCGCAGGCGCGGCGCTGGCTCGATCTCGGCTCGGGCGGCGGTTTCCCCGGCCTTGTGCTGGGTATTCGGCTGGCCGAACTCGGCGGGCACATTGACCTGGTCGAGAGCAATGCCCGCAAATGCGCCTTCCTGCGCCATGCCGCGCGGCTGACGGGCTCGCCCGTCACGGTCCATAACGCCCGGATCGAGGATGTCGTCGACGGCTTTGTCGGCAAAGTCGAGGCTGTGACGGCACGGGCGCTGGCGCCACTGCCCCTGCTGCTCGACTGGTGCAAAGAGCTGTTGAGAACCGGGGTAACGGGAGTCTTTCCCAAGGGACAACATCTAGAGGCGGAATTGACCGCCGCGGCTAAATATTGGAAGATTCAGGCCACAACGTTTCCATCCTTGACGGATTCGGCGGCCGCTATCCTGGTGATCAGCGGCGCCGAGAAACGGGCCGATTGATGACCGATTTTCGTCCTATCTCAATTCCCACGCGGCCGCGCGTGCTGGCGCTCGCCAATCAGAAAGGCGGGGTCGGCAAGACCACGACCGCGATCAACCTGGGCACCGCCCTCGCCGCGATCGGCGAGAAGGTGCTGATTATCGATCTCGACCCGCAGGGCAATGCCTCGACGGGCCTCGGTGTCGACCGCAAGAGCCGCAAGGCTTCGACCTATGACGTGCTCTGCGGCGATATTGGCCTGGGCATGGCGATGCAGGCGACGGCCGTTCCCAGTTTGTCCCTGGCGCCATCGACGCTTGACCTGCTCGGGGTCGAACTCGAGATCGCCAGCGCCAAGGACCGTGCGCTGCGCTTGAAGAAGGCGATTGATGAGCTGGTCCACGATCAGCGCTGCAACGACCTGACCTATATCCTGATCGATTGCCCGCCCTCGCTCAGCCTGATCACCATCAACGCGATGACGGCGGCCGATGCGGTGCTGGTGCCGCTGCAATGCGAGTTCTTTGCGCTGGAGGGCCTCAGCCAGCTGCTCAAGACGGTCGAGCAGGTCCGTGCCGGCCTCAATCCACGCCTGATCATCCAGGGCGTGGTGCTGACCATGTATGATCCGCGCAACAACCTCTCCGGCCAGGTCATGGCCGATGTTCGCCATTTTCTCGGCGACAAGGTCTACGACACCGTGATTCCACGCAATGTGCGGATCTCCGAGGCGCCGTCCTATGGCAAGCCGGCGTTGCTCTACGATCTGCGCTGCGCCGGTTCGCAGGCTTATCTGAAGCTGGCCTCGGAGGTGATCAAGCGCGAGCGCACATTGCGCGCCGCCTGATCGGAAGAAGAAGGTTCAAGAGGTATGGCAATGGTCGAGGAACAGGGGCGCTCGCGTCTTGGCCGGGGTCTGGCAGCGCTGATCGGCGATGTCGGCGAGGAGATCGGCGCGATCGAACGGGCGCGCGGACAGCGCAAGGTTCCGGTCGAATTCCTGCGTCCGAATGCGCGCAACCCGCGCAAGGCTTTCGCGGAAGCCGAACTCGAAGACCTTGCAGCCTCGGTCCGCGAGCGCGGCATCCTGCAGCCAATCATCGTGCGCTCGATCCCGGGCATGATCGACGCCTATGAGATCATCGCCGGCGAACGGCGCTGGCGGGCGGCGCAGCGCGCCGAGCTGCATGACGTTCCGGTCATCCTGGTCGAGGCCAATGATCGCGAGGCGCTCGAGATTGCCATCGTCGAGAACGTCCAGCGCGCCGATCTCAATGCCATGGAAGAGGCGGCCGGCTATGAGCGGCTGATCGCCGAATTCGACTATACCCAGAACGATCTCGCCAAGGTGATCGGCAAGAGTCGCTCGCATGTGGCGAACACGCTGCGCCTGAGTAAGCTGCCGGAACCGGTCAAACGCATGGTCGGCGAGGGCGCCGTCTCGGCCGGCCATGCCCGTGCCCTGCTTGCTGTTTCGGATCCGGAACAGGTTGCTAAACGCATTGTCGAACAGGGGCTTACGGTCCGCGACATCGAGCGGCTCGGCCAGGACGAGGCGCGCAGCGAGAACAGGCCGGTGCGGGCTGCCGCAGCGCCGAAGCCGGAGAAGGATCCCGATACCCGCGCAGTCGAGAAGGCGCTGGAGGAGGCGCTCGGTCTCAACGTCTCGATCCAGCACCGCGCGAGCGGCGGCGGTGAACTGAAAATTAGCTACAAGACGCTGGAGCAGCTCGATGCGCTCTGCCGCCGGCTGAAGGCCTGATCATCTTAAGCTTTACTTACGCTCATCGAGATCGCGAGCGATAGCGGTTCAGAACCTAGAGTTCTGGACCGCTTTTCCGTATGCGCCCTACGATGATGCAACGCCAGATCCGGAAAAGCCTAGCCTCGGCTCCTGCCGCCCATCCGGCTGAGCGTCCAGAGCGCGCGGGCGGCGATAGGCCTGCCCATGTCGCCGTCGCGGCGCACGGCCAGCATCGCCGTTCCCAGGATCGTCACGGCGTCGCGCAGCTTTGCCGCCGGCCAGGCGTTGAGTGCGGCCTCCGCCGCGGCGATGCGCGGATAGGGCAGGCGCATGGCGCCGACAGCCTCGCGCGGCGGCTTGCCGCCTTCGATGGCGAGCTTCGCCTTGAGCAGTGCGAGCGTGTGGCGGAGAATTGCGCCGAGCAGGACGCCCTGGTCGAGCCCTTCGCCGGCAAGCTTGGCAAGGGCGAGGTCGAGGCTCGGCAGGCGGCCGGCGAAGACGGCGTCGACCACGCCTGCCTGCTCGCGCTGGGCGGTGTCGCCGACCACGGCCTCGACATGGGCTGCCGTCAACGCCGCGTCACTGCCGGCATAGAGGATCAGCTTGTCGATCTCCTGGCGCGAGGTCTGGCGGTCGCCGCCGAGCAGGCTGGTCAGCAGGTCGCGCGTGCTCCGGTCGATGCTCTTGCCGGCGGCGCGGGCCATCTCGTCGACGATCGCGCCGAGGTCGCGCGCCGCATCGCCATAACAGGGCACGGCGAGGGCCGTCCTGGCGCGCTCGCAGGCGGTGCGCAACGGGTTCGACTTCTGGAGATCGCCGGCCTCGATGATGACGATCGCGTCCTGCGAGGGCGTTGCCAGCAAGGGCTCGACGGCGGCGATCAGCGGGCGCGAGGTCGGCGACACCCTGATCGCGCGGCGCCCGCCGAACAGGCCGATCGTGTTGGCCTCGTCGACCAGCTTCAGCGGGTCGGACGCGACATCGTCGCCATCCATGCGAATCAGCTGGAAGGCGTCCTGCGGATCGTCGACGCTGCTGCGGGCCAGGGCTGCGGCTCGCTCGGAGATCAGGCCGGCATCGGGGCCATAGAACAGGAACAGGCGAAAGGCGGGATCGGGGCGCGCAAGCGCGCGATCCGCCTCATGCGCCTTGATCGTCGCCATCGGCTCAGCCGGCGACGAGCGCTATGGCGACGCGGGCCTTGATCAGCTGGGCGAGCTCCTTGGCGGCGCGGATTTGCGCGTCCCGGGCGGCACGGAGCGAGGCAAAACGCTGCTGCGAGCGTTCGTAAGGCGCCCGGACGACGCTTTGGCCGGTGGCCACGACCTCGTTCGAGCCGACCCGGACCAACTGCCAGTCGACGGTTGCGACCAGGATGGCCGAATCGGCGCGGCCATTGGCGTAATCGACGGTGATGACCTCGAGCGTCTCCCGCGTCGTCGCGGCAAGCCTCAGGATCTTCTGCCGATCAGGCTCGCCGCCACCGTCGAACTCGAAGACGAGCTCGTTGCGCAGATAGTGGCCGACCAGGCCCTTGATCTCCGGCACCTCGATGCCGAGCATGGCGTTGCGGACATTGCCGCCGACCTTGCTGACCGTGCCCTCGCCATAGAGCGGCTGGAAGCAGCCGCCAGCGAGCGCGGCGAGGCCGAGGGCAGCTGCGAGCGCCAGCGGACGACGGCGCGTCATGGTGCCGGTCTCAGACGACGACATTCACGATCCTCCCCGGCACCACGATCACCTTGCGGATCGGCCGGTTCTCCAGAGCCCTGGCGACAGCCTCGGAGGCGCGCACGATCGCCTCGACGGCCACGGTATCGGCATCGGCAGGCACCGTCACCTCCGCCCGCTTCTTGCCGTTGACCTGCACCGGCAGGATTTTGCTGTCATCCTGTAACAAATCCGTTTCCGCCTGCGGCCAGGAAGCTTCGCCGGCGAGGCCCGGAAGCTTCAGCGCCTGCCAGCATTCCTCGGCGAGATGCGGCATCACCGGAGCCACAAGCTGCGTGGCGATCATGGCGGATTCATGCAGCGCGAACGCCATGTCGGCAGGGATATCCGCCGACTCGGCAGCAGCATCAAGCGCTTTGCCGATGGCGTTGGCCAGGGTGTAGACATGGGCGACGCAGCGATTGAAGGCAAGCCGCTCGATATCGGCGCCGACAGCATGCAAGGCGCGGTGGCTCGCCTTGCGCAAGGTGAGCGCCGGCTCCGAGAAGCTTGCGGGGCGTGCCGGCTGGCCACCGGTGCGCTCGCCGATCTCGGCGACGAGGCGCCAGAGCCGCTGCACGAAGCGGGCGGCACCCTGGACGCCTTCGTCGCTCCAGATCACGTCGCGATCCGGCGGCGAATCCGAGAGCATGAACCAGCGGGCGGTGTCGGCGCCGTAGGATGCGATGATGTCGTCGGGGTCGACGACGTTCTTCTTCGACTTCGACATCTTCTCGATCGGGCCGATCTCGATCGGAGCACCGGTCTCGACGTCGAAGCCGCGGCGCTCATTGCCGACCGTCTCGATCCGGACATTGCCGGGCTCGACCCAGGCGCCGTCCTGCGTCCGGTAGGTCTCGTGCACGACCATGCCCTGCGTGAACATGCCGTCGAAGGGCTCGTCCAGCCCGGTATGGCCGGTCGCCTTCATCGCGCGGGTGAAGAAGCGCGAATACAGCAGGTGCAGGATCGCGTGCTCGACGCCGCCGATATACTGGTCGACCGGCAGAAAGCGGTCGACGGCCTTGCGGTCCGTCGGGCTGTCCGTCCGCCACGGGTCGGTGAAGCGAGCGAAGTACCAGGACGAATCGACGAAGGTGTCCATGGTGTCGGTTTCGCGCCGGGCCGGCTTGCCGCATTGCGGGCAGGCGACATGCTTCCAGCTCGGATGATGGTCGAGCGGGTTGCCTGGCTTGTCGAAGGAGACGTCGTCGGGGAGCTTCACCGGCAGGTTCTGCTCCGGCACCGGCACGACGCCGCAATCCTCGCAATGGACGATCGGGATCGGGCAGCCCCAGTAGCGCTGGCGCGAGATGCCCCAATCGCGCAGGCGGAAATTGACCTTGCGCTGCGCGACCGGGCGATTGCCGAGGGTCTCGGCCTCCAAGCGCCTGGCGACCTCTTCTTTCGCCTCCGGAATGGTCATACCGTCGAGGAAGCGCGAATTGATCATCCGCCCCTCGCCATCATAGGCGGTGTCGGTGATGACGAAGCTCGCGGGATCGGTGCCTTCCGGGCAGACCACCGGGGTATTGCCGAGGCCATACTTGTTGACGAAGTCGAGGTCGCGCTGGTCATGCGCCGGGCAGCCGAAGATCGCGCCGGTGCCGTATTCCATCAAGATGAAGTTCGCGACATAGACCGGCAAAGTCCATGTGGGATCAAAGGGATGGGCGGCGCGCAGGCCGGTGTCGAAGCCCTGCTTCTCGGCCTTGTCGATATTCTCCTGGGCGGTGCCGGTCTTCTTGCACTCGGCGATGAAGTCCTGCAGCGCCGGATTCGTTTCGGCAGCGGCCCTGGCCAGCGGGTGATCGGGGGCTACCGCCAGGAACTTCGCGCCGAACAGCGTGTCGGGGCGGGTCGTGTAGACCTCGACTTCGCTCTGGCCCAGCGCATTCGATTCGAGAGCGAAACGAACCAGCAAGCCTTCCGAGCGACCGATCCAGTTCTTCTGCATCAGCCGGACCTTGTCCGGCCAGCGGGTCAGGCCCTCCAGCGCGTCGTTCAGCTCCTGGCCGAAGGCAGTGATCTTGAAGAACCACTGCGTCAGCTCGCGGATCTCGACGGGAGCGCCGGAGCGCCAGCCGCGGCCGTCGATGACCTGCTCATTGGCGAGCACGGTCTCGTCGACCGGGTCCCAGTTGACCTTGGCGGTCTTGCGGTCGACCAGCCCGGCCTTCAGGAAGTCGAGAAAGAGCTTTTGCTGGTGCTTGTAATAGCTGGCGTCGCAGGTGGCGAGCTCGCGGCTCCAGTCGAGCGACAGGCCCATCGACTGCAGCTGGCCGCGCATGGTCGCGATATTGGCATAGGTCCAGTCGCGCGGATGGACCTTGTTGGCCTTGGCGGCGTTCTCCGCCGGCAGGCCGAAAGCGTCCCACCCCATCGGGTGCAGCACCGAAAAACCCTTGGCGCGCTTGTAGCGCGCGACGACGTCGCCCATCGCATAGTTGCGGACATGGCCCATATGGATGCGCCCCGACGGATAGGGGAACATTTCGAGCACGTAATAAGGAGGCCGGGTATCGTCGTTGCGGGTCTCGAAGAGCTTGCGCTCATTCCAGACCTGGCGCCATTTCGGCTCGGCTTCCTTCGGATTGTAGCGTTCGACGGCCATGCTGATCGTGTCGTTCTTGCGTGAGCGGACTGGGCCGGACTAGGACACCATCGCAGCCCCCGGGTCAATGTTCGGAACGGCTTGGCAGGGGCGCACGAGGCAAGGACGGGTCGAAATGTCGGATGTCGTGGCGAGACTTCAGGAAACGCGGGGCGCCATCGCCCGCGCCGCGCGCGATTTCGGCCGCAAGCCGGAGGCGGTGACGCTGGTCGCGGTCTCCAAGACCAAGCCGGCGGAGATGATCGTGCCGGTGCTGGAAGCAGGCCAGGTCGATTTCGGCGAGAACTATGTCCAGGAGGCCAAGGAGAAGTGGCCGGCGCTGCGCGAGCGCTTCCCGAACAGCCGGCTGCACATGATCGGACCGCTGCAGTCGAACAAGGCGCGCGACGCGGTGGCGCTGTTCGACGTGATCCAGTCGCTCGACCGCGAGAGCCTCGCCAAGGAGCTGGCGCGCGAGATCGAGCGCGCCGGCAAGGCGCCTGAGCTGATCGTCCAGATCAATACCGGCGCCGAGCCGCAGAAGGGCGGCGTGCTGCCCGGCGAGGCCGACGCCTTCCTGGAGCTGTGCCGGAGCCGCTACGGCCTGACGATCGCCGGGCTGATGTGCATCCCCCCGGCCGAAGACCCGCCCTCGCCGCATTTCGCCTTGCTCGGCAAGATCGCCAAGCGCAATGGCCTGACGACCCTGTCGATGGGGATGAGCGCCGATTACGAGGCGGCGATCCAGCTTGGCGCCACCCATGTCCGGGTCGGCAGCGCGATCTTTGGCGCGCGAGGCTGAGAGGGCCGGGCCGGTTGACTAGATCGGCTGGCCGACATCGATGCGGTTGCCATCGGGATCCTCGAAGACGAAGGCGCGCAGGCCGTAGTCCTGGTCGCGCAGCCCTTTGACGATGCGCAGCCCGTGGCCTCGGCAGAGCTCGTGGAAGGCATCGACATCATCGACCATCATATGGGCGATGTTGAAGGGCGCGGCCTTGTGGTCTTTCTGCAGGGTCAGATGGATTTCGGCCTTGCCCTTCCGGAGGATCATGAAGCCGACCGGCTGGCCGTTCTCGAAGGTCCTGGTGAAGCCGAGCACGCCGACATAGAAGGCGCAGGCGCGTTCCATGTCCTTGACGGGGAACATGGCGGCGACGCGGCCGAAGCCGATCTCGGTCATGGGCGAATCAGTCATGGCACAGTCTCTTGCTGGGAGCTGGCCTGACCTGAACGGGGCGGTGCCCGCTCAAATCCGGCGCTCCTGATATCGATCGGCGAGACGGTGCTCGGCGTCAGTATCCCCGGCCCGCGCTCAGTTACAAGTGGCTAGCGCACCACGATCGCGCAGCGCCGGGCCAGCCTGGGCAGGACCTTGCCGAAAATGTCGCCGGTGACGGCAACGCAGCCGGCCGTCGGGGTGAAGCCCGGCCGGGCGAGGTGCCAGAAGATGGCGCTGCCGCGGCCGCGCTGGACGGGAGCATCGTTCCAGCCGAGCTCGACGATGACGTCGTAGAGGTTGTCGGCGCGGGCGAGCCGCTCCTCCGCTTCGCCGGGCGGGCGGTCGATCAGGCGGTTGTAGCGCCGGTCGGCCTGGTCGTCGCACCAGGCGTGACGCGGCGAGATGGCGCGGATCGGCAGCAGGCTGGAAGGTCGCGGCAGTCGATCGGCGCGATAGAACACCCGGCGCAGGGGCAGCTTCGCCCGCGGCGTGCCGCCATCGCCTTCGCGCTTGGCAACGATGATACCAGAGCGGCCGAGCGCGCAGGGAAAGGCGGCGGAACCGGCGATCAGGAAGCCTTTGCGGCGATCATGCACGGAGCGCACCACCACCAGTTTCGTCAGCCGCCGGCCGGCCGGCGCGCCATCATCACGTTTTCTCACAGCCTATCCATCTTGCGTGATCTGCCGACCGTTTCCAGCCACAAGGCGCGCTTTCCGTTTGACCGGTTTGCGCCGTCCAGTCAGAATCTGCGCTGAACTCAATATGTTGGAGCACGGGCGCTTCGCAAAGGTGGCTCCCACTTCTGCCGAACATGCTCTAATGTCGCGCCAACGCAAACGGGCTGACTCGCCTTCATGTCTGCAATCCATCATATCCTGCTGGTCGATGACGACCAGATGCTGCGCGATGCGCTTGCCGAGCAGCTCGCGCTCTATGACGAGTTCAAGGTCTCGTCGGCGCCGAACGCGACGGCAAGCCTGAAGGCCGTGCAGGCCGAACGGATCGACCTCGTGGTCATGGATGTCGGCCTGCCCGACATGGATGGCCGCGAGGCGGTGAAGCTGATGCGCAAGAACGGCTTCAAGGGGCCGGTGGTGATGCTGACCGGGCAAGGCTCGGACGCCGACACCGTGCTCGGACTGGAAGCCGGCGCCAACGACTATGTGGTCAAGCCGTTCAAGTTCGCCGTGCTGCTGGCGCGCATCCGCGCGCACTTAAGGCAATACGAGGCGAGCGAGGACGCCATTTTTCAAGTTGGCCCATACACGTTCCACCCCGGCTCCAAGCTGCTGGTCAGCGCCAAGGGCTCGAAGACCAAGCTCACCGAGAAGGAGACGGCGATCCTGCGCTTCCTCTACCGTGCCGGCCGCAAGCCGATCGCGCGCGAGACCCTGCTGCAGGAGGTCTGGGGCTATAATTCGCAGGTCACGACGCACACGCTCGAGACCCATATCTACCGCCTGCGCCAGAAGATCGAGCCGGATCCCGCCAATGCGCGCCTGCTCGTCACCGATGCCGGTGGCTACCGGCTGAATCCGTAGTCCTGAATGTCGCTGAACGACGACATCGCGCTGCTGGCCCGTCAGCCGCTGCTGGGCCTGATGGATCGCGATGCGCTGCGCCTGCTCGCCTTCGCCGCCGAGACGCGGTCCCTGCGCGCCGGAGACGTGCTGTTCCGGCGCGGCGAGGGCTCGGATGGGGCCTTCCTGGTCATCGCCGGCGCGGTGGCGCTGAAGCGCGAGGATGATGGCCGGCCGGCGGACGAGGTCGTCGGGCCCGGCGCGCTGCTCGGCGAGCTCGCCTTGTTCACGGCGCTGGAGCGGCCGGTGACCGCGATCGCGCGCGAGCCGACCCAGGTGATGCGCCTGGCGCGCAGCGTGATGCGCCGGGTACTGGGCGAATCACCCGATTCGGCGCAGGCGATCGCGGGGGCGGTGGCGGAGCGCCTGCATGCGTTCAACAGCGAGCTGGCCGCGGTCGGAGCGGCGCTCAGGGCGATCGACCTGCGCTGACGCTGGCGGTGGCTTACACCTCCAGCTGCACCGTCACCGGGACATGGTCCGAAGGCCGCTCCCAGCCACGCGCCTCGCTCAGGAAGGTGAGGTCGCTCAGCGTCGGCTTCAGGCCGTCCGAGAGCCAGATATGGTCGAGCCGGCGGCCGCGATTCGAGGCCTGCCAGTCGGCGGCGCGGTAGCTCCACCAGCTGTAGAGCTTCTCGGGCTCCGGCCGCAGCGTGCGGGCGGCGTCGGTCCAGCCGAGCTCGCTGCGCAACTTCTCCAATGTCGTGGTCTCGATCGGCGTATGGCTGACGACATCGAGCAGCTGCTTGTGGCTCCAGACATCGTGCTCATAAGGGGCGATGTTGAGGTCGCCGACCAGGATGCTCGGCCGTCCCGCCGGGTTGCGGGCGATGCCCCAGGCGCCGATGGCGTCGAGGAATTGCAGCTTGTGGGCGAATTTCGGGTTGGCCTCGGGGTCGGCGATGTCGCCGCCGGCCGGGATATAGAAATTATGGATGGCGATGCCGGCGGCCGCGCCGGCGCCCTGATCGAGCACGACGGTCATGTGGCGGGCGTCGTTGCGCTCGCACATCGCCATCGCCTCCTTCTCCTGGAAGGGTAGCTTGGAGACGATGGCGACGCCGTTATAGCCCTTGTTGCCGATGAAGGCCTGGTGGACATAGCCGGCCTCGCTGAAGGCCTTGGCCGGGAACTGTTCGTCCGGCGTCTTGGTCTCCTGCAGACAGAGGATGTCGGGCTGATGGTTCCTGAGGAACTGCGTGACCATGCCGATGCGCAGGCGCACCGAATTGATGTTCCAGGTGGTGACGGAGAGCTGCACGCAGGAGATTCCGGCGGAAAGGGAAGCCGGAAACTGGGTCGCCAGCCCGGGAAAAGCAAGACTTCGTGCCAATCGCCCCCCGCACGCTGAACGCCGAGCGAGCGGGATCGCCCGGGGATCCGCATGACGTTGCAGAAATATCCCATACCGACGCTCCTTCTTCTCGTGCTTTGTCTGAAGCTCCCTTCGGGTCCGGTCACCTGCTATTGGAGCTCCTGCAGAGCATTGGCCCGCTGAGGTAGACTTTGCCTAAGTAAGTCCGGTCTCGATCCAGTTTCACCCGTACAGGCTGACAGCGACGCGCTGCCGGCCTCGACTATGTTCGTCGGGTGGTGGCGAGACCGGTTTGGCATTGTCCAGATGTGCCAGCACAGCTCTCGCTGTCCCTGCTCTGCAATCCGCTAAAGCATCGCCATACCGCGCCCGACAGGGCTTTCTCGCACGCCGCCTTGGTGAACTTCCGAGAGGAAGACCAAGACACCATGTGCGATGCACTTCAGGTCAGATGGACCATCACTGCCCAGACAGCCCCTGAACCCTGGATCGCCTGCAGCGGATGCGGCGGACCTCGAGCCTTTCGATCCAGTGGGAAGATCAGGCTCAACGCCAATGGCCGTCGGCTCGACGCCTGGCTCATCTACAATTGCAGGGATTGCGACAAGAGCTGGAACCGGCCGCTGTTCGAACGCCGGACTGTCCGCGAGATCGATCCTGCGGTTCTCGTCGCGCTGCAATCCAACGATCCACGATGGGCGCGCGCAGAGGCTTTCAATCTCGATGCCTTGAGGCGCGCATCACCGCGCATCGATGAGTTCGCTGATGTCGCCATCGCCAAGGAGATCGTGAGCGATAGCCAGTCCTCGGCGACGATTGCGATCACGCTGGCGGTGCCGTTGCCGACCAGCATGCGCCTCGATCGCCTGCTGGCGTTCCAACTGGCGGTGTCGCGTGGGCGGCTACAAGCGCTGCAGGACCGCGGCATACTTCAGATCATGTCGGAGCGGGGTGACGCCCTGCGACGGCGTATCAGAACCGGCACTGTCGTCATGCTCGACCTGTCGGCAGCAGGCGATTGTGCCTTGCTTTGGCGGTCTCGGGTGACTGCGGCCACGCCCTAGGCACGGTTATCGGGGGCGAGCTGTCGCCCCCCGATTCCGATAAGAAACGCAGAGCCTGGCTCAGAGCACGCGCTGGTAGTCGATCACGAAGTTCTTCTGGTCGGGCCGGCGCTGGGTGTCGAGATTGTAGAGCGAGACCGAGGTCTCGTAGCCCTGCGGGTCGATCACCACCCATTGCCGGAGCTCATTGGCGGTAAGGTCGAAGTTCAAGGTGATCTTCGAGGTGCCGCCCAACGTCGAGCGATCCTCGAGCTTGAGCGAGAGGATGTCGCCCTTGGTGCTGACGCCGGTGACGGTGGTGTCGCGCTCGAGGCTGATCTGCTCCTTGAGCAGGAATTTCAGCGGCGTCTGGCCGATCGAATAGAGATCCTGGGTCGCAAGCTTGCGATCGCGGATCGCGACCGAGGTGCCGTCGGCAACGACCTCCATCGTTACCGGCGGACGATATTCGAAGCGCATCTTGCCGGGGCGCAGGACATAGAGCTTGCCCTCGAAGCGGCGCCCGTCGGCGGCAAACTGGATGAAGTCGCCCTGCAGGGTCGTGAAGCCGTTGAAATAGGCGTTCAGCCGCTCGACGGCCTCGGCCTTCGACAACGGGGCGCTCGGCTTGGACGAGCGGACCGGAGAGGCTGCGCGCGGCTCGTTGGTGGCGGTGACGACTGGCGCAGGAGCATGGGCGGCAGGGGCAGCCGCGGCTGTCTCCGTGGCATCGCTGCGCGGCATGCCGAGGCCCGGCGGCCGGATCGGCGGCAGCGGAATCGCCCGCTGTGCCGTGCGCGGCGCCGGCGGCTGTGCCGAGGGCTTGATGTCGAGCGGCTGGGCACTGACCTGGCCCGACGCCAGCGCGAGCGCCAGGGCGGCGGCTGCGAGGGCTGGCATGGGCGAGAGAATGGTCATGGGGCTCAGGTGTCCGGTTGGCGGCCTTCTGGCGGAATATCGTGCCGCCCAGGCGGGCCGGCAAGGGTTCAACGCGTCAATTCGCGATGAGGTTGCACCGGGCTGATGGCATTTTCAGGACCGGTTTCGCGCCACTTGGCCGCACCGGGCCTTGGTCTCTACGCAATTCCGGACGCAAAACCGCTGCGCACTTTTGCTGGAATGGCTCTCAATCCTCGTCTTCCCTGGCCCTGCCTGTCTCGACGAGGATCTCGCGTTTTCCGGCGTGGTTGGCGGGGCCGACGATGCCCTCGTTCTCCATCCGCTCCATGATCGAGGCGGCGCGGTTGTAGCCGATCTGCAGCCGGCGCTGGATGTAGGAGGTCGAGGCCTTCTTGTCGCGCAGCACGACCGCGACCGCCTGCTCGTAGGGGTCGTCGCTCTCCGACTGGCCCATGCCGGTCTTGTCGAAGACCGCCCCGTCCTCGTCCTCGGCTCCGCCGGCTTCGTCCTCGGCGGTGACTGCGTCGAGATAGTCCGGGCGACCTTGCGTCTTCAGGTGCGCGACGACCTTCTCGACCTCGGCATCCGAGACGAACGGGCCGTGCACGCGGGTGATCCGGCCGCCGCCGGCCATGTAGAGCATGTCGCCCTGGCCGAGCAGCTGCTCGGCGCCCATCTCGCCGAGGATGGTGCGCGAGTCGATCTTGCTGGTGACCTGGAAGGAGATCCTTGTCGGGAAGTTCGCCTTGATCGTGCCGGTGATCACGTCGACCGAGGGGCGCTGCGTCGCGAGAACCACATGGATGCCGGCGGCACGGGCCATCTGCGCCAGCCGCTGGATCGTGCCCTCGATCTCCTTGCCGGCGACCATCATCAGGTCGGCCATCTCGTCGACGATCACGACGATATAGGGCAGAGGCGACAGGTCCATCGCCTCCTCCTCGTAGATCGCCTCGCCCGAATGCTTGTCGAAACCGGTCTGGACCGTGCGGGTGATGACCTCTCCTGCCGCCATGGCTTCGCCGACGCGGACGTTGAAGCCGTCGATGTTGCGCACACCGAGCTTCGACATCTTCTTGTAGCGCTCCTCCATCTCGCGCACCGCCCATTTCAGCGCGACCACCGCCTTCTTCGGATCGGTGACGACGGGGGTGAGCAGATGCGGGATGCCGTCATAAACGGAAAGCTCGAGCATCTTGGGATCGACCATGATCAGGCGGCACTCCTCCGGCTTCAGCCGGTAGAGGATCGACAGGATCATGGTGTTGATCGCCACCGACTTGCCCGAGCCGGTGGTGCCGGCGACGAGCAGATGCGGCATGCGGGCAAGGTCGGCGATCACCGGCTCGCCGCCGATGGTCTTGCCGAGGCAGAGCGCCAGCTTGTGCTTGGTGCCCTCGAAGTCCTGGCTGGCGAGCAATTCGCGCAGGAAGACGGTCTCGCGCTTGGCGTTGGGCAGTTCGATGCCGATCGCGTTCTTGCCCTGCACCACCGCCACGCGCGCCGACACCGCGCTCATCGAGCGCGCGATGTCGTCGGCCA
>JAAEQB010000073.1 GCA_024231975.1 Allobosea sp.
TGCGCTTCGAGCTGCCGGGCCATCTCAAATGCGACGACTCCGCCCATCGACCAGCCTCCCAGCCGATACGGACCCTGCGGTTGAACCTCGCGGACGGCTGCGGCGTAATGCCGTGCCATCTCGTCGATCTCGGTGAGGAACAGCTCGCCCTCGCAGTCGGGCACCTGCAAGCCGTAGAAGGGCTGGTCCGATCCCAGATGACGGGCCAGATCGCCGTAGCAAAGCACGTTCCCGCCGACGGGATGCACGCAGAAAAACGGCGGCCGAATCCCTTGCGAACGCATCGCGACCAGGGCCCTGCGGTCGGTCTCGCCTTGCTGCCGGCGAAGCTGCGCCGCCAGGTGTTCGACGGTGCGGTCCTGGAAGAGGGTGGCCAGCGGCAGGTCGCGGCCGAACTCCTGGCGAATCCGCGCCATCAGGCGGACGGCGAGGAGCGAATGGCCCCCGAGGGCGAAGAAGTCGGAACGGATGCCCACGGGTTGTACGCCCAACAGCTCTTCCCAGATCCGCGCCAGCCGCAGCTCCACGGTATCGCGCGGCGCGAGATCCGCACCCTCCGCCACCGGGATGGCCCGGCGGCCCAA
>JAAEQB010000074.1 GCA_024231975.1 Allobosea sp.
AACGCACGCCTGCGCGCCGCCGGAAAACCGTCCAAGCTCGCCATCACAGCCTGCATGCGCAAGCTCATCACCATCCTCAACGCAATCATCCGAACCAAATCACCATGGAGATGCGCTTGACCACACAGTCGCTCTCCCAACCGGGAGAGGGGATCCCGCGGAAGACTCATTCGTCTCCACGCACTGGATCATTGCTCCTCATCAGTCAGGAAGATTGCAGCCGCCTTCAGAAATTCACCTGACCTGTCAGCAGCGAAACGCCTTCTTAACCTAACCGGCTCTTTAATGCGGACCGTAGAGTTGCGTCGTTCGCGAGTGCAGAGTCCATGCGTAAGCAAGTCGAGCTGGCCGTCCCGAAATCCGTGGTTCGCGTCGTGTCGGTCTGCGCCCTTGCAGCCGGCCTGGGCGCCTGCTCCTCGGAGGCCATGCGCTTCACCGAGGCGCCCTTCGGCAACCCCTTCAAGACCGCTCAGGCCCCGGCCTCCCAGCGCGATCCAGCCACGACCGGCTCGATCGGCCGCAGCGGGCCGAGCCAGTCCTACGAGACGGCGTCCGCCACCGGCAATCCCGGCGTGCGCAGCCAGCCTCTGGCGCCGCCGGCCGCGTCGGTTGCGCCGCGCTCGGCTCCGCAGGCCGCTCCCGCTCCGAGCGCGCCGGGCTCGGCCGCCGGCTGGAGCGCCCAGGGCGGCACCCCGATCGTCGTCGCCCATGGCGAGACGCTCGATGTGATCTCTGGCCGCTACGGCGTGCCGCGCTCCGCGCTGATGCAGGCCAATGGCCTCCACGGCGAGGTCACGCCGGGCTCGCGCATCGTCGTTCCCGTTTATAACGGTGGCGGCTCCCAGATCGCCGCGCGCCAGCCGGCACCCAGCGACAACCGTTTCGAGCAGCCGCGTTCGGCACCGCCGCCGGTCTCGCGGCCGGTCGCTGCTGCGCCGAACACGCTTGCCCCGAAGGTCGCGGCCGTCGATGCCCGGGCGCAGGCCGCCCAGACCAAGGCGCAGGCTGCGGCGGACGCCAAGGAGAGGGCTGCCGCCGACGCCAAGCGCATGGGCGAGGCCCGTGCCCGCTTCGCTGCCGAGGCCAAGGCCAAGGCCGCCGCCAAGGCCGGCAACGAGACCAAGACCGCTGCGCTGCCGGCTCCGACCCCCGCCGCCCAGCCGGTCAAGCCGAAGGCTGCGGCTCCGGTCGTCGCCAGCGCGCCAGCCGACAAGGTCACCGTGCAGCCGAAGGCGGTTGCTCCTGCTCCGGAGCCGAAGGCCGCCGAGCCGCAGACCACCGCGAGCCTGCCCAAGGCCGAGGAGCCGGCTTCGTCCGGCGCCGAGTTCCGCTGGCCGGCCCGTGGCCGCGTCATCAACGGCTATGCCGGCAAGGGCGGCAATGAAGGCATCAACATCGCGGTGCCGGAAGGTACCCCGGTCAAGGCGGCCGAGGGCGGCGTCGTCGCCTATGCCGGCAGCGAGCTCAAGGGCTACGGCAATCTCGTGCTGATCCGCCACCCGAACGGCTATGTCTCGGCCTACGCCCATAATGGCGAGCTCAGCGTCAAGCGCGGCGAGCAGGTCAAGCGCGGCCAGGTCGTCGCCAAGTCGGGCCAGTCCGGCAACGTCAACTCGCCGCAGCTGCACTTCGAGCTGCGCAAGGGTTCGACCCCGGTCGACCCGATGCCCTATCTGAGCAGCAACTGATCCAGATTAGACTTCGGCCGGTATTCGCGAGACCCCGCCGGTCGAAACGAGGCGGGGCGGTCCCAGGAAAGGCCGCCCCGTTTTGCGTTTTTGAAGCGCGTCAGGCGCAGGAGTGATGGCGAGCTGCTTAGTTCCTGATCTCTTTCAGCACATCGTCGAAAGGTTTCAAATCTCGCCTTAGTCGCTCAAAATCCTCGGCGATCTTTACCGATAAATCTCTGGTAGCGAAATCCTTGCCATAGAAATAGGGAACAAAAAGATAGAGGATTTCCCCGCTGATTAGATCGATTACGGCGATATCCCCGCCGTTGGATATTCCAATTGGGAGCCAAGTTGCGGGAATTCTATTTTCAAGTATATTAATCTCTTTTAGAATATTGCTTATAGAGAACATCTCCGCGATATCCGCTATCGGCTCGTCCTCGAGCCCGCTTCGGATCGCGCTGTCGATCAACACCCCACCGCCGGTTTCCGCAAGCCAGTTGCGATAGGCTTCTGGCAGCGTCCGGCCGATCTGGCTTTCCAGATCGAGCAGTTCCGCTTCTTCGGGCCTGCCGTTTTCCCGCTCCAAGCGCACGCTTCCCCGCCCTTCTGCCCTTGTTCGACTTGTCATTCCGATCAGAGCCGGACGGCGGCTTCACTATTCGTGCGCAAAGCGGCGCCGGGTTTAGCGAGCCTATACGCTCCGGATTCACCCCTCCAGCTTGGTCTCCAGCCGCCCGGCCAGGTCCTGGATGTACTGCCAGGCTGTGCGCCCCGAGCGCGAGCCGCGCGTCGTCGCCCATTCCAGTGCCTCGCGCCGCAAGGCTTCAGGCTCGATCTTCAAGCCGAAATGGCCGACATAACCGTCGATCATCGCCAGGTACTCGTCCTGGCTGCACTTGTGGAAGCCGAGCCAGAGGCCGAAGCGGTCCGACAGCGAGACCTTCTCCTCGACAGCCTCGCCGGGATTGATCGAGGTCGAGCGCTCATTCTCGACCATCTCGCGCGCCAGCAGATGCCGGCGATTCGAGGTCGCATAGAACACGACGTTCTCCGGCCGGCCCTCGACGCCGCCGTCGAGGGCCGCCTTCAGCGACTTGTACGAGGTGTCCTGACCGTCGAAGGAGAGATCGTCGCAGAAGACGATGGCAGGGTGCGGATCGGCCTTGAGCAGCCCCATCAGCACCGGCAGGCTCTCGATGTCCTCGCGATGGATCTCGATCAGCTTGAGGGGGAGGGCGCCTTTCGGCAGGCGCTTGTTGGTGTCGGCATGCACCGCCTTGACCAGCGACGATTTGCCCATGCCGCGCGCGCCCCAGAGCAGGACGTTGTTGGCCGGCAGGCCGCGGGCGAAGCGCTCGGTGTTCTCGGCCAGCGTGTCGCGGACCCGGTCGACGCCGCGCAGCAGCGACAGAGCGACGCGGTTGACCTTGGCGACCGGCGCAAGCTCATGGCCGGCGGCGTGCCAGACGAAGGCGTCGGCGGCCGTGAGATCGGGCTTGTGCTTCGCCGGCGGAGCGAGACGCTCCAGCGCGTCGGCGATGCGCAGCAAGGTGGCGAGCGTCGGGTCGGGGGCGGTGTCGGTCATCGCAGTTCGTCCGCAAATAGGCCGTACCGAACGGTACGGTACGCTCATAGCGCCGGAGGACGTTCGAACGCAAGGCCATTGCGCGCAGGGCAGGGACAGCTTAGCTGGGGGATGCGGCCGAAAGGCCGGTCGCTTTCGATTGATTTCACGACATCGCTGGCTATAGTCCGCGCGATTTTGCAACCCCCGCGCCGGCCGGCCGTCAATCGGCGGCGACGTGAAGGAGCCTTCCCGTGATCACCCCCGCTTTTGCCCAGGGCTTTGGAGGCGGCGGCACCAACGACGTCCTGATGTCGCTGGTTCCGTTCGTCCTGATCTTCGTCATCATGTGGTTCCTGATCATCAGGCCGCAGCAGAAGCGGGTGAAGTCGCATCAGGAGATGATCAAGAATGTGCGCCGCGGCGACACGATCGTCACCTCGGGCGGCATCATTGCCAAGGTCTCGAAGGTGATCGACGACGCCGAGCTCGAGGCGGAGATCGCCGATGGTGTGCGCGTGCGCATCCTCAAGGGCATGGTGTCGGACGTGCGCGCCAAGGGCGAGCCGGTCAAGAGCTGAAGGCCGTGAGGCGCGGGGCCTGAAGGCGCCCGCGCCCGCCAACAAGGCTGTTCAAACAGATGCTTCGTCTCCAGGCCCGCAAGGTCATTCTCGTTCTGCTCGTGCTGGTCTTCGGCTGCGGGCTCGCCGTGCCGAACCTGTTCTCGCCCGAGACCCGCAAGGCGATCGAGCAAGGCGCTCCGGCCTGGATTCCGCGCTTCCTGCTGCCGATCCATGCGATGACGCTCGGCCTCGACCTGCAGGGCGGCTCGCACGTCCTGCTCGAGATCGACCGCGCCGACCTGATCCGCAGCCAGGTCACTCAGCTGCGCGACGACGTCCGCCGCATCCTGCGCGAGGAGCGCGTCGGTCTGCAGGGCGGCATCGGCCTGACCCCGCGCGGCGTGCAATTGCGCGTTCCCGAAGCGGCTGACCGCGCCAAGCTGATGCCGAAGCTGCGCGAGCTCGCCCAGCCGATCGGCACCTTCGGCGCCTTCGGCCCTTCGGGCAACCAGTCGATCGAGGTCACCGAGAATCCCGATGGGCTGATCCAGCTCAACGTCACCGAGGCCGGTGCCAACGAGCGCATCCGCCGTGCCGTCGAGCAGGCGATGGAAGTGCTGCGCCGCCGCGTCGACGCGCTCGGCACCACCGAGCCGAACATCCAGCGCCAGGGCCTCGACCGCATCCTGGTCCAGGTGCCGGGCCTGCAGGACCCGCAGCGCCTGAAGCAGATCCTCGGCGAGACCGCCAAGCTGCAGTTCCGCATGGTCGCGGATGCCAATGCCGGTGACGTCGATATGCTGCCCTCGCAGGATCAGGGCGGCCAGCCGATCCCGATCAGCCGCCAGGTCATCGTCGAGGGCGAGGACCTGATCGACGCCCAGCCGGCCTTCGACCAGCGCTCCAGCCAGCCGATCGTCAATTTCCGCTTCAACATCCGCGGCGCTCAGCGCTTCGGCCAGGCAACCACCGAGAATCTCGGCCGCCAGCTTGCCATCGTCCTCGACAACAAGGTGATCTCGGCCCCGGTCATCCAGTCGCCGATCACCGGCGGCTCCGGCCAGATCTCCGGCAATTTCACGGTCGAGGCGGTCAACAACCTCGCCATCCTGCTGCGCGCCGGCGCGCTGCCGGCGAAGATGACGATCGTCGAGGAGCGCACCGTCGGCCCCGGCCTCGGCCAGGATTCGATCCAGGCCGGCAAGATGGCGACGATCATCGCGACCGTGCTGGTCATCCTCTACATGATCGGCAATTACGGGCTGTTCGGCATTATCGCCAGCATCGCGCTGCTCGTGCACGTCTGCCTGATCCTCGGGCTGATGTCGCTGCTCGGGGCGACCATGACGCTGCCGGGTATCGCCGGCATCGTGCTCACCATCGGCACGGCGGTCGATTCGAACGTGCTGATCTACGAACGCATGCGAGAGGAATCGCATCTCGGCAGATCGCTGGTCTCGGCACTGGAGGCGGGTTTCACGCGCGCCTTCGCCACGATCATCGATTCCAACGTCACCATGCTGATCGCTGCGGTCGCGCTCTTCGCCCTCGGCTCCGGCCCGGTGCGCGGCTTCGCTGTCGTCTTCATCCTGGGCATCCTGACCACGGTTATCACCGCGGTGACGCTGACGCGCATGCTGATCGCGCTCTGGTATCGCTGGGCGCGGCCGAAGGCCCTTCCGTTCTGATCCCGCAGGCCAGGAGATAACAGACCATGCGCCTGCTTCGCATCGTTCCCGACAACACCAAGTTCCGCATCGTCCACTGGCGCCGTCTCGCCTATCCGTTCTCGGCTGCCTATTCGGTGCTGGTGCTGGTGCTGTTCCTGACGGTCGGCCTCAACTTCGGCATCGATTTCCGCGGCGGCACGCTGATGGAAATGCAGGCCAAGAGCGGCAAGCCCGACATCGCCCATGTCCGCCAGACGGCCAACAGCTTCGGCTTCGGCGAGGTCGAGGTCCAGGAATTCGGCAATGCCGGCGACCTCTCCATGCGCTTCGCCCTCCAGCCGGGCGGCGAGATCGCCCAGCAGGCGGTCGTGACCAAGGCGCGGGCTGCGTTCTCCGATACCTATGAATTCCGCCGCGTCGAGACGGTCGGCCCGCGCGTCTCCGGCGAGCTGGTCCAGGCCGGCACGCTCGGCGTCGTGCTCGCGATCATCGGCGTGCTGGTCTATCTCTGGTTCCGCTTCGAGATGCAGCTCGCCATCGGCGCGATCGTCGGCACCATGCACGACATCGTGCTGACGCTCGGCTTCTTCCTGATCACGCAGCTCGAATTCAACCTGACCTCGATCGCGGCGATCCTGACCATCGTCGGCTACTCGCTGAACGAGACCGTCGTGGTGTTCGATCGCACGCGCGAATTGCTGCGCCGCTACAAGACCATGCCGATCCCCGAGCTGCTCGACCTGTCCGTCAACTCGACCCTGTCGCGCACCGCGATCACCTCGACCACCACCATCCTGGCGCTGATCGCGCTGGTGTTCTTCGGAGGCACGGCGATCGAGGGCTTCGCGCTGGTCATGCTGTTCGGCGTCATGGTCTGCACCTATTCGGCGATGTTCGTCTCGACGCCGGTGCTGCTCTATCTCGACGTCCGCGCCGGCCGCCTCGACCAGAGCGAGGAACTGGCCGACGCCAAGGCGCGGGTCTGAGGGGTTGGTGGAACGTCGCTTCGACGGCTTCGTACCCGGCCGCTACCAGCTCGATGGCTTCGGCGCCGGCGGTTTCCGCTTCGCCGAGATGAGCCATCGCGGTTCGATCCTGGCGACGCCGGCCGGCATCCGGATCTGGCCGGTCACGTCCTTTGCGCAGGTGACGCTGGAGAGCCTGCAGCCGGTTCTCGACGAGGCCGGGACGATCGACTTCCTGATCCTCGGCATCGGCCACGACATCGCTTTCCTGCCGGCCTCGCTGCGCGATCCGTTCAAGGCGGTCGGCATCACCGTCGAGGCGATGGCGACGCCGGCTGCCGCGCGCACCTACAACGTCCTCGTCGGCGAGGAGCGGCGGGTTGCCGCAGCGTTGATCGCGGTCGACTGATTAGCGATCAAATCCAACCAGCCATGTCGCTCCCGCGTAGCCAAGGCCGCCGGCTGAGCCTAGACTGCCGGCGCTTCGACCCGCGTGACGGCGGGAGCGGGGAGGGCGCATGACCACGAAAACCGAGGACCGCGCCGGCACTGCGCCGGGCCCGCTCTCCCAGGCCTATGGCCACTGCCTGGCGCTGGTGCGCGAGCATGACCCGGACCGCTACATCGCCTCGCTCTATGCGCCCGAGGCGCTCAGGCCCGGCCTGTTTGCGCTCTATGCCTTCAGCCATGAGATTGCCCGCGTGCGCGAGCAGGTCAGCGAGCCGTTGCCGGGCGAAGTCCGCCTGCAATGGTGGCGCGACGTGCTCGAGGCCGGTCCGGATGCGCCGGCGCCGGGCCATCCGGTCGCGCAGGCGCTGCTCGACACGGTCAGGCGCTTCCGCCTGCCGATCGCCCCGCTCTCGGGCCTGATCGAGGCACGCGTCTTCGACCTCTACGACGATCCGATGCCTTCGCTCGCCGATCTCGAAGGCTATGCTGGCGAGACCTCGAGCGCGCTGATCCGCCTCGCCTGCCTCGTGCTGGGGCAAGGGCGCGATCCCGGTGGCGCGACGGCCGCCGGCCATGCCGGCGTCGCCTATGCGCTCTGTGGGCTGATGCGCGCCTTCCCTTGGCATGCGGCGCGCGGGCAGGTCTATCTGCCTGCCGACCTGCTCGGCCGCAACGGCGTCACCCGCGAGGACATCGTGCGCGGCCGCGGTGGGCCGGGGCTGGTCTATTCGCTGAAGGAGATGCGGGCGCTGGCGCGCATCCATCTACGCAAGCTCAACGACCTCGGCGCCACCGTGCCGGCCGCTATCCGGCCGGCCTTCCTGCCCGTCGCGTTGGTCGAGCCCTATCTGCGCCAGATGGAACGGCGCAGCTACGACCCCTATCGCACGATCATCGGCCTCTCGCCGCTCAGGCGGCAATGGACGCTCTGGCGCGCGGCGCGGGGATAGAGGCTGAAGCGCGTCATGCTCGGGCTCGGCTCAGGGCTTCCCTTCTCCCCTTGCGGGAGAAGGTGGCCCGAAGGGCCGGATGAGGGGTCGCTCAGGTCTTTGAGTTTTCGGAAAACGTCGAGTCTGGTCAGCGATCGGCGTCGCGCACCCCTCACCCTAACCCTCTCCCGCAAGGGGAGAGGGGATAGCGCGCATGTCTCCTTCGCCTTCTCGTCATGAGATTCTCGGGTCTGCGCTTCGCTCCGTCCGAGAATGACGGCGGCTACTGCGCCGCCTGCACGCTCACCCCGCCAACCCAGCCATCCATCTCGACCTTCGCCCGCGCCGTCAGCGCCTGCTTGCGGGCGAGGCTCTTGGCCGGGCCCTTCAGGCGCTTGCCGTCAGGCCCCGTCGTCGCCACCCCCTCGATATGCGGGAACAGGCCGAAATTGATGTTCATCGGCTGGAAGGAGCGCGGCCCCTCGTCGATGGTGACGATGTGGCCGCCGGTGATGTGGTTGACCAGCGCGCCCAGCGCCGTCGTCGCCGGCGGCAGCTCCAGCGGCCGGCCGAGCCGCTCGGCCGCGGCGAGCCTGCCGGTCAGCAGCCCGATGGCGGCGCTCTCGACATAGCCCTCGCAGCCGGTGATCTGCCCGGCGAAGCGCAGGCGCGGATCGGCCTTCAGTCGCAGTTGCGGGTCGAGCAGCTCCGGCGAGTTGAGATAGGTGTTGCGGTGGATGCCGCCGAGCCGGGCGAACTCGGCATTCTCCAGCCCAGGGATCATCCGGAAGATCGCGGCCTGCTCGCCATATTTCAGCTTGGTCTGGAATCCCGTCATGTTGAACAGCGTGCCCAGCGCATTGTCCTGGCGCAACTGCACGACGGCATAGGCCTTCACCGTCGGGTTGTGCTTGTTGGTCAGGCCGACCGGCTTCATCGGCCCCCAGCGCAAGGTCTCGCGGCCACGCTCGGCCATCACCTCGATTGGCAGGCAGCCATCGAAATAGGGCGTGCCCTCCCATTCCTTGAACTCGGTCTTCTCCGCCGCGAGCAGTGCGTCGATGAAGGCCTCGTACTGGTCGCGGTCGAGCGGGCAGTTGATGTAGTCGGCGCCGGTGCCGCCCGGGCCCGCTTTGTCATAGCGCGACTGGAACCAGGCCACGTCCATGTCGACCGAATCGAAATGGACGATGGGAGCGATCGCATCGAAGAAGGCGAGCTCGCCTGCGCCGGTGAGCGAACGGATGCCTTCGGCGAGCGCCGGTGAGGTCAGCGGGCCGGTCGCGACGATGATCTTGTCCCAATCGGCCGGTGGCAGGCCGGCGATCTCGCCGCGTTCGATAGTGACGTTCGGATGGGCTTCGAGCGCGGCGGTGACAGCCTGCGAGAAGCCGTCGCGGTCGACGGCGAGTGCCCCGCCAGCCGGAACCTGGTGGGCATCGCCCTTGGCCATGATCAGCGAGCCCAGCCGGCGCATCTCCCAATGCAGCTGGCCGACGGCGTTCGAGGACGAATCGTCCGAGCGGAAGGAATTCGAGCAGACCAGCTCGGCCAGGCCTTCGGTCTTGTGGGCGTCGGTGCCGCGGACCGGGCGCATTTCGTGCAGGACGACTGGAACGCCGGCCTCGGCGATCTGCCAGGCGGCCTCCGAACCGGCGAGGCCGCCGCCGACGACATGGATGGGGGCGAGTGCGGTGGATGTTGTCATGGCCGCGATGTGTCCGCGGCGGCGCCCGAGGTCAAGGGCGCGAGGCCCAAATCGCCCTCAGAAACGCAAAATGCCCGCTCGGAAGCGGGCATTCGCTCTTCGACCAGACCCCGAGGGGAGGAACGCGGGGCCTAGGAGAAACTACTCGTCAAACCCAGGAGGTCTGAAATCAGGCCGCGTGGGTGCGGGCGACGTACTGGATGTCCGAGCGCGACAGGCCGAGATCGTCGAGCTCACGGTCGGTGAGGCGGGACAGCTCGCGGACGGTCTCGCGATAGCGAAGGTAGGCGCGGATCTTGGCAGCGATCATGGTCAGGAACATGGTGATAACCTTTTGGTTTTGCGGGGCTTAGGCCCCGACAGCGATGAATTCGTTGTGCACTGCATATAGAGCGATCAGCGTGCCTCTCACAGGGGCGCGGCGTCAATTCTGTTATGCTTATTACGCATGACGAATTAAGAGATCGTTTGGAAACGGCGCCAGACCCGCGCAGGGCGCTTAACGATTTTGTCAGAACAATGAAAATTGAGCCTAATTTTTAGGCGGATCAACCCCCGAGAGCGCGCCGAGGCAAGATATGGCGCGAATCCGCGCAAATCAGGTCCGGTTCGCTATGCGATTTGCACTGCAACATTGGTTGCCGAGGCGAAGGGCGGTTTAACGCCCTGTTCACCATGCCGGGATTCGCTGAGAATTACGCCGGTTCGGCTGACGGCGTCATGCGCTCGCATGAGTTTGGCCGCATGATTCGACGACTCGGACAGGCGCGGGGCAGGGCATGCAGGGCGTGGGCTATTGCGAGCGGCTGAGTGGCGCCTTCTGGGCCGAGCCGCTCAATGCGGTCAGCAATGCCGCCTTTCTGTTCGCTGCGCTGGCCGCATGGCTGCTGCTGCGCCAACAGGGGCGGCGTGACTGGCCGGTTGCGGCGCTGACGGCGCTTGTCGCGACCATCGGCATCGGCTCCTTCTTGTTCCACACCATGCCGCAGCGTTGGACCTTGCTGGCCGATGTCGTGCCGATCCAACTCTTCGCGCTCTGCTATTTTGGCCTGGCGCTGAGCCGGTTCCTGCGTCTGTCGCCCCTGGCTGCGGCGATCGGAGCGATTCTCTTCCTCGCCATCTGCTTCGGCCTGGCTTCGGTGCTCTCGCCGCTGCTGCCTGCAGGCATGCGTGGCTCGGCTGGCTATGCCGGCTTCCTGATCGGTCTCTTCGGCGTCGCGCTGGCGGCAGGGTGGCGCGGTGATGGTGCGACAGCGGCTCGGATCGTCGTTGCCGGCTTCGTCTTCGCCGCGTCGCTGACCTTCCGCTCGTTCGATTCCATCCTGTGCGGCGCCGTTCCGTTCGGCCTGCACTGGGGCTGGCATCTGCTCAACGGACTGCTGCTCTATCTGCTGCTGCGGGCGGCGATCCTTACGCCGCGCTCCTGAGCCCCATCGCCATGCCAGCCTCGCGCCGAAAAGGTGCTTGACCATGCATATTAGGTTATATAACAAGATAGTTACATAAAGAGGTCGATATGAACAGGTTGGACGCAGCCTTTTCCGCTCTCGCCGATCCGACGCGCCGGGCGATCCTGGCGCGGCTGGCGCTCGGCGAAACCACGGTGATGGAACTCGCCGAGCCCTTCGCGATGTCGCAGCCCGCGGTGTCGCGGCACCTGAAGGTGCTGGAGGAGGCGGGGCTCATCGCCCGGCGGATCGAGGGAACGAAGCGGCCCTGCCGGCTCGCACCGGGAGCGCTCGAGGAGATCGACAAATGGCTCGCCATGCTCCGGCGCGCCCTGGAAGCGAATTACGACCGGCTGGACCAGCTTCTGGCCGAGATGGAACCAGACAAGGAGGAAGACCGGACATGACCAAGCTCACGCTGACCACCGAGGGCGATATCCATGTCGTCGTCACCCGCCGCTTCAAGGCGTCGCCCGAGGCCGTCTACCGCGCCCATACCGATCCGGCGCTGATCCAGAAATGGCTGCTCGGCCCCGATGGCTGGACCATGCCGGTCTGCATCAACGAGGCGAGGCCGGGCGGCAAGATCCGCTATGAATGGAGCGACGGCCAGGGCAACGGCTTCTACCTCACCGGCGAATACATCGCGCTCGAGCCGTTCAGCCGCATCCGGCATGTCGAGCGCATGCATCTGCCGGAGCCGTGCCCGGACAACCATGTCGAGACCCGCTTCGAGGCCGATGGCCAGGGCACGCTGATGACCATGCGCATGACGGTGCCCGACCGTGCCACCCGCGAGGCCATGCTCGCCACCGGCATGGAGCACGGCATGGAGGCGAGCTATGCTCGCCTCGATGCGATGGCGTCCTGAGCGCCGTTCCATCCCACGCAGTGGCGACGGCTTGACCCGCCGTCGACGCGCCCGGAAGCTTCCCCTCACTATAAGGAGAGGGGAAGCGCATGCCGGATCTGGCCAGGGAACTCGATCTCGCCGAGCTGAAGGGCCGGCTCTACTCGGCCGTGCTCTCAGATGTGCTCGACGAGCTCGGCCATCCTAATCAGGCGGTGAAGCCCTTCGTGCGCCCGCTCGACGAGGCCAGCGTGCTCTGCGGCTTCGCCCGCACCGGGCTCTACATGAAGCGCTACCATCTCCCGGCCGGGCACAACCCCTATGCGCTGGAGATGGACCTGATCGACAGCCTGAAAGCCGGCGAGATCCCCGTGCTCGCCTGCGATGGGCCGACCGACCGGATCGCGCCCTGGGGCGAACTGCTCACCACCGCCTCGAAGGTGAGGGGCGCTGCCGGCTGCCTCACCGATGGGCTGGTGCGCGATGTCCGCCGCATCCGCGAGCTCGGCTTCCCGGTTTTCCATGGCGGCATCGGCCCGCTCGACACCAAGGGCCGGGCCGAGATGATGGCCGCCGACGAGCCGGTCGAGCTCGGCGGCGCCCGCGTTGCGCCGGGCGATTTCGTCTTCGGCGACGTTGACGGCGTCGTCATCGTGCCCCGCGCCATCGCGCCCGAGGCGATCCGGCTGGCGCTGGCCAAGATCGAGGCCGAGGATTCGACCCGCGAGGAGCTGCTCGCCGGGAACAGCCTGCGCTCGGTGTTCGAGCGCCACGGGGTGTTGTAGTCTGCCGCGTCATGCTCGGCCTTGTGCCGAGCATCTCAGGCTGGAGGAGGCTCCGACCATCGCCTTCCCGTCACGAGATTCCCGGGTCTGCGCTGCGCTTCGCCCGGGAATGACGTCCTTGGTCAGCTGCACCGCTCCAGCAGCCTTGACGCCGCGGTCACGCCTTCGAGCGAGAAGGTGTAGCTGGTCTCGTTGCCGCGGGCCGAGCGCGCCGCCAGCACCATCTCGTCGCCGGCCTTCATCGCCGCGAGCAGCTCGCCCTCGCGCTCCAGCCGCTGCAGCCAGGCATTGTTGCCCGAGGTCAGCATGCGGAACGTCTCGTCGCCGATCGTCACGGTGACGGTCGAATCCTTGGCGAAATCATAGCCGGTCTGGAAGCTCGACTCGGTGCGGGCCTGCGCGTTCGGTGCGGTCTGAACGAAGAAGAATACGTCGCCGTGACGCAAGGTATCAGGTTTCTCGACATTGGGTGAGGAGACGATATAGCAACGCTTGCCATTCGCGTTGTCATAGGCGGCCGCGTTCCACTGCTTGAACTGGCCGAGTGGCTGGGCCGGCGCGGCGAAAGCCGAGACCGTGGCCGAAAGAAGGCTGAGCGCCGCGAGAGGGGCCAGTCTGATCATCGGGTCATCTCCTGTTTGCATCGCAGGGATGTCCAAGAGCGGTTTAACAAGGCGTAAACAAGACCCTCACAATGCCGTGCGACGGAAGGGCGCGGGGAGGGGATTGGCCTCCTTCTCACACGATCTCGGGCCTGCTCGAGATTGGCGCTCCGCGTGGTGCATGTCGGAAACATTCGACATGCACGGGGGACGAGGTCCCGGCAGGGGGGTGAGGGCGGTCCGACCGGGCGAGCCGCCGGCCGCTCGCCCTGCATGGAGGCCCCCGGCCTCTCACGTTTTGTCGGCCTTGAGCTCAATCTCAAACGGACCGTGAGGCGGCCGAGGCGATGTGATCAGCGAAATGGGGTCGGGGGCAATGGCGGCTCTTCACTGAGCAGAGTGATCCTGACCCGTCGGTTTGGCGCGATGTAGGGATTGTCGGGGAAGACCGGCTCGGTGTCGGCGCGCCCCACCACGGAAGCGAAGCGGTCGTTGGGGAACCCGGCGCCCGACAGGATTTCGCGGACGGCGAGCGCGCGCCCGGTGGTCAGGCTCCAGGGCTCGGCGCCCTCCGCCGCGCCCGGGCGCGCGGCGGAGGTGTGGCCGGTGATCGCCAGGCGGTTGGGCAGGCGGCGCAGAGTGGGCGCGAGCGTCTCCAGCACGCGACGGGTGCTCGGGTAGGGCTGGACCGAGCCCTCGGGGAACATGGAGCGGCCGGACTCGTCCATCAGGGCGACATCCAGCCCCTCCTTGGTCGGCTCGATCACGATGTTGCGCGACAGGTCGGCGATTTCGGGCATGCTCTGGAGCGTCTGCCGGAGGCTGGCTATCGCGCTGTGGCTGGCCTGCTGGCCGGCAGCCGAGCGGTTGGCCTCGCGGTCGCCGCTGCCGCCGGAACTGGTCCGGCGCGCCTTGTCCTCCGGCCTGGAGGTCCCCGTCGCCGCCTCGCGTGGCGGAGACGGCTTGCTGCCCGACTTGTCGAGGGCGGTACCCCACAGCATGCCGCCGGCGCCGCTGGTGCTGGGACTCAAGGACCCCGGCGCGAAATACTCCGCCAGGCCTTCCTTCTGCTCCTGCGTCGTCATGCTGATCAGCCACATCAGCAGAAAGAACGCCATCATGGCGGTCACGAAGTCCGCATAGGCGATCTTCCAGGCGCCGCCATGGTGCGCATGGGCGGCCTTCTTGACCTTCTTGACGATAATCTGTTGGGCGGGCTTGCTCATCGAATCCCTGCTGGAGATTGAGCCGGATCAGGCGGCCAGTTTGGCGGTTGCCGCTTCCACTTCGCTGAAAGTCGGGCGGACGTCGCTCATCAGGGCCTTGCGGGCAAACTCGACCGCCATCACCGGCGGCTGGCCGCTGATATGGGCGAGGAGACCCGCCTTGAGCGACAGGAAGTACTTGGCTTCCGCCTCGAAGGTGCTCTTGAGCGACGCCGCCATCGGCGCGAAGAAGCCGTAGGCGACGAAGACGCCGAAGAAGGTGCCGACGAGCGCGCCGCCGATCAGGTGGCCCAGCACCTCCGGCGGCTCCTTGATCGCGCCCATCGTCTTGATCACGCCGAGCACGGCGGCAACGATGCCGAGCGCCGGCGTTCCGTCGGCGATCGACTGCATGGCCGAAACGAGACGCTCCTGCTCCTGGTGGTGCGTCTCCAGTTCCTCGTCCATGAGCGCGTCGATCTCGTGGACGTTGTTGGCGCCCAGCGTCAGCATGCGCATGTAGTCGCAGACGAACTCGACCGCGTGATGGTTCGCCGCGAATGTCGGGAAGGCATTGAACAGCGACGAGCTGCCCGGATTTTCGATATGCTCCTCGACCGCGAGCATGCCCTTCTGCTTCACGAGCTTGTACAGGGAATACTGCATCCCCAGCAGCTCGACATAGCATTCCTGGCTGTACTTGGAGCCCTTGAAGATCGTGCCGAGCATGGACGGCACGGCCTTGAGGACCGGCGGCGGATTGCCGATGACGAAGGCGCCGATCGCTGCGCCGAGGATGATGACGAACTCGAACGGCTGCCAGAGGACCTCGAGGTGGCCGCCCATGGCCGCGTAACTGCCGAAGACGCAGGCGAAGACGATGATTGCGCCGACGATCAGCCGCATGGTTTGCTACCCTCGCACCACAGCAGCTACAGCCCGCGCGAAGCCACTACTCCTCTGAAGGAAATGAACGATCGAGGTTAATGGCGAGTTAGGGACGGGGCAGGCCAGGGGCGACAAATTGGCTCAGGAGAGGACATCGGCATGCAATGACTGGCCCAAAAAGCACTCGGAACCACGACCCAACCTTCTCCCGGATGGGAGAAGGTGGCGCGGAGCGCCGGATGAGGGCCTGCCGTCTCCGTAGAAGGTGCGGCGGCTCCCGTTGCGGCCTCATGCGGGGAGCGCGGTCATCCGCGACGCCTCCTTCCTTCTCCCGGATGGGAGAAGGTGGCGCGGAGCGCCGGATGAGGGCCTGCCGTTGCCGCACAAGGCGCGGCGGCTCCGTCGCGGCCTCATACGGGGAGGGCGGGCCCTCACCCCTACCCCTCTCCCACACGGGAGAGGGGATCCCGCGCCCTTTCACCCACGCGCCAAACCCCGCCCGCAGGCCTGCCTGCGGGCGCTTCGGAATACGGGGCTGGCGGAGCGCCGCGGGGCGCGTCGAGTAGCATCCGCTTCCGTTGAGCCAGGAAGCGGCGCGGATGAAGCCTCATCCGCACGCCCCGTGGCGCTCCGCCTTCGGCGATTTTCAAGCTCCGGGCCGCGCTTCTGCGAAGCCGGCTGCTGGCCTTGCCGCGATGCCTTTGGAAGCCAGGTCCCCTCTTCGGGTCGTCGCTCCCTCGGGTCATCACGATGGCCGCTGCAGCCGCTTCATCTAGCGAGCTCCTCGCACAGGGGGCGTATTGCCCCCAGGGCGGTGCCCCGAAGCCTCCCGGGAGCGGGGCGTAACCCCCGCCCGCAGGCGCCGACCCTCACCCAGCCTCTGGCATACCTCCGGACGGCCGCCCCGTATGGGTGATGGGCGAGGGGATTGTACGGGAGGTTTTGCGGGCGGGGATAAGTTTGCCGCTCCCGTCATGGTCGTCCCTAGAGCGACCCATGCATTGCTGAACTGTGTCGTGCCGCGGGCATCGCGGCGGGCTAAGCAGTGCGTAGCGCCACATTTCCTATTGGGAAGGCTCAACGGCCAACGAGAACACTAAGAAGGTCTTCAACCGAGGTACTGACGCTTTTGAGCGCTCCTTCTATCATGGGGTTGTTCCCACTTGGCATCAGGCGTCGCGGGTCCGTTTGCAATCCGTAGCAAGGCTTTCCGAGAATAAAAGACACACCTAGTTCGAATGCGGCGCCTTCATCAACTGATCGGCCATCGAGAACAAGAACGAAAAAATCACAACGTTTCAGCGCGTCCATGTCGGTATCAAAGATGCGCTTCTCCGCCTCCCGAGCGTTCAAACCGCGCTGTATCAACTCAATAAGTAGCGCCCCGTCACGCTGCGGCAGGAACACATCGAAATGAAACTCCAGAGATTGCGCTAGCCGCGAGTTAAACTCTTTTTCTGCCTGAGAGAACAATGGTCCAGCCAGATAAATCTGCGGCCTAGTGGCGATCTGCATCAAAAATCCATCTCCACCTGTCGCGACTCCATGGACGCAATTGAGTTCAATCGGCCACTTAGATCGGCCTCCACGTAATCGTGAAGATGGATGATCTGAGCGACTCGCCTGACCAGCTCAGATACGCTCATGCTCCGCGTATCGACGGTTGTTACCCCCGGAACAGAGTATATCTTCTTCAGAAATTCCTGAATTTCGTGCAGAGTTTCAGATGAGCTTGTCTTGTTCTGAGAAATAATTCGAGATTGAAGCTCCCAAGAGTCTCCTGTTAAAAGGAAGACATGTCCAGGCTGTACCGATTTGCTCGATTGACCTTTGATTGCCACCTGAAGTTGCTGCGCGCGCGATGGCCAATCTTCTTGGTCTGTAAATGACAGTGGATCTAGTGGTGGTCGATCAACAATATTAAGCCCCTCTTCTGCGGTGTGTAAATTCCAATTCTTTCTAAAAAATTCATCATCGAGCCACTTGTCTACTTTCTTTCGTTCCGGTTCTGTAAGTAATTTTCGATCTTTGGCGAGTTCCGGAAGTCGCTCCTGCGTCCATTCATCGTATGCTGCTAAGCTATACAGGTGCGACAGGCATGTGCTTTTTCCTACTCCCATAGGTCCGGTGACATAATAGAAGAACCGAAGGTTTATTCCTGCCTGCTCCGCTCCTCTGTTAATCTGGGTATCATCCTTCGTAATCAATGATCCAAGGGCGGAGATGCCTGCTTTACCAAGGAACAATGTGATCAGGTTGTAGACCTGAAAATTGGCTAACCGAAGGGCGTCTTTGGCATCATTGCACAAAGTGCCGTCATCATAGCAGACATAATAGTGGCACTGCCCCGGATTCGCAGTAGCTCCTGTACGAAGTAAGTGTTTTAAATTCGCGTCATTTAGCGACAATCCAATAAACAAGCATGTTTTTCCGGCGATGTGACTGGCCAAATAGTCTTCTTTGTGTTGGTTTAATTGTAGCAGTTGGTCTGCAAAACTTTCCTCAGAAAACACGAGTTGATCGGTGGATTCAAGAAGGTTGCGCGGTAGAAATCCATTGGGATGATAGATAATAGGATCTAGTGTGCGCGATCTAAGGGTACCTTTTGATATAGTTCGAAAAGATTTTCGCATCTGTTCTGAATCAAATGTTTCATCTCGCAGTAAAAGTTGGAGACTTTCGTCAAAATTATAGTTAATTGTTACTTCAGATTCTTTGATAATTTTGCGATACTGATCAAGATAAGGGTGTTTGTTTCTGATGCCTTCCGTGCTGTAGTCTGTTGCTTTCTCATAAAGGCAGTCACGCACGATTTCTCGCCATCGTGCGACTAATGCTCGTTCGCGATGGCGCCGATCCATACTTTTAATGTCCGCTGGCGCCTCCCAGTGCGAACGAAACCACTCAAAAGCCTTCTGAATACGGATTGTCAGAGACTGATCAATACCAGGTGCCTCTTGTAGCGCCTCGATCCCATTAACATCGGGGTGAGATGCTATTCTACTTACAAGCTCATCCCAGCTTGGTAAGCCAACATCCTTGCCAATCCCCGCACCAAACACGAGGCCCAATTTTTTAAGTGATTTTTGTCGGCGCAGATGAACTATTGCTTTCGCATGTCTTCTGAGCAGATCGGTTTCTATATCTGACAGATCAGGCATCGGGCGCAAGAAAAAGTGCAGAGGTGATTCTTTCTATCGCTTTGTGGGCCCGGCGGAAAGCCTTGATTCACTCCGCCGCCTGCCTTGCCCCCTTGCCCTTCAACGGCCGCCGCTCCAGCACCTCCTTGAGGAAGCGCGCGGTGTGGCCTTTGCCGATCCGCACCACATCCTCCGGCGTGCCTTGCGCCACGACCTCGCCGCCGCCGTCGCCGCCTTCCGGGCCCATGTCGATGATCCAGTCGGCGGTCTTGATCACTTCGAGATTGTGCTCGATCACCACCACGGAATTGCCCTGCTCGACCAGCTCGTGCAGCACCTCCATCAGCTTGGCGACGTCGTGGAAATGCAGGCCGGTGGTCGGCTCGTCGAGGATGTAGAGGGTGCGGCCGGTGGCGCGCTTTGAGAGCTCCTTGGAGAGCTTGACGCGCTGCGCCTCGCCGCCCGAGAGCGTCGTCGCCTGCTGGCCGACCTTGACATAGTCGAGCCCGACGCGGGCGAGCGTCACCATCTTGTCGCGGATCGAGGGCACGGCCTTGAACAGGTCCTTGGCCTCCTCGACCGTCATGTCGAGCACGTCGGCGATCGAGCGCTCGCGGTATTTCACTTCAAGGGTTTCTCGGTCGTAGCGCTTGCCCTTGCAGACGTCGCAGGTGACGTAGACGTCGGGCAGGAAGTGCATCTCGATCTTGATGACGCCGTCGCCCTGGCAGGCCTCGCAGCGGCCACCTTTGACGTTGAACGAGAAGCGCCCCGCCTGGTAGCCGCGCGCCTTGGCCTCGGGCAGGCCGGCGAACCATTCGCGGATCGGCGTGAAGGCGCCGGTATAGGTCGCCGGGTTCGAGCGCGGGGTGCGGCCGATCGGCGACTGGTCGATGTCGATGACCTTGTCGAGATGCTCCATGCCCTCGATGCGGTCATGGCTGGCCGGATGCTCGATCGAGCCGTTGAGCTTGCGCGCGATCGCCTTGTAGAGCGTGTCGATGATCAGCGTCGACTTGCCGCCGCCCGAGACGCCGGTGATGCAGGTGAACAGGCCGAGCGGAATGTCGACCGTGACGTCCTTGAGGTTGTTGCCGCGGGCGCCGACGATCTTGAGTGAGCGGCCCTTCTGCGGCTTGCGGCGCTTGATGGGCACCGGCACGCTCATCTCGCCGGTGAGGTATTTGCCGGTGAGCGAGTTCGGGTCGCTGAGGATGTCCTGCGGCGTGCCCTTCGAGACGATCTCGCCGCCATGGATGCCGGCGCCGGGGCCGACATCGACGACATAGTCGGCGGTGAGGATCGCGTCCTCGTCATGCTCGACCACGATCACGGTGTTGCCGAGGTCGCGCAGGCGGCGCAGCGTGCCGAGCAGGCGCTCATTGTCGCGCTGGTGCAGGCCGATCGAGGGCTCGTCCAGCACATAGAGCACGCCGGTGAGGCCGGAGCCGATCTGGCTGGCGAGGCGGATGCGCTGGCTCTCGCCGCCCGAGAGCGTGCGCGAGCCGCGCGCCAGCGTCAGGTATTCGAGGCCGACATCGAGCAGGAAGGTCAGCCGGTCGCGGATCTCCTTGAGGATGCGCGGGGCGATCTCGTTCTGCTTGTGCGAGAGCCGCGAGGGCAGGGCGCTGACCCAGGCGAGCGCGTCCTTGACCGAGAGCTGCGAGATCTCGCCGATATGGCGCATGTCGATCTTGACCGCCAGCGCCTCGGGCTTGAGCCGGAAGCCGTTGCAGGCCGCGCAGGGCGTCTCCGACATGAAGCGGCCGATCTCCTCGCGGGCCCAGTCGCTCTCGGTCTCCTTCCAGCGCCGCTCCATATTGGTGATCACGCCCTCGAAGGGCTTCTTCACCTCATAGGCGCGCAGGCCGTCATTATAGGCCATGCGCACGGCCTCGGTGCCGGTGCCGAACAGGATGGCGTCGCGGGCGCTCGTTGGCAGCTCCGACCAGGGCTTGGTGGTCGAGAAGCCGAAATGCTTGGCGAGCGCATCGAGCGTCTGGCCGTAATAGGGCGAGGTCGACTTGGCCCAGGGCGCGATCGCGCCCTTCTTCAGGCTGAGCGAGTGATCCGGGACGATCATCTCCGGATCGATCCGCATCTCGTGGCCGAGCCCGTCGCAGGCCGGACAGGCGCCGAACGGGTTGTTGAACGAGAACAGCCGCGGCTCGATCTCGGGGATGGTGAAGCCGGAGACCGGGCAGGCGAATTTCGAGGAGAAGGTGACGCGGCGGGCCTCGCCGTTCTCCTCCTTCTCGTCGGCATATTCGAAGACCGCGATGCCCTCGGCGAGGTCGAGCGCCTGCTCCAGCGAGTCGGCGAGGCGGGCGCCGAGATCGGGCCGGATCACGATGCGGTCGACCACCACGTCGATGTCGTGCTTGAACTTCTTGTCGAGCGCCGGAGCGTCCGGGATCTCGTAGAACTCGCCATTGACCTTGACGCGCTGGAAGCCGCGCTTCAGCCAGTCGGCCATCTCCTTGCGGAACTCGCCCTTGCGGCCGCGCACCACCGGCGCCAGCAGGTAGCCGCGCGTCTTCTCCGGCAGCTCGACCAGGCGATCGACCATCTGCTGCACGGTCTGGCTCTCGATCGGCAGGCCGGTCGCCGGCGAATAGGGGATGCCGGCGCGCGCCCAGAGCAGGCGCATATAGTCGTGGATCTCGGTGACGGTGCCGACAGTCGAGCGCGGGTTTTTCGATGTCGTCTTCTGCTCGATCGAGATCGCCGGCGAGAGCCCGTCGATCTGGTCGACATCGGGCTTCTGCATCATCTCGAGGAACTGGCGGGCATAGGCCGAAAGCGACTCGACATAGCGGCGCTGGCCTTCCGCATAGATCGTGTCGAAGGCGAGCGAGGACTTGCCCGAGCCCGAAAGCCCGGTGAACACCACCAGCTTGTCGCGCGGAATGGCAAGGTCGACATTCTTGAGATTGTGCTCGCGCGCACCGCGCACCGAGATGACGCGGGCGTTCGGGTCGGCCGCACGGTTGCGGTCGAACATGTCTTCCAGCGTCGCGGCCTGTTCGGCGAGCGTGGTCTTGCGGGCCATGGTGGTGTCCGATTGAGCTTTAGCCGTACAGATAGGGCAATCGCCGGGCCGTGCCAGTGCAGCCGGGCGAGAGGCGGGCATGAGTAGCACGCAGCCGCCGATGTTGCCGCATTGTTCTTGTGGGGTGTGCTGACAGAGATTGTCAGGAGCGTGGCAGGCTGCAGAAGCGCTGCCGGAGCAGGAATGCGGAGACCAGCATGGCGAGCGCCAGTGTCCCGGACAGGATCAGCGCCGCCGAGGCGCCATAGCGCTCGATCAGCAGCGCGTAGGCGAGCGGCGAGGCGGCCGAGAGGAAGAAGCCCGGCGCCAGCAAGCGCCCGACATAGGCGCCATAGCTCTTCGGGTCGAACAGCATCAGCGGCAGCGTGCCGCGCGTGATCGTCAGCACGCCGTTGCCGGCGCCGTAGCAGAAGGCGAAGGCGAGCGCGGCAAAGGCGCTCGCGCCGCCGGCGAGGCCGACGACGAAGCAGAGCGGCAGCACCAGGCAGGCGATCAGGTTGAGGTCGAACGGGCTGGTCTTCGCCCCGAACAGCACCTCGCCGAGCCGCGCCAGCGACTGGCCGATGCCGCGGGTCGCGCCGATCCAGACCGCGGCTGCGGCCGGCAGGCCGAGACCGGCGAGGATGCCGATCATATGGGCGGACATGCCGGCATTGAGGACGCCGGCGAAGGTGACGATCAGCGCGTAGAGCAGGCCGGCGAAGCGGGTGTCGGCCGGGCTGAGCGTGACGACGGGCTTCGCGGCAGCCGCATCGGACAGAGGCCGCGCCGAGGCAGTCGGCAGCGTCAGGTGCAGCGGCAAGGTGAGCAGCGCGAAGCCGGCATAGGCGATCAGCGCGCCGCGCCAGCCGAACTGCTCGGCCAGCACATGGCCGAGCGGCCAGAACACGGTCGAGGCGAGGCCGCCGAGCAAAGTGATCTGGGCGATCGGCCGGCGCGCGGCGCTGCCGCCGATCCGGGCCAGCGCCGCGAAGGCGGTGTCATAGAGGCTGAGCCGCATGGCGAGGCCGAGGCAGAGCCAGGCGGCGTAATAGGCCGCGATCGTGTGGGCGAAGGCGAGGCCGAGGCAGCCGGCGGCGGTAAGCAATGAGCCGATGCACATCACCATGCGGCCACCGTGGCGGTCGATCAGGCGGCCGACCGCGCCGGAGGTCAGCCCCATCACCAGCAGGCCGGCCGAGAGTCCGCCATGGATGATCGCCTGCGACCAGCCGAGCTCGTTGCCGATGAGCTCGCCGAAGGCGCCGACCAGGTAATAGGAGACGCCCCAGGAGATGAGCTGCGCCAGTCCGAGGCAGAAGACGGTGCTGCGGGAGATCATGACAGGCTCATCGACGATTGGTCCCGGACAACCGCTGCGAGGGAGGGCGCCTCCCTTCCCCCTTGCGGGGAAGGGTATGGGGATGGGGGGAGGGCGACTGGGTGCAAAGCTGCTTGTACTGGCCAGCCGCGTTAATCGCTAAGCGGGGGCGCTTTGACTTTGCGCCCCCCACCCCTTCCCCTCCCCACAAGGGGGAGGGGTTAGCGTCCCGCATGCCTTCACGGGAGAAACCGTATCGGAGAGGTTCAGACATAGATCCCGGGTCTCCCTTCGGTCGCCCGGGATGACCCGAGCTTTTGGGGGAAGCGCACTATCTGGCCTCGCCAGGCAGCGTCTGGTCCCCCGGCCCGAGGCTGCGCTGCATCAGCACGGTGTCGACCCAGCGGCCGAACTTGAAGCCGGTCGAGCGCAAGGTGCCGATCGGCTCGAAGCCGAAGCTGCGATGCAGGCCGATCGAGCCGGCATTGCCGCTGTCGCCGATATTGGCGAGCATCTGGCGCCAGGGCCCGGCCTCGCAGCGGCTGATCAGTGCGCCGAGCAAGGTTGAGCCGATCTTCCTGCCACCGAGCCCGTCGGCGACATAGATCGAATCCTCGATGGTGTGGCGATAGGCCGGGCGGGGGCGATAGGACGTCGCATAGCTGTAGCCGACGATCCGGCCGCCCTGCTCGGCGGCGAGATAGGGCAGGCCGAGCCCCAGCACCGCCTGACGACGCACCAGCATCTCCTCGACGCTCGGCGGCGTCTCCTCGAAGCTGGCGAGGCCATGCAGGACATGGTGGGTGTAGATCGCCTGGATCGCGGGCATATCCGCCTCCCGCGCATCGCGGACGAGGATGGGCGATGCCGTAGTGCCGGCGGATTCAGTAGTCGTCATGCCAATCGTTCCGGCCCGATCGGGCCGCCTTTCAGTCGTATCGGGACGCCCGGTCAGCGCTTCCCGTCGCGTCACGCCGATATCGGCGAGCTGGTGCTCGTCGAGCTCGCGCAGGGTCCGCAATTGCTGATAGCGCGATTTCTGGCAGGCGCCGACATAATGTGCCGCCTCGCGCAGCAGCTGTCGTCCCGCCCACCAGATCCCGCTCATCGCTCGTGCCCTGCCGCGGCCGGCTTGTCCTCGGGCCGCGCCGGCACCTTGCGCTTTGCCGTCTCATAAATGAAGCTTCTCGAAGTTATGCAGAGCATGAGAAATTCTTTGAGATGCGCGACCTTCGCCTCGACCAGCTCGACAGTTTCCGCCAGGTGATTGCGCTCGGCAGTTTCTCGGCCGCGGCCGAGAGGCTCGGCCTGAGCCAGCCGGCGGTCAGCTTGCAGATCCGCGAGCTCGAACGCCGGCTTGGTACTGTCCTGATTGAGCGGGTCGGGCGCCGGGCGCAGCCGACGGCGGCAGGCACCGAACTGCTCGACCATGCCGGCCGGATCGAGGCTGCGGTCGCGGCGGCGCAAGAGGCGATGGCGCGGCATGCGACGGGAGCGATGGGCCGCGTGCGGATCGGCACCGGTGCTACCGCCTGCATCTTCCTGCTGCCGCCGGTGCTGCGCGACCTGCGCCAGCGCTATCCGACGCTGGAGATCACCGTCAGCACCGGCAACAGCGCCGACATCGTCAAGGCGATCGAGGACAATCAGATCGATATCGGCTTGGTCTCGCTGCCGGCTGCCGGCCGCAGCCTGCAGGTCACGCCGCTGCTCGACGATGAGTTCGTCGTGATCGCCCCACCCGGCATGGAACTGCCGCTGCGATTGACGCCGGAGGCGCTGGCGCGGCTTCCGGTGCTGCTGTTCGAACCGGGCGGCATCACCCGACGTATCGCCGATGAATGGTTCGCCCGCGCCGGCGTGACGCTGAAGCCGGTGATGTCGCTCGGCAGCGTCGAGGCGATCAAGCGGCTGGTCGGAGCCGGCCTCGGCTGCGCCATCCTGCCGAGCATGGCGGTACGGGACGAAAGCGAGGGACTGATCGTCCAGCCGTTGTCGCCGCGCGTGCATCGCACGCTCGGCCTCGTCCTGCGCAAGGACAAGCCATTGCATCGCGGCTTGCGCGAGACGCTGAAGGCCTTGCGGGCGCTGGGCACGCTGCCTGCTGACAGGCCCGGTCAGGACGGCTGATTGCGCCGGGCCTGGCCAGGGGGCAGGGTGCCGCCCGGATTGAGAAAGGGGCCTGCCGTGTACGGGTTGATCGGGAAGATGCGGGCCAAGCCCGGCGAGCGCGAGGCGCTGATCGGCTACATCCTCGAGAGCAGCGGCGAAATGCCGGGCTGCCTGAGCTATATCGTCGCCCGCGATCCCGATGACGCCGATGCGATCTGGGTGACCGAGGTCTGGGACAGGGAAGAGAGCCACAAGGCCTCGCTCGCTTTGCCGGTGGTGCAGGCGGCGATCGCCAAGGCCAGGCCGATCATCGCCGGCTTCGACAGCCATGTCGTGACGCAACCGGTCGGCGGGTTCGGGCTGGCGAAGGGCTGAGCCTTCCCTTCTCCCCTTGCGGGAGAAGGTGGCCCGGAGGGCCGGATGAGGGGTCGAACAGGTCTGGATAGTTTCGGACAACGTCACGCGGGCCAGTAGTCCACGTCGCGCGACCCCTCACCCTAGCCCTCTCCCGCAAGGGGAGAGGGGACAGGTCGCGCTTCGTCGATTGCGACACCCGCCTTCCGCTCGCCGGCCGCACGGTCTAAGACCCTCGCGACCGAGCCGCGAGCCTGCCATGACCCAATCCGCCCTGAGCAAACTCACCATCCTGCCAACGACGGCGGCCCTGATCGGCCGGGTGATGCCGCCCGGCTCGAAGTCGATCACCAATCGGGCGCTGCTGGTCGCGGCGCTGGCGAAGGGCACCAGCCGGCTCAGCGGTGCGCTGAAGAGCGACGACACCCGCTATATGGCGCAGGCGCTGCGCGACATGGGCGTCACGATCGACGAGCCCGATGCGACCAGCTTCATCGTCACCAGCGATGGCAAGTTGCAGGCGCCCTCCAAGCCACTCTTCCTCGGCAATGCCGGCACTGCGACCCGCTTTCTGACGGCGGCGGCGGCTCTGGTCGACGGCACGGTCGTGGTCGACGGCGACGAGCATATGCGCAAGCGGCCGATCCTGCCGCTGGTCGAGGCGTTGACCCGGCTCGGTGTCGCGATCACCGCGCCGAGCGGCTGCCCGCCGGTGACCATCCAGGGGCAGGGCGGTTTCGAGGGTGGGCTGGTCGAGGTCGATGGCGGGCTCTCCAGCCAATATGTCTCGGCCCTGCTGATGGCCGGCGCCTGCGCCCGCAATCCGGTCGATGTCGTGCTGACCGGCCAGGAGATCGGCGCGCGCGGCTATGTCGACCTGACGCTGGCGACGATGCGCGCCTTCGGTGCCGAAGTCTCCGAACCGGCGAGCGGCGGCTGGCGGATCGCGCCGACCGGCTATACCGCGACCGACTACCTGATCGAGCCCGATGCCTCGGCCGCGACCTATCTCTGGGCGGCGGAGGTCTTGACCGGCGGCTCGATCGATCTCGGCGTGCCAGCTTCCGCCTTCACCCAGCCCGACGCCAAGGCGCATGAACTGATCGCCGCCTTCCCGAACCTGCCGGCGCAGATCGACGGCTCGCAGATGCAGGATGCGGTGCCGACGCTCGCCGTGCTCGCCGCCTTCAACCGGACGCCGGTGCGCTTCACCGGCATCGCCAATCTGCGCGTCAAGGAATGCGATCGCGTCGCGGCGCTGGCCCAGGGCCTGTCGCGCATCCGTCCCGGTCTTGGCGTCGAGGAGGGCGACGATCTTCTCGTCGCCTCCGATCCGGCGCTGGCCGGCCAGACGCTGCCGGCCGAGATCGATACCTTCGCCGATCACCGTATCGCCATGAGCTTCGCGCTGGCGGGCCTCAAGATCGGCGGCGTCACCATTCTCGATCCTGCTTGCGTGGCGAAGACCTATCCGGACTACTGGGGCGCGCTCGGTTCGCTCGGCGTGCGCTTCGAGGGCGAGGTGCCATAGGGCCGCCGCGAAGGGCTCCGTCAAGCGGCTTCCTTCGTCGCTGCCGTCGATGCTTCCCGTAGCTGTTGCTCCGCCGCGGCCTTGACGCGGGCCACGGCGGCGTCCTTCACCGGGCCGTAGCCGCGGATGTCCATCGGCAGGGCGGCGATCGCAGCCAGCGCGTCCGGCCCGCGCGAGGGCAGTCGCGCCATCAATTCGCCGACCAGCGCCTCGTACCAGCCGATCAGGGCGCGCTCCATTCTCCGCTCCGCCGTGTAGCCGAACGGGTCGAAGACGGTGCCGCGCAGGCCCTTGAGGCGGGCCAGCAGCCGCAGCGGCGTCTGGATCCACTGGCCGAAGCGCCGCTTCAGCGGTCGCCCGCGTGCATCTTTCTCGCCGCCGAGGAAGGGCGGGGCGAAATGGTAGTTCACACTGAAATCGCCCTCGAAGCGCTGCTTCACCTCATCGAGAAAGCCGGTCTGCATGTGCAGCCGCGCCACCTCGTATTCGTCTTTGTAGGACATCAGCTTGAACAGCGAGCGGGCGACCGCCAGCGTCAGCGCTTCGCTGCCGAATAGCTGCTCGGCGGCGCGGACCTTGTCGACACCAGCCCGGTAGCGCCGGGCCCAGTCCGCGTTCTGGTAGTCGGCGAGGAAGCGCTCGCGGCGAGCGATCACCGCGTCCAGGCTCTCCGTCTCGAAGGCGGCAGGGGGCGGCGCAAAGGCGCTCGGGTCCGCCGCCGCCAGCCGGCCGGCGGCAAAGGCTTGCCGGTTGCGCTCGACCGCGACGCCGTTGAGGTCGATGGCGCGCTGTATGGCCTCAAGCCCCACAGGGATCAGTCCTTGCTGCCAGGCATGGCCGAGCATGATGATGTTGGCGAAGACGGCGTCGCCGAACAGGGTCTCGGCCAGCGCATTGGCGTCGATGGCGCGGACGTTCCCGCTGCCCATCACCGTCTCTATCGCCTTCAGCCGGCGGCGCGTCGCGAGGTCGGCGTCGCGCTGGCGCACGATGTCGCCGGTCGGCATTTCTGCCGTGTTGACCAGCGCGCGCATGCCGGCGCGATAGGTCGCCGAGGCCTTGGGCGAGGACGATACGACGATATCGCAGCCGATCAGCGCGTCGGCCGCGCCAGCGTCGATGCGGACCTGGTTGATCGCCTCGGGTGCCGCGGCGATCCGCATGAACGAGAGCACCGGCCCGAATTTCTGGGCGAAGCCGGTGAAGTCGAGGACGGAGCTGCCCTTGCCTTCGAGATGGGCCGCCATGGCGATCAGCGCGCCGACGGTGACGACGCCGGTGCCGCCGACGCCGGTGACGAGCAGGTCATAGGGCCTGTCGAGAGGTGGCAAAGCCGGCTGCGGCAGCAGCTCGGCGCGCCCGGCGAAGTCGTCCGCGCTCGCCTGACGCTTGCGGCGGGTGGCGCCTTCTACGGTCACGAAACTCGGGCAGAAGCCGTCGAGGCAGGAGAAATCCTTGTTGCAGTTGGAGAGGTTGATCTGGCGCTTGCGGCCGAACGGCGTCTCCTTCGGCTCGACGCTCAGGCAATTCGAGGCCACCGAGCAATCGCCGCAGCCCTCGCAGACGAGGTCGTTGATGACGGCGAAGCGCTGCGGGTCCTCCATTGTCCCGCGCTTGCGCCGGCGGCGCTTCTCGGTGGCGCAGGCCTGCTCGTAGATCAGGACCGAGACGCCCTTGACCTCGCGCAATTCGCGTTGGACCGCATCGAGCTCCCGGCGATGATGGATTGTCACGCCATGCGGCAGGCTGGCGGGCGCGAACTTCTCGGGCTGATCCGAGACCAGCGCGATGCGCTCGACCCCTTCGGCGCGCACCTCCTGGGCGATGGCGTGCACGCTGATCGGCCCGTCCACGGGCTGGCCGCCGGTCATGGCGACGGCGTCGTTGAACAGGATCTTGTAGGTGATGTTCGCCTTGGCGGCGATCGCCTGGCGGATCGCCATCGAGCCGGAATGGTAATAGGTGCCTTCGCCGAGATTCTGGAAGATGTGGCCCTTGCCGGTGAACAGCGAGGACGCTGCCCAGTTCACGCCTTCGCCGCCCATCTGGATCAGCGAGCTGGTCTCGCGGTCCATCCAGCTCGCCATGAAATGGCAGCCGATGCCGGCCAGCGCCTTCGAACCATCAGGCACCTTGGTCGACGAGTTGTGCGGACAGCCGGAGCAGAAATAGGGAGTCCGCGTCGCGCCGGGCACCTGGATCAGCCTGCTGGCTTCGGGAGCGAGCGCCGAGGCTCGCTCGGCAAGGCGCAGATCCGGGAAGAGCGCGTCCAGCCGCTTCGCTACGATCGGCGCGAGCAGGCGCGGCGAGAGTTCCCCGATCCAGGAGATCAGGCGATTGCCGTCCTCGTCGCGCTTGCCAACCATCGAGTGCGGCTTGTGGCCGGGATAGTCGTAGAAATACTCCTTGAGCTGGCTCTCGATGATGCCGCGCTTTTCCTCGACGACGAGGACCTCCGCCTTGCCGCGCACGAATTCCAGCGCCGCCCGGCGCGCCAGCGGCCAGACCATGCCGACCTTGTAGATGTCGATGCCATGGCTGCGGCAGGCCGCTTCGTCCAAGCCGAGCAGGCGCAGCGCCTCCATCAGGTCGAGATGCGCCTTGCCGGTGGTGACGATGCCGAAGGAGGCATCGGGAATGTCGTAGATGCGCCGGTCGATCGGATTCGCCTCGGCGAAGGCGAAGACGGCCATCTTCTTGGCCTCCATGCGCTCCTCGATCTGCGGGCCCGGCAGGTCCGGCCAGCGATAGTGCAGGCCGCTGGCCGGCGGCGTGTAGTCCGGCTCGTTGAACTGGCGCGGCGCCGGCAAGTCGACCGACTGGCCGCTCTCGACCGTCTCCGAGATCGCCTTGAAGCCGACCCACATGCCGGAATAGCGCGACAGCGCGTAGCCGTATTCGCCGAAAGCGAGATATTCGCCGATCGAGGCCGGGTTCAGCGTCGGCATGAACCAGGCCATGAAGGCGACGTCGGACTGGTGCGGCATCGACGACGAGACGCAGCCGTGATCGTCGCCGGCGACGACCAGCACCCCGCCATGCGGCGAGGAGCCATAGGCATTGCCATGCTTCAGCGCATCGCCGGCGCGGTCGACGCCGGGACCCTTGCCGTACCAGAGGCCGAAGACACCCTGTACCGTCCGGTCCGGATTGGTCTCGACCTGCTGCGAGCCGAGCACCGCGGTCGCGGCCAGGTCCTCGTTGACGGCCGGCAGGAACTCGATGCCGAGCTGCTTCAGGAGATCGCCGGAGCGCCAGAGTTCGAGGTCGACGCCGCCGAGCGGCGAGCCGCGATAGCCGGAAATGAAACCCGCCGTGTTGAGGCCGGCAGCGCGGTCGCGCCGGGCCTGGTCGAACGCGATCCGCACCAGCGCCTGGGTGCCGGTCAGGAAGACCCGGCCGCTAGCGCGGGCATAGCGATCGCTCAGCGCATAATCGGCGAGCGGGCCGGTCGGCGAGATAGCGTTCATGGCGTGGCCTCCCGGCAGGTTCTTTGCGGGAAGTTTACGCCTCGCTCTCTGGAAAGATTTGTCTCGTTTGCCGGGTAGCGTTGCCGTTTCGGTTGGTTTGACCAATAATCATTCCAAGCGTGGATGGTCCTTCCAGAGAGGGGCGATGCAACTCACCGAGCAAGACCGCAAGCTGGTCACCCTTCTGCAGGGCGACGCTCGCATCTCGAACCAGGATCTGGCCGAGCGTGCCGGCATGTCCGCTTCCGCCTGCTGGCGGCGGGTGCGGGCGCTGGAGGAGGCCGGCGTGATTGCGAGCTATCGCGCGATCGTCGATCCTGCCAGGGCCGGGCTGGCCTTCAGCGCGATGGTCCATGTCGGGCTGGTCCGGCACGAGGCCGACCACGTCGCGACCTTCATTTCACGCGTGGTCGAGCGGCCGGAAGTGCTGGAGTGTTTCGCGACCACCGGCGAGGCGGATTACCACCTGCACGTCGTCTGCCGCGACAAGGACGCCTATAACGAATTCCTGGATCACTTCCTGTTCAGGCTGCCGGGCATTGCCCATGTCCGCACCAACCTCGTCCTGAAGGAGATCAAGGTGCACGGCGCGGTGCCGGTGTGACCTGCCGATCGCCGGTCGGCTCTCAGGCGGGCGCCGCCGCGCCAAGCTGGAGGTCCTTCGCCTTCTGCGCGATGGCGCGGTTCTCGATCGACAGGCGCTGCTCGAGCTTGCGCAGCAGCCAGCTCAACGATGTCGTGATGCAGAAATAGATCGCGCCGGCGGTGAGGAAGACTTCGTAGGGCGCGAAGGTGTTCGACACCTCCAGCCGTGCCGCGCCGGTCAGATCCAGCAAGGTGATCGTGCTCGCGAGCGACGTCGCCTTGACCGTCAGGATGATCTCGTTATCGTAGGCGGGCAGGGCCAGGCGGATCGCGAGCGGGATGGTGACCTTGCGCTGCGTCTGGAACCAGGACAGGCCGAGCGCCCGCGCCGCTTCGTTCAGCCCTTTCGGCACGAGCCGGAGCGCGCCCGCGATGATTTCCGCAGTATAGGCGGCTGAGTTCAGCCCGAGCGCGATGATCACGCACCAGAACGGGTCGCGGAAGATCGGCCAGAGTGCCGAGCTCCGGACGAAGTCGAACTGCCCGAGCCCGTAATAGACCAGAAAGACCTGTAGTAGCGACGGGATGCCGCGAATGACGAAGATATAGGTGCTCGCCGGCCCGTGCAGCCAGGCCGAGCGCGCATTGCGCGCATAGGCCAGCGGGATCGCGACCAGCATGCCGAAGATCAGGATGAGGATGGCCAGCCTGCCCGTCAGCCCGACGCCCTGGAGCAGGTTCGGGAAGGCCTCGGCCATGATCTGGAGGTCAAGCATGGGATCGCTCAGGCAAAGCCACGATTGGAGCGGAGGCGGGCGCGGTGGAGCCCCCAGGACGCCGTGCTGGTGATGGCGAGGTAGAGCAGCGCGGCGACGGCATAGACGAAGAACGGCTCGCGTGTCGCGCCCGAGACCACCGCAGAGGCCCGAAGCAGCTCCTCCAGCCCGATCACGGAGATGAGCGAGGTCTGCTTGATCAGGATGATCGAAAGATTGCCGAAACCCGGCAGCGCGATCCGCCAGGCCTGCGGCAGCACCACCCGGAAGAAGGCGACGCTCCGCGGCAGGCCGAGCGCATGCGCTGCCTCCGATTGCCCGCGCGGCACCTGCCTGATCGCGCTGCGGAAGATGTCGCTGGCATAGGCCGCGAAGATGAAGGCGAGCGCCGCCACGCCGGCGGCAAAGCCGTTGATGTCGACATAGTGCCCGGTCAGCCGGGTGAGAGCGACCGTGCCGCCGAAATAGATCAGGTAGATGACGATGAGGTCGGGCACGCCCCTGACGATCGCGGTATAGGCCTCCGCGACATAGCGGAACGGCTTGCTGCCATAGGTCTTGAGCGCACCGAGCGAGAGGCCGAAGGCGGTTCCGAACAGCAGGGCCATGGCGGCGACCGACAGCGTCACGCCCGCCCCGTAGAGCAGTTGCAGGCCATAGCCGGAGAGCCAGGCCAGGGTCATGGCAATGCGTCTCCCGCATCCTCGGCGGCGCGGCTCGCGACCTTCTGGCGGATCAGCTCGCGGACGGGCCCGTCCCGCCAGGCCTGGAGCTTGCCGCCGGAGGTCCGCTCGTCGGCGTAGACGATCCAGACATCGTCGGGCGAGCCCAGGATCTCGTCGACGCGGACGCGGTCGGGATACTGCTCGGCATATTCGAGATAGACCAGCGCCGAGTCGTATTTTCCGGCGAGCAGGTTCTGGAAGATGATCGGCAGCGAAGGGTCGGAGATACGCGTCTCCCAGCGGTCGATGTTGATATAGCTCTCGGTCGCCGGCGCCAGCAGGCCGATCGACTTCGGTTGCTCGACCTCCGAGCGCGTCAGCACTGCCAGCTCCTTGCTGCGGGAAATGAAGCTGTCGACGGCGAAGACCTTGTGGAAATGCGTGCCGAGCGTCGGCGGCGTATCCGGATGGACCGCGCATTGGACGACGAAATCATAGTCGCCGCGCATCAGCCCGGTCGTGGCGATGGTGAAATCGGGCACCAGCACGATCTCGCTGTCGGGGATCTCGTGGAACTTGATGTATTCCCTGGTCACCAGCTCATGGTTGGTGCCGCTCGGGCCAAGTGTCGCAAAGGTGATCATGAAAGGTCGCCTCGTTCTAGCATGCCGAAGGCAGGCCGAGCCCAGCTTCGACACAGCTCGTCGTTTCACATCAGCTTGAAGTCGAAATACTTCCTGGTGATGCTGTCATAGGTGCCGTTGGCGATCAGCGTATCGATCGCGGCGTTGACCTCTTCGAGCAGCTTGGCGTCGTCCTTGCGCAGCGCGATGGCGTTGCCTTCGCCCAGCAGGCCGCCGGTGTATTCGGGACCGACGAGCGCGAAACCCGCCGCTTCCGGCCGCTTCAGGAAGCCGAGCATCGAGGTCACCTTGTTGGCGAGCAGCAGGTCGACGCGCCCTGCGATGAGATCGAGCTCGACATCGGTGGTCTTGTCGTAGCGCACGATCTCCGATTTCGGATAGGTCGCAGTCAGATAGGCGTCCTGGATGCTGCCGCGCTGGACGCCGATCCGCTTGCCCTTGAGCGCGTCGGGGCTGGTGTCGGCGGGCGCGTCCTTCTTGGCGACGAACTGGCTCGCCGTGTTCTTGTATTTCTTGGAGAAGGCGACCTGCTGCTTGCGCTTCTCGGTGACACCCATGCTGGCGACGATCAGGTCGTATTTCCTGGCGTTGAGGCCCGGAATGATGCCGTCCCATTCCTGCGCCATGATCGTGCACTTGGCCTTCATCACCTCGCACAGCGCGTTGGCGATATCGACGTCCCAGCCGGTCAGCTTGCCGCCGGCATCGACGAAGCTCCACGGCGCATAGGTTCCCTCGGTGGCGATCCGCAGGTCTTTTGCTTGCGATGCTCCGGCGAAGACGCTCGACAGGGCCGCGCAAAGAAGAATAGTCCTAAATTTTCGATTGTTGATCATGGTCCCCTCGCATTGTTTATTGTCGGTCTCTGCAAGGATTGTTCTGTCGCGCCAGTGGCTTGTCAACGCACTGGCAAATATTTTCATCTCATGAAAATGTGCTGACCGGGCAGGCGCGGACAGTCCGTCGGAGTGGCGCTGTGCAGGCTCGAAACGGACCCGCGAAGGCTGGGAGGTTCTGCTGTGGTCGATCGCAAGCGCGACGGCAAACCGCCGGAGGGAAAGCGTGTCAGGCGCGGGGCGCTATCGATGATGACGCGGCCCGGCCGGACGGCCGAAGACTCATCGGCGATGGCGACGGGCGAGCCCGACGGCGGGCAGGGCGGCCAGGCCCTAGCCGCGGCTGTCGGGCAGGAGATCAGGAGCCTTCGCCTGAGCCTGAGCATGGCCGCCAATCAGCTCGCCGAGGCGGCGAAATTGTCGAACGGCATGCTGTCCAAGATCGAGCGCGGCTCGGCCACGCCGTCCTTCACGACGCTGGTCTCGATCGCGGCCGCGCTGAAAGTGCCGGTCGCGCGGCTGTTCGCATCCTATAATCAGCAGGCCGACTATTCGCTTGTGCGCGCGGGCCAGGGCATTGCCGTGCAGCGTCGCGGCCAGCGCGCCGGGCTGAGCTATGAATTGCTCGGTCACCTGCTCTCGGGCGAAAAATACATCGAGCCCTATCTGGTCACCCTGAGCAGCGAGGCGGCGGACCATCCCGGCTTCCAGCACACCGGGATCGAGTTCATGCACATGCTCGAAGGCTCGATGGTCTACCGCTACGCCGATGCGTCGATGGAGCTGCGGCCCGGGGACACGCTCGTCTTCGATGCCAATTTCGTCCACGGCCACGAGCGGCTGCTGACGCCGACCGTCCGCTTCCTGTCAGTGGTGTTCAATCTGCGCACATAGGCAGGCGGGAAGCCGGCGGCTCAGCGCAGCAATCGAATGAGGATCGCGGCGATGCACTGCAGGGCGGCGTCCTTCGCGCGCCGCCGATGCCAGGCCAAGTGAAGTGCGAAACCGGGGACGGGAAGCGGCGGGGGAAAGGAGGCGAGGCCCTCGAACTCGGCCAAGACCCGCGACGGCAACAGCGCGATCATGTCCGAGCCGCGCAGCAGCTCCGGCACCATCTGGAAATTGGGCACGACCAGGCCCACGCGCCGCGACAATCCCAGGCTGGCGAGTTCGGCATCGATCGGCGTGCGCGTGTTGCCGCGACCCGAGACCAGGATGTGCGGGTAGGACAGCCAGGCCTCGAGATCGAAACTCGCCGCAGCGGGATGGCCTGTCCGCATGGCGGCCATGTAGCGTTCCGTCAGCAGTTCCTCGCGATGGAGATCGTCCTCGGCCGGCGGGAAAACGGAGATGGCGAGGTCGCTGGAACCGTCGACCAGAGCGGCGCGCGCGGCATCGGCGCCATGCCAGGGCTGGATCACCAGGTCGACGCCGGGCGCCACGCGCTGCAATTCCTGCTGGAGCGGCGCGATGACGATCAGGGCCGGATAATCGGCCGTGGTGATGCGCAGCGTCTGCTGGATCTCCGCGAGCGGCACCTCCGGCGGGTCGACCAGCTCGGTCACGCCGGCCAGCAGCGATTTCAGCGGCGCGCGCAGGGTTTGCGCCCTGGCGGTCAGGGACATGGTGCCGCGGCCGCGCTCCAGGAGCTCGTCGCGGAACAGATGCCGGCAGCGCTGCAGCGCCGCCGAAGCCGCCGGCTGCGACAGGCCGAGCCGGTCGGCCGCGCGGCTGACATGCGCCTCGTCGAGAAGCGCGTCGAGGATGACGAGGAGATTGAGGTCGAGCCCGCGTAAATTCATGAGGTCGATAATAGGATAGATCATCAATCGATTGGAGTAATTTGTTCTTGCCGAGCATCGTCCTCTCGCCAGAACGGGAGACGACCATGACCAAGACGCTCATCCTGCTGTTTCACCGCGATCTCTCGCAGTCCAAGGCCAATGCCGCCTTGTCGGCTGCAGCTGCCGGCCTGCCCGGCGTCGAGATCGTCGACATGCAGGCGCTCTATCCTGATGGCATCGACATCTTCCGCGACGGGGAGCGCGAGGCCGCCCGGTTGCTCGGCGCCGACCGCATCGTGCTGCAGTTCCCGATCCAGTGGTACTCCACGCCGGCCCTGCTGAAGGAATGGCAGGACGCGGTGCTCACCCGCATGTTCTACCTCGCCTACGAGGCCGAGGGCCGGCGGCTGGAAGGCACGCCGCTCATGATCGCGGCGACCGCCGGCAACGTTTCCGACGCCTATCGTCCGGGCGGCCGCAACATGTTCGCCATGATCGACCTCTTGGCGCCGCTGCGCGCCACCGCCCATCGCTGCGGCCTGTCTTGGAGCGACCCCTTCATCCTCTACGAAGCCGACAAGCTTCCCAAGGAGGCGCTCGAAGCGGCCGCTGCCGACTATGCCGCCATGCTGGAAGGTTGGATCGCGGCGACCCCGGCTGCGAGCCGGGAGGCGGCATGAGGCCCCGGGCGTGGCCCTATGTTCAGGCCACGATCTTGCCGGGGTTGCAGAGATTGTCCGGGTCGAACAGCCTCTTGATCTCGGCCATCAGCGCCAGCTTCACCGGGTCGGCATGGCGTTGCAGGGCCGCGATCCGCTTGCTGCCGATGCCATGCTCGGCGGAGAACGAGCCGCCGAGCCCACGCAACTCGCCATAGATAGCGGCTTCCACGGCTGCCTGGATATCCCGTTTGAGCGGGCCGGGCCGGTTCAGGACGATGTGCAGGTTGCCGTCAGCGAGATGGCCGAACAGGTAGGGCTCGATCGCCGGGTCGATCGCCTTCAGCGCCGGTCGCAGGCGCTCAACATAGCCGTCGAACGCGCGCGCCGGCAGCGAGATGTCGTAGGAGGGCGCCTGGGGGTGGAGCCGGTAGAGCACCTCCGTGTCCTCGCGCAGCCGCCAGAGCTGCGCCGACTGGGCCATCGAGGAGCTGACGATGCCGTCGAGCTCCGGCTCCGTCTCGACGAGGACGGCGAGCGCCTCTTCGAGAGCGATGCGGGCAGCCTCGAAATCCGTGCCGCCGAGCTCGACCAGGAGCAGGCAGGGCGAGCGCAACGGCAATTGCGCTGGATCGAGGCCGAGCGCGGCAGAGGTCGCGGCCACGAAGCCCGACCACATGATCTCCGCCGCGAGCAGGGGCGCCGATCCCGCCCGCAGCCGGCGGACGATGTCGAGCGCCTGCGCTGCGTCGCCGATGCCGAGCAGCGCGGTGGCGCGGCCGTTCGGCAGGGGATCGAGCCGGATCACCGCGCGCGTGACGATGCCGAGCGTGCCTTCCGCCCCGATCAGCAGCTGCTTCACATCGTAGCCGGCGCTGGTCTTCAGGACACGCGTCATGTCGTCGACGAGGCGTCCATCGGGCAGCACGGCTTCCAGGCCGAGCACACGGTGGCGCATGACGCCGGTGCGGAAGGCGGTGATGCCGCCGGCATTGGTGGCGATCAGTCCGCCGATCGTGGCCGAGCCGCGTGCGGCGAGGTCGAGGCCGGGATGGAGCCCGACGGCCGCCGCCGCCTCTTGCAGGGCGCCGAGCGTGACGCCGGCCTGGACCACGGCGATGCCGCTGTCGGGATCGATCTCCTCGATCCTGTCGAGTGCGCCAAGGTCGCAGATCAATTGCTCCGGCGTGGTGACGGAGCCGCCGACGAGGCCTGTCCGGCCGCCTTGCGGTACGAAGGCGCAGCGCTGCGCCCGGCACCACGCCACCAGCCTTGCGACTTCCGCGATCGAGCCGGGGCGAACGAGCGCGAAGGCGTTGAGGTTGCCGGCGTCCCAGCCCGGATCGCGCGCCGCGAGCGCATCGCGGTCGAGCACCTGGCTGCCCCGCAGATGCGCGCGCAGGGCGGCGATCCGGTCCGGCGCCGGCCCTGCCGGCATGTCCTCAGCGCGCATCGTCGATGTCCCTGATCTCGGCGCGCTGTTGCAGGAGACGGGTCAGCCAGTCGGGGTCGACATCGGGCACGCAGGAGAGCAGCAGGCGCGTATAGGCGTCGGACGGCGCGCTCAGAACCGCGTCGCGCGGCCCGCTCTCGACCACGGCGCCCTGGCGCATGACCACGACCTCATCGGCGATGGCCCGCACCGTCGCGATATCGTGGGTGATGAAGAGGCAGGACAGGCCGAGTTCCTTCTGCAGGCGCTGGAGCATGACGAGGATGCCGGCCTGGACGACCTGGTCGAGCGCCGAAGTCACCTCATCGCAGATCAGCAGCTCAGGACCAGCAGCGAGCGCACGGGCGATGCAGACGCGCTGCTTCTGCCCGCCCGAGAGCGCGCCTGGCAGCCGGTCGAGCAGTTCGGGCTTCAGCTCGACCAGCGCCATCAATTCATGCAGGCGGGCCTCGCGTGCCGCGCCCCTGAGGCCGTGATGGAGCTGCAATGGCCGGCCGATCGCCTCGCGGATGCTCTGCCTTGGGTTGAGCGCCGCATCAGGGCTCTGGTGGATGAGCTGGACGCGGCGGAGCTGATCGTGCGAACGGTCCCGCAGGGCGCCCGGCAAGCGGCTCCCCTGGAGCTGCACCTGTCCGGCCGTGGGCGGCAGCAACCCGGCGACGACGCGAGCCAGGGTCGACTTGCCCGAGCCGGATTCGCCGACGAGGGCGACCGTGCCGCCTGTCCCGACCGTGAGCGAGACATCCCTGAGCACAGGCACGGAGCCATAGGACGCACCGATCCCGTCCAGCGCCAGCAGCGGCGTGCCATGAGCCGGCTCGGGCATCTTCCGGATCTGGCGCACCGCCCAGAGCGAGCGGGTGTAGCTCTCGCGCGGGGCGGCGAGCATGGCGCGCGTCGGGGCTTCCTCGACGATGCGGCCATGGCGCAGCACGGTGATGCGGTGGGCGAGCTGCGTCACCACCGCGAGGTCATGGGTGATGTAGATCGCCGCCGTCCGGAAGGCCTCGACGATGTTGCGGATCGAGGCGAGGATCTCGACCTGCGTGGTGACGTCGAGGGCCGTGGTCGGCTCGTCGAAGACGATGAGGTCGGGCCGGCAGATCATCGCCATCGCGATCATCACACGCTGGAGCTGCCCGCCGGAGAGCTCGTGCGGGAAGCGCTCGCCGATATGGTCGGGGTCGGGCAAGGCCAGGCGCGCGAACAGCTCGCGCGCGTCCTGCTCCGCCTGGCGCCGCCCCATGCCGGCCTGCCGCGTCGCGGTCTCGACCACCTGGTCGATCAGGCGGTGAGCCGGGTTGAAGGAGGCGGTGGCGCTCTGGGCGACATAGGCGATGCGGGTGCCGCGCAGCGCCCGGCAGCGCTCCGGCGGCAGGGCGAGCAGGTCCTGTCCGTCGAACAGGATGGAGCCTCCGGCGAAGCGGCAGCCGGGCCGGACATAGCCGAGCGCTGCGAGGCCGATCGTCGACTTGCCGGCGCCCGATTCCCCGATCAGGCCGAGCACTTCGCCGGCATGCAGCTCGAGATCGATGCCGTCGACGATCCGCTGCGCCTTGCCGGGGCCGCTCGTCTCGATCACGAGCCCCTGCATGACGAGGAGCGGCGCGGCTGCCGCCTCGGCTCGCGGGCACGATGCCACCTCGGCGAGACCAGCGATTTCAGCGTTCATCGCTCACCCCGTGATGGCCGGCCGCGGCCCAGTCGATGACCAGGTTGATGCCGATGGTCAGCAGTGCGATCGCGCCGGCCGGAAACAGCGGCATCAGGATGCCGAATGAGATGGCGGCGGCGTTCTCGCGCACCATCGAGCCCCAATCGGCGGTCGGCGGCTGGATGCCGAGGCCGATGAAGCTCAGCGTCGCGATGAACAGGAAGACGAAGCAGAAGCGCAGGCCGAACTCCGCCGCGAGCGGCACGACGATGTTGGGCAGGATCTCGCGGCGCATGATCCAGCCGGTTCCCTCGCCGCGTAGCCGCGCGACCTCGACGAAGTCCTGGGCCGCGACGTCCATCGCGGCGGCGCGCGCGATCCGGAAGACCCGCGTCGCATCGAGCAGCGCGATGACGCCGATCAGCACGGGCAGCGTCGAGCCGGCGACGGCGAGCACCAGCAGCGCGAAGATCAGGGTGGGGAAGGCCATGACGAGATCGACCAGCCGGCCGAGGAGCTGGTCGACCACCCCGCCGCGCACGGCCGCGACCAGTCCCAGCGTCGTCCCGGTGAGGAAGGAGAGCGTGGTGGTCAGTAGCGCCAGCGTGATCGAGTTGCGGGCGCCGTAGATCAGGCGCGAGAGCACGTCCCGCCCGAGATGATCGGTGCCCAGAAATGTCGCCGGGCCGTCCGCTGTCGGGTCCCAGAAGCCGCCGGCCCAGGGGCCGCCGACGATCTCAGTCTCGCCATAAGGCGCGACGAGCGGGGCGAAGAGCAAGCAGAACAGGTAGAGGGCGACGATCGCGAGCCCGATCCGGGCCGAGAGCGGGGCTGTACGGAGCGCTGCGATGCCGGTCATGCCTGCGCCTCCCGCTGGCGCGGCCGGCGCAGCCGCGGATTGGCCAGCAGCGCCAGGATGTCGGCGAGCAGGTTGAGGCCGATATAGGTGCCGGCGAACAGCATGCAGCAGGCCTGGACGACGGGGATGTCGCGCTTCGCGACAGAGTCGACCAGCAGCTGGCCGAGGCCGGGATAGACGAACACCACCTCGATCACCACGACGCCGACCACGAGATAGGCGAGGTTGATGATGACGACGTTGATGATCGGCGACAGCGCGTTGGGCAGGGCGTGGCGGACGACGACGCCGAAGGGACCGACGCCCTTGAGGCGGGCCATCTCGACATAAGGCGATGCCATGACCCCCATGATCGCGGCTCGCGTCATCCGCAGGACATAGCCGATCACGGCGAGCGACAAAGTCAGGGCGGGCAGCGCCAGCATCGTCAGCGTCTCGACGAAGCCGCCCTGGCTCGACAGCGAGATCGCCGGCAGCCAGCCGAGGCCGACCGAGAAGCAGGCCACCAGCATGTAGGCGGTGAAGAATTCGGGGAACGAGATCGCGAGCAGCGAGGCGGTCGAGGCGACCCGGTCGAGCGCCCGATCGCGATGCACGGTCGAGAGGATGCCGAGCAGGACGCCGAGCGGCAGCGCGATCGCCGCCGCCAGCGCCGCCAGCGACAAGGTCGCGCTAAGGCGCGGCGCGATCAGCTCCGAGATCGGCCGGTCGTTGGCGAGCGAGCGGCCGAAATCGCCGCGCAGCAGGCCCGCGGTCCAATCGGCATAGCGCACGACCAGCGGCTTGTTCAGCCCGAGCTCCTGCCGCAGCGCCGCCACCGAAGCAGGCGTCGCGCTCTGGCCGAGGATCGCCTCGGCCGGATCGCCCGGCAGCATGTCGACGGCGAGGAAGACCAGCAGCGAGATCACGAACAGGGTCGCGATCCCGAGCGCGATCCGCTGGGCTATCATGGCGAGGACGCCGTGCATCGAACGATCCTTGCTGGCCTGACCGGCCCGGGCGGGAGCAGGTCAGGCGGCCAAATCGAAGGGGCTACGCTGCGACGACGCGCTTCAGGCGAACCACCAGCGCTCGGAGGCGCGGCAGCCGTCGAGCATCCAGTCGCCGGCGAGTTCGCCGAAGGCCAGCTTGCGGCTGGTCGCGTCGAGGAAATCTGCGAAAGCGAAGATGTTCGAACCGCCCTCATCGTGGATGATACGCTGCGCCTCGCTATAGAGCGCGCGCCGCTTGCCGGTGTCGAACTCCTTGCGGGCCTCGGCGACGATGGCGTTGAGGCGCGGATTGCTGATGCGCGTCTCGTTCCAGCCGGCCTTGGTGCCGGTGTCGGAATAGCCCAGCGTCAGCAGCACGTCGTCATTGATGCGCCCGCTCCAGCGCGAGGTGCAGAGCGGCTTCTTGTTCCAGACCGAGGACCAGTAACCGTCCTCCGGCTCCTTGGCGACGTCGACGGTGATACCGGCCTTGGCCGCATGGGCCTTGAACAGCACCGCCGCGTCAGTCGCGCCCGCGAACGGCGTCTCGGAGACGTGGAGCTGGACGCGCAGGTTCGCCTCGCCCGCCTTGGCGAGGTGGAACTTCGCCTTGTCGGGATCGTAGGCGCGCTGCGGGATCGAGCCGTCATAGAACTCGTAGGCCGCCGAGAGCGGATGGTCGTTGCCAGGCGAGCCGAAGCCGCCGAGCACGCGCTTGACGATCTCCTCGCGGTCGATCGCGTATTTCATGGCGAGGCGCACGTCGTTGGAGGTGAAGGGCGCCTGGTCGACCATCATCGGGAAGGCGAAATGCGCCTTGCTCTTCACCCGGTTGATGCGCACTGCGGCATTGCGCTCGAGTAGCGCAACGGTGCGCGGATCGACGGCGTTGTAGGCGTCGATCTGGCCGGTCAGCAGCGCGTTGGCGCGGGCCGTCGCGTCCTTGATGCAGATCATCTCGACCGTGTCGAAATTGCCCCTGCCGGCTTTCCAGTAGTTCGGGTTGCGCTTCACGCGCGAGCGCACCCCCGGCTCGAACTGCTCCAGGATGTAGCCGCCGGTGCCCATGCCGCGGCGATAGTCGGTGTCGCCGTCGGGGATGATGACGAGGCCGACCGAGCTGGTCAGGGCCGGAAATCCGACATTGCCGTCGAGCAGTTCGAACACGACCGTATCGGGACCGTCGGCCTTGACCGTGGCGATCTGGGCCAGGATCGGCTTGGTCATCGACTTCGAGCCTTCACGCCGATGGGTGTTGAAGGAATGGACGACGTCGGCCGGCGTCAGGCTCTTCCCGTCATGGAAGGTGACGCCCTTGCGCAGCTGGAAGGTCCAGGTCTTGGCGTCCTTCGAGCCTTCCCAGCTCTCCGCCAGCTCGGGGACGAGCTTTCCGCCCGGGCCGGCCTCGACGAGATTGTTACGCAGCTGCCATTGCAGGTGCTGCGAGAACTGCGTCTCGACCAATGTCGGATCGAGCGAATCCGAGGTCGCGAAGTCGGAGATGCCGACCCTGAAGGCGCCGCCGCGTTTTGGCGCCTGCGCGCTGGCAGTCGACGGCAGGAGTTGCGCGGCGCCGAGCGCGCCGGCGCCGAGAAGAAGGCTTCGCCTATCGGGATGTCCGTGGTTGATCATTGCAGTTTCCCTCTGTGTTGCCGGAGCGGTTTCCGCTCTCGTTGAATGCTGGTGGTCCATCCGTGCCGAGGCAGGCGGCGAGCCCGGCGATCAGCCGGTCGTTGTCGGCGGCATGACCGATAGTGACGCGCAGGTAGCTGCGGTAGCCGGCCTCGCGCCAAGGCTTGACGATGATCCCCCCGCGCAGGAGCGCTGCGGCGATCGCATCGCTGTCGGCGCCGATATCGAGGAACAGGAAATTGGTCTGCGAGGGCGCGGGCCTGAGGCCGAGCCGGTGCAGCGCTGTCCGGACCCGCTCGCGCTCGGTCCGCAGCCTGGCGGTGGAGGCCTTCATCCAGGCGTCGTCCCGCAAGGCCGCCATGGCGGCGACCTGGGCGGCGGCGTTGACGTTGAACGGCGTCTTCGCCGCTGCCACGGCGCGGGCGAGCAGGGCATCGGAACAGACGGCATAGCCGACCCTGAGCCCGGCGAGGCCATAGGCCTTCGAGAAGGTCCGCAGCACGACATGCGGCAGGCCGGCGGCGTTCAGGATCGCGCGCGCATCGGGGGCGCCCTCGTCGGCATATTCGAAATAGGCCTCGTCGAGCACGAAGAGCGTGCGCGGTGAGGCGGCGTCGGCGAGCCGTTCGAGCTGCGCTTGGTCGAGGGCAGGGCCGACCGGGTTCGACGGTGACGACAGGAACAGGATGCGCGGCTCGGTCGCGAGCGCGGCAGCGATCGCCGCGATGTCGAAGCCGAGATCGGCGGCCATCGGAACCTTGGTCACGCGGGCGCCGGCGGCCAGCGGCTCGATCTCGTGCAGGCCGAAGCTGGGCGTGACCGTCACGACCTCGCAGCCCGGCGTCAGCGCGGCGCGGGCGATCGCTGCGATCATCTCCTCCGAGCCGTTGCCGACCACGATCCGATCGGCCGCGGTGGCGAGCTTCTCGGCGAGCGCGCTCCGAAGTTCGGTGCAAGCCGGATCGGCATAGCGCCAGGGCTCGAATTGCGGCGAGCGCAGCGCTTCCAGCACGGCGGGTGAGCAGCCGTCGGGATTCTCGTTGCTGGCGAGCCGGGCGATATCTGAGCGCCCGCTTACCGCGCGCGCCACGGCGATGTTCAGTCCGGCATTATAGGGCGGCAGCGCCGCGACATGCGGGTTGAGCACGAGCGAGCCGCCGGGCTTTTCGGCTTCGTCGGGAGTGCGGATCGAGGCTTCGCTCATGGGCATGACGACACTCAAAGATCCAGGACGAGTCGGCCGCGCGGCCTGGCGCAGCACAGCAGCACCTCGCCGGGGCCGGGCGGATCGAGCGGCTCCTCGACATAGTCGACCTCCCCCTGCAGCAGGCCGGTACGGCAGGTGCTGCAGATGCCGGCGCGGCAGGAGAAGGGCGGATCGAGGCCGAGCCGCTCGGCGAAGGCGAGCAGGTTGGTGTCGCTCGCCTCGTCCCAGGCGGCGGCGCGTTGCGATCGCGCGAAGCTGATCTGCAGGCCGGCTCCGACCCCGTTCGTTTCGGCGGCGGCAATGGGTTCGCTGTTGGGTGGCGGGGGAGCGGGCATCGCATCCTCCTCCGCCGCTTCGAGTACGGTCGCGGGGCCGAAGAACTCGTAGCGGATTCGGTCCTTGCGCACGCCGAGCTCGCGGAAGGCGGCGTAGACATTGGCCATGAAGGGCGGCGGCCCGCAGAGATAGACGTCGTAGTCGCCGAGCGGCAGCCAGCTGCGCAGCAGCGCCTTGGTCATCAGGCCGTCGGCATGATGCTGCCCGGCTGCGGCGTCAGCCGGGGAGGGCGCGCGATAGCAATAGCGCGCCGTGAGGCCGGGGCGGCTGCCGACCAGCGCATCGACCTCCCGGCGCAAGGCGTGGACTTCGCCATCGTCGCAGGCGTGCAGGAAGTGCACTTCCCGCTCCGGCTCGTCCGTCAGGGCGTGGAGCATCGAGACGAGCGGCGTCAGGCCGACGCCGCCGCTGGCGAGGATGACAGGCCGTTTCGTGTCCGTGGCCAGCACGAACTCTCCGCGCGGCGGCGCGATCTCGACGAGATCGCCGACGGCGACACGGTCATGCAGGAAGCAGGAGCCGATTCCGTCCGGCAGGCCGGGCGCTGGGGCGCCCTCGCGCTTCACCGTGATCCGGTAGCGCGCGCTGTCGGATGGCGCCGACGAGATGCTGTAGGTCCTCAGCGCCGGCGCCTGTCCGTCCGCGCCGGGGATGCGGATCGGCAGATATTGGCCGGGCTCGAAGGCTCGCCAGTCGGCGGGATCGAGCGGCTCCAGCGCGAAGGAGCTGATCGTCCGGCTTTCCGGCGTCCGCGACACCACGCGGAACCGCCGGAATCGGGGCCCAGCTTGCGGAGCATCCGCCATGGCGGCGCCTATTCCGCCGCCTGCTGGGCGCTGGCGGCCGTCTCGGCCTCGATCATCTGAGCCAGGCGGCGGCGGAAGCGCAGCGGGCCGACCTCGATCTTGAGGTCGAGATTGGGCGTGCGCTTGTTAGCCATGCCCTGATGCACGGCGGTAAGGACCGCCCGGTCCTCCTCGAAGGCACCACGCACCGAACGGGCGAATTGCGCCGAGATCTCCGGATCGTTCGGCGCGAAATTGCGCATCTGGAACCAGAAGTAGCGGGTGCTGTTCTCGTCGACCGGGGTCATGAAGTTGTAGCTGTCCATCAGGAACACGTCCGGATGGAGCGGCTGGCCGACGCCGCCGCTGCCGGCCGGCGTGAAGATCGCCCGGATGATGGCGTGGCTGGGATAGCGCACCTCATAGTGCTGCTTGCGGTCGCAATGGCCCTTGAACTTCAGGAACGGCGCGTAGAAGGGCGCCGGCTCGGCATCCATCATCCAGCGCCAGACCGTGACGCCGTCCTCGCCCACAGTGGTCTCCAGCGGCGTCTCCTCGGTGCCGGCCCCGGCGAAGGAGCTCTGGTGCACCCAGGCGACATGGGAGGGATCGAGCAGATTATCGGTCATGTAGAGGTAGTTGCAGGCGACTGTCATTGCGTCGCCCTGATTGACGCCCCAGGCCGGGTCTCCCCAATGGTCGACGGCAAAGATCAGCGCGGGATCTGCCAGCGCCGCATCGCCCATCCAGACCCAGATCAGGCCGTAACGCTCGGCGACGGGGTAGGACCGGACGCGGGCGACATGCGGAATCCGCTCGGCGCCGGGAACGCGGGTGCAGGTGCCCGTGCAGTCGAAGGTCAGGCCGTGATAGCCGCATTCGACGTCGTCGCCCTTGATGCGGCCCATCGAGAGCGGCAGCTTGCGGTGCGGGCAGGCATCCTCGAGCGCGGCCAGCTTTCCGTCGCGCCGCCGGTAGAGCACGACGTTCTCGGACAGCATCGTCACCGGGTGGAGCTGGTCCTGGACCTCATGGTCCCAGGCCGCGACATACCAGGCATTTTTCAGGAACATCGATGCCCTCCCATCAATCGCCATCCGGGGAATGATAGGCAGCGATGCGGGGCCGGCTTGAGTCCGAAGAATTGCGTTACATTTTAGATTTGCTAAAATGTGAAGATCGGATGGGAGGCAGGTTTGGCATTGCCGCCGCTCAAGGCGCTTCAAGCATTCGAGGCAGTCGCGCGGCTGGGGAGCGTGTCCGATGCGGCGGCTGAGCTGTTCGTCACGCCCGGCGCGATCAGCCAGCAGATCAAGAAGCTGGAGAGCTGCCTCGGTATCCGGCTGGTCGAGCGCAATGGGCGCGGCGTCGAACTGACCTCCTGGGGCGCGGCCTATCAGCTCGACATCACCGGCCCCTTCGCGGCGCTCCGCCAGGCCCATGCCACGCTCCACCGCAAGCGCGCCGGCTCCGGCCTCGTCGTCAGCTGCCTCGCCACCGTGGCCAGCCGCTGGCTCGGCCCGCAGCTCTTCGACTGGCAGGTGCTGAACCCCGCCTCGAAGATCCGTCTGGTCGGAGCCGAGTCCGAGCCGCGGCTGTTCGAGGACGGGGTCGATTTCAGGTTGTCATACGGGTCGAAGAGCCAGTCCTTCGACCACTACGCGCCGCTCTTCACCGACTGGGTCGTGCCGGCCTGCGCGCCCGGCCTGATCGCCGGCAAGGCCGTCACGGCACCCGAAGACATCTTCGCCTACCCCCTGATCGGGATCGAATGGGAAGGATCGCACAAGCCTCCGCCCGGCTGGGACGAGTGGGCGCGCAGCGTCGGGGTCTCCGTCGGCAACGTCTCGACGGAGCTCGCCTTTTCGCTGTCGAGCACGGCTTTGGATGCCGCCGTCAACGGCCGCGGTTTCGTGCTCGCTCAGCTCGCGATGATCCGCGAGGACCTCGCCTCCGGCCGGCTGGTCGTGCCGATCGACAGGCGGCTGCAGCTCGGCGAAAGCTATTTCCTGGCCTGGGATCGGGCCGCGCTGGAGAAGCCGTTCGGTGCGCAATTCCGCGATTGGGTGCTCGCCATGTCGCGTGCGCAGCAGCGCATCTCCGCGGCGGGCTGACGGAGGAACTTCCCCCCGCTCGGCGTCCTTGTGACGACCGGCGTAGGCACCCACGGGAGCGATTGATCTGCAATCTTTTGTATACACTATGAAGTCGACCCTTCGGTCGCCTGGGCTGTTGGCGCGTTGCTGATCGCGAGACCCGCGGCGTCATCCGTTGCAGTCTGGCGAAGACGGCAGCCTCCGGCGCTGCCGCGGTCTCGAGCGCTGCCAGTACCGCGCTCAGCCAGCAGCCAGATCCCCTTGCGATTGCCGCGGATGCGGTGACCCGCTCTACCGGCCCATGCCCGTGACCCAGGCCGAGCGCGACGACGCCTCGCGCATCCTGGTTCGAAGTCTCGCCTGGTCAGCTCCATTAGACTGATCGCTCCTACATCGCGAGCGGGCTGCAGTCTGTCCCAAGGTCGACGACGCGGCAGGCGCTGACAGTTTCTCCCTTCAGCCATCGCTTACCGCGTTCCGCCCCGCGGCCGCTAGGGAACTTCAGTCTCTGCTCACCGGTTATCCGCGAAACGCATTGGAGCCTGCCATGCCGACACCGAACGAGCTTGAGGACAAACTCTGGAAGGCGCTTCGCTCCGACATGACCGTCATGCTTGGGCTCGAAAGATCAGGCGACAATCTGATGCGGCCGATGACGGTCCAGGTCGATGGCGATGCCGATCATGGGCCGCTGTGGATTTTTTCCGCAAGGGACACCGAACTGGTGAAGTCGTTGGCTGGAAGCGAGAACGCGTTCATGTCCTTCACCGACAAGGGGCATGATCTCTTCGCCAGGATCAACGGTACTCTGATGCTCGACAATGATCGGGCGATCATCGACCGGCTTTGGAACCGCTTCGTGGCGGCGTGGTACGAGCAGGGTAAGGATGATCCGAAGCTCGCTTTGCTGCGCTTCGATCCGCACCAGGCGGAGATCTGGGAGAACGAATGGAGCCTGATCGCAGGCATCCAGTTGTTGTTCGGTTCCGATCCCAAGCAGGACTATGCGGACAAGACAGCCAATGTGAGGCTCGACTGAACCGCCGCCTGTCTTCACTGCAACAAGACCGAGCGCGAGACATGATCAAAGCCATTCTCAACAGCGTCGCGACAGCCTGGATCGCGCGCGATGCCGAGCGCGGAGACATCCCCGAGGGAATGACCGTTCCATTGACACTACTCGCGGCAAGGCTGCCGGTGCCGATCCTGGTTGTTGGAGCGATCGGGTACGGTCTCTATCGACTCGAACTCGACGCGCGAGCACGCCGCGCGAAGGACGTCACGCCCAAACGCCGGCGCCCCACACCGCGGAAAGCACCCTCGACCTCGGCTGGTCGCGGCAGCCGCCGCAAGGCTCGGATCTGACGGCGCTCGAGCACGATGCCGCGTCAGCGCTTCTTCGTTCGCGTCCGATCCGGCAGCGCGTCGATTGCTTCGTCGGCCCCCTGATCCTTATGGAGCACGCCTTCCCGCAGCACCTTGCGAGCGGCATCATTCTTCTTTTTGGGATCGGTGGGGATGGCCTTGGTCTCAGGCGTCGCTTCGAGGCCGATCTCCTTCGGCTTCTTGCCGGCGTTCCTGGCGCTGGCCGCGAAGGTGGCGAGGGCTTCCGGTTGCTTGGCCATGGCTCTTTCTCCGTTTGCGTTGCAACCGGAGCGAAGGCTTGTTGTTCCACCTGGAGCGGCGATCAACCTTCCGGCTGGTCGCGTACGATGCAGGTCGAGGAGCTTGTCTATTCCGCCTTGAGATTTTCCGCCGACGACTTGCCTGAGCGCTTGTCGGCCACGACCTCGTAGGAAATCTTCTGGCCGTCCTGCAACTCACGAAGCCCGGCGCGCTGCACCGCGCTGATATGGACGAAAACATCCTGCCCGCCACCATCGGGTTGGAAGAAGCCGAAGCCTTTGGTCGTGTTGAACCACTTGACAGTGCCGGTCGCCATTCCTGCCTCCTTGTCGGGGTCGCGAGCATGGATGCCATGGTCCCGCAGGGCAATCGTCCGGCAGCCGCTTTATATTTTTAGAACTCTGTCATTTGCTATTGCGTCGCTCTCGCCGCCCAGCCATGGAGGCCGGCCCGCAGAGACCTGTTGATGCCTATTTCTCCCACGCAGTTTCTCAGATCGAATCTCCTGCTGCTCGCGGGTGGGGCGATTGCCCTGTTGGTCATCGTCATCGCAGCTTTCTGGATGACCTGGGCCTCGGAGCGGCAGTTCGACGAGGTGGTCGCGGTTCGCGAGACACGTAGCGCGACGGCCGATCTTCTGTCGCTCGCGCAAGACGCCGAAACCGGCCAGCGCGGCTATCTGCTGTCGCGCGATGCTGCCTATCTTGGCCCCTATACGGATGCCGTCGCCAGGTTCGAGCCGACACTGGAGCGCCTCAAGGCTTCCGCCGGCGCGGCCGAGTTGGCGCAGGCCGAAATCGCGCGCCTGGAAAGCACACTGCGTGGCAAGCTGGCGGAACTGTCGCAGACGATCGCCCTGGCGCAGCGTGGTGCCTGGGAGGATGCAATCGATACCGTCCGTCAGGGCTCGGGCCGCAATCTGATGGACGAGCTTCGCGCCGGGCTCGGCAAGGTCATCGCTCAATCCGAGCAACGGCTTCAGCAGGCGATCGCCGGCCAGGAAACCGCATCGGCGCGGCTGCGCTGGACCATCGTGCTTGGTGCGCTGGTGATCATTCTCTTCGCGGCCGTGGCCTTCTGGACGATCGCGCAATACACACGCGAGATCATCCTGGCGCGAACCGAGGTCGCCGCCCTCAACATCGGGCTGGAAGAGCGCGTGCAACAGCGCACCGAAGCGCTCACCCGAGCCAACGAGGAAATCCAGCGCTTTGCCTATATCGTGACCCATGACCTGCGGGCGCCGCTCGTGAACATCATGGGCTTCACGAGCGAGCTCGAAGCGACTGCGGCGCCGATCAAGGCCTATTTCGATGCCGGCGAAACGGCTGCTCCGGCGGTACTGGAAGAGGCCCGCACGGCGGTCGACGTGGATCTGCCGGAAGCGATCAGCTTCATACGCTCCTCGACGCGCAAGATGGATGGGCTGATCAATGCCATCCTGAAGATCTCGCGCGAGGGCAAGCGCGTCCTGCGCGCCGAAGCGATCGATCTTCCATCCGCGCTCGACGCAGCGGCGGCAGCTGTCCATCATCAGGCGAGCGAGAATGGCGACGGCATCACTGTCGACTGTCCGCCGCTCAAGATCCGGAGTGACCGCCTGTCGATGGAACAGGTCCTCGGGAACCTGCTGGACAATGCAATCAAATACCGGGCGCCAAATCGCGAGCTCAAGGTGGTGATGCGCGCGAAGCGGGAGAAGTCCGGCTGGGTGATTATCGAGGTCGAAGACAACGGCCGCGGCATTGCACCGACTGATCATGAGCGGATTTTTGAGCTCTTTCGTCGATCCGGCACGCAGGACAAGCCGGGCGAAGGCATCGGGCTGGCACATGTCCGGACCATCGTCCGCAATCTCGGCGGCGACATCACCGTCAGCTCCGAACTGGACGCTGGCACGACCTTCTCGATCTTGTTGCCGCCTGATCTCAGCGCGGTTCAGCGGAGTGCCTCCACGTGAGCAATGCAAAGCCGGTCTCGATCGTGATGATCGAGGATGACGAAGGTCATGCCCGTCTCATCGAGAAGAACATCCGCCGAGCGGGTGTGAACAACGAGATCATCCCGTTCCAGAACGGCACGGACGCTCTGGCTTTCCTCTTCGGCGCGGACGGTACGGGCGAAGCCAGCTCCCGCCGGCAGCTGCTCATCCTGCTCGACCTGAACCTGCCCGACATGGCCGGCGTCGACATCCTGGAGAAGGTCAAGGCGAACCCGCATACGCGCCGCTCGCCGGTCATCGTCCTGACGACGACAGACGACAGCCGCGAGATCCAGCGCTGCTATGACCTCGGCGCGAACGTCTATATCACGAAGCCGGTCGACTATGACGGTTTCGCCAACGCGATCAGGCAGTTGGGGCTGTTCTTCTCGGTGATGCAGGTTCCGGAAACCGAATGATGCTATCGACGGCGACGCGGTAATGCCCAATCGGATCATTAAGGCACTCTACATCGACGATGACGTCGCCTTGGGGCGGCTCGTCCAGCGCATTCTCGGCCGCCGCGGCTATCAGGTCGAGCATGTGACGACTGCGGAGACTGGGCTCGGCCGCCTCGAGGACGGCGATATCGATGTGGTCATTCTCGACCATGACCTCGGCACGACCTCGGGACTTGCCGTCCTGGAGGACCTGCGAGCACGCGAACATGCGCCTCCGGTCGTCTACGTCACGGCCTCGACCGAGCTCTCGATAGCGGTTCAGGCGCTCAAGGCTGGCGCTGTCGACTATGTCGTGAAGGCGATCGGCGATGACTTCGAAGTTCTACTGGTGGCCGCGCTCGAGCAGGCCGTCGAACGCGCCCGGTTGATGCGGGCCAAGGAAGAGGCCGAGCAGCAGGTCCGCCAGGCCAAGGACCGGGCCGAGATGCTCTTGGCCGAGGTCAATCACCGCGTGGCCAACAGTCTCGCGCTCGTCGGCTCACTGGTCCGGATGCAGGCTGGTGCCGTGAAGGATACGGGCGCGAAGGCGGCTTTGGCGGAGACGCAGGCGCGCATCACGGCCATCGCGAACCTGCATCGCAGCCTCTACACCTCGACGGATGTCCAGCAGGTCGATCTCGCGGCCTATCTGGAAACGCTCGTCGGCGAATTGGGCAACTCGATCACGGCCTCGGGCAAGACGCCGATCGTCAAGCTCGACGCCGAACCCGTCTCGATCAAGACCGATCGCGCCGTCTCCGTCGGCATGATTGCGACGGAACTCGTCACCAATGCCCTGAAATATGCCTATCCGGTTGGAGAGGGCGAGGTTCGCGTCAGCGTTTCGCGGACGCCGTCCAATCAGATCATGCTCAGCGTCGCCGACGATGGCATCGGCTGGACCGGTGACGGGACGGCAAAGGGGAGCGGGCTCGGCGGCAAGATCATCGCTGCGATGTCGAAAAGCCTCGGCTCGAACCTGGAATATCACAGCCGGCCAATCGGCACGCTGGCCTCCATCACATTCGATGAAAAGCTGGGATATTGACGGCGCATCGATGGCGAGCGCCAGGCGGTCAGCATTGAACTAGAGGTTGATCGCCAGCGCCAACGCCAGATTGAGCGTCAAAGCCAAGTAGATCCAAAACTCCAGGGGAACACTGCACCGCATCGAAGAACTCCGGACTCGCAGCGAAGAAATTCCGCATCCGGTGGATCGTTCCGCGTTCTGGGGGATTTGAGGAAAATGCCAGTGATGTTGGTGAACGCTTGGCTGCCATCGCCGGCATCGGACTCTGCGAGTGCACCTAAGCCCTTCCTCTGTTGCCCTCGCGCAGCGTGCGGGAATGACGATGAACTGGATAACAGCCGCCGGCGCCATTGCCGCGATTTGCTCAATGGTCAGCTTCGTGCCGCAGGCCTGGCGTATCGTCAGATCGCGCGACACCAGTGCAATCTCGCCTGTGATGTACAGCTTCACCGTGGCGGGTTTCGCACTTTGGACCCTCTACGGAGTTGGGCTCGGTGAGTGGCCATTGATCGTGACGAACAGCGTCTGTCTGTTGCTTGCGTCATTCATCCTGCTGATGACGCTGCTGCCGCAGGCGAAAAAGGACGCAATGGCTGATAAGGTGGACCCTGATGCGTAAGACCGAGGGCTAATGGACAAGGACCATTATCTTCACGGGCTCGTCCGGAAGCTCGAGACGAGCTCGCCCTTGCAGTCCGAGGAGCGAGACCAGCTGCTCCGGCTGCCGCTGATCCTCAAGCAGTTCGAGAGCGGCCATGACATCGTCAGCGAGGGGGAGCGCACGAAGCAATGCTGCCTCGTCGCAGAAGGGCTGGTTTGCCGCTACAAGATCGTAGGCGACGGGCAGCGCCAGATCCTGTCCTTGCACCTGCCGGGCGACATCCCCGATATCCATTCGCTCCTAATCGAGCAGATGGATCACAATCTGGGAACACTCACGCCTGCCATCGTCGGCTTCATTCCTCACGACGCCGTTCGGTCACTGACCCGCTCCTATTACCGGATCGCCGAAGCATTCTGGCGCGAAACGCTCGTAGAGGCCGCCATTTACCGCGAGTGGATGGTAGGGATTGGCCGGCGCTCGGCGCCGAGCCGTATCGCTCACCTGTTCTGCGAGTTCATCACCAAGATGACGGCGATCGGCCTTTCCGACGGCAAGACCTGCGAGCTGCCGCTGACGCAGCCGGAAATCGCCGATGCACTTGGACTCTCCACGGTTCACATGAACAAGAAGCTGCGAGAGATCAGGCAGGCCGGGCTGGTGCGCCTTCGGTCGAACAGGCTGACGATCCTTGATTGGGCAGGCCTGTGCAAACTGGCGGATTTCGATCCCGACTATCTGCATTTGCGGGAAGTCCGCTCCAAAAAGTGAGTTTGGGCGGGAACACCAGACAGCGAGCGGCATTTGACAGGCATGCCCCGGTATTTCTTTCACACACGCGACGGCCAGCACGTCGAATTGGACGACGAGGGCACCGAATTGCCCAATGACCAAGCTGCCAAAAATGCTGCGAAGGAGCTTCTCGCTGGAATCAATCGCGAAAAGCTTCCCAATGGCGACCACATGGAATTGGCGGTCGTCGTAAGGGATGCCGCTGGTGCTGACATCTATACGGTGACCCTGAATCTCGACGGCCACTAGGGCCTCGCATTCCCGCTCACCCGCTTCAGCAAACCGCGGCGTTTCGAAGCGCTCGACAGAACCACTTCAAGGCGCTGACACGGAACTTCTCATCGCTGCCGCCGTTGTTTGTAGCAACTGACTAACTCTCTGGCACATAAGGAGATTCCGATGCGAAGCGTGGTTCTCACGTCCCTTTTCTGCGCCTTGATGTCGACGGCGGCCATCGCGCAAACATCGACCACCGCCCCGACGCCGTCGCCGAATGCTCCGGCGGACGCCAACGCGCCTCTACCCGGCGCCAACAGCTTCACCGAAGGGCAGGCCAAGAGCCGGCTTGAGGCCAACGGCTATTCCAATGTGACCGCGCTCAAGAAGGACGACAACGGCGTCTGGAAGGGCACCGCGACCCATTCCGGCGCGCAGGTCAGCGTCTCGGTCGATTATCGCGGCAACATCACCCGCAACTGACCACCGGCTTTCGATCTAGAGGAGGAGAATTCTCATGCGTACCATCACACGCTCCTATGAGACCTATGATGCCGCACGCCGCGTGGTCGACGACCTCCAGGCTGCCGGCTTTCCCGCGGCGAACATCAGCCTGATCGGCCGCCATGCAAGCACCGACAGCAGCAATGCCGGGGAAGGCGCCGGCATCGGTGCGGCTCTCGGCGGCGCAGCGGGCCTGCTCGCCGGGCTCGGCTTGCTCGCGATCCCCGGCATCGGTCCGGTCGTCGCGGCCGGCTGGCTCGCATCCACAGCAGCCGGCGCCGCGGCCGGCGGCGTCACCGGCGGCATCATCGGCGCGTTCACCAGCGCCGGCGAGGATGAGGAGAGCGCCAACTACTACGCCGAAACCGTCCGGCGTGGTGGGAGCGTCGTTTCGGTGAAGGCTCACGAGGACCAGGCTCCGGCGGCGGAAGCCATCATGGACGGCGCCATGCCAATCGATCGCGATGCGCGCCTGACGGACTACAGGAACGAGGGCTGGTCGCGGTTCGACGAGCGTGGTGAGCCGTACCGGCCCATCATCTAGTCTTGCCTCGGCGGACCTTGCCCCGCCGGGTCGTTCCGGCGGGGTGTTTTTTGTCTGAGTGATTAGGAACCTGGCGCTGCGGGAGGCGTTTCCAGCCGGTGATTGATCAGCCCGAGAGACAAGCCTTGCCCGCAGATGACTTCGTTCCTCGCGAACCCGATCCATTCGCGGTGCTGATCGACCCGGTGGACATCGCGCGTGTCCATGCTGCCGTCGATTGCGCCTGGACAGCGCTTCAATCGCGGTGCCGCATCGCCGCTGATCCCGAGCTTGCGAGAGCGAGCCTCTATGGGATCGTGGCGAGCAACATTCATTTCGCCGCTGACGATCACGACCTCATTCGTCGGTCGATCGATCACTTTCTCGTCGGCCGCCGTCGCGAGGGCGCAGGGAGCAGCTAAGCCGGAGAGCCGCTCGCGCCCCGTCAGCGGATTTCTCGGTTAAGTTGGCCACCTTCAACGTCAACGGCATCAACGGGCGTTTTCCGGTGCTCCTACGGTGGATGCGCGAAGCTGGGCCGGATATCGTCTGGAGCAAAGCGAGCGACCGTGCTCAGAAATGGGTTGCCTGGGCTGACCAGAAAAACGGATGGCTCACCCGAAAGGGTGTCATGGTTTAGCGTAATCGCCACTGGTTGTGCGTGCTTAGCTCGCTAAGCTCGCGTGAGGCTGTATCAGCCCGTCAGTCGCAGGTTTCGAATTCGCCGCGGGTGTACCGGCAGTTCGCACAGTCTGGCCGGGCACAGGGGAACGGCCATCAGGGCTGACCTTCCAAGGGAGGTCAGCCCTGTCGCGTTTCGCCGCAACTGCTTGTCCGCCTGCAGGCTCTTGTTCAGGGCATCGACCCGGTTGCGACATTGCCGGGACGCTCCTTGCTATCGGCGGCCGCAGGGATCTTCCCTATGCATTTCCGTCCGCGCCGGAAGAAGAGAGCAGCCGTGCGGACTTGCTGGCGGCATCCTGTCATTTGACATGGACAAGCGACTTGCGAAGGCGCCTACTCGTTCAGCCGTTGTCTCCATACCGCTTCTGGAAATGACCGCGTGCGGCGCGTTTTGACGCCGCCAAGCGGAGAGACACAATGCTCACTGGCAAAGGCCGGCTCAACCTGCGCGACGGGCGCAGGATCGATGTTCTGTACCAATTTGCGGGCGACTATGACGACCGCCGGGCCGGCTACCTGCTCTGCGACACAAGAGAGTATGACGACAGCCAGTTCTGCCACCGGCTGGTGCTCGAATGCGAGGATGGCGCATCCGTCGTATTGGTGGTCATGAACCGCAGCAACAGGCATCTGGCGGTGCACGGCCGCGTGCTTCCCGTCGCGGCATAGGGGCTGCTCCCGGCGATTGTCTGGAACCTGGCAGTCTCGATCTTGTTTCTGAAATCTACGGCTGGGGGTCACCGCACGAGGAGGCTCCCCGATGGGATGGTTCACCAAAGATATCAAGACCATGGATGATCTGTTCATCCATACGCTCCAGGATATCTACTACGCCGAGCACCAGATCAAAAAGTCGCTTCCCGACATGGTCGACAAGGCGACGAGCCCCGAGCTGAAGCAGGGCTTTCAAGCGCATCTTCAGCAGACCGACGGGCATATCGCCCGGTTGAGGCAGGTCTTCAAACAGCATGGCGCCGAGGAGAAGGCCGTCACCTGTCCGGCGATCGATGGAATCTTGTCGGAAGCGAGCGATATCGCTTCCGATGTCGACGACAAGCAGGTGCTCGATGCAGCGCTGATCGCTGCCGCCCAGGCGGTCGAGCACTACGAAATCACCCGGTACGGCACGTTGGTTGCCTGGGCCAAGCTGCTCGGCCGCGAGGATTGCGCGTCTCTCCTCAAGCAGAATCTCGATGAAGAAGCTGCGACAGATGCGAAGCTGACCAAGCTCGCAACGAGCATGGTCAACCGGCAGGCGGCGTGATGCTAAATGCCGGAAGTGGGGTTCTCTCGCTTCCGGCGCTTTTCTCATGATCCGCTGGAGGCATCATGTCAGCCACCGATCCCATGATTCATGAAGACGCTCTGCCCGGGCACGAATCCGCTTTGGAGCCCAAGCCTGACTGGCTGCCTCGTTACCCTGGAGCGGGGCGGCTTTCCGGCAAGGTCGCGCTTGTAACCGGTGCGGACAGCGGGATCGGCCGCGCTGTCGCCGCTCTCTATGCCCGTGAAGGTGCCAACGTTGCGATCGTCTATCTCTGCGAGCACGACGATGCGGAGGCAACGATCGACATCATCCAGAAGGAAGGCCGGCGCGGCCTCGCGATCGCCGGTGATGTGGGTGACAAGAACTTCTGCGAAACCGCAGTGTCGCAGACGATCGAAGCGTTCGGGCGTCTCGACGTTCTCGTCAACAATGCCGGCGAGCAACATCCCGACGAGGACATCACGGATATCACTGAAGAGCAGCTCCGCCGGACATTCCAGACCAACATCTTCGGCATGTTCTTCATGACGCAAGCTGCCCGACCGCATCTGAAGCGGGGAGCAGCCATCGTCAATTGCACTTCGGTCACCAGCTACAAGGGCTCGCCAGAGCTGCTCGACTACAGTTCAACGAAAGGCGCGATCACAGCCTTCACGCGCGCGCTAGCCGCGAACCTGGTGGGCGACGGCATTCGCGTCAACGCGGTCGCGCCAGGCCCCATCTGGACGCCGCTCAATCCCATGGGCGGGGCGAGCAAGGAAAAGCTGGAGCACTTCGGGGAGGGCACACCAATGAAACGTCCGGGACAGCCCAACGAAGTGGCTCCGAGCTTCCTGTTCCTGGCCTGTGAGGATGCCAGCTATATGACGGGCCAGGTGCTGCATCCCAACGGTGGAACGCCGGTCAGCGGATGATCCGCTCGCGACGAACAATGCAATGCCCACAGCAAATGCAAGCTGCCGAGGAGAGCTCCCATACCGAGCCAGCACTGTCGACGCCGATCGCGTCCTGATGCTCCGCGTGTGAACCGAAAGGTGCACGGTTTGTCATGGTTGCCGCTCCCCGTTCGAAGCGGCGAAAATAGCCGGCAGGCTGCTCAGCCTGAGGCGGTAGTCACGCGGCCGCGCGCGCTTGGTCGCGCGCGCGGAGGTCGTTCGGCCCGGGTCCGTCGCTTCATCAAACGCAAGGCCTGTTCGAGCTTGGCGAGTTTTTCTTCCTGCCGGCGCTGGCCGTTGCGGATCTCGGCCAGCATGACCGCCATCTGCAACAGCGCAGCCTCCGCATCGGAGGTGGGCCAGGCCACCTCCTTCCGAACGTCTCCGTCGCGATACTGCTCCGGCGATCGATCCGTCTGATTGGTGGCTTGGTTCATTGCGGTCTCCGACACGCGCATGAATCGGAAACGCGATCAGGCGAGCGCCAGGTGATCGACGACCGAGACGACGCCGGGCGCGGCCCAAGCCGCACGCTCGGCGACGGCGCGCTCATGCCAGGCGTTAACCTGCCCCTCCAGCGTCACGCGCCCGCCCGCAACGACCACGCGGATATTCTCGGCCTCGAGCTCGGCATTGCGCTTCAACGCCTTTTCGATCCGTTGCTTGATGTCGCCGGCCTGTACCCGTGGCTTGATCGTGATCGAATTGGTGATGCCGGTCACGCCAGAGAGTTTGCGGACTGCGGCTTCCGCGGCATTGCGCTGGAAATACCAGTCCACTTCGCCGCTGAGCGTGATCCACCCCTTCTGGACCTTCATCTTCACCTTGTCGTCCGGGATCGTCGTGTCCCAGGCGATGATGTCGAGCGCGCGCTGCGCGATCTGGTCGTCGCCGGTCTTCTTGTCCGAGGAAAAGCGGACCTCGATTTCCTGGGCGATGGCGCGCACGCCCTTCAGTCGTTGCACGATCTTCTCCGCCGCCAGCTTCTCGGCGTAGCTGCCGACATGACCGGAGAGGGTGACGACGCCGTCATCGACGGCGACGCCGATATGCGAGGCATTGACGCTGGGCTCGAATTCGAGCTCGCTGAGGACATGGTCGCGAAGCGACAGATCATCCATAGCCACCTCCATCTGGTTGGCGTTCTCAATGCCCCTTCACGATGGAATCTCGAACGGAAACCGCATTGACGTGGATCAAGGGCGGGCCAGAGGCGAATCAGCGCGCCAGGTGAGCCGAGCCTTCCGCTTCCCGCGCCAACGCTTTCTGCAGCCGCCGGATGATCTGCTTGCGCGCACGCTCGTCCGTGGCCTGCGCTACCGCGTCGTCGATATCGAGGATGAGGTTCGACAGTTCATTGTGCCAGTCACGCCGTCCGGCGCTGTCGGGAGCAAGGCGCCCTGGTCCTTCTACGCGATGAGGTGTCGCGCCTTCCAATTTGAAGACGCTGTCGAGCGTCGGTGTCACGATATGCAAGCCACTCCGGGTATGCCGCAGCCTCTCCTCGAGCCCGTCGATTGCATGCGTCTCGCCATGGGTCAGGAAAACAGCCCCAGAGACGGCTCCCCGCCCGGCAAGCCAGGTTGCGAGTTCGGGACCGTCGGCGTGCCCCGAATAGAGGTCGACCGAGCGGATGCGCGCCCCGACCTGTACGTCCTCGCCCATCAGCCTGACGCGGGAAGCGCCGTCGAGCAGGATCCGGCCGAGTGTTCCCTGTGCCTGGAACCCCACGAACAGGATCGTCGCGGCCTCGCGCCAGAGCCATTCCTTGAGGTGATGGCGGATCCGTCCCGCCTCGCACATGCCGCTTGCGGCGATCACGACATGGAAGCCACGAATACGGGCGATCGCCTTGCTTTGCTCGACCGTTTCCGTGAACCGGACCTGCGGCGCCCGCAAAGCCTGCCTGAGCGCCTCGCCATTCCCGATATCGTCGGCATGTTTCTCGAAGACAGCGCTCGCTTTGGTCGCGAGCGGGGAATCGACGAAGATGGGAGCGCTCGGCACGCGGCCTGAATCCATGAGCTGGACAAGATCGACCAGCAATTCCTGGGTCCGCTCGACGGCGAAGGAGGGGATCAAAAGCGCACCCGCAGCCTTCGCCGCGCTGTCGACCTCGGCCTCCAGGATCTCCAGCCGCCGCTCGGGCGAAGCCTCCTGGCGATCGACGTCGCCATAGGTCGACTCGCAGATCACGTAGTCGAGGTCCCGCGGCGCGGTAGGCCCCGACTGCAGCAGCTTGTGTGCCGGCCCGATATCGCCGGAGAAAAGCAGCCGGAGCGGCTTGTCCGCGTGCGTGTCGACTTCGAGCTCGATCGAAGCGGAGCCGAGCAGATGACCGGCATTCCAGTATCGCGCCTTCACGCCCTTGGCGACCGGCGTCCAGGCGCCGAAGGATACCGGCCGAAACTGCGTCATGGTCACGCCTGCCTGCGCCGCATCATAAATTGGCTGGACGGCCGGCAGACCACGCCGGCTGTTGCGACGGTTGAGCTGCGACACCTCCATCTCCTGGATGTGCCCGGAATCCGGCAGCATGACCGAGCAGAGGTCGATCGTCGCCGATGTCGCGAAGATCGGCCCGCCGAAACCGTCCTTCGCGAGCTTGGGCAGTAGCCCGCTGTGATCGATATGGGCGTGCGTCAACAGCACTGCATCGAGCGATGCGGGAGTGAACGGGAACGGCCTGTAGTTTAGCTCCTTCTCCGTCTTCGAGCCCTGGAACATGCCGCAATCGATCAGGATGCGCGCTTCGCTGGTCTCGAGCGCGTAGCACGACCCGGTCACGGCCTGGGCCGCGCCATGAAACGATAGGCGTGCGCCAGCGCGCGGCACTCCTTCTCCGTTAAGCATCGCGGTCCTCCCCATGCCCGCGAGCCATGGCAACGCCCGCTGCTGCATGAGGTCACCGACCATTCGGCCGGGCTTTGCGCTCGATCAATGAATGCCGCCGAACGATCGGAAATCATCACAATGAGCAGCGCTGCCGCATCCGCTGGAGATCGACGCCATGGACCTGCGTATTCCACCCAAGGCCTGGATTCTCGTCTGCGACGCCCGCAAGGCGCTGTTCCTGCGCAATGAGGGCGATGCGGCCTTTCCGAACCTGCGGCTCGAACGAGCGACCCAGGCGCCCGCAAATCCATTGACCGCGAAGCAGGGTACGGACCGTCCCGGGCGCATCCAGAACGCCTTCGGCCCCACCAGTGCGGCCGAAGCGACGGATTGGCACGAGATGGCGGAGGCGCAATTCGCACGTGAGACGGTCGATGCGTTCAGGCCCCTCTATCGCAGCCGCCCGCACGGTGTCGTGCTGGTGGCTCCGCCGAGGATGCTCGCCTCGCTCCGCGAGAACCTGAGCGATGGTCTGCAGGCAACCGTCATCGCCGAGGTCGACAAGGATCTGACCAAGCACCCCATCCAGGAGATCGAGCGCCTGCTGACGGGCATTTGACCGTGACAATGCAGGGCGGACAGCGACAGCGCGAGATCGTCGTCAGCGTGCGCGAGCTCGAGGTCGGCTTTGGCGACAAGACCATCCTGGATCGCCTCGATATCGAGATTGCGCGCGGCGAGATCCTCGGCGTCATCGGCGCATCAGGCTCGGGCAAGTCGGTCCTGGCTCGGACGATTCTCGGGCTCGTGCCAAAGCGCGGCGGCGTGATCGAGATTTTCGGCCAGGATGTCGATACGCTGTCAGCCAGAGAACGCCGGACGATGGAGCAGCGCTTCGGCGTCATGTTCCAGCACGGCGCCCTGTTCTCCTCCCTCACCGTTGCCGACAATATCCAGTTTCCCATGCGGGAAAGCCTCCAGCTGTCGCGGCGCCTGATGGCGGAAATGGCGATGTTGAAGATCGAGCTGGTCGGCCTTCCGCCTGATGCCGCAGGCAAATATCCATGGGAACTCTCGGGCGGCATGACCAAGCGTGCCGCATTGGCGCGCGCGCTCGCCCTCGATCCCGAGATCCTTTTTCTCGACGAGCCGACGTCCGGCCTCGACCCGATCGCCGCCGACGCCTTCGACGAGCTATTGCTGACGCTCAAGGCCAGCCTGGACCTGACGGTGATGATGATCACCCACGATCTCAGCAGCCTCCACGCGACCTGCGACAGGATCGCGGCCATCGCGCATGGCAAGGTCATCGCGACCGGAACGCTCAGCGACCTGCTGGCGCATGACGACGCCTGGCTCCAGGCCTATTTCGCGGGCGAGCGTGGCCGAACGATCTTTGCGGACGAAAGGGTCGGTTGATCCCGGCGCGGTCCGCGCCGACCAGCTTGTCCGCCCCTCAACGAGACCCTCTCCGGATTGATCGATATCAAAGACGCGAGCCGGCGTTGCTCCAATCTGTCGATGTCGATTTTCAGCGTCGGTTGCTTGCCATGTCCCGCTCGTCTTTCGATCGTTGGAAAGCAAGGTTCTGCCAGCATCGCCGAACGGCCGACGCACGCCGCTCCGGGGATCTGGCGGGGGAGCTCGACAGCGAGCCGCGCATCTCGATCTGGATGCATGTCAGGGGGTTCCTGAGCCTGCTCAGGCAGATCATATTCGGCAGTAGGACAATCGACCGGTCTCACCGGCCGCCGCGGTGATGAAAACAGGCTCTGGCTCAGCTCGCGCTTTCGCAGAGCGCCTGGAGCCTGTCGAGCAGCGGACATTGCCCGGGCAGTATCCGTTCACGCGCCTCGGGGAGAGACCACCAGAGCGCCTGGTCAACCTCCGGAAAGGACTGCAGGCGCCCGCTGCGAGGTGGCCATTCGATCTCGAACCGGCTGGTGCAGCGGAAACCCGCGATGTCGAAGTCGCCTTCAACGGCAAAGGCTTCGACGGTCTTGCCGCCGCGCTGCCGGATGGAGCCGAGCGGGGTGAGACGGCCTGCGGGATCAGTTCCCAGCTCCTCGCCGAACTCACGCCGCGCGGCCGCTTCGTTCGTCTCGCCCGGAGCAGGCTCGCCCTTGGGGATGGACCAGGCGCCGAGATCGCGCCGTCGCCAGAAGGGCCCACCGGGGTGCACCAGCAGGACCTGAATGCTCCCGTCCCGGCGCCGGTACATCAGAATGCCGGCGCTGAGCGTGCCCATGATTCTCTCCGCTGGCAGCCTTCAGCCGTGCCCTTCGCATGGACCAGCCTTGCGAAGCGCTAGGGTACCAGCACCGCGGCGCCCTGGAAGCGCCCGGCTCGCAGATCGGCAAGGGCCTCGTTGGCCTGATCGAGTCGATAGATATGGGTCGTGGTCCTGACGCCGGCGCGAGGTGCGATGGCGAGGAACTCCGTGGCGTCGGCCCGGGTCAGGTTTGCCACCGAGACGATACGGCGTTCACCCCAGAGCAGAGCATAGCGGAACTGCGGGATATCGCTCATGTGAATTCCCCCGCAGACGACGCAGCCGCCCTTGCGGATGGCGGCGAGCGCTTTCGGAACGAGGGTACCGACGGGGGCGAAGATGATGGCGGCGTCGAGCTGGACCGGTGGGGCATCTTCCGAGGATCCGGCCCAGCAGGCGCCGAGCGACAGGGCATGGCGCTGCGCCGCATCGTCGCCAGCCGCCGTGAACGCATAGGCTTCGCGCCCTTGCCAGCGGCAGATCTGCGTCAGGATATGGGCGGCGGCACCGAAGCCGTAGAGGCCGATCCGTTGGCCGTCACCGGCCATCCGTAGCGCGCGCCAGCCGATCAGGCCCGCGCACATCAGCGGCGCGGCTTCGACCGCGTTCTCGAATTGCGTAAGGGGGTAGGCGAAGTCGGCATCGACCAGCACATGGGTGGCGAAGCCACCATCGCGCGTGTAGCCGGTGAAGATCGGCGCGTCGCAGAGGTTCTCGGCCGCGCTGGCGCAATAGGGGCACTTGCCGCAGCTATGCCCGAGCCATGCCGCCCCAACGCGGGTGCCGACCTGTAGCGTGGTGACGCCCGCACCAACCCGATCGACGACCCCGACGATCTCATGCCCCGGCACGAGCGGCAGCCTTGGGTCGCTCAGATCGCCGTCGACGACATGAAGATCGGTCCGGCACACGGCGCAGGCTTCGACCCGCAGCCGCACCTCGCCCGGAGCGGGCTGCGGGTCCGGACGCTCTTCTGCGACGAGCGGTTCCCCGATCTCATGCAAGACCATCGCCCGCATGCTTCGCCTCCCGTGCTTAGCGCCAATGACTCTCAATGGGAGAGATGGAGAGGCACCGTGCATTCCCGGAGTAGTGACTGGGTCACTCCGCCGAGCAGGAATTCGCGCAGACGGGAATGGCGATAGGCGCCAGCCACGATCAGCCCGGCCCCGCTGCCGACCGCATGCGACCGGATGATGTCAGCGACGTTGCCAGATCGCGTGTCGGCGAGATTGACGGTGACCTTGATCCCGTGCCGTGCCAGATGCGGAGCAAGATCGGTCCCGGGAAGCGTGCCGTCCAGTTCTCCCGCCCCGGCGACCGAAAGAACCTCGACCGATTCCGCCGCGCGCAGGATAGGAAGGGCGTCGGCCACCGCCCGGGCGGCACAAGCGCCGCCATCCCAGGCGACGAGCACATGTCGGGCATCGAAGCTGGAATGGCCCGGCGGCACGATGAGCAGCGGCCTGCCGCTCTCGAAGAGAAGGGCTTCCATCAGGCCGCGATCGAGCTCGGCCACGGACGGCTCCGCATCGACGACTGTGATGTCGGCGACGCGGGCGCGGTTGAGAAGCCTCTCGCACAGCTCGTGGAAGTTGGACTGCTCGGCCTCCACGGTCGAAACTACGCCGGCGAAGTCGGCCTCCGCCCTGGTTGCTTCCGCGACCGCCGCCGTCAGCTTGGCGATCCGCCGGTTCTCTGATGACATCAGCGCCCGGCCGAAATCGTCGATCATCGAATACGGGATCGCGTACCGTGTCGCAGCGGCCTCGACGGTCAGATGCGCGTTGGCCGCCTTGGCCAGGGACAGCGCATAGCCGAGCGCAGCGTGACTCTCCTTGAGTCCCTCCTCGGTGATCGCGACGAAAACGCTCTTGATGCCGGTCAGCATGTCACCCTCCTGTTGCTGCCCACATGATGAGCGAGGGCGGCCGGCGTTCATTGCGTCAGATCAAGCGCCGGCCGTCGTTTATCCGTGCACATAGCTGCCGGGCGCCGAACCAAGGCCGTGATCGTCGATGGCCCGGGCGGGAACGCACCCGCTCGAATGCTCACTGAGCCAGTCGACCCAGGCAGGCCACCATGATCCCTGCCGAAGAGAAGCCCCAGCCAGCCACTGCTCCGGCGTTGCATGATGGTCGTGAGCCAGCATCGTGCCGATACGGAAGCGGCGTCCGGCCTGCGTTGGCGGAGCGACGATGCCGCGATTGTGGCCGGCGTCGGTCAGCACGAAGGTCACATCGGCATCGGCCAGCTGATGGATCTTGTAGACGGACCGCCACGGTGCCACGTGGTCATATTCGGTGCCGACGGCGAAGATTGGGCTATGGACGTCGCGCAGCGATACCGCTTGCCCCTCGACCTGAAAGCGCCCTTCGGCCAGATCATTGTTCAGATAGAAGGCGCGAAGATATTCGGAGTGCATGCGCGCCGGCATGCGGGTTGCATCCGTCGACCAGGTCGTGATGTCGGTCGCCTCTTCCCGTTGTCCGAGGAGATAGGTCCGGACGATGCGCGACCAGATCAGATCGTTCGAGCGCAGCAGGTGGAAGGTCCCCGCCATACGTGCGGCCTCGAGCACGCCGTCCTCCGCCATCACGTCGTCGAGGATCGCAAGCTGGCTCTCGTCGACGAAGAGGCTGAGCTCACCGGCCTCGCGAAAGTCGACCTGCGCGGCGAGGAAGGTCAGGCTTGCCAGGCGGTCGTCGAGATCGCGTGCCATGGCGGCAGCCGTGAGGGCGAGCAGGGTTCCGCCGATGCAATAGCCGACGGCGTGAAGACGGCTGGCGCCGGTCGCTGCGAGGGCCGCCGCGAAGGCCGGTTGCACGCCGGACAGGCGATAGTCGTCCAGGCCGACATCACGATCGGAGAGCTCGGGATTCTTCCAGGAGATGACGAAGACCGTGAAGCCCTGCTCGACCAGATGCCGGATCAGCGAGTTCTCCGGACGCAGGTCGAGAATATAGTATTTCATGATCCAGGCCGGCACGATCACGACCGGCTCGGCCCGAACCTCGCCGGTGGATGGTGCGTATTGAATGATCTCCGCCAGCGGAGTGCGGTGAACGACTTTGCCCTCCGTCAGTGCGACTTGCTGGCCTGGCTGGAACTGCAGCGCTTCGCGCGGGCCTTCGCGTCTGGCCAGCCGGGCCACGTCCTCGAGCGCGAACATGGTGCCGCGAAGCAGGTTGAATCCGCGTTCCCGAACGGTTGTGTCGACAACTTCGGGATTGCTCCAGGGCCAGTTTGATGGCGCGAGCAGATCGAGCGTCTGCCTGCCGACGAAGTTGAGCTGGGCAAGGTGATGCGGCGTTGCGCCGTGGACGTCGCGGGTCGCCAGGTCCCACAGGCGCTCGCTCGCGAGCAGGCCTTCCGCATAGAGCGCATAGGGCCAGCGTTGCCAGGATGGATGGCGAAAGCGCTTGTCATGCGGCAGGGAGCGCTCACAAGGCGTGCAGACGTTGCTGGTGTTCGCGCTCGACGCCAGCTCGGTGAGGCGCATCGTCTCGGCCAATCCTTGGCGTGCGAGCTCGGCAAGCCGGCCCGGCGACGCGGCGAGATGAAGCGACCAATCGAACCAGGCTTCCGCCAGTCCCATCGGCGAGAACCCTGCGAACGAACGGCCGATCGCCGCATGGAGCAGTCGGTCGACGCGCGGCTCGCCGCAAGCCGGACTTGCCGCCGGCGCTTCCCGGTTCGCGGTCACCGCGATCGGCGTTGCGGAGGAAAGGGTGGAACGCTGTGAAGTGGCGGCGGTCATGGCGGCTCCATGCGGATCCGAGCAACTCCCGAAAGCATGCTTGCGGGCGCCGGTCGTCGCTTTGACCTGCGTCAAGGCAATGAGACGCCGGACGCGGCAATGGTCTCGTGTGCAGCCTGGATACCGCACGATCCCAGAAACGGAGGCGGATATGACCAATGTGAAGTCGAACCAGCAGGCGGCCAAGGATGCGATCGCCGGGCTGGATGGAATTGCCCGGACCGCACAGTCGCAGCTCAAGGCGGCAGCCGCGATCCCGCAGGCGATCATCGAGGCGAACTGGGCGATCGCGTCCGAGTTCCTGAGCTTCGCAAGCCGGCGCCTGCAGGCTCAAGCGGATCTCTGCCGCAGCCTCGACCGCTGCCAGGAACTCGGCGAGGCGGTCGACGTCCAGCGCCAGTTCACCGAACGCGTCACCAAGGACTACTCGGACGAGGTGAACCAGCTCTCCGAAGTCATGCGCCGCAACATCGCCTCGCTGTCGGCGGTCGGGGCCGAACTGGTTGCGGAGGGCGGCGACAAGGGCAGGCTGGCGGCGTGATCGGCGCGGCCTTGTCCGCTCATCCAGGGGACAGGGATAGGCGCGGGATCATGGCAGCGCCCCTGGTGGGACTGCCGCTCGGCCTGATCCGGCGGCTGTCCAGACCAGGCAAAGGCCTGCCGGACTTGGAAAAGATCGTCCGGCCCCATTCACTGGGCTGTCCGACGGGCGATTGAAGCGAAATCGAACTGCACTGCTGGCGATTTGATCTAGCTCAACGACACGCTCCCCGATTTCACGCTGGGTTGAACCAACGACACCTATTGCATGGGGTGGGGAATGGAGGGGCAGGCGACATCGGAAAATGGCGTCATCGCCGCTCTTTGGGGCGATGACGCGCAAGGCGAGGAACTCGCCGCCCATCTGAGAGCGCGAAGCGCCTGCATGGTGTCCGCCGCCGGGAATCTCGACGAACTTGACCACTTGGTCAGTCGCAATCGCGTCGAGTGCGTGCTCTGCTCGGACACCGGTCTCGATGAAGGGTTGCCCCTGCTCGGCAGCGTCGTCGACCGCGTATCGGGGCGCGCTCCGGTCATATTTGTGGCGCCGGAAAAACGTCAGGATGCGGTCATTCAGGCCTTCCGTCTTGGAGCACGCGACTGTGTCACGATGACGGAAGCCTGCGCCGACGACCTCGTCGAGGCGATCCAGCGGCTGAGAACGGCGTTTGGTCGCGGTCCGTCGCGCAGTGCGCACGCGCACGACGATCCCTCCGCGGCCGGGCAGCTCCCAATGAACTTGCTGTCTCCCGAAAAATTGGTCCGCAAGCTCGACGAAGCGCGGGCAAATGCCGGCAATGGGATTGGTATCCTGGCAATTCAAATCATGGAGCTAGGCTACTTCGCCGCCAAATTCGGGCGCCAGACAGCCGAAGAGCTCTCTCGCGAATTCGCGAAGCGCCTGAATTTGGCGCTCCAGGGGACTGGCTATTTTTGCCGACGGCCAGATGCGAGTTTTGTGGCTTTGCTAATCCCGATCTCGGGAGCCGCTGCGTTGGAGATGGCGATTGGCCAGATCTCGAATCAGCTGAGCTTCGCAGTGCGGCTGAGCGATCTGGATTTCCGCATTGAAAGCGTCATCGGCGCCTGCGACTCCGGCATTGCACACGAAGCGCTTCTGGCAATCGAATGCGCCGACAAATCCCTGGAAAACGCGATGGCACGAGGGGTCCGCTATCATATAGCCGATGCGGATACCTATGGCGTGCCGCTGCAGCATTCATTTGCCCGCGGGCGCGGTCGCAGAATGAACCGTCGCCTTGGCGAACGATCCCGCGTCAACAAGCGCGCCAAGCTCATCCTCCCGCACCTCAACGCAACAATTGATTGCACGGTTCTTGATGTCTCATCGACCGGCGCACGCCTGCGGATCAACAGCAGCCTAGTCGCACCGGAAGAGTTTGAGCTGATGCTGCCACACCAAGCTCACAGGCGGCAGGTGAAAGTACGCTGGCGGCGGCAAAAGGAGTTGGGCGTGGAATTCATGGACAAGCCGGCTTGATCGGCCCGCCGTCGAATCCTCCGCCTTGAATATGCCTTTGGCAAAGAGGCGGATCGGCAATGCCCAGGAAACCCCCGAGGCCCGCAGAGATCATTCGCCGCAACATTGTCTCGCTTTTGACCGCCGACACCTTGCCGGTGGTAGATCCAGCTGACCAAGACAGGCTGCTGACATGATCGGCTCACCGCCCCAAATCGTCCCCGCCTCTCCGGAAAGCAGCGGCGGGGAGGGCGCGATTGCCTGGTTTCATGGCTCGTTGAAGCGCGGGATCGTGGCAGTCCCTCTGATGGGGCTACCACTCGGGCTCGCCCTGTTGCTAGCTGATGCGGAGTACGCAGCGAACATCGCCTGGACGGTCGCGGCGTTGCCGGTCCTCGCCAAGCTCGCGCTCGACATCGTCGTCAGCCTGCGCCGCAGAGAGTTCGGCCTCGACATCGCAGCGGCCCTGTCGATGAGCGCCGCTCTCTCTGTCGGCGAGAGCTTGGCCGCTGCGATCGTCGCACTGATGTACGCGGGCGGGCAATATCTGGAGGCCTTCGCCGAAAGACGTGCGCAGCGGGACATGACCGCGCTGCTGGCGCGCCAACCGGTTCGGGCCATGCGCTTCGACGGCGATGGGCTGCGCGAAGTGTTTGCGGAAGATATTGTTCCCGGCGATCGATTGCTGATCCGGCAGGGCGATGTCACGCCTGTCGACGGGCTGATCAAGAAGGGGATTGCCCGGCTGGACCTGTCGGCTTTGACCGGTGAATCCCTGCCGGTTCGCCGCGAAATCGGTGCCGAGATCGCAAGCGGGGCGAGCAATATCGGCGAGGCCTTCGAGCTTGTCGCTTCCCGCGCGGCGAAGGACAGCGTCTACGCTGGCATCGTCCGAATGGTCGAAGCCGCGCAGCGTTCCAAGGCGCCGATGTCGCGGCTCGCCGATCACTATGCGCTGGGTTTCCTCGCGATCACCGTTGCGCTGGCGGGCCTGGCCTGGTCCGCGAGCGGCGATCCCGTCCGAGCCGTCGCCGTCCTGGTGATTGCCACCCCGTGCCCTCTGCTGCTTGCCGTCCCTGTGGCACTCGTGGCCGGCATGTCGCGCGCAGCGCGGCATGGGATTCTCGTCAAGGGAGCGCAGGTCATCGAAGGTCTCGCCGGCATTCGCGCGATCGTGCTCGACAAGACCGGCACGCTGACAGAGGGGCGCCTTCGCCTCGCCGGCATCGAGCTGGCCGAGCCGCCTGTCTGCGACGGGAGCACGCTTCTGCGGCTCGCGGCGTCCCTCGACCAGGCGTCACCACATGTCGCAGCGCGTGCCCTCGTCGATGACGCTCGGGACCGTGGCCTTTCCCTCGCGGTTCCCGACACGGTGAGGGAAACGGCAGGCGAGGGCATTGCCGGCGACGTCGAGGGACTGCATGTCGTCCTGGGCGGCTGGAATTTCGTGATGGGCCGGATCGCGCCGTGCGACACCGAAAGCCAAGCATCTGCTTCAGATGGGACGCCAATCGTCGCCGTCGCGATCGATGGCAAGCTCGCGGGCAGGATCCTGCTCTCCGACCGCTTGCGCGATGGCGCGGAAGACGTGCTCGGCGAATTACGTTCCCTCGGAGTCGAGCGGGTGGTCCTGGCCACCGGAGACCTGCCGAAGATCGCGGCGGCAATGACCGCGGGATTGCCGTTCGATGCCGTCCACGCCGACCGATCCGCAGCCGACAAGGTCGCTATCGTCAAGGCAGAGCAGCGCCGCGGGCCGGTCATGATGGTTGGCGACGGCGTCAACGATGCCCCGGCGCTCGCGGCCGCGACGATCGGAGCCGCACTAGGCACGCACGGCTCGGCCGCGTCAGCCGAGACGGCCGACATGGTCCTGCTGGTCGACAGCCTGGATCGTCTCCCGCTCGCATTGCGGATTGCACGCCGCGCCCGCGACGTCGCGCTCCAGAGCGTCTTCGCCGGTATCGGGCTGTCGCTCTTGGGCATGGCTGCGGCGGCCATGGGATGGCTGACCCCCGTGCAGGGGGCTCTGCTGCAAGAGACGATCGATGTCGCGGTGGTGCTCAACGCGCTGCGGGCCCTGAGCGACTGACGAGCGTCGCTATCGCTCATGCGGTCGCAGGCCTGGCTCCGTTGGAACTCGCCTCACCGCTGTCGAGTTCGGTGGGCATCGACACAATGCCAATGCGCGCCGGCGTTGAGGGACATCAAGGGCATAGAGGCCTGCCCCCAGCTAGTCTTTCTGGCGCGCAGCCGGAGTCCCCAGGATGGATGTCGACAGGCAGAACGATGTCATCGCCTTCTTGTGCTCGCGGTGGGCGTTCGGTTCGGATCGGCCGCCGGACGAGACGATCTCGACGCATATCTCGACAGTGCTGCTGTTCGGCGATCGAGCCTTCAAGCTGAAGCGGCCAGTGCGCCTTCCCTATGTCGATCTTTCCAGCCCGGACCGCCGGCTGCAGCTTTGCGAGCGCGAGCTGGAGTTGAACCGCCGGACGGCGCCTGATCTCTATCGCCAGGTGCACCGCATTACCTGCGAGCCCGACGGCCGCCTCGCATTGAACGGCAACGGCCGACTCGTCGATGCCGTCCTCGAGATGCGGCGCTTCGACGGTGCCATGCTGTTCGACAAGCTGACCGGCGCAGGGAGATTGACCGGAGCGCAGATCGAGGATCTCGCGGACGTCATCGCCGAATTCCATCGATCCGCCCCTGTCGCCGACGATGCCGGCGGCGCCGAGCGCCTGCGCCGCGTGCTCGACGTCAACACGCGCGCTTTCGCAGGGGCGCCGCAGCTTCAGCCGGATGCCGTCGCGGCAGCGGATGCCGCGTGCCGCGCGGCTTTGACGCGTCATGCCGCTCTGCTCGATCAGCGCGCACGAGACGGCTTCGTGAGGCGCGTGCATGGCGATCTGCACCTTCGCAACATCTGCCTGATCGACGGCAGGCCGATCTTGTTCGACTGCCTCGAATTCGACGAGGATCTCGCCACAACCGACGTGCTCTACGATCTCGCCTTCGCGCTGATGGACCTGTGGCATCGCGGCGCGAAGCGCTTGGCCAACATCCTGTTCAACCGCTATCTCGACGCGACCGCAGACGATGCCGGCATCGCCCTGCTTCCGCTCTTCATGGCGGTGCGCGCCGCGGTGCGGGCCCATGTTACGGCGCGAACCGCGATCACCGGGCAAACCACCCCCGAAGCGCAGGGCTATCTCGAGCTCTGCCGCGAGCTCCTCAGCGAAAGCCCACCGACCCTGACGGCCATCGGCGGTTATTCCGGCTCGGGGAAATCGACCGTCGCCACCGCGGTCGCGCCGTGCCTGGGAGCCGCACCCGGTGCGCGCATCGTCTCCAGCGATCGCTTCCGGAAACGCCTCTTCGGCGTCGCAGCGCGCGTACGCCTGCCGGCAGATGCGTATCGAACGGAGGTCTCCACCCGTGTCTATGCCGAGCTTGCCGAAACCGCGGAGCGCGTCTTGCGGGATGGCCGATCCGTCATCGCAGATGCGGTGTTCGACCGGCAGACCGATCGTGATCGTTTCGCCGGGATCGCGGCCCGTGCCGGTGCCGTGTTCCGTGGCATCTGGCTGGACGCGCCAGCGAGGACCCTGGTCGATCGGGTCGAGCACCGACGGGACGATCCTTCCGATGCCACGTCGGACGTGGTGGCGCAGCAAATCGCAAGGCATGGGGCGCCGACGGACTGGACCACGATCCGCACTGACATCGAAGCGGCGAGCGTAGCCGCGGCAGTGAAGCGCGCCTTGCTCGGCTGAGCTGGCGCAACCGGTTGTGCCCTCGCACCAAGCGAGCCGCTGCTTGCGGCAAATCAATGCCGTCCTCTCCATCCAGGTCGAAGCTTCCTTGCCACTCCAACCAGGGGGATCGTCATGGAACGGAACACGGCATCATCACAGGAAACCGGCTTTGCCAGCATCATGGTGCCGCTCAACCTCGGCGCCGGTGCGGCTGATCGCGTCAAGCTCTCGCTCTCGCTCGCCGAGCGGTTCGGCAGTCGGTTGATCGGCATCGCCGCGCAGGACATCGTGGTCCCCTACATGGGCGACGGCACGGCCAGCATCGACGAGTTGCTGATCGAGCAGGCGCGACAGGCTGCGACGGATGACGTGGCCAAAGCCGAGGAAACTTTCCGACGTACCGCCGGCCACTACAACGGCATCGCCTGGCGCAGCGAAATCGCGGCATCTTTGCCCTTCGTCCTCCGCAACGCCCGTGCCGCGGACATCGTTGTCGTCGGCCGCCAAGCTTCGCTCGATGCGCCGCAAGGAAAGATGGCACTGGCACCCGCCGATCTCGTCATGGAACTCGGCCGCCCGCTGCTGATTGCGCCCCCGGACATAACCAGCCTCGCGGCGGAGCGTATCGTGATCGCATGGCGCGACACGCGAGAGGCGCGGCGGGCTGTCTGGGATGCGCTTCCGTTCCTGAAGCGCGCAGAAGCGGTGACCATCGTCTCCCTGGGAGCGGACGCTCGCGAGCAGGGCGCGGAGGACGTTCGTGGTCATCTTGCCTTGCATGGCGTTTCCGCCGATGTGGATGTCCGCACGAATATCACAGGCTTCGCGGCTGAGGAGCTCATCGCCTGCGCCAGGCGCAAGAACGCTGATCTGATCGTCGCCGGCGCTTACGGCCATAGCCGCATGCGTGAATGGCTGCTCGGCGGAATGACCGCGGACCTGCTCGACACGACGCCCGTCTGCTGCCTGATGTCCCACTAGAGGCAGGTCAGGCCCGGCGGCTCGGGTGGGTCGCTAGCGTGAAAGGCTTACCCGGCCGGCGATCTTCCGGCCGGGTTATTGCAAGCCAGTCAAGTCGCAAGAAGGCAGGGGATGCGGCAGCGTGTCAGCATATGCGTCGTCTGCCGCACCAGCTCGGAACAGACGAGCTGGTTGCTGCAATATGCGGGCGCGACGAGCAGATCGACGTCGCCGTCATCCAGGACATGCAGAAACTCTCGCAGAGATGCCGCCCCGCTTCGACCGCTGGCCCTCGCGGGAACACCGTGGGCCTGCAGGAAATCGGCGACGTCAGCGGCGCTGCTGGCTGGCGTGGCCGACAGCGCTTCGTTCGAGGTAACCACGCTGACCTGCTGCGCCCGGCGCAACAGCGGCAAGGCCTCGCGGAGAACGCGCCGCGACGCCCGACAATCGCGCCAGGCGATTGCGACATGCCACGGTAGGGCGCGAGCCTCGTAGGCGGGCGGCACAATCAGCACTGGCCGGCCACCCCGGGTCAGCAGCACCTGCGCATCGCAGCGATCATCATCGTCGCCCGATCGTGTCGACTGTCCGATCACGATCAGGTCGGCGCGCCGGCCTTCGCGCAGCACCGCTTCGGTCATCGATCCGATTCCACCAGCGAAGAAAATCCGATCGACGCTCGCCTCGACCGTGACGCGGAACCTTGCCTCCACCGTGGCGAGATCGACATGGCAGCTGGCGCGCGCTTCCGCGAGCAGCTCGCCCACCATCCCGATCGTGGCGTTCGGCTCGACCTCCGACGGGTGCGGCCATCGCGACAGAACGCCCAGAAGGCTTGCGCCAAGCTGGCCAGCGAGCATTCCTGCATAGCTGGCTCGCTGATAGGCGGCATCGTCTTCGCCCATGGCAACCAATATCTCGGCGTAGAACATTGGAGCCTCCGCTGATGGCTATCCGAGATGACCCTAGATCGCGGGTCGGGCTCCGCCTTGATGCGCGTCAAAGCTCCACCGACACGGACCGAGATGCGCAGATTTGTCCGAGATCAAGGCGAGCCTTGAGCACAAACCTGATACTGCGTGCTCGATTTACTCATGATGGAGCGCCACCATGCGTATCTGGCTCAGGCGCCGTTTCGAACGCCAGGCTCGCTTGATGGGCGCCATGATGGAGCGGGTTGGCGTTAAGCCGGAACTGGCGGCGAGCCGCGGGCGGCTGTATGACGCTGCCAATCGTCGCTGCCTGTGGTGTACCGCTCATGACGCATGCGGCAAGTGGGTCGAGCAGAACCGGAGCGCGGGACACGGTCCTGGCTTTTGCCCTAACGCGGCGTTCTTCGAAGTCACCAAGCGAGCCCACCCCGGCCCCTGACCTGCTCCGGTGCCAGCAAGGCCACCTGCCAGCACCGAGGCTGATGTTCGGACGACCGAATGCCGGCGCCGTCACCCTTCGCCGTAGGCAGCTATCATCTCGTCGAGGACACGATCGACACCGGGAACCCCTTCGGCGAGAGCAACCAGTGCCTTGCGTTCTTCCTTCGAGCCGACGAGCCCCCACAAGTGGACGGTGCCCCCGCCGACCGTGACGTTCCGGCTCCCGAAATGCGTCCAGCTCTGCTCGCCCAGTCTCGCGAGCAGTTCCTGCCGAATTTGCCGGTCGCGATCGACATCCTCGCCGGCGGATTGAATGCGAGACGCGATCGCCTGAATGAGATTGGAGCGGCTGACGATCCCGGTGAGCTTCCCATCTGCGACGATCGGAATACGCTTGATCCGATAGCGCTCCAGCAGGGTCGCAATCTCTGCCAGCGACGCACCTTCGGAGGCGCTGACGACGACGTCCGACATCAGTTCTGAAACCTTCTTGCCATGCGACTTCGCGAATTCGGCTGCGAGTGTGCTCGCTGGGGTCATGGCCTCCAGCCACCAGGGACGATGGGTCTCGGTTCCGATCTCGGTCCTGTGAATGAGATCCGCCTCGCTGATGATGCCGACGAGTTCGCCCTTCTCCACGACCGGCAGTGCGCTGAGATCGTGCTCGACCAGGAGCTTGACGGCTTCATCTACCGATGTGTCCGGCGATACCGAAATGATATCGTGGACCATGATGTCGAACGCTTTCATGTCTACTCCTCGTGGCTGTTGCTTGCAGTCGAACAGGATGGTGGCTGCTGATTGAGCGCCATTCACCGATCGCGTGGCCGGAGAGCGGGCTCTGGAGCACCGCGCCTTGCCGCTTCGAGCATCGGCCGAGCCAGATTAGAGACGTGGGTGGTGTTGACCTTGCGCGAAATCAAAGCTTTCGCGGCAAAAGAAAATACTAGCGTAAACTGACCTGAGGCTCTGTTTAATTTTCTAAACGATGCAGATTACCAGAATTTGGGGGGCAACGCCTTAAGTGACCACAGAACCAGAGGCGGCGACAGCACAGAAGTGAAGCCGAGGGTCTGGAATCCCGCCAAAGCTCCTGCAACCGGAGCAGTGGCCACGGCACCAGAGTGCCCGAGTTGCGGCGCAGGAGCCGCGGTGATGTGCCATCCGCCGCAGGCGTTCACGCCGCGCTTACTGCGACTATGGCATACGTCCGCAACTCACCATCGACGCCCTTGATGGACACGTATTCCCCAGGCGCTATCACATGGCTGTCGAGGCGAAAGCCGCCCTCGTCGTCGGCGTCGGAGCGGTCGTCGTAATCGAAGGCCCAGTTCGCTCCACCTGCTCCCCCCGCGCGGTGGAGCAGTCTGCCGTGGCGCGTTGCTCCATCGGGCGCCAACCGCTTCACGCGGCAATGATCACGCTGGGCGTGCCAGGCCTCCGTATCGAGCCGTCCGGTTTCGTCGAGCGGCGCGACGATTTCATACCGGTCGCGCGGATTGCCTTCTGGAAACTTGGGGCAGCGCGCAAGCTGCAGCGAGATCTTGCTCAGGCCAAGCACTCTGGTGTCCTCCTTGTCATCCATCAACCTGGTGCGAGATCTGCACCACGTCTGGTGGCTGACGAATGATGGCGAGTCGGCCGTTCCGGAAACGCAGCCAGTCCGGGTAGCAGGCTTCGCCACTCGTCATTCGGTGGCGAAGATCGACTAATCGCAGCTGCCGCGCCGCACGCCTCAGGCGTCGAGACGCCGCAGGGCGGTCCGATCGCGCAGGACGATCGATCGGCGATGGGACGGCAGCTCGATGACGCCTTTGCGCTCGAGCTCGGTGAACGTACGGGAGACGGTTTCGATCGTGAGGCCGAGATGATCGGCGATGTCGCTGCGCGACATGGGCAGATCCAGATGGCTCATCTCGGAGAGTCGCCCCGACATATCCAGCAGGAAGGTCGCGATGCGTTCCAGGGCGCTCTTGCGGCCGAGCAGCAGCATGTGGCTCTGGGCGCGCTCGATCGCATGCATCATCGCTACCACCACCCGCTGGGCGAATTCGGCATCCTCCGCCAGCATCCGTTCAAGCTGCGAGCGCTGATAGATCCGGAGCATCGCGTCTTCGACGACCTCGGCGCCGACCCGGTGCTGGGAGGAAGCCTCGAACCCGAAAAGATCGCCCTTGAGGTGAAAGGCGTCGATCTGGCGCCGCCCGTCCTTGAGGAGTTGCGACGTCCGAACCGTTCCAGAGACAACTTCATAAAAATGCAGGGCGGCAGAGCCTTCGGAAAAGATGGTCTGTCCCTTCTTGAAGCATGTCGGAACATCGATGAACGCGAGGGCGCGCTTCTGGACAATGGCACCTGGAACTGCATGCCCGGCGTGGGGGTATTGAAGAGCGGTCTGCATCGGCATCTCTCCGCTTGCGATCTGCGATAATGTTCTAGCTCCCGCGGAACCCGGCCAAAATCCGATACACTCCTAAGGGGTTTTACTGAGGCCGTTCCTGCGATCGCGTCAGGGCGCTCCGGATTCCGTCGAGCAGCGCGCTGTCATGCAGGGGTTTCTCGAGCACTTTGCAGAAGCCTGCCCGTCTCGCGCGCTCTCGCACCGCCCGGCTGAGAAGACCGGTCATGAGGATTGCCGGAAGCCGAACGTTGCGGCGCCTCAGTCGATCGACCAGCTCGAAGCCATCCATCCCGGCCATTGCATAATCGATGAGGAGGCAGCCACGGGCAGGAAGATCGTCGTCGAGAAGAAGGCTCTGCGCATCGCCATAGATGCGGACGTCGAGCCCCTCGATCTCGAGGGCGAATTTCAGCGAGCGCAGGACGGCGGGATCATCGTCGACGATGATCACCGGCCCGGCGGATTCCAACGTCGGAAGGTTCTCAACAGACATGCGAGCCGTTATCGCGCTCGCCAGGCTCTTCGGAAATTCCGGGAAACCCCTTAGGGCTTGGCTTCCTTGGCCCCGGCAAGAAGCACGAAGCGGACGAGCTCGGACAGGCTACGTGCCTGCATCTTCGTCATGACATTGGCGCGGTAGATCTCGACGGTCCGAGGACTGATATCGAGGTCGAAGGCGATGACCTTGTTTGCCTTGCCCGCGACCAGCCCATCCAGCACCTGACGTTCGCGTTCGGACAATGATTGAAGGCGCTGCCGGATCTCCTGCATCTCGTTGTCGATGCGGAAGCGCTCACGATGTCGGCTCAATGCCGAGCGAACAACTCCGAGGATCGTCTCGTCGTCGAAGGGCTTTTCGACGAAATCGAGCGCTCCCTCCTTCATCGCCTCGACGGCCAGGGGCACGTCGGCATGGCCGGTCATCACGATGACCGGCATGGCGTAGCCGTTCTGCCTGAGACGGCGCAGGAATTCGATGCCATCGATCTCCGGCATCCGGACGTCGGTCACCACGCAGCCCCTGCCACCGACGCCGACCTTGTCGAGGAATGCGACAGCCGACTCGTGCAGTCTGACCGGCAGGCCGTCCGAGGCGAGGAGGAACGACAGCGACTGGCGCACCGCCGCATCGTCATCGACGATATGAACGACCGGCTCTTCAGCCATTCTGGAACTCTCCGGGATCGACCGCGCGCAACGTAAAGCCGAAGGTGGTCCCTTCGCCAGGACGACTATCGGCCCAGATCTTTCCACCATGCGCTTCGACGATCGTTCTGCAGATGGACAAGCCGACACCCATGCCCTGCTTCTTGGTCGTCATGAACGGTTGGAACAGCTGCTCGGCGACGGCTGGGCTGATACCGGGGCCCGTGTCTGCGATGCTGATCTCGATCAGCTCGTCGGGAACGACCCTGGTCGCGATCGCGAGTTCGCGCCGTTGTGAGCCGGACATGGCTTCGAGGGCATTGCGGACCAGGTTCAGCAGGACCTGCTGAACCTGAATCCGGTCCGCCAGCACATAGGCGGCGGCGGGATCGAGCGCGAAGGTTATGCGCACCCCCTTTTCCTTGGCGCCGACGAGGGCCAATGCGCTCGCCTCCTCGATGAGCTTCGGCAATGCTTCGACATGCCTCTCGCTCTCGCCGCGCGCGACGAACTCGCGCAGATGCCGGATCACCTGGCCGGCTCGCAAGGCCTGCTCGGCCGCTTGGTTGACGCCATCGCGCAGCAGCTGGAACTCGTCGCCTTTGAACCTCTGCAGGATGCGATGGCAACCCTTGAGATAGTTCGTGATCGCCGTCAGCGGCTGGTTCAGTTCATGAGCGAGCGTCGACGCCATGTCGCCGAGAGCGGTGAAGCGGGACATGTGCACGAGCTCGGATTGAAGCTCCTGCAGGCGGGTTTCCGTCTGCTGGCGCTCCGTCAGGTCGCGAATGAAGCCGGTGAAATAGCGTTGGCCGCCCGAGCGCATCTCGCCGACCGAGAGCTCCATCGGGAAGGTCGAGCCATCCTTGCGCTGGCCGACGACGACGCGGCCGATTCCGATGATCCGCTTCTCGCCGGTCGAGAGATAGCGCCCGATATAGCCGTCATGCTGTGAGCGATACGGGTCCGGCATCAGCATCTTGACGTTCTGGCCGATGACTTCGCCCGGTTCGTAACCGAACTGCCGAACCGCCGCGGCGCTGAACGATTGGACGTGGCCCCGCTCGTCGATGACGATCATCGCATCCGGCACCGTCTCCAGGATCGAACGCAAATGCGCTTCGCTGGCGCGCAGGGCTCCATCGGCGCTGAGCTGCCGACCGGCATCGCGCAGCACGACACCGAAGCCGAGGATCTGGTTCCGATCCCCATGCAGAGCCGAGATAGTGATCCGAGCCTGGAAATCGGCGCCGCTCTTGGCTCGGCGCGGCGCTTCCAGCTCGAGATCCTTCAGTTCGGCGGCGCGCAGATCGGCCGCAGGGCGGCCCGCCGCCTGATCCGGCTCGCCGTACAGCAGATGGTGCGATTGCCCATGGAGCTCCCCGGCGCTCCAGCCGAGCACCTGCTCGCAGCAGGCGTTCGCGCTGCAGATCCGGCCGTTTGCATCAAGGACCAGAAGAGCAAAGCTCCCGGCCGGATCGGAGTGCGGGCTTACAGGCGAAACGGCCTCGGCCGGCGGGGCGTCGGCTTCCGATGATCTCTGCATTCGGACTCCGAAAAGAAACCGCGACTTCGGTGAGAAGCCGTGGCTGCGACTGGCAGCAGGTCCACCTGGGCCGCGCTGCCCGTCTCAGTACAGCACTTGTTCGGTTACTTGGAAACTGTCCACGGCGTCGATGCCGAAGCGTCTCCGCTCTTCGCCGAGCGCTTCGGAAATGCAGGATCCGCTTGCCGCCACCGGATGGGGTGGCCCACGACAACGTCGTGGGTCAGCGGGCGAGTCTCCCATGATATGCGCGCGACCCACGCGTGCTTTTCCTGCTCATGGCAACCGGCTTCAGCAACTCGGCAAGTGCGAGGTAGGCAACTGCGATCGACATGATCGCCAACAGGAGTGTCGGCGGCAGCGACACGAAGCCCAGCCCATGACCAAGCGGGCTCAGCGCCAAGGCTATGCCGGCTCCCAGTGCACCGAGCGAGGTGAGGACGAGCAGCCTGTCCGGGCGGCTTCGCCAGCAGCGCTGCGACGTCCTGATGACGAAGATCACCAGGATCTGCGTCAGCAGGGATTCGACGAACCATGCGGTCCGGAAAGTCTCCACGCCAGCATCGAAGATGCCGAGCAGCACGGCGAACGTCGCTGCGTCGAACAAGGACGAGAGCGGTCCCATCACCAATGTGAAGCGCAGGACGGCGCTCATGTCCCAATGCTGCGGTCTGGCGACGTCGCCGGGGTCGGCCTCGTCGAAGGGAATGCCGATCTCCGAGAGATCGTAGAGCATGTTGTTGATCAGGATCTGCAACGGGTTGAGCGGCAGGAAAGGCAGGACCATCGAGGCAAGCGCCATCGAGAGCATGTTCCCGAAATTGGAGCTCGTTCCCATGCGGACATATTTCATGATGTTCGCATAGGTGCGCCGCCCCTCGGCGATGCCCTGCGCCAGCACGCCCAGGTCGGGAGCGAGCAGGACGATGGCTGCCGCCTCCCGAGCAACTTCCGTACCGCCCTCGACCGAGAGGCCGACATCTGCGGCATGGATCGCCGGTGCGTCGTTGATGCCGTCGCCGATGAAGCCCACCGTATGCCCGGCCCGGCGCAGCGCCAGGACGATGCGCGCCTTCTGCTCCGGGGCGACCCGGACGAACAGGTCGACATGGCGCACGCGAGCCGCGAGGGCGGCATCGCCCAGCGCCGCCACCTCGTCGCCCGTCATCAGCCCGTGCGATGGAAGTTTCAGAGTTTCCGCCAGCCGGCGAACGACCGGCGCGGCGTCGCCCGAGATGACTTTCACCCGCACGCCCGCAGCAGCGAGGCGGCCGGCCGCCGGACCTGCCGAAATCTTGGGAGGGTCCATGAAAGCGGTGCAGCCAACGAAGATGAGCCCCGCCTCATCGTCGCGAACGAGCGCAGCGGTGCCAGGCTGCATCGGACGGCGCGCGACGCCGAGCAGGCGTAATCCGAGGCCACCCTTTTCCTCGAGGAGAGCAAGAATCCGCACTTTCCCGCTGCCGTCGAGCTCGCTCACGCTGCCGTCCGGCCGCTCGAAGCGGTCGCAGAGGTCCACCAGGGCTTCAGGAGCACCCTTGACGATGAGTTCCCGTTCATCGCCTCGCGCCACGAGCACGGAGGAGCGACGCCGCTCGAAATCGAATGGCAGGTCGGCCAATAGCTGCCAGCCGCCATCGTTCTCCTCAGCCTCCGCCAGCAGGGCGGCATCGAGATTGTTGCGCAGGCCGCTGCAGAAGCGGCTGTTGAGGCGGGCGAGCTCAGTGACGCGCGCACTGTCGGCGCCATCGCAGCCGAAGCTTCCGACATGAGCGATCCGGGCTTGCGTCAATGTGCCGGTCTTGTCCGTGCACAGCACATCCATCGCGCCGAGATCATGGATCGCCGAGAGACGCTTCACCACGACCTTGCGCTTCGCCATCCGCATGGCGCCGCGCGCCAGTGTGACCGTCATCACCACCGGCAGCAGCTCGGGCGTCAGGCCGACTGCCAGGGCGACGGCGAAGAGGAAGCTTTCGATGGAAAGGCCATGACGCGCGAGCTGTGTCAGCAGAACGAACAGAACCAGGAAGCCGGTCAGGCGCAGGATCAGCATGCCGAGGCTGTGGACGCCGCGTTCGAAGGCGGTGGGCGGCTCGCTGGCCTGCATCGAGCGGGCGATCGAGCCCAGCCGCGTCTCAGCGCCTGTTGCCGCAACGAAAAGCCGGGCTTCACCGGCAACCAGGCTGGTACCGCCGAAGAGTGCCGCATCGCCGCCCTCCGCCCCGTCCGGAGGTGCTGCCCGCTTCTCAACGGGAAAAGGTTCCCCCGTCAGGACTGCTTCGTCGGCCATCGCGCCGCGGGCTTCGAGGATTAAGCCGTCGGCAGGTATCAGATCGCCGGCACGCAACGCGACGACATCGCCCGGCACCACCTCGCGCAGTGGAATCTCGATCTCCCGGCCGCTCCTGAGAACCGTGGCGTGTACTGCTACCGTGCGGCGCAAGGCGTCCACGGCGTTTTCCGCCTGCGTCTCCTGGAAAACGTCGAGCAGGATCGAGGTCAGGACGATCGCGACGATGATGATGAAGCTCTGCCAATCGCCCGTGGCGCCGGAGATCAGCGCTGCGACCAGCAGGATCGCGATCAGGGGCTCGATCAGGCGCCTGGCAATCTTCACCAGCGCGCCGCGTCGCAGGCTGGCGACGGCAAGGTTGGGGCCGTAGCGCCGCAGACGCTGCTCCGCCTCGAAATCCGTCAGTCCTTGCGGGGTCGCTTCGAGGCGCGTCAAGAGAGCATCGCGACCTTCATGCGAGATCGGCGCGCCTTCAGCTGCGACTCCGGCTGCAGCCGAGGAGGCCAAGGTCCTATCGATATGCACGCCCATATCTCCGGTGCCTGGATCTCGGCTAGGGCGTGATCGCGACCTTGAGGACGCCGTCGCGCTGCGCGCCGAAGAGCTCGTACGCCTCCTTGATGCGTTCCAGCGGGAAGCGATGCGTGACCAGCGCGCCGAGATCGACACGCCCGGCGTCGACGACGTCGATCAGACGGCGCATCCGCTCCTTCCCGCCAGGGCATAGCGTGGTGACGATGCGGTGGTCGCCGAGCCCCGCGGCGAAGGCACCGAGCGGAATCGTCAGGTCCCCTGAATAGACGCCGAGCGAGGACAGTGTTCCGCCGGGGCGTAGAACTGCGAGTGCTGCCGCGAAAGTCTCCTGCTTGCCGAGCGCCTCGATCGCGACATCAACGCCGCGTCCATCCGTCAACCGCATGATCTCGGCGACCGGATCGCCCTTGCTGAAATCCACGATCTCGTCCGCCCCGAGCCGGCGCGCCATCTGCTGTCGTGCTGGAATGCTTTCCACGGCGATGATGCGAGTCGCTCCCATCAGCAGGGCGCCTGCCGTGGCGCATAAGCCAATCGGTCCCTGCGCGAAGACGGCGACGCAATCGCCGATCTTCACTCCACCGCTCTCGGCGCCGGAGAAACCGGTCGACATGATGTCGGGACACATCAGAACCTGTTCGTCGGTCAACCCGGAAGGGACATGCGCGAGATTGGCCATCGCGTCAGGCACGAGCAGGTATTCGGCCTGCGCGCCGTCGATGGTGTTGCCGAAGCGCCAGCCGCCCATGGCCTTGAAGCCATGGCGCTCGCCGGGACCGTCCTGCGAGAGGCAGCCGCAGAGGCAGGCGGCGCTGTGTCCCGATGGCGTGATCGCGCCGGCGATCGCCCGCTGGCCCTCCCGGAAGCCCTTCACCTCCGACCCGAGCTTCTCGATCACGCCGACCGGCTCGTGACCGATCGTCAGCCCGCGAGCCACCGGATACTCTCCCTTGAGGATATGGATATCGGTGCCGCAGATCGTCGTGGTCGTGATGCGCAGCAACGCATCGAGCGGGCCGAGCTCAGGCACCGGCTTGTCCTCGAGCTCGATGCGGCCGGGCTCGACGAAAACGGCCGCGCACATCATCTTGGATCGCGGCTTTCGCCTCGTCTGCGCCGTGGGTTGCACATCTGATTGAAGGGCAGGGGACATGATCGCTCTCTGGAATCGCCGAGATGAAATCAGCCTGCCGTGAACTGGTCCGGTTGGATTTGACTCAGCGCAAAACCGCGAGAAAACACGCCTGCGTTTGATGAAAATCAACTTGGTCGACGGGCTTACATCCCTCGATAGCGCACCAGGACAGCTATCGACGCGAAGGTCGGTCTGAACACATCACGCTCTCTTCGAGACGTGGTGGCGGGACGGGCAGATGCTGTGCCGGCACTCTCCAAGCCCGGCTCGACCGACACCGGAGATGGGGCGTCTTAGTCCTATCACTCAGGCGCTTTCTGCGAGGCGAACCACATGCGCTTGAGCAGGCCGTCCCCTCGAACGAGCTGATGATACAGTGCCGCCAGAGCATGAACTGCGGCGACACAGAGGAGCGCATTGGCGGCAAGCTCATGCCAGCCGTTGATGGAACGGCGCAGGGGCCGATCCTCTGGTGCGAAGCCCGGTATCTGCACCAACCCGAACAGGTCCCAACCTCTGGCCGAGACATTCACGATACCCAGAATCAGAGTTGCCGCGAGAAGGACATAGAGGAGCCCATGCGTGAGCTGCTCCGCCAGCCGCAGCACGCCGGTATTGACTGAAGGAGGGCGCGTTGCGAACAACGCCCCCCAGAACAGCCGCGCGCAGTAGATCAGGACCAGCGTCGCTCCGGACGAGATGTGGAAAGACCACATGCCATGGCGCCATTCGCGCAGTAGCAGGGCTTCGCTTTGAGCCATCAGCCAAAGCAGCATCACGAGCGCAGCAGTCAGCCAGTGGAACGCGATGCTGATTTTATCATATCGCGCTTGGTCGGAGCGATGCAGCATGGGAACCTCGTTCTTTCATGCGCTGCCGATGAGAATGCCTTCAGGACGAACGAGAAGCCCTCTCAGGGCGATCTGGGCCGGCCGAAACACCGAGAAATGAGCGGGCATCGCGTCGTCTACCACACCAGAGGTGATTTAATTTAGAAATATTCTAATCAACGGTTAAGCAACCAGAGGACCACCCCACACCGCTTGGGGCAGTTTTCACGCATTCTTTGGGGCCTGTTTGGGCCTTGCACTCACGTCCCTGCGGACCACTGCCAGTCGCGCACCTCCGGCATGTCGATGCCATGCTCGCGGATATAGCGTCCGTGCTCCGTCAGCTTGTCGCGGATCGCCTGCTTGGCATAGGCGGCCCGGTCACCGAGTTTCGGTACCCGGTCGATGACATCGCCGACGAGGTGGAAGCGGTCGAGCCGATTGCGCACGACCATGTCGAAGGTCGTCGTCGTCGAACCTTCCTCCTCATAGCCGCGTACATGCATGTTGGCATGGTTGGTGCGCCTGTAGGCGAGCCGGTGGATGAGCCAGGGATAGCCGTGATAGGCAAAGATCACCGGTTTGCCGGTTGTGAACAGGGCGTCGAAATCTGGATCGGTGAGGCCGTGAGGGTGCTGCGTCTTCGGTTGCAGTGTCATCAGGTCGACAACGTTGACGACGCGGACCTTGAGGTCGGGAAGATTTTCGCGCAGCAGCTTGACCGCTGCCAGTGTTTCCAGCGTCGGCACGTCGCCGGCGCACGCCATCACCACGTCGGGCTCGCTGCCGAGGTCGTTGCTGGCCCATTCCCAGATGCCGATTCCCCGCGCGCAATGCTTGATCGCGGCCTCCATGTCGAGCCATTGCGGCGAGGGCGCCTTGCCGGCGACGATGACGTTGATCCGGTCCCAGCTTCTGAGGCAATGGTCGGTGACATGGAGTAGCGTATTGGCGTCCGGCGGTAGATACACCCGCACGATGTCGGCCTTCTTGTTCGCGACATGGTCGATGAAGCCGGGGTCCTGATGGCTGAATCCGTTATGGTCCTGCTGCCAGACATGGGAGGTGAGGAGGTAGTTCAGCGAGGCGATCGGCCGCCGCCAGGGCACTTCCTTGGCCGTCTTCAGCCATTTCGCATGCTGGTTGACCATTGAATCGACGATGTGGATGAAGGCTTCATAACAGGAAAACAGGCCGTGGCGGCCGGTTAGGAGGTAGCCTTCGAGCCAGCCCTGACAGAGATGCTCGCTCAGGATTTCGGTGACACGTCCGTCGCTTGCGAGATTCTCGTCTTCGGGGATGATCGCTTCCTGCCAGGCTCGGTCCGTTACTTCGAAGAGGGCCTGCAGGCGGTTGGAGGCCGTCTCGTCCGGGCCGAAGACCCTGAAGTTCCGGCTAGCCTCGTTTGCCTTCATGACATCGCGCAGGAACGCACCCATGATCCGGGTCGCTTCGGCCTTGGCGTTGCCGGGATGGGCCACCGGAACAGCGTGGCGCACGTAGTCTGGAATCCTGAGAGGCCGGCGCAGCGCGCCGCCATTCGCATGCGGGTTGGCACTCATCCGCTTCTCGCCCGATGGTGCCAGTGCGGCGATCTCAGCATGCAGCCGCCCGGGCGCATCGAACAACTCCTCGGGACGGTAGCTGCGCAGCCAGTCTTCGAGCAGTTGCAGATGGCCGGGCTTCGACATGTCGCTGAACGGCACCTGATGCGAGCGCCAGAAGCCCTCGGTCTTCAGGCCGTCGACGGTCTTGGGACCGGTCCAGCCCTTCGGGCTTCGCAGCACGATCATCGGCCAGCGCGGCCGATTGCGGGCTGGCCCTGCACGGGCTTCACTCTGGATCGCGGCGATTCCTGAGAATGCGGTATCGAGGGCGGCGGCCATTGTCCGGTGCATCGCTTCCGGCTCCTCGCCCTCGACGAAGATCGGATCGTAGCCGTACCCCCGTAGCAGCGCCTCCAGCTCGGCATGAGGAATGCGCGCCAGGACGGTCGGATTGGCGATCTTGTAGCCGTTCAGGTGCAGGATCGGCAGGACCGCACCGTCCGCGGCCGGATTGAGGAATTTGTTGGAGTGCCAGGACGCCGCGAGCGGCCCGGTTTCGGCCTCGCCATCGCCGATTACGCAGGCTGCGATCAGGCCGGGATTGTCGAGCACGGCACCGAAGGCATGCGCGAGGCTGTAGCCGAGCTCGCCGCCTTCATGGAGGGAGCCGGGGGTATCCGGCGCGGCGTGGCTGGGAATGCCGCCGGGGAACGAGAACTGCCTGACGAAGCGCCGCAGGCCTTCCTCGTCTTGCGAGACGTCCGGATAGAGCTCGCTACAGGTCCCTTCCAGATATGTGTTCGCCACCACGCCCGGCGCGCCATGCCCCGGCCCGGCAATGAAGAGCACGTCCAGATTCCGGGTGCTGATGATGCGATTGAGATGCAGATAGATGAAATTCAGGCCCGGTGTCGTGCCCCAATGGCCGAGCAACCGCGGCTTCACATGCTCGATCCGCAGAGGCTCGCGCAGCAGCGGATTGTCGAGCAGATAGATCTGCGCCACGGAGAGGTAGTTGGCGGCCCGCCACCAGGCTTGCATCAACGCCATCTCCTCGGGACTCAGAGCCGTCTGTGCCGCCGTATCGATATCCATCGAGGTCATTGCCTGCGCTCCCGGAGGCGGATCGTCACACGAGGCAATTGTAGCGCGCTGTCGTTGCGCGCTTTGATTTGCCGCAAAGCGGCTCAGACATTCTGCGAGTACGGAATAGCCGTACCGGAACGGGGATGATCGAACATCATCATGGCGTCGATCTGTTCGTGGCCCTCGCAGACGGCATGAGACGGGTTATCAGCCAGCCCAAATGCCGGACGCCCCGGCTCAACGCCCTTGGAACGCCAGGCATCGCGCAGTGAGGCTGCAATGTCCGGAGGGCGTCGGAATAGGAATGGAGCCTGCGCAACGGCGCAGTGATTGGAGGAAAGTCGCATGATCACCGACGATCTGAGCCGGGATTTGAGCACCCGAACGGGCTTCACGTTTCATGTCCGGCCTGCCGGGCCCGACGATGAGGCGGGACTGGCCGAGTTCTTCACGCATGTGACGCCTGAGGATCTGCGCTTCCGCTTTCTGACCACGGTCAGGGAGGTGGGGCACGATCGTCTGGCAGCCATGACGAAAATTGATCATCGACAGACCGAGAACTTCATCGCCTTTACCGAGGACGGAAAGACGATCGTCGCCACCGGGATGTTGGCCTGTGACGCTGCCTTGGAGAGAGGGGAGGTCGCGATCTCGATCCGGAGCGAATACAAGCACAAGGGCGTCGGCTGGGAATTGCTCAGGCACATCTGCAATTTCGCCGAGACCAAGGGCGTAAAAGTCGTCGAATCCCTGGAAGATCGTCAAAATCACGAAGCGATCGAGATTGAGCGCGAGCAGGGATTCGAGGTCGACGAGTGCCCCGACGATGTTCGCCTCGTCGTACTCAGGAAGAGACTCGGGTAAATGCCGGGTTAGGCGTGGCAGGCTGGCGGGCGTGAGCATGAAGAGCTCGTGCTCACGCCGGTTTGTCATCTCCGATCGACATTCTTCGTTGTCCTGCCCAGCGCCGTCCAGCCGGCGATCGCGGAGAACCTTGGCGCCATGGTTTGTTGCACTGTGGTCAGGTGCAACAGGCCGGCCGAAGGTCGCATGGCGCTGCGGGACCCGTTCGGCGATGCGGTTACTTTGCCTGGCCGGCTGCGTGTCGCATGCTAAGATAATAATCTCTTGAACGCATATGCCTGCTTCTTTCGGAGATCCAAGATGCGCCCCTTTCGCGCTGCAGCGACAGCCCTTCTCGCTGCGCTCGTCCTGTCGGCGCCAGGGGCGCAGGCGCAGTCCCGCATCAAGGCGCTGATCGAGCGGCTACGCGGCGACACGATGCCCGACGGCATCGTCAAGACCAATGGTCGCATCGAAGCGACACAGGTCGACGTCGCCTCGAAATATGCCGGCCGCCTGGCCGAGGTCACGGTCAAGGAAGGCGATGAGGTCACGGCCGGGCAGGTGATCGCACGCATTTCCTCGCCCGAATACGAGGCGCAATTGCGTGCCGCGCAGGCTCAGGTACTGCGCGCACGGCAGGCGCTTGCGGAGGCCGAGGCGCTGATCGCCCAGCGCAAGAGCGATCAGATTCTTGCCCGCACCGACGCCGAGCGCGGCAAGGAACTCGTAGCGAAGGGCTATCTCAGCAAGCAGGTCGACGACCAGCGCGCGGCCAAGGCCGACGCAGCCGATGCCGCGCTGCGCGCCGCGCAGGCGCAGCGCGACCAGGCCCAGTTCGCGATCCACGCCTCCGAGGCCGATGCCGAGCAGATCAAGGCGATCCTGGTCGATCTCGTGCTGCTCGCGCCGCGCAGCGGTCGCGTCCAGTACCAGCTCGCCCGCACAGGCGAGGTCGTCGCGGCCGGGACGCGGGTCGTCACCATCCTCGATTTGTCGGATGTCTACATGACGATCTACCTGCCGGCGGCTCAGGCCGGGCAGCTCGCGCTTGGCGACGAGGCGCGGATCATCCTCGATCCCGTGCCGCAATATGTGATTCCGGCGACGGTCAGCTTCGTTGCAGCCGATGCGCAGTTCACGCCCAAGGCAGTGGAGACCGCCGAGGAACGCGAGAAGCTCGTCTTCCGCGCCAAACTCCAGGTCGATCCCCAATTGCTGGCCAAATACCACCGGCAGGTGAAGACCGGTGTGCGTGGGCTCGGATTCGTGCGGACCTCGCCGAGTGCGAAATGGCCTGACTCGCTGGCCGTGAAGCTGCCATGACGCAGGACGGCCTTGCCGCCAGTCTTGCCGGGGTCACACATCGCTACGGCAAGGTGATCGCTCTCGATGCGCTGACACTCGACATTCCCTCCGGCCGTATGATCGGCGTGATCGGGCCGGATGGCGTCGGCAAATCGACCTTGCTCGCGCTGGTCGCTGGGGTGCGGACGATCCAGCATGGCAGCGTCCATGCGCTCAATGGCGACCTGAGCGACAAGACCGAGCGAGAGGCTCGGCGCGGACGCATCGCCTATATGCCGCAGGGACTGGGGCGCAACCTTTACCCGACGCTCTCGGTCTTCGAGAACATCGACTTCCACGCTAGGCTCTTCGGACAGGATGCCGCCGAGCGCCGCAGCCGCATCGATGAGCTTCTCAAGGCAACGGGGCTCGACCCGTTCGCAGGCAGGCCGGCTGCTAAGCTCTCCGGCGGCATGAAGCAGAAGCTCTCGCTCTGCTGTGCGCTGATCCACGATCCCGACCTGCTGATCCTCGACGAACCGACCACTGGTGTCGACCCGCTCTCGCGCGGCCAGTTCTGGGACCTGATCGACACGATCCGCGCCCGTCGCCCGGGCATGAGCGTCATCGTTGCCACCGCCTATATGGAGGAGGCAGAGCGCTTCGACTGGCTCGTCGCGATGGACGACGGCAAGGCGATCGCCACCGGCACGCCCGCCGAGTTGCGTCAGAAGGCTGGGCAGTCGACGCTGGAAGATGCCTTCGTCGCATTGCTGCCCGAAGCCAAACGCGCCCAGCACCAGGCGGTGGTGCTCAGGCCGCGCACCGTCAACGACAACGCCACGCCCGCGATCGAGGCCGAGGGCCTGACCCGGCGCTTCGGCGATTTCGTCGCGGTGGACCATGTCAGCTTCCGCATCGGGCGTGGCGAGATCTTCGGCTTCCTCGGTTCGAACGGCTGCGGCAAGTCGACGACGATGAAGATGCTGACCGGCCTGCTGCCGGCGAGCGAAGGCACGGCCAAGCTCTTCGGCCAGCCGCTCGCGGCCGACGACATGGAGACGCGCCGCCGCGTCGGCTACATGTCACAGGCCTTCTCGCTCTATAGCGAGCTGACGGTCCGCCAGAACCTCGTGCTGCATGCCGAGCTCTACCATCTGCCGCCGGCCGACATCCCGGGCCGGATTGCCGAGCTTCTGACCCGCTTCGACCTCGCGGATGTCGCCGATGAGCGGCCCGACAGCCTGCCTCTCGGCATCCGCCAGCGCCTGCAGCTCGCCGTCGCCGTGCTGCACCGCCCGGCGATGCTTATCCTCGACGAGCCGACCTCGGGCGTCGATCCGATCGCGCGTGATGCCTTCTGGCGCACGCTGATCGACCTCTCGCGCGACGACGGCGTCACCATCTTCCTCTCGACGCATTTCATGAACGAGGCGGAACGCTGCGACCGCATCTCCTTCATGCATGCGGGCAAGGTGCTCGCGGTCGGCACGCCGCAGGAGCTGGTGGAAAAGCGTGGCGCAAACACGCTGGAAGAGTCCTTCATCGCCTATCTCAAGGAAGCCGCGGGCATCGCGGATGTACCAGTGGAACCGGCTTCCGCGCCTGACGCCGCTGCCGCGCGGCCGGCCCCGGCGGCGCGCCGCTTCGATCCGCGCCGGCTCTGGGCCTGCACGCGGCGCGAGACGATGGAGCTGCTGCGCGACCCGATCCGGCTGAGCTTCGCCTTCCTCGGGCCGCTACTGCTGATGCTGGCCTTCGGCTTCGGCATCTCCTTCGACGTCGAGAACCTGAAATTCGCGGCCTACGATCAGGACAACTCGATGGAGAGCCGGCAACTCGTAGAGGCCTTCTCCAGCTCGCGCTATTTCTCCGAGCAGGCACCGATCCGTTCTGCCGCCGAACTGGATCAAAGGCTAAGAAGCGGCGAGCTGCAGCTTGTCATCGAGATCCCGCCCTCCTTCGGTCGCGATCTGATGGCGGCCCGCACGCCAGAACTCTCGGTCTGGCTCGACGGCGCCATGCCGTTCCGGGCCGAGACGACGCGCGGCTATGTCACGGGGCTCGCGACGCAATATGTGCAGAGCTTCGCGGCCTCCCAGGCCGCGTCGAGCCATGCGCCGACGCCCGTCATGATCGAGACCCGCTTCCGCTACAATCAGGCCTTCAAGAGCGCCAATGCGATGGTGCCGAGCGTGATCATGCTGATGCTGATCCTGATCCCGGCGATTATGTCGGCGATCGGCGTGGTCCGCGAGAAGGAAACCGGCTCGATCGCCAATTTCCGCTCGACGCCGATCAGCCGCTTCGAGTTCCTGTTCGGCAAGCAATTGCCTTATATCGCGATCGCGATGGGCAGCTTCGTGATGCTGGTCCTGATCGCGCTGATCGTCTTCGCGGTGCCGATCAAGGGCTCGGCCTGGGTTCTGGGGCTGGCGACCCTGCTCTATGTCTCGGCGACGACCGGTTTCGGCCAGCTCATTTCCAGCTTCACGCGCACGCAGGTCGCAGCCGTCTTCGCCACCGCCATCCTGTCGATCATCCCGGCGGTGAATTTCTCCGGCCTGATGGTGCCGGTCGCCTCGCTCTCGGGAGGCGGTCGCATTATCGGCATGAGCCTGCCGCCGGCTTGGTACCAGCCGGTCAGCGTCGGCGTCTTCACCAAGGGGCTGGGCGCGGCCGAGCTCTGGCCCAATCTGCTGGCGCTTGGCGGCTTCTTTCTGCTTTTCCTCGTTGTCGCGCAGCTGGCGCTTCGCAAGCAGGAAGCCTGAGATGGCCGCGCTCTTGATCCATCTCCAGAACATTCTGCGCCTGGTGGTGAAGGAATTGCGCAGCCTTAGGGCCGATCCGATCATGCTGGTATTGGTGGCCTATACCTTCACCGTCGCCGTCTACACGGTTGCAACGGGTGTGAAACTGGAGGCGCGCGACCTTACCATCGGGATCGTCGACGAGGACCAGTCCGAGTTCTCGCGCAGCCTGCTCGGCGCCTTCGGCCCGCCGCTGTTCAAGGTCTCGAAACGCATCGCTGCCAATGAGATCGATGCCGAGATGAATTCCGGCCGTCTCGTCTTCGTGCTGGAAATCCCGCCCCGGTTCCAGGCGGACCTGCTGGCCGGGCGGCAGACGGCCGTGCAGCTCAATATCGACGCCACCGCGATGACCCAGGCCGGCAACGGCGCGGTCTATATCCAGCAGATCATCGCGCAGGAGATCGCCAACCGGCAGGCCGGGCGCGAGACGACGACCTCTCTGCCGATCAACCTGGTGGTTCGGGCGCGCTTCAATCCCAATCTCGATTCCGGTTGGTTCAGCTCGGTGATGCAAGTGCTGAACAACGTCACCTTGCTGACCATCATCCTGACCGGCGCGGCGCTGATCCGCGAGCGCGAGCAGGGCACGGTCGAGCATCTCCTGGTGATGCCGATCACGCCGGTGGAGATCATGCTCGCCAAGATGACGGCGAACGCGCTGGTCATCTTGATTGCGGCCGTGGCCTCGCTCGTCTTCGTGGTCGAATGGGCGCTGGGTGTGCCGATCGCAGGCTCGCTCCTGCTCTTCGTGCTGGGAACGGCGATCTATGCCTTCGCCGTGGCGGCGCTCGGCATCCTGCTCGGCACGCTGGCGACGACGATGGGGCAGTTCGGCCTGCTCGCCATCCCGGTCTTCGTCGTCACGCAACTGCTCTCGGGCGCAACGACGCCGATGGAAAGCATGCCGATCTGGCTGCAATGGATCATGCGAATCTTTTCGCCGACGCCGCATTTCGTCGCCTTTTCGCAAGGCGTGCTCTATCGCGGCGCCGGGCTCGACGTCGTCTGGCCCGAGATCGCGAAGATCGTCGCGATCGGCGTCGCCTATTTCGCTGTCGCGCTCGCGCGCTTCCGAAAGGTGATCTTCGCGTGACGCCGCTTCGCGACGAGCCTCAGGCAATATGACGGCCATGCGGGAAGGCCGTCGCCAACAGAAGCGGGCAGGGCCACCGACTTTGGCTGGGCTAATGGGCGAGGAAAAGCGGGACAGGGGACAGGTCGAGTAGATCCGCAGTCACGCCGCCCAGCACCCATTCCCTGAAGCGCGAATGGCCGTAGGCGCCCACAACGATCAGGTCTGCTGAAATTCTCCGTGCTTCGGCGAGGAGCGCTTCGGTCGGCGACGTCTCCGTGCTGAGGACGGTTGCCGTCGCCTCGACGCCGTGCCTGGCAAGATGGGCACTGACGTCGGCGAGGACTTCGGCACCTCCCAACCGACCATGGGCCTCCTCCCTGACCGTGACGATATGAACTTGTGTCGCCTGAGCGATAAGAGGCAAGGCCTCGGCGACAGCTCGGGTACTCTGCCGCGTGTCGGTCCACCCGATCAGGACAGTCCTGATGGGAGAACACAATGTGAGCTTTGGCGGCAGCAGCAGGAGCCCTCTGCCTCCGTCGAACATGACGCTCTCAATCATGGGGCGCCAGCGGCCATTCCCGTCATCGCGCGGACAGGTCGCGACGAAGAGGTCGTTCCAGCGGGCTTCACTGGCGACGGCCTGTTCGAGAAGTCCGGGGAATGCATCGAGCCGGCGCACCTCGTGCGCGGCATCGACGCGCGCCAGACGTTGGCGAAGCCGCATCTCGCTGACGTCCCCTTCCTTCGTCACGGCATCGACCAATTGGCCGATTGCGGAAATGCCGAAATCGCCGGCGAAGAGGGCAGGATCGGGCAGGAGGTTCGTCAATATCCCGGTCATGCGAGCCGAGAAGTCCATGGCGAGTGCTTCGGCGTGAGCCAGTCGGGACTCATCTTCCGGAGAACCATCGAGGTGGATTGCAATGTCGCGATAGGTCGTGCCGCGAACAGCCTGTGCCTTCGCCACGGTGCTTGAAGAGAGAGTGATGTCGTTCATGCCGACCTCCGCGTCGATCGCTGTTCCTGATGCGCCATCGAGCGACGGAAGCTCGTCGACCACATTGATTTCCGTCAAACGCACGCCTGTTCTGTCGCGGCTTTGCGTTGAGTCAAATCAACCAGGACCAGTTCGCGGGAGGCTGATTTCATCTCGTCGGCCCCATTCCCAGCCCCCCGACGATGAGATCGTATTTCACGGTCGTCATCGCGAGGCCACGCGCCCAATCGACAATGTCGTTCCAGGGATCGACGATCTTGGTTGTGGCGGACAGGAAGGTGACGACGGTGGCGATCTCGGTCTGCCCCCGGACGACCAGCACACAGCCGATACCGAGTACCAGCAGACTGCCAAGGGAGTAAGTCAGATTCATCAGGAAATTGAGAGTGAACTTGATTTCGAAGACGCCGATATCGACCGCGAAGACCTCATCGAGCCGGCGAGCACTCGATTCTACTTTTGAGGGAGACAGGATTTCGTCGCCGAAGCACCGCAGAAGACGAGTTCGCTGCGCCACGCGACGATTGATCGCCCGTTGCATCAAGGGCACGAACACGAATTGCGGCGCCAGGATCAGGAGGCTGATACCCATCATCCGGAGGTCCAAAAAGGCGAGGTAGACGAAGATGCTCGCCAGAAAGCCGATCTCAACGACGGGAAGGCTGAAGCTTGAGCCGGCGAAAGCGCCGATGTCGTCCGCTTCCGCCAGGATCATCGCGAGGCCTGTTCCATTCGTCAGGTCGGAACCATCCTCATTCATGCATTCAAGTCGGTGCGTCACCACGAGCCGCAAATCCCGGGTCGCGCACTCGCCGAGCCAGGCGCGGTAGACGTTCATCGCCAGTTTCGCCAAGCCGTAAGCCACGACGATGGCGATTTGCAGCATCACCAGGGTTAGAATGGCACTGATGCTGCCGGCGTGGACTGCGGTGTCGACGATGCGCCGCTGCGTTTCGATCGGTGCGGTATTGAGCAGAAAAACAGCCACCGACAAGGCGCAGACCGCTGCCTGATGCCAGCCACCGGACAGGAGCACGAACCGCAGAAACGAGGATGGCAGAAGCGGGTTCTGCGCTTGCGGGTGAGGGGGCTCCGATATCGCGGCAACGAGCCTGGAGAGCTTCATGGAACGAGGACCGCCGCGCCATGCAGTCGGGCGACGGACAGGAATTCGAGGCTGTCCGCTCGCGTAAGCTTGGCGACAGAAACCGGATCGCTCTCGCACCAGAGTGAGACATAGCCGAAGCCGGGAATATCACTCACATGGACGCCGTCGCGGACGATGCGGCCGCCCTTCACGATGGCGCTCTCGGCCAGCGGCACGAGCGCTCCGGTAGGTGCGATGATCGGCCCGGCGTCGAGCGGCGCCGGTATCTTGTCCTCGAAGGTTCCGGTCTTGCGCGCATCGAACGAGCGAGCATGGGCGTGCGCCGTTTCGTCGCCCGGGCAGATGAAGGCATGGACCTCGTGCCCCTGCCGGTGGCAGGTCCGTGCGAGGATGTGAGCGGCTGCACCGAAGCCATCGGGACTCGCATCTCGGGCGCTGCCGTCACGTCGCCGGCCGTGCCAACCGATCGTGGCAGATGCGAGGTGGGAGGAGAATTCCTCGACAAGCGCGTGGTTCGCGGCGTTCTGTATCGTCGCCTTCATGGGCCTCTCCAGATCTACGCCCGCAAGAATCTACTCGGGCGAAGAGGGATCGGCTTTGACCAAGCTCAAGGCGCGCGTGGTTGTCGAAGCGCATGCTTGCGAAGCTCTCAAAGGAAGAGGCTATGCATTCCACATTACGAACTGGATTGGCCCGGAAGCCACAGCGGCAGCAGTCTTGCAGAGGGGAGGCGCTCGGCGTGGAGGCCTCTCAGCGACCGATCGCGAGCGAAAGGTCGCGACGGAAAACATTATCGGCGATTTCCCGCTCATCGCCTTGATGGCGGCGTATCTCGATTGACCATCAATAATATCCGCACGACGATCTTCGGTGCCGCGACGGAGGTCGGCCATGTGGCCTCCGCGGCCTTCGGTCCATGAGTTGCGCATGCTGACTGATGCCGACCTGGCTTTCGCGCTGTTGGGCAGCGGGCACGATGCCGACATCGTCAGCGAGCTTGGCCACGCTGAACGTCACTGGCGATATCTGCCTCAACCTCGACGAGTGGTTCGCTGCGGCATGGACAGAGAAGGGGCGTCGCGGCGGATCTGGACGGAATGGCCCGGTCGCTGTCCTCGGGCGGCCGGATCGTGCCCCCGAAATCAGCTGCGTCGGATGCGGCCGCGAGCCGCGTTGCGACGTGCCGGCAACCTATGTGACGCAAAGGTGAGACGTGGACCAGGAACTCCTCACGAACCGGACTTTCGACGAGATCGCCATCGGCGAAAGCGCCTCGCTGGTCCGTGTTGTCCGCATCGATGATATCGAACTGTTCGCTACCGTCTCGGGAGATGCAAATCCCGCCCATCTGGATGCGGCCTTCGCGGCTGGCGATCCGTTCGGGCATGTCGTGGCGCATGGGATGTGGACCGCGGCGCTGGTCTCGGCGGTGCTCGGTACCAAGCTGCCCGGCCCGGGCACGATCTATCTCGGGCAGGATCTGCACTTCCTGAAGCCAGTCACGCCGGGCGATACCATCACGGTGACGGTCACGGTCCAGAGCAAGGAGACCTCGAAGCGAACCGTCGTGCTCGATACGGTCTGCACCAACCAGCGGGGCGAGACGGTGCTCTCAGGGGCCGCTACGGTGAAGGCGCCCGGCCAGCGCGTGAGCCGGCCACGCCTGCGTCTGCCCGAGGTCACGCTGAAACATTCCGACCGCTACGACAGCATCGTGGCGCAAGCTTGCGCCCTGCCGTCCCTGAGCGCCGCGATTGTCCATCCCTGCTCGCCGGAAGCCATCCTCGCAGCGATCGAGGTTCGTGACGAAGGGCTGCTGCAGCCAATCCTCATCGGCCCGGAAGCCAAGATCCAGGCTGCCGCGGAGAAGGCCGGCGTCTCGCTCGATGGGATTGCGATCGAGCCGGCCCCACATAGCCACGCCGCTGCCGCGCGCGCTGTCGAGCTCGCCGTGGCGGGGCGGGTTGCGACCCTCGTGAAGGGCAGCCTTCACACGGACGAACTACTCGGCGCTGTCGTCGCCCCTAGCTCGGGCCTGAAGACGGAGCGCCGTATCAGTCATGTCTATGCGATGAGCCTGCCGGCCTATCCCAAGCCGCTGATCGTGACGGATGCAGCGGTCAACATCCAGCCGACGCTGATGCAGAAGCGCGACATCTGCCAGAACGCGATCGACATGCTGCACGTGCTCGGGCTCGCGGAGCCGTTGGTGGCGGTCCTGGCCGCCGTCGAGACCGTCAGCGATCGGATGCCGTCGACGCTCGATGCCGCGGCGCTTACCGTGATGGCGGCGCGGGGCCAGATCACCGGGGCGAAGGTCGATGGTCCGCTCGCCTTCGACAATGCGATCAGCCCGGAAGCGGCGCAGATGAAGGGCATCGTCTCGCCGGTCGCCGGACAGGCCGACATCCTGCTCGTGCCCGATCTGGAAGCAGGCAACATGCTAGCCAAGCAACTGATCTACTTCGCCAATGCCGATGCTGCTGGGCTCGTGCTCGGCGCGCGCGTGCCGATCATCCTGACGAGCCGGGCCGACTCTCTGAAGACCCGTATCGCCTCGGCCGCGCTTGCGAAGCTCGTCGCCGCCCATCGCCGACCCCTGACGGTATCGGCATGAGCGAGCGGCTTCTCGTCACCTTCAATGCCGGCTCCTCGACGGTGAAGATCGGCCTGTTCGCGCTGACGGAGGCCGGGCCGAAGCGGGTGGGCAAGGGCGTGATCGATTTCCGCGAGCCGCCCTTGCGCTTCCGGCTGATCGAAGGGCCCGACACCTTCGATATCGCTCTTGAAGCGAAGCCCGGCGATGCGCTCGACATCGTGCTCGGCGAGGCCTTCCGGCGACTCTCCTGGCATTTCGACCTCGGCAGCGTCGTTGCGATGGGCCATCGCATCGTCCATGGCGGCGACAGCTTTGGCGGCCCCGTCCGCGTCGACGATGCTGTGCTGGCGGCCCTCGAGGCGCTGGTGCCGCTGGCGCCACTCCATCAGCCGCAAGGGCTCGGGTTGATCCGAGCGATCCGCCATCTGCGCCCGGAGCTGCCGCAGACAGCGTCCTTCGATACGGCGTTCCACCGGACCCATGCCGATATCGTGCGCCGCTTCGCCATCCCTCGCGCCATGCACGACCAGGGCATCAGGCGCTACGGTTTCCACGGCCTGTCCTATCGCTTCATCGCCGGCGAGCTGGCGCGCCGCGAGCCTGCGCTCGCAAGAGGCCGCGTCGTGGTGGCACATCTCGGCAGTGGCGCCAGTCTCTGCGGACTGGAAGGTGGCGTCAGCCGCGATACCTCGATGGGCTTCTCGGCGCTCGATGGCATCCCGATGGCGACGCGCTGCGGGGCGCTCGACCCCGGCGTCCTGCTGCACCTGCTCGCGGAGGGCTATGATGCCGGTCGTTTGGAGGACCTGCTCTACCGCCGTAGCGGCTTGCTCGGCATTTCCGGCATCAGCGCCGACAGCCGCGAGCTAATCGACAGCGACAAGCCCGAGGCACGCGAGGCGCTCGATCTCTTCTGCTTCCGCATTGCGGGAGAGGTCAGCCGGCTCGCGGCGACGCTGGGGGGGCTCGATGCCATCGTCTTCACGGCCGGCATCGGCGAGCACCAGCCGCCGATCCGAGGAGCTGTGGTGGAACGACTGAAATGGCTCGGCCTCGAACTAGACGAGGCCGCCAATGCCGCCAGCGCGACGCGGATCAGCCGGGCTGATGCCCGTGTTGCGGCTTTCGTGATCCCTACCGATGAGGAAGCGGTCATCGCCGAAGATGCACTTGCAGTGGTTCAAGCTGGCGGACGTACTGCCTGAATTGAGCAGCGAATGTCCGCTCGGTCTGGCTTCGGGGCATATATTCGGATCGGCTTTGGATAGCCCAGTTTCGTGCAGGTCGACGATCACGGAACTTCCGCTCCTTCGCCTTCTGCCTCCTCTCGCAGCTGCGTTGGCTGGAGTATCAACCTGTCGCTGCCCGACATGGCGTCGCCCTGGACCTGCTCTGCCAGTCGCTCGTTATCGCGTCGGCGAACGTCGTCGGCGGCTTCCTCGATGTCGACGTCGGCAAAGCCCAGGACTCGCAGGCCCGCTACTCCCATCAGATAGGCAGCCTCGACCGTCTCGCGGATCTGATAGTCGACACCCGCCCGGATCAGTTCGATCGCGTGGCCACGGTCATAGCTGCGCACCAGCAGCCTGGCCTGCGGAAACTCGTGCCGTGCCAGTTCCACGATCTGCAGTGCCGCCTTTGGATCGTCGATGCAGATCATGATCGCATCGGCCGCCCCCGCGCCGGAGTGGCGCAGGACGTCGAGCCGGGCGCCATCGCCGAAGTAGACCTTGAAGCCGTACCGAGCCGCATCGCGGATCCGGTCGGGCTCCTTATCGATGACAGCAAGCTCGACGCCCTTGGACAGCAGCGTCTGCGAAGCGATCTGGCCGAAGCGGCCGAAGCCGATAAGGAGGATCCGACCTTTCAGATCACGGGCGACGTCGACGCCGTCCATCGATGCTTCGCTGCGCAATAACCGATCGGCCGCGATCATCAGCAATGGAGTCAGTGCCATGGACAGGATCACGACGGTGGAGAACAGCGCGTTCTCGCGCGCGTCGATGACGCCGCCCGATGTCGCAGCGGCATAGAGCACGAAGGCAAATTCGCCACCCTGCAAAAACATGGACGTCCGGTGCCGCGCCTGGTGATTGGAGTCGCCGAACAGTCGGGCGACCGCGTAGACGACAACGCCCTTTGCGATCGTGAAGGCGGCCAGTATGGCCAGCAGGAGCGGCCATTCGGACGCTATGACGGAGAGGTTGAGCGACATGCCGACGGCGAGGAAGAACAGCCCCATCAGCAGGCCGCGAAACGGCTCGATGTCGGTCTCGATCTGGCGCCGGTAGCTCGAACTCGACAGCATCACCCCGGCGAGAAAAGAGCCCATCGCCATCGACAGCCCGGCAACCTCCATCAACAGAGCTGCACCGAGCACCACCAGCAGCGCCCCCGCCGTCAGGACTTCGCGTGTCCGCGCCCGGGCCAGCAAGGCGAAGAACGGGTTCAAAGCCCAGCGCGACACTGCCAGCAGCGCCGACAGCGCAGCCACCGCCACAAGAATGCCGGTCCATCCCGTACGGCCGTCCGAGAGAGGCGACAGGAGGGCGACCACCGCCAGGAGCGGCACGATCATCAGATCCTCGAACAGAAGGATCGCGACCGACCTCTGCCCTTCCGCACTCGACAACTCGCCACGGTCCTGCAGCACGGACATGATGACGGCGGTCGAGGACAGGACGAAGCCGGCCCCCGCGATGACTGCGACCGGCCGCGACAGCCCGAACACCGCCGCGCCGGTGAGCGCGAGGATCGCGATCGCGGCGGCGACTTGGGCTAGGCCTAGTCCGAAGATTAGACGGCGCATGGCCCAGAGCTTGGGCGGGCGCAGTTCCAGTCCCATCACGAACAGGAACATCACCACGCCGAGCTCCGAGAAATGCAGAATAGACGGGGCATCGGTGAACAGCCCGAGCACCGATGGTCCGACCAGCACGCCGGCCGCGAAGTAACCGAGGACCGATCCGAGGCCGAGCCGCCGGAACAGCGGCACGGCAACCACCGCCGCTCCCATCAGAACCACCGCAGGAGCGATCGTCTGCCCCAATCCCCCGTCAGCCATCAGGTCGCTTTCTTGGTTTCGCGCGTGGCTGCCCGGACGTTCGGCGCGACCTCGGCGCCCAGGAGCTCGATCGAACGCTTCATCGCCGCCGTTTCGAGCGAGGCGGTGCTCATCTGGAAGGTGATGCGCGAGACGCCGCCGAGCACTTCGCTGGTATGGAGAATCTTCGCCGCGACCGTCTTTGGATCGCCGATCAGGAACGCGCCTTCCGGGCTGGCCATGGCGTCGAACTGTTCCCGCGACGGCGGTGGCCAGCCGCGCTCGCGGCCGATCCTCCCGGTCAGATGCGCCCAGCCCGGGAAGAACGCATCTCTGGCTGCCGTGTCGGTCTCGCCGACGAAGCCCATTGCGTGGACCCTCACCTTGAGCGTTTCGGGGCTATGTCCGGCGCTCAGGCCGGCCTCGCGATAGAGATCGACGAGCGGCCGGAAGCGCTCGAACGTCCCGCCGATGATCGCCACCATCAGCGGCAGCCCGAGCGTGCCGGCGCGAGCGAAGGATTGCGGCGTGCCGCCGACGCCGATCCAGAGCGGCAGGCGCGGCTGATGGGGACGCGGATAGACGCCCTGTCCCTCCAGCGCCGCGCGGAAACGACCCTTCCAGATCGGATGGGCCGTCTCGTTGAGCTTCAGGAGCAGAGCGAGCTTCTCGGCGAAGAGCTCGTCATAGTCCCGCGGGTCGGCGCCGAACAGCGGATAGGCCTCGCCGAACGAGCCGCGGCCGACAACCATCTCGGCCCGCCCCCTGGCAATCAGGTCCAGCGTCGCGAATTCCTGGAAGATCCGGACCGGGTCGGCGGCGCTCAGGACCGTCACGGCGCTCGTCAACCGGATCCGGCTGGTGCGGGCCGCGGCGGCGGCGAGAATGATCGCCGGCGCGGAATCGAGGAACTCGGCGCGATGGTGCTCGCCGATGCCGAAGACATCGAGCCCGGCCCGGTCGGCGACCTCGACCTCGTCGAGCAGATCGGCCATTCGCTCAGTCGGCGAGGGAAGCTTGCCCGTCGCCGGATCCGGGAGGATGGCGGCGAAGCTGTCGATACCGATTTGCATCAAGGGTCCTGACAAATTCGTGGGTTGGCGCGAGAGAGAAGCGGCGATCCGCGCAATAGCTTCGGCAGCCGCGCAGCCTTCGTTTGCTGGAATACGGGGTTGTCAGCGGCCGCCGCTTGCATGGTCAGAATCGGTAGTTCGCCATGACGCCGACCAGTTTTATGACCTGCGACGGTCCTGTCTCCCGGATGAACGTTCCCGGATCGAAGAGGCCGACCGAGGCCGCGAGGTTCAGCTCCGGCGTTGCCTGCCAGGCTATGGCGATCTCGGCCTGCGTTCCGATGAAGCGCGCATCGCTGTCCTTGCCGCTGCGGACGAGGGCGCCAGAGATCGCATAGATGCCGTCGCCGGTGCTCTGTCGCCAATAGGCCGAACCCGACAACGACAGCTCGACATCCTTGCACGGATGGATCGTGATGGAAGGCCGGACATGGATCAGGTTGCGCGGCCCGATTGGCGACTGAGACACGAAGTACTTGCCCCTCGGAAAGAGGGGATTCAGCGTTCCCAGTTCCGGATCGTCCGGGTCGTCGTCGCCCGATATCACGTCCGCGGAAAGCCTGAGGTCCGGCTGCAGCGGTACTTGCGAGAACCGGTAACCGATCTCGCCACCGATCCCCCAGGCAGCCCTCCGGTGGCCTGCGAACGTCCCGTGTTGAACGGCGCCCTCGAGGTTCCAGTACCTGCTGCCTGTGTCTCCGAATATGCGGGTTCCGATGGTATGGACCAGCTCTTTACCGGCGCCCTGGTCGTAGACTGCATTCCGGTCCCGCAGCCCGAGATAATACACGTCGAGGCCATTCGTCGGAGTTTCGCCTAGCCATCGCGTCGCATAGACACCCCAGAGGGATTTCTGGGTCGATGTCCGGTCGTCGAAATCGTCCAGCTTGTTGTCGACCGGGCGAGAATAGAGCGCCTTGACCTGCCAAGCCTTGCCCGTCAGAGACAGGTCGAAGCCGTCGAAGGCCTGAGGGATATTGGGACCGTAGCGCGTGTCGACGAAGCGTCCAGCGCCCAGCGAGATCAGCTTGCGACCTGCCGACAGCCGCAGCGAGATCGCCTCCGCGACATCCGTCTCCACCTCGACGAAGGCCTGCAGCATATCCGCGCCGGTCGTATCGACAGGCCTCTTGGCGCGGCGGACGCCCGAGATCCCGGAGACGATAGGCTGAGCGAACAGGCGCAGCTTTCCCACATGGAAATCGGCATAGGGCATGAAGCGGTGCCAGACATAGCCATCGTCCGGTGCCGCGCCCCAGCGGACATTGGCATGGCCTTCGTAGCGCGATCGGACCTCGAGTCCTGTCGTGAGATAGGTCGATCCGTTCGCGCTCAAGGGGATGTACTTGAACGGCTCCGTCCACCGCCCCGTCCGCTGCGTCGGGTCTGCGAGATAGGACCAGCTTTCGGGGTAACGCTCGATCGTGAGGGTCGGCGCGCGGCCGATATCCGTGCCTGTCTGTGCGTCTGCAACGACAGGCAGCATTGCTGCCGCGAAAGCGATGGTCCACTTTCGCGGCGACAATCGTCTCAGGCTTCGGCGGAAGCGGAGGCTGGATCGCCGGAGCTTCACTGGCCCGGCGCAGAGGGAGGTACGAGCCGCGACACCGGACACATCGTCTCGCAGGGCATCTCGCCGCGACTGGCCACCCGAACGGGTTAGCCGGCGGCGCTCGGGACCGGCGTGTTGAGCAGCTGCTGCTCCCACAGATAGGCGATGCCACTGCCCGCAGCATGTTCCTTGAGCACGTCCGTCACCCTGCCAGCGGTTTCGATGCGGGCCCAGTCGCGCTGCCATTCGGCCATCACGGCGAGCCACGTCATCATATTCGCGCCGGCCGCGATCATGCGCTGGATGGCGACCTCGTGGGATTCGACCGAAATGCCGCCGCAGGCATCCGTGACCACGGTCACGTCCCAGCCCTCGCCGAGGGCCTGGATTGCCGGCATCGCGACACAGACTTCGGTCCAGAGGCCGGCGATGATCAGCTGCTTACGGCCCGTCGCCTTGACCGCGTCCACCACCTTCGGATCTTCCCAGGTGTTGACGAACGTCCGGTCGATCACCTCCTGGCCAGGGAAGACATCGGTGATCTGCGGGAAGATGAGGCCGCCTCGCTCAGCGATCACACTTGTGAGAATGGTCGGGACGCTGAATGCCTTGGCGGCCTTCGCCAGAGCCGTCGCATTGTTGACCGCCATATGCGGGTCGTGGCTGTTCAGGTTGGTGAGCTGGAAAGGCTGGTGGTCGATCAGAACGAGGACCGAGTCTTCAGGGCGAAGGAGTGACTTCAGGCCATTGCGAAAGGTCATGATTATCCTCTTCTGACGTCGTCAATGAGCGGCAATGTCAGCCGGGCGATTTGCGCCACAGGCAGCGCCGGCCGTTTATTGCCGTTCCCAAGCGCGCTGCGATAGCGCCATGGTCAGGCAAGCTGTGTCGCAAGATGAGGAACGCCAAATTGGAGATCGAAGATCTGCAGACATTTGTGGCGGTTGCCGATGCCGGTGGCGTCTCGCCCGCCGCGCGCCGGCTCGGCCTGTCCAAATCCATCGTGAGCCGACGGCTGCTGCGGCTGGAATCGGAGCTCGGAGTCCAGCTGCTTGCGCGCACGACCCGCGGCGCGGCGCTTACGGAAGCCGGGGCGACGTTTCGCGATCACGCGGCCAGGGTCGCCGCCGAGATCGAGCTGGCCAGGGAGGCGATCCTGCAGAACGGCGACCTTCGCGGCCGCCTGCGGGTCGCCATGCCGCTGACCTTCGGGCCAACGCACTTCGCTCCGATGCTTGCCGAACTGGCGCGGCGCCATCCGCAGCTCCACATCCATACCGTCTACAGCGACCGCTTCGTCGATCTCATCGCCGAGGGTTTCGACTGCGCGATCCGGGTTGGCTACCTGCAGGACTCAAATCTGGTCGCAAGGCGTGTCGGCCCGATCTATGGCTCGCTCGTCGCGAGCCCGGACTACATCAAGACTCACGGCTCCCCTGAGAAGCCGGAGGAGATCGCCGCTCATCCGGCTTTGATGCAGGGCATGGAGACCTGGCAATTCATGGACGGTGACAAGATCGTCACGATCCAGCCACAGGGGCGCTTCAAGGCAGACAGTGCCACGGCTCTCGTTGTTGCTGCAGCAGCGGGGCTCGGTATCGCCTGGCTGCCTGACTGTATGATCCATGAGCATGTAGCCGCTGGCGCGCTCGTCCCGATCATGATGCGCTATCCGCCGCCGCCAGCTGGTGCCTACGTCGTTCGCCCGCCGGGCCAGCACCCCGAACGCAAGATCCGGGTGCTGACCGAATTGTTGATCGAGATGCTCGAACACGATCCGCGTTTCGCGGGGATTGGTCTGCCGAATCCGAACGGCGAGCGCGTGGTGCCGGTCATGTGAGCTCTGCTTTGGGCGACACAGCTGAGCGGCTCGTCAGGTCGACCGTCGATGAAGGCCTCCGACGGGAGATCGCGACGCGCGTGAGCTGGGCCCTTGCCATCGAACCGGGCTGTCTCGGTGAGGTCGGCATGGACGCGATCGAGACCCTGATCGTTCCGCGTGCGGGATCTCGGCGGCTTCGAGGTGCGGCGTGCCCTGCCAGCGCCGAAGAGGCAGATGGTGGGGCCGTTCATCGTCTTCGACCAGGCTGGGCCGCCTGAGCTGCTGAGTGGGCAAGGCATAAACCTCCGTCCACACCCGCACATTGGTCTTGGTACAATGACCTATCTGTTCCGCGGCGATTTCTATCACCGCGATAGCACGCGGGCAGACCAGATCATCTGCCCTGGCGCTGAACTGGATGGGCCGGCGTCGGGCATGCCTGGCCTTGACGATCGACCGCTCGACGGCGCGCGACACGAGCACCCGGCCGGACGATGCCCGGTTGCGCGAGGCGATGAAGGCCGTGGCGGGAGAGCGCCAGCGGTCCAGCAACTCGTCTCAGATCACCGCTATGCACAACTCCCAACCGGTGGGTAAGCTGCGGAAGGGGCAATAATCGCAACGTCCGACGTGGATCGGATCATAACCGGCAAACACTTTCCGCTCAGAGGTTCCGTCCGCGGCTTGCATACGATCCTGCTACGGTTCTCTACAAATTCGATGGTTCCGCATTAACAAAATGGCGCGCTGGTAAGCGAAAGTTCGACTGCCAAGAAAAAAGGCGCTGCAGCACAGCGCCTTAGCCTTATTAACTTTACAAAACCACGGCAGGTGATCGCTAGAACGGGATGTCGTCGTCGAGATGGCTCGACGAGCGCGAGCCGCCGCCGCTCGCCATCGCCGGCTGGCGCGAGCCGCCACCGACCGGGCTCGACCGACCGAAGGAACCGCCGCCCGAGGAGCCCTCGTCGCCATAGCCGCCGCCGCTGCTGCTGCCACCGAACTCGTCGCCGCCCTGGCCGCGGCTGTCGAGGATGGTGAGCTCGCCGCGGAAGCGCTGCAGCACGATCTCGGTCGTGTACTTCTCGACGCCCTGCTGGTCCTGCCATTTGCGGGTCTGCAGCTGGCCCTCGATGTAAACCTTCGAGCCCTTCTTCAGGTACTGTTCGGCGACCTTGGCGAGGTTCTCGTTGAAGATCACCACGGAGTGCCACTCGGTGCGCTCCTTGCGCTCGCCCGACTGCTTGTCGCGCCAGGTTTCCGAGGTGGCGATCCTGAGATTGACCACCGGCTCGCCGCTGCCGAGGCGCCGCACCTCGGGGTCGCGCCCGAGATTGCCGACCAGAATGACCTTGTTGACGCTACCAGCCATGACAGGCTCCATTTCCTGCGCACTTCAGCACAAATCCGGCCGGATGACCGGAGCCGGACCCTAGCGGGCCATGCCGGCACTATCAATGATGTTCTTGTTTCGTTCAAGGCCTTTTCAAGGCTTGTCCCCGACAAAAATGCGAGCCGGCGAGGGCGCGCTGAGAGGGCAGGACTGCTCGCCAGCGACAGGCCGGGAAGCGGGGCTGCCGCGCCCGGTGCAGTACCTCAATAGCCGAACTGTTCGCGCAGGATGCGCTCGTCCAGGCTGTGGCCGGGATCGTGCATCATCACGAGGTCGAGCGAGCGGTCGATCGCGATCTGCACCGAGATGACATTGTCGATCTGGGTGTGGTCGGCAACGGCGCTGACCGGACGCTTTTCGGCCTCCAGCACGGCGATCGTCACCCTGGCATGGTCGGGCAGCAGCGCGCCGCGCCAGCGCCGGGGTCGGAAGGGCGAGAGCGGGGTCAGCGCCAGCAGCGGCGCATCGAGCGGCAGGATCGGGCCGTTGGCGGAGAGGTTATAGGCGGTCGAGCCTGCCGGCGTCGCGAGAAGCACGCCGTCGGCGACGAGCTCGGACAGGCGCACCTGCCCGTCAATGGAGATGCGCAACTTTGCCGCCTGATAGGAGCGGCGGAACAGCGAGACCTCGTTGATGGCGCGCGCCTCGACGCGCTTGCCCTTGCAGTCGACCGCCGTCATCGCCAGCGGATGGACGACGCTGCGGTGCGCGGCCTCGAGCTTCTGGCGCAGGCCGCGTTCGCGGAACTCGTTCATCAGGAAGCCGACCGAGCCGCGGTTCATGCCGTAGATCGGCTTGGCGGTGCCCATGAAGCGATGCAGCGTCTGCAGCATCAGGCCGTCGCCGCCGAGCGCGACGATCACCTCGGCCTCAGCCGGATCGGCATCGCCATAGCGCTCGACCAGCTTGGCGCGCGCGGCCTGGGCCTCTGGCGTCTCGCTGGCGACGAAGGAGATGGCAGTGAAGCGCTCGGTCATCGCTGGTATCCGGTCGGCATAGTCCTAGGGGTCTAGCACGGCCCCGGACGGGATCGCGAGCCACCCCGCGATGACGCCACAAAAAGAAAGGCCGGGGCGTATGCCCCGGCCTTTCTCCAGCAGAGTGCGCGAGGGTCTCAGATCGCGCTGCTCCACTGCACCGGTACGAGCTCGTAGCCATTGCCGGCCTTGGCGATATGGCCAGTGGCCGGGAAGGGCGCATGATAGAAGCAGACCTGCATCTTTTCCGTGGCAGCCATGTCGAGCAGCTTGCGGCGGGTGGCGGCGGCCTGCGGGCCGTCCATGTCGAACACCGCCGACCAGTCGGGATTGCGCACGAACAGGGCCGGGTGGTTGGTGGTATCCGACAGAACCATCAGCTTGCCGCTGCCGGAGGAGACCGCGAAGACGGTGTGGCCGGGCGTATGGCCTGGCGCCGCGATCGCGGTCACCCCCGGCAGGATCTCCTTGCCGGCCTCATATTGCTTCACATCCTTGGCGACCGGGCCGAAGACGCGGCGCACGCCGGCAAAGGCCCCCTTCATCGCCTCCGGGGCGGCGTTCATCTTGGCATCGTCCATCCAGAAGGCCCATTCGGCCTGCGGCACCATCACCTCGGCGTTCGGGAACACGGCGGTGCCGTCCTTGAGCCGAAAGCCGTTGATGTGGTCGCCGTGGAAATGGCTGAAGATCACGCTGGAGACATTCTTCGGGTCGAGCCCGGCGGCCTGGAAGTTCTTCATCCAGGCGCCGGAGGTCGGCGCGCCGGAATCGCCGTTGCCGGTGTCGATCAGGGTGATCTTGTCGCCGATCTGCAGCGCCAGCGTGGTGAAGGTGATCGAGAGCGCGTCGCTCGGCAGATAGGCCTGCTCCATCGCCTTCTTGACGTCGGCGAGCTCGGCATTGCGGACGAAGCCTTCGAGCGGGCGCTTGGCGAAGCCGTCGTTCAGGGCGGTGACGGTGATGTCGCCGACCTTGTAGCGGTAGAATCCCGGGTTCTGGTTCACGGACGCTCCTTGCGCGTGGGCCGGCGCGACGCCGCCCGGCAGTTCGAGCGCGGCAGCGACGGTGAGCGCGCCGGCGCCCGCCATCACGGTGCGGCGCGAAGGTTCGAAACGGGCCATCCATCAGGCTCCAACAACGAGAAGGGCACGACCTCTCCCGGATGGCGCCCCGCCAGCCGGAATCGTGCCCTGGGCATTGCTCAGCCCGAGCGTCAAACTAGCTGGGCGAACAACGCCTTCAACCGGCGTTTGGTTGCCTCGGGTCAATTGTCCGTGAGTTCGCCGTCGCCGTGCGGCCTTGCCGAGGCGAGTTGATTCGATTCCTTCGCCGAATCCACCTTGTCGTTGGAATCGGGATCGTTTTACCGCTCGGCCTGGGCCGGGCTCTGATCGGAGCGGTTCCGCGCGAATGCCTTGAGCAGGGCGGCGCAGAGCGCGAGCGAGGCGAGCGCGCCATGGCCCGCGCAGCCGGCGACCAGCGCCTCATAGGTCTGCTCCTCGGTCGCGACCGATTGCAGGCTCCAGTTCCAGTCCGGCGCCTTCTGCCGGATGATGCTGACGGCGACATCGATTTCGGCGCTGACTCGGCCGATCGCCTTCCACAGCGAGCCCTGCTGGTAGATGCCGCCGGGCGGGGTACGCGGGGCGAGCAGGGTGGTCGGCTTGCGCCGGACCGTGAAGCCGAGCGCCTCATAGATGTCGGCGTCGAGATTGCGGTCGGGGCGGCCGGTGCTCTCGCAGCGTTGCGCGAGGGCGAGCAATTGGTCGCGCTGGTCGGCAGAGGTCATTGCTCGGCAGGCTCCGGTCGTCCTCGTCGTCGCGACGGCATGGCGGGCAAGCGACAGGCCACCGAAGTCGGATGGTGCCGGCGGAGAGGATCGAACTCCCGACCTTCGGTTTACAAAACCGCTGCACTACCGCTGTGCTACGCCGGCCCTGTGCGTTGCGGTATCAGGCCGGTGGGGCGAGGGCAAGGCCGACGGCGCGCTGTCCTATGCCGAAGCGGCCGCTTGGCACAGGCCAGGCGGAAGCACTCGGTGCAGCGTCGATGGCTCCGACACCTGGCGAAAGCGTGATCCGCGATCGCTCTCCGATCCGCCAGTTGAGGTCGCCTGCGTGGCGGAACTGCCACATCCGGTCAATTTGGCGGGTTGTGAATGGCTGTTCATTGCCTCGCACGCGACGGTGCCCGAGCCTGCCCTTGGGTGAGAGGGCGATATTGGTGCCGGAGACGATCGATCAGAAGCCTGCGGCGAGCAGGGTGGCTCGGCTTGTGCCGGGCGTGACGTCGTCTGCCGTCTCTTCGCGCGCGCTCATCCTTGCAGCTGGATTCGCGCTGCTGGCCGCCGCGCCCGTCGCCAATGCCCAGTCGGTGAGCGGCACCGGTGATCTCGATCCGAGCCTTTCCGCGCCGCTGCCGGACTGGAATCTCGGTGGCGCGGACCTCTCTATCGGCAATACCGGCACCGGCACGCTGACCATCGAGAATGGCGGCACGGTCTCGAACGCCAATATTGGCTATGTCGGCAACAATGCCGGCAGCACCGGCACGGTGACGGTGAGCGGGGCCGGCTCGACCTTGACCAATAGCGGCGACCTCCATGTCGGCAATTACGGCACCGGCACGCTCACCATCGAGAATGGCGGCACAGTCTCGAACGGCAACATTGGCTATATCGGCTGGAACGGCGGCAGCGGCACCGTGACGGTGACCGGGGCAGGCTCGACCTGGACCAATGGCGATAGACTCGGGGTCGGCAACGGCACGCTGACGATCGCGAATGGCGGCGCGGTCTCGAACACCGGTAGCACAATCGCGGGAGGGCCCGGCAGCACCGGCACGGTGACAGTGACGGGTGCCGGCTCGACCTGGACCAATAGCGGCAATCTCGTTATTACGCGCGCCGGCGTGCTGAGGATCGAGGATGGCGGCGCCGTTTCGAGCGCCAGTGGCCGGCTCGGCATCAACAGCGGCAGCGCCTCGGCGACGGTGACCGGTGCCGGCTCGACCTGGACCATGACCTACGAGCTTTCTGTCGGCGGGTTGGGCACCGCCACGGTCACAATCGAGAATGGCGGCAAGGTGTCGAGCGGCTCCGGCTTTGTCAGCGGCAGCTATAGCGCCGGAGCGGTGACAGTAACCGGTGCCGGCTCGAGCTGGACAAATTCCGGCAGTCTTTATGTCGGCAATAACGGCACCGGTCAGCTGACCATCGCAGATGGCGGCAAGGTTTCGAACACCACCAGCTATCTCGGCTACTCTGGCGCCAGCAACGGTGCCGCCGACACTGGCACGGTGACAGTGACGGGTGCCGGCTCGACCTGGACAAATAGCGGTGTGTTGCGTGTCGGCCGTGAAGGTACCGGGACGCTGACCGTCGCAGCCGGCGGCAAGGCCTCGAACACCTCCGGCCATATCGGCGCCAATGCCGGCGGCACTGGCACGGTGACGGTGACCGGGGCCGGCTCGACCTGGACCAACAGCGCCGAGCTCGCTGTCGGTAATTCCGGCACCGGGACGCTGATCGTCGAGGACGGCGGCAAGGTCTCGAACACGGTCGGCTATGTCGGCCGGAATTCCGGCAGCACCGGCACCGCGACGGTGACCGGCGCCGGCTCGACCTGGACCAACAGCGCCGAGCTCTATGTCGGCTACTCCGGCACCGGCACGCTGACCATCGCCGATGGCGGCACGGTCACGAACTCCTCCGGCTATATCGGTTATGCCTCCGGCAGCTCTGGCACGGTGACGGTGACCGGAACAGGCTCGCGTTGGGTCATCAACAGCATACTCGATGTTGGTCGTGACGGCAGCGGCACGCTGACCGTCTCCAATGGCGGGACCATCAGCGGTGCCACCCACGCCTATATCTCCTATCTCGGATCGAGTGGCACGGGCACCGGCACCGTGACGGTGACCGGCGCCGGCTCGGCCTTGTACGTCGACCAAACGACTTTCATGAGCGCGGGCGGCACGCTGACAGTCGAAAAGGGCGGTTATGTCAAAACAGCGAGATTGTTCTTTTTCGGAAGCAGCACGCTGAACCTGCTCGGCGACGCCACGAACGGCCGCGGCGTCCTGGAGATCAACGAGCTGTTCGCCTACGACGGCACCCTCAACCTGAACGGCGGCATCCTGCGGGCGGCAACCAACAACCCCAATTTATTGGACAGCTTTCCGGCGCTGACCATCGGCGCGAACGGGGCCTTCTTCGACAGCAATGGCTTCAGCATCGGCGTCTCGACCAGTTTCGACGGCACGGGCGGCCTGACCAAGCAGGGCGCCGGCACGCTGACCCTGACCGGCACCAACACCTATACCGGCGCGACCACGATCGAGGCCGGCACGCTGCTGATCGACGCGGCGCCGGCGATGTCGGCCGCCTCGGGCTACACCGTCGCATCGGGCGCGACGCTGCAGGTCAGCGACAGCCTTGGGGCCGTAACCGCCGCATCGATTGCCGGCGCAGGGGCGATCCAGATCGGCACCGGCACAACGTTGAAGGCCGGCAGCAACAACGCCTCGACGGCCTTCTCAGGGTCGATCAGCGGCAATGGCGCGCTCGACAAGACCGGCACCGGCACGCTGACCCTGACCGGCGCCAACACCTATACCGGTGGCACCAAAGTCTCGGGCGGCAAGCTGGTGGTGAACGGCTCGATCACCGGTTCGGTGACGCTGGATGGCGGCACGCTCGGCGGCTCGGGCGCGGTCGGAGCGGTGAGCGTCGGCAGCGGCGGTACGATCGCGCCGGGCAATTCGATCGGGACGCTGACCGTCGCGGGCAATGTCGCCTTCGCCTCGGGCTCGACCTATCAGGTCGAGGTCAATGCGGCCGGGCAAAGCGACAGGATCGTGGCGTCCGGCAGCGCGAGCATCACCGGCGGCACGGTGCAGGTGCTGGCCGAGAACGGCAACTACGCCGCGAGCACGAACTACACGATCCTGACCGCCTCCGCTGGCGTGACCGGGACGTTCAGCACCGTCACGTCGAACCTTGCCTTCCTGACACCGTCGCTGAGCTATGGCAGCACGACCGTCACGCTGACCATGACGCGCAACGACGCCTCCTTCGGGCCGGGCGGCGGCTCCAGCGGCGGAACCGGCACGAGCGGGACGTCGAGTGGCGGCACCGGCGGCACGAGCGATGGCGGCGGCAACGCCAGCCCCGGCAGCACCTACATCGCCGCCACCCGCAACCAGGGTTTCATCGCGATCGCGGCGGAGCGGCTGGGCGTCGGCAACCCGGTCTATGACGCGCTGATCTCGGCGACGGCGGCCGAGGCGCGGGCCGGCTTCGGCCTGCTTTCGGGCGAAGCGCATGCGCAAGGCGTCAGCGTGATGATCGACGAGAGCCGCCTGGTGCGCGACACCGTCCTCTCCCATCTGCGCGGCCCGCTGCTGACCGCGCCCGGCCAGCAGGTCGCAGGCGCCTTCACCGCCGACCTGCCCGGCCGCAAGGGCGGGGTCGTGATGC
>JAAEQB010000075.1 GCA_024231975.1 Allobosea sp.
CTCGTTCCGGAGGCGTTGCTGAAATCGCCGAGTGCGGCGGCGTACTGACCAGTGGCCTTTGCCGCGAAACCGCCAGCAAAGCCGCCGTTCTCGGCTACGGCCTGCGCGCCGATCGCCGTGCTTCCATCTCCACTCGCCACGCTGAAGGCTCCCACCGCCGTGCTCTGGCTGCCCGTGGCCTCGCTATCGCGCCCGAAGGCCGCCGCGCTTGAGGCGCTTGCCGTTGCCTGTAGGCCGATCGCGGTGCTGAATTGCCCGGTCGCCTTTGCCGCGAAGCCTCCCGCAAACGATCCGTTCTCGGCTGTTGCCTGCGCGCCGACCGCCGTGCTCCCGTTTCCGCTCGACGAGCTGCGGGCCCCCAGCGCGGTGCTTAGATTGCCGGTGGCTTCGCTTTCGCGCCCGAAGGCTGCGGCGCCGGTGGCGTTCGCCGAGGCCTCAGTGCCGACCGCGGTGCTGCCGACGCCGCTGGCATCGCTCTTGAAGCCGTAGGCCGAGCTGTTCTGCCCGGTCGCGGCGCTTTGCGAGCCATAGGCGGAGCTGCCGGTCGCGCTGGCGCGGGCGACATGACCGGCGGCGGTGGCGTATTCCCCGGTCGCGCCGGCGATGTTGCTGCCGCCGCCGTCGAGATAATTGGTGCCGAGCGAGACGGCGCCGCTGCCCGTCGCCTGCGAGGAACCGCCGAAGGCGGAGCTGAACTGGCCGCTGGCGACGCTGCTCGCACCGACGGCCGTCGCGACGTTCGCACTCGCCACGCTCTCAGCGCCGACGGCGGTGGAATTGTACTGGAACGGCCCGTCCGCCCCTGCTCTGGCCCCGGCGCCGAGCGCCGTCGTGCTGGTGTTCCCGTCGGCGCCGCCGGCCTGGGCGCCATAGCCGACAGCGGTGCTCAAGGCCGCCGTCGCGTTGGTGTCGGCGCCGATCGCGGTCGAATAGACCACGGCAGTCGCATTGGCGTTGTTGCCGCAGGCGGTGTTCTGGGCGGAGCCGCCGTCATTGGCAGGGGTGACACCGGCTCCGATATTGTCGCAGGCCGCCGCCCAGGCGGAGGTGGAACCCAGCAAGGTGGCGAGCACGATGACGGAACAGCCCGCCAGTCCCCTCCGGACCCGTCGACGATCGCGCATGCCAGACATCTCCCCTCCGTAGCAAGCATCGGCCGATTCTCTTGGCGCGGCTTTCGCCCGTCGTCTTGGGGAGGAACGCAGTCGGATTTAGCTGCAGCGAACCGCGGACGAGTTCGCGGCAGCGTGGCTGCGCGGTGACAGATTTACGGTTCTGCGCGGGGATGTCAGGAATGACCTCGGTGGGGATGGCGACAGGGGGCTTCGTGGACAATCTCGCTTTCACGTCGGATGAACTCCCGGCTCATCTCGATCCGAACGCCCGGTTCGCGCGCTGGCATGAGATCTTCGAATCCGTGACCTGCTGCTCGGACTATTTCCGTACGGAAGAGCGGCCTTTCCAGGCGCATTTCCAGCTCGCCCGGTTCGGCGACGCCTATGTCACGACCTTCGGCGGGACCTTCCGGCGCATCGCGCGCACCGCGAGCGCGATCGCGCGCGGCCCCAACGATGATTTCTGCATCCTCCTGAACCGGGGTACGGAGCCGTTCGGCACCGTGCAATTGGGGCAGGATGCCGTGATCCAGCCAGGCGCGGTGCATCTGACCACGAACGGCGAGGCGGCGGAGATCCTGGCCGGAACGCAGTGCGCGATCAACACCATCACGATCAGCCGGGAGCGGCTGCGCGCCTTCGTGCCGGACGCGGCCGCTTCGCTGGCGCGGCCGCTGGATCCCGGGCAGCCGGCCGTGCGCCACCTGGCGCGCTATGTCGAGGGCATCCTGGAACTCGGCGCCACGGACAGCGAACCGCTCCAGCGGCATGTCAACACCACCTTGCTCGATCTCGTCGCGCTCGCGCTCGGGACTGGCCGCGACACGGCCGCGATCGCGCGCAGCCGCGGCTTGCGAGCCGCGCGCCTGCAGGCGATCCTGGCGGGAATCCAGGCTGGCTTCGCCGATCCCGCCTTTTCGCCGCATGCCCTGGCGCTGAAGCTCGATTTGTCGGCGCGCTATATCCAGGACATCCTGCACGAGGCAGGGATGAGCTTCACCGAACGCGTGCTGGAGTTGCGCCTGCAGATGGCGCGGCGCCTACTGGCATCGGGCTCCGGGGAGCGGCTGCGCGTCAGCGAGATCGCGCTCTCCTGCGGCTTCAACGACGTCTCCTATTTCAACCAGGCGTTCCGGCGGCGGTTCGGGGGACCGCCGACACAGTTCCGAGGCTAGATCGCGAAGTCGATCTCGGGTTTGTACGCAGCAGCCCGTGCAGTCAGGTCCGCGATGGTCGTCTCGTCGACCACGGCTGCCATCGCATCGCGCACCTCGCGCATGACGGAGCGGACGATGCAGGCCTCGATGTCGTCGCAGTCCTGACATGGCCTGAAGGCCGAATGACTGGCGCAGTCGATCGGTGCGATCGGCCCTTCCAGCGCCCGGATCACCGCGCCGAGCGTGATGCTCCCGGCCGGTTGTGCCAGCGCATAGCCGCCGCCCGGACCCTTCTTGCTGCGCAGCAGGCCGGCCTTGCGCAGGTCCAGCAGGATCGCGTCGAGGAACTTCTTCGGAATAGTGTTGCGCTGGGCTATCTCGGCGATCTGAGCGGTCTCGCCGATCCTCAGCCCGGCGAGGTGGACCATTGCCTTGATGCCGTATTTGCCCTTGCTGGTCAGCACTGCCGGCCTCTTCCCTGGAAGCCCACCATATCGATCGGTTTTGCGGTGCCTGCAAGGCGAGGCTGTGACCGTGCCGCCGGGTGCGTTCAGTTGTCGAGGAAGGCGGCGATCTCCGGCGAGGCGCGCAAGGTCGCGAGTTCCTCCGGTGTCGGCAGCACTGGGCGGTCACGCGTCGCGTCGACCAGGCAGAGGAAGCCGAGCGGCTCATCAGGTCCAGCCCGGAACTGGTGCCAGGTCCAGCCAGGGATGGTGACGAGGTCGAGCGGGCCGATCTCGCTCACCTGCGAGCCGACGAGGCAGCGGCCATGGCCACGGACGATCATGACGCCATGGACATGGCCATGGCGCTCCAGCGCGGTGTGGCCGCCGGCTCCGACCTCGAAATAGCGCAATTCACCGGCGAGGTCCGGCCGCGAGAACAGAAGCTGGCGCGAGACGTCGCGGAACGGTGCATCACCGTCTTGCTTGTAGGCGAGCCGCTCGACGCCCTGCCAGGCGAAGCCGCCTTCAAGCCGGCGCAGGTTCTGGGCATCGTCCTTGCTGCTGTCAGGCATGGGTTTCCGCCGGGGCTTGCGCTTGCGAGTGACGATGGACCGTGGCGACGAACGCGGCCGTGGCCTCGCTCAGCCTGTCGCCCTCGGCGAGCAGGTTGCCGCCGATCAGCAGCATGACGTCGCGGCCGTAGAAGTCGAGCATCTCCGGCACGCGCGCCACGCTCATGCCGCCGGCCGGCACGGGGGCGATCGCTGCGAGCCCCGGTTCAGGCGCGAGCGCAGCCTGAGCGATTCGCTCGCAGGTCTGCGCCGAATAGCCGAAGCGGCCGCCATGGTTGGGGAAGATCACCGCATCGACGCCGGCGAGCCGCCAGAGCGTGGTCAGGCAGGCCGGGTCGATCCGCGCCGCGCCGGCCAGGCTCGGATGCGCGAGGAAGGCGACATCGGGGTAATCCCGCCTGATCTGCTGGACATTGGCGAGGCCGAGGATCGCCGGCGCGACCATTGCTGTGTCGAGCCCTTCCTCGCAGATGATGTGCAGTTGCTCACGCACGGCGTCGAGGCTGCCCGAAAGGCTCGGCACATAGCGGGTCGCATGGCCGGTCCGGGCGACGGCGCGGCGCATCGCGGCCGCGCAGGCCGAGACACGCTGCGGGAAGGGGCTGTAGGCTTGCGTCGCCAGCCCGTGATCGTCCTTGACGTAATCGATGCTGCCGAGCGCGAAGGCTTCCGCCAGGCGCGCGAGCTCCTTCGCCGGTAGCCCCTGCGGCTTCAGGGCCGAGCAGGTCAGGGCGCGCGCTTTGGCGCCAACCCGCTCTCGCAGCCCGTCGAGGCCGATCTGCGAACCGCCCCTCAGCGCGGCGCGCAGCTCGGGCGGCACGGCGATCTCAGCAAGGGTCAGGTCGTCATGGAGCGAGGAGTTGCCGAACAGCATGTTGAGGAGTTGGCCGGCATCGCCGCCCACCGTCGCAGCCGAAAGCCGGATGCGGATCGCCTGCAAGCCGTCGCTCCTCGGCTCGACCGCGACGACGCGACCGAGGATCTCGCCGAGGACGAAGGGATCGTCGACGGCATCGGGCGGCATCTCGATGCTCTGCTCGACGGCGATCGCGCGCGCCCGCGCTTCGGCGTCTGCGGCCGCGCCGCGCAGATGATAGGTGACCTCGATCCAGCTCATCGTCGATCCCGCGGAGGCCATGTCCGGCCATTCCGTTTAGGCAGCATCGTAGCGCCGATGTTGTCCAGACATCCCGGCGCAGCGCCTCTTGACAATGCTGCGGCGATCGAGCCGCGATACCGGACCGGCACGCGCGAAGCTTGAAGCCCGATCCTGCGGGCGTCAACGGGAATGTTCTTTCTGAAGAACATCCTTCGAGAGATGCTTCTTGCCGACCGTGCCTGCCCGTGGGATCGAGCAGTTTCGGCGCCGCAGCGATCGGAGGCGGCGGCCATTCGCGAATTGGCGTCGGGCATTCTCGGAGACATTGTTCTCTTTACGGAACGGGTGCTCGACTGGAGCTCGTGCCGCCCCATCGGTAGTCCTGACAATCTACGATCAGCGTGCGCCGTGGATGATGTTCAGTACCGCCAGAGCAGTGACGACGATGAAGGCGACGCCCAGCATCGCCAGCTGGATCCAGCGGCGGTGCTCGGCCGCGCCGGCGGGCGAGAGCTGCACGGCCATCTCGATCTTCCCTGGCGAGGCCATCAACAGGAAGGCCGCCGCGACATTGTGGATCGCCATGAACCAGAGCACGTCGACGCCGAGCGAGCGGGCGATCTCGGCCTGGGTGGTCGCGAACATCGCATTCGCGCCGGCGTTGGAGCCGGTGACGAAGCCGCCGACCGCGCCGACGAACGGGGCGGCGGCGAGGTAGGCCGTGCCGGCTCCCGCCAGGGTCCGGGCGAGGTGCGCCGCCATGCCCGACACCGCCATCAGGATGCCGAGCAGGATGAACAGGCCGGTGACCGGCGCAACCTCGCGCCATGACGCCCAGGCCTTGCGCAGCGACTGGGGTTCCAGCCGTCCACGAGCGAACCAGGCCGCGGCGATGAACAGCCAGAGCGCGGGCGAGCCGAGATAGCGCCAGTTTTCCGACAGGCCGCTCGTTCGCACGGCCGAGCCGGCGGCCAGCACGCCGCCGAGCAGGATGGCGTAGCTCCACAGCGCCCGGTTCCCGACGGCTTCGAGCTGCATGGTGCCGCCGCGCCGATGTCCGGTGAGGACGTGCAGGACGATCATGACGAGCGCACCGATGGCGCCGGCGGGCGCCGTCCCGAACAGGATATTGGCCACTGCGATCGCGATCGTCAGTGCTATGCCGGACAGTACTCCCTGCAGAATTGCCTTGCCCTGCTCGTGGGGCGAGGCCGCGAGCCAGGCGGCAATGATTCCGGTCACGACGAAGGGGATGATGCTGATCGCGGCGGATGCGACGCCCAGATCACGAAAGGAGAGGCCGGACATGGTCGCTGCGATCAGCGTTCCCGGCCCCATCGAGCCCCATGGCACCGCGCAGAGGCCGAGCAGGCCGATCACCGCGACCTTGCGGGCCGGCAGGCCGAAATGGGCCAGCAAGGGGATGCCGATGGTGACGCCGATGCCGAAGCCGGTCAGCGATTCCGCGAATGGCGTGACGCCGTGCACGACCAGCAGGATGGCACCGACGCCCTTGCCGGCGCGTCCGCGGATCCAACTCGCCAGCGCGGCCTGTCCGCCCGCCTGCCGCAGCACCTCCGACAGCAGCAGCCCGCCTGCGACGATCAGCAGGACTTCCACCAGGATAGGGGTCCAGCGCAAGGTGGCAGGCAGGACGCTGTCCGGCGGGAGCGGGAAGGCCAGCAGGATGGCGAGCGCGGCCGTGCCGACGCCCAGAAGGGCGGCGTGGAGCGAGCGCGCTCCGAAGGCGAGGGCGAGAATGGTGGACAGCGCCGGCAGCGCGCTGAGGACGGTGGACATGCGATGCCCTTGATTTGCAGATCAGAAATTATTTTTGCTAATATGCAATTTGTCAAGCGCAGGGGTGCCGCGTGGAGGTAGAGTCGCAGGACCAGGACGTCCGGTTCGGGAACGCGGTGCGCACGCGTCGCACGCAGCTCGGCGTGACGCTCGACCAGCTCGCCGGGACGAGCGGCGTTTCTGCAGCTGCGTTGTCGCGGGTCGAGCGTGGGTTGCTCAGCCCGACGCTGCGGAACGCGATCGCCATTGCACGCGGTCTCGGCCTGGAGCTCTCCGAGCTTGTGGAGCGCGACAATGCCAAGATCACCCGCGACGGCGAGAATCTGCGCTTCTTCGACGATGTGACGGGAATCGAGCGGCTGACACTGGCGCGCCCGACGCCGGATTTGGAGCTCTTGTCCTATAGCGTCCCGCCGGGAGCGACATCGAACCGCTTCGCGCCGCACAAGCCTGGAACCCGCGAGATCTTCCACATTCTCGCCGGCCGTCTCGAGATCCACGCCGGGCAGGAGACGATCACGCTGGACGCCGGCGACACCGCGACGGTGCTGGTCGATACCGAGCACTGGTTCAGGAATGCCGGCGACCAGCCGGTGCGCATCATCCTGACGATCCTCGGCGCCTGAAACCAAGGTCCGGCGAGGCAGCGCCTGATTGTGCCCGCGCCCCGCCGAACGCGCTCGCCCTCCTGTCTGCCGGAGATACGTCCTGGCCGCTTGCTTGATTTTTCTTACAATCGATTGCAGAAAGAACTCCACGCTCGGCTTTCGAGCGCGTGGCCGCTGGCGGCCCAAAGGCGGGAGATCATGACCAAGCTCGACATCATCGCTTTCGCCGGAGCTTCGAACTGGCCGGTCTGGGCCGGGCAGGCACGCGGCTTTTTCGCGGAGCAGGGTCTGGAGCTGACGCTGAGCCTGACGCCGAACTCGCGGTACATGGCGCGTGCGCTGCATTCCGGAACGGCCGCGATCGCGCTCTCCTCGATCGACAATGTGATCGCCTATGCCAGCGGGCAGGGCGAGGAGCCTCTCGGCGAGACCCCCGATTTCTTCGCCTTCATGGGAGTGGACGATGGCCTGCTGAGCCTGATGACGCAGCCAGGGGTCGAGGCGCCGGCGCAACTGCGCGGGAGCACGCTCGCCGTCGACGCGCTGACGACCGGCTACGCCTTCGTGCTGAAGGAAATCATGCGGCGCGCCGGGATGTCCGAGGGCGACGTCGCCTACAAGGCGGTCGGCACGGGGGCCGAGCGCCTGCAGGCGCTGAAGGATGGAGACTGCGCCGCGACCTTGCTGAACGCGCCGCTGTGCCTCGCGGCGGAAGGGGCGGGCAGTGTCCGCTTGCTCTCGGCCCGGTCGATTCTCGGCCCCTACCAGGGCATCGTCGGGGCGGCGCGGCGGTCCTTCGCACAGGCGCATCCCGAGCTTATCGTCCGGTTCATCCGCGCCTTCCACCGCAGCCTGGCATGGCTGGGCGATCCCGAGAACAAGGCCGAGGCCTGCGCGATCCTGGCCGAGAAGCAGCCGGCGGTCCGCACCGTGCTTGACGAGGCCTATCGCATGCTGGTGACGGAGGGCGGCCTGGCGCGCACGCTCGCCATCGATCCGGCCGGGGCGAATTGCGTCATCGATCTGCGCCGGCGCCATGGCAATGGCGGGCCGGAGCTCGGGACGGCCGACCGCTATATCGACGACGGCTTCCGGCAGCTCGCGCTCGCCTGAGGTCGTCGCGGTCTTGGTCGGTCAGGCTTTGCTCTTGATGCGTCCCTTGCGCGGCGCGGCGGTGGAGCCTCGCACGATCAGCCGGGGCGGCAGCACGACATTGCGGACCGGGCTGTCGGCGGCCTCGATCGTCTGCTGCAGGAGATCCGCGGCCTGGCGGCCCATTTCCTCGTGGCTGATACGGATCGTGGTCAGCGGCGGCTGGACAAGATCGACCAGGGGCATGTCGTTATGGCCGATGATGGCGAGGTCGTCGGGGCAGGTCAGGCCATGCTCGCGCAGCGCATCATAGGCGCCGAGCGCGAGCAGGTCGTTGGCGGCGACGATGGCGGTGATTTCGGGATGATCCTCGATCAGGCGCCGCGCCGCCAGCGCGCCTTCCTCGCGGGTATAGGTGCCGGCCTCGATCAGGCCATGCGCCTTCAGGCCGTGCGAGGCCAGCGCCTGCAGGAAGCCCTGCCGCCGCAGCAGGCCGGTCGAATGCTGCTGGGGACCGGCGAGATGTCCGATCCGGCTGTGCCCGAGCGCCACGAGATGGTCGATGGCGAGCTGCATGCCGCGCATGTCGTCGGAGACGACGGCCGGTACCCGGGCCTCCTTCTCGGCGCGGTTGACCAGCACCGCCGGCAGCTTTTCGGCGAGGCAGAAGCCGACCAGCGGGTCGTCGAGGCTGACGGTGGCCAGGATCAGGCCGTCGACGCGGCGGGCGATCAGGTCGCCGGCGAGATCGAGCTGCTGTCTGGCATCGCCGCCGACATAGGCGACCATCGCCGAATAGCCATGGGCCGAGAGCCGCGCCGTCGCGCCGGTGAGGATCGGTGTGAAGACACTGGTGGCGATATCGGGGACCAGCACGCCGACCAGCCGCGAACGCCCGGTGCGCAGGGAGGCGGCGACCGGATCGAGGCGATAGCCCAGGGTGTTGGCGGCCTTCATCACGCGCGCGACTGCCTCCGCCACCACCATCGGCCGCGTCGCCGGATTGAGCGCGCGCGATACGGTGGAGACGTGGACGCCTGCGAGCTCTGCCACCTGCTTCATGGTGACCGGGCGTCGGCCGCCACCACCGCGTTGCTGGGATAATTTCGCTTTCACCGATGATCCGGCCCGAGTTCGCGTTGCAGATCGAAGCGGCCGAAGCTGCCCCAAATTGCAATATCTCTACAATCGGTTGCGATTATGACACCGCTGGTTGCGTGCTGTCCATGTCCGGCCTGCCGCGGGCGCATGTCCAGAGATGCGGAAGGCGCTTGACGACCAGAAGCGCTTCTGCAATCGTTTGTAAGAAGCGAAGGCCAAAGTGAGGACATCATGCCCAAGACCTATGTTCGCGGCGCCTGGCAGCAGTCGCGCGCCTTCTCGCCGGCGGTGATCACGCAAGGCGGGCGCACCGTCTGGTTCGCTGGCCATACCGGCCAGAAGGACAACGAGGGCAAGTCGCTCGCTGGCGATTTCGAGGCGCAGACCTACCAGACCTTCCGCAATATCGAGGCGACGCTGAAGGAAGCCGGCGCCACGTTGAAGGACATCGTCACCGTCACGGTCTTCCTGACCGATCCGCGCCACACCACGCGGATGACCGAGATCCGCGCCGAGATCTTCGGCTCCAACTTCCCAGCCAGTGCGGCGATCACGGTCACCGGCTTCGCCGACCCGACCATGCTCATCGAAATCCAGGGCGTCGCCGTCGTCGACTGACGCGCGCGCGGCCCGGCCAGCATCGGGCCGGCGCCGTCACCATAAAAACAAGGGAGGGAGGCCAATGTCGGTCAACACCATCGGGGCGAGGCTCGATCGGCTGCCGATCACGCCGCTGCATCGCAAGATCTTCGGGCTCGTCGCGGTCGGCATGTTCTTCGAGGGCTTCGATATCTATATCGCGGCGAGCGTGCTCGGCGCCGCCTACAAATCGGGCTTCTCGACGCTGGCGCAGAACGGGCTGTTCATTTCGGCGACCTTCGTCGGCATGACGCTGGGCGCGCTCCTCACCGGCTTCTGGGGCGACCGCTATGGCCGCCGCGTGACCTATCAGACGAACCTGATCCTGTTCGGCGCTGCGGCGCTCGCCTCGGCCTTCGCTCCCAATATGGAAACGCTGATCGTGCTGCGCTTCCTGATGGGGCTCGGCCTCGGCGCCGAGGCCGTGGTCGGCTACTCGATCATCACCGAATTCTTCCCGGCGCGGGTGCGCGGCCGCTGGTCCGGCTTCATCGGCACGCTGGTGACGGCAGGGCTGCCGGCCTCGGCCCTGACGGCCTGGCTGCTGGTGCCGACCTTCGGCTGGCGCATGATGTTCGTGCTCGGCGCGCTCGGGGCCCTGGTCGCCTGGCTGCTGCGCCGCGACCTGCCGGAATCGCCGCGCTGGCTCGCCGCCGCCGGCCGCGAGGCGGAGGCCGAGGCGCTGGTCGCGAAGCTCGAGCAGTCCGCCAGCGCCATGGGGCCGCTGCCGCCGGTGCAGGCATCAGCCGAGGACGAGGTCCCGCTCGGTGCCGGCCAGCTCTTCCGTCGCCCCTATCTGACGCGCCTCATCGTCGGCTGCATCGCGCTGATGGTGGTGAACACGTTGATCTACGGCTTCATCACCTGGCTGCCGACCTTCTTCGTCGGGCAGGGTGAGAGCATCGCGCGCAGCACCGGCTTTGCACTGGTGATGGCGCTTGGCGGGCCGATCGGGGCGTCGCTCGGCGCGGTCTCGGCGGATGCCTTCGGCCGCAAGCCGACCATCATCGGGGCATCGGCCATCGCCATCTTGCTCAGCGTCCTGTTCGGGCTGTCGGCCAGTTCTACAATGACCGCCGTCATCGGCTTCCTGCTGACGATCCCGATCTATGTGCTGGTCGCCGCGCTGTTCGCGATCTATGTGCCGGAGCTGTTCCCGACCGCCTTCCGCCTGCGCGGCGTCGGCCTGTGCAATGCCGCGGGGCGCAGCGCCAGCATCGTCGTGCCGCTCTTCATCGGTCCGTTATTCAGCCAATACGGTGTCGGCGGCGTGCTGACGCTGATGGCGAGCGCGCTGATGATCATGATCCTCGTCGTCGGTACGCTCGGCATCGAGCCGGGACGCAAGGGCGCCGAGGAGGACGTACGCGTCGCGGCGTAAGCTGCTTGTTTTGGGTTTATCTTTGCAATCGATTGTGTGAAATGCCGGCATCTGGATCTCAGATGCCGGCGGCTCGGAACGGGTAGAGAGTGGGGACAAGTCGCATGGCCGATCGGAATGAGCTGTGCTCGTGGAGCGCCCTGGAGCTGGCGGCTGGCATCCGTAGCAAGCTGATCAGCTCCAGCGAGGCGACCGAGGCGGCGCTGGCCCGGATCGAGCAGCTGAATCCCGGCATCAACGCGGTCGTGACCGTGACGGCCGAACTGGCGCGCAAGCAGGCGAAGGCCGCGGACGAGGCGGTGGCGCGTGGCGATAAGCTCCGCCCCTTGCACGGCGTGCCCTATACGCTGAAGGACCTGACCGCCACGGCGGGCATCCGCACCTCCATGGGCTCGAAGGTCTTCGACGGCGTCCCGACCCGCGACGACATCGTCGCCGAGCGCCTGCGCGAGCGTGGCGGCGGCGTGCTGATCGGCAAGACCAATACGCCCGACAATGGCTGCAAAGGCGTCACCGACAACATGATCTTCGGTGCGACCAGCAATCCCTGGGACACCGGCCGCACACCGGGCGGCTCCAGCGGCGGCGCGGCTGCGGCGGTCGCGACCGGCATGGGCGCCTTCGCCGAAGGCAGCGATTTCGCCGGCTCCGTCCGTATCCCCGCCGCGTTCTGCGGCCTCGTCGGGCTCAAGCCGTCCGTCGGCCGGATCGCGGCCGAGGATCCGATGCTTTGGCATCCGATCCGCAACTGCCATGGCCCGATCACCCGGACGGTCGCGGATGCGGCGCTCGCCTTGCAGCTCATGGCCGGGCCCGATCCGCGCGACCCGACGTCATTGGCCGACGGGCCGCACGATTTCCTCGCCGCCGCGACCGGCGACGTGTCGATCAAGGGCCTGCGGGTCGGCTACAGCCCCGATCTGAACGTCGTTCCCATCGAGGCAGAGGTGCGGATGCTCTGCATGGAGGCGCTGACGGCGTTCGAGAGCCTGGGCGCGGAGATCAGCGAGATCGAGGTCGATTTCCGCGACAGCATCGGCCCCTACGGGCTGATCAACGCCTATTTGCGGGCGGCACTGATCGATGACGTCTACCCAGGGCGCAAAGACGAGATCGACCCGCTGATGGGCCTGCGCGCCGAGCTTGCGGCCAAGGCGACGGCAACGCAGGTCGGTCTGGCCGAAAAGGCGCAGTCCGCGATTTATCAGCGCGTCCGCCTGCTGTTCGAGCAATACGACGTGATCGTCACGCCGACCACGCCGGTCCCGGCCTTCCCGCTCGGGATCAACTACCCCTCAGTGATCGATGGCGTCGCGATCAACTCGCCCTTCGAGCAGCTCGGCCTCACCTCGGTGTTCAACCTGACCGGGCATCCCGCGATCTCCGTCCCCGCGGGCTGGACCGAAGCCGGGCTGCCGGTCGGCCTGCAGATCGTCGGCCCCTGGCGCGACGACGAGCGGGTCCTGAAGGTCGCCGCGGCCTATGAGCAGGCGCGCCCCTGGCGCCATCGCTGGCCAGCCATGGTCGAGGCTCTCGCCTGAACCTGGTCCCGGGCGGCTGGGTTCAGCGCTCTTCCTGGAGATCCTGGACCGTCTCGAAGAAGCTGCGCACCAGCGGCAGGCGCTGGCGCTCCGCCCGGCAGACGACATATTCGCCGACATCGAACTCGGCGCCGGTGATGACGATGCGCTTCAGGCCGGCTTCCGGCCTGAACTCGGCGGCGAAGACCACGCCGATGCCGAAGCCGAAGGCGACGGCCTCGCGAACGGCCTCGCGCGATTGCACCTCGAGCAGGTTCGCCGGCTTGATCCCGGCCACCGACAGCCGGTTCTCGAAGACCTCCCGGGTGATCGAGCCGCGCTCGCGCAGGACGATATCCTGGCCGGCGAAGGCCTCGATCGGCAGCTGGTCGTGCCGGGCCAGCTCGTGCTGGTCCGAGACGAATGCGACCAGATCGTCGGAGCGCAGCTTGATGCTGTAGATGCGCGGGTCGGAGTTGGCGCGCGCCGTGATCGCCACATCGGCGGCGAAGTCCATGATCTGGTCGACAACCTCCGAGGAGTTGCCGATCGTCAGCGAGAAGGTCAGGCCCGGATAGCGCTCGCGCATGCGGGCGAGGGTGGCCATGACATGGGTGGCGCTGTCGGCCGCGATCCGCAGATGGCCGCGCTGCAGCGTGCGGCTGCCGGCGAGCAGCGACTGGGCCTCGTCCTCTGCCGCGAACAGCCGGGCCGTGATGACGAACAGGCTCTGCCCCAGCGGGGTCAGCTTCACCTGCCGGCCGGCGCGATCGAACAGCCGGACGCCAAAGGCGTCCTCAAGCCCGCGGACCTGGGCGGATAGCGTCGGCTGGCTGACATTGCGCGTCCTGGCGGCGCCCGTGAAGCTCTGCGCCTCGGCCACGGCGTGGAAGGCGGAGAGCCCGGAATAGCTGATGGCCATGCCATAGATCCTATCTATAGATGATATGGAAACGATGTATTGGACCTATGTCAATCGCGATCCTAGCGTCGAGATCACCCGCCGCAACGACATCGCGAGACCATCATGGCCCAGGCCCGCCGCCCCGCCTCCTCCGAAACCGGTGACCCGCTTCTGCTGACGCCCGGTCCACTGACGACGAGCAAGGTCATCAAGGAAGCGATGGTGCACGACTGGGGCTCGCGCGACGCCACCTTCGTTGGGATCAACAAGGCCGTCCTCGAGGAGCTGCCGAAGGTCATCCATGGTGGCGAGGACTTCGTCACCGTGCCGATGCAGGGCTCCGGCACCTTCGCTGTCGAGGCGATGCTGACCACCTTCGTGCCGCGCGACGGCAAGATCCTGGTGCTGATCAACGGCGCCTATGGCCAGCGCGCCAAGCGCATCGTGGAGATCGCCGGGCGCGCCGTCGTCGTCCACGAGACCGCCGAGGACACGCCGCCCGATCTCGCCGAGGTCGATCGCATGCTGGTGGCGGACGCCGGCATCACTCATGTCTTCACCGTCCATTGCGAGACCACCAGCGGCATCCGCAACCCGGTCGAGGCGGTCGCCGCGCTGGTCAAGCGCCATGGCCGCCGGCTGCTGATCGACTCGATGAGCGCCTTCGGGGCCCTGCCGCTCGACAGCCGCGAGGTCTATTTCGACGCGGTCGCCGCTTCCTCGAACAAGTGCATCCAGGGCGTTCCCGGCCTCGGCTTCGTCATCGCCCGCAAGAGCGCGCTCGCCGAGACCAAAGGCAACGCCACCACGCTGGTGCTCGACCTGCATGATCAGAACGCCGGCTTCGAGCGCACTGGCCAGTATCGCTTCACCCCGCCGATCCACGTCATCGTCGCTTTCCACGCGGCGCTGCAGGAGTTCTGGGCCGAGGGCGGCGTCGCCGGGCGCGGCGAACGCTATGCCGACAATGCCCGTATCCTGATCGAGGGCATGCAGGAACTCGGTTTCCGCACGCTGCTGCCGGCGGCCCGGCAGGCGCCGATCATCGTCACCTTCCACATGCCGCAGGACGAGAACTTCGTGTTCCAGCGCTTCTACGACGCGCTGAAGGATGCCGGCTACGTCATCTATCCCGGCAAGCTCACGGTCGCCGACAGTTTCCGGATCGGCTGCATCGGAGCGCTGGGCGCACAGGACATGCGCAATTTCGTCGCCACCGTGTCGTCGGTCCTCGACGAGATGGGCGTCGGCCTGAAGTCGGCGGCCTGAGGAGCACATCATGACGGTCCATACGAAAATCGACGGCGCGGTCATCGCCAACGGCCGCGGCTATGCCCGCCCGGCTCGTCCGACGGTGGTGATCTGCATGGACGGCTCCGAGCCGTCCTATATCGAGGCGGCCAGTGCCAAGGGGCTGACGCCGAATCTCGACCGGATCATGAAGACGGGGGCGAGCACCCACGCCTATTCGGTGATCCCGAGCTTCACCAACCCGAACAACCTCTCGATCATCACCGGGCGTCCGCCGGCGGTCCACGGCATTGCGGGCAACTTCTTCTATGACCGCGAGGCCAAGGAAGAGGTGATGATGAACGATGCGCGCTTCCTGCGCGCCCCGACCATCCTCGCCGAGTTCCAGAAGGCCGGCCTCAAAGTCGCGATGGTCACTGCCAAGGACAAGCTCAGGACCTTGCTCGGCAAAGGCCTCGACTTCGGGTCGGGCACCGCGATCGCCTTCTCCTCGGAGAAGGCCGACAAGGCCAACAAGGCCGAGAACGGTATCGAGAAGGTGCTCGACTTCGTCGGCATGCCGGTGCCGTCGGTCTATTCGGCCGATCTTTCGGAGTTCGTCTTCGCCGCCGGCGTCAAGCTGCTCGAGAGCTTCAAGCCGGACCTGATGTACCTCTCGACCACCGACTATGTGCAGCACAAAGCCGCGCCGGGCTCGGAGATGGCCGACAGCTTCTATGCGATGTTCGACGGCTATGTCGGCAAGCTCGATGCGCTCGGCTGCACGCTCGTCATCACCGCCGACCACGGCATGAATGACAAGCACCTGGCCAATGGCGAGCCCGACGTCATCTATCTGCAGAGCCTGATGGACGAGTGGTACGGCAAGGGCACGATGCGGGTGATCCTGCCGATCACCGACCCTTACGTGGTGCATCACGGCGCGCTCGGCTCCTTCGCCACGGTCTACCTGCCCGAGGGGGCCAGCCAGGAAGAGGTCACTGCCCGCATCTCCGGCCTCGACGGCATCGCCCTGGCCGTGACCTCGGCCGAGGCCTGCGAGCGCTTCGAGCTGCCGGCCGACCGGATCGGCGACGTCGTCGCGATCTCGACCCGGCAGAAGGTGATCGGCACCTCGCCCGACCGGCACGATCTCTCCGGCCTGACCGAGCCCTTGCGCTCGCATGGCGGCATCACCGAGCAGCGCGTGCCGATGATCGCCAACCGGCCGATCACCGTCCCGGACGGGCGTATCCTGCGCAATTTCGACGTCTTCGACGTCGCCCTCAACCTGGTGCACTGACGATGAACGCGACCGTGAAGCCGCCGGTGCGGCGCGAGGCGATGCGCATCGCCGGCAAGCTGGTCTCGACCGACGACATGGTCGAGGTCCGCAATCCCTATGACGACAGCGTCGTCGGGCTCATCCCCGCCGCCCGGCCCGAGCATGTCCGCGAGGCCTTTGCCAAGGCCAAGGCGTTCAAGCCCAAGCTCTCCCGCTATGAGCGCCAGCGCATCCTGCAGAAGACCGCCGAGCTCCTGTTCGCCCGCAAGGAAGACTTCGCCCGGCTGATCACCGCCGAAGCCGGCCTGTGCTGGAAGGACTCGCTCTATGAGGCCAGTCGCGCCTACGACGTCTGGTCCTTCGCGGCCCAGCTCACCATCAAGGACGATGGCGAGATGTTCTCCTGCGACATCTCGCCGAACGGCAAGGCCCGCAAGATCTTCACGACGCGCCAGCCGCTGCTCGGGGTGATCTCGGCGATCACGCCGTTCAACCACCCGCTCAACATGGTCAGCCACAAGCTGGCGCCGGCGATCGCGACCAATAACCGCCTCGTCCTCAAGCCGACCGAGCTGACGCCGCTGACCGCGCTGGCGCTGGCCGACGTGCTCTACGAGGCCGGGCTGCCGCCGGAGATGCTCTCGGTGGTCACCGGCAACCCCTCGACCATGGGCGATGCGATGATCACCGATCCCGATGCGGATCTGGTGACCTTCACCGGCTCGGTCCGGGTCGGCAAGCACATCGCCAACACGGCCGGCTATAAGCGCATCGTGCTCGAGCTCGGCGGCAACGATCCGCTGATCGTCATGGAAGACGCCGATCTCGACAAGGCGGCCGAGCTTGCCGTCACCGGCGCGACCAAGAACTCAGGCCAGCGCTGCACGGCGGTCAAGCGCATCCTGGTGGTCGAGAGCGTCGCCGACGCCTTCGCCAAGCTCGTCGTCGAGAAGGCGAAGAAGCTGACCTGCGGCGACCCGATGGACCCGGCGACCGATGTCGGCACCGTCATCAACGCCCGCTCGGCTACGCTCTTCCAGGCCCGTGTCGACGACGCCGTGACGAAGGGCGCCGAAGTCCTCTACGGCAAGCGGGCGGAAGGGGCGCTCTTCCACCCGACCGTGGTCGACAAGATCCCCTACACCTGCGAGCTTGTGCATGAGGAGACCTTCGGCCCGGTCATCCCGATCATCAGGGTGCCCGACGACATCGCCAAGGTCATCGCGATCTCGAACTCGACTGCCTATGGTCTGTCTTCCGGCATCTGCACCAACCGCTACGACTACATCCAGCGCTTCGTCGCCGAGCTGGAGGTCGGCACGGTCAATCTCTGGGAGGTCCCGGGCTACCGGATCGAGATGTCCCCCTTCGGCGGCATCAAGGACTCCGGCCTCGGTTACAAGGAGGGCGTCGTCGAGGCCATGAAGAGCTTCACCAACGTCAAGACCTGGTCGATGCCCTGGAGCGCGTGACCGAGAAGACCAACGCAGGCGGAGTAATCCGCCTGCGTTTTTGCATGTCAGGGGGAAGAAGCGTCGAAAGAGCGTTCAAACCGATCAATAAAGAGGGGATGAGATCATGAAGAACTGGCTTGCTACCTGCCTCGTCGCCGCCTGTGCGCTGGCGCTTCCCGGCGTCGCCCAGGCGCAGAAGACGAAGGTCACGGTCTATACCGCCCTAGAGAACGACCAGCTCGGCCCGTTCAAGGCCTCGATCGAGAAGGCCGTGCCCGAGGCCGAGGTGGTCTGGGTCCGCGATTCCACCGGCGTCATCACCGCCCGCTTCCTGGCCGAGAAGGACAATCCGCGGGCCGACATGGTGATGGGGCTGGCGGCCTCGAGCCTGCTGATGTTCGAGAAGGCCGGCCTGCTCGAAGCCTACAAGCCCAACGGCGCCGATGCGCTGAAGCCGGTCTTTCGCGACGCCAACGAGCCCTACACCTGGACTGGCATGGACGCCTATCTCGGCGTCGTCTGCTTCAACACCGCCGAGGCCAAGGGCGTCCCGGTGCCGACCTCCTGGAAGGACCTGCTCAACCCGGCGCTCAAGGGCAAGATCGTGATGCCGCATCCGGCCTCGTCCGGCACCGGCTATCTGATGGTCGCCGGCTGGCTGCAGAGCATGGGCGAGGCCGAGGGCTGGAAGTTCATGGACGGCCTGCATGAGAACATCGCCGCCTATCTGCATTCGGGCTCGGCGCCTTGCGTCCAGGCGGCGCGCGGTGAGCGCACCGTCGGCCTCGCGCTCGACATGCGCGGCGCCTCCGAGAAGAGCAAGGGCGCACCGATCGAGGTGGTGATCCCGAAGGAGGGCGTCGGCTGGGAGATGGAGGCCAGCGCCATCGTCAAGGGCAGCAAGAACCTCGCCGTCGCCAAGAAGGTCGCCGACTGGTCGACGACCAAGGAGGCCAACGAGCTCTACTCTAAGACTTATGCGATCGTGGCGGCGCGGGGCATCGAGAACAAGCCCGCCAACTATCCCGCCAATGCCGAAGCGGGGATGATCAAGAACGACCTGTCCTGGATGGCCGATAATCGCGACCGCGTCCTCGCCGAGTGGTCGAAGCGCTACGAGTCGAAGGCGGCGCCGAAGAACTGACCCCATCGCGCCGGCCGGCTCGCCGCGGCGGGTCGGCCGGCGCGATTCATGCAGGCCCCGAAGTTGTCGCTGCGCGTTCAGATGAAGGTCGGCAAGATGAGCACGAACACGGCTCCGTTTATCTCGATCCGCAAGCTCGCCAAGAGCTTCGGCGCCTTCCAGGCCCTGCGCAGCATCGATCTCGACATCCACCGCGGCGAGTTCGTCTGCTTTCTCGGCCCGTCTGGCTGCGGCAAGACCACCCTGCTGCGCGCGATCGCCGGCCTCGATTTGCAGGACAGCGGCAGCATCGAGATGGGCGGGCGCGACGTCTCCCGTGCGAGCCCTGCCGAGCGTGATTTCGGCATCGTCTTCCAGTCCTATGCGCTGTTCCCGAACCTGACGGTCGCCGACAATGTCGGCTACGGCCTGGTCAATCGCCGCCGCACCACCGCCGAGATCACCCGGCGTGTCGACGAATTGCTCGCGCTGGTCGGCCTGCCCGATCAGAGCAAGAAATATCCGATCCAGCTTTCGGGCGGGCAGCAGCAGCGCGTGGCGCTTGCCCGTGCGCTGGCGACCGCGCCGGAACTCCTTCTGCTCGACGAGCCGCTCTCGGCGCTCGACGCCAAGGTCAGACTCAGGCTGCGCGACGAGATGCGCTCCCTGCAGCAGCGGCTCGGCGTGACCACGATTATGGTGACGCACGACCAGGAGGAAGCGCTCGCCATGGCCGACCGCATCGTCGTGATGAGCGACGGCGCCGTCGAGCAGGTCGGCACGCCCGAAGAGATCTACCGCCGCCCAGGCACGCCCTTCGTCGCCGATTTCGTCGGCCACATGACCTTCCTCGACGCCATCGTCACCGGGCCGGGCCGGGTGCGGGTCGGCGAGCTCGATCTCCTGGTCGCCAATGCCGCGCCCTTCAGCGTGGGCACGCCGGTGCGGCTCGCCATGCGCCCCGAGGAGGTGCGAACCCGCTCGATCACGGCCGAGACGCCCAACCGCTTCGACGCGACGATCGGCGATCTCTCCTTCCTCGGCTCCTATTGCCGGGCGCATCTGGAGCCGACGAATTCGCGCTCGACGCGGATCGCCGCCGATTTCTCGACCAATGCGATGCGCGATCTCGGTATCCTGCCGGGGCAGGTGCGCACGGTCGCCTTCCCGCCGGAGTCGCTGCACGTCTTTGCCGGGGGTGGTCGATGAGCCATGCCGCGACACCGCTGACGATGACCAACGCCACCGTGAAGATCTCGCCGCCGCGGCTCAGCGAACGCCATGTCGCCGGCGTGCTGATCCTGGCGCTGTGCGCGGTGCTCATCCTGATCATCGCCTTGCCGCTCTGGGCGCTGCTCTCCAAGAGCCTCGAGGATCCCCATGGTCGCTTCGTCGGGTTGGCAAATTTCGTCAGCTATGCGACGACGCCGACGCTGCTCTCCTCGCTGACCAACAGCCTGCTCGTCGCCAGCGTGACCACGGGAATCGTGCTGCCGCTCGCCTTTCTCTACGCCTATGCGCTCAGGCGCAGCTGCATTCCCGGCCGGGGGCTGTTCTATGCCGCGGCGATGGTGCCGGTCTTCGCGCCCTCGCTGCTGTCGGGCCTCGCGCTGATCTACATCTTCGGCAATCAGGGCCTGCTCAAATCCTGGATGATGGGCGCCTCGCTCTATGGGCCGGTCGGCATCATCGGCGCCGAGGCGCTCTACAGCTTTCCCCATGCCGTGCTGATCCTGGTCACCGCGCTCAGCCTGTCGGACGGCCGCCTGCGCGAGGCAGCCGAGGCAATGGGCACGACGCGCTGGCGCATCTTCCATACGATCACGCTGCCGGGCGCTCGCTATGGCGTGATCAGCGCGGCCTTCGTGGTCTTCACCCTGGTGATCACCGATTTCGGCATTCCCAAGGTGATCGGCGGGCAGTTCAGCGTGCTGGCGACCGACGCCTATCGCCAGGTCGTCGGCCAGCAGAACTTCCCGATGGGCGCCGTCGTCGGCATCATCCTTTTGGTGCCGGCCGTGCTCGCCTTCTTCGTCGACCGCGCCGTCCAGCGCCGCCAGAGCGCCATGCTCTCGGCCCGCGCCGTGCCCTACGCGCCGCGGCCGGACAGGCGCCGAGACCTTGCGCTCCTCGGCTTCGTCAGCGTGATGGCGCTCGCCATCGTCGGCCCCTACGGCATCGCGATCTGGGGCTCCTTCGTCAAATACTGGCCCTATAACCTGTCGCTGACGCTGAACAATTACGACTTCGCCGCCGTCGATCCCGAGGGCTGGACGACCTATGGCAACTCGCTGCTGCTGGCCTCGCTGACGGCGGTGATCGGCACGGCGCTGATTTTCACCGGGGCCTATCTGATCGAGAAGCTGAAGCTGTTCCCGCGCCTGCGTGCCTTCGCCCAGTTCCTGGCGATGCTGCCGATGGCGGTGCCGGGGCTCGTGCTCGGCCTCGGCTATGTCTTCTTCTTCAATGCCGGCTGGAACCCGCTCAACGCTCTCTACGGGACGCTGACGATCCTGGTGATCAACACCATCGCCCATTTCTACACGGTCGGGCACATCACCGCCCTGACCAGCCTGAAGCAGATCGACGGCGAGTTCGAATCGGTCTCCGCCTCGCTCAAGGTGCCGTTCTGGTCGACCTTTCGCCGCGTCACTGCGCCGATCTGCCTGCCGGCGATCCTCGACATCGCCGTCTATGTCTTCGTCAACGCGCTGACCACGGTCTCGGCCGTGATCTTCCTCTACGGCGCCGACACCAAGCTCGCCTCGATCGCGATCGTCCACATGGACGAGGCCGGCGCCATCGCCTCGGCCGCGGGGATGGCGAGCGTGATCATGCTCACCGCCATCGCCGTGAAGCTCGCCCATGTCGGGCTCGACCGGCTGGTGTTCGGCCGCCTGCAACGCTGGCGCCAGCGCTAGCCCCTCCGGACGCGTCGCCATGACGGGACAGACGCCGACCCAGATCCTGCTCGCGCTCGCCGGCGAGGTCGCGCTGCTGCTCTGGAGCGTGCAGATGGTGACGGCGGGCATTTCCGCCGCCTTCGGCAGCCGCCTGCGGGCCGTGTTGGCGACCGGCCTCGACAGCCGCTGGCGCGCCTTCGGGGCAGGGGTGCTGGTGACCGCCGGCCTGCAGTCCAGCACCGCCACGGCGATGATGATCGCTTCCTTCTCCGGGGCAGGGCTGATCGCCCTGGCACCGGCGCTGGCGATGATGCTCGGCGCCAATGTCGGCACGACGCTGATCGTCCAGTTCGTCAGCTTCGACACCAGCACGCTCGTGCCGCTCCTGATCCTGGCGGGCTATGCCGGCATGCGGCGCTTCGGGCGGCTTCCGGCGAGGGAAACGGCGAAGGCGCTCTTCGGCATCGGCCTGATGCTTTTGTCGCTGCGGCTGATGCAGGCCACGATGGGGCCGGTCGAGCATTCGCAGGTGCTGCGCACCGTGCTCGGCTCGCTTTCCGACGACCCGCTGATCGCCCTGCTGCTGGCGGCGGCGCTCAGCTTCGCCGCCCATTCCTCGCTCGCCGCCATCCTGATCGTGATGAGCCTTGCCGCCACCGGCGTGATCGGCACGCCGACCATGCTGGCGATGGTGCTCGGCTGCAATCTCGGCACGGCGATGAACCCGCTCGTCCAGGCGCTGAAGGGCAATGCCGCGGCGCGCCGGGTGCCGTTGGGCAATATCGCCAACCGGGTCCTGGGCTGCCTGCTCGGGTTGGCGCTATTGCCCTTGCTGACGCGGTTCGTCGGGCAGCTCGGCCTTGCACCGGCGCAGTCGGCGGCACTGTTCCATCTTGTCTTCAATCTCGCGATGGCGGCGCTCTTCCTGGTGCCGCTGCTGGCGATCGCGCGGCTGCTGATGCGCCTTCTGCCCGAGCCTGCCCCTGAGGCCGACCCCTCGCGCTCGCGCTATCTCGACAAGTCCGCTCTGGCGACGCCGACCATCGCCCTCTCGAATGCGACGCGCGAGGTGCTGCGCATGGTCGATGTCGTCGACGACATGCTCAAGACCTCGCTCGCCGCCTTTGAAGGCGACGATCTCGCCCGGGTCGCTGCGGTGAGCCGCGCCGACGACGTGCTCGACAGCCTGTTCAACCACATCCAGCTCTATGTCGGCGCGATCGCCCGGACGGCACTATCGGAGGCGGATGAGCGCCGGCTCTCGGCGGTGCTGGTGCTGGCGATCAACCTCGAGCACATCGGCGACATCATCGAGAAGAACCTGATGCAGATGGCCGGCAAGCGCATTCGCGATCAGCGCCGGCTGCCGCCGGAGGCGCTGGAGCGTATCGCCGACATGCACCAGCGGCTGCGCGATCACTTGCGCCTCGCCATCACCGTCTTCATCTCCGAGGACGAGCCGACGGCGCGCCGGATCGTCCGCGAGAAGGAGACCTTCCGCGAGCTTGAGCGCGAGGCGATCGAGTCCCATCTCGCCGAGATGCGTACCGGTCAGCGCGAAGCCGTCGTCGTCAGCGCGCTGCAGCTCGACATCACCCGCGACCTGAAGCGTATCGACGCCCATATCGCCGCGACCGTGCATGGGCTGCTGGAGCAGAAGGGAGCCTTGATCGGCAGTCGGCTCCTGCGCGCGGCGGAGTGAGGCGATCGCGCTAGGCGATCGTGGGCTGATCGGGTCGACCGCGCAGCGCCTGCGCGGTTGCGAAGAAGGCCTGGATCGCCTTGCTGTTGCGCCGCTCATGCAGGCAGATCAGCGTCTCCCGCATCAGCAGCGGCGGGCCGTCGAGAGCGATGCGGACAAGGCGCGGATCGTCCTCGCCGAATTCCGCTGCCGAGACGAAGCCGATCCCGCCGCCCGCCGCCACGATCGCTCCGACGGCCTCGCGTCCCTCCGCTTCCACCGCGTAACTGAGCACGATGCCACTTTCCGCCGCCCGCTGCTCCAGCATCTGACGGGTGCGCGAGCCCGGCTCGCGCACGATCAGCGGCCAGTCGCTCAGTTCAGCCAGCGAGAGGTTCCCCCGAGTGGCAGCCGGGTGGCTCCGGGCGGTGAAGGCGATGATCGGCGAGACGTTGAGTGGCAGCACTTCGAACGGGCGCTCGTCGCCGAGCTCGCCGAGCACGCCGATATCGGCCTCGTAGCCGGTCAGCATCTCGACGATGCTGCCGGTGTTGCCGCGCGCAACGCTGACCTGGATGCCGGGATGGCGCTCGCGGAAGGCGGTGAGCACGTCGAGCACATGCTGGACAGAATCGGCGACGATCCGCAGCGCGCCCGTGCGCAGCGAGCGTTCCTCCTGCAGCAGTTCCAGCGCCTCGCCCTCGGCGCCGAACAGGCGATGGGTGACGGCGAGCAGCCGGTGGCCCGCCGGGGTCAGGACGATCTGACGATGCCGCCGGCTGAACAGGGCGACGTCGTATTCCTCCTCCAGCCGCCGGACCTGGTCGGAGATCGCCGGCTGGGTGAGGTGCAGCGCCTGCGCCGCCTTCGAGAAGCCGCCGGACAGCGCGACCTGATGGAAGGCGCGAAGCTGGACATAGCGCATGGCAATGGGACTCGCTCGGAGGGAGCTGGCATCATATCGCTGGAATTTATCAGAGGATATGAATTAACGATTTTTCAGATCGTCGAGTTGCCGCCATTCTCCGTCCCACGGCGCCGGACAGGCGCATGAAACGGGGACAGCCATGCGCGCCGAAGCATCCGCGATCGTTCACACCGAGGGCGAGTCCAACACCTCGGCGGCCCGCAGCGGCTGGAACGCCGGCATCGGTGACGCGGCGACGCGCGAGCTGCTGGCGCGCGATTCCGCCGCCTTCCTGCACCAGAGCTTGTCGAGCCCCTGTCTCACCGCCATCGCCAAAGCGGAAGGCATCTGGATCGAGGATACGATGGGGCGGCGCTACATGGATTTCCATGGCAACAGCGTCCACCACATCGGCTACGGCCATCCGCGCCTCAAGGAAGCGATCAAGAAGCAGCTCGACGATCTCTGCTTTTCGCCGCGCCGCTTCACCTGCGAGCCGGCGGTCGAGCTCGCCGAGACGCTCGGGCAGCTGGCGCCGGGCAATCTCGGCAAGGTGCTCTTCACCACCGGTGGCTCGGATGCGATCGAGGTGGCGCTGCGGCTCGCCCGTGCCGCGACCGGCCGGTTCAAGACCCTGTCTTTCTGGGATGCCTTCCACGGCGCCGGCTTTGGCGCCTCCAGCGTCGGCGGCGAGGCGACCTTCCGCTCCGGCATCGCCGGGCCATTGTTGCCAGGTGCCGAGCATATCGCGCCCTGGGGCAGCCGCAACTGCGCCTATGGCCACGACAACCTGGAGGATTCGGCCCGCGCCTGCGCCAAAATGATCTCCTATGTGCTGGCGAAAGAGGGGGATATCGCCGCCGTCGTCGCCGAGCCGATGCGGGCGACGCCCTATCCGCCGGCACCCGGCTTCTGGAAGAGCGTGCGCGAGGCCTGCGACCGGCACGGCACCTTGCTGATCTTCGACGAGATCCCGACGGGGCTCGGCAAGACCGGGCGCTTCTTCGCCCATGAGCATGACGAGGTGCAGCCCGACATGGTCGTCCTCGGCAAGGCGCTGGGCGGCGGAATCCTGCCGATCGCCGCGGTCATCGCCCGCCGTGACCTCGATGTTGCCGGCGGCTATGCGATCGGCCACTACACCCATGAGAAGAACCCGGTCACCACCCGTGCGGCGCTGACGACGATCCAGATCATCCGCGAGGAAGGGTTGACCGAGCGGGCCGCCGAGCTCGGCGCCTATGCGATGGATCGCCTGCGGAGCTTCAGCGAGCGCTGCCCGTCGATCGGCGATGTCCGTGGGCGCGGCTTGCTGTTCGGAGTGGAACTGGTCTCCGATCGTGCCGATTTCACGCCCGACAATGCGCTTGCCGAGCGCGTCTATTATCGCTGTTTGGAAGGCGGGCTCAGCTTCAAGATCAGCCAGGGCAATGTCCTGACCCTCTCTCCGCCGATGGTGATCTCCCGCGCCGAACTCGACCGGGCGCTCGACATCGTCGAGCAGGCGATCCTGGCAGGTTGAGGGGACGGTGATGAAGGCCGTCCGTACCGACCGCGAGCTGGAATGCCCTGAGATCGACGCCGGCCTGCGCGCCCGCGGCGTCGAGCTCGTCACGCTGCCCGACGGCATTTCCGAGGAGGCGATGGCGCGGGAGGTCGTCGACGCCGACCTCCTGCTGATGTGCTACACGCCGATCACTGAGCGGGTGATCGCCGCGGCCGGCAGGCTGAAGGGCATCGTCAAATACGGCGTCGGCATCGACGCGATCGACATCCCGGCGGCGATGGCGCGCGGCATCCCCGTGGTCAACGTGCCGGAATATGCAGAGGAGACGGTCGCGGAAGGCGCGTTCGCCCTGATGATCGCGCTCGCCCGGCGCATGCCCGAGATCGGCCGCGCCATGCAGGGCGAGGGCTGGATCTGGCCGGCGCAGCGCTGGCTCGGCCGCGACATCGCCGGTGCGACGCTCGGGCTCGTCGGCGCCGGCAAGATCGGGCGCAGCATGGCGCGGATGGCGGGGCAGGGCTTCCGGGCGCGGGTGCTCGGCTACGATCCGCATGTCGGCGCCGAGGCGATGGCCGCTGCGGGGATCGAGAAGGCCGACGACCTCCACGCGATGCTGCGGCAATGCGATTTCGTCTCGCTGCATTGCGTCTTGAACGCCGCCACCCGCCATGTCATCGGCCGGGCCGAGCTCGCCTGCCTCAAGCCCGGCGCCATCCTCGTCAACGTCTCGCGCGGCGCGCTGATCGACGAGGCGGCGCTGGTCGAGGCGGTGCTGGCCGGCCAGCTCGGCGGGGTCGGCCTCGATGTCTACAGTCAGGAGCCGCTCGCGCGGGAGGGGCTGCTCAGCCCGCTCTTCGGCCGCGACGACGTCATCCTGTTCCCGCACCTGACCTTCTTCACCCGTGAGGCGATGCGGCGCCTTTCCGACGATACGTTGGCGCGCTGCTTCGAGGTGCTGGACGGCAAGCCAGTGCAGATTCGCTCACATGATCCGCGCCTGCGGGCGCAGACGCGCAATGTCGTCTTCGCCTGAGGCCGGGATCGTCTAGGAGCGCCTGTCGAGCGGCGCGGCCAGGCTGGCGCTGACGGGGACCGTCGTGCCGGCAAGGTCGATCGTCCAGCTGCGGGCATCGAGCCAGGCCTGGTCGATCGCCTCGTCGCTCTGCGCCCAGCCGAGCGCGACGATGCCGTCCACGCTCGCGCCGAAACCGGCGGAGGTGATCTCGCCGACAGGCTTGCCATTGGCCAGGATGGCTTCACCGCCCCAGGCCATCTGCCCGTCCGGGCGCGGGCCGACCAGGGCGATGAGGCGCTTGTTCCGGGGCGCTGCACGCGCCGCCACCAGTGCGTCGCGGCCGACGAAATCGCCCTTGTTCAGCTTCACCGCGAAGCCGAGCCCGGCCTCATAGGGATTGACGTCGGGTGTCAGCTCGCGCCCCCAGGCGCGGAAGCCCTTCTCGATGCGCAGCGAGTCGACGGCGTAGTAGCCGACATCGACGAGGCCGAGATCAGCGCCGGCCTCGTGCAGCGCCTCGTGGATCGCGGGCGTGAACTCGGCGGGGACATAGAGCTCGAAGCCCTCGCCCAGATAGGAGCGGCGGCAGGCCCATGCCGTGGCGTAGCCGATCGTGATCTGGCGGATGGCGTTGGCCGGGAAGTCGGCGAGATCGAACGAGACCGGGCTGACACGGCTGAGGATGTCCGCTGCCTTCGGTCCGGCGAGCGAGAGCACCGCATAGGCTGAGGTGACGTCCGTCAGCGTCGCGCCGTCCGGCAGTTGGCGCCTGATCCAGTGCGCGTCGCGCGTCGCCTGGGCGGTGCCGGTCAGGAGCAGATAGGCGTCGGGCGCGATGCGGGCGGCGGTGAGATCGCTCTCGAAGGTGCCGCGCGTATTGAGCAACGCGGTATAGACGGAGGTGCCGACCGGCACGGCGACGTCATTGGCGGCAAGGCGCTGCAGCGCGGCCTCGGCCTGCGGCCCCTGCAGCAGGAACTTGGCGAAGCTGCTCATGTCGACGAGCCCCGCGGCCTCGCGGCAGGCACGATGCTCGGCAGCGACGGTCTCGAACCAGTTCTGCGGCCCGAAGGAGTAGCGGATCGTGCGCTCGTCCTCGCCGCGGGCGAAGTAGTTGGCCCGCTCCCAACCCATCTTCGAGCCGAAGACGGCGCCCTTGGCGGCAAGGCGATCATAGAGCGGCGAGCGCCGGAACGGCCTTGCCGTATCGAGCTCGCGGTTCGGCCAGGGCATGGCGTAATGCAGGCCGAGCGTCTCCTTGATGCGGTCCTTCAGCCAGGCCGGGTTGTTGTTGAAATCGGCGAAGCGGCGGATGTCGACCGGCCAGAGATCGCTGGTCGCCTCGCCCGCGACGATCCATTCGGCGAGCGCGCGGCCGGCGCCGCCGGCCGAGGCGATGCCCATCGAGTTGAAGCCGGCGCCGACATAGACGCCGGCGACCTCCGGGGCCTCGCCGAGCAAAAAGTTATTGTCCGGCGTGAAGCTCTCGGGACCGTTCAGGAAGGTCTTGATCTGCGCCGTCTCCAGCGCCGGCACGCGCTGCAGCGCGTTCTCCATCAGGATCGCGAACTGGTCCCAGTCGTCGGGCAGGAGCTGGAATTCGAACGGGTAGGGGATGCCGTCCATGCCCCAGGGCTTGGCGTCCGGCTCGAAGCCGCCCATGACGAGGCCGCCGACCTCCTCCTTGTAGTAGGTGTAGCCGTCGGGATCGCGCATCACCGGCAGATCGGGCGTCACGCCCTCGATCTTGCCGGTGACGATGTACATGTGCTCGGCCGAATGCAGCGGCACCGAGACACCGCACATCTTTCCGACCTCGCGCGACCATTGCCCGGCGCAGATGGCGAGCACCTCACATTCGACCCGGCCCTGGTCGGTGAGCACGGCCTTGACCCGGCCCTTCTCCGTTTCCACGCCGGTGACGCGGATGCCCTCGCGCACGATCGCGCCACCATTGCGGGCGCCGCGCGCCAGCGCCTGGGTGATATCCGACGGATTGGCCTTGCCGTCGCCGGGGAGCCAGACGCCGCCGACGAGGTCGTCGGTGCGCATCACCGGCCATTTGTCGCCGGCCTCCTTCGGGCTGAGCTCTTCGATCTCGACACCTTGGGCGCGGGCCGCCGAGATCGTCCGCCGCAGCTGCGTCATGCGTTCGGGCGTGCGGGCGACCGAGACCGAGCCGCAGCGCTTCCAGCCGGTGGCGAGCCCGCTCTCGGCCTCGAGCGAGGAATAGAGCTCAGTCGAATAGCGGATCAGCCGGGTCATGCTGGACTGGCTGCGCAATTGGCCGACGAGGCCGGCCGCATGCCAGGTGGTGCCGCAGGACAGGCGCCCCTGCTCCAGCAGCAGCACCTCGCGCCAGCCGAGCTTGGTCAGGTGGTAGGCGAGCGAGCAGCCGATGATACCGCCGCCGATGATGACGACACGAGACTGGGTGGGAATGGACATGGAAACGCCTCCGCGATGGGAGGCAGTCTAGCGCGCTCGACTCATAAAACAACAAAAAACCACAAAAACGGTCAAATTAGGCAGCGCGTATTGCGACGCCCTGTTCTGCCAGTTTCGCGGCGATGGCCGCGGGTGGAGCCTGGTCGACGAGGAGGCCGGCGCAGGGTTCGTCGCCGCCGATGCGGCTGGGCAGGACGAGCCCGAACTTGCTGGCGTCGGCCATCAGGAAGCCTTGCTCGGCTGCGCCCAGCAGGGCGCTGCGGATCGCTGCTCCAGAGCGGGTATAGTCGGTCAGGCGCCCGTCCGGATCGACGCCGCCGACGCTGACGAAGGCGATGTCGGCGGAGAGACGGGCGATCGCCCGCAAGGTCTCGGCGCCGCTGGTCGCATCCTCGTTGCGGTCGAATTCGCCGCCGATCAAGAAGACGCGGGCGCCGGGCAACCGGCTCACCAGCCGCGCATTCTCAAGCGAGGTAGTGTGCACGATCAGCCGCTTGCGGTCCGACCGCGCCAGAGCGCGCGCCAATGCCTCTGTCGTCGTGCCGGAGTCGAGCAGGACGGTCATGCCATCGCCGAGCAGCGAGACGGCGAGATCGGCGATCTTCTCCTTTCCCGTGCGATTCATGGTCCGGCGGCTGGCGAAGGAGGCTTCCGAGCGCTCATGCCGGACCGCGCCGCCATGGACGACCGACAGCAGGCCGCCGGCGGAGAGGGCCTTGAGGTCGCGCCGGATCGTCTCGCGCGAGACATCGAGCGCCTGCGCGAGTTCCTCGACGGTCACGGAGCCCTGCTGGTCGAGGGTGGCCAGGATGGCCTGATGCCGCCGCGCAGCGATGTCGCGTGTCATGGAAGCGAGACCGGAAGTCCTGACCAGCGGAGATCCTGGCCAGCGAGGGAATGGACCCGACCGGACATATGGAGTTGCCACGCGCTTGGCAATCGAACCGGTGCGGGACGGCTGGAGCGCCAAGCCTATCTCAATTTTACGCGTCGATTACGACTTGAACGTATAAGTTGTATATGCGGAGCCATTGAACCAATCGGAAAGGTCCGCGGCCCAGCCCTGAGCACCGGAGCCTAGATGTCATTGCTCGAACCGCCGACAGCCGTTCAAGCGCGCGCCTCGCGCAAGGGCATGGTCAGGCCGATGATCGGGGCGGATGTGCCCGCAGTCGCCCGGCTGTTCCTCAAGATATTCAGGGGCGCGGACAAACCGGCGGATCAGGAGCTTCAGCACTATCTCTGCACCCTGGCCCTGACCTCTCCCGCCTATGACGAGACGCTGGGCACGCAGGTCTATCAGCAGCAGGACGGGCGCATCCGCAGCGCTCTGCTGGCCGTGCCGATGCGGTTCGTCGCCTGCGGAGACGTCCTGCCCGGAAGGCTCCTCGGCGTCTTCATGGCCGACGCCGAGGCCGCCGGGGCGGCGCAACTCATCCTCGCCTTGCGGCCGCGGCGCGCCGACTTCGCCTTCTGCGATAGCGCCTCGCCGACGAGCCGCGACCATCTCCTCGCGATTGGCGGCAGGCCGGTCCCGGTGCAGAATCTGGAATGGGTGCGCAGCTTTCGTCCGGTGGGCGCCCTTGTCGGACGCTTCGCCGAGCGCTTCCTGGGCGGCAGGCGCCTTGGCCTTTCCGTCCTCACGCGCCCTCTCGACGAACTGCTGCGGCGCCGGTCGCGGGAGCAGGGGGTGACGGAGCCCGGCAGCGCCGAGGTCGTCGAGATGCCCGTTCGCGATTTCCTCGTGCAGGCGCCGCGGCTCGTCGCCCATTACGCGGTGCACCCGCTCTGGAGCGAGGAGGAGCTCTCCTGGCTGGTCGCGCTGGCGGCGCAGAACACGCGGCTCGGCGCCTTCACGATCCGCGCGGTCATCGATCGCACCGGCGCGGTCATCGGCAGCTTCGTCTATTATGCGGCGTCGGGGGGCAGCGCGCATGTCCTCAACGTCCTGTCGCTGCCGGGCCAAGAACAAGCTGTCCTTGGCGCGATGTTCCGCCATCTCGACGAGACCGGCCATGTCGAGGCGCGCGGCCGGGCGCAGTTCGCCCTGATGGCCGGGCTCTCCTTGCAGCGCTGGCTCGTCTTCCGGCACCGGGCCTTCACGGTGGCGCTGACGCGGGTTCCGGAGATCAACGATGCGGTCGCCCGCGGCGATGTCTATGTCGGCGGCCTCGCCGGCGAGGACTGGAGCCGGCTTCTCGGCGATTTCAACTGAGGCGGCACAATGACGGTCTCGGTCATCCTGAAGACGCTGAATGAAGAGGTGCGGATCGGCGCCGCGATCGAGAGCGTGCTCGCGGCGCTGGACGGGATCGGCGGCGAGGTCATCGTCGCCGATGGCGGCTCGCGCGACCGGACCCTCGCCATCGCCACCAGCTATCCCGTCCAGGTCGTTCAGCTTGAGCCGACCATTCGCCCGAGCTGTGGCATCGGCCCCCAGCTCGGCTTCCAGTACAGCCGCGAGCCGTTCATCTGCCTGATGGACGGCGACATGCTGCTCGATCCCGGCTTCCTGCCCGAGGCGCTGTCGTATCTCAGCGCCAACCCTCGCGCTGCCGGCGTGACCGGCCATGTCGAGGAGATGAACGATACCAGCCTGGAATATGTCAGGCGTGGGCGCCGGGTCTCGCCGGAGAACCGGATCGGCGTGATCGACCGCATGAATGGCGGCGGCCTCTATCGTCGGGCGGCGGTCGAGCAGGCCGGCTATCTCTCGGACCGAAACCTGCACGGCTATGAGGAATTCGATCTCGGCCTGCGCCTGCGGGCACGCGGCTGGAGCCTGCATCGTCTCGACCGCCGCTTCGTCCGCCATTTCGGGCATGCGATCAACGCCTATGCGCTGCTGCTGCGGCGCTGGAAGTCGGGCTATCTGCGCGGGATCGGCGAAGTGCTGCGCGCCGCGCTCGGCCAGCCGCAATGGCAGCGCTTGGTCGCGGAGCTGCCTGAGCTGAAGCTCTGGGGGATCGTCTATCTCTGGCTGGCGGCGATGGTTGCACTGCCCATCGTCCTACCGAGCCTCGCCATGGGGTTCGCAGTCGATCTTGCCCTGACTGCCGGCGTCATCGGCCTGATGAGTCTGCGGCAGAAGAGCCTGTCCCTCGGCCTCTATGCGGTCGTCGCCTGGCTGTTCCATGCTGCCGCCTTGCCGCTCGGCTTCGTTCAGGCGCGCAAGGCGCCGGAGGCCTGGATCGAGAGCCGGGTCGTCAGCGACGGATCATGAGGGCAGGGGGCTTGCCCTGGCGGGCCCGGCCGCCTGCAGCCGGCTCCGCCCGGCGAGGCGGAGCAGCACCAGCCAGGCGGCGATGACGATGGTGCCGTCGGTGACATAGAGCGCGACGAAGGTGCCGATCGGGGCGGCCAGCGCGGTGGCGGCCGCGATCAGAACGCTGCCGGCAAGGTTGGCGCTGTTGAGAATCCAGGCGCGCACATCCTGCCGGCCGGAGGCGCCGAGCAGGTCGACCGCGGCCGCCCAGGCGCCGATCAGTATGATGGTGCCGCAGAGGCAGCGCAGGAAGAATGGGAGATCGTGGTAGGCACGGCCGAACAGGGCCGGAAGCCAGGGCGCCAGCATGAACAGCGCGAGCGCCGTCGCCCCGCCGAGGGCAAGTGCCGCCAGCAAAGCGCGCTTGGCCGTCGGCAAGGCGAGATGCAGGCCGTCGCGGCTCTCGCGCGCCAGGCGCGGATAGAGCAGCCGGTTGAGCGCATCGATCGAAAGATAGCTGGCGTCCATGATCCGTCTGGCGACGCCATAGCTGCCGACCGTCTCGATCGGGGTGAACAGGCCGATCACCAGCAGGTCGACATTGGAGCGGATGGCCCGTCCGGCGAATTGCGATGCGAACAGCAGGCCGGCGCGCAACTCATCGCGCAGGACCGCGAGCCGTGGTCGGCCGAGCGGTGCAAGCCAGATGGCCCCGAGCAAGGCGTAGAGCAGGTTTCCGCCGCACTGCCAGAGTGCCCAGTCCGACAGGCTTGAGACCTTGAACACCAGGCAGGCGAGGGCGGCTGTGGCCGTACGTGCGACGGCGAAGCCGACGACCGAACGGTTTGCGGCATGAACCTGGCCGAGGCCGAGAAAGGCGGTCTCCACGAGCAGGATCAACCGCACGAGAACGACATTGCCGAAGAACAACAGCGCCAGGGTCGGAATGTCGACGGAGGGGCCTGAACCCAGGCGGGTCCAGGCCGACATCGCTGCGACGCCGCCGATGACGAGCACGGCTCCGCTGAGGCCGATCAGCAGAAGGTTATGGCCGAGCAGGATCGGATAGCTCCCGGGATCGCGCGAGACCCTGCGCAGCAGGCAGTCGGACGCGCCCAGGCCGCAGATCTGGACCGCGATCGCGGTCACCGCGGAGATCTGCACGAACAGGCCGAATTCGGCCGGGCCAAGCGCGCGCGCCAGGATGGCGAAGGTCACCAGCTGCGAGATGCCGGCCGATGCCAGCGACCCGCTCGACAGAAAGTAGATGAAGATGGGGCGAGCGAATTGAAGGCTCTTGCCGGTATCATTCTCGATTTTTACCAATCAACACTCCATGAATTTTGTTTAGAAGCTGTCCTGTGATTTATTTCATCCATGCCGTTTGTATTTGAAGTGACGTAATTTAACTATCGGCTGCGATAGAATTATTGCTAGATTATCGATTTTTTATTCCAGGAGAGCCGATTTTGCTTCTTAAAACGTGCGGTGCGCGGCCAGTGCCGTCTTGCCGTTAAGGTAAACACTTAATTGAGAAATCTACCTAAGGTTGTCTTTCTTTGATCAAACTCGGATTATCACAACCTATAAGTGTAGTCGTGAAAAAATCGCGAATACGGGGGTTCCATGATCACGATCGCGGCCGCTGGCCCTGTCCCGGTCATCGCTATTGCTGGTGAGGCAAGGTCTGCGCGGGCAGGGCACATCTTCGAAGGTCTCGGGACCTGGTCGGCAGAGCTGAAGCGCAGTTCCGCGATCTCCAACACGTGCGTGCCCTCTCGCTGAGGCAGGTCGCCATGTACCTCACGACCGACAGTAGAAGGATGCGGTCCGGGGACGATGTCCCCTATCGCCCGGCCACCGAACCAGCCTCTTCGCCCGTCCGCACGGTCACGCTCCTCCAGGTGCTGGGCTGGCTGCTGCGCGGCTGGCTCTGGATGCTGGTCGCGGCGCTTATCGGCGCGGTTGCGGCGGTTGGCGTCACGCGTCTGCTGACGCCGCGCTTCACCGCGACGACGGAGCTGACGATCGCGCCGTCCAACCTGCTGGTCACTCCGAACGACCTCTATGCTGCGAATGTGCAGAGCGACAGCCAGATCCTGGATGTCGAGAGCAAGATGCGGATGATCTCCTCCGGCAATGTCCTGCGCCGGGTCGTCGACCAGCTCCAGCTGAAGAGCGATCCCGAATTTGCGGGCAAACCGCTGCTGTTCGGCCTGCTGGGAGCATCCGACCAACAGCGGGCCGGTGGCTCGGACCTCGCTGCCACCCTGGCGAGGCGCATTACCGTCGCCCGGCAGGAGCGCTCCTATGTCGTCTCCCTCTCGGTCTGGGCGAGCGATGCGGCGCTGGCGGCCCGGCTGGCGAACGCCGTGGCCGAGACTTTCCGCGACGAGGTCGTGCGGGCCGATGCGGAGCGGGTGGGGCGTGCGGCGCGGGGGCTGACGGCCCGGCTTGGCGAGATCAAGGCCGCCGCGACCGAGGCGGAGGACCGGGTCGAAGCCTTCCGCCGCGACCATGGCCTGCAACAGAACGCCTCGAGGCAGCCGCTCAGCGCCGAAGCCCTGGAGCGGATGAGCGGCAAGCTGACCGACGCCAAGGCCCGGCTCGCCGAGGCGGAGGCGCGCTACGACGAAGTCTCGCGCGCGCTCTCCCAGCATGGCGTGCAGGGCGGCGGCGTCCAGTCGCAGACCCTGGCCGGTCTGCTCGCTGACGAGGCGGCCCTGCGCCGGCAGGTCGCGGTGCTCTCCAAGACCCTGGGCCCGCGCCATCCCTCGCTGGTGAGCGTGCTGACCGAGGCCGATGCGCTGGCCAAGGCGATCAAGGCCGAGGCCGAGCGTCTCAGGCGCACGGCCCGGATCGAGGTCGATCAGGCCCGGAAGGCGCTCGACGCGCTGAGCGGCGAGACGCGACTGCTGCGCGGCAGCGTCTCGGTCGACGATCAGGCGCAGGTGAAGTTACGCGAGCTTGAGCGCGAGGCGGCCGCCAAGACCGCGCTTTACCAGACCTTCCTGACCCGGGCGGGCGAAGCCGCCCAGCGCCAGCAGATCGACGCGACCGATGTCCGCGTGATCACGGCCGCGACTGCCCCGGCGCGCGCGAGCTGGCCACCTCGCCCGATCGTCGCGGCGGCGGCCGGTCTGGCGCTCGGCCTGCTGCTCGCGGCGGGCGCGCTCCTGGGGCGCGGCTATCTCGACGAAGCCCGGATCGGCAGGAGTGCAGCGCCATGACACAGGCAATCGAGAGGCGCAGGAACTCGACCGCCGGCACCCTGGGGGCGCTGCTCTTCACGGCGACGCTGCTGTTCTACCTGGTCACGCTGACGCCGTTCATCGACCTCTCCGCGGCCGGCGCGAGCGATGCCGCGACGGCCAAGTCGAACACGATCAACCAGGTCATCTATCTCGGTCTGACTGCGGCGCTGTGGCTGACCGTCTTCAAATCGCCGGCGCGCCATCTGGTGGCGCGGCCGCGCGGCCTCCTGATCGCATTGCTGCTCTGGTTCGCGATCGCCTCGGCATTCTCGGCGCAGCCGGATCTGGCGCTCAAGCGCGTCTTCCTGGCGACGCTGACGATCGTGAACGGCAGCATATTTCTGTTGCTGCCGCGCTCCGAACGCCAGTTCGCCGGCATGCTCGCATTCTGCTGCCTCGGCGCTCTCGGGCTCGCCTATGCCGGCGTCGCGCTGATGCCGCAGCTGGCGATCCACCAGGCCAGCGAAGTCCGCGAGCCGATGAATGCCGGGTTCTGGCGCGGCCACTTCGCCCACAAGAACGTCGCGGCCGCGGCGATGGTGATCATCAGCTTCGCCGGGCTCTATCTGTTCGGCACCGGCCGGCGGCTGCTCGGCGCGACGATAGTGCTGCTGGCGCTCGTCTTCCTGACTCGCACCGGCGGAAAGTCGGCCGCGATGGCGCTGCCCGGCATCCTTGCCGTCGCCTGGGTCTTCGAGCGCTGGCGCGCCGTCCGCACCCCGATGGTCGTGCTGGGCATCGCCGCGGTCAACATCCTGACGATCGGCTGCTCGGTCTCGCCGGCCATGCGCGAGCTGGTCGCCCAGCTCGGCATCGATCCCAGCTTCACCAATCGCACCGACATCTGGAAGATCGGCGCCGGCGCCGCCATGGACAATCCGCTGACCGGCTACGGCTTCCAGCTGTTCTGGCAGACAGATGCGATGGTCCACAAGGGCGGAGCCGCGGCGAGCTGGGCCTTCGCCGCCTTCAACGGCCACAACGCCTATCTCGACATGGCGATCACCACGGGCCTTCCGGGCCTTGCGCTGACGCTGGTGCTGCTGGTCTGGCTGCCGCTGCGCGACATCGCCCGGGCCGAGGCGACGGCGAACGATCCTGCCCTGACGCGCTTCTTCGTGCGGATCTGGCTCTACGGAATCCTGGTCGCCTGCGTCGAGAGCCTGTTCTTCCAGTCGGGCAGCCTGATCTGGTTCATGCTGGTCGTCGCGATCTTCGGCTTGCATCTCCAGGCCAATGCGCACGAGATTCGCGAGCCGGCCCAGCATCGTCGCCGCGTGGAGCCGGCCCATGCGTAGCGCTTTCACGCTGCCGTTCCAGCCGGAGCGCATCGCTTGCCTGCCGGCGCTGATCGATCGCTTCGCCGGTCGCCTGGAGAACCGGCTGCTGCGAGCCGCGCCCTGGCAGCTCATGCAGGTGCCGACCCGGGAGCCGATCGTCTCGTTCACCTTCGACGACGTGCCTGTATCCGCCCTCGACAAGGGCGCCGCGATCCTCGAAGCGGACGGCGTACGCGGCACCTTCTACATTTCAGGGGGCCTCGCCGGGCGGATCGAGCCGGGCCGCACGCTGATCGACCAGGCGGGCTGCCGGGAGCTTGCCGCCCGCGGCCACGAGATCGGCTGCCATAGCCATGCGCACCGCGACCTGCGCCATGTCGACGCCGAGGCCCTGGTCGAGGATCTCGCCCGCAATGCCCGCTATCTCGACGCGATCGATCCCAGGTCGGGCCGGCGCAATTTCGCCTATCCCTACAACAGCGGCTCCTTCGGAACGCGGTCGATCCTGGCTGACACCTTCCGTAGCTGCCGGGCGGGCGGGGAGGGGATCAATCGTGGCCCGACGGACCCGAGCTTCCTGCGCGCGGTCGAGATCAGGCAGCCGCAGCGCCACGTGCTCGGGTTGGCGCGCTGGATCGACGCCGTGGTCGCCAATCCCGGCTGGCTAATCTTCTTCACCCACGACATCGCGCCGCGGCCGACGCCCCATGGCTGCACGGCACCCGGCTTCCGGCTGCTGGTCGGTTATGCGCTCGCGCGCCGCTGCCGTGTCCTGACCGTCGATGCCGCGCTCGACCGCATGGGCTTGCGGGAGCAGGCGACATGACAAGCTCCCCGCGGCTGCTCGCCATCAACAACTACTTCTATCGCCGCGGCGGCGCCGAGAGCGTCTTCCTCGACCAGATCGACCTGTTCGCGGCGGCGGGCTGGGAGGTCGTGCCCTTCGCGATGCGGCATCCCGCCAATCTGCCGAGCGCCTGGTCTGACTATTTCGTCTCCGAGATCGAATATGGCGAGCCGGGAGGGCCGCTCACCAAGATCGGGCGGGCCGCCAAGGTGATCTATTCGCTGGAAGCGCGTCGGAAGATCCGGGCATTGATCGGGCGGGTGCCGCCGACCGTGGCGCATGCCCACAATGTCTATCACCACATCTCGCCGTCGATCTTCGGTGCCCTCAAGGCTGAGGGCGTGCCGCTGGTGATGACGGCGCATGATCTCAAGGTCGCGTGCCCGGCCTATAAGATGCTGAGCCAGGGCCGTGTTTGCGAGCGTTGCCAAAGCGGGCGCATCCACAACGTCCTGCTTCGGCGCTGCGTCAAGGACTCGGCGGTGGTGAGCGGGCTCGTCCTGCTGGAGACGCTGGTCCACCGCAGCTTCGGCCTCTATCGCGACACGATCGACCGCCTGATCGCGCCGAGCCGCTTCTACCGCGACAAGCTCATCGAATGGGGCTGGGACGCGGGCCGCATCGCCTACCTCCCGAATTGCATCGACACGCGCCAGTATTCGCCGGCCGCGCATGAAGGCGACTACGTCGTCTATGCGGGCCGGCTCGCGCCGGAAAAGGGACTGGCGACGCTGGTGCGCGCCGCAGCGCTGGCGCGCCAGCGCCTGGTCCTGGCCGGCAGCGGCCCAGAGGAGTCCGCCTTGCGCCGTCTTGCCGGGGAGGTCGACGCCGATGTCGCCTTCACCGGCCATCTCGACAAGCCGGCGCTGCAACGGCTGATCGGCGAGGCTCGGGCGCTCATCCTGCCGTCAGAATGGTACGAGAACGCGCCGATCAGCGTCCTCGAAGCCTATGCGCTCGGGCGTCCGGTCATCGGCACGCGGATCGGCGGCATTCCGGAGCTCATCCTTGATGGTGAGACCGGCGCTCTGGTCGAGCCCGGCAATGCCGCGATGCTGGCCGAGGCGCTCGCCACCTTCGCGAGCATTTCCCCGAGCGTACGCGCCGGTTTCGGCGCTGCCGGCCGCAACTGGGTCGCCTGGGAGTTTTCGCCCGACCGCTACCGCGACCGCACCATGGCTCTCTACGAGGCGCTGCGCTGATGTACACGCTGATACCACCCATCGGCGCGAAGCCGCCCGAACGCAGCGTGATCTTCATCGGCCTGCGCGGTGTGCCCGAGATCCAAGGCGGGGTCGAGACCCATGTCGCTGCGATCTCGGCGCGGCTGGCGGGGCGCGGCTGGCGGGTCGAGGTGCTCGGCCGGGCGCCCTATCTGCCGTCGCGACGGCCCTATGCCTGGAAGGGGGTCACCGTCACGCCGGTCTGGGCGCCGCGCTCGCGCAGCTTCGAGGCGCTGGCGCATACGGCGCTTGGCCTGATCGTCGCGGCCGGGCGCAATCCGGACCTCGTCCACATCCATGCGATCGGGCCAGCCCTGTTGACCCCGCTCGCGCGCCTGCTCGGCCTGCATGTCGTGGTGACGCATCACGGCTTCGACTATGAGCGCCAGAAATGGGGACGCTTGGCCAAATCCGTCCTGCGGATTGGCGAGGCGCTGGGCATGCTGTTCTCACACGCCAATATCGGCGTGTCGAAGGGGATCGTCGACAGCGTCCGCCGCAGGTTCAGCGTCGGCGCGACCTTCATCCCGAACGGCGTCGAGAATCCGTTCCCGCAGCAGGATGCGTCCTATCTCGCCCAGATCGAGGTCACCCCGCGCCGCTATGTGCTGAGCGTCGGCCGGATCGTCGAGGAGAAGCGGCATCTCGACCTGATCCGGGCCTTCGCGCGGCTGGACAACCCCGCGCTCAAGCTCGTCATCGCCGGCACGGCCGATCATGCCGGGCGCTATCAACGCGCCGTCGAAGCGGCCGCCGCGACGACGCCCGGCGTGGTGCTGGCCGGCTTCCAGCGCGGCGAGGCGCTGTCCCAGCTCTACCGGCATGCCGGGCTGTTCGTCCTCCCGTCAAGCCATGAAGGGATGCCGATGGTGCTGCTGGAAGCGCTGAGCTACGGCGCGCCCTGCCTCGCCAGCGACATCGACGCCAATCTCGCGCTCGACCTTGGGCCGGGCAGCTATTTTCCGCTCGGCGACGTCGATGCGCTCGTGGGGGCGATGCAAGTGAAGCTCGCCGCGCCCAATCCGGCCGAGGGTGCGGAGCGTGCCGCCCGGGTGCTCGATTCCTTTGGCTGGGGCGCGATCGTCGACCGCACCACTGACGTCTACGAGAGCGCGTTGCTCGGCTGGAAAGTGGGCAAGGCCCGCCATGGCGGAGCCGGCTTCCGGCCGCGCATCGAGTTCGGAGGCCGATGATGCTGCCTGCCCTGCGCAATCTCGAAATGACGATCCTCGGCCTCGGCTTCCTCGGCCTCGCCTGGGGCAAGAGCAGGCTGGGCGGCTACACCACGCCGAACGGCGTGGCGAAAGCCGACGAGGAGGGCAAGATCGCCTATCTCCTCGACATCTTCGCCGCGCTGCGCCGTTTCATGCCGCCGCAATTCGACCTGCGCGGACGCGACGTGCTGGAGCTGAGCCCCGGCTCCTCACGCGGCAACGGCGTGCTTTTCCTGGCGCTCGGTGCGCGCTCCTATCATGCCATCGACGTCTTCGATCTCGCGGGCGACGAGGACCCGGCTTTCTACGGCAGGCTGCTGGACCGCTTTCCTGAGGGCCGCAGGGCCGACCGGGAGCGGGCCCGGGCGATCGCCGGCGCGCCCGGTGCGCGCGAGTTCGGCTATGCTGTCGGGCGGGACTTCGACATCCACCGGCTCGCCGGCCAGCGCAGCTTCGACCTGATCGTCAGCTGCGCTGCCTTCGAGCACTATGACGATCCCGCACAGGCGATCGCAGGCCTGACGCAGGTCGCCCGGCCGGGCTGCGTCAGCGTCCACATCATCGACCTGCAGACGCATTCGCGCTGGATCCGCGAGCACGACCCGAACAACATCTATCGCTATTCCGAGCGGCTCTATCGCCTCTTCCGCTTCCCCGGCCAGCCCAACCGGCGCCGTCCCGCCGATTATGTCGGCAGCTTCGCGGCCGAAGGCTGGAGCGATGTCCGCTTCGTGCCGTCGCGGACCATCGATCCTGTATTGGGCGAGGCCTCGCTGCAGGGCCTCGCCGCGCCCTTCGCCGGGCGGGACGACATGAGAATCCTCGATGGCGCCCTGACAGCCCGCTATCCCGGGCCGGGCGGCGACTGGGGGCTGGCGTCATGACCAGCCGCCGCTCCGTTCTTGGCGGCCTCACCGGCATCGCGACGCTGGCTGCCTACGGGGTGCTACCCGCCGCAAGCGAGCCCGGCGGCGACATCCCCCTGTTCCGCCGCGGTATTGGCGTCTCGCATGCGCTGGGCTGGGCCGAGGTTGCAGCCGACGGCTCCTATGGCGAGGCGCCGTTCTCGGGGCCGCGCTTCCGCTTCGACCAGGCCCAGCGGCAGGCGATCCGGGCCGCGGGCTTCGATTTCGTGCGGCTGGCCGTCGATGTCGGGCCTTTCCTGGCGTTCACCGGGGTGGCACGCGACAAGCTCGACGAGCTCCTGCTCGGCACGGTCCGGGACCTCATCGATGCCGATCTCGGGGTGATCGTCGACCTGCATCCGAGCGCGATGAATCCGGCCTACCGGCCGGCCGCGCTGACCGCGGGCGTCGGGACGCCGAATTTCCAGGCTGTGCTCGGCTTGCTGCAGCGACTGGCCGAGCAGCTGGAACAGCTCAGGCGGGGCAGGGCAGCGAGGCTCGCCTTGGAGCTGATGAACGAACCAGAGCTGCCGCAGACGGCCTGGCAACCCATGCTCGAAGCCGCCTACCGGGCGGCGCGCAACGGCTCGGCGACGCTGCCGCTGGTGCTGGGCGGCGGAGCGATGAATGCCGCGGCGACACTCACCGCGTTCGACATGCGCCCATTCGCTGGGGATGCCCGCCTGATCTACACCTATCACGACTATTCGCCCTGGCAGTTCACCCATCAGGGCGTGCGCGGAAACCCCGCTTATGCGCTAGATGCGATCGCCTATCCGGCCCCGACCTCGGCAGCGGCGATGATGGCCGCGACCCGGCGGCGTACCATCAACCTCGGGCTCGACGGCGCGGCATTGGAGCAGGCGGAGCAGGCGAAGCGGACGCTCGCGCGCTATGCCGGTTTTGATCGCTCCGACCTCGAACGGACCTTCCGGCAAGTGAGCGCCTGGCGCAGCGCGCAGCGCCTGCCGGCCCATGCCATCCTGCTTGGCGAGTTCGGGGTGCACAGGACGCCTTATCTGGAGACGCCCGAGGGCGCGGCGGCGCGCGAGCGCTGGCTGCGCGACATGCGCGAGCTCGCCGAGGCGCATGGCTTCGCCTGGGCTTGCTGGACCTATGCCGGAGCGGGTGGGTTCGCGCTCGCGCAGGACGAGGCCGGCCCGGGCTTCGACGCAGCGACCCGCCGCGCGCTGAGGCTGCTGCCATGAACCCCGCCATGCGCCGCCAGCGTTATGCCCATCTCGACGCGCTGCGGGCGGTCGCGGCGCTCGCCGTGATGGTCGAGCACCTGTTCGGCGACCTGCTCCGGCAGGCTCCTGCGGCGACGGGGCCGATGAGCACACTTGCCCGGTCAGCCGTTGAAAACCTCAGTCTCGGCCGGTTCGGCGTGGTGCTGTTCTTCCTGATCAGTGGCTTCGTCGTGCCCTTCAGCATCCGCGGCGAGCGCCCGCTCCGGCATTTTGCGATCTCGCGCCTGTTCCGGCTCTATCCCGCGTTCTGGCTGGCGCTGGCGGTGCTGGCGGCGATGGCCTGGCTCTCCGGCGGCATGCCAAGGGCCGTGGCCGTATTGGCCAACCTGACGATGGCGCCGCCGCTGTTCGGCCAGCCCTGGCTTTCGCCGATCCACTGGACCCTGTTCGTCGAGCTCTTGTTCTATGGCCTCGTCGCGCTGCTGTTCGCGGCGGGAGCGCTGCGCCAGGTCGGCATCCTGCTGGCCTTGAGCCTTGCCCTGATCGCCGCGACGGTGCTGCCCGTGCAACTGCGCATGCATGGGATCGCCAGCCTGCCGATCCAGTATCTCGGCCTGCATCTGTCCTTCCTGATCCTCGGCCTGCTGCTGCGGCTCTGGCTGGTCGAAGGGAGGCGGGGAGCGTGGCTCGCGGCACTGGTTCTCGTGCTCGCGCAGCTCGCCGGGGTATCGTCGGTCGCGCAGTTCTCGCTGACGCGTGGCGATAATTTCGTGATGGAGGGGCTGAGGCCGGTCCTGGCCGCCTACCTGCTCGCCTTGGTCGTCTTCCTCGCCGCGCTCAGGCTGGAGCGGCCGCACTCCCATCTGCTCGCGCGGATCGGGCTGACCAGCTATTCGATGTACCTGTTCCACGGGATGGTGAACGCGCTGGTCTATCGCGTCCTGCCCCTGACCGGCGAGTTCGGCGACCTCGCCGTCATGCTGGCTTGCACCGGCCTGACCCTGGCGCTGTCCTGGCTCGTCTATCGGGTGGTCGAGCGCCCGATGATCGCGCTCGGACGCCGGATCGCGTCGCGCAGCACTTCGCTCGCCGTCGCGGCCGCTCCGGAACACCGGGCCGGCGACAGGCTGGTCGCCGCCGTGCTCGGCACGGCGATCGCCGCCGTCACGTTGAGCTGGTTCGCGCTGCTCGGCTATGTCGGTTGGAGTATCGCCGAAGCGTTATGACATGCAGGATGGTCAGCCGATCGAGGATTGCGGCAGCATGAAAGCGGCGAAGAATGCGGCCAGGGCGGCGTGATCGTCGAGCGGCAGGACATTCGCGACGTATTGGTCGGGACGCACGATCACCAGGCAGCCGCGCTCGCGGTCGATGCCGCGCAGGTCGAAGATGTCCTGGCCGCTTTTGAGATCGGGGCAGAACACTTTTTCGTAGTCGATCAGGCCGAGGCGGCCCTTGCGGGGCAGGAGCAGGCTCGGCAGCGTCTCAAGGGCGACCGCGCGATGAGGCTGCTGCAGGATCGCGCGCAGGTCGATGACCCCGTCGATGTCGGTTCCGGGCTTGGTGTAGCGGCGCAGAGGAGAGGCGGGAGAATCCGCCAGGGCATCGCAGAGCGCGCGCAGGCGCGACGACGGCGAGGACGGGTCGGCCTTGTCGGCGAAGGCGTAGAGACGCCAGCGGCCATCGGCCTGCGCGACATGGCCGAGTTCGACCGGCTTGGCGTCGCTGAGCCGGATCACCGGGGCGGACTGGAAGCGCGCGCCGATCGGCAATCTCGTCGCCAGATGCGCATGAGTGGACTCCCCCGTCAGAGCTGAGGGCGCGTAGCAGGTCGCGGTCCCCGCCGTGTAGCGCCCGTGCTTGACGAAATAGGCTTCGACCTCCTTGGGATCGACGCCGTCACTGGTCTCCGAGGTCTTCAGGGGGGCGCTCAGCATCTTCGCCCATTCCCGGTCGAAATCGATCAGCTCCTTGGCGATCGCCTGGCGCTCGGCCGAGTAGCTGTGCAGCAGCTCTGGTGGGCATTGTCCGCGCAGGACCGCGGCCAGTTTCCAGCCGAGGTTGAAGGCGTCCTGCATCGAGACGTTCATGCCCTGGCCGGCCTTCGGGCTATGGGTATGGCAGGCATCGCCGGCGATGAAGACGGAGGGCAGGCGCTGCCCGACCTCGTCCTCCGGCACGTCGTCGAACTTGTCGCAGAGGCGCTGGCCGATCTCGTAGACCGACCACCAGGCGACCTCCTTCACCTCGAAGCTGTAGGGACGCAGGATGCGCTGTGCCGCGGCGATCAGGTGCTCGACGCCGATATTGCGGCTGGCGACGCGCTCGTTCGCAGCGAGCTTGTCGAGCTCGACATAGATGCGGATCAGATAGCCGCCCTCGCGCGGGATGATGATGATCGTGCCTTCGCCGGCGGACTGGATCAGCGCCTTCAGCCGGACATCCGGGAAATCGGTGACGGCGAGGACGTCCATGACGCCCCAGGCCTGGTTGGCGGAATCGCCCTGCAGCGTGCGGCCGATCGACTTGCGCACGGCGCTGCGGGCGCCGTCGCAGCCGACGACATAGCGGGCCCGGACGGTCTCGATCTCGCCTTCATGCGAGGGATCGACACGCTCCAGCTGCACCGTCACCGGGTGCGACGCGGCGTTGTCGATCTGGAGGTCGACGAGGCGCCGGGAATAGTCCGGCTCCAGCCGGCTCGGCGAGTTGCGCATCACATCGAGGAAGAAGTCGTGCACGCGCGCCTGGTTCAGGATCACATGCGGGAATTCGGAGAGCCCGTCCTCGACGTCCTGGATGCGGCCGCTACGGGTGATCGCCTCCGGCCTGCTTGCGTCCGGCTTCCAGAACACCGTCTCGTTGACCCAATAGCTCTCCTTCAGCACCTTCTCGGAGAAGCCGAAGGCATCGAACATCTCGATGGTACGGCAGGCGATGCCGTCAGCCTGGCCCAGCTCCAGCGGCCCAGGCTTCTGCTCGACGATCCGCGTCTTGATCTCGGGAAAGGCGGAAAGCTGGGCCGCCAGCGTCAGGCCGGCCGGGCCGCAGCCGACGATCAGGACATCGACCTCCTGCGGCAGGGTAGCGCCGGACACGGATGCGGCGGGACCGTTGGCGGGCTCGGACATGGCGGGATCGCCGACCCGGAAGCCGTTGAGATGGAATTGCATGGCAGCCACCTTCAGCGAGGCAGGGTGATCATGGTGAAGAGGGGGGCGGACAGCGCCTCAGCGCCGGCGGGTGCGGGCCTGTTCGAGCCACATCTCCCATGGGCGATGGACCTGCGCCTCGATGCTGGCGACGCAGGCGCGGCTCTCTCCCTCGGTGAGGTAGGTGACCTCGCCGAGCTGCATCGCCTGGAGCTGGTAGCGCGCATTGAGCTCGGCATAGACGGCGCGGTAGACCGCCTGCTTGATCGAATAGCCGACCACGGTCGAGCCATGGCCGCGCATCAGCACGATGTCGTGGCCGTCGAAATGCTCGGCCAGCGCCCGGCCGAGATGGTTGTTGCTGATCAGGAGGTCGGTGGCGTCGCCGCCGGCCTCGCGGATCTCGAAGACCGGCGCGCCCTGGCCGACGAAGCCGGCCATGTGGAACATCGCCCGAAGCCGCGTGCCCTTGACGACGCTGAGCGGCACGATCGAATGCGAGTGGCTGTGGATCACGGCCATCACGTCCGGGCGCTTCCGGAAGATCTCGGCGTGGATGAAGCGCTCGAGGTAGACCTTGCGGCCATTGGCGTTGACCGCCTCGCCGTCGAGCGTGAACTCGACGATGTCCTCGGCCGCGACCCGGCTCGGCGCCATGTTGCGGGCGAGCAGGAAGCGGTCGGGCCGCTTGTCATGACGCACGCTGATATGGCCGAACGCATCGACGACGCCCTGGTCGAACAGGATGTGGTTGGCGGCGACGAGCTCGTCGACGATCTCCGGCGAGGGCGCGACCGAGGCGGCGGCCGTATCGGCCACGTCGACGGCGATGGGGTGATTGCCATGGTCCGCGGTGCACATTGCTCGCTCTCTCCGAAATCGCCTTGATCGAAACGTTATGGGCCAGCCCTTGCCGGCAAGGCGGCCTGACCGCCGAGCCGTGCAGATGATCAGAGAGGCGGACGAGCGTGCAAGCCGCTTGCGGCCGTGTGTGCGGCTCCCGGATTCCAGCCGCTGGAAACCGCAAGCACCAACCTCCCATCCGGCGATCTCTAGAAAATCGTCCGTATACTGATTAACAGGATACTCACATATTTTCCGGTGTCAACCAGGAGTGGCGCGGTTTGACCGCTTACGGACTGAAAGCATACGATCTATAGCGAGTACACAGCGGCCGGGCCGGGTAATCTTCGCCAGACGAAGAGCCGGCAGCGCAGACATTCGAGCGGCGACATCCATCTGCCGCCCCAGCAAGGCAAAGCGACGATGGCGATGGACGATATCTATCATATGCCCGGCCATCTCATCCGGCGCGCCCAGCAGATCGCCGTCTCGCTCTTTCTCGAGGAATGCGCGCCGGTCGATCTCACCCCTGTCCAGTTCGCAGCGCTGGTCACGGTGCGCGACAATCCCGGCATCGATGCGACCCGCCTGTCGGCCCTCGTCGCCTTCGACCGCTCGACGCTCGGCAATGTGCTGGAGCGGATGGAAGCGAAGGAGCTGATCGAGCGCTCGGGCAGCAAGGACGACAAGCGCGTCAAGGTGCTGCACCTCTCGCCCAAGGGCGAGCGCATCCTTAAGGAAGCCGAGCCGCTGGCGCAGCGGGCCCAGGAGCGCATCCTGGCGCCGCTGGCGCCGGAGGATCGCGAGGCCTTCATGCGCATGCTGGCGCAGCTGGTCGAGCTCAACAACGAAGCTTCGCGCGTGCCGCTGCGCCTCGATGCGGTTCGCTCCTCCGACGCCGCCTGAGGGCGCGCACGTCCCGAAACTCTGATCCAGGGCGGGGCGATCGGGCGAGCCTCGCTGTTTGACAGTGCCAAGATACGGTGTATACTGATAATAAGTATGCGGTCTTATATTGAGTGCCGAAGCCCGACGGCGCCGCCGCAGACGCTCTTTCGAACCGAATCCGAGAACCGCGGGCAACGCGGCCCCATCCGGAGGAAAATCAGGTGATCATCACACGACGTGCTGCCTTGACCGGGCTTGCGGGCGCCGCGCTCGCGCCTCGTGCCGCCTTCGCCCAACGCAAGATCGTCAGGCTGATCGTGCCGGCCGCCGCAGGCGGGGCGATCGACGTGATCGGCCGGCTCTACGCCCAGCGTATCGCCCCGGCGCTCGACGAATCCTGGGTGGTCGAGAACAAGGCCGGCGCCAGCAACACGCTCGGCGCGGCCGAGGTCGCGCGGGCTGCTCCGGACGGTACGACCTATCTGACCAATGCCGACATCCACATCATGGCCAGGCACGTGATGCGCAGCGTGTCCTACGACCCGCTCACCGATTTCACGCCGATCTCGCGCTTCGCGACCTCGCCGATGGTGCTGATCGGCTCGATGAAGACGCCAGCGACGATGCAGGCATTGATCGCCGACATGAAGGCGAAGGCGGGTGAGTACACCTTCGCCAATTCGGCGCTGGGCAGCATGGGCCATCTCGCCACCGAGAGCTTCAAGCGCCGCACCGGCACCGCGGCCGAACTGGTCAACTATCGCGGTACGGCTCCCGCGATCACCGATGTCGTCGCGGGCCAGGTGCCGCTGATGGTCGCCCCGCTCGGCTCGGCGCTCTCCTTCATCACCGACGGCAAGGTCCGCGCCTTCGCGATCATGGGCGCGCAGCGCAGTGCGCTCCTGCCGAACGTGCCGACCGCCGGCGAGCAGGGGCTTTCCGATCTCAACTTCACGCTCTGGTACGGGCTCTGGGGGCCGAAGGGCCTGCCGGCCGAGACCGTGCAGCGCGTCAACGCGACGGTCCAAGCGGCCTCGAAGGATCGCGAGATCGTCGAGAAGCTGACGGCGCTCGGGGCCGAAGCCGTGACCGAGGACCCCGCGAGCTTCGCCAAGTTCATCGAGGCCGAGATCCAGCGCGCCAACCGCGTGGTCGAGGAAGCCGGCATCAAGCCGGGCTGACGGCCGCCGTCCCCCGACCAGTCAGCCTATTTCACGCCGCCGTGCCGGCCAGTTCCTTCTGGCGGATGCAGGCGACGCTGTGGCCGGGGCCGACCTCCTCGATCGCCGGGATCGCGCTGGCGCAGGCGTCGATCACATGCGGGCAGCGGGTGCGGAAGACGCAGCCCGAGGGCGGGTTCAGCGGGCTCGGGATGTCGCCCTTGAGGATGACGCGCTCGCGCTTGACGCTTGGGTCGGGCACCGGCGCCGCCGAGAGCAGCACCTTGGTATAGGGGTGGCGCGGATTGGCGTAGACCTCCTGCGCCGGCCCCTTCTCCATGATCCGGCCGAGATAGAGCACGACGATGTCGTCGCAGAGATATTCGACCACCGACAGGTCATGGCTGATGAAGACCATGGTCAGGCCGAGTTCGCGCTGCAGCTCCTGGATCAGGTTGAGCACCTGCGCCTGCACGGAGACGTCGAGCGCCGAGACCGGCTCGTCGGCGATGATCAGCTCCGGCTCGACCGCGAGCGCCCGGGCGATGCCGATGCGCTGGCGCTGGCCACCGGAAAATTCGTGCGGATAGCGCCTGGCATGGTCGGGGTTGAGCCCGACGCGGCCGAGCAGCTCGGCGATGCGCGCCTCGCGGGCCTTGCCCTTGGCCAGGCCATGCGTGTCGATGGCTTCGCCGATGATGTCGCCGACGCGCATGCGCGGGTTGAGGCTGGAATAGGGGTCCTGGAAGATGATCTGCAGGCGGCGGCGATAGCCGCGCAGCGCCTTCTCCGGCAGGCCGAACAGGTCGGTGCCGTCGAAGGCCGCTTCGCCGCCGGAGGGCTCGACAAGGCGCAGGATGCAGCGGCCGACCGTGGTCTTGCCCGAGCCGGATTCGCCGACGATGCCGACGATGCTGCCGCGGCGGACCTCGAAGGAGACGTCCGAGACGGCGCGGACATCGCCGCCGCGCGTCGAGAAGACCTTCTGGAGATTGCGGACGGCGAGCAGCGGTGCTTCCGCCGGGACAGTGCTTGCAGCGGTCACAGCGCGTCATGCCTCCAGCAGCGGGTGAGATGGGCGGTCGCGACGTCGATCAGCGGCGGTGCGTCCTTGGCGCAGCGCTCCTCGACCAGCGGGCAGCGCGGCGCATAGGAGCAGCCGGGCGGCAGCGCGAGCGGGCTCGGGACATTGCCCGGGATGGCGTTAAGCAGGGCCCGGCCCTGGCCGGGGATGCGGTCGCGGCGGGCGTCGGGAATGCAGGCGAGCAGGCCGCGCGTATAGGGATGGCGCTGGCGCGCGAACAGGTCGACCACCGGCCCCTGCTCGACGACGCGCCCGGCATACATCACCGCGACCTCATGGGCGATCTCGGCGACGACGCCGAGATTATGGGTGATGAACAGGATGCTCATGCCGATCTCGGCCTGGAGCCGGCGGAGCAGATCGAGGATCTGCGCCTGGATGGTGACGTCGAGCGCCGTCGTCGGCTCGTCGGCGATCAGAAGCGAGGGATTGCAGGACAGAGCGAGCGCGATCATCACGCGCTGGCGCATGCCGCCCGACATCTCGTGCGGATACTGCGCAAGACGCCGCTCGGCCGCGGGGATCTCGACCAGCTCGAGCATCTGCCTGGCCCGCGCCCGCGCCTGGCTGCGCGACATATTCTCGTGCAGCAGGATCATCTCCATGATCTGGTCGCCGACGGTGAAGAGAGGGTTGAGGCTCGTCATCGGCTCCTGGAAGATCATCGCGATCTCGCTGCCGCGGATGGCGCGCATGCGCTTCTCCGACACCTGCGCGAGGTCGACCGTCTCGCCGCTGCGCAAACGGTAGAGGATGCGCCCGCCGACGATGCGGCCGGGATGGGCGAGCAGCCGCATGATGGTGAGGCTGGTCACCGACTTGCCGGAGCCGGATTCGCCGACCACCGCCAGCGTCTGGCCGCGGCGCAGCGAGAAGCTGACGCCGTCGACCGACTTGATCGCGCTCGAGCCGATCAGGAAGTGGGTCTGCAGGTCCTCGACCTTGAGCAGGATGTCGTCGTCGGCGCGTGGTGCGGCGACGGCGCCTTGTTCCAGGATCGCCATCGTCACAGATCCTTTCGCAGCCGCGGATCGAGCAGATCGCGCAGGCCGTCGCCGACGAGCTGCAGCGAGAGCACGGTCAGGACGATCGCGGCGCCGGGGAAGAGCATCATCCAGTCGGCCTGGCCGATGTACTGGCGCCCGCCGGCGATCATCGTGCCCCAGGTCGGGATCTCCGGGCTGACGCCGACGCCCAGGAAGGACAGGCTCGCCTCCGCCAGCATCGCATAGGCGAAGATGAAGGTGGCCTGGACGAGGATCGGCGAGACCAGGTTGCGCAGGACATGGCGCGTCATGATCTTCCAGGTCGGCACGCCGAGCGCTCGCGCCGCCTCGACATAGGGCAATTCGCGGATGATCAGCGTCGAGGCGCGCACGATGCGGGCGAGGCGCGGCGCATAGACGATCCCCAGCGCGACGATCACCGTCGCGAGCGAGGGGCCGAGCGCGGCGACCAGCGAGATCGCCAGCAGGATGTCAGGGAAGGCCATCATCGCGTCGATGATGCGGGCGATGACACCGTCGAGCTTGCGGAAGAAGCCGGCGACGAGGCCGAGCGTGATGCCGAGCACCGCGGCGAGCACGGTCGCCGCAGCCCCGACCAGCAGCGAGAGCTGGCCGGCATAGATGGTGCGGCTGAAGATGTCGCGGCCGAACTCGTCGGTGCCGAAGAACCAGCGCTCGCTCGGCGGCTTCAGGCGGTTCACCACCGAGAGCCGGCTCGGCGAATAGGACGCGATCAGCGGCGCGAGGATCGCCAGCAGCGCGATGACGGTCAGGACGATGAGGCCGATCAGCAGCGTCTTGCGCTGCAGGATCAGGCTGGCGAGCCGCGGACGGCCGGCGGGAGCGGAGGAGGCGGCCATCAATAGCGCACCCTTGGGTCGATCGCGAGGTAGAGCATGTCGATCAGGAAATTGATCAGCACGTAGAGGGCGGCGATGACGAGCAACGCGCCCTGGATGACCGGATAGTCGCGGCGCAGCACCGCCGAGACGACGAGATTGCCGATGCCAGGCAGGCTGAACACCGTCTCGGTCACCACGGCGCCCGAGATGAGCAGCGCGGCGGTCAGGCCGATGACGGTCAGCACCGGGATCAGCGCGTTCTTGAAGGCGTGCTTCATCACGACGCCCCATTCGCCCATGCCCTTGGAGCGTGCTGTGCGGACATAGTCGTCGTTGAGCACGTCGAGCATCGAGGCGCGGGTGAAGCGGGTGATCAGCGCCGAGGAGACGATGCCGAGCGCCAGCGCCGGCAGGACGAGGTGGCGCAGCCGCTCGAGGAAGGAGGCGTCGGGGCCGCCATAGCCGGAGGCCGGCATCCAGCCATAGCGCACGGCGAAGACCTGGATCAGGATCAGCCCGAGCCAGAAGCTCGGAATGCTCGCGGCGAACATGGCGAAGGTGGTGGCGACCTGGTCGAACAGCGTGCCGCGCTTGTAGGCCGAGAGGATGCCGACCGGCAGCGCGATCGCGCTGGCGATCAGGATCGAGAACAGCGTGAGGAAGAAGGTCGGCTCGGCCCGCTCGCCGAGGGCGCTGAGCACGGGCATGTTGAGGAAGATCGACTGTCCGAGATCGCCGCGCAGGAGCTGGCCGAGGAAGAGCACGTATTGCGTCGGCAGCGACTGGTCGAGCCCCAGCCGGGCACGCAGGCCGGCGATGTCGGCGGCCGTGGCGTCGGGGCCGAGCATGACGGCGGCCGGATCACCCGGCGCGACGCGGACGATGATGAAGACGATCGTCACGACGGTGAACATCACCGCCAGCATGCCGAGGATGCGCTGCATCACATACCGCGTCATCGCCTGCCCCCTTTTGTGTTTCTTGAAGCGTTCGTCGCTTGCCCGTGGCGGCGCGCCTGGCGCGGCCACGGGTTTCTTGCGAGCGGCCTGGCGGCCGCGTCAGCCGCTCAGGGCTTGAGCGAGGCGTTCCAGAAATACGGCCAGGGCGAGGCCGTGTAGCCGGCAAGGCGCGGGGCCTTGGCGCTGAGGGCAGCGAAGTCACCGACCTTGTAGAACGGCACTTCCTCGAAGATCAGCTTCTGCAAATCGGCGAAGATGGCGACGCGCTTCTTCTCGTCCGACTCGGCGTTGAGCGCGGTCAAAAGCTTGTTCTTGGCTTCGCTCGCCCACCAGCCGGGATAGCTGTCCGGCAGCGGCGCGATCAGGGCCGGCTCGGCCAGGAACGGGCTGTGGGTGATGAAGATGTCCCAGAGAGCCGGCTCGGCCCGGCGTTGCACCAGCGTCGCCCAGTCGACGACCTGCAGGTCGACCTTGAGACCGGCGGCCTTGAGGTATTCGGCCGCGACCTGCGCCATCTTGTAGTGGAACTCGTATTGGCGGCTGGTCAGGATGCGGATCGGCGCGCCATCGTACTTGGCGGTCTTCGCCAGTGCCTTGGCCTTGTCGGCGTCACCCTGGTTATAGGCCTTGATGCCGGCATCGCTGCGCCAGGCATAGCCTTCCGGATACATGGCGCCGTCGAGCTTGTAGAATTCAGGCTTGCCGAAGGCCGCGGCCAGCATGTCCTCGGCATTGAGCGCCGTCTGGACAGCCTTGCGCATGTCCTTGTTGGTCATCATGCCCTGCTTGTTGTTCATGATGAACATCGGCCAGCCGAAGCCCTGCATCAGCACCGGCTCGGTCTTGGCCTGGCCCTTCAGCCGGTCGAATGCCTCGACCGGGATCAGGTCGGCGAAGTCGAACTGGCCGGCGAGCGCGCCCTCGACGCGGGTGTTGGCGTCCGGCACCGGCACGAAGCGGATCTCGTCGAGATATTGCTTGCGCGCGCCGCCGAAGCCGTCGGGCTCGCCCTGGCGCTGCTTGTAGCCGTCGAAGCGGACGAGCTGGATGTACTGGTCGGGCTTGCGCTCCTTGAGCTGGTAGGGCCCGGTGCCGATCACTTCCTTGATCGGGTTCTCCATCTTGTCGGCCGGCATGATCACAGCGGCCGAGTTGTTGAAGGCGAGCAGCGCGGTCAGCGGCGCGAACGGGGACTTCAGCGTGATCTTGACCGTCTTCTCGTCAGTGGCCTCGATCGCGGCGATGTTGTCGGCGACGAGCTTGCCGCGCGAGGCCAGCTCGGTCCAGCGCTTCAGCGAGGCGACGACGTCCTGTGCCGTCATCGCCTTGCCATTGTGGAAGGTGACGCCCTGGCGCAGCGGGATGGTGTAGACCTTGCCGCCGTCGCTGATCTGCGGAAGCGTCTCGGCCAGGAGCGGGGTCAGCGCCCAGTTCTTGTCGAAGGTGTAGAGCGTCTCGTAGAAGTGCTGGGTGATCATGCCCAAGAGGTCGCCAGCGGCGACCATCGGGTCGAGCGTGTTGGGCTCGCCGATCGTGGCGACGTTGATCGCGCCGCCCTTCTGCTGAGCAAGAGCCGGAGCCCCTGCGCCTATCGCGACGGCGAGTGCCGCTGCGCCGATCCGGGTCAATTTCTGCAACATCTGTCGTTCCTCCCTGTTGTTTTTGGCCGCTGGTCTTCGGAAAAATGGCGCCCGCTGGTCAGCGTCGGCTGATCGTCTCCACGACATGGGCCAGTTGCTCGACCACGGCGGCGGTGATGGCCTGCCCCTTCTCGCGTGTGGCCAGCGAGGGATCGCCGACGACCCCGGTGCCGCCCGACATCTCATGCATCGAGCGGAAGAGGGCGCCGCGGGCCGGCAGGATCATGTCGGCATTGGCCCAGTCATGGGTCTCGACATAGCTCATGCCGGAGACCAGCTTGGTGCGGACGCTTTCGGGCGCGCCGAGCAGCATCAGCGAGGTCTCGAACTCGCAGGCATGGTTGACGCCGGCGAAGACGCTCTCACGGATCGCGCCGAGCTCCTTGGCGGCGAGGCGCCACCAGGTCAGGAAGGCGACGCGGCAGTCGCGATGCTTCGTGCCGAAGGTTTCGAGCAGCACCTGGCCGATCGCCTGGTTGCCGCCATGGCTGTTGAACAGCGCGATGTTGCGGAAGCCGTGGCGGACGACGCTCTCCAGGATGTCGCCGACATAGGCCAGGAAGGTCTCGTGGCGGACGCTGAGCGTGCCGGCGAAATCCATATGGTGCTCGGAGCAGCAGACCTTGACCTGCGGCAGGATCAGCACCTGCTTGCCGAGCTTCTGCTCCAGCGCCTGCAGGAAATGATCGCCGATGACGGCGTCGGTCTCCAGCGGCAGGTGCGGGCCGTGCTGCTCGATGGCGGCGACGTTCAGCACGACCGGGATGTCGCGATCGAGCGCGGCGACCTCGTTGGTCGTCAGGGTTTCCCAACGCATGGTGTGAGCTCGCTCTTCAGGAAATCGTGCGGCCGCCGACGCGGAAACGGGCGATCGCGGCTTCGTCGAGGGTGATGCCGAGGCCCGGCCCCTCATCGGGGATGCGCACATGCGGTGGCTCGAAGGCCAGCGGCCTGGCGAGCAGATCGTGGCTGCGGATCATCCGGCCGAAGATGTCGCTCGGCCAGACGCAGCTCTTCGCCGCCGCGGCCTGGTGCACATACATCGCCTCCAGGATGCCGAGATCGACCTCCGAGCCGTGCCAGCAATAGACGCCGGCGGTCGAGGCGATGTGGTCGAGCGTCTGGAACTTGGCGAGGCCGCAATTGAAGTTGAAGCCGTCGACCGCGCCATGGGCGATGGCGTTGATCGCGTCATGCGGACGCTGGCCCTGATAGACGTAAGGCAGCGAGACGTGCAGCACGATCGGGATCGAGGAGAAGCGGCGCAGTTCCGCGAAATCCTGCAGCATCCAGCGCGGCAGCGGGTCTTCCAGCAGGAGGACGTTGCCGACCTTCTCCAGCTCCCGGATGATCGGGCGGGCATTGCCGGAATTCTCCCAGCGCTGGTTGGGATCGAAGATCACCTTCATCCCGGGCGCATATTCCTTGATGCGCGCGCACCAGCCGGCGACGTCGTCCTCGAGGTCGCATTTGAACTTGATGACCTTGTAGCCCTGCTCGAAATAGCGCTTCACCCAGGGGCCGACTTCGTCCTGGGTGCGGTGGCTCGACCAGGCGCTGACATTGACGCGGTCGCGGATGGCGCCGCCGAGCAGCCGATGCATCGGCACGCCGAGCGTCTTGGCATAGGCGTCCCAGATCACGCATTCGAAGCCGTCATATTCGCGGCAGAGCGGCAGCGGCAGGTCCTGCAGCGGCAGGTCGAACACCGACTGGCCGAGCAGGTTGGCGCAGATCGCCTCGATGCGCGGCCATTCATGGTCGCGGTAGAACTCGCCGATGCCGACGACGCCGTTCTTCAGCGTCATCCGGACGATGAGCTTGGGCAGTTCGTCGAACTGCACGCTCCAGCTCGCCTTGCCGCCGACGGGCAGCATGTGCAGGGGCTTGGCCAGGCTGTCCGAGTTGATCACACCGGGATGGGCGGGAACCACGACCTCATCGAACTGGAAGGAAACGATCGTCCCGTCGGCTGGGTGCATGGCTCGGCTCGTCTTCTGTTCGTTGGCGCAGGGCGCGACGATCGGGCTATGTAGCTAAATTACATTTATTGTCAATCGAGAAGATGAAAGCCCGTGCAATCTGCTCATCCGCGCCTTGGTGGGCGGGCTTTCGGGCTGTCGCTCAGGGCGCCGCCAAGGGCTCGCTCTTTGGCAGGGCAGCCTGGCTTATCTTATTGATATAGTTGATTTCTGGCGTGAATTTTCGTGCGGAGAGATCGCGCCTGGCTGTTGTGTTCCATTCACTGGAACTGAAAATGTAGTAAAACTACCAATTCAGCGTCAATCGCCGATCGGCTGGCCCTCGGTGCTGCCATGCAGAGCGATCAGGGTGGCACGGGCGCGCCAGAGCTTCTTGGAGACGATCTTCATGCGTCGGGCGCCCAGCAGCGTCGCCATGCAGTCGAGCAGGAAGAGCTGCCCGTAGCGGCCGCGATTGGGCATATAGAAGAACTTCTCCTCGTCGAAGGCCTGGAGTGGCACCAGCACGCTGGCGAGCGCGGCAAGCGGGCTCGGCGGGTCGGTGACGGCGACGACCCCGGCGCCCTGGCTGCGGGCGATCTCGGCGCTGTCGAGCAGGGAGCGCGGCTTGCCGGTGACCGAGAAGATCAGGAGGACGTCCTCCGGCCCGCAGGTCGCGGCCATGACGCGCTGCTGGTAGGGATCGGCGGTCGAGGACGCCGCGACATCGAGGCGGAACAGCCGGTTCTCCGCCTCGGCGGCGACATTGGCCGAGCTGCCGCCGACGCCGAAGCAAAACACGCGGCGCGCCTTGTCGAGCACGTCGACGGCCGCTTCGATCGCCTGTGGATCGTGGTCGTTGAAGGCCATGGCCAAAGCCTGCACGGTCGCATTGTAGACGTGCTCGGCGACCTCGTTGCCGGTGTCGGCCGGTTGCTGGCGCTCGGCGGCGAGGTACATCCGGCCGATCGCATATTCCTGGGCCAGCCGGATCTTGAAATCGGTGAAGCCGTCGCAGCCCATGCGGCGGGCGAAGCGCACCACGGTCGGTTCGCTGACCTGCGCCTGGGCGGAGAGGTCGCGTGTGCTGATCCGTGTCGCGCCGTCGATGTCCGCCAGAATGATCTCGGCGACGCTGCGCTCTGCCCGGTTCATCTCGGGCGCTTCGAGCCGCATGCGATCGATCAGGCTGGTCACGTGGCGCATCGTCCTGTTCCCGGCGCTCGCAACCGCGGCGCGACGCACGTCTTGATCTGCGTGTCTTGGCATGTGTGGGCGGATTCGGCCAAGCCAAGGCCTTCCGCGCTATCGTAAGCGCTTGTTCCGCCGCCTGTCAGTTCGGCATGATCTCGTCCGATCCGGATCTGATCAGGTAAGCCGCAGCTCCGGCGCTCATCAAGGCCAGGCAGAACCAGGTCAGCGCATAGATGAGATGGGTGTTGCGGAAGGCGACCTGGGTCATGCCGCCCTGCGGCAGCGGGCCGGGCTCGGCGGTGGCGTCGGCGTCGACGAAATACGGAGCGACCGGGCCGAGCTGCCGCGCCAGCGCGATCGCCGCGACGTCGCGCGAATACCAGCGGCCGGCCGCAGGATCGTTGGCACGCAGGAAGCCGCCGCCCGCCTCGCTCAGCCGCAGAAGCCCGACCAGTTTCGCCTCGCTTCCGGCAGCCATGCGTCTCGCCTCCGGCGTGCGCTGGTCTTCCGGCACGAAGCCGCGATTGACGAGGACGGTGAAGCCGGCATCGGCCCGGAACGGCGCCAGCACCCAGAGGCCGGGGCCGCGCTCGGTCACCGCCATGGTCAAGGTCTCGGGCGCGTCGAGGTAACGGCCTTGCAGGGCGACGCGGCGATATTCGTCCGTCCGGGCCGTGATCGCCGGCCAGTCCGCCGGACCGGGGGCAGCGACCGGCGTGGCCCGCAGCCGTTCCTCGGTGCGCGCGATCAGGTCGAGCTTCCAGCTGCGCCGCTGGATCTGCCAGACGCCGAGTCCGGCGCAGACCAGCGTGGTGAGGCAGAGCCCGGCGACGAAGATCGCCCGGGCGGCGCTGCCGCCCCGCCGCTCCGCGCCGGCCAGCATCGGCCTTAGCCTCACATTCGGTGCATGTCGGGCATCATGTTGGTGTTAAGATGGAACATCACCCAGAGCGAGCCGGCAAGCGCGATCGCGACGACGATGATCGTGAAGATCAGCGCCAGCATGGTCCAGCCACCCTCCGAGCGGCTGTTCATGTGCAGGAAATAGACCATGTGGACGACGATCTGCACGGCGGCGAACAGCATGATCACGATCGCCGTCAGCGTCGAATTGCCCAGCACGTCGTTCATGACGAGCCAGAACGGGATCGCGGTCAGGACGACGGAGAGCAGGAAGCCGGTGATGTAGCCGCGCAGGCTGCCATGCGCCGCGCCATGGGAGTCGTGCCCGTCATGATCGTGGCCATGGGCCTCGGCAGGGGTCTGGCTTGCGCTCATTTCAGCACGCCCATCAGGTAGACGAAGGTGAAGACGCCGATCCAGACGACGTCGAGGAAGTGCCAGAACATGGAGAGGCACATCAGCCGGCGCCGGTTGGCCTCGATCAGCCCGAGCCTCGAGACTTGCGTCATCAGCACGGCGAGCCAGATCAGGCCGAAGGTGACGTGCAGTCCATGCGTGCCGACGAGCACGAAGAAGGAGGAGAGGAAGGCGCTGCGCATCGGCGTCGCGCCTTCGTGGATGAGGTGCGCGAACTCGTAGAGCTCGATCGCGAGGAAGGCGAGGCCGAAGAGGGCGGTGACCACCAGCCAGCCCTGCATGGCCGCCTGCCGGCCCTTGTCCATCGCGAGCATGGCGAAGCCATAGGTGATCGAGGAGAACAGCAGCATGGCGGTGTTGACCGCCACCAGCCGCAGGTCGAACAGGTCGGCGCCGGAGGGCCCGGCCGCATAGTTGCGCCCGAGCACGCCATAGGTCGCGAAGAGGACTGCGAAGACCAAGCAGTCGCTCATCAGATAGAGCCAGAAGCCGAGCATGGTCGAGCCGCCCGGGTGCGCGTGCTCTTCCTCTGTGACGTAGAAGGCCGGGGCGGTGCCTGCGGCCGGAGCTATTGCCTTCGCCATCATCCGCCCCTCAGGCCCGGCCCAGAAGCTGGGTGCGCGCGTCTTCCGCCTGCACGACGTCGTCGGCCGGGATGTTGAAGTCGCGGTCGTAGTTGAAGGTGTGGATGATCACGGCCGCGAGCACTCCGACGAAGGAGAGCGCCGCCAGCCACCAGATGTACCAGATCAGGGCGAAGCCGCAGATCGTCGCCAACCCGGCGATGATCACGCCGGCACCGGTGTTCCTGGGCATGTGGATCGGCCGGAAGCCCTGGAGCGGACGGGTGTAGCCGCGCTTCTTCATGTCGGCCCAGGCGTCGAGGTCGTGCACGATCGGCGTGAAGGCGAAGTTGTAGGCCGGCGGCGGCGAGGAGGTCGACCATTCCAGCGTGCGCCCGTCCCAGGGATCGCCGGTCGTATCGCGCAATTGCTCGCGGCGCAGGATGCTGACGCCGATCTGGATCAGGAAGCAGAGGATGCCAAGCGCGATCAGCACCGCGCCGAGCGCCGCGATCACGAACCAGATCTGCAGCGAGGGGTCCTCGAAGCGGCTGAGGCGGCGCGTCACACCCATCAGGCCGAGGATGTAGAGCGGCATGAAGGCGACGTAGAAGCCGATCACCCAGAACCAGAAGGAGAGGACGCCCCAGAACCGGTCGAGCCTGAAGCCGAAGGCCTTCGGGAACCAGTAGGCGATGCCGGCGAATACGCCGAAGACCACGCCGCCGATGATGACGTTGTGGAAATGGGCGATCAGGAACAGGCTGTTGTGCAGCACGAAATCGGCCGGCGGCACCGCCAGCATCACGCCGGTCATGCCGCCGATGACGAAGGTGATCATGAAGGCGAGCAGCCACATCATCGGCAGCTCGAAGCGGATGCGGCCACGATACATCGTGAACAGCCAGTTGAAGATCTTCGCTCCCGTCGGGATCGAGATGATCATCGTGGTGATGCCGAAGAAGGAGTTCACGCTGGCGCCCGAGCCCATCGTGAAGAAGTGGTGCAGCCAGACCAGGTAGGACAGGATGGTGATGACCACCGTCGCGTAGACCATCGAGGTGTAGCCGAAGAGGCGCTTGCCGCAGAAGGTCGAGGCGACCTCGGAATAGACGCCGAAGATCGGCAGGATCAGGATGTAGACCTCCGGGTGGCCCCAGATCCAGATCAGGTTCACGTACATCATCGGGTTGCCGCCGAGATCGTTCGTGAAGAAGTTGGTGCCGACATAGCGGTCGAGCGTCAGCAAAGCGAGCGTCGCCGCCAGGATCGGGAAGGTCGCGACGATCAGCACGTTGGTGCACAGCGACGTCCAGGTGAAGACCGGCATCTTCATCATGTCCATGCCGGGCGCGCGCATCTTGACGATGGTCGCGATCAGGTTGACCCCGGACAAGGTCGTGCCGATGCCGGCGATCTGCAGGCCCCAGAGATAATAGTCCATGCCCACCCCGGGCGAGTAGGCGGCCCCCGACAGCGGCGGATAGGCGAGCCAGCCGACCTTGGCGAATTCGCCGATGAAGAGCGAGGCCATGATCAGCACGGCGCCGCCGACGGTCATCCAGAAGCTGAAATTGTTGAGGAAGGGGAAGGCGACGTCGCGGGCGCCGATCTGCAGCGGCACGACATAGTTCATCAGGCCGGTGACGAAGGGCATCGCCACGAAGAAGATCATGATCACGCCATGGGCGGTGAAGATCTGGTCGTAATGGTGCGGCGGCAGATAACCCTCGTTGCCGGCAAAGGCGATCGCCTGCTGGCCGCGCATCATCAGCGCGTCGGCGAAGCCGCGCAGCAGCATGACGACGCCCAGGATCATGTACATGACCCCGATCTTCTTGTGGTCCACGCTGGTGAACCACTCGTGCCAGAGATAACCCCAGAGCTTGAACCGGGTGATCAGCGCGACGAGCACGAGGCCGCCGAGCGCCACGGCGGCGAAGGTCCCGATCAGGATCGGCTCGTGATAGGGGATCGCTTCGAGGGTGAAGCGTCCGAAGAGGAGCTTCCACCAGTCGGGATAGGAAGTCATCGGTCCCTCGGCTCGCGAGTGCGGCTCAGTTGACGGCGCGGGCGGTTACGCCCGCAGCGCCGTAGACATCGGTCGGCGTGCAGATCGCCATCACGAAGGGGCGTGGCGGCAATGGCTGCCCGCCGCGGCGCACGCTCTTGTCATATTCGAGCGCTGTGACGGTATGGATGCCCTCCTTGCCGCCGCCACCCCTGGCATCCATGGCCATCATGTCGCGCGTGCACATCTTGGCGCGGTCGACGCACATGTTGAGGATGGCGGTGAAGAGATCGGACGGGATGTCGCGGAAATAGCGGACCGGCTCGCGCTCGCTCGGCCGCTCCAGCACGAGGTATTCCTCGCGCCCGAGCGTCGTGCCGTTGCGGATCGCGCCCTGCACCCAGTCGCCGAAGGCGGCATCGTCGACACCGCGGAAGCGGAAGCGCATGTCGGAGAAGCCGGCGCCGCTGTAATTGGCCGAGAAGCCCTCGAATTCGCCGGCATGGTTGATCACGGCGTTGAGCTTGGTCTGCATGCCGGGCATGGCGTAGATCTGGCCGGCCAGCGCGGGGATGAAGAGCGAGTTCATCACCGCGGAGGAGGTGATGCGGAACTCGATCGGCTGGTCGACCGGCGCCACCACCTCGTTGAGCGAAGCGATCCCCTGCGCCGGGTAGAGGAACAGCCATTTCCAGTCGAGCGCCACGACCTCGATCACCAGCGGCTGCTTCCGGATCGCGGTGCTGCCCGCCCGCGCCTCGACTACCGGCTTGCTGGCGCTGATGCGGTTGAGCGGCCGGTAGGGATCGAGCAGATGCGTGCCCATCCAGGTCATCGCGCCGATGACGATGATGATCAGCAGCGGCACCGACCAGATCACCACCTCCAGCGGCAGCGAATGGTTCCAGTCGGGATCGTAGGTCGCCCTGGCCGAAGCGCGATAGCGCCAGGCGAAGAAGATCGTCAGTGCCATCACCGGGATGATGACGAGCAGCATCAGCGCCGTGGAGGCCAGCAGGAGGTTTCGTTGCTGCAGTGCAACATCGCCTGACGGCGCCAGCAGCACCCATTGGCAGCCGCCGAGCAGCGCGAAAAGCGGCAAAACCGCTATGATTCGAAAGATCCGCAAGAGAGTCGAGACCTCCCCGTTCCGGGAACTGCCGTTCTCTAGGTCCATTCTTTCGCGCCGCACATAAGACAATCTGTCCCATTGCGGCAGTTTGACGTGTTGCTTCTATCCACCGTATCCATTTGTCAGAGGTGCGGGCAAGTCCGGTCTCTCCGGACGGCCGCCAGCTTAGGAATTCGCGGTCATGAGCGCTGACGCGACGGTCCAGTCATCGACCCTTCCGGCGGAAGACCACGGGCGTGATCACGTCACCCCCGCCGATATCGCGCTCGGCGTCATCATCGGGCGAACCTCGGAATATTTCGACTTCTTCGTCTTCGGCCTCGGCTGCGTGCTGGTCTTCCCCGAGTTGGTGTTTCCCTTCGTCGACCGACTCACCGGCACGCTCTACTCGTTCGGCATCTTCGCGCTGGCGTTCGTGACGCGCCCGCTCGGCTCGGTGCTGTTCTTCGTGATCGACCGCAATTTCGGTCGCGCGGCCAAGCTCACTGCGGCGCTCTTCCTGCTCGGCGGCTCGACCGCCGCCATCGCCTTCCTGCCGGGCTACCAGACGATCGGCATCTGGTCCTGCGTCATCCTCGCCGCCTTCCGCCTGCTGCAGGGCATCGCGCTCGGCGGTGCCTGGGACGGGCTGGCATCGTTGCTGGCGCTGAATGCGCCTGCGAATCGGCGAGGCTGGTACGCCATGCTGCCGCAGCTCGGCGCGCCCTTCGGCTTCATCCTCGCCGCCGGGCTCTTCGCCTATTTCGAGGGCGCGCTCTCGAAGCAGGATTTCCTCGACTGGGGCTGGCGCTATCCCTTCTTCGTGGCGCTGACGATCAACGTCGTGGCGCTGTTCGCCCGCTTGCGCATGGTCGCGACGCATGAGTTCGCGGAGCTGATGCAAACGCGCGAGCTCGTGCCGGTGCGCACCTCCGAGCTGATCCGTGCCCATGGTAGCACGCTCATCCTCGGCGCCTTCGTGCCGCTGGCGAGCTTTGCGCTCTTCCACCTCGTCACCATCTTCCCGGTCAGCTGGATCAACCTCTTCACCAACCGCTCGGTCTCCGAGTTCCTGCTGGTGCAGGCCGCCGGTGGCGTGGTCGGGGCCGGGGCGATCGTCACCTCCGGCCTGATCGCCGACCAGATCGGGCGCCGCAACACGCTGCTGCTCTCCGGCGCGATGATCGGCCTGTTCAGCCTGTCGAGCATCGTCGCGCCGCTGCTGTTTGGCGACAGCCAGGCGGGGCAGACGATCTATGTGATCATCGGCTTCGGCCTGCTCGGCCTGTCCTATGGCCAGACGGCCGGCGCGGTCGCCAGCAGCTTCGGCGCGAACTACCGCTACACCGGCGCGGCATTGACCTCTGACCTCGCCTGGCTGCTCGGTGCGGGCTTCGCGCCGCTGGTGGCGCTGACGGTGTCGAGCGGCTTCGGCCTCGCCTGGGTCGGCGTCTACCTGCTTTCCGGCGCGCTCTGCACGCTGGCGGCGCTGACGATCGATCGGCGACTGGAAGCGCGCTACGAGTGAGGCGGCACTATTCCGCCGAGGAAAAGCCGAATCTCATCGGTGAGCCAATCGCGCACCGCGCGGACTTTGGGATGGTCCTGGTTGCCCGGGCGATAGACTAGGTCGTAGCCGCGCTCCGCCTTGAGTGTCAGCTGCGGGAAGGGGGCGACGAGCCGCCCCGCCGCGAGGTCCTCGGCCACGAGCACGCTGCGCCCGAGCGCGACGCCTTCGCCGCGCAGCGCCGCTTCGATGGCGAGGCTGCCATGGCTGTAGGCCGGGCCGCGGCTGCGCAGCTTCGCCAGGCCGGCCAGAGCGAACCACTGCTCCCAGTTCGCCAGCATGCGGTCCTCATGCAGCAGGATGCAGCGCGCCAGTTCCGTCGGCGACACCCCGGCGCCGATCTCGCTCAAGTAAGCGGGACTGCACACCGGCGTGACGGTCTCGTCGAGGATCCGCTCCGCCACCGCGTTGGGATATTGCCCGGTGCCGTAGCGCACCGCCGCATCGATGCGCCCGTCGGCCAGCTCGACATTGATGTCGGTGACGTCGAGATGGACGTCATAGTCGGGGAGGCGGACCATCAGCCGGTGCAACCGCGGCGCCAGCCATTTGCTGGCGAGGGACACGCTCGTGCTGAGCGTCAGGCGTGTCGCGACGTTCAGGCTGCGCAGGCGTTCGGCTTCGCGCGTCAGCTCGGCCAGGCTGCGGGCGACGACCGCGAGGAACTCGGCGCCAGCCTCGGTCAGCACGATCCGCCGGGTCATGCGCTCGAACAGGGCGACGCCCAGATGCGCTTCCAGCGTCTTCACATGGCGGCTCACCGCGCCATGGGTGAGGTTCAGCTCCTGCGCCGCCGAAGTCATGCTCGACAAACGCCCTGCGGCCTCGAAGGCGCGGAGCGTCTGCAACGGCGGAAGGCGCGCGAAGATCGACATCATGCGTGAGTGTGGCTCACTCATTATGTGACGACAAATGGTTTGTCGGACGGTGCCGGACGACCTACAGGCTGCGATCACGCAATCCTTCGCCGTCACGCCTCCCAAGCAAGACAGACCGTCCCATGAGCCAAACGGCACTGGCCACCCGCTACAGCCCATCCGTCGGCAGCTTCGCGGCGATGCTGTTGCTCGCGCTGATGTGGGGCGTCTCGATCCCGATCACCAAGCTCGGCCTGCTCACGCTGCCGCCGCTGACACTGACCGCGCTGCGCTTCGGGATCGCCCTGCCGCTGATGTTCCTGCTCGTCATCGGCAAGCAGCGCCTGCCGCGCCGGGCGCTGCCGCGCGTCGCCGCGCTCGGCGTGCTCGGGATCGGCATCGGGCAGGTGGCGCAGACCTTCGGCGTCGTCGGCACCTCGGCCTCGGTCGCGACCATCATCTCCGCGACCATCCCGATCTTCGTCGTCGTCTTCGCGGCGGCGCGCTTGCGGCAACCGGTGTCGGGCCTCCAGGCGCTGGGGCTGCTGGCCGCTTTCGCCGGTATCGCGCTGGTCGCGTCCGGCCGCGGCGACGCGGCTGTGGCGACGTCGCAGACCACGCTCGCCGGTGCGGCGCTGGTGCTGCTCTCGGCGCTGACCATCGCCTTCTACTATGTCTGGAGCGTCGAGCTGACCGAGCAATACGGCACCGCGACCGTCGCTGCCTGGAGTACCGTCTTTGGCTTCCTGGCGCTCCTGCCCTGGGCGGCCTGGGAGATGTGGCATGTGCCGTTCCAGGTGACGACCACGGGGCTGGCGACGGCGGTCTATCTCGGCCTCGTCGTGACGGTGGCGGGCCTGTTCCTCTGGCTGCATCTGCTGCGCACGGTGCCGGCACGCATCGCAGCCGGCATCCAGTATCTGCAGCCGGTCGTCGGTGTTGCCGCCGCGGCCGTGATGTTCGGCGACGAGCTCGGGCTGTTCTTCGTGCTCGGCGTCCTGCTGGTGCTTGGTGGCCTCGCGCTCACCGTCACCGAGCGGCGCAAGGTTGCGGCCTAGCCGGGTCGCTTCAGCTCTCGAAATAGGCGGTGTTGCGCCCGCCGATCACGATGTCCCAGCGAAAGAGCGTCTCGCCGTTCGTGCCTTGCCCGACGAGATTGCCGAAATGGCGCGGCTGGGCCTCGCCGAGCAGGATGAACATCGGGTCGCGGGCGAGATGGCGATCGCCTTCGAAATACATCTGGGCGATCAGCCTGGCCGAGCCGCCGCGGATCGAGACATGGACATGGGCCGGGCGCCAGCGGTCGATGTCCGGCCGTGCCAGATAGGAGCCAGGCATGATGGTGCGGAAGCGATAGCGGCCGGCCTCGTCGGTCATCGTCCGGCCGAAGCCGAGGAAGTTCGGGTCGAGCCGCTCGCGCACCGGGTCCTTCACATGGGTGTAGCGGCCCCATTTGTTGGCGTTCCAGATCTCAACCAGCGTGTTGCGGACCGGGCGGCCGAACTCGTCGAGGACATGGCCGGAGATCTCGATGACCTCGCCTTCAGCCTGCGGCCGGCCGGGCGCGATCCGGGTCAGGTCGTTCTCGCCGAGCTTGAGGCCGGGCAGGTCGGCGACCCACGGCACGAAACTGCGCCGCGCCGCCTCGGGGATCAGGTGCAGCCGCTCGCTCGGCACGCGCCGTTCGGCCGCGCCGTCGGTGGGGCCCGGCAGCATCAGGCGGCCGCGATCGATGATCAGGGACATCGCTTGCCCTCCGCTCAGCTCGAAAGGTCGTCGAAGAAGGGCGTCTCGCCCGGGCCGCGCATCACGATCGCGATCTCGTAGACGGCCGGGCCGTCCGTAGGCGCCTCGACCCGCCTGGCTATCAAGCGCTCGCGCAGCTCCGCCGGCAGGCTCGCGAGCAGCGGGTCCTGCGCATTCGCCTCCGGCTCGTCGTCGAAGAAGAGCTGCGTGACCAGCCGGGTGATCCCGTCGGAGAACATCGTTACGGTGATGTGCGGCGCGCGCGCCGCCATGTCGCCCTCGGCAGGAAGCGCGCCCGGCTTGATCGTCCTGAAGGCGAAGGGTTCGGTCGTGGTGATCAGCCGGCCGAAGCCGTCGAAGAACGGGTCGAGCAGCGGATGGCTGTGATTGTCCGGCGTGCGCAGGATGCCGGCGGCGTTGGCCTGCCAGAACTCGACCAGCGCGTCGTCGACGATCGCCCCGTCGCTGTCGAGCAGGCGCCCGCGCAGGATGATCTGTTGCCCCTGCGGGCCGACGCTCAGTCCGTAATGCAGGCGCGTCAGATCGCTGCGGTCGCCGTCGATGAAGGAATAGGGGTAGTAGGGACCGACCGTGTCCTCGGCGAGCGGCGCGAGCCGGTTGGTCGTGACAGGCGCAACGCTCATCGCGCGACCTCGATCGACGATCTATGCGGCATGCCGTCCTCCCCGATTCAGTTTCGTTTATATACAAAACTCTGTTTAATCAACGTAGCGCGAGGATCAAGCCGCGGCCGAGGCCTCTGTCGCGAAGCGGCCGGGATCGAAGAGCGGCAGCTCCGGCTCGCGGCCGAGGATGAGGTCGCCCATTAGCGCGCCGATATAGGGGCCGATGGTATAGCCGCCGCGGACGCAGCCGAGCAGAAAGGCATCGTCGATGCCGGGCGCCGCGCCGGCGAGGGGAAAGAAATCCGGCACATTGGCTTCGAAGCCGGTCCAGGAGCGCACCACGCGGAAGCGGTCGAGCCCGGGCACGGCGAACATGGCGAGCCGCAGGTTCGGCAGCAGCGTCGCGGGATCGACCGAGCTGCGGCCCTCGTCCGGCGAGCCCGTGCCCTGCCAGCCGCCACCGATCAGGACACTGCCATTGGGTTTCTGCTTCAGCGTGAGCAGGCCGGTGGCGTGGCCGACCACCGTGCCGACCAGGGCCGGCCCGCGTTCGGTGACCGAGACGGTGTTGACGCGGGCACGGACAGGCAGGTCGAGCCCGAGCATCGCGCCGGCGCCCTTCAGCCAGGCGCCGCAGGCGAGCAGCAGACGGGTCGCGCGGATCGTGCCCGCCGGCGTCGCGAGCTCGAAGGCGCCGCCGCTGCGGTCGATCGCGATGACTGGCGTACGTTCGCGGATGTCGACGCCGGCGGCGTCGAGCAAGGCGCGGTAATAGGCGCCGGTCAGGCTGGCATTGGCGTAGCCGTCCTCGGCGCACCAGCTCGCCGCGACGACCTTGCGCGACAGATTGGGCTCGAGCTCGGCGACGCGCGCCGGCGTGATCAGCTCGATCGGTGCGCCGGCCTCGCGTTTCAGGGCCATGCGCTCGTGCAGGAGCTCGGCCTCGCGCTGGTTGAAGGCGAGGGTGATGCCGCCTGTCTTGTGGAAGCCGACGCGCCCGCCGGCCCTTTCCCAGAGCTCGTGGCCTTTGATGGCATAGGGCATCAGCTTGACGCGCTTGATCTGCAGCGAGAGCGTGCCGGCATTGACGCCCGAGGCGCCGCTGCCGAGCGTCTGCTGTTCGATGACGATCGTGCGCATGCCGCCTTCGGCGGCGCGGCAGGCGGCGGCGCTGCCCAATATGCCGCCGCCGATGACGGCGAGATCGTAGAGCGCGCTCATAGCGGGGCCGGGGCGGGGATGGGCAGGTCGTCGTAGTCGAAGGCGCCGGTGATCGCCGCGAGCGGCACCGGGCGCAAGGGCGGACGGGCGCTCGGCTGGCCGATCGCCTGGCGATCCCAGCCGGTCGCGGCCGCGATCAGCATCGCCGCCGTCTCGCCGCAGACGCGCCCGCCGCAGGGACCCATGCCGCAGCGCGTCGTCGCCTTGAGGTCGGCGAGTGTCCGGGCACCGGCCGCGATCGCGGCGTCGAGCGTCGCGCGGGAGAGGCCTTCGCAGCGGCAGACGGTTGTCTCGCCAGCGATTATCGCGGCGGCGCCGGGCAGCGGCATGGCGAGCGCCGACATCGCCGTGCCGAAGCGCGCCGATCTGTGCCAGGCGGCTTCAATCTTCGTCGCCTCGCTGGCGAGCTCGCCGCCACGCCCGAACCGGCGGGCGACACCAAGCGCCGCAAGCTCACCGGAGAGCGGGGCAGCATCGGCCCCGCGCACGCCGGCTCCATCGCCGGCAACGAAGAGACCGGGCACGGAGGTCTGCAGCGTGGCATCCACGGTGGGAATCCAGCCGCCCAGCTCTGGCTCGTAGCGATGCTCGGCGCCGAGCAGCCGCGTGACCTCGGTCGAAGGCAGCAGGCCGAAGCCGAGGCAGACGGCATCGGCGGGAATCGTCCGCTCGGAACCGGCAACCGGCCGCCAGTCGCGATCGACCGGGCCGATCGTGATGGCTTCGACGCCATCGGTGCCATGGACCTTGCGGATCGCCACGCCGGAATGGATCGGCACCCGGGCCTTCAGCAATGCGAGCAGCCAGCCCGCACCTTTCGCCATCAGATCAGGCCGGGCCAGCATGGCCCAGGCCCTGGCGAGCCAGCTGGTGCGTGGCGCGGCATCGACAACGGCTACAACTTCGCCACCGGCAGCGACGATCTTGCTGGCCACGAGCAGGAGCAGGGGACCAGAACCGGCGACGACGGCGCGCCGCCCCGGCAGCACGCCATGGGCCTTGAGCAAGACGGTCGCGCCGGCGAGCCCGATCACGCCGGGCAAGGTCCAGCCGGAAACCGGGATATGTCGCTCGACCGCGCCGGCGGCGACGACGAGATTGGATGCTTCGAGCGTCAGCGGCCCGTCGGGACCGATCGAGATGACGGAGAAGCTTGGTGTCAGCGACCAGACGCGGTGGTTGGCGTAGAGGACGGCGCCGCTGGCGGCGAGCCTTGCCCGCAACGCATCGCCCTTCGCCCGGTCGGCATCGGGCTGCGTCGCTGTCAGCGCCGGGGAGGGCGCGCGGTAGACCTGGCCGCCGGCCGCCGGGGCCTCGTCGATCACGGCGACGGACAGGCCGAGGCTGCGGGCCTTGATCGCGGCGGCCGCTCCGGCGGGACCGGCGCCGAGCACGATGAGATCGTAATCGCTCACCGCACGCTCTCCACGACCAGCCCTTCACGCACCGGCGTGCGGCAGGCTTCCGTCAGCCGGCCGTCGATCGCGACGACGCATTCCTGGCAGACGCCCATGAAGCAGAAAGCGCCGCGCGGGCCACCATCGTCGCGGCTGATGCGCAAGGTGCGCCGCCCCTGCGCGTAAAGCGCTGTGGCGAGTGTCTCGCCCTCGCGCGCGGTCAGCGCCTCGCCGTCGAAGCGGAAGCTCACCGTCCGCGTCCGGGCGGAGCCGATGTGCAGGTCGCCCGCCATCTCAGCGGCCGGGCAGCAGGCCGAGTTCGTCGAGGGTGGTGCGGAGCTTGTCGAGCTGGGCTCCGCCGAGCGGCAGCAGCGGATCGCGCGGCACGCCTGCCGGCAGGCCCTGCAGGTTCAGCGCCGCCTTGAAGGAGGAGGGCCAGGTTCCAAGTGACATCAGCGTCTCGTAGACGATGGTCAGCTTGTGATGGGCATCGACATAGTCGGCATCGGGCGCCTTGCTGCCGATCTCCATCAGGCGGCCGGCGGTCTTGCCGAGCAATTCGGGGCCGGTGGCGATGAAGCCGGGCGCGCCGAGCGCGCTGCCGATGAGGATGTAGTAGGCCGGGCCGACCATCACTGCGATCCTGTCGCCCATGCGGCGGATCAGCCGGGTGAGATGGCCGATGTCGCGATTCGATTCCTTGATGCCGACGACCGGGGCGACGCCCATGATCGCCTCGACATCGTCGATCGAGAGCTCGATCACGGCACGGCGCGGCGAGTTGTAGAGCACGATCGGCATGTCGACCGCCTTGCCGAGCAGTTCGAAGCGCCGCAGCAATTCCTCGCGCGTCGCCTTCAGCACATAGGTCTGTGGCATGACGAGGATGCCGCTGGCGCCGGCGTCCCTGGCAGCCTGTGCGTACTGGATCGTCTGCCGCGAGCCCGGAGCTGTGCAGCCCATCATTACCGGCACGCGCCCCGCGCTGCGCTCGACGGCGATGCGGGTCAGGCAGGCGCGCTCGTCGCGATCGAGCGCCCAGCTTTCGCCATTGTCGCCGGCGACGCAGATGCCCTGCGCGCCGATGCCGATCAGGTGCTCGACGATGTCGGAGAAGGCGTCCGTCATGATCTCGCCGCGCACGTCGAAGGGCGTGACGATGGCCGGCACGAAGCCCTTGAGCGTGTCCTTCGTCAGCATGGTCATGAGCGATGTCCTTAAGCGGAGCCTGCGAGAAGCGCGGCCATGGGAATGCGGAAGACGCTGCCGGTCTGCGCCTCGACGATGAACAGCGTCGATTGGTCCGGCGAGAAGGCGCAGGAGGTCGTCCAGAGCCCGCCCGGCGTGTGGATGACCGCGATGGGATCACCGAGCGCATCGACGAGATAGAGCCGTCCCGCCTGCGCCTGGGCGATGGCGAGACGGCCGGAGGCATCGACCGCCAACCCATCCGGGCCGAGGCCGCCGGAAAGCTGCAGGAAGGTGCCGACCATCGGCCAGGCCGGGTCTGGCGCCTCGGCCATGAAGCGCCAGACGGCATTGGCGCGGGTCGCGGCGAGATAGACCAGCTTGCCGTCCGGCGAGAGCGCGATGCCGTTCGGATAGGGCACATTCGCCAGGATCAGTTCGGGCTTCGTCTCGCCCTGGCGCAAGCGGTAGACCCGCCCGGTCGGGTCGGACAGGCTGGTGCGGCCGGAATCGGTGAACCAGACATCGCCGTTCGGGGCGATGGTGAGGTCGCTGAGGCCGCGGAAGGGTTCGGTATTCACCCGGGCGCAGAGCGGCGTCACGCTGTGCGCGGCGGGATCGAAGGCGAGCAGGCCGTGGCGGTAGTCGACGATCAGCCAGGTTCCGTCGCCGCGCGGGCGCAAGCCATGCGGTTCGCCGTCATATTGGAAGGCGAGCTGCCAGCTGCCGTCTGGCGCGATCTTGAACAGGCGGCCATAGGGCACGTCGACCAGCCAGAGATTCCCGTCGGCGTCGAAGCAGGGGCCTTCCAGGAAGGAATGCAGGCGCTGGCCGGGGCGGGTGGTGCGGACCCAGTCGGTCGGCTCGCCGGTCCAGTGCAACGCTGTGGGCAGGCGGGTGAACAGCTCGGCTTCGTGCCGGGGGAAGGCGGTGGCGATCATGCGATCACACCTTGCGCTCGCAGGGCTTCGACCTCAGCCGGCGAGCGCCCGATCTCGGCGAGGATCTCGGCGCTGTGCTCGCCGAGCCGCGGCGGGGGGCGGTCGATCGCCGGGCCGGTGGTAGCGAACGAGAAGGGGGCGAGCGGAACGGCAACGGGAGCTGCCTCCGGCCGCGCGGCATCAAGCGTGTGGAAGAAGCCGCGCTCGCGCAGATGCGGCAGGCGGGCGGCCTCGTCCAGCGTGCGCACGCGCTCGGCCGGAATGCTGATGGAGTGCAGATAGTCCTCCCATTCCGCCGCGGTGCGGGTCAGCATGATCGGCACCAGAGCCTCGCGCATCGCCTGCGCGTCGCGCCAAAGCGCAGGCCAGTCATCGAGAGCGGCGAAGTCGGGGCGGCCGAGTGCTTCCCAGAGCCGCTTGTTCTGCCTGACATTGAAAGCGCCGAGCATCAGCAGCCCATCTGCTGTCTCGTAGGTGCCGAGCCCGGCCTCCTTCGGACGTGGCTGCACGGGGCCTTCATAGAGTGCAGCCGCCGCTTCCGGCGCCATCAATGTCAGGGCGGTGTCGAACATCGCGCAGTCGATGACCTGGCCCTTGCCGCTGGCCTGCCGCTGGAACAGCGCGGCCGAGATGGCGAAGGCGGCGGCATAGCCGGTGGCGTAGTCGATGAAGGAGGCGCCCGACTTCACCGGCTCGCCCGAGCGACCGGTGGTGCGGGCCATCACGCCCGAGGCGGCCTGGATGACATTGTCATAGGCGTTGACCGCCTCGCGCTCATGGCCGCGGGCGAAGCCGGTGATCGCGCAGTGGATCAGCCGGGGATTCCGGGCGCAGAGCGCTTGCGCCCCGAGCCCGAGAGCCTCCAGCGCGCCGGCGCGATAATTCTCGACCAGCACATCGGCGCCGTCGACAAGGTCGAGCAGGATCGCCCGGCCTTCTTCCGTCGCGAGGTCGAGCGCGAGCGAGCGCTTGTTCGAGCCCTGCACGAGATAGTTGATGCCGAGGCCGGCGGCGTTGAGGGCGTCGTCCGGCCCGCGTCCGCGCGCGGTGTCCGGCATCTGCGGCGACTCGATCTTGACGACATCGGCGCCGAGCAGAGCGAGCTGGTAGGCACAGAATGGGCCGGCGAGCACATGGGTGAGGTCGAGCACCCGGATGCCGTGAAAAGGACGCTGCCGTGATGGGCTCAAGGATCGCGGGCTCAAGGCTCGGCCACTCCGTTCTTGTTTCTCATACGAAAATGTGTTTTGCATATCAACAGAATTCTTCTGGTTGCGGGGAATGCCATGTCACAACCAAGCCCTCGGGCGAACGCGTCCGCGGTCCTCCATCGCAACCTCCGCAGCACGCCGCAGCTCGCACTGGCGGGAGATGGCGTCCACCTCGTCGATGCCGATGGCAGGCGCTATCTCGACGCCAGCGGCGGCGCGGCGGTGTCCTGCCTCGGCCATGGCCATCCGCGCGTCACCGCGGCGATCATCGCGCAGCTCGGCAAGCTTGAATACGCCCACACCTCCTTCTTCACGAACGAGCCGAGCGAGCGGCTGGCGCAGATGCTGGTCGAGCGCGCGCCGCCCGGCTTCGGCAAGGGCCGCGTCGCCTTCCTCGGCAGCGGCTCGGAGGCGATGGAAGCGGCGCTGAAGCTGGCGCGGCAGTATTTCGTCGAGATCGGCCAGCCCCAGCGCAGCCGCTTCATCTCGCGGCGGATGAGCTATCACGGCAATACGCTGGGGGCGCTCGCGGTCGGCGGCCATGCCGGCCGGCGGGCGCTGTACCAGCCGATCCTGATCGAGACTTCGCAGATTGCGCCCTGCTACGCCTATCGCGACCAGCGTGCGGGCGAGACGGAAGAGGCCTATGGCCTGCGCGTCGCCGACGAGCTCGATGCTGCGATCCGGCGCCTCGGCCCGGAGCGCGTCGCGGCCTTCATCGCCGAGCCGATCGTCGGGGCGACGCTCGGCAGCGTCACGGCGGTTCCCGGCTACTTCGCCCGCATCCGCGAGATCTGCGACCGGCATGGCGTGCTTTTCATCGCCGACGAGGTAATGTGCGGCATGGGCCGCGCCGGGGCGATGTTCGTCAGCGCGCAGGAGGGCGTGCGCCCCGACATCATCACCATCGCCAAGGGGCTCGGCGCCGGCTACCAGCCGATCGCCGCGACCATGGCGAGCGAGCGTGTCGCCGGGGCGATCGAGGCAGGCTCAGGCCTGCTCGCCAATGGCCACACCTATATGAGCCATGCCGTCGCCTGCGCCGCCTCGATCGCTGTGATCGAGACGATCGAGGAGGAGGGGCTGCTCGACAACGTCCAGCGCATGGGCGCGCTGCTGTCGCGCCGGCTGAACGAGGCCTTCGGCCAGCATCCGCATGTCGGCGACATCCGGGGCAGGGGGCTGCTGCAGTCACTCGAACTGGTCGCCGACCGCGACAGCAAGCAGCCCTTCGCGGCGAAGGAGGGGCTTGCGGCCAATATCAAGCGGACTGCACAGAGCCTTGGCCTGATCTGCTACCCGTCGAGCGGCACGGCCGACGGCGTCAATGGCGATCACGTATTGCTGGCGCCGCCCTTCACCATCGATGCCGGCCATGTCGACGAGATCGTCGACAAGCTCGGGGCCGCGCTGGCCGCGACCCTGCCCGCCGCCCGCAGCGCCGCCTGAGGAGACGCTGCCATGTCGCGCAAGACTATCCTGACCTGCGCCGTCACCGGCAATCTGACGACGCGCGAGCAGCATCCCGGCCTGCCGGTGACGCCGGCCGAGATCGCTGCCGCCGCGATCGAGGCAGGCAAGGCTGGCGCGGCAGTCGTGCACCTGCATGCCCGCGATCCCGCCACGACCAAGGGCAGCAGGGACCTTGCCCTGTTCAGCGAGATCGTCGACCGCATCCGGCAATCAGGCTCCGACGTCATCCTCAACCTCTCGACCGGCGAGGGTGGGCGCTTCGTGCCGGGGATCGACGATCCCAAGGTCGCGGCGCCGGGCACGACGCTGACCACGCCGGAGCGCCGCGTCGCGCATGTCGAGGCGCTGAGGCCCGAGATCTGCACGCTCGACCTCAACACCATGTTCTCTGGTAGCGCAGTGGTGATCAACACGCCGCGCAACGTCACCGAGATGGCCAGGCGCATCTATGCCGCCGGCGTGCTGCCCGAGCTGGAGTTGTTCGACGGCGGCGACCTGCAGCTCGCCAAGGCGTTGCAGGCCGAAGGTGTGCTGCGCAATCCGCTGCTGATCCAGATCGTGCTCGGGGTGCGCTATGGCGCGATCCCGAACCCGCAGACGTTGGTCTATTTCGCCTCGCAATTGCCGCCCGACTGCATCTGGGCGGCCTTCGGCATCGGCCGGCACGAATTCCCGCTGCTGGCGCAGGCCTTCCTGCTCGGCGGCCATGTCCGGGTCGGGCTCGAGGACAATGTCTATGTCCGCAAGGGCGTGCTGGCGCGCGACAATGCCGAGCTGGTCGAGAAGGCCGGCACGATCATCGAGAATTTGGGTGGCGCGCTCGCGACGCCGGCCGAGGCGCGGGCGATCCTTGGCCTCTAGCCGAGGCGTTCGGAAATCCGCCTGGCCGCGGCCCTGACCGCGGCAAGGTAGCGACCGTCGATCTGGTCGAGGTCGAAGGCGGAGTCCGGGCCGGAGATGTCGATCGCCGCGACGACGGTGCCGCGCCGGTCGATGATCGGCGCCGAGATCGAGCTGCCGGCGGCCTCCATCACACCCCGGCTGACGACATGGCCGCGCGCCGCTGCCGCCTCGACCGTCGCGATCAGCTCCGGCGTCGTGGTCGGGGTCTGGCTGGTCAGCGGCACGAAGCGCTCCTTACGGAAGAGCTCCTCCAGCTCAGCCTGCGGCAGGCCGGCGAGCAGCAGCCAGCCCATCGGCGAGGCATAGGCCGGCACACGCGAGCCGACATTCATGTTGCTGAGGAAGCCCGAGCGGGTCTGCACGCAGCTGAGGTAGAGCACGTCGCGCTCGTCGCGGATCGCCAGGTGCGCCGAGACCAGGGTCTCGTCGCGCAGCGCTTCGAGCTCGGGGCGGGCGATCTCGATGATGTCCTTCGAGGCCAGGAAGGCGAAGCCAATATTGAGGACGCGCGGGCCGAGCGCGAACTGCTTCGATTGCTCCTCCTCGAGGAAGCCCATGTGGCGGAGCGTATAGATCAGGCGGAAGACCGAAGAGCGCGTCAGGCCGAGCTCCGAGGCGATCTCGGTGATGCTCAGGGGCCGGCGCGCCGCCGCGACGATTTCGAGGACACGCAGGCCGCGATGCAGGCCGGGTACGAAATAGACCGCGTGGTTCTTGTGCTGCGTTTCCGCATCCGCCGCGTCGTCCATGCGCTGTCGACTCGCCTCAGGTCACCGTTCCATTTGCATGTAAAACAGTTGGGCGTCGCGGTCACGTGTGGGGTCTGTCCGAGGTCGATCGTTTGGACTCCTCCCTTCCCCCTTGCGGGGAAGGGTATGGGGATGGGGGGCGAACGACTGGGCGCGAGGCTGCTTGTAGAAGCGAAGCGATTCACTTCCTGTCGAATTCTCCCCGACTTTGCGCCCCCCACCCCTGCCCCTCCCCGCAAGGGGGAGGGGTCTCGCGTTGCGCGCGTCCGTCAGACCGGCAGCACCTTGCCGGGGTTCATGATGTTGTCGGGGTCGAGGCTCGCCTTCAGCGTGCGCATCACCTCGACCGCGGCGTCGCCATGCTCCTTGCGCAGGAATTTCGCCTTGCCGTAGCCGACGCCGTGCTCGCCGGTGCAGGTGCCGCCGAGATCGATGGCGCGGTTGACCAGCAAGCCGTTCAGCCGCTCGGCCTCGCGGATCTCCTCGGGCGAATCCATCCTGATCAGGAAACCCATGTGGAAATTGCCGTCGCCGACATGGCCGAGTGCCGTGACCGGGAAGGGCGCGTCCTTGGCATGCTCCTTGATCTCGGTGATGCAGTTGGCGAGCTGCGAGATCGGCACGCAGGTATCGGTGCCCCAGCTGCTGGCGCCGGGACGCAGGGCGAGCAGCGCGTAATGCATGTTGTGCCGGGCCTGCCAGAGCTTGTTGCGCTCCTCGGCGCTGGTCGCGAAGCGCCAGCCTTCGCCGCCATGGCCTTCCGCGAGCATCTGTACGGTCTGCGCCTGCGAGACCACCGCCGCCTCCGTGCCGTGGAATTCGAGGAAGAGCGCGACCGTCTCGGGATAGCTCAGATTGTTGTGGCGGTTGATCGCGCGCATGCAGGTCTCGTCGAGCAGTTCGACGCGGGCGACCTGGATGCCGCATTGGATGGTCTCGATGGCGCAATTGACCGCGCTGGCGATGTCCGGGAAGGAGCAGACCGCGACCGAGCTCGCCTCGGGGATGCCGTAGAGGCGAAGGGTAACCTCGGTGATGACGCCGAGCGTGCCCTCCGAGCCGACGAAGAGGCGGGTGAGATCGTAGCCGGCCGAGGATTTGCGGGCGCGGCCGCCGGTCTTCAGGATGGTGCCGTCGGCGAGCACGACGGTGAGCGCCAGGACATTGTCCTTCATCGTGCCGTAGCGCACCGCATTGGTGCCCGAGGCGCGGGTCGCGGTCATGCCGCCCAGCGTGGCGTCGGCGCCGGGATCGACCGGGAAGAACAGGCCGGTGTCGCGCAGGTGCTCGTTGAGCTGCTTGCGGGTGACGCCGGCCTCGACCGTGCAGTCGAGATCCTCGGCATTGACGGCGGTGATCGCGTTCATCCGCGAAAGGTCGATGCAGACGCCGCCATGCAGCGCGACGACATGGCCTTCGAGCGAGGTGCCGGCGCCGAAGGGAATGACCGGCACTTTGGCCTGATGGCAGAGCTTGACGATGCTGCTCACCTCCTCGGTGGTCAGCGGATAGCAGACCACGTCCGGTGCCTTGGTCGGGTGATAGGATTCGCCATGACCGTGATGCTCGCGCTCGCTGTCCGAGGTCGAGCAGCGCGGGCCGAGGAGATCGCGGAGCGAGGCGGTCAGGCTGTCGAGGGCGGGATGCCGAGAGCTGCCGGTCGTGGTGGCGGGGGCGTTCATGGAAGCTTCGATCCTCGTGCACGTCTTCGGCGCGGCTGCGATGCAATCTCGGTCAGCCCATCGTTTTCGGCCACCGCCGATGCAGCATGAGCGCTCTGCATCGCCGGGGGAAGTGCGGTGTCAGGCCGAGTGCTCCCGCCCGGCGACGCCGAGCAGGTACTGGCCATAGCCGCTCTTCGACAGGGCCTGCCCGAGCGCGCGCAGTTGCTCGCGGTCGATCCAGCCGTTCTCGAAGGCGATCTCCTCGGGGCAGGCGATGCGGAAGCCCTGGCGGCGCTCCAGCGTGCGCACGAACTCCGAAGCCTCGACCAGGGAATCCGGCGTGCCGGTGTCGAGCCAGGCATAGCCGCGCCCGAGCCGCTCGACGCTGAGCGCGCCGCGTTCGAGATAGGCGAGATTGACGTCGGTGATCTCGAGCTCGCCGCGGGCCGAAGGCTTGAGCTTGCGGGCGATCTCAACCACCTCGGCATCGTAGAAATAGAGGCCGGTCACCGCCCAATGCGAGCGCGGGACCTTGGGCTTTTCCTCGATCGAGAGCGCCTTGCCGGTGGTGTCGAAGGAGACGACGCCATAGCGCTCGGGATCGCTGACGCGATAGGCGAAGACGGTGGCGCCATGGTCACGGGCGGCGGCGCGGTGCAGGACGTCGGTGAGGCCGTCGCCGTAATAGAGATTGTCGCCGAGGATCAGGGCGGAGGGGCCGCCGGCGACGAAATCGGCGCCGATATGATAGGCCTGCGCCAGGCCTTCCGGCTTCGGCTGCACTGCATAGGAGAGCTTCAGGCCCCAGCGCTCGCCGCTGCCGAACAGCGCCTCGAAGCGCGGCGCGTCGTCCGGCGTCGAGATGATCAGGATCTCGCGGATGCCGGCTAGCATCAGCGTCGAGAGCGGGTAGTAGATCATCGGCTTGTCGTAGACGGGCAGGAGCTGCTTCGACGTCACCATGGTCATCGGGTGAAGCCGCGTGCCGCTGCCGCCGGCGAGGATGATCCCCTTCATGATGGTTCCTTCAGCTTCTTGGCTGCGCCAGCAGCGTGGCGACGCAGGTTTTCACCGAGTCCTGCCAGGGCGGCAGGCGCAGACTGTGGCGCTCGGCAAGCAGGCTGCAATCGAGCCTGGAATTGGCCGGCCGTCGCGCGGGGGTGGGATAGTCCGATGTCGGGATGCGCCTGACGCTCGCACTCGGACCGCCCAGCGCCGCCGAGGCGGCGAAGACGGCCTCCGCCAGATCGGCCCAGCTCGCCTCGCCGGTGCCGGCGGCGTGGAAGACGCCGCGCAGCAAGGTATCGCCAGGGCGGGCGATCAGCGCCTTCGCCATCGCGATGATCACCTCGGCAAGGTCGGGGGCGCTGGTCGGCGAGCCCGACTGGTTGCAGACGACGCCGATCTCGTCCCGGCTCTCGGCCAGGCGCAGCATGGTCTTCACGAAGTTGGCGCCGTAGGGGCTGTAGACCCAGGCGGTGCGCAGGATCGTCCAGTCGGCGGGGGACGCCGCAATGGCCTCCTCGCCGGCCAGCTTCGAGCGGCCATAGGCCGAGAGCGGGCCGACCGGATCACTCTCCAGCCAGGGGCGCGGCGCCAGGCCGTCGAAGACATAGTCTGTCGAGATGTGGATCAGCGGCACGCCAAGGGCCGCAGCCGCGGCGGCGACCGCGCCGGCACCTTCGCCATTGATGCGCATGGCCAGGTCCGGCTCGCTCTCGGCCCTGTCGACGGCGGTGTAGGCGGCGGCGTTGACGATGCAGTCGGGCTGTACGTTGGCGAGCGCCTGCCGAATGCCGTCGGGCTGCGACAGGTCGAGCTCGGGCCGGGCGACCGGGATGACGGTTACGTCCGCCGCCTGCGCGCAGGCGAGGAGGGATTGGACGACCTGCCCGGTCCGTCCGGTCACGGCTATGCGCATCGGGCCTTCGCCATCGGAAGCATGCGGCCGGTCTAGAGCATGGCGGGGAGGGGCTCAACCCGCAGCGTCGAAGCGGCGCCCTTCCTCGCAGAGCCAGGCGACCAGCGCGTCGAGGGCAGGGCTGCGCTCGCTCTGCGGCGTGACGGTCAGCCAGCAGCCGGTCGCGCTGTCGAAGCTGAGGCCGAGCGGATTGACCAGCGCGCCCGAGGCCAGTTCCTCGGCGACATAGCAGCGTGGGGTGAGCGCAACGCCCAGTCCGGCGACGGCAGCGCGGATGATCACGGAGTAATAGCCGTAGCGCACGGTATGGGCTGGAACCGCGCCGCGCAGGCCGTGCGCCTCGGTGAACTCGGCCCAGAAGGCCGGCATCTGGAAATGCTGCAGCAACGTCATCTTCTGGATGTCGGCGGCGCGATTGAAGCCGCCGAGGCGCTCCAGCGCGGAAGGGGCCGCCACGAGCGCGACCTGGCGCCCGAACAGATAATGCGATTCCCGGTCCGGCCAGGGGCCGAAGCCGTGGACGATCTCCAGATCGGCTTCCTCGATCTCGTTCTCGCTGACGAAATTGGTGAACTGGACGTCAATCTCGGGGTGCGCCTGGGCGAATTCCGGAAAGCGCTCCATCAGCCAGCGCTCGCCGGCGATGGCGATCATGTGCAGGCGGATCGGCCGGCCGATCGCAGCGCGCTCGGCAAGGCGGCGGGCGCCGCGCTCCATCTGCTCGATCGCGGCTTCGGCATAAGGACGATAGATCGTGCCGGCCTCGGTGGGTTTCAGCCCGGCTGGGCTGCGCTCGAACAGCTCGGTGCCGAGATGATCCTCCAGTGCCTGGATCTGCTTGGAGACGGCGCTCTGGGTCAGGTGCACTTCGCCGGCCGCCTTCGCCGTCGAGCCGAGGCGGGCGACGGCGAGGAAAACCCGGAGCGCCGTGGTCGACGGCGGGAGGTTGCGGCTGGCCAAATAGATATTCCTTCAGCGACTACCCTTGAGGAGATCGTTTCGTTTGCCGGTTGCGCGGTCAAGAGGGCAGTGTTTCAGGCAAGGGGAGAGCATCATGAACCATAATACGCGTCTCTGGGGCGGCCGTTTCCGCAAGTCGCCCGATCCGCGCATGATGAAGCTGTCGAGCGCGGCCGGCGCCCATGCCCGCCTCGCGCCGCAGGATATCGCCGGCGGCAAGGCTCATGCGGCCGAGCTCGAACGTGCCGGGCTGCTCAGCCAGGACGAGTTCAAGACCATCGTCGCGGCGCTCGACGCAATCGCCGCGGATCTCGCTGCCGGGACGCTCGCGCCGGACGAGAGCGACGAGGACGTCCATACCTTCATCGAGCGCGTGCTGACCGCGCGGATTGGCGCGACCGGCGCCAAGCTCAGGGCCGGACGCTCGCGCAACGACCAGGCCGCCAACAACCTGAAGCTCTATCTGCGGGCCGAGGCGCGTTCGATCGGCGCGATGCTGGCCGAGCTGCTCGAGGCGATCGCCGGCCAGGCCGAGCGGCATGCAGCCTCGGTCTGCCCGGGCTTCACCCATCTGCAGAGCGCCCAGCCCGTCACCTTCGGCCACTGGCTTATGGCGCATGGCCAGGCCCTGTCGCGCGACGCCTCCCGCCTGCAGGACTGGGAGAAGCGCTCTTCGCTCTCGCCGCTGGGTGCCGCGGCGCTGGCGGGCTCGGCGATCGCGCTGACACCGGAGCTCAGCGCCAGGGCGCTCGGCTATGATGGCCCTTGCGAGAATTCGGTCGATGCCGTCGGCGCGCGTGACCATGTCGCGGAATTCCTGTTCGTTGCGGCGATGCTGGCGACGAACCTGTCGCGGCTGGCGGAGGAGGTGACGCTGTGGACCTCGCGCCAGTTCGGCTGGGTCGTCCTCGATGACGCCTTCGCGACCGGGTCCTCGATCATGCCGCAGAAGAAGAACCCGGATATCGCCGAGATCTCGCGCGGCCGCGCGGCCCGCCTGACCGGCGATCTCGTCGCCATGCTCGGCGCGTTGAAGGGTCTGCCGCTGGCCTATAACCGCGACCTCGCCGAGGACAAGCGCGCCGCCTTCGACGCGGTCGACGTGCTCGGCGAAGTGCTGCCGGCCTTCGCCGGGCTGGTCGAGACGATGGAAGCCAGGCCAGAGGTGATGCGGGCGCAGGCCGGCGCCGGCTTTGCGCTCGCGACCGAAGTCGCCGATCATCTTGCCCGCAAGGGCGTGCCCTTCGCCGAGGCGCATGAGATCAGCGGCGCGCTGGTGCGCTATTGCGAGGAGATGGGCCGCGAGCTCGAAGGGCTGGAGCCGGTGGAATTGCGCGCGATCGATCCGCGCCTCGACGAGAGCGTGCTCAAGGTGCTGACGCTCGATGCGGCGGTGGCGGCGCGCAGCGGCCATGGCGGCACGGCGCCGGCCAGGGTCGCTGAGCAGATCGGCCGCTTCCGTGGCTGGCTTTCCGGCTTCGCACAGTGGACGAGGGAGCGCGCGGCATGAGCAGTGCAACCCAAACGATGCCGGATCGCGGCCTTGCCGAGCTCGCCGGCCTGACCATCGTGCCCAAGCGCTTCTACGGGCGCTGGATCGCAGCGGCGGCGATCCTGTTCGTGCTCGCCTGGATCGTGAAGGCCTTCGCCCAGGGACAGATCGCCTGGCCGGTGGTGGCGCAGTTCTTCACCGCGCCGGCCATCCTCGCCGGCCTCGTCAACACGCTGATCATGACGGTCTGTGCCATGGGGCTCGGCATCGTGCTCGGCGTCGTTTTCGCGATCATGTACATGTCGCCGAACCCGGTGCTGCGCGGGGTCGCGCTGTTCTACATCTGGTTCTTCCGCGGCACGCCGCTGCTGCTGCAATTGCTGCTCTGGTTTAACCTGGCGCTGGTCTTCCCGACGATCGGCATCCCCGGCGTGATCGAGTGGCGCACCATCGACATCATCGGCCCGTTCATGGCGACGCTGCTCGGCCTCGGCATGAACCAGGGCGCCTATACCGCCGAGGTGGTCCGCTCCGGCATCCTCTCGGTCGATCTCGGGCAGACCGAGGCCGCCAAGGCGATCGGCATGACCCGGCTGACCACCTTGCGCCGGATCGTGCTGCCGCAGGCGATGCGGGTGATCATCCCGCCGGTCGGCAACGAGGTGATCAGCATGGTCAAGCTGACCTCGGTCGCCAGCGTGATCCAGTTCTCCGAAATCCTGCGCAACGCGCAGAACGTCTACTACGCCAATGCCCGCGTCATCGAACTGCTGATCGTCGCGGCCGGCTGGTATCTGCTGGTCGTCACCCTCCTGCAGGTCGGGCAGTTCTTCCTCGAACGGGCCTTCTCCAAAGGCCGGGGCGAGCGCCGCGCCAAGCCCCAGGTCGCCGAGGAGGCCGCCGCGTGAACGCCTTGTCCCCGATCGTCGTCGCCGCCAGCGTCACCAAGCAGTTCGGCCCGCTGAAGGCGCTGAACAATGTCTCGCTCTCGGTCAGCCCGGGCGCGGTGCAATGCATCATCGGCCCGTCCGGCTCCGGCAAGTCCACGCTGCTGCGCTGCATCAACCAGCTGGAAAAGATCGATGCCGGCGCGATCACCGTGGCTGGCGAGCTGATCGGCTATCGCCGCGTCGGCAACGAGCTGCACGAGCTCAGCGATGTCGAAATCGCACGCCAGCGTCTGAAGACCGGCATGGTCTTCCAGCGCTTCAACCTGTTCAACCACATGACGGTGCTGCAGAACATTATCGAGGGCCCGCTCACGGTGCTGAAGCGGCCGCGGCGCGAGATCATCGCCGAGGCGATGGCGCTGCTCGATCGCGTCGGCCTGGCCGAGAAGCGCGATTCCTATCCGATCGAGCTCTCCGGCGGCCAGCAGCAGCGCATCGCCATCGCCCGCGCGCTGGCGATGAAGCCGCAGGTCATGCTGTTCGACGAGCCGACTTCGGCGCTCGATCCCGAACTGGTCGGCGAGGTGCTCAACGTGATGCGCGACCTCGCCGCGACCGGCATGACGATGATCGTCGTTACCCATGAGCTCGGTTTTGCCCGCGAGGTCGCGAGCGACGTCGTCTTCATGGACAAGGGTGAGATCGTCGAGCAGGGCCCGCCGCAGCAGGTGCTGGTTGCGCCGGGCCAGGCCCGCACCCGCGATTTCATCGCCGCCGTTCTCAAGTGAATCCAAGACCACGTGAATCCAAGCAAAGACAAGAGGGAGACCACCATGCTTCGCCTTTCGCTCGCCGCCGCGCTGCTCGCCGGCACCGCGCTCGCCGCCCAGGCCCAGGCTCTGCCGGACCGGATCAAGACCGCCGGCAAGATCGTCATTGCGACCCAGCCGAACTATGCGCCGATCGTCTACAAGGATCCGGCGACCAACCAGATGGCCGGCTTCGACTACGAGCTCGGCGAGGCGATCGCCAAGGAGCTCGGCGTCAAGGCCGAATGGCAGGACACCGCCTTCGCCCAGATGTTGCCCTCGCTGACGACCGGCCGCGTCGACATGGTGATGGCCGGGATGAGCGACCTGCCGGCGCGGCGCGAGACGGTCGATTTCGTCGACTACATGGTCTCGGGTGCGCAGTTCTACACGGTCACCGCCTTCGCCTCGACGATCAAGTCGGTCGAGGATCTCTGCGGCAAGAGCGTCGGCGCCAGCCGCTCGACCAACTGGCCGAAGCAGATCGGCGAGTGGAGCGATGCCAACTGCGTCGCCAAGGGCAAGCCGGCGATCACCGTGGTCGGCACTGAAGGTTCGGTCGACGCCCGCACCCAGCTCAAGACGCAGCGCCTGCAGGGCGGCGTCCAGGGCAGCGAGACGATGACGCATTTCCAGAAGCTCGAGCCGAACACCTATATCCCGCTCGGCGAGCCCTTCACCCGCTCGCTGACCGGCATCCCGTTCCCGAAGACGGCCGAGGGCGGCCAGCTGCGCGACGCAGTCAAGGGCGCGCTGGAGCGGCTGCAGGCGAACGGCACCTATGACACGCTGATCGCGAAGTACGTCCAGCCGAGCAATGTGCTGAAGCCGATCTCGGTCAACAAGGGCGAGTGAGGCGGTCGTAGAGCTTTTGGCCGGCTTCCCTGTCGCGGGAGGCCGGCCAAGATCACTGCCACCTCGTACGGCGCTGACGGCTGGGCGTTTGTCTGTTATACATTTAGTACAACAGACGAGCCGCGGAGCGCGCCATGAACAAGCCCGAAAAGCCTGCCGGCGAGCAGGCCATGGTCCTGCAGGTCCGCAAGATCGGCAATTCGGTCGGCATCATCCTGCCCAAGGAGCTGCTGGCGCGGCTGAAACTGGCGGAAGGCGACAAGCTGACCGTGGTCGAGCAGCCGGAAGGCGCATTCAAGCTGTCGCCTCATGACGATTTGCACGAGCGCACCATGGTGATCGCGCGCAAGGCGATGAAGCAATACGCCAATGCGCTGCGCGAGCTGGCGAAATGACGGAGCCGTTCTGGCTCACCCCTGACGTCGTCGCCGATATCCATTCCGAGCAACTGGCGCTCTTCGGCGGCCCCGACGGCATTCGGGATCGCGGCTTGCTGGAATCCGCTCTAGCGCGGCCTATAAACCGCTTCGCTTATGGCGAGACTGACATGGCGGTGCTGGTGGCGGCCTATGCGTTCGGCATCGCCAAGAACCATCCCTTCATCGACGGCAACAAGCGCGTCTCGCTGCTGGCGCTGATCATCTTCCTTCGCCTGAACGGAATCGAGTTCGCGCCCAGTGAAGCCGATGCCGCCGCGATCATCCTCGCCCTCGCCGCCGGCGAGGTCGAGGAGGAGGGGCTGACACGCTGGATCCGCGACAACTGGCCGAAGGATGCATCGGTATGACCAAGCCGATCTGGATCGAAGCCGCGATCAACGGGCCCTGGGGCAAGGAGCGCCAGCCCGGCATCCCGATCGCGATCCCCGACATCGTTGCCGACGGGATCGCTGCGGTCGAGGCCGGCGCCGCGATCGTCCATCTGCATGTCTATGATGTCGAGACCGGCCGCCAGCGCGACGACTGGGAGCTCTACGCCAAGGCGATCGAAGGGATCAGGGCCAAGGTCGACGCGATCGTCTACCCGACGATTCCGATCCTCGGTTCCGGTTACGCCGGCGACATGATCGGCTCGGGCCGCTACACGCATCTGGAAGAACTCGCCAAGCGCGGCCTGGTCGAATGGGGCGTACTCGATCCCGGCTCGTGCAACTGGACGACCTTCGCCGGCATCCCTGAGGGCGAGGCCGGCTTCATCTACCAGAATCCCGGCGAGCATATCCGCGAGGGCATGGCGGTGGCTCAGGCGCACAGGGTCCATCCGAGCTATGCGATCTACGAGCCCGGCTTCACCCGGCTCGGTGCGGCGCTGGCCAAGGCCTATCCCGGCATGCCCAGCCCGATCTATCGGCTGATGTTCTCCGATGCCTTCGCCTGGGGTTTCCCGCCGAAGCCCTATGCGCTGGATGCCCATCTTGCCCTGCTGGCAGAGTGTGCGCCGCAGGCCCCGGTGATGATCGCCGGGCTCGGTGTCGATCTCGGTGAGATCGTCGCGCCGGCGGTCGCACGCGGCGTCCATGTCCGCGCCGGGCTGGAGGATGCGCCCTTCGGCGAGACGCGCAGCAATGCGCAACTGATCGCCGACATGGCTCGGAAGGTCGAGGCAGCCGGCGGGCGAGCGGCGAGCGTCGCGGAGATCAGGGCGAGCCTTGCGGCGATCGCGCAGGCCGGGCGATCCTGAGACAGCGTGTCGGCTGGCTTTCCCCGGCGGAGCGCCTACATCCTGGATACGATACCGCCCGACACCGCGAGCCCGCATGTCCGAACGTGATAGCGAAGCCAATCGATTTTCCGCCCGCGCAGCGCGCTATGCTCGCGTCGGCGCCAATGTCGGCGGTGTCGCCGCGCGGATCGCCGGCACCAAGCTGTTCGGGCTGGAGGGCCGCAACGCCACCAATGCCGAGGCGCTGGCCAAGGCACTTGGCGGGCTGAAGGGCCCGCTGATGAAGGTGGCGCAGCTCGTCGCCACCATTCCCGACGTGGTGCCGCCGGAATACGCTGCCGAACTGCAGAAGCTGCAATCGGAGGCGCCGCCGATGGGCGCCGCCTTCGTCAAGCGCCGCATGCAGGCCGAGCTCGGCGCGAGCTGGCGCGAGCGCTTCGGCGAGTTCGATCTCAAGCCGGCTGCGGCGGCCTCGCTTGGGCAGGTGCACAGGGCAACGACTCTCGGCGACGTCCAGGTCGCCTGCAAGCTGCAATACCCGGACATGGAATCGGCTGTCGAAGCCGACATCTCCCAGCTCGAAATCCTGTTCGGGCTGCACCGGCGCATGGGCGCTGTGATCGACACCAGCGAGATCGCCAAGGAGATCAGCGCCCGCGTCCGCGAGGAGCTGGACTACCGCCGCGAGGCGAAGCATGTCGCACTCTACCGGCAGATGCTCGCGGCAACACCGGAAGTGCGCGTACCCGATGTCGTACCGGAGCTGTCGACGCGGCGGCTCCTGACCATGGGCTGGCTCGACGGCGACAAGATCCTCAACCACAAGCAGGCGAGCCAGCAGGTCCGCGACCGCATCTCGACCGCCATGTTCCGGGCCTGGTGGCGCCCGTTCAGCCATCACGGCGTCATCCATGGCGACCCGCATCTCGGCAACTACACCGTCTTCCAGGAGGGCGGCGAGCCGGGGGGCATCAACCTGCTCGACTATGGCTGCATCCGGATCTTCCCGCCGAGCTTCGTGGGCGGCGTGGTCGACCTCTATCGCGGGCTGCTCACTGGGGAGGAGGCTCGCGTCGTCCACGCCTATGAGGTCTGGGGCTTCAAGGGGCTCAACAAGGAGCTGATCGACACGCTCAACATCTGGGCGAAATTCATTTACGGCCCGCTGCTGGAGGATCGTACTCGCCGGATCGCCGAGGGCGTCAGCCCGGCTGAATACGGCCGCAAGCAGGCCTTCCAGGTGCATTCAGCGCTGAAGGCACGCGGGCCGGTGACGGTGCCGCGCGAATTCGTCTTCATGGATCGCGCCGCGATCGGTCTGGGCGGCGTCTTCCTGCATCTCGATGCGGAGCTCAATTTCCACCGGCTGTTCGAGCAGGAGATCGAGGCGTTCAGCGTCGCCAAGGTGGCGAGCGAGCAAGGCGCAGCGCTGGCGGCGGCCGGTCTTCAAAGGTCCTGACGACGAGAATCGCCGGTACAGTCGTGATCCGGCATCTGTCCGGCCGGGGGCTGCTGCCATAAGTCGCGCCGCCTGATTCGGGACCTGAACCGCTGAAATCGGCGCGGGTTGCGCTTTTTTCCCGGCATTGTCTTTGCGTCGTTCAGAAAATGGCTGCTGCCGCTCCTGCGCTCCGTTGCCGACCCCTTGCAGGTGCGATACAGGGCATCGGACAGGGTTTGAATTCGGGACTTCCTTCATGGCCGACCACGGACACGCCGCCGACATTCCGCAGATGGACTATCCGGAGCACGAGCGCACCTATGTGGGCTTCGTCCACTTCGCCGAGGTCGGCACGCTCGCCTGCCTCGCCATCGTCGCGGCACTCGCGGTCGGCGGCACCAAGCATGCCTGGGGCACGGCCATCATCGGCACGCTGCTGACCCTGGTCGGCACCGGTGTCGGCATCGCCGCCCCGTCGATCGGCTGGCGGGCCACGTTCGTCCCCTTCGTCCTGATGCTGCTGGCGCTGCTGCTCTACTGAGCGGCGAAGGCGCGGCACTGACGGAAACGTCATCGCGCCGGCGCAGATGAGCCGGCGCATCCGTCATCGGAACGTCGTAAAGGGCCGGCTCGATGCCGGCCCTTTCGTTTGGGCGGCGGTCGAAGGTCACGGATGATGCGCAGGATCCTGAAGCTTCTCGCCGTCGCTGCGCTCTGCGCCTATGGCGGCGTGCTGGCGCTGCTCTACGTCAAGCAGCGCGAGATGATGTATCCGCGCAATCCGGCCCGGGCCGAGATCGCCAGCGCCAACCTGCCGGGCGTCGAGGAAGCCACGCTGACCGCGGCTGACGGGGAGAGGCTGGTCGCCTGGGTGGTGCCGCCGCGCGAGGGCAAGCCGGTGCTGCTGTTCTTCCACGGCAATGCCGGCAATTTCGGCCGCTCGATCCGGCAGGCGCGCTTCCGTGCCTTGACGCAGGACGGCACCGGCCTGTTCGCTGTCAACTATCGCGGTTATGGCGGCTCGACCGGCTCGCCGACCGAGGACGGGCTGGCGCAGGACGCGCGCGCCGCCTATGCGGCGGCCGCGGCGCGCTTCGGCGCGGAGCGGCTGGTCGGCTATGGCGAGTCGCTCGGCACTGGCGTGGTGGTGAAGCTGGCGGCGGAGGTTCCGCTGAAGGCGGTGATCCTCGAAGCGCCCTATCTCTCGACCGTCGCGGTGGCGCAGCAGCTCTACCCTTATGTCCCGGTCGGGCTGTTCATGCACGACCAGTTCCATTCCGACCGGGCCATCGGCAAGGTCAAGGCGCCGCTGCTGGTGCTGCACGGTCAGCGTGACGGCGTCATCCCGTTCAGCCAGGGCGAGGCGCTGTTTGCGCTCGCCAATCCCCCGAAGCGCTTCATCCGCTTCCCGGACGGCAATCACGAGAACCTGCCGGCGCATGGCTCGGTGCCGGAGATCAGGCGCTTCCTTGCCGATCTCGGCACCAGCCGTCTGGCCGGCAGCGAGACGGTGACCGCCGCGGCGCAGTAGACCTAGAAGTGCCTCAGAAGCGGAACATGCCGCCACCGCCGCCGAGGCGGGCAGAGCCGGCGCGGGCGATCTGGTTGTTGCCGTCGAGGCCGAGGGCGCGCTGATAGGCCTCGCTCGCCTCGGTCTTCTTGCCCTGCTTCTCGAAGGCGAAGCCGCGGCCGGCCCAGGCGGCGGCATTGCGGTTGTCGACATTGAGCGCGGCGGTGAAGTCCTCGAGCGCCGAGTCGTATTTGCCGAGCGCGTTCAGGCTCTCGCCGCGGGCGATATAGGGCGGGGCGGTATAGGGGTTGCGGTCGATCACCGAGTCGAAGTCGGTGACGGCCTGCTGGTGCTGGCCTTCCTTCTGGTAGACCAGTCCGCGGGCGTGGAAGGCCTCAGGCGATTCCGGGTTGAGGCGGATCGCAGTGTTGAGGTCGCCCAGGGCCTGCTGGCTGTTGCCCTGCAGGCGCAGCAGGTTGGCGCGGGCAACGAAGGCCGGGGCGTAGTTCGGGTTGGCGGTGGTGGCGCGGTTGAAATCCTGGAGCGCGGCGTCGTTACGCCCGCTCTGGCGCAGCGCCAAGCCGCGATTGGTGTAGGCCGGCGCGAAATTGGCGTCGATCTGCACCGCCTTGGTGAAGTCGGAGATGGCGTCGGAGTAGCGGCCGATACGGGCATAAGCCGCGCCGCGGGTGTTGTAGGCCTGCGGGTCGTTCGGGTTGCGATTGATCACCTCGCTGAGCGAGCCGATGTTGACGCTCGCTGCCTCGGTGTTCTCGGTCTGCAACTCGGCGACGCCGGCGCCGGAGCTCATGCTCACCGTGTCGCAGCCTGCGAGCGCGAGCGCGAGGCCCGTCGCGATCAGCCAGTTCCTGCCTGTGAGCATGCTCTTATCCATCGCCTCGAACTCTCGCCTGCCATGCGGCGCCACCGCCCCGGTGCGCCGCCCATCCTCCAAAACGCCCAAGCCCTGACAAAGTTTGGTTAACGACGCCACCAAAAACAAGAGCGCCTGGAGAAGCTCCAGGCGCGCACGGATATCAGAACAGGAACGGCGGCGGCCGGCCTCTTGCGCGATCAGACCGCCGGCCGAGCGGGACGCTCGGGGCGCTTCGGCTTGACCGGAGCCGGCAGCAGGCCTTCGCGCTGCAGCTTCTTGCGGATGAGCTTGCGAGCGCGGCGGACAGCCTCGGCCTTCTCGCGCGCCTTCTTCTCGGACGGCTTCTCGTAATGGCCGCGGAGCTTCATCTCACGGAAGATGCCCTCGCGCTGCATCTTCTTCTTCAGCGCCCGCAGCGCCTGATCGACGTTGTTGTCGCGAACAAGAACCTGCACGTCTTCAGTCCGTCGTTGTCGGTGGGCCGGAATCGGGGCGGCGACCTCCCGTCTGAGAGATCGCCGCGAAGGTGGTGCGGATACCAGAATTCCCGGAGCCTGTCCACGCTGCAGCGCGGCGAAACCTGCGGAAATACGCGGGTTTCGCGAGGTGGGGCACTCCGTCGGTCAGTTCGCCTCGGGGAGGACGCGGGTAACGTGGCCCATCTTGCGGCCGGGCCGCGCTTCGCGCTTGCCGTAGAGGTGAAGATGCGTGCCGGGCTCGGCCAGGATGGCGCGCCAGTCATTCGCCTGGTCGCCGATCAGGTTCTGCATGGTGACGCGCCCGCGCCGCGCCGTCGAGCCGAGCGGGAAGCCGCAGACGGCGCGGACATGCTGGTGGAACTGCGAGGTCTCAGCACCCTCGCTGGTCCAGTGTCCGGAATTGTGCACGCGCGGGGCGATCTCGTTGACGACGACCTCGTCGCCGCCCTCGCCCTCGACCAGGAAGAACTCGACGGCGAAGACGCCGACATAGCCGAGCGCCTCGCCGATGCGCCGTGCAGCCTCGATCGCGGCGTCCGCCGCGGCCGGGCCGATGCGGGCGGGAATTTGCGTCAGCGCCAGGATATGGTCGCGATGCTCGTTCTCGCAGACGTCGAAGGCGGCGAAGGAGCCGTCGGCGGCGCGGGCCGCGACGACCGAGACCTCGCGCGCAAAGGTGACGAAGCCTTCGAGGATCGCCGGGAAATGGCCGATCTCGTCCCAGGCCTCGGCCAGGTCGACGCCCTCGGCGATCTTGACCTGGCCCTTGCCGTCATAGCCGAAGCGCCGCGTCTTCAGCACGGCGGGGCGGCCGAGCTTGGCGACGGCCTTTTCGAGATCGGCGAGCGAGTCGACCGGCTCGAACGGCGCCACGGCAAGGCCGAGATCGGCAACGAAACGCTTCTCGGTGAGGCGATCCTGCGTCACCGCGAGCGCCCTCGCGCCGGGATGCAGCGGGGTGCGGGCGGCGAGGAAGGCGGCGGTCGCGGCCGGGACGTTCTCGAACTCGTAGGTCACGACGTCGACGGCGTCGGCGAAGCTGGCGAGGGCCGCCTCGTCCTCATAGGCGCCGATGGTGTGGCGGGCGGCGACCTCATAGGCCGGGCTGTCGGGCTCGGGCGCGAAGATATGGACGCGCACGCCGAGATCGGCCGCGGCCAGGGCCAGCATGCGGGCGAGCTGCCCGCCGCCCAGAATGCCGAGGACGGCGCCGGGGCCGAGGCCGCGCGGATCGGGCCGGCTCATGCCTCGTCCTTCGGGCGCTCAGTGACCGCGGCGCTCAGCCTGGCGCGCCAGGCGTCGAGCCGCTCGGCGAGGCCTTCGTCGAAAAGGGCGAGCACGGCGGCGGCGAGCAGGGCGGCGTTGATCGCACCGGCCTTGCCGATGGCGAGCGTGCCGACCGGGATGCCGCCGGGCATCTGCACGATCGAGAGCAGGCTGTCCTGGCCCGAGAGCGCCTTGGATTCGACGGGGACGCCGAAGACGGGCAGGGGCGTGAGCGAGGCCGTCATGCCCGGCAGATGCGCCGCGCCGCCAGCCCCGGCGATGATGACCTTGAAGCCGGCTGCCTTGGCGCCCTTGGCGAAGTCGACCATACGGTCGGGTGTACGATGGGCCGAGACGATGCGGGCATCGAAGGCGATGCCGAGTTCGGCGAGCGTGTCGGCGGCATGGCGCATCGTCGCCCAGTCGGACTGGCTGCCCATGATGATGGCGACGGGTGGGGTCGGCTCGGCCATGAAATCAGCGCTTCCCAGCATGAGGGAGGAAGCGCGCGATCTAGACCGGCCGCAGCGTCACAGGCAAGCGCCGAATCGGGATTCCGGCGGAATTCCCGCCTCTTGCTTTTAGTTTGGAGACCGCTTTGCCGACCGGCCTGTGGAGAGGCCGATCGGAGCGGGCTCTAAGCGATGATATCCGGCGTCAGCTGGTCTTCGAGATGGGAGATGCGGTCGCGCAGATAGAGCTTGCGCTTCTTCAGGCGCTGGATCTGGATCTGGTTGACCGGGCCGAGCCGTTCGAGCGCGTCGATGGCGCTGTCGAGATCGCGGTGCTCCTCGCGCAAACGCGCGAGTTCCGCCTGCAGGACCTCGATCTCCTCCGCGCTCAATTCGAATCCCATGAAGCCGTCTCATCATCGCCGCGATCGCGGCCGACTATGCGCAGGCGCGGGCGGCCCGGCAAGGGCATCGCCGGCGCGATGCGGGCCGGCTCGCTCGCATTCACGCGCCTCGGGAAAGGTCTCGGAAGGGATCACAGAAACTCATGGTGCAGTGCACGTCTGCCCCGCAGACGCGACGCCGGCTCTGTGTCAGACTTCTCTTGCTAGAACGCTCATCAGGAGGATCCAGATGTCGCTGCAGACACATCTCGCCGAGCTCGAACGCAAGCATCGCCAGCTCGAGGAAGCCATCGCCCAGGCGGTCGCCAGCCCCTCATCGAGCGATCTTGGCGTGGCCGAGCTCAAGCGGAAGAAGCTGCTGCTGAAGGATGAGATCGAGCGCGTGCGGCTGACCATGCCGGCACCGACACTACACTGAGATGACAGAGCGGGCCGCGGCGGTCCGTGACGAATTCGCGCAAGGCGCGCTTCACCGGCCCCGAAAGGGGCCGGCTTTTTTGGCCACGAGCGCTGAGCTCTGCCGCCGGCGCTCTTCAGGACGCCGGGCTTGGAGGAGATCGCGAGATCGTGCGAGAATGCGCCGAGCCTAGAGGAATGCACCGTTGGCCCGTGTCGATAGACACAACACCACGCGCTACTGGAACGCGACCGGCGTCAATGGGCTGAGCTGCCTGCACGCCGACTTCACCACGCATGACTACGCGCCGCACCAGCACGACGCCTTTGTCGTCGCGGTGACCGAGAGCGGCGGCTCCGAGTTCAAGAGCCGTGGTCGGAGTGACGAGGCCCGTGAATCGGTGCTTCTGGTCTTCAATCCCGCCGAGCCCCATTCCGGCCGCATGGGCTGGAGCAGAAGCTGGCGCTACCGCTCGCTCTATCTGACGCAGCCCGCCATCGATCAGGTGACGGCCGGCCTGGGCATCGACCGCCCGGCGTACTTCATGCGCAATGTCCTCGGCGATGCCGATCTGATCGCAGCTTTCGGCCGTCTGCATCGCAGCCTCGAAGACGGCCATGACCCGCTCGAAGAGCGCGAGCTCCTCGTCGCCAGTTTCGGGCAGCTCTTCACGCGCCATGGCGACGGCGCTCACGCGATCCCGGCTGCGCCGCGCGATGAGGCTGCCCTTTCACGCGTGATCAAGCGGATGGCCTCGCAGCACGCGGAAAGCGGGCTCAGCCTCGAGGAGATGGGGCTCTGGGTTGACATGACCCCGTTCCAGCTCATCAGCCTGTTCAAGCGCACAGCCGGACTGACGCCGCACGCCTATCTGACCCAGCTCCGGCTGAAGTCGGCGATCCGGCAGTTGAAGGCGGGGGCGCCCATTGTCGAGGCGGCGCTGGCCAGCGGCTTCTATGACCAGAGCGCGCTGACCCGGCACTTCAAGCGCTCCTTCGGCATCACGCCCTTGCAGTATCAGCGGGCAGGAGCTGTCGGCCTTACCCGCTGACCTTTCAATTTCCGCCAATACCGCGCTGCCCTGGACCGCCAGACTCTCCTGAAAATGGAGTCTTCGCGTGACGCGCTATTTCTGCCTCGACGAGCCGGAGGTGTTCGGCCTCGAAACTGTGGTGACAGCCGCCGAGCCGGGCCGTGTCCAGCTCGATCGATCGCCGTTCTATCCCGGCGGCGGCGGCCAGCTTCCCGACAAGGGCGCCTTGCTGTGGTCGGGTGGCGAGGTTCCGATCACCGGCTTCGAGACGCAAGCCGATGGCATCTGGCATCTGCTGGCTGAGCCGATCACGCTCTCGGGTGCCGTGGTTGCCGAGGTCGACCGCCCGTTCCGGCAGCTCATGCGCGAGCTCCATACCGACCTGCATATCGTCAATGCGCTGGTTTATCAGGGCTTCGACGGCGCGCTCGTCACCGGCGTCCAGATGAACGAGGACGGCACGGCGCGCATCGATTTCGATCTGCCGGAGGCTGACAATGAACGCCTGCGCGGCCTCGAAGGCGCCATCAACGACGTGATCAGGCAGGACCTGCCGGTCCGCGAAACCTATGTCGGTGAGGACGAAGCGTTCGACGAGCCCGGCCTGATCCGCTCGCGCTCGGTGACACCGCCGCCGACGGCGGACGGCCGGATCAGGGTCGTCGAGATCGCCGGGCTCGATCGCCAGGCCTGCGGCGGCACGCATCTGGCGTCTACGGGAGCGTCGCGACCGCTACGCATCCTGAAGATCGACAACAAAGGCCGGCACAACCGGCGCCTGCGCATCGGCCTCGACGGCGTGTGAGGCCGGCCATGTCCGCGCTGTTGAAAGGGCTCTGGGCGCGTCCGCTCCTGTTGCTTTGGCTGCCGCCTTTGTTCTGGGCGGGGAATCTCGTGCTCGGGCGCGCACTGGGGCCGAGCTTTCCGCCGGTCTCGCTCGCCGTCGGGCGCTGGCTCGTGGCTCTGGCCTGCCTTGCTCCCCTCATCGGCCGGCAGGCCTGGCGGGAGCGGGGGCTGCTGCGGCAGCACCTTGCCCTCATCGTTGCCTGCGGCGCCTTCGGCATCGCCGGCTACAACGCGCTCGGCTATCTCGCCTTGCGGACGACACCGGCCGCGAGCGTCGCCTTCCTGAACTCGACCTTGCCGCTGATGGTGCCGCTCGCGGCTTTCGCGCTCGGCGTCGAGCGTGCCTCCGGCCGGACCCTCGCCGGCATCGCGCTGTCCTTCGTTGGCGTCGTCTGGATCGTCGCACGCGGCGACCTGCAGCAGCTCGGCGGATTGCGGGCCGATGGCGGCGAGTTCCTCGTGCTCATCGCCGTCGCCAATTACGCGATCTATTCCGTCCTGCTGCGACGCAAACCGGCGACCTTGAGCCCGTTGGTCTTCCTCGCTGCCACCATGGCGACGGGTTTGCTGGTGCTCATGCCATTCTGGGTGTTTGAATTGGCGCAAGGCGCGCACATCCCGACCGATCTGGGCTCTGTTGCGGCCGTGCTCTACATCGGCGTGTTCGCCTCGCTCCTCGCCTTTATCCTCTGGGGGCATTGCGTGGCGACACTCGGGCCGAGCGTCACCGGCGTCTCGTTCCATCTGGTGGCGCTGTTCACGGCTCTGCTTGCAGTCGCCGTTCTGGGCGAGCCGGTGCGTGGCTTCCACCTTGTCGGCATGGCGCTGATCCTCGCCGGCTTTTTCCTCGCGACCGCGAAATGGACCGGCGCCGGGTTGCGGCCAGCACGGCAGCGGGGCGCTTAGGCAGTCATGGATACCATCGAGATTCTGCGCAGGCTCGTCGCCTTCGACACCACCTCGCGGCGTTCCAATCTCGATCTGGTCAATTGGATCGCGGATTATCTCGACGGCGCGGGCGCGCGGATACGCCTGACCGGCGAAGCGTCGGGCGAAAAGGCCAACATCCTGGCGACGATCGGGCCGGATGCGCCGGGCGGCATCGTCCTCTCGGGCCACACCGATGTCGTCCCGGTCGATGATCAGGACTGGGCGAGCGATCCATTCTCGCTCGCCAGCCGGGACGGACGCCTGCATGGCCGCGGCGCCGTCGACATGAAGGGCTTCGTCGCGGCGTGTCTCGCGGCGGTCTCGGGCTGGCGGACGGATGAGCTGCGGCGGCCGATCCATCTCGCCCTGTCCTATGACGAGGAGGTCGGCTGCCTCGGCGTGCCGCTGCTGATCGCCGACTTGCTGGCGCATTGCCCGCCTCCGGCACTCGCAATCATCGGCGAGCCGACGCAGATGCGGATCGGGCTCAGCCATCGCGGCTTCTACGGCTATCGCAGCGTTTTTCACGGCCGCGCCGCCCATTCGAGCGACCCGCGCCTCGGCGCCAGCGCGATCGAGCCGGCAGCGGCGCTGGTCGCGGCACTCGCTGGCCTCGGAGAGGGCGAAGGCGGAACCACCGTCAACATCGGCAGGATCGCCGGCGGCAGCGCCATCAACATCGTACCGGAGCGCTGCGAGATCGTCTGGGAGTTCCGGCCGCCGGACGAGGCTGCCGTCGATGCCGTGCTTGCCGAGGTGGCGGGTTTCGTGGCGGGACTGCCTTGCGATGTGAGCGTCGAGACGATGCCGCTGGCGCGCGTGCTGCCGCTCGACTGCGCTGCGGACAGTCCAGCTGTCGGCATGGTGCGCGAGTTCGGCGGCCTGTGGCCACCGCTCGCAATGCCGTTCGGGACGGAAGCCGGCTTCTTCCAGCAAGCGGGGATTCCGGCCCTGGTCTGCGGTCCCGGCTCGATCGCGCAGGCGCATCAGCCGGACGAGTGGATCGCGGTCTCCGAACTGGAGGCGGCGGACCGGTTTCTCGCACGCATTGGTGCCCGAGCCGCGGCCGAGCCATGAACTGCCGCTGGCGGAAGGTATCACGCCGTTTTCGACAGCCCGATTTTACCCGCCGCTAAAGACTCCAGCGTAGCCTTCTGCCTGGAATGCGGTGCGCACGGTAGTGTTTGGCAACATCATCGAGAGTCTCTTCGAGACCAGTGGCACGCTCGTGGCGCTGTTCGATCCGCAGGACATCCTGCGGCGGTCGAATGCGGCCTTTCGTGAGGCCTATGGCATAACCGAGGACGAGACGCTCAGCTGGGCGCAGATCGTGCGGCGCAATTTCGAGCAGCGCCGCGGCGTGGCCTTCGCTACCGACGATTTCGAGCATTGGTTGACCTCGGCTCGCTCCCGCCGTGGGAAAACCCCATACCGCGCTTTCGAGACCGATATCACCGATGGCCGTTGGCTCTGGATGACCGAGACGGTATCGCCGGCCGGCTGGATGCTCTGCGTCGCTTCGGACATCACCGAACTGCGAACCGGAGAGCGCAGCCTGCGGCAGGACCGGGACAGCGCGCGCAAGGCTTCGCAGACCGACGAGCTGACCGGCATCTCGAACCGGCGCCACTGCATGAGTGTGCTGCAGGGGACGATCGGCAAGGCGAATGCGGGCGAGGTCGGCGAGACTTGCATCGCACTGCTCGACATCGATCGATTCAAGCAGATCAATGATCGTTTCGGCCATCAGTTCGGCGACGCCGTGCTGATCGACTTCGGCACGAGCGTGCAGCGAAACCTGCGCCCTGCGGACAGCTTTGGGCGGGTCGGCGGGGAGGAGTTCCTGCTGATCCTGCCGCAGCTCGGACCAGTAGCGGCCGAACTCCTGATCGAGCGCCTGTTCAAGCGGATCGGACGGCCCGGCTGCCTGCCCTCGGAGCCCAATTTCCACTATTCGTTCTCGGCGGGCCTGACGCAGATCCGCTTGGGCGATACCCTGGCTGAGGTCTATCACCGCGCTGATGCCGCCCTCTACGAGGCCAAGATCGGTGGACGCGGCCGGCAGATGTCCGCTTGAGCAGCACGTGCCAGGGCGCAATGAGTACCAGGTCAGCCCGGCGCCAGCGGATCGTCGTTTCAGGGTCCGGCGGCGAGAGAGAGTCCATTGCCGTCGGGCGTTGAGCTGACCGCCGGGGCTTCGGCGCGGCAGGTGTCGTCGACGGAAGGCTTTGTGGTGCTTCTCATCAGCTCGAATGTTGAGCACAGCTTGCCGTAGCCCGGTGTCTCCACGGTTCCCGATAGATCGGCGCCGCCTTGCCCGACACGGCCGTGGAGATCGACCGTGATGTAGCCGGCCGGCCGCTTGATCCATTTGGAGCCGGTGATGTCGAGCGCTCCGCCGCCTCTGATGCGGCCCGAAACCGTGAAACATCCTTCCGGCACGGTGATGTTCTCGCGCAGCGGGTAGAACTGGAAGACGCCGGAAAACCTGCTGCCGTCCTGCCGATCGATCGTCAGTGTCAGCCCGGTCTTGCCCTGCGCGCAGACATAGGTGCCTTGCCAGTTGCCGATAAGGGCGGCCGGAGTCTCCTGGGCCAAGGCCGGCTGCGCCATGGCCATGAGCGCAATGACCAACGGCGTGGTCGAGCGCGCCATCACAGCGCCCGCGCCATCTCGCGCAGTTTGAATTTCTGGATCTTGCCGGTCGAGGTCTTCGGCACCTCGACGAAGACCACCGTGCGCGGGCATTTGAACGAGGCGAGCAGCGTCTTGCACCAGGCGATGATCTCGTCCTCCGTTACGCTTTGCCCGGGCTTCAATTCGACGAAGGCGCAGGGCGTCTCGCCCCATTTCTCGTCGGGGCGGGCGACGACGGCGGCTGCCTGTACGGCCGGATGCTTGTAGAGCGCATCCTCGACCTCGATCGAGGAGATGTTCTCGCCACCGGAGATGATGATGTCCTTGGAGCGGTCCTTGAGCTGGATGTAGCCGTCGGGATGCATCACCCCGAGATCGCCGGAGTGGAACCAGCCACCGGCGAAGGCGGTCGCCGTCGATTTCGGATTCTTGAGATAGCCCTTCATCACGACATTGCCGCGGAACATCACCTCACCGAGGGATTGGCCGTCATGCGGCACGCGCTCCATCGTCTCGGGATCGAGCACGTCGAGCCCTTCCAGCGCCGGATAGCGCACGCCCTGGCGCGCCTTCAGCGCTGCCTGCTCGCCGCCGGGCAGGGCGTCCCAGGCGCCGTTCCACTCGTTGACCACGGCGGGGCCGTAGACCTCGGTCAACCCGTAGAGATGAACGACGTTGAAGCCGGCCTGCGCCATGCCGGCGAGTACGGCCTCGGGCGGCGGGGCGGCGGCGGTGAAGAAATTCACCTTCTGGGGGAAGCTGCGGCGCTCGGCCTCGGGGGCGTTGAGCAGCGTCGACATCACGATCGGCGCGCCGCACATATGGGTGACGCCATGGTCGGCCAGCGCGTCGTACATCGCCTTGGCCCGGACCTGGCGCAGGCAGACATGGGTGCCGGCGAGCAGCGAGATCGTCCAGGGGAAGCACCAGCCATTGCAGTGGAACATCGGCAGGGTCCAGAGATAGACCGGGTGCCGGCCCATGCCGCCGGTGAGCACGTTCGAGGTCGCCAAGAGGTTGGCGCCGCGATGGTGGTAGACCACGCCCTTGGGATCGCCTGTGGTGCCGGAGGTGTAGTTCAGCGCGATCGCATCCCACTCGTCGGATGGCATGACCCAGTCGAAATCGGCATCGCCCTGCGCGAGGAAGTCCTCGTATTCGACGCTGCCGAGGCGCTCGCCCGGTCCGTCATAGACCGGGTCGTCATAGTCGATGACCAGCGGCTTCACCTTGCAGAGCGCCAGCGCCTCCTTGACCGTCCTGGAGAATTCGCGATCGGCGATCAGCACCTTGGCCTCGCCATGGTCGAGCGAGAAGGCGATGATCGCGGCGTCGAGGCGGGTGTTGAGCGTGTTCAGCACCGCGCCGCACATCGGCACGCCGTAATGGCATTCGAGCATGGCCGGGGTGTTCGGCAGCATCGCCGCCACCGTGTCGTTCTTGCCGATGCCGTGCTGCTTCAGCGCCGAGGCGAGGCGACGGGTGCGGGCATAGAGCTCGGCGTAAGATCGCTTCAGCGGGCCGTGGATGACGGCGACATGGTTGGGGAAGACGCTGGCGGCGCGCTCGAGGAAGGGCAGCGGCGAGAGCGGCTGGAAGTTCGCCGGGTTGCGATCGAGGTCAGTGTCGTAAGGTGAGAGCGGCATGGCGTTCGGCGTTCCCGGCGGTTGTTGCCGGACAGCCTAGAAGCGCGCTCCGCCCTGGGCAATGAGTTGACGAAGAGCCGCCGGGATTCCCTTCCCCCCGCTTGCGGTGGGGAAGGGTTAGGGATGGGGGGACGAAAAGCCGGACTCGGGACTTCTTCGAAGTTGCACCAGGCGGCACTGCCCCCCACCCAACCCTCCCCACCGCAAGCGGGGGGAGGGCTATTGCCGCGATCGCCTGCCATTGCGACATGATCAGCCGAAGAGCGGACGCACGCCGTCAAAGACCAGTTTCAGGCCGACCGCGATGAGCAGCCAGTAGATGATGGTGTAGAAGCGCTCGGCCGGGACGCGACGGACCAGCCAGACGCCAGCGATGGTCGAGAGGATCGCCACGGGGGCCAGCGCTGCCGAGGCCATCAGGTTCTGGTGGCTGAACTGGCCGAGGATGAAATAGGGCAGCACCTTGATCCAGTTCATCAGCGCGAAGAACAGCGCGCCGGTGCCGACGAAGACCGCCGGCGGCAGGCGCTGCGGCATGGTGTAGATCTGGAAGGGCGGCCCGCCGGCATGGGCGATCATACTGGTGAAGCCGCAGATCGCGCCCCAGAGCGTGCCGGCCGCATAGTTCGCCTTGGTCACCGGCTGGGCTGTCGCCTTGCCGGCGAGGAGGCGGCGCAGGGCAAAGCCGATCGAGATCACCCCGACCGCGAGGCCAACGACGGCGTCGGAGACCTTCGCTGCCAGCAGGTAGCCGGCGAGCACGCCGAGCAGCATGCCGGGCAGCAGGGTCGCAAGGTTCCGGCGGTCGAATTCATGGCGATAGGACCAGACCGAGACGACGTCCTGGATGATCAGGATCGGCAGCATGATCGCCGCCGCCTGCACCGGCGAGACGATCAGCGCCATCAGCGGCAGCGAGAGCAGGCTGAGGCCCGAGAAGCCGCCCTTGGACAGCCCCATCAGGATGACGGCCGGCGCCATGACGGCGAAGAAGGTGAAGTCGAAGGTCATGGCCCCGGCAAAGGCAAGATGTGCAGCGCAGCCCATCTGGTTGCGCTGAAAGTCTGAGATCGCGGTGCTTGCACGCAAGCGGCGGACATGGGCACGATCCCGCGCCAAATCCGGCCCGCAGACGGCCAGCCCGGAGTTCAGCTCTAGGCTCAATACCTGGCGAAGAGGAACGCTTTTCATGACTGCCAGCCATGCAAGCCGCTACGCCGAGACCTATGCCGCCTGGCAGCGGGACCCTCAAGGCTATTGGGCGCAGATCGCCAAAGGCATCGAGTGGATCAAGCCACCGCAGCAGATCTTCGATGCGAGCGCCGGCATCTACGGCCGCTGGTTCCCCGATGCGAGCTGCAACACCTGCTTCAATGCGTTGGATAGGCATGTCCGCGACGGCCGGGCCGAGCAGACGGCGCTGATCTATGACAGCCCGGTCACCGGCACCAAGGCGAGCTACACCTACGCGCAAATGCTCGACGAGGTCGCGACGCTGGCGGCTGTGCTGCAGGACCAGGGCGTCGGCAAGGGCGACCGCGTCATCATCTATATGCCGATGATTCCGGAGGCGGCCTTCGCCATGCTGGCCTGCGCCCGCATCGGCGCGATCCATTCGGTGGTGTTCGGCGGCTTCGCCGCGAAGGAGCTGGCGACCCGCATCGACGATGCCACACCCAAGCTGATCATGACCGCGACCTGCGGCATCGAGCCGACGCGCGTGGTCGAGTACAAGCCGCTGCTCGATGCCGCGATCGATCTCGCCACGCACAAGCCCGATGCCTGCATCGTGCTGCAGCGGCCGCAGGTCGACGCCTCCATGCATGTCAGCCGCGACAAGAACTGGCGCACGCTCGTCGCCGCCGCGCGCGCAAACGGCCGCAAGGCCGATTGCGTCGAGGTCGCTGCGACCGACCCGCTCTATGTGCTCTACACCTCCGGCACGACGGGGCGGCCCAAGGGCGTGGTGCGCGACAATGGCGGGCACATGGTCATGCTGGTCGCGACCATGACGCAGCTCTACGATGTCAGGCCGGGTGAGGTGATGTTCACCGCCTCCGATGTCGGCTGGGTCGTCGGTCACAGCTATATCGTCTACGGCCCGCTGATCCAGGGCGCGACCTCGATCCTCTATGAGGGCAAGCCGGTCGGCACACCCGATCCCGGAGCCTTCTGGCGGGTGATCTCGGAGTACAAGGCGGTGGCGATGTTCACTGCACCGACCGCCTTCCGGGCGATCCGCAAAGAGGACCCGCAGGCGACGTTCCTCAAGAACTACGATCTCTCGCAGTTCCGCACGCTGTTCCTCGCGGGCGAGCGCGCCGATCCCGACACGCTGAAATGGGCTGAGGACGTCCTGAAGGTGCCGGTGGTCGACCATTGGTGGCAGACCGAGACCGGCGCCTGCATGGTAGGCAACCCGGTGGGACTGGGATTGCTGCCGATCAAGCACGGCTCGCCGAGCGTGCCGCTGCCGGGCTACGACATCCAGTGCCTGGACGAGGGTGGCCGGCCGGTTCCGGCCGGGACGATGGGTGCGATCGTGGCGAAGCTGCCGCTGCCGCCCGGCGCACTGCCGACGCTGTGGCATGACGATGAGCGTTTCCGAAGCGCTTATCTCGAAACCTATCCCGGCTTCTACAACACCTCGGATGCCGGCTTCATCGATGCGGACGGCTATGTCTTCATCATGGGGCGCACCGACGACATCATCAACGTCGCCGGCCACCGGCTCTCGACCGGCGGCATGGAGGAGGTGCTGGCCTCGCATCCGGCCGTGGCCGAATGCGCGGTGGTCGGCATCAAGGATGCGCTCAAGGGCGAGCAGCCCTGTGGCTTCGTGGTGATGAAGGCGGGCGTGACGCAGTCGGCGGCCGAGGTCGAGAAGGAGCTGGTCGGGCTGGTGCGCGACAAGATCGGTCCGGTCGCCGCCTTCAAGCTGGCGATCACCGTGGCGCGCCTGCCGAAGACGCGCTCCGGCAAGATTCTGCGCGCGACGATGAAGAAGATCGCCGATGGCGAGGACTACGCCATGCCGGCGACGATCGAGGACCCGGCCGTGCTGGGCGAGATCGGGAGCGCGCTGAAGGGCAGGGGGTTGGGCTGAATGAATCCTCAGTTTGGCGGTATCGACCGGTGAGACATGGGTGGTTTCAACCTGATCAAGTTTCGTTTTCGCTGCGATTCGTGTGCGCAGGAACATGACTTTTTTGCTCAGTGCCGGACACCGAAGTACAACAGCCCAAGCGACATCCGCTTCGATGGGCGCGAGTATTTTTATCTGATTGGCGATGTCATGGAGTGGTTTGACGAGCCTGAGCGCGAGAGGGATTGGCCAGGAGATTATGCATTCGTCTCAAACCTCGACGGGCCGTCTGTATACGTCATCGAGCGCTGCTGGGGCCAATGCCCTGGCTGTCGCAAGGCCTATAACTTTTATTTCTTCCTGAAGGATCGGCAGATCATGCGCCTAATCGGGCATGAGGATGCGAATCTGACCGACAACTCTGTCAGACCATAGACGCCGGCTGAAGCTCGACGCGCAATTCGACGAAAATACAACTTTACGTTGCTTTAAACAAAATCGTCTAGGATCGCAGGCGCTTATCCCGCCGGATTCAAACGATGGCGCCTCGCCCACGCGTCGGATTGCTGGCCTTGGCGATCAGTGCGTTGCTGGCGCCGGTCGGCGTCGTCCTCGCCCCACGGGACGGGGCGCCGGTTCTCGTGCTCGCGGCAAGTTCTGCCATGGCCGCCGAAGCGGTGAGCCGCGCGGACGGCGTCATCCTGGCCCCGATCGGCCGTTTCGGCCTGCTGGCGCGTTCGGACAGCCCCGGTTTCTCGACGCGCCTTTATAGCTCCGGCGCCACCCTCGTCTTGGCAGGGCTCGGCGGCGGCTGCTCCGGCCAGGCACGCGACCCCCTCATTCCAGCGAGACGGTCCCTATGAGCCAGAGCCTCGATACGTTCCGCCGCGCCTTCGCCAAACCCCTTATGGCGGGGCAGTGGCTGCTGGTGCCGGTGACCTGCGCCGTCGGCTGGCTCGCCGGCCACCCGGCGCTGCTCGCGATCGGGCTGGCCTCGACGCTGCTCGCCGCCGCCACCCTGCTGGCCTGGCGCTCGGACGGGATCGGCCTGCCGACCCGTGTGATCTCGACCATCGCGATCAACGGGCAGGTGGCGCTGCTGGTCTTCGCCGCCGAGGGCACGCGCTACCAGATCGACATGCACATGGCCTTCTTCGCCGCGCTCGCGGTGATGACGGCGTGGTGCTGCTGGCGCTCGATCCTGGCTGCGACGGTGGTCGTGGCTGTGCATCACCTCGTGCTCAACTTCGCCTATCCGGCGGCGGTGTTCCCCGATGGCAGCGAGTTCGCCCGCGTCGTCGTTCACGCCGTCATCCTGCTGGCCGAAGCTGGAGCGCTGATCTGGATCGCACAGCGGCTGGCGGCGGCTCTCAGCCAGGCCGACGAGGCGGCGTCGACGGCCCTGGCCAATCAGGAGCGCGCGGAGACGCTCCGGCATGAGGGCGAGGCGAGCGAGGTCGAGCGGGCCGCGGTTGAAGCGCATCTGCTCGAAGCCGTCGCCGGCGTCGTCGATGCGGCCAAGCGCGGCGATTTCTCGGCCCGGACCGTCCGCACCGACGATCTCGGCCGATTCAGTGCGCTGGTGAGCGGCATCGACGAGCTGACGCAGGCTTGTGAATCCTTCCTTGACGAGGCCGATCACGCGCTCTCGGCGCTGGCCGATGGCGATCTGAGCGTGCGGATGTCGACCGGCTTCGAGGGGCGGCTCGCCGCCGTTGCCGGCAACTTCAACCGCTCCGCCGAGGCGCTCGCCGGAGCGCTGGCGGCCGTGGCTGACAATGCCGCGCAGACGCGCAGCGCTGCCGACGATATCCTCTCCGCGACGCTCGACCTGTCACAGCGAGGGCAGAGCCAGGCCAATGCGCTGCAGGACACGTCCAGCGTCGTCGAGGAGATCGCGGCGACAGTGCGCCAGACCTCCGGCATCGTCCAGGCTGCCGCGCGCAAGGCGCGCTCGACCGCCGACGATGCCGGGGCGGGCGTCGCAGTGGCGGGACGCGCGGTCGAGGCGATCGACAGGATCGACCAGCAGGCGCGCCGGATCGTCGACATCGTCGAGGTCATGGACGGGCTCGCCTTCCAGACCAATCTGCTGGCGCTGAACGCCTCGGTCGAGGCGGCGCGAGCCGGCGAGGGCGGGCGCGGCTTCGCTGTGGTCGCGACCGAGGTCCGCCGGCTCGCCCAGCAATCGGCGGATGCGGCGCGCGACGTGCGTGCGCTGATCAGCGAGACCAAGATCCATGTCGACGAAGGTGTGAAGCTGGTGCGCGCGGCCGGTGCCAGCCTTAATGCGATCTCCGGCGAGGTCGAGGAGGTCGCGCAGGCCTTCGGCGAGATCAGCCAGGCGACGGCCGAGCAATCGCAGGGCGTCGGCGCGATCGAGCGGGCGCTGGTCGAGATCGACGCCGCCACGCAGGATAACGCCCAGGCGGCGGAACGCACTGCTGCTGCCGGGCGCGGCATGGCCGAGGCGGCCGAGGCTGTGGCGAGGCTGGCGGGTGGTTTCCGGCTCGACGGTTCGGAGGCGGGTGCTGGACTGCGCCGAGCGGCCTGACCGCGTCGCGCTCAGAACCCGATCGCGGCGCCGTTCCAGCGCAGCAGGCGTGCCGGCAGCTCCAGCCGCATCAGGTCCTCGCCGACGATGAGCGGCCCGTCATAGCCGCCCTCCCGGATCTCGGCGAAAAGCGCGGCCGTATCGGCTCCCGGCGGAACGAGATGGGTCAGCGCCAGCGTCTTGACGCCGGCGCGCTTCGCCAAGCCCGCCACCACCGCTGGCGTCATATGATAGCTCTGGACCGAGGCCACCGTTTCGGCCGAGCGCACGCCGGCGGCGATCGGCATCTGGCTGTCGATGAAGACCTCGCAGACCAGCAGGCCGCAGCCCTCAGCAGCCTGTTCGAGCGAAGGCGTCAGGCAGGTGTCGCCGGAGAACACGATGCGGCTGCCATTGACCGAGAGCGCGAGCCCGAAAGCCGGCTCGACCGGCCTGTGATCGACGAGGAAGGCGTCGATCGCGAGGGCGCCGAGCCCGGATACCGGGCCTTCGCGCAGCTCCTCGAACTCGACCTCCAGGCCGGTCGCATCAGGGCGCTTCTCGAAGGCGATGCGCAAGGCGCGCTCGCGGGCGAAGGCCTCGTACTGGCCGCGCATATTGGCGAGCGCCGGTGCAGGCGCGAGCACCCGCCAGGGCCGGTTGCGGCCCTGATGCCAGGACGAGACGATCAGCTGGTAGAAATCGACCAGATGGTCGGAATGCTCATGGGTGACGATGAGCGCGTCGATCTGCACCCCGGCATGGCCGGCAGCGACGAGGCGCTGGCTGACGCCGGAGCCGCAATCGATGAGGAGCTTGCGGCCGCCGGCCTCGACGAGATGGGAGGGGCCGGCGCGGCGCAGGCTGACCGGCGGGGCGCCGCTGCCGAGGAAGGTGAAGGCGAGGTCGGTCGTTGTCACTGTCGCTCGCCTCCCCCCCCTTTTGCGTGTCGGCTCAGTAGCCGCCGTCGTCGTCCTCGTCGGCCGGGCGCTTGAGCTGCTTCAGCTTGGCGAAGACCGAATCGACGTCGATCTTCTCTTCGTCCTGCCGCTTCGGCCGGCTCATGTCGGCGAAGGGCTGCGAGGCCGGCGCCGGCTCTGGCGCGGTGGTCTCCTCGGCCGGGAGCAAGGTCGAGCCGGTGTTCTGCAGGACCATGGCCGGACGCTCCTTGGCGGCGCGGGCCACCTCGAAGTCGAGATCGATCTGCGAGGTCAGGCCGAGGCTGACCGGGTCGATCGGTTGCAGCTGCTGGGTGTTCCAGTGCGTGCGGTCGCGGATCTGGGCGATCGTCGTCTTGGTCGTGCCGATCAGGCGGATGATCTGCGCGTCCTTGAGCTCGGGATGGTTGCGCAGCAGCCAGAGAATCGCGTTCGGGCGGTCCTGGCGCTTCGAGACCGGGGTGTAGCGCGGGCCCTTGGTGCGCTTGATCTCCGGCACCTTGACCTTGCGCTCGGCCAGCTTGAGCTGGTGCGCCGGGTTCTTGGCGGCGCGCTCGAGCTCCTCGCGGGTGAGCTGGCCGGAGGTGATCGGGTCGAGGCCCTTGATGCCGGCTGCAACCTCGCCATCGGCGATGCCGCGCACTTCCAGCGGATGCAGTTTGCAGAACTCGGCGATCTGCTCGAAGGTCAGCGAGGTGTTCTCGACCAGCCAGACCGCAGTGGCTTTCGGCATCAGCGGCGTTTGTGACACGGGCCGTCTCCTGGAATGTCGCGGGCAATAGCTCTCAGGCGCAGACCGGCCGCCCCGGCCGGTCATCCAAATCATCGACGATGAGGAGGATGGCGCCTTATAGGCAAAGCCGGGATGGCTGTCCAATCAATCCGATAGCTCAGACCACCAGCACGATCTTGCCGATATGGGCGTTGCTCTCCATCAGCCGGTGGGCTTCGGCCGCCTGCGCCAGCGGGAAGCGGGCGTGGATCACCGGCTTGCAGCGCCCTTCGGTCAGCAGCGGCCAGACCTTCTCTTCGAGCTCGCGCGCGATGGCCGCCTTTTCGGCGATGGTGCGCGGGCGCAGAGTCGAGCCAGTATGGGTCAGGCGCTTCAGCATCAGGCGGCTGAAATTGACCTCGGCCTTCGGCCCATTGAGGAAGGCGATCTGGACGATGCGGCCGCTCTCTGCGGCGGCGTCGTAATTGCGGTTGATGTAGTCGCCGCCAACCATGTCGAGGATCAGGTTGACGCCGCGCCCGCCGGTCGCGGCCTTCGCCGCCGCGACGAAATCCTCGGTGCGGTAGTTGATGGCGTGATCGGCGCCGAGGTCCCGGCAGGCGGCGCATTTTTCGTCCGATCCCGCGGTCGCCAGCACGGTCGCGCCGAAGGCCTTGGCGAGCTGGATCGCCGTGGTGCCGATGCCGGAGGTGCCGCCATGCACCATGAAGCTCTCGCCCTTCTTCAGCCCGCCACGCTGGAAGACATTGGTCCAGACGGTGAAATAGGTCTCCGGAAGCGCGCCGGCTTGCTCCAGCGACAGTCCGGAGGGAATCGGTAGGGCATTGTCCTCATGGACCACCGCGTACTCGGCGTAGCCGCCGCCCGCGACGAGCGCGCAGACCTGATCGCCGACCTCATAGCGCGACACGCCTTCACCGAGCGCGACGATCCGGCCGGCGATCTCCAGTCCGGGAATGTCGGAAGCGCCCGGAGGTGGGGCATAGCCACCCATGCGCTGCAAGACGTCGGGCCGGTTGACGCCGGCAACCGCGACATGGACCAGGACCTGGCCGGGACCGGGCTGCGGCACCGGGCGCTGCTGCGGGTTCAAGACTTCCGGGCCGCCGGGGGTATCGAAACCGATGGCGGTCATGGTCTGGGGCAGGGTAGTCATGCAGCGTCTCCTCGCCTGTGGTCTCAGCGCTCCTGTCCGATTAAGCTCCCGCGCTCCGAGGATGCAAGGCGAGGCTATGATGGCTGGATTTCTCGACGACGACCGTCCGGTGCCGAAGCGGGCCCATGAGATCGGGCAGGACCTGTCGCAACTCTCCGTCGCCGAGCTCGGCGAGCGCATCGCTCTGCTGGAAGCGGAGATCGAGCGGCTGAAGGAAGCGCGCGAGAAGAAGTCCGCATCGCGTTCCGCCGCCGACTCCTTCTTCAAAAAGGCCTGAGGCGAAACCGCGGCGGTCAACAGCTATCGGGAGCGCCGCGGTCATTCTGGAAGCGATGAGTCCTTCCTGCCACGCGACAAGATGCGCCAGCGGATGAACGGATATTCATCTTCGCAGAGCGGGCCGAAGCACCTATCCTGAGGACGTGGACAGAAGGCGGCCGAATGCCGCCCGCCCGCGCCGACGCAATGTCTCGGCGGGCGCCACTTTCGACAAAGACGGCAGGTGGAAACGAAGCCGAGCGGCAGCCTTGGTGCTGCGCGCGGTTGTGCGCCTGCCTTTCGACAGGAGACAAGACGATGCGCTTCGTCGCACTCGCCATGGCTTTGCTCGCCGCAACGCCCGCCATCGCCGTGGAGGATACCGCCCGGATCGGGCTGCGCGAGGATGGCGGCAAGCCGCTCGCCGCCTTCCAGCTGCGCTGGCCGCAGACCGTCGTGATCATGCAGGCGCCGGTCACGGTGCTCGGCGGCCACAGCATCGAGATTCGGCGCGAGATCGCGCCCAGCGTCAGCCTGGGGGGCACCTATCGCTATTCGCTCGGCGAGCGCTTCGTCAGCGAGCGTTTCGGCCTGAAGCTGACGGTGACGCGCTGAGGAAACGAAGTGCGTCAGGATCGTTCGAATTTGTCGCGTTTTCGGGCGGCGTTAACGCTCGCTTAACGATTCCGAATTATGAATCGCATCATCCAGTTTGTCTGGATGTCGAGTGGCTCCTGCCCACTCTGTTTGACGCCTCCCTGTTGACCTTCGAGCCGCCTTCGGGGCGGCTCTTTTTTGGTCTGGTGCCCGGATTAGCGGGCAGGGCGGGGGCGTCGCCGGGCCGGACCATGGCACCGTTAACCTTAATGATACGTTACCGCGGCGCCGATAATGCGATGGCGTTATCCTTGCGATGTCCCGGCCAGTCCGGCGTCGCGTCTCTCGATCGCGCGCCATTGTGCCGATTGGAGACATGGGATGACCGATTTGACGATGCTGAGGCCCGAGGCCGAGGACGGCGCGATCTCGTTCGCGCGCGGCTTCGTCAAGTCCGACGCGTTCATGCAGCTGTTCCGCGAGGGGATGGGGCTGGTCGAAGCCACCGCCTCCTATCTCGACGGGGATGGGCGAGCCGAATCGGCGGCGCTGCCGCGCGAGGTCTCGCTGACCTATGCGACCGAGAGCATGCGCCTGACGACGCGGCTGATGCAGATCGCTTCCTGGCTGCTGGTGCAGCGCGCCGTCGCAGAGGGCGAGATGAGCGCCGAGCAGGCGCGCAACGAGCACAACAAGGTCCGCATCGCCGAGCCGATGCTGCAGCCGAGCAGCGCCGAGGCGGCGCGCCTGCCGCAGCGCCTGCGCGATCTGATCGCCCACTCGGTCCGCCTGCAGGAGCGCATCCGCAATCTCGACGCGCAGATGTCGGGCGCCGTTCGCCCGGCTCCGGTGAATCCGGTGCGCGGCCAGATCGAGAGCCTGCAGGCCCGGCTCGGCCTGCTGCGCTGACTTCCTGTGGCGTCATGCTCGGGCTATCCCCTCTCCCCTTGCGGGAGAGGGTCAGGGTGAGGGGGCGCGCGACGCCGATCGTCAGCCATGCTCCGAACTTTCAAGATCGGCGCGACCCCTCATCCGTCTCGGCTTCGCCGAGCCACCTTCTCCCGCAGGGGGAGAAGGAAAGGCTCCGCCCGAGAATGACGGCAAGTCTGACCGCGGCCTATCGTCGCCATCAACGCAAAAAGCCCGGCCGCGAGGCCGGGCTTTTCTGTTGCAGCCGCGGCCCGAAAGTGCCGCGAAAACGCGAATTACTTCTTGCCGAGGGCGCCCAGCGCGCCGAAACGCGAGTTGAAGCGCGAGACGCGGCCGCCGCGGTCCAGCATATGCTGGGTGCCGCCGGTCCAGGCCGGGTGGGTCTTCGGGTCGATGTCGAGGTTGAGGGTGTCACCCTCCTTGCCCAGCGTCGAACGCGTGAAGTATTCGGTGCCATCGGTCATGACGACCTTGATGGTGTGGTAGTCGGGATGAATGCCGGTCTTCATGGCGAAATCCTCAATTCGAAAAGCGGGCGGCCGGAACTCGGCGCGCATCGCCGGCTCTTCGAACAATTCGTATGAGCCTGTCGTGAAGTGGGCTGCCCATAGCGCAGCCGCGGCGACGGTGCAAGCTTTTCAGGACGAGTGAGCGTGGCGAACGAGAACAACGAAGACCAAAAGGCGCGGCCGGATTTCAAGGCACTGCGCTCGTTCTGGCCCTATGCGCTGGCGCAGAAGCGGCGGATCGCCTTCGCGCTGCTCGCGCTGATCGTGGCCTCGCTCGCGACGCTGGCGCTGCCCATGGCGGTCAGGCGCGTCATCGATGTCGGCTTCTCCGGCGGCGAGCAGCAGCTGGCGAACTCCTATTTCGCCCTGCTGATCGGCGTCGTCGCCGTGCTGGCGCTGGCGAGCTCGTTCCGCTTCTACCTGGTGATGACGGTCGGCGAGCGCGTCGTCTCGCAATTGCGCGCCGATGTCTTCGCGCATCTGACCCGGCTCGAGCCGGCCTTCTTCGACGCCAGCCGGGCCGGCGATCTGGTCTCGCGCCTGACTGCCGATACGACGCAGATCAAGTCGACTTTCGCCTCGACCGCTTCGATCGCGCTGCGGAACGGCATCATGTTCCTCGGCGCACTGGCGCTGATGGTCTTCACCAGCCCGCAGCTCTCGGCGATCGTGATCGGCGCGATCCCGCTGGTCGTGCTGCCGCTGGTCTTCTCCGGCCGCAGCGTGCGCAAGCGCGCCCGTGCCGCGCAGGATCGGCTGGCCGATGCTTCCGCCTTCGCCTCCGAGGCGATCGGCGCGATCCGGACCATGCAGTCCTTCGGCGCCGAGCGCGACACGACGGCACGCTTCCAGGGCGCCTCGGATGGCGCCTATGCCGCCTCGCGCGATGCGACGCGCTCGCGTGCCTGGCTTTCCGGCATCGCCATCTTCCTGGTCTCGGCCAGCGTCGTGCTGGTGCTCTGGGTCGGCGCGACCGAGGTCTTCGCCGGGCGGATGAGCGGCGGGCGCCTGTCGCAATTCGTGCTCTACGCCGTGCTGGCGGCGAGCTCGCTCGGCCAGCTCTCCGAGGTCTATGGCGATATCTCCGCTGCCGCGGGCGCCGCCGGACGGCTCGGCGAGATCCTCGCGACCAGGCCGGCGATCGCCGCACCGCCACATCCGAAGGCGCTGCCGACGCCGCCCGTCGGCGCGCTCGCCTTCGAAGCTGTCTCGTTCCGCTATCCCGGCCGCAGCAATCTCGCGCTCGCCGATCTCGACCTTGCGATCAAGCCGGGCGAGCGGGTCGCGCTGGTCGGCCCGTCCGGCGCCGGCAAGAGCACGGTGCTGCAATTGGCGCTGCGCTTCTATGATCCCTTCGCCGGCCGGGTCGTCGTCGATGGCGTCGCCGGACCGGAGGCCGACCCGACCGAGTGGCGCAGCCGCTTCGCGCTGGTGCCGCAGGAGCCGACCGTGTTCGGCGTCTCGGTCGCCGACAACATCGCCTATGGCCGCCCCGGCGCGAGCCGTGCCGAGATCGAGGAGGCCGCGCAACTCGCCGCGGCCGACAGCTTCATCCGGGCTTTACCTGATGGCTACGACACCATCATCGGCGAGCGCGGCGTTACCTTGTCCGGCGGCCAGCGTCAGCGTCTCGCCATCGCCCGCGCCGTGCTGAAGGACGCCCCGATCCTGCTGCTCGACGAGGCGACCTCGGCGCTCGATTCGGAAAGCGAGCGCGCCGTTCAGGACGCGCTCGACCGGCTGATGCAGGGCCGGACGACGCTGGTGGTCGCGCACCGCCTTGCGACGATCCTCTCGGCCGACCGCATCCTGGTGATGGAGGATGGCCGCGTGGTCGAGGAAGGCACGCACGCCGCCCTCGTCGCCAAGGGGGGGCTCTATGCTCGGCTGGCGGCGCTCCAGTTCGGGCTGGAGGCGGCGTAACATCCTTCTCCCTTCCGAGGCTTCCTTCTCCCCTCGGGGGAGAAGGTGCCGGCAGGCGGATGAGGGCGGGTCGACTGGGTGAGATAAGGACAGGCTGCGGCCCGTCCGTCCCTCATCCGTCAGCGCTTCGCGCTGCCACCTTCTCCCCCGAGGGGAGAAGGACGCTTTCGATCAGCGCCGTGGCATCCAGCAGCCCACGCTTGCGCGCGACTTGCGCGGGCGTCAGCCCTTCAGCGTTCCGCACCGTCGGATCAGCCCCCGCCCCCAGCAGGAAGTCGACGAGATCGCAGGCGCTGGTGTCGTCGTCCGGCAGGCAGAACAGCGGCGGTTCAGCCGAGCGCGCCGGTGCGTTGGCGAGCGCGGCATCCTCCGCGAACAGCGCTTCCAACCGCTCGATCTCGGCGGCCTGGCACAGGGCTTCGACGTCGCGGCTGCGCGAGGCCAGATAGATCTGCGCGGCGCTGGCGCTCTGATGGCGCGCCCAACCGAGCGGGGTCGAGCCATAGCGGCGCTCGATCGGATCGATCTCTGCCCCCGCCTTGACGAGAAGCGCGACGATCTCGATCGCATCGCTGCCGGCCGCCTCGTGCAGGGCGCGGACGCCGTCACGGGTCTGCGCATCCGGCGAGACGCCGAGGCGCAGCGCCAGCATCGCGATCTCCGGCTTGCCTTGCCGGATCGCGACGAAGAGCGGCGCCGGGCTGAGCAGGAATTCCGGATCGCTCTCGAGCAGGCGGCGCGCCTCGGCTTCGTCGCCGCGGGCGATTGCAGCAGTGAAGGCCTCCTGCCCATCGAGCACCACCGGACTCGCGCCATTGTCGACGAGCAGGCGGACGAGATCGCTGCGGCCGTCGATCATTGCCTGCCTGACCAGGCTCTGCTTCGAGTAGGCGTTGAGCGCCTGGGCATCGGCGCCATGGGCGAGGAGCCAGGCGGCCCGCTTCGGCTGGCGCGGCACGGCGTTGCCGAGCAGATAGTCGAGTGGCGGCGCCGGCAGCTCCCGCACCGGCTCACGCCAGCGCTGGGTTTCGCCGCGTTTGTCCGTCTCGCTCCAGAGCAGATCGAGCCAGGTGACGTCGTCGGCACCGAGCGAGGAGTTGTAGAGCGCCTGGCCATTCACTGGATCGGCGCCGCGGACGATCAGGAGCCGCGCCAGCTCTTCCGCCTGCGGATGCGGCGGCTGACCGCTCTCGCCGCCGCCGATGACGCCGGTCAGTGGCGTGAAATGGTTGCTGCCGTCGCTGAACAGCGCATTTGGATCGGCGCCATGATCGAGCAGGAGCTGGGTGATCGCGACGGCATTGCGTGACAACGCCTCGTTTGGCAGGCGGGTGAAGGCGAGGCGGACGAGCGGGGTCCAGCCATCGAACCCGCTCGGCCTGTCCGCGAGCGCGGCATCCTTGTGCAGGAAGGCGCTGACAGCATCGAGGTCGTGCGCGGCGATGGCTGTGTGGATGCTGTCGCTGGCGATATCAGGATGGCGTTCGAGCAGGCGCTGTGCCAGCGCGCCCCGCGCCGGCCGGTCGGCTTCGTACTCGCCCCAGCTCTGCGTGCCGGGCCTGACGCCGTAGCGCAGCGCCGACTTCTCCAGGAACAGCGCGACGAGCGCGGCATGGCCGCGCGCCGCGGCTTCGCGGGTGGTGAGTTCCTGCTTGAGGGCAGCCCAGCTCGCCAGCCCGTAATCGCGGGCGAGGGCGTGCTGGACCTCGCGCAGCTTGGGCGCACCGGCATGGCCGGGCATCAGCTTGCGGAAGCGGGCAAGGGCCTCCGTGTCGCCGGCCTCGATCTCCTTCAGCCAGCGCTTGGCCTGGCGACGGATGGTTTCGAGGTTGGAACGGGGCGTGAGGTCGCGGCTGGGATCAGACATGCGTCTTCCTTCCGAGAAAAGCCTGATGTCCGCTCGACAGGCCGGAAGAAAGCGATGATGCGATGTCGTCGCTTGGATATGGGTGGGAGCAGGCTCCCTTGCCGCGGACTGGTGGCGCCCCATGCGCTCTGCCGCGATGAGAAGCGCAGGAGGGCGGGGAAGTCAATGCGCGCCCGTCACCTGCCGTCATGCTCGGGCCTGCCCCGAGCATCTCAGGCCGGAGGAGGCTCCTGCCGGCGCCTTCTCGTCACGAGATTCTCGGGTCGGCGCGATGCGCCGCCCGAGAATGACGACTAGGCTCACTTCGCCCGCTTCGCCCCCACCAGCTCGTCCCACTTCCGGAACGCGACCACCATCTTGTCGGGCTTCAGCGGCAGCTCGATCGGGTTGTTGGCGATCAGGTCGGCGTATTCCGGCCGGCCGAACTCGGCGATGACCTTCTGGCTCCCCTCGGGCGCCAGCGAGAGCGGCACGTTCTTCACCGCCGGGCCCGGATAGAGATAGCCCTCGTCATAGGAATAGGCCTGCATCTTCGGCGTCAGCACATGCGCCATGATGTCGAGCACGACGGCGAGCCGGTCATTGGGCAGACCCTTGGGCACGCACATGAAGAACGCGTCCGAGACCCAGTGGAAGCCCTTCAGCGTCTGGATCTTGGCTTCCTTCGGCACGATGCCGAGTGCGCGCGGATTGATGTCCCAGCCGGTGGTCGAGATGATGATGTCGCGCGAGCCGTCGCCGAACTCCTTCATCGTCGCGCCGGTGCCGGCCGGGTAGTATTCGATGTACTGGCCGAGCTCCTGCAGATAGGCCCAGGTCTTGTCCCAGCCGCCGACCGGGTCCTGCGGGTCCTTGTCGCCGAGGAGATAGGGCAGGCCCATCATGAAAGTGCGGCCCGGGCCCGAATTGGTCGGGCGGGCATACATGAACTTGTTCGGATTGGCCTTGGCCCAGGCGAGCAGCTCCTCGGCCGTGGTCGGGACATTCTTGACCCGGTCCGGCATGTATTCGAGCAGCGGGCCGGACGGATAATAGTTGACGACGACGCCGAAGCCATCGCCCTGCGCCTTGTGCAGGTTGAGCGCCGCCGGCTCGTAATTCGCCTCGATGTTCGGGAACTTGTCGGCGAAATCGGGCAGGATCTTCTGCCACAGCTTCTGGTCGAGGCCGGCGGCGAGGCCGTCGCTGCCGGTCAGGATCAGGTCGAGATCGACCTTGCCGGCATCCTGCTGCGCCTTGAGCTTGCTGGCGAGCTCGGGGGCCGGGGCCTTCACGAAGGCGATGCGCGAAACCAGCTTGGGATTGGCGGTGCGGTAGTCCTCGAAGGCCTTCTGCATCAGCGCCAGCGCGCCGCCGACATCCATGACGCTGATCACGACCGGGCTGGTCGGCAGCGGCGGCGAGGCGGCGAGCGCCGGCCCGCCGGCGGCGAGCGCGCCCAGGCCGCCGAGCACGGTGCGGCGGTCGATACCCTGAAGCTTCCTGGTCATTGCCTTCCCCTCTTGTTGTCGCGCCGTTTCAGCGGCGCTCATGCGTCGTAGCGGCGTTCCTGATCGGCGAGACGGACGCGCCGGACGAAGAGCCCGTCCGACCATTCGACCTCACCCTCGGCAAGCACGATGCCATGCGCTGCGAGCGCCGGCCGGATCGCTGCGAGCGCATGGTCGGAGGCCATGGCGAAGGCCTGGGCCGGCGTCGCGATGCCCCAGGCGACGACGTTGCGGACGGCTTCATCCAGGCAGAGCGCCGAGCCGGCGAGCAGCCCTTCCTCCTGCCGGACCGAGCCATCGGGCATGCGACCGACCGCCATCCCGGCGAAATGGTAGCGTCCGACCGGCGCCGCGGCGGCCACCACCGCATCGGTGACCAGGATCGAGCGTTCGAAGCCCTTGGCCCGGATCAGCGCGGCGAGCGCCTTCGGATGGATATGGATGCCGTCGGCGATGAAGCCGGCCATCAGCCGGTCCTCGGCGAGCTGGGCGAAGATCGGATTGGCGAGCTTGTGCAGCGTCTGCGGCACGCCATTGCCGAGATGGGTCGAGAGCGAGAGCCCGGCATCGGCCGCGGCCGCGACCTCCCCGAAATCGGCGGCCGAGTGGCCGATGGCGACGATCTTGCCGGCCTCGACCAGTGTCTTGGTCAGGGCGACGGCGCCTTCGCTCTCGGCGGCGAGCGTCACCATCAGGATCGGCCGCGACAGGCCGCGCTCGACCTCGGCGATCAGCTCGGGCCTGGCCCCCGTCATCGCCTGCGGCGGATGGCAGCCATGATAGCCGGGCGCCGGGTTCAGGAACGGCCCTTCGAGATGATAGCCCGGGCACATCAGGGTCCCGAGCCTGCTGCCGGCGACGGCTTTGTCCAATGCCCGGAAGCGCTCGACCAGCTCGTGCGGATGGGCGGTGATGATCGTCGGCAGGCAGTGCGTGACGCCGGTCGCGAGCATCGCCTCCAGCGCCCGGTCGAGATCGGCCGGAGTGATCGCGGGGTCGTTGAAGTCGACGCCGGCGAAGCCGTTGATCTGGAGATCGACGAGGCCGGGCGAGACGGGCATGCAGCTCAAGCCTTCTTCAGCAGCGACGCCGCGGGTGGATCGAGGAACAGCACCGTGTTGGGATGACGCTGCAGGATCGAGGCCGGATGCAGCGGCGTGATCTCGCCCTCCAGCGCATCCTTCACCGCCTGCGCCTTGCGGGCGTCCGGCACCGAGAGGACGATCAGTTCGCTCTTCATGATCTGGCGGATGCTCATCGAGATCGCCTGCTCCGGCACCGCGGCAAAGCTCTCGAACCAGCCCTCGCCGAATTGCTGGTTGCGGCAGGCCTCGTCGAGCGTGACGACGATATAGGGCTCCTCGGTCTCGAAATCCGCCGGCGGATCGTTGAAGGCGAGATGGCAGTTCTCGCCGAAGCCGGCGAAGCAGAGGTCGATGCGACGGCCGGCGATCAGGGCGTTGAGGCGCCTGGTTTCGGCTTTGGGATCGCCCTCGCCATTGACGAAATTGAAGGCGGGCTTGACCGCGAGCGGCGCGAGGAAGCGCTCCTTGAGGTAGCCGCGGAAGCTCGCCGGATGGCTCTCGGGCAGGCCGACATATTCGTCGAGATGGAAGGCGGTGACCTTCGACCAGTCGATGCCCTCGGCGACGACGAGGTTCTGCAGCATCTCGAACTGGCTGGCGCCGGTGGCGACGATGATCGTCGCCTGCCCATGACGGGCGATCGCCACCCGGATCGCCTCGGCGCCGAGTGCCGCGGCCTGCCGGCCGAGCTCGTTCTTGTCGGGGGTGATGCGGATGTCGATCATGCTGCTCCTGCCCGGCACGGATAAGGCGGTCCACGTCTGGGATACTACCATACCAGTCGGGAGCCTAGCATGAGCTTGAGACGGCGCACCTATCGTGGAGGCATGGCGAGCCGCTGTTTTTCGCAGGATCTGCGCGCATAGGTTTGGGCTCAGCGGTCGATTTCAGCCGGGAGGCAATGCCCGACGTGCGGTCGGGCCCTGTTCGGCTTCAGCATGCCGTGGCTCGTCCCGCTCAACTCTTTCGCAAGATCTTGTCCATCGGCTTTCCCTGCGCGAGCTCGTCGACCAGCTTGTCGAGATAGCGAATCTCTCGCATCGTGGAATCGTCGATGTCCTCGACCCGGACGCCGCAGACCACGCCCTTGATCAGGCTGCGGGAGGAATTGAGCCTGGGAGCCGAGGCGAGGAACGTCTCGACATCGACCTGGTCGTCCAGCTTGGCTTGCAGCCCTCGCTCGTCATAGCCGGTAAGCCAAAAGATGACCTGATCGACCTCTTCTTTCGTTCGGCCCTTTTTCTCGGCCTTCTTGACATAGAGCGGGTAGATGCTCGCGAAGCTCGTCGTGTAGATTCTGTGCTTCGCCATCTGGTTCCAGCTCCTGTTGTCCGCCTTGCGAGCCGTCGCGCTGCGGCAGATCGGCTCGACAGGCGATCAAGGCCCGATGAGCCAGAACATCCAGGCGGCCAATGCGTGCTACCGCTCGGTGATCTTGAACTCGATCCTGCGGTTGCGGCGCCAGGCGTCGTCATTGTTGGCGACGTCAAGGGGCTGGAACTCGCCGAAGCCGGTGGCGGCGATGCGGTCGGCGGGAATGCCCTTGCTGACGAGGTATTCGACCACGGCGACGGCGCGCGCCGTCGACAGGCTCCAGTTTGAGGGGAATTGCGGCGAGCGGATCGGCCGGTTGTCGGTGTGGCCGTCGACGCGCAGGATCCAGGGCAGGTCCGGCGGCATTTCGCGGGCGAGATCGGCGATGATCGCGCCGAGCTTGTCGAGCTCGCCGCGGCCTTCCGGCTTCAGCACGGCCTGGCCAGCATCGAAGAAGACCTCGGACTGGAAGACGAAGCGGTCGCCGACGACGCGGATGTCCGGACGGGTGCCGAGCACCTGGCGCAGGCGGCCGAAGAAGTCGGAGCGATAGCGCGCCAGCTCCTGCACGCGCTGGGCGAGCGCGACATTGAGGCGCGAGCCGAGCTCGGAGATGCGCGCCTGCGATTCCTTGTCCTTGGCCTCGGAGGCGGCGATCGCCTCTTCCAGCGCCGCGAGCTGGCGGCGCATGGCGACGATCTGCTGATTGACCAGTTCGACGGTGGCCTGTGCCTTGGCCGAGAGCTGCTTTTCGGCGTCGAGCGCCTTTTGCGTGTCGGCGAGCTGCGTCGGTGCGTTGGTGCGGGCGGCGCCGTCGAGCAGGCCCTGGACGCGGGCGCGCTCGGCCTGCTCGCTGGCGAGCGAGGATTGCAGCAGAGCGAGCGAATCCTTCGCCTCCTTGCCGCTCGATCGTTCGAGCGCGAGCATGTCGCTGAGCTCCGAGATCTGGCGGTTGAGCCGATCGAGCACGGTGTCGCGGCCGGAGATCTCCTGCGACAGGAAGAACTGGCCGAGCACGAAGACCGAAAGCAGGAAGACGATGCCGATCAGCATCGTCGAAAGCGCGTCGACGAAGCCCGGCCAGAAATTGACCTCTTCCCGGCGATGCGAGCGCGACAGGGCCATGCTCAGCCTTTCCTGCGATCAGAGCCTGCGATGCCGCAGCGCCATGGCAGGCTCATGACTCGCTCACCCGCTCGGCGGCGAGGCGCTCAATCAGGCGCTTCAGATCCTTCTCGCGCGCGGCCTGCGCCTCGACCCAGTCGCGGATCAGCTGCTGCTCGGAGCGCATGTGCTGGACGAGGCCCTGGATGCCCTCGGCGAGATTGGCCAGCGCCTGCGTCGCCGCGCGGTTGTTGGAGCCGTCCTGCATCGCCGCCTGGAGCTTGTCGAGGCGCTCGACCACGACATCGCCTGCCACGGCCGGCCCGGCGACCGGCATCGCCAGGGGAATCGTCGCGGAATGCGCCGTGGCGGTGCCGAGATAGCCCTCGACCTCGTTGCGGAAGCGGCGCTGGCCCTGACCGACCTGGAGATCGAGGAAGCCGAGGATCAGCGAGCCGGCGATGCCGAACAGCGAGGACGAGAAGGACAGGCCCATGCCGGCGAGCGGGGCGGCGAGGCCGGCCTTGAGCTCGTCGAAGAGCACGCCGGCTTCCGCGCCGGTGCGCAGGCTCTTGATGACGTTGCCGACCGAGGAGACCGTCTCCAGCAGGCCCCAGAAGGTGCCGAGCAGGCCGAGGAAGACGAGCAGGCCGGCGAGATAGCGCAGCACCTCGCGGCCGTCATCGAGCCGGACCGCGATCGATTCGAGCAGGGTCGCCGCCTGGCTGGGGGCGAGGTTGCGCTGCTCCAGCGCCGGCAGCACGGGGGCGAGCGGGCTGATCACCTGATTGCGCCGCAGCGTCGCGCCGGACGGGTCGGTGGCGAGGCGGGTGGCGGCCCGGGCCTCGCTGTCGATGCGCCAGAGCTCGCGCAGCGACAGGAGGACGCCGACCGCGAGCGCACCGGTGATCAGGCCATTCAGGCCCGGATTGGTCATGAAGGCGGTCAGCAAGCCCGCCTGCAGGATGAAGATCAGGAAGCCGATCAGCGCGAGGAAGACCAGCGCGCGGAAGAAATAGCGCAGCGGGCGGGAGAAGCGGAACGTCTGCGGCCGATTGGGCACCGTCGCTGGGGGCTCCAGCGGCGGGACCTCCGGGGCCGCCTCGTCATTGGCCATGCCTGCTCACCCGATCCGGTTTCGTAGCGGGGGCGACTGTCGCCTCCCGCCACGCAGGGATCAAGCTCAAAACCGCCTCGGTTTCGTCAAAGAACGGTCTTGAGGACTGCGCGCAACGCCGGCTCGCCCGCCTCGTTGCCGCAGATCACGTCCTTGGCCGAGGTGGGCTGCTTGCCGTCGAGCGTGCCGAAGGTGCCGCCCGCTTCGCGGACCATCACGGCGCCGGCGCCGAAATCCCAGGTGTTGAGGCCGCGTTCCCAATAGGCGTCCATGCGGCCGGCGGCGACATAGGCGATGTCGAGCGCGGCCGAGCCCATGCGCCGGACATTGGCGAAGCGGCTCATCACCGCGCCGAGCTCCTTGAGGAAGAGCGGGTGGCCGCCCTTGCCGATATGCGGCACGCCCATGCCGATCAGCATGTCCGCCGATTCGCGCCGGCCCGAGACGCGCAGGCGGCGGTTGTTGACATAGGCGCCCTTGCCCTTCTCGGCGATGAAGAGCTCGTCCTTGGCGGCGTCGTAGATCACGCCGGCGATGAACTGGTTGTCGCGCTCCAGCGCCACCGAGATGTTCCAGTGCGGGATGCCGCGCAGGAAGTTGTGGGTGCCGTCGAGCGGGTCGATATGCCAGCGATTGCTCTCGTCGGTGCCCTGGACGACGCCGCTCTCTTCCATGACGAAGCCGTAGCCCGGCCGGGCCTTCTCCAGCGCCGCACGCAGGATCTCCTCGGCCTTGTGGTCGGCCTTGGAGACGAAGTCGCCGGGGCCCTTGGCCAGGACCTGCAGGTTCTCGACCTCGCCGAAATCGCGCTTCAGCGAACGCGACGCCTTCATCACGGCATCGGTCATCACGGTCATCAGGGGGGAGCGGATCATTGTACGAACCTCGAAGCGCGCGACGCGCGGCAGAAGATAACAGGCTATCAAAGAGCGGTGGTGGAGCGGCGCCAGCGTTGCGCCGCGAATTTCGCCGTCACTTGCTCGGTTGGCTCGGCGCCGTCAAGGCCGTGGCCTCGATCCGGTCGGCGGCGAGGCGGGCGGCGCGCTCGCGCTGCTCCGGCGAAAGCCGCTCCAGGACCTGGTCGAGCGTGGCGTCGGCGAGGCCCTGGGCGCGTGCGGCGAGGTGCCAGGCGGCGGCTTCCGAGAGATCGGGCGGAACGGCGCGGCCGAACTGGTAGAGCTTGGCCAGCCGGTTCTGGGCGATGGCGTTGCCCTTGTTGGCAGCACGGATGAAGAGCTTCGCCGCGGCACGCTCGTCCTTGGCGACGCCATCGCCGTTGAACAGCATGATCGCGTATTCGACCTCGCCGGCGATCAGCCCGCTGGCGGCGGCCTTGCCCATCCATTCGGCTGCTATGGCGTCGTCCTGCGGCACGCCACGGCCCATCTTGTAGAGCACGCCGAGCGCATGCTGGGCGTCGCCGAGATCGGCCGTGGCGGCGATCCTGAGGCTGGCGATGGCGCGCTGGTCGTCCTGCGGACGGCCGGTCGCGAGCAGAGCGAGGGCGAGATTGTAGTTGGCGGCCGGGTGGCCGGCGGCCGCCGCCTTCTCCAGCAGGGCGCCGCCCGCCTTCGGATCGCGCGCCAGGCCGCGCCCTTCCAGCATCGCCATGCCGAGGGCAAAGATCGCGTTGACGTCGCCCTTGTCGGCCGCGAGCCGATACCAGTCGGCGGCGGCCTTGGGATCGTTGCGGACGCCGAGCCCCTGCCGGTAGATCTCGCCGAGCAGCGTCATCGCCGCAGCGTCCTTGGGATCGGCCTCGAGCCGTTTCAGCGCTTCCGACTGGGCCCGGCGGTAATGGCCGGCCTGGTAGGCGCCATAAGCGAGGTCCGGCTCCACCGCGGCGGCGGCAGCCGGCAAGGCGAGCGCGCAGGTGAACAGGAGGGCTCCGAGCAGGCGTCGAAGAGCGCTGCCATTCCCCCTCCCCCCGCTTGCGGCGGGGAGGGCAGGGGTGGGGAGCCGGAAAGCAAGGCGAGCCCCTTCTTCCAGCCGAGCGCCGAGCGGTCCTGCCCCCCACCCGACCCTCCCCACCGCAAGCGGGGGGAGGGCAGAGTCGAGGACGGACGCCGGACCACTCTTGCCCCGATCGGCGGCTGGCCTCATCGCGCCGTCCTGCGGGCGTGCTGTGCGGCGATCGCGGCATCGGCGGCGGTGACGGCGGCGCGGATGTCGACGCCTTCGGCGAAGACCCATTCGCCGAGCGCGATGAATTCGGCTCCGGTCTCGATCAGCGCCGGAACCGACTCGGCATCCGGGCAATAGGCGATGCAGGGCGTCTCGAATATCTCGGCCCACCAGGAGGCGCGCTCGATCACCGCCGGCAGCGGCGGTAGCGAACCGTCCGGCCGCGGCTCGCCGAACATCACGTAGTCGACGCCGGCCTCGCCGATATCCATGGCGTCATGGCGCGAGCGCAGGCCTCCGGCGCCGATGATGCGCTCCTGCTTCAGGCTGGAGCGGGCATCGGCAATGGCCTCGGCTCCCGCGGTCAGATGGACGCCGTCGGCACCGCCGCGGCTGGCGACCTGGGCCGAGGCCTCGACGACAAGCGCGACGTTCTGTGCCTGGACCGGAGGAGCCAGGGCCTTGACCCGTTCGGTCAGGCTGCGCTCGTCGCCGGGCGCGAGCCGCAGCAGCACGGCGGCGACATCGCCACCGGCGAACGCCTGCATCAGGCGAAAGGAGATGGCGCCGGGATCGGAGATCGGCGGCGTGACGAGCATCAGGCGGGTGCGGGGGACAGATGTGTTCATGATCGTCCGCGCAAACGGCCCGCGGCGTGGTCCAATGTCAAGACCATAAGCCCGGCGACCAGGCTCCAGAAGGCGGAGCCGACCCCGAACAGCGACAGGCTGGAGGCGGCGACCGCGAAGGTGACGACCGCGGCGAAGCGGTCCTTGTCGCTGCCCATCGCCTGGCCGAGCGCCCCGGTCAGCGAGCCGACGAGGCCGAGCCCGGCGACCGCGACGATCAGCGCCTTCGGCATGGCGAGGATCAGCGCGAGCAGCAGGCCGGCGGTCGCGGCGACGATGAGCCAGAGCAGAGCGTACCAGATTCCGGCTTTCCAGCGCTCCTTCGGATCGGGATGGGTGTCGGCGCCGGTGCAGATCGAGGCGCTGATCGCCGCCATGTTGACCATGTGGGCGCCGGTCGGGGCGGTCAGGAAGGACATCAGTCCGGTCACGAGCAGGCAGGAGGCCGTTGGCGGCTGATAGCCGGAGGCACGCAGCACGGCAAAGCCCGGCAGGTTCTGTGCCGCCATGGTGACGAGGTAGAGCGGGATGCCGATGCCGACGATCGCGGTGAGATCGAGATGCGGGACGATCAGCTCGATATGGGTCAAGGCGACGGGGCCGGCGGGCAGGGTCGCCGTGCCGGTGGCGAAGGCGAGGGCGAGCCCTGCGCCCAAGGCCGCGATGACGCCGAGGAAGGGATTCCACAATCGCGCCAGCAGAAAGACCATCAGCAGCGTCAGGACGAGGGCCGGCTGCAGGCGCATTTCGTCGAAGACGGCGACGACGAAGCGGAAGATCACGCCGGCGAGCATGGCCGCGGCGAGGCTCATCGGGATGCGCTCGACCAGTGCCCCGAGCGGGCGGAAGGCGGCGGTCGCCATCATCAACGCGGCCGCGGCGAGGAAGGCGCCGACGGCCGAGGCCATGTCGACGCCGCTCGCCGCCGCGATCAGCGCCGCGCCCGGCGTCGACCAGGCGCAGATGATCGGCATGCGGTGCCGCCAGGACAGGAACAGGCTGGCGAGCCCCTTGGCAAGGGCGAGTCCCGCCAGCCAGGAGACGGTCTGCCCCGGCGTCGCGCCGAGCGCCTGCGCCGCCGCGAGCACGACCGCGACCGAGGCCGCGTAGCCGACGAAGACGGCGACGAAGGCAGAAAACAGCTGCGACATCGGCCGGCCTAGTCGTCCCAGGCGGTCGGCCAGGTCTCGGCGAGCGTGGCGCCGAGGCGCACGGGCCAGGCCGCTTTGGCGAGGCCGGTGCGGTCGTCGGTCTCGACGGCGATGCCGGACAGCGTGCCCTCGCCGAGTGCCGGCTCCAGCCGCGAGCCCGGCGTCTTCTGCAGGAAGCGGCGGATCGCCTCCTCCTTCTGCATGCCGAGCACCGACTCATAGTCGCCGCACATGCCGGCATCGGTCTGATAGGCGGTGCCGGCCGGCAGCACGCGGGTGTCCGAAGTCGGCACGTGGGTGTGGGTGCCGACGACGAGGCTCGCGCGGCCATCGAGATAATAGGCCATTGCGAGCTTCTCGCTGGTCGCCTCAGCATGGACGTCGACGATGACGGCGTCGGCGGCGTCGCCGAGCGGGCAGGCGGCGAACTCGCGCTCCAGTGCCGCGAAGGGATCGTCGAGCGCATCCATGAACAGCCGGCCCATGACGTTGACGACGAGGACGCGGGCCCCGTTCCTCGCTTCGATCACGGTCGCGCCGCGGCCGGGCGTGCCGGGCGGATAGTTCGCCGGGCGGATCAGGCGCGGCTGGCGCTCGATGAAGACCAGCGCCTCGCGCTGGTCCCAGGAATGGTTGCCGAGCGTGACGACATCGGCGCCGGCGGCGAGCGTCTCGTCGCAGATCGCCTCGGTGATCCCGAAGCCGCCGGCAGCGTTCTCGCCATTGATCACGACGCAGTCGAGCTTCCAGCGCTCGCGCAGGCCGGGCAGACGATCCTGGACGGCAAGGCGGCCGGAGCGCCCGACGATGTCACCGAGAAAGAGCAGACGCATGTCACTATCCAACGCTTGGGCTGCGCATCACGGCCCGTTCTGTCGCATGTCCGCACAAGCCGGCCATCCCGGCTCTCCCTCGGGCCGCGCGGCATGACTGTGCGGGCTAGAGAAAACACGGCGGGACGGCGGCGTCTTGAAGGAAAGGCGCAGCCGCTAATGACGTGATCGCCGCGGCGAAATCAACCGCAGCGGATCGCTTCGTCCTGCGTCACGACCCAGTCGAGGCGGCGGTCATGCGCCTCGGCGGGCACTTCGGCGATCTCCTGCGCCGCATAGGCGATGCCGACCGTCGCGATCGGTTCGAGCTCGGTGATGGCGCGGTCGTAATAGCCCTTGCCATAGCCGATGCGGTAGCCGCGCCGGTCGAAGGCGGCGAGCGGGACGATCAAGATCGTCGGCCTGACCTCGGGCTGCTCGGGCGCCGGCACCAGCGTGCCGAAGCCGCCGGGCACGATCGGCTCCCAGGGCGCCCAGCGCCGGAAATGCATGCGCTTCTCGACGATCGCCGGCAGGCAGAGCGGCAGGCCGCGTTCGTGCAGGGCTTCCAGGATCGGGCGCGGATCGGCTTCCGAGCGCATCGGCCAATAGGCCGAGACTGGTCCGCGCGTGAACACCGGCAACTCCAGCACGCGCGCGACGATGGCCTCGTCCCAGAGCAGGCGATCGTCGAGTTCGAGGCTGTCGCGCCGGGCGAGCGCCTCGGCTCGCAGCGCGGCCTTGCGCGGGGAGGGGCCGAGAGAGAGGCTGTCGGTCATGGGGTGCGGAGCCACCTCGGCCGTGGAGATTTCGATCCCGGGACACCTACAAAGTAGGTGGGCGCCGTGTGTCCGGGTCCAGGGACCCAGTCAGGGACAGCTCCCTAGGGAGTCGTATGGGCCCGGGAATACATGACTCGCACGCACCAGGCAGCCCCGCCGCGACAAGGTAGGACGCATGCCGGCAAAGCGCCAGAGGCGGCTAGCGAAAACCCGCCGAGATTTTTCGCCTCAGGCTCCGCGCGCCATCCCATGCCGGATCACGCGGTCGATCAGGTCGGGATAGGCGATGCCGCTGGCGGCGAGCGCCTTCGGGAACATGCTGATGTCGGTGAAGCCGGGGATGGTGTTGATCTCGTTGACCAGCGCGCTGCCGTCCGGGCGCAGGAAGAAGTCGACACGGGCTATACCGTCGCAGCCAAGCGCGTAGAAGGCGCGCTTCGCCAGCTCCTGCAGGCTGGCGATCGTCTCTTCCGGCAAATGCGCCGGAACCTCGACGCGGGCGCCGTCCTCGTCGAGATATTTGGCCTCATAAGTGTAGAAGCCGTGGCTCGCGGCAGCGACGATCTCGCCGGGCAGCGAGACGATGGTCTCGCCATCGGCCTGCTCCAGCACGCTGAGCTCGATCTCGCGGCCGGCGATGAACTCCTCGACCAGCACCACGCGGTCGTGTCGGAAGGCCTCGGCGAGCGCTCTCTCGAAGCCCTCCGCATTACTCGCCTTGCTGACACCGACCGAGGAGCCCTGCCGGGCCGGCTTGACGAAAAGCGGCAGGCCGAGCGCGGCGCTGGCCTGTTCGAAGCTGAGAGCCTCGCCCCGGCGCACGGTGAGCGAACGGGCGACGCCGAGGCCGGCCTCGCGTAGCAGTCGCTTGGCGATGTCCTTGTCGAGCGCATTGGCCGAGCCGACGATGCCGCAGCCGGCGAGCGGGATACCGGCGACCTGAGCCAGCCCCTGGACCGAGCCGTCCTCGCCGTCGAGCCCGTGCAGCACCGGGAAGAGCACGTCGATCTTCGTCAGCGACTGCGGTGCGGCGCCGTCCTGCAGGCGCAAAAGGCGCCCGTTCCCGCCGGGCAGCAGGCAAAGCTCGGCGCCGTCCTGCGGGATCGGGTCGGGCAGGACGCCGTTTTGCAGTTCGAGCTCGCGCCATGCGCCCGCCTTGGTGATCAGGATCGGCACAACGTCGTATTTCGCCTTGTCGATCGCCTTGACCACATTGGTGGCGGACATCAGCGAGACCTCGTGCTCGGAAGACCTGCCCCCGAGGAGAATCGCCACCCGAACCCTGTCGCCCATCGCCGCCGCCTTCCTCGATTCGCTTCTGACTGGAAGCGTCAGTCGGGCATGATTGAGGAATTGCAAAGGCGGCGCGCACGAAGGGCTCGCTCTCCCGTCATGGTCGGGCTTGTCCCGACCATCCACGTCTTTCTTCGGGGGGCGTCGTGTCCAAGACGTGGATGCTCGCCACAAGGGCGAGCATGACGGCGTTGCGGCGTTCGCCGCCTACCCCACCTGCCCAGGCAGCAAGCTCCTCGCCACGCTCTCGATGCGCTCGGCTGCGGCGACGAGGGCGGCGGCGGCCTTCTCCTCGACCTCGCCGGCGCGCTGGTCGGCGAAGCCGGCATCGCCTTGCAGCGAATGGAGGCGGCCTTCCAGCGTCTCGACCTTCTTCTTCAGCTCCGTAACCTCGTCGGCGACCATCAGGGCGGCCATGACATGCAGGCGCATGTCGCCGATCTCGCCGAAGGCCTGGCGCATTTCCTCGATCTTGCCGTCATAGAGCTGGGCGAGCGCCTCCAGATGCGGCTCCTCGCCTTCGCCGCACGCCATGCGGTAGGCCTTGCCGGCGATGGTGACGTTGACCTGGGGCATCAGGCGTCCTGCTCGGCTTCTTCGTCGGGTTGGGCTTCGACACGGGCGATCACCTCGGCCAGTGCCGTCATGGCACGGTCGAGCTTGCGGTCGACCTCCTGCGCGACGCCCTCGACCTGGCCGATCCGGGCCATGGCGCCGTCGAGCTCGACGGCGAGGCGGGCGCGATCGTCCTGCATCAAGGTGAGCTCGGTTTCGAGATTGGCGCGGCCACGCTCGACCTCGAGCCGCCTGCGTGCGGCTGCTTCGAGCTGGCCGAGCGCGCCTTCGAGGCGCGACAGGGCGTGATCCAGTGCTGGAGACGCCACGCTTCTTCCTTTGCGTGCCGGCCGGAGCCGGCTCATCCGATTCGGAAGCCTAGTTTAACAAATATCGCCGTGGAAAGCGCTTTGGCCGGTGCGGTCCCATCGAAGCGTGGGGAAAACTCGATATCTGCGTCCTTGCAGGCGAATTGACTCCGCTTGAGCGGGCGGCCTATCGAACGCGCGACCTTTTTCTCAAGAGTTCGCTGCTCGCCGCCGGCCAGCTTCGGCGCGAGCCTCGTTCCGCCCCCGCCGGAGAAATTCCATGACGACGCCTGCGATCGACCGCGCCCAGCACGAGCGGCTCGCCAACGCCATCCGCTCCCTCGCCATGGACGGCGTCGAGCAGGCCAAGTCCGGCCATCCTGGCCTGCCGATGGGCGCGGCCGACGTCGCAACCGTGCTCTTCACCCGCATCCTGAAATATGATGCGGCCGAGCCGCGCTGGCCAGACCGCGACCGCTTCGTGCTCTCGGCCGGCCATGGCTCGATGCTGATCTATGCGCTGCTCTATCTCACCGGCACGCCCGGCATGGAGCTCGACGACCTCAAGAAGTTCCGCCAGCTCGAATCGAAGACGCCGGGCCACCCCGAGAACTTCATGACCGCCGGCGTCGAGACCACCACCGGCCCGCTCGGCCAGGGGCTCGCCACCGCGGTCGGCATGGCGATGGCCGAGCGCATGCTCGCCGCCGAGTTCGGCAAGAAGCTGGTCGACCACAAGACCTATGTGCTCGCCTCTGACGGCGACCTGATGGAAGGCATCAGCCAGGAGGCGATCGCGCTCGCCGGCCATCAGAAGCTCAACAAGCTGATCGTGCTCTGGGACGACAACGGCATCTCGATCGACGGGCCGCTCTCGATCTCCGATTCGGTCGACCAGCTCGCCCGCTTCAAGGCCTGCGGCTGGAAGGCCGAGCGTGTCGACGGGCATGACCCTGACGCGATCGAGGCGGCGATCCGCCGCGCCCAGAAGTCGAACAAGCCGACGCTGATCGCCTGCAAGACCGTGATCGGCTTCGGCGCGCCGAAGAAGGCCGGTACCTCCAAGGCGCATGGCGAGCCGCTCGGTGCGGAAGAACTCGCTGCCGCCAAGAAGGCGCTCGGCATCACCGGCGGTCCGTTCGAGGTCGCGGCCGACGTGCTCAAGGCCTGGCGCGGCTTCGGCGCCACCGGCTTCGCCGAGCGCAAGGAGTGGAATACGCGCCTCGCGGCACTGTCCGAGCGCAAGCGCGGCGAGTTCGAGCGCCGCCTGGCCCACACCGTGCCGGCCAAGCTTGCCAAGACCTTGGTCGCCCACAAGAAGGCCCTGGCCGCGAACCCGGTCACGGTCGCGACCCGCAAGGCCTCGGAGCTGGCGCTCGATGTGATCGTGCCGGTGATGCCGGAGCTGGTCTCGGGCTCGGCCGACCTGACGCCCTCCAACAACACCCGCGCCAAGGGCTTCGAGGACTTCACGCCGAAGACCCCGAAGGGCCGCTATGTCCGCTACGGCATCCGCGAGCACGGCATGGCCGCGGCGATGAACGGCATCACCCTGCATGGCGGCTTCCGCACCGCCGGCGGCACCTTCCTTGTCTTCGCCGACTATGCCCGCCCGTCGATGCGGCTCGCGGCGCTGATGGGCCTGCCGGTCGTCTACGTCATGACCCATGATTCGATCGGCCTCGGCGAGGACGGCCCGACCCACCAGCCGATCGAGCAGATCGCCTCGCTGCGCGCCATGCCGAACATGCGCGTGCTGCGTCCCGCCGATGCGATCGAGACGGCAGAAGCCTGGCAGATCGCGCTGGAGCGCACGAATGGGCCGACCGTGCTGGCGCTGTCGCGCCAGAACCTGGCGCCGGTCCGCACCGACGCCTCGGCGACGAACCGCTCGGCCAAGGGCGCCTACGAGTTGCTGGCGGCCGAGGGCGGCAAGGCTCAGGTCTCGCTCTTCGCCTCGGGCTCCGAGGTCGAGATCGCGGTCGCTGCCCGCAAGCTGCTGGCGGACAAGGGCATTCGCGCCCGCGTCGTCTCGGTGCCCTCGCTCGAGGCGCTGCTGGAGCAGGACGAGGCGACCAGGGCCGCGATCATCGGCGATGCTCCGAGCAAGATCGCGGTCGAGGCGGCCGTGCGCTTTGGCTGGGATGGCGTGATCGGCGCCGATGGCGGCTTCGTCGGCATGTCCTCCTTCGGGGCGAGCGGCCCCTACAAGGAGGTCTACAAGCATTTCGGCATCACGCCGGAGGCGGTGGCCGAGGCTGCGATCAAGCGTCACAACGGCTGAGGCAGCCAGTCGATCAAACCCATTTGTCACCAAAGATGGCCCGGCGCTCGTCCCAGAGCGCCGGGTTTTTGGTTTGGATGGCGTTGGGCGTGAAGCCTGCGATCTTGAGCATCTCAATGCCGAGCAGGGAGAAATCCCGGACCAGAGCGCGCTCGTATTGGAAATGCCACCACTCTGCGGACATGTATTGCTTGTCGGTGGGCTGCATATAGCCTGAGCGGGCACCGATCGGCTTGAAGCCATGGGAGCCGGCGATCTCGGTGAGATTGATGAAGTCGCCGCTGACGATCTTGCTGTGCACTGTCACCGCGTTGTTGGGCGCCCATTTGTGGAAGGTCGCGTTGATCGTCATCGATTGGCCCTGCGTCGCGCGCGCCCAGACCGTCCAGCGCCGTGCGGCGCCACCAAGCCATTCCAGCACATAGGCATCGGTATCCGGCGCGAATCCGCCACTGCCCTTGTCCGTCGCCAGATCGAAGGCGAGACCCGGATAATGCATCGAGCGGGCGGATTGATGAGCGTTTGCGACGACTTCGAGCGGTCTGAATCCGCCTGCGCTGGTGACGATCGCGCCGGCAGCCCGAACATCGGCGGCTAGTTTCTCGAAAGCGGCGGCGGCATCCTCGCGGAGGCTCATTTTGAGGAAGCCGCCGGAGCCCGGAGCCTTGTCGGTCTTGACGGATATACTCTTGAGGTTGGCCGCGTTTTTCAGCATCGGCTCCTGCAGTGCCCATAGCGTCAGGCCGCCGGGGTCTCCATCCGCGAGCAGGCCGCCATGCTGAAGCTGAAATGCGGTGATTTTCGACTTAAAATTCTGGGTCGTAAGCTCACTCATGGAATCGATAATTCCATGAAAGACCAGGCAGCGGCCGATGGCGGATATGTATTCGGCGTTCATCCCAAGCCTCCCATCGGTTATAATATTTAGTATTCCCTTGGGTTATCGTTGAGTCAATTCGCTTGCCACATTCTCGGCGATCCGCGGCCCTATAGCGCTTGCCCCGCATGCTGAGGGCGTGCTGATGCTTGAAAATTCGTCGCTGGTGCGACATGAGCGTCCGCAGGCAAAAAGCTCGGCCAATGGAGTGACGAATGACGGTCAAGGTGGCGATCAACGGCTTCGGCCGTATCGGGCGCAACGTTCTGCGCGCGATCATCGAGTCGAAGCGCAAGGACATCGAGGTCGTGGCGATCAACGATCTCGGCCCGGTCGAGACCAACGCCCATCTCTTCCGCTTCGACTCCGTGCATGGCCGCTTCCCCGGCACCGTGACGGTCTCCGGCGACACGATCGATGTCGGTCGCGGCCCGATCAAGGTCACCGCGATCCGCGACCCCAAGGACCTGCCGCACAAGGCGCTCGGCGTCGACATCGCGCTGGAATGCACCGGCATCTTCACGACCCGTGACAAGGCGGCCGCCCATCTCGCCGCCGGCGCCAAGCGTGTCCTGGTCTCGGCCCCCTGCGACGGCGCCGACCTGACTGTCGTCTTCGGCGTCAACAACGAGGCCCTGACCAAGGACCACATCGTCGTCTCGAACGCCTCCTGCACGACCAACTGCCTCGCGCCGGTGGTCAAGGTGCTGCATGACGCGGTCGGCATCGACAAGGGCTTCATGACCACGATCCATGCCTATACCGGCGACCAGCCGACGCTGGACACCATGCACAAGGATCTCTACCGCGGCCGCGCCGCCGCGATGTCGATGATCCCGACCTCGACCGGCGCCGCCAAGGCCATCGGCCTCGTCATCCCCGAGCTCAAGGGCCGGCTCGACGGCACCTCGATCCGCGTGCCGACGCCGAACGTCTCGGTCGTCGACTTCAAGTTCATCTCGAAGCGCAAGACCACGGTCGAGAAGATCAACGACGCCATCATCAAGGCGAGCAAGCGCGGCGCCCTGAAGGGAATCCTGGCCGTCACCGACCAGCCGAACGTCTCGATCGACTTCAACCACGATCCGGCCTCGTCGACCTTCGCGCTCGACCAGACCAAGGTCATGGACGAGAAGTTCGTCCGCGTCCTGTCCTGGTACGACAATGAGTGGGGCTTCTCGAACCGCATGAGCGACACCGCGGTCGCCATGGCGAAGCTCATCTGATCCACACTCCCATCGCAGCCGCGTCGGACAGGTGCGGCTGCGCCTAGAACTGCCGAGGAACGGACCGCGCAATGAACAAGATCGAGCCGACCGTCGCCACGTCGACCACGCCCGTCGAGACCATCGCGGTGCCGCCGGCGCCCAGCATGGCCGAGATCGCTGCCGCGCGGACGACCGAGCCCAAGGCGGCCGAACCGCTCGCACCGAGTGACCCGCGCAAGCTCGACCAGCTCGCGCGGATCGAGGACAAGACGGCCCGGATCGAGGAGAAGTTCGCGCGCTACGAAGCGGTGTTGACCCGCGCCGAAGCCTCGCTGGAGCGCAGCGCCCAGAAGGTCGATCTCGCTGCCGGCACCATGGATTTCGCCGGCCTGCGCGAGGAGCTCTCGGCCCTGCGTCAGCGCGTCAATTCGACCCCGCGCTTCGGCGCGCTGCTGCTCACCGGCATCGTCACCGCGGTGCTGACCGTCGTCCTGACGGTGCTCGTGCTGAAGAGCGGCGTTCCCGGCGTGCTGCCGCCGATCCTGCCGCGATGAGCTTTCGCCCGCCCGCCGATCTTGCGGACGGGCGCAGTGTCCGCTGGCGGGCGCTGGAAGGCGACGGGCTCGAACATCTGACATTGCGCGCGGAGGCGAACGGCCTTCGCGCCGAGGCAGCTCTCGTCGGCGAGCGTGATGGAAGCCGTTTCGGTGCGACCTATCGCATCGATTGCGACGCCGACTTCACGGTCCGTTCCTTCGAGATTGCGACGACCGACGGCCGTGGTCTCGTCATGACGCGCCGCGACGGCGCCTGGCACGATAGCGAGCGCGGCCATCTGGCGGCCTTCGACGCCTGCATCGACATCGACCTCTCCGCCACGCCTTTCACCAATACGCTGCCGATCCGCCGCTGCGCCTGGCAGCCGGGCGAGAAGCGGCGGATTGCGATGCTGTTCGTGCCGTTCGACAGCTTCGAGCCTTTCGTCACGGAGCAGGTCTACACATGCCTGGCACCGAGGCTCTTCCGGTTCGAGACGGCCGATGGCAGTTTCACTGCCGAGCTTCCGGTCGACGAGGACGGCCTCGTCATGGATTATCCCTGCCTGTTCCAACGCCTGTAAGAGAGCCCTCCATGCCCGCTTTCCGCACCCTCGACGACGCTGATCTCGCCGGCAAGCGCGTCCTCGTCCGCGTCGATCTCAACGTGCCGATGGAGGAGGGCAGGGTCACCGACACCACCCGGATCGAGCGCATCCTGCCGACGATCCGCGAGATCGCGCAGAAGGGCGGCAAGGTCATCCTGCTCGCGCATTTCGGCCGGCCGAAGGGGCGCGACGAGAAAAACAGCCTGCGGCAGGTCGTGCCGGCGCTGGCGCATGCGCTCGGCCAGCCGGTGATCTTCGTCGGCGATTGCATCGGCCAGGAGGCGCCGAAGGCGATCGCCGCCGCCAAGAACGGCGAAATCCTGCTGCTGGAGAACACCCGTTTCCACGCCGGCGACGAGAAAAACGACCCCGAATTCGTCAAGGCGCTCGCCGCCAATGGCGATCTCTATGTCAACGACGCCTTCTCGGCGGCCCACCGCGCCCATGCCTCGACCGAAGGGCTGGCGCATGTGCTGCCGGCCTATGCCGGGCGCACGATGCAGGCCGAGCTGGAAGCGCTCTCGGCCGGCCTCGACAACCCGGCCCGACCGGTGATGGCGATCGTCGGCGGCGCCAAGGTCTCGACCAAGCTCGAATTGCTGGGGAACCTCGTCAAGAAGGTCGACGTGCTCGTCATCGGCGGCGGCATGGCCAACACCTTCCTCGCCGCGCGTGGCGTCAATGTCGGCAAGTCGCTCTGCGAGCACGATCTCGCCGACACCGCCCGCGAGATCGAGGCGAAAGCCAAGGCGGCCGGTTGCGAGATCATTCTGCCGGTCGACGCGCTGGTGGCGCGCGAGTTCAAGGCTCATCCCGGCCATCGCGTCGTCTCGATCGGGGAGGTCGGAGCCGACGAGATGATCCTCGATGCCGGTCCGCTCAGCGTCGCCGAGGTCGTGCTCAAGCTCAACACCGTCAAGACCGTGGTCTGGAACGGCCCGTTCGGCGCCTTCGAGCTGCCGCCCTTCGACACGGCGACGGTCGCGGTGGCCAAGGCGGTGGCGGAGCGCGTCCGCGACGGCAGGCTCGTCGCTGTCGCTGGCGGCGGCGACACGGTCGCGGCGATGAACCATGCCGAGGTCGCAGAGGACCTGACTTACGTCTCGACAGCCGGTGGCGCCTTCCTCGAATGGATGGAAGGCAAGGCCCTGCCGGGCGTCGAGGCGCTGCGGAAGGGTTGAGCGGCAGCGCAGCCTGCCGTTGCGTGGTGTGATGTTTATGCTATGTTCTCGTGCATGAGCGAGAATGTGCAGACGGCCATGTACGAGATCCTGAAGAAGATTCAGGCGCAGCTCGTCGACCATGACAAGCGCTTCGACGCGGTCGAGAAGCGCTTCGACGAGCTCGGCGATCTCGTTCGCAAGCAGCGCAGGGATACAGCCGGCCTGCTCGTCATGGCGAAGTCGATCACCGGCAACTTCGCCGAGGAGCTGGCGGCGATCGAGGAGCGCGTCAAGGTCCTCGAAGCGCGCGGACCTTGATCGCGTTCACTTTTCGGCTGCTTTCGCTTTGCGTCCGCCACAGTTCGATTCTAAACCCTCCGGATAAAGCAGAGCCCAACCGGAGGATCATCGTGGCCCGCATCACGCTTCGCCAATTGCTCGACCATGCCGCCGAGAACGACTACGGCGTTCCGGCCTTCAACATCAACAACATGGAGCAGGCGCTCGCGATCATGGCCGCGGCGGACGCGACGGACGCGCCCGTGATCATCCAGGCCTCGCGCGGGGCGCGCTCCTACGCCAACGACATCATGCTCAAGCACATGATGGACGCGGTCACCGAGATCTATCCGCACATCCCGGTCTGCGTGCATCTCGACCACGGCAACGAGCCGGCGACCTGCATGACCGCGATCCAGGCCGGCTTCACCTCGGTGATGATGGATGGCTCGCTCAAGGCCGACGGCAAGACCCCGGGCGACTGGGACTACAATGTCGGCGTGACCAAGACCGTCACCGACATGGCCCATCTCGGCGGCATCTCGGTCGAGGGCGAGCTTGGCGTGCTCGGCTCGCTTGAATCAGGCGAGGGCGAGAAGGAGGACGGCCACGGCTTCGAGGGCAAGCTCAGCCACGACCAGCTCCTGACCAACCCCGACGAAGCCGTGAAGTTCGTCGCCGAGACCAAGGTCGATGCGCTCGCCATCGCCATGGGTACCTCGCATGGCGCCTACAAGTTCACCCGCAAGCCCGACGGCGCGATCCTGGCGATGCATGTCATCGAGGAGATCCACAAGAAGCTGCCGAACATGCACCTCGTCATGCACGGCTCTTCCTCGGTGCCGCAGGACCTGCAGGACGTCATCAACCAGTATGGCGGCAAGATGCCCCAGACCTGGGGCGTGCCGGTCGAGGAGATCCAGCGCGGCATCAAGCACGGTGTGCGCAAGATCAACATCGACACCGACAACCGGATGGCGATGACCGGCCAGATCCGCAAGATCCTGTCCGAGCATCCCGGCGAGTTCGACCCGCGCAAGTATCTGAAGCCGGCGATGGAGGCGATGACCGCGCTCTGCAAGAAGCGGCTGGAGGAGTTCAACACCGCCGGCCAGGCTTCGAAGATCAAGCGCGTGATCACGCTCGCCGACATGGCCAAGCGCTACGCCAAGGGCGAGCTCGACCCGACCTTCGGCGCCAAGAAGGCGGCCTGATCAGCTGCGGTCTCGCGAAACAGCAAAAAGAACGCCCGGCATTCCGCCGGGCGTTTTCATTTCAGGGCATGATCGGTCCGAGCCCGGCTCTGACCGATCTCCAGCCACTCACACGCCGATCTTGCCGCCGCCGCGCTTGGTGATCGCCACGACCGAGGGACGCGTCGGCATGTCCGGCTTGAAATCGGGCCAGCGGGTCGAGAGGTCCTCGTAATAGGAGCGGCGGCCGAAAGCGGGCCAGTCCGGACCATCGTCGCCCGGATGCTGGACGGCGACGAAGGCCGTGGTGTCGTCGGGCGTGAAGCAGGGGCCGCAGAGCTCAGCGCCATGCGGCACGCGATAGAACAGCTTGGAGGTACGGCGCGCCTCGCCTTCGGTGTCCACCGCCCAGAGGCCGTCGGTGCGGCCGGTCTCCTGCGGGCCGTTGCCGTCGGTCGAGACCCAGAGTCGGCCGGCGGAATCGACCACCGCGTTGTCCGGCATGCCGAACCAACCGTTCTTGCTGGTCTCGGTCGAGAAGCTCGCGCCGACGGCGGCAACCGATGGGTCGCCGCATTTCAGCAGGATTTCCCACTGGCCCTTGGTCGCGGTGTGGTCGCCGCCATCCTCGATGATCTCGACGATGTGGCCGAAGGCGTTCTTGGCGCGCGGATTGGCGGCGTCGACCTGGTCTTCCTTGCGGTTGGTGTTGTTGGTCAGCATCACATAGACGCGGCCGGTGACGCCGTTGGGGGTGATGTCCTCGGGCCGGTCCATCTTGGTGGCGCCGAGCAGGTCGCCGGCGCGGCGGCTCTCGATCAGCACGTCGGCCTGGCTTACGAAGCCGTTGGCGGCCGTGAGCGGGCCCCGGCCGAAGACCAGCGGCAGCCACTCGACAGTGCCGTCGGCGGCGAACTTGGCGACATAGAGCGTGCCGCTGTCTAGCAGGTCCAGGTTGGCGGCGCGGTTGTTCGGATCGAAGCGGCCGGCCGTGACGAATTTGTAGACGTAGTCGAAGCGCTCGTCGTCACCGAGATAGACGACGACGCGGCCGTCCTTGGCGACGATGCTGTCGGCGCCTTCATGCTTGAAGCGACCGAGCGCGGTGCGCTTCTTCGGCACCGAATTGGGGTCGAACGGATCGACCTCGATCACCCAGCCGAAGCGGTTGGCCTCGTTCGGCTCCTTGGCGAGATCGAAACGCTCCTCGAAGCGGCCCCAGGCATAGGGCGCCGAAGGAATGGCGAGGCGCTTGTAGTTGGCTTCCTCGCGGTGGCCGTCAGGCAGCTTGCCGGAGAAGTAGCCGTGGAAGTTCTCCTCGCCGGAGACGAAAGTGCCCCAGGGCGTCATCGCGCCCGAGCAGTTGTTCAGCGTGCCGAAGACCTTGCGGCCGCTGGCGTCGGCATTGGTCTTGACGCGGTCTGAACCGGCGACCGGGCCGGAGAGCTGCATCTCGGTGGCGGCGGTGATGCGGCGATTATACTTGGACTCCTTGACCAGCGCCCATTTGCCGTCGGTCTTGCGGATTTCGGCGACAGTCGCGCCATGCGCCATGGCCTCGATCGCAAAACGCTCCGGGGTCGCGTTCTTCATCACCGGTTTGCCGTCCTTGATCTCGACGACGCCCGGGAACATCAGGTGCGGGTTGGTGTATTCGTGATTGACGAAGAGCACGCCATGGGTCGACGGGTCGGTCGCGCCCGGCACGGGCAGGTAACCGACGAAGTCGTTGTTGTAGCCGAACTGCTTCGCCTGGGACTCGGGCGTCTGCCTGGTCGGATCGAAAGCCGGCGCATCGGGGAAGAGCGGGTCGCCCCAGCGCAGCAACACGTCAGCCTGATAGCCTTCCGCGACATGGTGGTCGGCGTCGACCCCGGCCTCGACTTCCTTGAAGCTGAAAGCGGAGCCCTTCGCCTGGGCCTTGGCCTCCTCGGCGGTCGCCAGAGCGGTGGCGCCGACCGTCGTCGAGATGGCGGAGACGGCGAGGGCGCCCTTGAGCAGGCCGCGACGCGAGAAACGCTGACCGATCAGCTCGCCCATGGTCGGGTTGGCGGAGTGGTTCTGCGGGGGCGCATCGTCATGCTCGAGCATGCTGGCGCCGAAGGTGGATTCGTACTGGGTCTCTTCGGTCATGGTCGGCCGCCTCCCGTCCTCAAAATTAGAATGGCTCAAAATTAAGAGCCATGCTTGACAGGTCGGTGACGCAGTTGCTCAGGCGACGCGGTTCTGCTTGCTCAGATTCTCGAAGGCCTCGGTCAGGGTGCCGGCGCGCTGGGCCAGCGTCTGGGCGAGACCGAGCATCTCGCCAACGCCGGTTCCGGCGGCCTGTGCGGAGTCGTTGACGCTGGCGATCGCCTGCGCCACCTCCTGCGTGCCCTGCGAGGCGTAGCTGATGCTGCGGGCGATCTCCTGGGTCGCCGCCCGCTGCTCGTCGACGGAGCTCGCGATCGTCAGGGTCGTCTGGTCCATGTCGCCGACAAAGCCGACGATGCTCTCGATCGCCTCGACGGCTTCCTGCGTCGCGGCCTGCATGGCCGGGACCTGGGCAGCGATCTCGTCGGTCGCCTTGGCGGTGCGCGCGGAAAGCTGCTTGACCTCCTGGGCGACGACCGCGAAGCCGCGTCCGGCCTCGCCGGCGCGGGCCGCTTCGATGGTGGCGTTGAGGGCGAGCAGATTGGTCTGCGCGGCGATGTCGCGGATCAGGTCGACGATCGAGCCGATCGTCTGCGCCGACTGAGCCAGGCCCTTGACGATCGCCTCCGTCCGCAGCGCCGCATTGCTCGCATCGTGAGCCTTGGTGGTGGCGCTGGCGACCTCTCCGGAAATCGCGCTGAGGGAGATGGACAGCTCCTCGGTGGCGCTGGCGACGCTGCCGACATTGTCGGAGGCCTCGTCCGACGCCCGGGCGGCGGCGACGGCCTGCACGCCGGTCTCTTTCACCAGCCCGTTCATCGTGTGGGCCATGTCCTCGACGATGCGGGCGCTGCCGGTCACCGCGCCGACGACCTCCCGGATCGTGACTTCGAAGGCGGCGATCTCGCGCTGGGTCTTCTCTCGGCTCTCGTGCTGGACATGGCTATAGGTCTCGAGCAGCAATTCGAGGTCGAGCTGCACAGCCTTGTTCAGGGCGGCGCGCAGGGCGATGCGCCGGTTGTATTCCCTGGCGTGCCAGACATGGCTGAGCTTGGCGAGGCCATCGCGCAACAGGCCGAGCTCGGCGCCGATCGCGTTGCCGACGATGGCGTGGCAGATCGCGACGGCATGGGCGGGGACGCCATTGTCGTTGAAGGCGCCGGCGAGGGCGCGTGCCGACTGCAGATAGCCATCCTCGAACTCGCCCGAAACCAGTCTGATCCAGTGTGCGAGCCGCAGCTCATGCACATCTGGCCGCTGCATGGCGCTCAGGATCTCGGGCCAGGCCTCGAAATGCGGATGCAGCTCCGGCAACAGGGTCGGCAGACGCCGGCGCGCGAAGTCCGCCTGCTGCCGCAGTTGGCCGATATCGGTGGTGTCGATCCGGAAGGTTCGCAGGCGCGCAGTATGCTCGACGATGGTGTTGGTCATGCGCGCTGTGTTCAAATCCGCTGGTTGGCCAAGCCTCACATTGCGGGCAGTTCGCCAATAAACGCTTAAGCGTGAGACGGAGCGGGCGTAGGCTTGTAGCGGCGTTGCTGCGCTTGCCTCGCAGCGAGCCGGCTGAGTATAAGCCGCGCGGGCGAAACAGCGGAGATCAAGGCGTATGGCCGGCCATTCACAGTTCAAGAACATCATGCACCGCAAGGGCAAGCAGGATGCGGTGCGCTCCAAGCTGTTCTCGAAGCTGGCCCGTGAAATCACTGTCGCTGCCAAGATGGGCATGCCCGACCCGAACATGAATCCGCGCCTGCGCATGGCGGTGCTGGCGGCGCGGGCCGAGAACATGCCCAAGGACAATATCGAGCGCGCCATCAAGAAGGCGCTCGGCGGCGAGGGCGAGAACTATGACGAGGTCCGCTATGAGGGCTATGGCCCCGGCGGCACCGCCGTGATCGTCGAGGCGCTGACCGACAACCGCAACCGCACCGCCTCCGCCGTCCGCTCCTATTTCACCAAGTCCGGTGGAGCGATGGGCGAGAGCAACTCGGTGTCGTTCATGTTCAACCGCGTCGGCGAGATCAGCTATGCGCCGGAGGCGGGCGACGCCGACAAGGTGATGGAGGCCGCGATCGAGGCTGGCGCCGACGATGTGATCTCCGACGAGAACGGCCACACCATCCTGTGCGCCTTCGACGCCCTGAATGAAGTCTCGAAGGCACTGGAAGCGTCGCTCGGCGCGCCGGCCTCGGCCAAGCCAGTCTGGCGGCCGACCACGACGGCGCCGCTCGACGAGGAGAAGGCAGCGTCGATGATGAAGCTGATGGAAGCGCTCGACAATGACGACGACGTCCAGAACGTCTTCGCCAATTTCGAGATCGCCGACGACATCATGGCCAAGCTCGGCGGCTGAGGCCGTTCTGCCGTCATGCTCGGGTCAAGCCTGAGCATAACGGCTCCCGTCAGCGCCCGATCAGCGCGTCCCAGATCGGCAGGCTGACCAGCGCGCTCAGGAAGATCGTCAGATAGGCGATGCGGCGGAAGGTCTGCTCGGAGGCGATGCCGAAGGCGTGTGTCCCGAGCCAGAGGCCTATGCCGTAGATCGCAAAAAGCGGCAGCGCCATCAGCGCCGAGGCAAGGGTGATGATGCCCTTCAGCGCCAGGATCGCCCCGCTGACGAAGGTGCTGAGGCCGATATAGGTCTGCAGGTTGGCGCGGGTCTTGTGACGGTCGTTGCGCTGGGCGCCGAGCCAGAACACCGCGAGCGGCATGCCGCCGATGCTGGCGAGGCCGTTGCACAGGCCGGAGGCCGCGCCGACCCCGAGCGAGAGCGGGAGGCCGGGCTTGCCGTGATAGCGCCAGCCCGAGGCCATCAGCGCGACCGCCGCCAGCACGAGCAGCGCCAGGATCCAGCGCATGGTCTGCTGGTCGAGCCAGGTCAGCAGGGCGATGCCGACCGGCAGGGTTAGCGTGGCGGCGATCAGCAGCGGGATGACCTCGGCCCATTCCGCGCGCTTCGCCGCCCTGAACCCGATCGGCAGGGCGAAGGGCATGTCGATCACCCAGATCAGTCCGAGCGCCGCGACGGGACCGAGCACGAGCGAGGCCAGCGGCATGAACACCATGGCGAAGCCGAAGCCGGTAAAGCCGCGCACCAGCCCGCCGAGGAAGGTCGCGAAGAGGAGGACGGCGATGCCCTGGAGCGTGACGCCGGGAAAGAACAGGGGAAGGAGATTGCTCATCACGCCGCCGGAGAAGGATTTTCTTTCCTTCACGCAAGCTGCGAAACGATCAACCCCCGTCGCTGTGATGGCAGAGATGAGCCTCGTTCATCGATCTGTCGGCTGCGTACCGGTCTTCCGTTCTGCTTCGCGGCTGATGGGAATCTGGCGAGGGGTGGACGGCTGGCGCGGCGGGTCCGCTACCTTACGAAACTTTAATGGAGCCCATCATCTCGCGTTCATCTTGGCGGTCCTAGCGTCCTTTTGCCGCGTGACCTTCCGGAATGGCCCGCCAGGCCGACGCAGCGCCCACCCGGCCCCATAGGGGGATGACGCTCATGACACGCACCAGATTCGCGCTTGCCGCCGGCCTTCTCGCGCTCAGCGGCGGTTTCATGCTGCAGACATCGTCGCCGGCGCTCGCGCTGTCGATGAAGGAGTGCAGCACCAAGTACAACGCCGCCAAGACCAGCAACACGCTCGGCGGGCAGTCCTGGAACGATTTCCGCAAGGCGCAATGCGGCGACGCAGCCGCACCCGCCGCGGCGACGCCCGCCGCGACTGCCGCGCCGACGGCTCCCGCCAAGCCGGTTGCTGCGGCACCCGCGGCTGCGGCCAAGCCCGCGGCCAGCGCTCCTGCCGCTGCCGCCAAGCCCGTCGCGGCCGGCAATGTCGTGTTCCCGAGCAAGGTCGATCCGAAGTATTCGACGCTCTCGGCCGGCAAGCAGCGCTTCAAGACCTGCAACGACCAGTACGACGCCAACAAGGCCAATGGCGGCAATGGCGACCTGAAGTGGATCCAGAAGGGTGGCGGCTACTACAGCCAGTGCAATACCCGGCTGAAGGGCGCCTGAGCGCTTCAGCCCATCGTATCGCACATGAGGGGCCGGGCCTTCGCTCGGCTCCTCATCAACCGGCTGGATGTATCTAGGCGTGATCGGGCATAGCGTTCGCGCATGTCCGATCCGATTCGCATTCTCGGCCTCGATCCCGGTCTCAGGAAGACCGGCTGGGGCGTCGTCGTCAGCGAGGGCACCAAGCTCTCCTTCATCGCCTGTGGCGTGGTCGAGAGCGACGAGAAGCAGGCACTGGCCGATCGCTTGCGGCAACTGCACGAGGGCATCGCCGACGTGATCGCGCGGCACGAGCCGCAGGAGGTCGCGGTCGAGGAGACCTTCGTCAACCGCGACCCGCAATCGGCGCTGAAGCTCGGCCAGGCCCGCGGCATCGCCTTGGTCGTGCCGGCGCTGGCCGGGCTCGACGTTGCCGAATACGCCGCCAATCTGGTGAAGAAGACGGTGGTCGGCGTCGGCCATGCCGACAAGAAGCAGGTGCAGGCGATGATCCGCGTGCTGCTGCCCAAGGCCGAGACGCGCAGTGCCGACGCGGCGGACGCGCTCGCGGTTGCGATCTGTCATGCCCAGCACCGCGGCGCGCGAGCGCTGCTGGCGCAATATCAACTGCGGAAGGCGTAGAGCTCGGCGTCAGGGTCGGCTTTTCCGGTAAGGCCGGCGCGGACGATCTCGGCGCCGATGCGGCTATAGGTGATGCCATTGCCGCCGAAGCCCATCACCGCCCAGCAATTCCTGAGTTCCGGCATTGGGCCGATGGTCGGCAGACCCGTGTCTGAGGCGCCGAAGGTGCCGGTCCAGGCATAGTCGACCTCGGTCGAAAGCTGGGGCAGGAGCCGGCCGAGCTTCCGCTGTATCGTCGCCGTCTTTTTCTCGATCAAGGCGTCGCGCTTGTCCTCATCGACGAAATCCTCGTCCTCGCCACCGCAGATGACGCGCCCATCATGGGTGCTGCGCAGATAGAGGTAGGGATCGGAGGCTTCCCAGATGAAGCAGCAATCCGGCCAGAGCCGGCGCTTCTGCGGTTCGGTCGCCAGAGCCCAGGTCGAGAGTACCCGGTGGCCCTTCGGCAGCTTGCCGAAGGGCAGTTCATAGCCGGTGGCGAAGACGAGGTGGCGGCAGCGGATGTGGTGACCATCTTTCGTCCGCAGGCTGACCGAGCGCGCTCTGGCGTCGAGGTCGATGATCTCGACCGGCCAGGCGAGACGGGCACCTCTGGCAAGCGCAGTCCGCAGGAAGCCTGCCGCCAGCACCACGGGATCGGCTTCGAGATTGTCGTAGCCGAGCAAGGCTGCGGGGCGTTCGATGCCGAAGCGCTTCTTCAACGCGTCGGCATCGAGGAGTGCGGTCTCCAACCCGGCGCGGTTGCGGGCCTCGTGCTCGCGGGCCAATGCATCGGCGTCGAGCACATCGCCCGCGAGGTAGAGCGAGTCGCGGCGGCTGGCGGGAGCGATCGAAAGTTCCCGGACACGCGCCGCCAGCCCGTCAACGGCGAGACGTGAACGTCGCCAGGCGCGGATCGCGGCGTCCTCGCCGATCTGCCGCGTCAGCTTGGTCAAGGGTTGGTCGATCTCGTATTGCAGCAAAGCGGTGCTCGCCGGCGTCGAGCCGCGGACCGGGCCGCGGCGGTCGACGACTAGAACGTCGAAGCCGGCCGCGCTCAATGCGTCGGCCTGCATTGCGCCGGAGATGCCGGCGCCGATGACGACGACGTCGGCTTGCGTGTCGCCGGTGATCTCGTGCCTCGGAAAGCGCGGCGGCCGCTTGCCCTGCCAGACCGAACGACCGGTCCGCAGATCCCTCGTTTTCGTCAGCACATCGAGCTCCCGGGCATCGCCGGTGGAGAACGCATGATCGCCGCGAATGATCCGGTCTGGCGGCGGGCAGCGGGCGTGCTAACAGGAGGCATGATCGGAAAGCTCAAGGGCCTCATCGATTCGTATGGCGAGGATCACGTCATCGTCGACGTGCAGGGGGTCGGCTACGTCGTGCAGTGCTCGTCGCGCACGCTGCAGCGCCTGCCCAAGATCGGCGAGGCGGCAGCACTGTCGATCGAGACCCATGTCCGCGAGGACGCGATCCGGCTCTACGGCTTCATGTCGGACAACGAGCGCGACTGGTTCCGGCTGATGCAGATGGTGCAGGGCGTCGGCGCCAAGGTCGCGCTCGCGATCCTCTCGACGCTTGAGCCCGGCGCACTGGCGACCGCGATCGCCAGCAACGACAAGGCGGCGGTGGCGCGGGCGCCCGGCGTTGGTCCCAAGCTCGCCCAGCGCATCTGCGCCGAGCTCAAGGACAAGGCGCCAGCCTTCGGCCATGTCGACCCGGCGCTGGCGCAGCTCTCCGGCGCGCTCGAGGACAAGCGGCTGCCGCAGCCGGTGGCGGACGCCGTCTCGGCGCTGACCAATCTCGGCTATCCTCAGGCGCAGGCGGTGGCAGCGGTCGCGGCCGCCTCGCGCGAAGCCGGGGAGGGCGCCGGCACCGCGCAACTGATCCGGCTCGGCCTGAAGGAACTGGCGAAATGAAGAAGGGACCGACGGTGATCTTCCGGGAGATCGCCGACAAGTCGGCCTTTCTCGCGCTGATGATGCGGCACTGGGGCTCGCATCGCATGATGATCGGCTCGAAGCTCTATGACTGCGCCGAGCTGCCCCTGATCGGCATGTTCACGGCCGAGGGCGACTTGCTGGCCGTGGCTAGCTGGGCGCGCGACGGCGAGATCGCCGTGCTGTGCGCGCTGCACTCCCTGAAGGAAGGGGAGGGCGCGGCCTCGCGCATGCTGGAGGCGGTCAAGGCGGCGGCGAAGGCGGCCGGCGCGCGCAAGCTCCGGGCTATGCTGACCAATGACAACATGCCGGCGCTGGTGTTCTACCAGAAGCACGGCTTCCGCTTCTCCGGCCTCTATATCGAGGCGATCGATGCCTATCGCGCCATGGTTCCGACGATCATCAAGACCGGCTACCAGGACATTCCGGTGCATGACGCGCTGGAGCTGGAGATCGAACTGTAGACGATCTACTCCCCAAGGTTCGGAGCGCCGGAGCATCAGTCGTTGGCGAAGGTCAGCCTGGTCAGGGCGCCCCAGCTCGGCAGGTTCAGAAGCTTGGCCCAGCCCTCGCGATGCCGGAGCAGATCGTTGCAGGAGCTCGAGAAGCCGGTCTCGTCGCGATACCAAGCCCAATCCTTCTCGCGTTGCAGCGAGTAATAGCCGAGCTGCTCGAAGATGTTGCGAGGCTTGTCTTCCTTGAGGGCCTTGCGGGTCGCCGTCAGGAACTTGTTCCACTGCACCAGGCATTGCTCGATGTCATCGAGCACAGCGTCCAGCACGGCGACATAGGCCTTGACGTTGGCGCTCACCTCCTCGACCTCGCGCAGATAGGCGGGGTAGCGAACCTTGTCGAACAGGATGCCGGCGGGAGCGTCCGGCAGGGTCTCTGGCGCTGAGCCGGTGGTCCCGATCGCGTCCTTGATCACCTTCTGCAACGTGTCCATCCCGGCCTGGATGCCGCGCATCTGCTCGCGCTTTTCGCTGTAGCGGCCTTCGGCGCGCAGCGCCTGGAACAGCGCCAGGGCGTGCACGGAGTGCATGTTGAGCACCAGGGAGGGAATGCGCAGCCCGACCATCAGGCCCGCGGGTATGGCGGTGCTTTCCGTGACCTTGCCCGTGATGATGGCGAGCGTGCCCGGTGCTCCCGCGAGCTTGTGCAGGCCGACGCCGAGCAGGAAACTGGCTGCCTTGTACATGTTCTGGAAAATCTTGGATTCCCAATCGGCCATGATGTCCTCCGGGCTCGTCAAAGCGGGAAAGCGTGATTCTTCTGTGCTGCCCGGCCGGTTTGCTCGCATCTGATCCAAATTCGCGGACGAGGGAGCCTTCAAGAATTGCATCGTCAGCGCCGCTCGAATCCGCTACGCCGCTGGCCATGAGCACGTCGCGACCCGGGCTGATGTCGGCCGACAAGCGCGAGGACGACAGCGAGGCCTCGCTGCGGCCGCTCTCGCTTGCCGATTTCACCGGGCAGGCGGCGGCGCGCGCGAATCTTCAAGTTTTTATCAATGCCGCCAAGAGCCGCGGCGATGCGCTCGACCATGTCCTGTTCGTCGGCCCCCCCGGCCTTGGCAAGACGACGCTGGCGCAGATCGTGGCGCGTGAGCTTGGCGTCAGTTTCCGCTCGACGTCGGGGCCGGTGATCGCCAAGGCCGGCGATCTTGCGGCGCAGCTGACCAATCTCGAAGAGCGCGACGTGCTCTTCATCGACGAGATCCACCGCCTCAACCCGGCGGTGGAGGAGATCCTCTATCCGGCGATGGAGGACTACCAGCTCGACCTGATCATCGGCGAGGGGCCGGCGGCGCGCTCGGTCAAGATCGACCTGCCGAAGTTCACTTTGGTCGGCGCCACCACCCGCGCCGGCCTGCTGACGACACCGTTGCGCGACCGCTTCGGCATTCCGATCCGCCTGCAGTTCTACACGGTCGAGGAACTGCAGGGCATCGTCGCGCGCGGCGCGCGGGTGCTCGGCGTGCCGATGTCGGATGACGGCGCCAACGAGATCGCCAAGCGCTCGCGCGGGACGCCGCGCATCGCCGGACGGCTGCTCAGGCGCGTGCGCGACTTCGCCATCGTCGACGGCGATGCGATCGTCACCCGCAAGGTCGCCGACAAGGCGCTCGGCCTGCTCGACGTCGACGCGATCGGCCTCGACCAGATGGACCGGCGCTATCTCACCACCGTCGCGATCAATTTCGGCGGCGGCCCGGTCGGGATCGAGACCATCGCCGCCTCGCTCTCCGAGCCGCGCGACGCGATCGAGGAGATCATCGAGCCCTTCCTCCTGCAGCAGGGCTTCATCCAGCGCACGCCGCGCGGGCGCCTGCTGACGCCGCACGCCTTCCGTCACCTCGGCATGCCCGAGCCGAGCCGGGAAGGGGCGCAGTTCGGCCTGTTCGGGGATGCGGACGATGACTGATGCCGCGCGAAGGCTGTCCCGCATTTGGATGATGCGGCCTCCTGCGCATCGTGCTGTCATCGGGTTCGATCAGCCGAGGCCGGGAGAAACGATATGCGATCCGTAGTGCTGCTGGCCGGCCTGATGCTGGTTTCCCTGGCTGGCCATGCCGCCGAGCCCACGCCCGACGCCACCGTGCGCAAGGCCTATGCGGTGACGCAGAAGACGCTGGATGGCGGCGGCGAGCCGCCCTGGCGCCCGCCGCATCGTGACCAGCTGATGAGCAAGAGCCTGGCGGCGCTGTTCGCCCGCGACGATCGCTATCAGGATGAGAGCGGCGATATCGGCCATATCGGGGCCGATCCGTTCATCCAGGGCCAGGACGGCGAGGTGAAGAACCTCAAGGTCACGGTCACGCAGGCTCCGGCCGGCGGCAAGGCGCTGGTGACGGCGAGCTTCCGCAGCTTCGGCAAGGCGATATCGGTGCCGTTCCGCATGGTCGAGGAAGGCGGCGGCTGGCGCATCGACGATATCGGAACCGGCAAGAACTCGGTCCGCCGCGATCTGGCGCAGCCCTATGATTGCGGCTCGTTCATGGGCAAGCCCTGCAAGCGCTGAGGCCTCGCAGGGCGCCCTGTCGCGCACCCGATCTATTTCCGGGCGATCTTTATTGGCGGGCGATCTTGGCGCGCATCATGGCGGGGCGGGCTCCGGCGTCGTTGAGTGCGCCGGACTTGGCCGCCTTTCGGTTCGTGACCGGGCGCATGCCTTCGCCGGCTGTGCGGCTCGTCGGGCGCTGCAGGGCTCGCTCGCGCTGCTTCATCGCCAATGCCTTGCGGGCGAGGCTGCGCTGGCTCGGAGCGTGCAGCTTTTCGGTCCGCCGGGTCTGCTCGGCCCCGACGCGCTTCAGCGCTACGGTCAGCGCGTCCGCCTTGGCCTTGGTGCCCTGGTTGTCCGAAGCCGGACGCGTGCCCTGCGGTGCCGCCTTGCCCCGGAATTCGCGGCGCTGCTGCCGGGCGATGCCGCGGGCCCGGTCGCGCTTCTCGCGCAGGATGCGGGCGAGATCGCGCAGGCTCTCATCGTTTTCGCCCGAGAGCTTGCCGCGCCGCGTGCGCGCCACGAGGTCGAACTCCGAGTTGTCGAGAAGCCGTTCGAGCGCCTTGGCCGAGAGTGACATGAATTGTCTCCGTAAGATTGCGCCCCCACCCGAGAGTATGCCGATGCGGCGCCTTTTGTTCCCGCGGTCATTTGCACGCCGGGCGGCCCGCCTGTAAGCCGCGGACATGGCCAGCCCGCATCAGATCTCCGTCCGCGTCTATTACGAGGACACCGATTTCTCCGGCGTCGTCTACCACGCCTCCTATCTGCGCTTCATGGAGCGCGGCCGCACCGAGCTGATCCGCGACCTCGGCATCGAGCAGCGCGAGCTCTTCGACGGCGATGCGGCGCTCGGCTTCGCGGTCAGGCGCATGCTGATCGATTTCGTCAGACCGGCGGTGATGGACGATCTGCTCACGATCGAGACCAGGCCGACCCTGGCGCGCGGCGCCACCATGGAGCTCGACCAGCGCATCCTGCGCGGCGAGGAGGTGCTGGTCACGGCGCAGGTCAAGGTCGCCTGCGTCGGCGGCGGCAAAGCCAGGCGCATCCCGGATGTGCTGCGGCATCGCCTCGGCCTCGAAATCCTCTGATCGCTTCTGCCGCCCGCTGGCATCGACGCTGGCGGATCGCCATGTTAGGGCCCGTAACATGAGCTGGAAACGCAACGAGCCCGAGCAGCCGCGGGGCTACCACCACGGCAATCTCAAGGAGGCGCTGGTCCGCGCCGCCCTCGGCCTGATCGGCGAGAAGGGCCCCAACGGCTTCACCTTCGCCGAGGCCGCGCGCATGGCTGGCGTCAGCCCGGCGGCGCCCTACCGGCATTATCGCGACCGTGACGAGCTTCTCGCCGATGTCGCGGTCCATGGCTTTGCTGCGTTCGAGGCGGCGCTCGCCAAGGCCTGGGACAATGGCCGGCCCGATCCGGAGACGGCCTTCCACCGGCTCGGCCGGGCTTATCTCGCCTTCGCCCATGACCAGCCGGCCTTCTATTCGGCGATGTTCGAGGCGGGCGTTCCGCTCGATGCCAGCCCCGAATTGCGCGCGGCCGCCGATCGCTCCTTCCAGCAACTGCGCCAGGCGGCGGAGACGCTGATCGCGGCGCTGCCGCAGGGCAAGCGCCCGCCGGCGCTGATGATGGCGCTGCATATCTGGGCGATGTCGCACGGCGTCGCCGCCCTGTTCGGCCGTGCCGATGCAGGACGCCGACCGTTGCCGATGTCGGCGTCCGACCTGCTGGAAGCGGGAATGCTGATCTATCTCAAAGGCCTGGGCCTGCCTCCCGAGCAGGCGGGCTGATCTCCTTCTGGAATTTTTCATCCACGCGTCTTGAAGACCTTGGCAAGCGCGTCCAGATATGTGAATGTGATTTACATTCACACGGTCGGCGAAGGCCGATCGGGAGGCTGGCCGGCAGCGGCATCCGCCGCTGTCATTCGAGTTCGAGAGGGATCGATGCCGATCGTCGCGAAGCTTGATGAATACGGAAAGGGAGCCTGGATCGCCTTCGCGGTGCTCGGCTTCATCATCTTCTGGCCGCTGGGTCTGGCGACCCTGGTCTTTCTTTTCTGGAGTGGACGCATGGGACATGGTTGCGGACAAGCTCGCTACGAGCATCGGATGAGCCGCCTGCAGGACAAGATGGAGCGCCTGCGCGAGCGCATGGGCGGCGCTCAGCAATGGGGCGGTCGTGGCGGTTTCGGCGGCTGGGGCCGCGGTCCGTCCTCGAGCGGCAACCGCGCCTTCGACGAGTATCGTGATGAGACATTGCGCCGTCTCGAAGACGAGCAGCGCGAGTTCCACGATTTCCTCGGCCGGCTGCGCATGGCCAAGGACAAGGCCGAGTTCGACGAGTTCATGAGTGAGCGCCGTCGCAACAATAACGGCACGGATACTGTCGAAAGCGCCTGATCGCCCCTTTTTAGGAGCTATCGACCGTCGGCGGCCCGCTTCCTCCCGGAAGCGGGCCGTTGGCGTTTTTCGACCGGTGCCGCCGCGGGAGGCGGGGCCGGCTTCTTCCCGTTGGTGGTCACGAAGAAGATCACGATGGTGAGAGCAGACGTCAGCGATGCCAGGACCGTGGTGATCTGCGCCTTCAGGCTGTCGATCTTGGCGATGCGCCCCGTGACGATGTTGTGACGCAGCTGGAGCGCCGTCAGTCGCTCGCCTGCCTCCAGCACCATCGCATTCTCCATCGCCTGGATGCTCTGGACCGTCCTGGCATCGCTGTAGTCCTGATCGACCAGGGCGTCATAAGATGCCAACCGGTTCTGCCAGTCCTGCGGATGGACGATCGCCGCCATGCGGCGCACCGCCTGCTTGGCGTTCAGCCGGAACAGCCGGTCGAGCAGGTATTTGTACTGCATGTCGGCCTGCGAGCCGTTCAGCACCAGGAGCAGGGTGCCGCGGCCGAGCTGCAAGGTCTCGAAGCTTTTTCACATGGCCGTCCAGCGCGCCGAGGTCGCGGGTGATCGCATCACGTTCCTCGGTGAAGCGGGCGCTGCGCCGGTCGAGCGAGTTCGACAGGGCGAAGGTCGCGATCGAGGAGAGGATGGCCGGCGAGACGATCAGGATCGCGCTCAGCGTCGTGCGGTTCCAGACATAGTTCCGGGCATAGTTCCGGACTTGGCCCGCCAGCCGTTCGCCAAACCGCATCGCTCCCAACCCTCGGTCGCCGCTGCGTCGCCCGCCGACGGCCGCATGGCCGTCATAACGCGATATTAACCATACAAGGCCTTAACCTTGACGCTGACTTAACGGGACACAAGGCCTTTGGCGCACGGGAACATCGCCGTTTGGCCCATCTTTCGCCGAATTCAGCGGCAATTGGTGTCAATGGCATATCCCCGGAGCGCAGAAACGGGCGGCGGCGCGAACCTCGCGGCGCGAAGAACAGGCTGCGCGGGGCCGCACTCGGTTTCGCGTCGGCCAGAGCCGGATTCGATCGGGCCGCAACGGCCTGAGCGGTACGGGCTCTAGAGAGAAAGGTGACAGGATGAACCCCGCCGTGGAGATCGCGCAGGCCGCGCCGCAGGTCGACATGTCGTTCTGGACGCTGTTCTGGCACGCCCATATCGTCGTCAAGCTGGTGATGATGGGCCTGCTGGCCGCGTCGATCTGGTGCTGGTCGATCATCATCGACAAGACCTTGCTCTATCGCCGCACGCGCCAGGACATGGATGCGTTCGAGGAGGTGTTCTGGTCGGGCCGCTCGCTCGAAGAGCTCTATCGCGACCTCGCCAACCGCCCGGTCAACGACATGGCTGCCGTCTTCGTCGCGGCGATGCGCGAATGGAAGCGCTCCTTCGAGAATGGTGGGCGTTCGGTCGCCAGCCTGTCGGCCCGCATCGACAAGGTGCTCGACGTCACCATCCAGCGCGAGGCGGAGCGGCTCGAATCGAAGCTGCTGGTGCTCTCGACCATCGCTTCGTCGGCGCCGTTCATCGGCCTGTTCGGCACGGTCTGGGGCATCATGACCTCGTTCACCGCGATCGCGGTCTCGAAGAATTCCTCGCTCGCTGTCGTCGCTCCCGGCATCGCCGAGGCGCTGTTCGCCACGGCGATCGGCCTGTTCGCCGCGATTCCCGCGCTGATGGCCTACAACAAGCTGCAGTCCGAGGTCGCCAAGGCGCAGAACCGGCTCGAAGCCTTCGCCGACGAATTCTCCGCGATCCTGTCGCGGCAGATCGACGAACGCCTGGCTGCGTGAGGGCCTGAACGATGGGCATGTCAGCCGCAGCCGGCGGAAAGGCCGGGGGACGTCGCGGGCGCCGTCCGCGCCGTCACGGAGCCATCGCCGAGATCAACATGACGCCGTTCATCGACGTCATGCTGGTGCTGCTGATCATCTTCATGGTCGCCGCGCCGCTGATCGCGACCGGCGTGCCGATCGACCTGCCGCAGACCGGCGCCAAGCCGATCAATGTCGATCAGAAGCCGATCACCATCGCCATCGACGAGAAGGGCCAGATCTTCCTGCAGGACCAGCCGACGCTCGAGCCCGATCTGGTGCAGAAGCTCCAAGGCCTCGCCAAGCAGGGCTTCGAGGACCGAATCTATGTGCGCGGTCACAAGCAGGTCGACTACGGCCGCGTCGCCTCGGTGATGGCGACCATCACCAGCGCCGGTTTCAAGCGCGTGGCGCTGGTCACCGAGCCGAATTCGCATTGAACGAGAAGGTGCCGTCGCGTTGATGGTTTCGCGCTCAGAGCCGGGCTTGGCGGTCTCCGCCTTGGGCCACGCGACCGTGCTGGTCGCGGGGCTGCTGGCTTTTGCCGGCACGGCGCCGCTGCCCGAGCATCAGGAGGCGATCGCCGTCGAGGTAATCGACCCGTCCGCGCTGAACCAGGTCACCCGCGGCGAGCGCCAGGCCGAGAAGGTGCAGGAGCAGCCGCAGCAGCGGGCCGAGCGCCAGTCCGAGGTTGTCGAGCGCAAGGAAGCGGGCGAGGCCAAGCAGGACACGCCGGCGCCGCCCTCGCGCCCGGCCGAGCTCAAGGTCGCCGAGGACAACGCCGCGGCGCCGCTGCCGCCAGCGCGGCCCAATCTGCCCAAGCCCACGCCGCCGGCCGAGCCGGTGAAGCAGCCGCAGAAGTCCGAGCAGGCGGCCGCCCGCGAGGAGCAGGAGCGCCGCGAGGAACAGGCCAAGCTCGCCGAAGAGGCCGAGCTCGAGCGCAAGGCCAAGCAGGCCGAGCAGGAGGCAAAGGCCGCCGCCAAGGCGAAGGCCGAAGCGGAGGCGCAGGCGCGCGCCGAGGCGGCAAAGGCCGCCAAGGAGAAGGCGGTGGCGGAAGCCAAGGCGAAGGCGGAGGCCGAACAGAAGGCCAAGCTTGCCGCCGAGGCCAAGGCGAAGCGCGAGGCGGAAGCCAAAGCCAAGCGCGAGGCCGAGATCGCCAAGAACTTCAACCCGAACGACATCGCCAAACTGCTGCAGTCGAAGGAGCAGGCGCAGTCGTCGGGTTCAAGCGCGCCGCAGGTCAACCGCACCGCCTCGCTCGGCACCCAGACCGGCTCGTCCCAGAAGCTCTCGCCATCGCTGCGCACGCAGTTGATGGGCATCATCCAGGAGCAGCTGCAGAAGTGCTGGAACGTGCCGATCGCGCTGCAGAGCGCGTCGAAGCCGGTGGTGCCGCAGGTCAGGATGAAGCTCAACACCGACGGCTCGTTGATCGGCCAGGCGAGCGTGACCAATTCCTCGTCCGACCCGCTCTTCCGGGTTGCGGCGGATTCGGCGCTGACAGCGACGCGCCGTTGCTCGCCGCTGCGCATTCCCGCGCAATTTGCCGCCTATTACGACGATTGGCGCGACGTCATCGTGAATTTCGACGCCAGGGACGTGTTGTGACCGCCATGGACCGCATTGATCATTCCATTTTTCGTCCCTCCGGGCTGACCCGCCGCGGCGCCCTCGCACTCGCGGGCTCCGGCCTCATCCTGCCGCAGCTGGTCGCGCCGGCCCGGGCCGAGCTGGTGATCGACCTGCGCAAGGGCACCTTCCAGCCGATGCCGATCGCGGTCGCCGATTTCGCCGGCGAGGGCGGCGGGCTGGTCTCCGGCATCATCGCCAACAACCTGAAGCGCTGCGGCTATTTCGTGCCGATCGAGAAGGCGCGCCATCCCGAGAAGAACCCGCCCTTCGACGCGGCGCCGCAGTTCGAGGCCTGGAAGGCCGCCGGCGTGCAGGCGCTGGTGATCGGCCGGGTCTCGCGCGACGGCGGGCGGCTGAGGGCCGAGTTCCGGCTTTGGGACGTCGTCGCCGGCCAGCAGATCGACGGCCAGCAATACTTCACCGACCCGAACAACTCCCGGCGCGTCGGCCACATCATCTCGGACGCGATCTTCACCAAGATCACCGGCGTCGGCGGCTTCTTCGACACCCGTGTCGTCTTCGTCGACGAATCCGGCTCGAAGGAGGCCCGGCGCAAGCGCCTCGCCATCATGGACCAGGACGGCGCCAATGTGCGCTACCTCACCGGCGGCGAGACCTCGGTGGTGACGCCGCGCTATTCGCCGGTGGCGCAGGAGGTGACCTATATGGCGCAGCGCACCGGCGAGCAGCCGCGCGTGCATGTGCTCAATATCGAGACCGGCCAGCGCCAGGTCGTCGGCAATTTCCCCGACATGACCACGAGCCCACGCTTCTCGCCGAACGGCGCGCGCATCGCGCTCAGCCTGCAGCAGGGCGGCAACGCCAATCTCTACGCGATCGACATCGGCTCGCGCACGACGCAGCGGCTGACCTCGACCTCGGCGATCGACACCTCGCCTTCCTATTCGCCTGATGGCGCGCAGATCGTCTTCGAGAGCGACCGCGGCGGCTCGCAGCAGCTCTATGTGATGGGCGCCGGCGGCGGCGAGGGCAAGCGCATCTCCTTCGGCCAAGGCTCCTATTCGCAGCCGTCCTGGTCGCCGCGTGGCGACCTCATCGCCTTCACCCGCCAGGGCGGCGGCACTTTCGGGATCGGCGTGATGAAGCCGGACGGCTCGGGCGAGCGCATCCTGACCGAGAGTTTCCACAACGAGGCACCGAACTGGGCCCCGAACGGCCAGTACATCATGTTCTTCCGCGATCCCGGCGGGCAGTCCGGCGGGAAACTGTACATGGTCGACATCACCGGCCGGGTCGAGGTGCCGGTGCCGACGCCGTCCTTTGCCTCCGATCCGACCTGGTCGCCGCTGCTCACCTCGGCGCGCTGACGGTCGGGCCTTTCCCGGGCACGCTCACGACTCCGCGAGGGCACGAACGGCGCCACGCCTGCGACGCTTTGCGTCCCTAGCCTCGATGGCTGCGGGCCGCTCCGGGTCCGAAGGGAGCCTGGCGCGTGGTGCAGCCGACCATCGATGACGAGACTGATGCCGGCGGCGAGCGCGGGCGCCCGCGCTGGGGGCTGCGCATCGGGCTCGGCGCAGTCGTCGCGATCCTGATCGGCTACTGGCTGTCTCCTTATGTGAGCGCGACTCGCTTCGCGCTCGCGGCCAATGCGGGGGCGAGCGAGGAGATCCTCGCACGGACCGACCTGCCGGCGTTGCGCGCCTCCTTCGCTCGGCAGATCGTCAGGACCTATCTGGCGCGCCAACCTCAAACCCGCTCGCTCGATCCGCTGGCGCGTCAGGTGGTCGGAAGCGTCGCGACCGGCTATGTCGAAGCCATCATCGCCGAACATCTGACACCGCAGGCGATCGCGACCCTGATCAGCGCCCGCGGCGCGGCAGCTCAGCCCGGCAGCCCGCTTGGTCGCGGCGTGGCATTGCCGAGCATGGACATCCAGGGGGCTTGGGCCTTGTTCGCCAACTCCGGTTTCGATGGCCCGGCCAGTTTCGCCGTCGAGCTTCCGGCCCGGGACGAGGCGAGCGCGGACCGCTATCGCCTCCGCTTCGGGCTGGCGGGGCTGGGTTGGGTGCTTCGTGCCGTCGAGTTGCCGCAGACGGCGCTCGACAAGCTCGCAGACGAATTGAAGGCTCGAACCGATCGCGGCGCCTGATGCAGGAATGCAACATCATCGAACCGTCGGTTTCCGGCCATATTTGGTTAACCATAAGCCGCAATGCCGCCACTTCGCCTTGTTTTGGCAAGGTCTCGTTTAGGTTGACACTTCATTGATGGTGGACCGCGTGACGCCGCCCGGCGCGCTCCGCGTCCGAAATTCGGAGAGAATTGACATGCTCGCCTCCTTTGCCGCCAGCGCCCGCACGGTGCGCATCGCCGCCGCCCTGATGGGTGCGCTCGCCCTCGGCGCCTGCGCCAAGGACCAGAACGCCGACGGCTTCGGCGCCGGCGGCGCCGCCACCCCCGGCAGCGCCCAGGACTTCGTTGTGAACGTCGGCGATCGCGTCTTCTTCGAGACCGACTCCACCGACCTGACCCCGACCGCGGTCGCGACCCTCGACAAGCAGTCGAGCTGGCTGCAGCGCTATCCGCGCTACACCTTCACCATCGAAGGCCATGCCGACGAGCGCGGCACCCGCGAATACAACTACTCGCTCGGCGCCCGCCGCGCCCAGACGGTGCGCGACTATCTCGCCTCGCGCGGCATCCCCGGCAACCGCATCCGCACCATCTCCTACGGCAAGGAGCGGCCGGTGGCGGTCTGCAACGACATCTCCTGCTGGTCGCAGAACCGCCGCGCCGTGACCGTGCTGGACGGCGCCGGCGGTGTCTGATCCGGACAACGCGATAAAAGCTTGACGGGGCCGGCGCTTACCGCAAGGAAAGCGCCGGCTTTTCCATATTTTGGCCGCGGTATTCGCGTGTGATAAAGTCTGTCCCCGGGACGATGCGGTTTTGCCTGATATGAACTTTGCGACGATTTCGATTCCGAGCCTGAAACGGCTTTCGCTGCGGCATGCCCTGCTTGCCGGTTTCTCTCTGCTGGCGATCGGTGTGGTTCAGCCTGCGGCCGCGCAGGACGCTGCCGATCTCGTGGTGCGCACGAGCCGCCTCGAGAACCAGCTGCGCCAGCTCTCCGGCCAGATCGAGCAATTGCAGTTCGAGAACCGGCGCCTGACCGAGCAACTGCGCAAGATGCAGGAAGATGTCGACTTCCGCTTCTCCGAGCGCGGCGGGCAGCGTGGCGGCGCAGCAGCGGCGCCCTCTCCGCAGGCTCCCCGTCCGGCAGCCCCTCCGCAGGCGCCCGGTCGTGAGCGTCGCGGTGACGCCTTCGATCCCGCTGCCCAGCCCGGAGCCGCCGGTGGGCCGCGCCAGCTCGGCCAGATCATCGACGAGGAGTTCGCCGGCGATCAGGGGCAGGGGCCGATGGACCTGTCCAGTGTCGGGCGCCCGGTTCCGGACGGCGCGTTGCCGCCGGCTGCGCCGCGCGGCACCAGCGTCGCCGCGACCGGGCAGGCGGCGAGCCCGCGCGAGCTCTATGACGTCGCCTACGCCCATGTCCTGCGCAAGGAGTACGAGCGCGCCGAGATGAGCTTCCGCGAGTTCCTGCAGAGCTATCCGCGCGACCGCCTGGCGGCCGACGCCACCTTCTGGCTCGGCGAGAGCTATTTCCAGCGCCGGCGCTATCGCGAAGCGGCCGAGCAGTTCCTGAAGATCTCGCGCGACTTTCCGAAGGCCGGCAAGGGCGCCGATAGCCTGCTGAAGCTCGGCATGTCGCTGAACGGGCTCGGTGCGCGCGATCAGGCCTGCGCCACCTTCGCCAAGGTTGGTGTCGACTATCCCGCCGCCTCGAATGCGGTGCGCCAGGGCGTCGAGCGCGAGCGGCAGCGCGCCCGCTGCGCTTGAGCGCGGCGCTTGCCGATCCTTCGAAGCCCGAGCCGCTGACGGCGGCGGAAGCCGCAGTTCTGTTCCGCCCGCTCTCGGGCGAGAATGCGCTCGTCGTCGGAGTGTCCGGCGGGCCGGACTCCGTCGCTCTCCTCGCGCTTCTGGCCGAATGGACCGGACAGGGCCGCCCGCGGCTCCTGGCGGTCACCGTCGATCACGGCCTGCGCCCCGAGGCGGCGCAGGAGGCGGCGATGGTCGGCGAGCTCTGCACGAGGCTCGGCATCGAGCACCACACGCGGCGCTGGCAGGGTCCGAAGCCGCAGGCTGGCGTGCAGGAGAAGGCGCGCGGGGCGCGCTATGCCTTGCTGGCGGAGGAGGCGCGGGGCTCCGGCGCCAGCGCGATCATCACCGCCCATACCGCCGACGACCAGGCGGAGACCCTGCTGATGCGAATGGCGGCCGGCTCCGGTCTTGCCGGGCTCGCAGGCATGGCGCCGCGCAGCGCCGTGAACGGCGTTGTCCTGGCAAGGCCATTGCTCGGGATCGAGAAACGGCGGCTCGTCGCGACCTGCGACGCGCGAGGGTTTCCTTTCGTGCGCGATCCGTCCAATGACGATCCGCGCTTCACCCGCATCCGTTGGCGCGGATTGCTGCCGGTCTTGGCCGAGGAAGGGCTGACCGCCCCGCGTCTCGGGCAGCTTGGGCATCGGCTGGCGCGCGCAGATGAAGCACTGGACAGGCTGGCGGCCCGTGCCCTGGCGAGCGTGCCGGCCGGAGACGACAGCGGGACGCGCTGGTTCGATTTCGCGCGCCTCTGCGGGGAGCCCGAGGAGATCGTGATCCGGAGCCTGGGGCTGGCGCTCGCCGCCGCGCAGGATGGCGACGCGCAGGCCGGCGTGCCGCTGCGCCTGGCCCGGCTCGAGGATTGCGCGCAGGCCCTGATCGCCGCGGCGCGCGAGGGCAGGGCGCTGCGGCGCACGCTCGGCGGCTTTCGTCTGTCGCTCGCCGGCAATGGCGTTTTGACGCTGATGCGCGAGGGCGAAAGGCGCCGGGGTGTTCACCCTGCGACGGTATAACCCGAAGAAGGGCTACGCTTCCCTTGGCAAGGGGGCATGGCGGCCCTAGATTAGACAGCGAAAACCTCAGGCTCGCGCGGCAATTCCGTCGGCGAGCGGATCGGAACCCTGATGAATCCGAACTTCCGCAATTTCGCCCTCTGGGTGGTGATCTTCCTGCTGGTTCTGGCGCTGGTCACCTTGTTCCAGAGCCCGAGCCAGCGCGCCAGCACCAATGAAATCCCCTATAGCCAGCTGATCAACGAGTCCGAGGCCGGCCGCATCGCCAATGTCGTGGTGGCGGGGCCTGAGATCACCGGCACCTTCACGGATGGCCGCAGCTTCGTCGCCTATGCGCCGTACAACGATCCGCAGCTCGTCCGGACGCTGGCGCAGAAGGGCGTGCAGGTCTCGGCCCGCGCTCCGTCCGAGGGCACGCCCTGGTTCATGGCGCTCCTGGTCAATTCGCTGCCCTTCGTGATCTTCATCGGCCTGTGGATCTTCATGTCCCGCCAGATGCAGAACGGCGCCGGCCGGGCGATGGGCTTCGGCAAGTCGAAGGCCAAGCTCCTGACCGAGGCGCATGGTCGCGTCACCTTCGAGGACGTCGCCGGCATCGACGAGGCCAAGGAAGACCTGCAGGAGATCGTCGAGTTCCTGCGCGATCCCCAGAAGTTCCAGCGCCTGGGCGGGCGGATTCCGCGCGGCGTGCTGCTGGTCGGCCCTCCCGGCACCGGCAAGACGCTGACTGCGCGCGCCGTCGCCGGCGAGGCGAACGTGCCGTTCTTCACCATCTCCGGCTCTGACTTCGTCGAGATGTTCGTCGGTGTCGGCGCCAGCCGCGTGCGCGACATGTTCGAGCAGGCCAAGAAGAACGCGCCCTGCATCATCTTCATCGACGAGATCGACGCGGTCGGCCGCCATCGCGGCGCCGGCCTCGGCGGTGGTAATGACGAGCGCGAGCAGACCCTCAACCAGCTGCTGGTCGAGATGGACGGCTTCGAGCCAAACGAGGGCGTCATCATCATCGCCGCCACCAACCGTCCGGACGTTCTCGACCCGGCGCTGCTGCGTCCCGGCCGCTTCGACCGCCAGATCGTCGTGCCGAACCCGGATGTCGCCGGCCGCGAGAAGATCCTGCGCGTGCATGTGCGCAAGGTCCCGCTGGCTCCGGATGTCGATCTCAAGATCCTGGCTCGCGGCACCCCCGGCTTCTCCGGCGCCGACCTGATGAACCTGGTCAACGAGGCCGCCCTGCTCGCCGCCCGCCGCGGCAAGCGCATGGTGACCCACCTCGAATTCGAGGACGCCAAGGACAAGGTCATGATGGGCGCCGAGCGCAAATCGATGGCGATGTCCGAGGAGGAGAAGAAGCTGACCGCCTATCACGAGGCGGGCCACGCCATCGTTGGCCTTTATGTCCCGGCCGGCGTGCCGGTGCACAAGGCGACGATCATCCCGCGCGGCCGCGCGCTCGGCATGGTCAAGTTCCTGCCGGAGGGCGACCGCTACTCGATGAAGTACAAGGAGTTCACCTCGCAGCTCGCGGTCGCCATGGGCGGGCGCGTCGCGGAGGAGATCACCTTCGGCAAGGAGAACATCACCTCCGGCGCCACCGGCGACATCCAGCAGGCGACCAAGATGGCCAAGGCCATGGTCACGCAGATGGGCTATTCCGACGAGCTCGGCATGGTCGCCTACGGAGACAACCAGGAAGAGGTCTTCCTGGGCATGTCGATGGGCCGCAGCCAGAGCCTGTCGGAGGCGACCGCGCAGAAGATCGACAGCGAGGTCCGCCGGCTGGTCAACGAGGGCTATGTCAGTGCCAAGGAGATCCTGACCAAGCACCATGACGAGTTCGTCGCGGTGGCCGAGGCGCTGCTCGAATACGAGACGCTGACCGGTGACGAGATCCGCGACCTGATCGCCGGCAAGCGCCCCGCGCGCGACGACGCCGACACGCCGCACGCCCCGCGCGGCTCGGCCGTGCCGAGCGCCGGCAAGGGCCGCAAGCGCGACGAGCCCGATGCCGGGCTGGAGCCGCAGCCGCAGGCCTGAGTGCCGGGCAAACGAGCCTCATGACGATCGAGGGCGGCCTTGCGGCCGCCCTTTCTCTTGGGGTTTCCCCGCAATCCACCGCGCAAGGACATACCCCTGCTTGACGGATACGCTTCGACACAATTTGTGAGAAGCTGAGCGGGCGAAGAGCCTGTATGAGCTGACAAAAGCAATTGATCGGACAAGGCTCCGAGGGCGATTTCATGACACGCAAATACTTCGGCACCGATGGCATCCGCGGACGCGCCAACGGCGTGATCACGCCCGACCTCGCCATGCGTGTCGGCCAAGCCACCGGCATCGCCTTCCGCCGCGGCGAGCACCGCCATCGCGTGGTGATCGGCAAGGATACCCGCCTGTCCGGCTACATGATCGAGACCGCGCTGATCGCAGGCTTCACCTCGGTCGGCATGGACGTGCTGCAGCTCGGCCCGATGCCGACGCCGGCCGTGGCGATGCTGACCCGCTCGATGCGGGCCGATCTCGGCGTGATGATCTCTGCCTCGCACAACCCCTACGAGGACAACGGCATCAAGCTGTTCGGGCCGGACGGCTACAAGCTCAACGACGAGGTCGAGGCCGAGATCACCCGGTTGATCGATTCCGATCTCGGCAAGCAGCTCTCCTCCTCGGCCATGCTCGGCCGGGCCAAGCGCATCGACAGCGCCCATGCCCGCTATATCGAATTCGCCAAGCGCACCCTGCCGCGCAATCTCGGCCTGGACGGCCTGCGCATCGTGCTCGATTGCGCCAATGGCGCCGCCTACAAGGTCGCGCCCGAGGCGCTCTGGGAACTCGGCGCCGAGGTCATCACCATCGGCGACGAGCCGGACGGTTTCAACATCAACAAGGATGTCGGCTCGACCCGGCCGGAAGCCTTGTCGAGCAAGGTGCGCGAGTTGCGCGCCGATCTCGGCATCGCGCTCGACGGCGACGCCGACCGCGTCCTGATCGTCGACGAGCACGGCCAGGTCGTCGACGGCGACCAGCTGATGGGCGTGATCGCCCGCAGCTGGCAGGAGGATGGCCGGCTGTCCGCCCCCGGGATCGTTTCCACCGTGATGTCCAATCTCGGCCTGGAGCGCTATCTTGCGGGCCTCGGCCTGTCGATGGCGCGCACCGCGGTCGGCGATCGCTATGTGCTGGAGCACATGCGCGCCAACGGCTTCAATCTCGGCGGCGAGCAGTCCGGCCACATCATCCTCTCCGACTACGGCACCACCGGCGACGGGTTGGTCGCGGCGCTGCAGCTGCTCGCCGTGGTCAAGCGCCAGGAGAAGCCGGTCTCCGAGGTCTGCCATTGCTTCGAGCCGCTGCCGCAGATCCTCAAGAATGTCCGCTACAAGCAGGGCCGCCCGCTCGAGGAAAAGCCGGTGGTCAGCGCCATCAAGGCGGCCGAGCAGCTGCTCGGCGAGAGCGGGCGCCTGGTGATCCGTCCGTCCGGTACCGAGCCGGTGATCCGCGTCATGGCCGAGGGCGATGACCGTGATCTCGTCCTGCGTGCGGTCGACGAGGTGGTCGAGGCCGTGACGAAGGCGGCCGCCTGAGCGTATCCGGTCCGCCCCGTACCGTCATTCTGGCGCTCTGCTGTGTTGCAGCCGGAATGACGCAGTGTGTCCCTGAGAAGCGCGCGGCTCGATCTGATCAAAGTCTTCGCAGAGATGACCTGTCAGAGCCAACGCAGCCGTTTACGGATCGATAGCGTTAGTTTTTAAGGTTAAGTGTCGTTTAAGAAATCCGTGGCAAGGTTTCCCCATCGGTAACTCGCGCGCTCATGAGTTCGGCTGCGCGCACATACGAGGGGACCCGCGATGGGCAGCCTGAAATCTCTCGCGCTTGCTGGCGCCATGGCCGTGAGCGCGTCCGCCATCGCCAGTGCCGCAGACTTTCCGGTCGCCCAGCCGGTTCCCCCCCCGCCGCCGGAACTGCGCGGCACGATCTCGTCGGGCATCTATCTGCGCGGCGATGTCGGCGTCGGCTACCAGCAGATCGACAAATACGAGCAGGCGGATGTCCGCACCAATGGCGGCAGCTTCTACGGCCAGACGGATCAGACCACGGCCTTCTTCGCCGGCGCCGGCATCGGCTACCGCTTCAACAACTGGTTCCGCGTCGATGGTACCTTCGAGTATCGCGGCGGCGGCTCCATCGGCGTGAACGACCGCATCGACTACACCAATGGGTTCGGCAATCCCGGTATCCTGACCAATACCTACAAGGGCAACCTGTCTTCGATGGTCGCCCTGTTCAACGCCTATGTCGACCTCGGCACCTGGAACTGCCTGACGCCCTATATCGGCGCCGGTATCGGCGTGGCGCGCAACCGGATCACCGGTTTGACCGACCAAGGCATCAACTGGGTCGATACCACGACCGGCATCATCCAGCCGACGCTCGGCACCGCCAGCAGCGGCACCAAGACCGGCGTCGCCTGGGCGCTGATGGCCGGCGTCGGCTACGAGGTGAACAAGAACCTGACGCTCGAAGTCGGCTATCGCTATCTCAATCTCGGCGACGCCCAGTCCGGGCCGATCCGCAACGCCTTCCTGAACGAGTCCTATGCGCCGCTGAAGGTCAAGTCGATCGACAGCCACGACATCAAGATCGGCATGCGCTGGAACTTCGGCGAGCCGGATTGCTGCGGCCCGGTCGAGCGCCCGGTCACCTACGCGCCGGCCCCGGTCGTCCGCAAATACTGACCAAGCCTACAGTCCAGAAAACAGCCGCGCGAGCCATGCTCGCGCGGCTTTTGTTTTGACGCCGTGCGATCGGTTGACATACTCCCATGGAGTATCCTAGCCCTATGGCATGAAGCGCCATGCCGCATAGCCCTGACGAGAAGAAGCGTGCTGTCGCGCGCCTGCGCCGCATCAAGGGCCAGGCGGAAGCGCTCGAACGCGCGGTCGAGGCGGGCGTGGATTGCAGCGCGCTGCTGCAACAGATCGCTGCTTTGCGCGGCGCTGCCAACGGCTTGATGGCCGAGGTTCTGGAGAGCCATCTGCGCGAGACCTTCGGTCTTGCGATTGGGCACGGACGTCAAGGCGACGAACAGGCCAGTTTCGAGCCCGAAGCCGAGCTCGACGGAATCATACGAATGCTGCGAACCTATCTGAAATAGGCGCAGGCAACGCTCTGAAGGAGGATGCTTAGATGAAGACACGTGCAGCCGTGGCCTGGGAGGCCGGCAAGCCGCTGACGATCGAGACCATCGAGATCGGCGGGCCGAAGGCCGGCGAGGTGCTGGTCGAGGTGATGGCGACCGGCATCTGCCATACCGACGCCTATACGCTCTCCGGCATGGACTCGGAGGGCAAGTTCCCGGCGATCCTCGGCCATGAGGGCGCTGGCATCGTGCGCGAGGTCGGCGCCGGCGTCACGACGCTTAAAGCCGGCGACCATGTCATCCCGCTCTACACGCCGGAATGCCGCAGCTGTAAGTCGTGCCTGTCGCGCCGGACGAACCTCTGCACCTCGATCCGCGCCACGCAGGGGCAGGGCCTCATGCCCGACGGCACCTCGCGCTTCTCCTGCGATGGCGGTGAAGTTTTTCACTATATGGGCTGCTCGACCTTCGCGAACTTCACCGTGCTGCCGGAGATCGCGCTGGCCAAGGTCCGCGAGGACGCGCCCTTCGACAAGATCTGCTATATCGGCTGCGGCGTGACGACCGGCATCGGCGCGGTGATCTACACCGCCAAGGTCTGGCCCGGCGCCAACGTCGTCGTCTTCGGGCTCGGTGGCATCGGTCTCAACGTCATCCAGGGCGCCCGCATGGTCGGCGCCGACAAGATCATCGGCGTCGACATCAATCCGGCGAAGCGGGCGATGGCCGAGAAGTTCGGCATGACCGACTTCATCAACCCGGCCGAGATCGGCAACGACAAGGTGGTGCAGGCGATCGTCGACCTGACCGGCGGCGGCGCCGACTTCTCCTTCGACGCGACGGGCAACACCAATGTGATGCGCCAGGCGCTGGAGTGCTGCCATCGCGGCTGGGGCGAGTCGATCATCATCGGCGTCGCCGAGGCCGGCAAGGAGATCGCCACCCGGCCGTTCCAGCTCGTCACCGGCCGCGTCTGGAAGGGCACGGCCTTCGGCGGGGCGAGGGGCCGCACCGACGTGCCGAAGATCGTCGACTGGTACATGGAGGGCAAGATCAACATCGACGATCTGATCACTCACAAGCTCTCGCTCGACGAGATCAACCATGGCTTCGACCTGATGCATGAGGGCAAGTCGATCCGCTCTGTCGTCGTCTACTGACGCTGAACCGTCGTCCTCCGGGAACGCCTGCGCGCGATCTGTGTTGATCGGTGCAGGCGTTCCAGCGGGGGACAGGTCATGGCATCCAAGGTCGCAGCGCTCGGAAATCGTTCCGTCTTCACCCGCCTGTCGCAGGTGACGGCGCATTGGGCCGGCAAGCCGCAGACATTCTTCGCCGCGCTCGCCATCATCGTCGTCTGGGCGATATCGGGGCCGTTCTTCGGCTTCAACGACACCTGGCAATTGGTGATCAACACCTCGACGACGATCGTCACCTTCCTGATGGTGTTCATCATCCAGAACAGTCAGAACCGCGATACCGCGGCGATGCAGATCAAGCTCGACGAGCTGATCAACAAGCTCGAAGGGGCGCGCGAGGAACTGCTCGATCTCGAGGAACTCGACGAGGACAAGCTCGAGGAGATGCGGGCCGAGTTCGAGGAGTTGGCGCGCAAGGCTCGCGAGTTGCGCGAGAAGCGCAGCTCGGCTTGAGATTTTTTCAGCGAGCCTGTCGAAATCACGGCTCGTCGCGCGTCGAGGCGGCGGAAGAGGGAAATCGGTCCTTCCTCCCGCAGCGGCCGCGGGCCGTGAGGAGCCATGCCATGCAGTACATGCTGATCTTCCGCGAGCCTTCTGAAGGCGAGCATCCGCGCAACGATCCCGAGAAGGCGCAGGCCTATTATGGAGCCTGGAAGGCCTATATCGGCGCGCTCAACCAGGCCGGGATCATCGTCGGCGGCCGCGGGCTGCAGCCGCCGCAGACCGCAACGACGGTGCGCGTCCGCAACGGCCAGCGGCAGGTGCAGGACGGGCCCTATCCCGACACCAAGGAGCAGCTCGGCGGCTACTATGTGCTGGAGGTCGACGATCTCGATGCTGCGCTCGACTGGGCTGCGCGCAGTCCCGCGGCGAGCCAGGGCTCGGTCGAGATCAGGCCGATCCTGATCGTCCCGGAGACGGCCGAGTTTGCCTGAGCGGCAACCGGACGGGGCACGGGCGGCGGCAGAACACGCCGCCCGCAGCTCCTATGGACGGCTCGTCGCGACGCTGGCGCGGCAATGGCGGGACCTTGCCGCGATCGAGGATGCGCTCGCCGATGCATTCCACTCCGCTTTGGAGCATTGGCCGGCGACGGGCGTGCCGGCCCGGCCGGAGGCCTGGCTGCTCGCTAGCGCCCGCAATGCCCTGATCGACGGCGTCCGCCGCGGCCGTGTGCGCAGCGATGCGGTGCCGACTTTAGCGCTGCTGGCGGAGGCGGACGAAGCCGCGGGGGCGAGCCTGTTCCCGGATGAGCGCCTGAAGCTGCTCTTCATCTGCGCCCATCCGCAGATCGATGCCGCGGTGCGCCCGGCGCTGATGCTGCAGACCGTGCTCGGCCTCGATGCGGCGCGGATCGCCGCCGCCTTCCTGACCTCGCCAGCGGCGCTCGGCCAGCGCCTCGTCCGCGCCAAAGCCAGGATTCGCGATGCCGGGCTCGCCTTCACCGTGCCGGAGCAGGCGGACTTGCCGGAGCGGCTGCATTGCGTGCTGCAGGCGATCTACGCCGCCTATGGCAGCGGCTGGGAGGATGTCGCCGGCGCCGATCGCAAGCGCCAGGGCCTGACCGGGGAGGCGATCTTCCTGGCGCGGCTGGTTGCGGGCCTGCTTCCGGCTGAGCCGGAGGCTCGCGGTCTGCTCGCGCTCATCCTGCATTGCGAGGCCCGCCACGCGGCGAGGCGCGATGCCACGGGCGCCTTCGTCGCGCTGTCCGAGCAGGATACCAGCCTGTGGTCGGGCGAGCTGATCGACGAGGCCGAACGTGAGCTGGCCGCCGCCTCGCATCTGGGGCGCCTCGGCCCGTTCCAGCTGGAGGCGGCGATCCAGTCGGTCCATGCCGGCCGCGCCCACACCGGCCGAACGGAGTGGCCCGTGTTGGCGCAGCTCTATGAGGGGCTGGTGCAGATTGCGCCGACGCTGGGAGCGCTGACCGGGCGCGCCGCCGCCTTCGCCGAGGCGTTCGGGCCGGAGCGCGGTCTGGTGCTGCTGGCGGAGCTGCCGGAAGCACAGGCTGTTGGCTACCAGCCCTATTGGGCGCTCAAGGCGCAACTGTTGGTGCGAGCCGGCGACGCTGCTGCTGCCAGGGACGCCTATAGCCGTGCCATCGGCCTTGCCGAGGACCCAGCGGTGCGCAGCTTTCTGCAGAAGGCGCAGAGGCGCGCGGGCGGCTAGTCGTGATCGGCCGCAGCTGTACGCCGGCAGGCGTGACGCTATCCTTCCCTTGCGCAATGCGGCGCGAATCTGCCGGAGACGGACGCCATGCGGGAGGCTGGTCGGCGTGGGCTTGGTCTGGCCATGCTGGCTTGTGTCGCCGCGAGCCTGCCTGCCGGCGCGGCCGAGCCGGTTCTCGACGTCCAGGATATCGCCACGCTCCGGCGTCTCGAAGCAACCGGCTATGGGCTGTCCGATGTGCTCGGTGCTGGCAAGGCCGGAAACACGGCCGACCTCGCCCGCGACAACCCTGCCTTCCGCACCATCGCTGCTCAGGTCGGCGAGGACGTCATGGCATTGCGGGCCGAGATGCAGGCCAATGGCCGCCCTCTTTACGAGGTCACTGACGGCAATGTCGGCCGCGTCATCGATCTGCGCTGGCTGCGCTCGCCGATCGCCCGTTTCCAGCTGACCGCCGTGGTCAACAGGCTCGATCGGCAGGATTTTGCGGCGCTGCTCGGTGAGAGCGGTTGCGGCGAGGTGCGCCTGATCTACCGGCTCGCCTATGCCTTCGACGATGCGAAGCTGAAGCGCCGGCTGGCCTCGCGCCTGCCGTTCACGCTCAACGCCGTCTTCAGCGTCAAGGCAGGCGAGGGCGGCTCCTGCCGCGAGGCCGCGCAAGCCTGGGCGATCGCGCCCGGCGGCGATCCAGCCGCGCTGGCGCGGCAACTCGCCAACGGGCCGCTGGCGAAGGAGCGGATCAGCCTCAAGCAGATCGAGCTCAACGCCCAGATCGTGCGCTTCCCATCCGGCATGGAGACCGAGTTCGGCGGGCAGGCCGCCTATCTGCAGCGGATCTTCGCGGCGTCGAAAGGCGAGGGCGGCTTATCGCTCAAGCCCAAGCCGCTGGAGAACACGCCTGATGTGGCGAGGCTGAAGAGCGACGCCGCGCTCCGGCAGGAGCTGATCGACTATGTCAGGAGCAATCTCCCGGCGATCGACCGCGGCGTCTACCAATTGCCCGAGCGCTTCCTGGCGACGAAGGCGATCTCCTATTCGACCTTCGGCAGCGCCCGGCTGGCCAATCACCCCTTCACCGAGGCCGTGCCTGCAGCTGCGCTGACCGGGCTCGATTTTCGCGCCACCCGACTAGTGCGCAACGAAAGGGCGCTGCTGGAGCGGCTCGACAACGGCTCCTGCATGGGCTGTCATCAGGCCGGTGCCACCGCCGGCTTCCATATGTTTGGGCTCGACGACGGCTCGACCTCGGCGCTGAACCGGATCAAGACGGGCATCTCCCCGCATTTCTATGCCGAAGGCTTCCGGCGCGCGGCCTATGTCGCGGCGGTCGCTGATGGCGCGGAGCCGGAGCGTTACCGCCCGCCATCCTTCGCGCCGCCGGCGAACTGGCAAAAGGAGCGAAGCTTCGCCTATAGGCAGGCGGCGCTGACCATGCCCTGCCTGACGGGCGAGAGCGCAAAGGCGTTCGGCGAGGGCTGGGGTTGCGCGGCGGGCTCGGCCTGCAAGCCGCTGGTCGAGAGCAAGGCGGTCGGGATCGAGTTCGGCCAGTGCGTGAGGCTGGACGAGGCCCACAACTTCTCCGGCCAGCCCTGTCTGACCGGCACGATCACCACAGCCGCCGGCAAGCCCTATCTCGACCGCTATCGCAAGACCGGGCAGTTCGGCGCCTTCGCCCTTGGCTTCTCGCAGACCGCCTTCAACTGCCGCCCCGCCAAGATCGGCGTTCCCGCCGGGATGGCTTATCGCCAGTGCACGCCGGCCGATCGGGTTTTCGCCGGTTTTGCCCATGGCAAGGTGCCGGACGAGATCTGCGGGCTCGCTGGCGGCAAGGCCTTCGACGATTGCGTCGCGACCAATCGTTTCGATGACTGCCTGTCGAAGGCGGTGACACGCGGCAATCGCGGCACCTGCAGTGCGACGAGTTTCTGCCGCGAGGACTATATGTGCCAGGCGATCCCGGACGATGTGCCGGGCGCAACCACGACCGTGAAGGATTACGGCTTCTGCTCGCCGACCTATTTCCTGTTCCAGATGCGGATCGACGGCCACCCCGATCCGCAGGCGCGACTGTAGGTTTTGTTTTATCGCATTTTCTTCACGCGAACCGGTGTCCACCTCGCTCGAAAATGCTCTGGCCCTCAGCCCGCCAGCACGAAGTCGAAGCGGCCGAGCTGGCCGCCTTCGGCTGGGCGGAGAGTCATCAGCAGCTTCTGGTCGAACAGGCCGTCGCGGCGATTGCCGGGCTCGTCCGGGAAATAGAGCTGGGTGGTGAGCACCGGGCTCTGGCCCTCCGCCCGCACCTTCACATGGAGATGGCGGGTGCGGCCGGTATAGAGCCCGGGCGTGCGGGTGACGAGCTGGTAGCGCCCCTGCTGGTCGGCGAAGAGATGGCCGCGGAAGCGGAAGCCGCGATTGTCATATTGCCCGGACGTATCGGCATGCCAGAAATCGAGCAGGGCGCCGGGCACCGGCCGGCATTGCCGGGTCAGCACGAAGCCGCTCAGTACCAGCAGCGTGCCGTTGCCGTCGGCGCGCAGATCGGCGCGTTGCGGCGAGGACGGTGTGAAATAGGGGCCCTCGGTCTGTCGCGGGGTTGCGTTGGCGTGGCCGTCGCAGGCCGGTGTCGTTGGCAACTCCGCCCCTTGCGCAAATGCTTCGGCCGGGAGGGCGAGGCTTGCGAAGCCCGCCGCCGAGAGGCGCGCGAGCAGATCGCGGCGACTTGGACCATCCGTCATGGTGTCTCCCCTGCACCTTGCATCGCCCTTCTTGCCATGCGGCTGATGTCCGATTTCGGGCAGAGGTGATGCCTCGCCGAACTGTGATGTCGGGGAGGTCGTGAAGTCTTCTGTGGGCACATTGCGCCCATGTGCCCGGACGCTGGCGATTGCGGGTGCTTTTCGGCAATAGTCCGCCCCGCGAGGAATTGGCCGGCACAGGCGTTCCATCCGACGAGACGATGAGGGACGAGATGTCGACCGATATCGAGATCGCCCGCGCGGCGACGCTTCAGCCCATCGGCGCGATCGCCGAAGCGGCCGGCATCCCGGACGCGGCGCTGCACCCCTATGGCAAGTACATCGCCAAGGTCGACACCGGCGCGATTCCGGGCTTTGCCGAGAAGCCGGATGGCAAGCTCATCCTGGTCACCGCGATCAGCCCGACGCCGGCCGGCGAGGGCAAGACCACGACGACGGTCGGTCTCGGCGACGGGCTGACGCGTCTCGGCAAGCGCACCATGATCGCGCTGCGTGAACCTTCGCTCGGCCCCTGCTTCGGCCAGAAGGGCGGGGCGGCCGGCGGTGGCTATGCCCAGGTCGTGCCCATGGAGCAGATCAACCTGCACTTCACCGGCGATTTCCACGCCATCACCAGCGCCCACAATTTGCTGGCGGCGATGCTCGACAACCACATCTACTGGGGCAATGGGCTCGATCTCGACGAGCGTCACATCGCCTGGCGCCGCGTCGTCGACATGAACGACCGGGCTCTGCGTTCGATCGTTTCCTCGCTCGGCGGCGCGACCAACGGCTTCCCGCGCGAGGACGGCTTCGACATCACCGTCGCCTCCGAGGTGATGGCGATCTTCTGTCTTGCCAAGGATCTCGCCGATCTGGAGGAGCGGCTAGGCCGTATCGTCATCGGCCGCACCCGCAGCAAGCGGCCGGTCACGGCGGCCGAGCTCAACGCCCAGGGCGCGATGACGGTGCTGCTGCGCGATGCGCTGATGCCGAACCTGGTGCAGACGCTGGAGGGCACGCCGGCCTTTGTCCATGGCGGGCCCTTCGCCAACATCGCCCATGGCTGCAATTCGGTGATCGCGACGCGCGCCGCGCTGAAGCTCGCCGATTATGTCGTGACCGAGGCTGGCTTCGGCGCCGATCTCGGGGCCGAGAAGTTCTTCGACATCAAGTGCCGCAAGGCCGGCCTGAAGCCCGATGTCGCCGTCGTGGTCGCGACCGTGCGGGCCCTCAAGATGCATGGCGGCGTCGCCCGCGACATGCTCGGTACCGAGAACCTCAAGGCGCTGGAGGTGGGCCTCTCTAACCTCGCCCGCCACGTCGAGAACGTCAGGAAGTTCGGCGTGCCGGCGATCGTCGCGATCAACCATTTCACCAGCGATACGCCGGCCGAGCATGCGCTGATCCAGAATTTCTGCCGCAACCATCTCGGTGTCGAGGCGGTGATCTGCCGGCACTGGGCCGAGGGCGGGGCAGGCACCGAAGAGCTCGCAACCAAGGTCGCCGCGCTGACGCAGAGCGGCGAGGCCGATTTCGCGCCGCTCTATCCCGATGCGATGCCGCTGCGCCAGAAGCTCGAGAGGATCGCCCACGAAATCTACGGGGCCTCCGGCATCTCGATGGACGCCAAGGTGACCGCCCGCTTCGCCGAGCTGGAGGCCGCCGGCTATGGCAACCTGCCGGTCTGCGTCGCCAAGACGCAATATTCCTTCTCGGCCGACCCGACCCTGCGCGGCGCGCCCTCCGGCCACAGCGTGCCGGTGCGTGAGCTCCGGCTCTCGGCCGGCGCCGGCTTCGTCGTCGCGATCTGCGGGGATATCATGACCATGCCGGGCCTGCCGCGGCAGCCGGCGGCGGAGCGGATCTATATCGACGCACACGGCCAGATCGAGGGGCTGTTCTAGTCGCCCGCCACATTCGTCAACGAAGTGTAAACCATATCGCGGCCACCATGCCTCCCGCGCGATTCCGAAGATGTCGGAGGGCGCGGGAGATGCCGACGAGATGGGTTTGCGGACCGCCTGGACCAATTCGGGCCTGAAGGCGCGCGTGCTCGTGCTCGTGCTGGCGACTCTGGTCGCGATCGCGCTGCCGGCCTCCGGCATCTTCCTCTGGATGGTCAACGGCACGGTGGTGAAGCTCGGCACGCTCTTCGCCGAGAAGCAGATCCTGTTCGACCGCTATCGCGGGCTGGAAGCGTTGATGCGCGAGGTCTCGCTGGCCGAGACGGTGGCGCGCGCGCCGGTGATCGTCGAATGGGCGCAGGACGAGACCGATCCGGAGAAGGCCAGGCGCGGCCTCGCCGAACTCGAGCACTACCGGCTCTCTTTCACGGATCGCAGCTACTTCGCCGTGGTCGACAAGAGCGGTCACTACTATTTCAACGACAAGGACAACACCTACGAGCACAATCGGCTGCGCTACACGGTCTCGCCGGACGCTCCGCAGGACATCTGGTACTTCAAGACCCGCGCGCTCGGCAAAGGCTGCCATCTCAACGTCAATCGCGACGAGGTGCTGTCGGTCACCAAGGTCTGGATCAACTGCATCATCCAGAAGGACGGCAAGGTCCTCGGCCTGATCGGCACCGGCGTCGACCTGACCCAGTTCATCAAGGAGGTCGTCGAGTTCCCGCAGACCGGCGTGCAGAGCATGTTCGTCGACCTGCAAGGCGCGGTGCAGGCGCATCGCGATCCGCGCGTCGTCGACTTCCACAGCCTGACCAAGGATGCCACGGCGAAGAAGACGATCTTCCGCCTGCTCGACGAGGAGGGCGACCGCAAGGCGCTCGCCGGGATGATGCAGCGCGTCGCCAAGGGCGAGGCGCTGGTGCTCTCGCGCTTCATGCAGATGGACGGGCACGAGGTGCTGGTCGGCGTCGGCTTCCTCGACCGGCTCGGCTGGTTCAACGTCACCGTGATGGACGTCGACGCCATCATCGACCGCAAGCTGTTCGCCCCGATCGCCGGTCTGATGATCGTGATTCTCCTTGCCGTGGCCGGGCTCATGACTTTCCTGTTCAAGCGCAAGGTGCTCGACCGGCTGGCGCGGGTTGAGCAGGGCGTCACCAGGGTCCGCGCCGGCGACTTCACCGCCGTCGCCAAGGAAGACGGCAATGACGAGATCGCCCGGCTATCGCGCGCCTTCAACGAGATGGCCCAGGCCGTCGGCGACAATACCGAGCGGCTCGAGGCGATGGTGCGCGAGCGCACGCAGAAGCTCGAAGAGCTGGCGCAGCACGATCCGCTGACCGCGGTTCTGAACCGCCGTGGCTTCGAGGAGGCGTTTGCGCGCGAGCAGAACCGGGCGCAGCGCAACGGCACCGCCTGTGGCCTGATCATCGTCGATCTCGACCGCTTCAAGCTCGTCAATGACGATTATGGCCATCGCGCCGGCGACGAGGTGCTGGTCGCCTGCGTGCGCATGATGCTTCCCGCCCTGCGCAGCTACGATGCCTGCGCGCGCTGGGGCGGCGACGAATTCATCCTGCTGATCAGCGACTGCACGGCGCAGTCGCTGGCGGCAATCGCGAACAAGATCGCGGCGTTGCTGCGCGAGGCGCCGATCATGCTCAGCGACGGTCGGACAGTGCCGATGACGGCGAGCCTAGGCGCCGCCATGGCGCTGCCGGAGGACAGCTTGACCGATGCTGCAGCCCGCGCCGATGCGGGCCTCTACCGGGTCAAGCATGGCGGTCGCGACGGCGTCGCGATCGACGAGTCGCAATCCGCCGCGGCGCTGCAAAGGGCGGTCTGAGACTTCAGAACGTCAATTGCACCTTCATCGCCTTCGACTTGTCGGCGGCGAGGTCGAAGGCTTCCACCGCACGCTCGATCGGGATCGAGGCGGTGAGCAATGGCGAGAGATCGATGCGGCCCGACGCGATCAATTCGACCGCCCAGTCGAATTCCTCGTGGAAGCGGAAGGAGCCGCGCAGGTCGAATTCCTTGGCGACGACGACGTTCATCGGAATGGTGAAATTGCCGCCGACGCCGATCTGGACGATGACCGCGCCGGGCCGCAGCGCCTCGAAAGCGCCGGTCAACGCATGCTGGTTGCCCGAGCATTCGAACATCACGTCGAAGGCGCCCTTCTGCGCGCCGTAATCGGCCTTGAGCCGCTCCGGCTCGGCCATGACGTTGATCGCGGTGGTCGCGCCCATCTTGAGCGCTGTCGGCAGCGGGCCGTCCACGACGTCGGTGACGACGATTTCGGAGGCGCCGGCGGCGCGGGCGGCGACGACGGTCAGCACGCCGATCGGGCCGGAGCCGGTGACGAGGACACGCTTGCCCAGCAGCGCACCGGCCCGCTTGACCGCATGCAGGCAGACGGCGAGCGGCTCGGCGAAGGCAGCCTGCGCCGCGCCGACATGGGCCGGCAGCTTCACCGCCTGGCGCTCCTCGATCACCAGGATCTCGCGGAAGCCGCCCTGGACGTGGGGGAAGCGCATGGCGCTGCCGTAGAACAGCATGTCCAGGCAGTGCTGCTGCTGGCCGGCCTGGCAATAACGGCAATGGCCGCAGGCCCGGCTAGGATTGACGGCAACAAGATCGCCCGGCTTGACCCGGCTGACCTCGCCGCCGACCGCCTCGACGACGCCGGCAATCTCATGGCCGAGGATCAGTGGCTCGCGCACGCGGATCGTGCCGAAGCCGCCATGCAGGTAATAGTGCAGGTCGGAGCCGCAGATGCCGCCGGCCTTGATCGCGACCTTGACGCCGAGCGGGCCGAGCTCCGGCACGGCGGCGTCCTCGACCCGCAAATCCTTCTCGGCATGGATCACGACGGCGCGCATGGCGGAACTCCTGATAGGGCGGCAGCCATGCGGCTGCGGCATTGTCTAATCGTTTTAAAGCGCTTACCCAACCCTTGAGACGCTGCCAAGCAGTAAGGTCAGCCACGGACCGGGAGGATAGGATGTCGCTCAATCTGTTCAAGCTCGACGGGCGCATCGCGCTGGTCACCGGTTCCGGCCAGGGCATCGGCCTCGCCATCGCCGAGGGCCTCGCCGCCGCCGGCGCTCATGTCGTGCTGAACGGGCGCGATGCGGCCAAGCTGGAGAAGGCGCGTAGCGCCATCGCGGCGGCCGGCCACAAGGCCTCGGTCGCTGCCTTCGACGTCACCGACCAGAAGGCGGTCGAGGCTGGTGTCGCCCGGATCGAGGCGGAGGTCGGGCCGATCGACATCCTCGTCAACAATGCCGGCACGCAGGTTCGCGGCGCCTTCGTCGATTTCCCGGCCGATGATTGGCATTTCCTGATGGCGACGAACCTGCACTCGGTGTTCTACGTCACCCAGGCCGTAGCCAAGCGCATGGCGCCGCGCAACCGCGGCAAGATCGTCAATATCGGCTCGGTGATGAGCAAGCTCGGCCGGCCGAGCATCGTGCCCTACACCGCCTCAAAGGGCGCGGTCAGCCTGATGACGCAGGGGCTCGCCGCCGAGCTCGGCAAGCACAACATCCAGGTCAACGCGATCGGGCCGGGCTATTTCGTGACGGAGCTGAATCAGGCGCTGCTCGCCGACGAAACCTTCTCGAACTGGGTCAAGAGCCGCGCTCCAGTCGGCCGCTGGGGCGAGACCAAGGAGCTGGCGGGCGCGGCGATCTTCCTGTCTTCGGAAGCCTCCGACTATGTCAGCGGCCATCTCCTGATGGTCGATGGCGGTTTGACCGCGGCGGTGTGAGAGGGAGGCTCCTCCCTTCCCCCTTGCGGGGAAGGGTTGGGGATGGGGGGCGAATGACTGGGCTCCCCATGGCATGTAGTTCGGCCTCACGCTGATCTGGCGGTGGCTTGCTTCGACTTTGCGCCCCCCCACCCCAACCCCTCCCCGCAAGGGGGAGGGGCTTTAGCAGGCGTGCCTAGCCTTTCAAAAACGCATTCTGCGGGAAGAGGATCTTCCGCGCCTCCTCGTCGACTTCGGTCTTCCAGGCGAACTGATCCTTGAGCGCGACGGCGCGCTGCGCCGCCGGGCGGGCCGAGATCTCGTCGAGATGGCGCCGGACATTGGCGAGCTTGCCGAAGGCCTCGTCGCCGAGGGCGAACTGCGCCCGCGTCGCCCAGCCCCAGACCGCCATGTCGATCAGGGTATAGTCGTCGCCGAGCATGTAGCGATGCTTGCCGAGCTGGTCGTCGAGCAGGCCCCAGTGCCGCTCGGCCTCGCGGGCATAGCGGTTGATCGCATAGGGCACCTTCTCCGGCGCGAAGCGCGAGAAATGCACGGTCTGGCCGGTATAGGGGCCGATGCCGGTGGCGACGAACATCAGCCAGGACAGCATCTGGCCGCGCATCTCGGGCGTGTCCGGCGGCAGGAACTGGCCGGTCTTCTCGGCGAGGTAGAGGAGGATGGCGTTGCTGTCGAAAATCCGGACATCGCCATCGGTCAGGGCCGGGGTCTTGCCGTTCGGGTTGATGGCGAGGAAGTCTGGCTTGAACTGGTCGCCCTTGCGGGTGTCGACCGGCACCATCTCATAGGGCAGGCCGGCCTCTTCCAGGAAGAGCGCGATCTTCGCCGGGTTTGGCGAGGGGTGGTAGTAAAAGCGGATCATCATTGCTCTCCTGGATAGACGGGCTCAGCGGCGAGCGGCGACGTAGGGGACGAGCTCGGTCAGGGCCGAGATGGTGAGATCGGCACCCGCACCAAGCTGCTCCTCCTGCATGCGCAGCGCCTTGAACAGGCTCTTCGGCCCGATCACCGCTGCGCCGGATAGTTCGTCGCGCAGGGCCTGCAAGGTTACACGCTCGATGCGCGCCACCGTCATGCCATAGGCCTTGGCGCCGGCGATGTCGAAGCCGTTGGACGAGACGAACAGGATCTCGTCCTTCGCCAGCCCGAGCCGCTCCTCGACCAGGCGATAGCCGCGCGGATCGGGCTTATAGGTCCTGATCTCGTCGACGCTGATCACGGTCTCCAGCAACGCCTCAATGCCGGCCTGCCGAGTGAGATTGGTCAGCATGGCCGGGCTGCCATTGGAGAAGATGGCGAGGCGCGCCGGGGCAAGGGCCTGCAGTGCTGCCAGCGCTTCGGGATAGAGCGCGAGCGCGTCATAGGCTGCGGCAATGCGGGTGAGCAGATCGGGCGTCGCCTCCAGGCCTAGGGTCTTCAGCGTGAAGTCGAGCGAGGCTTGCGTCACGCTCCAGAAATCCTCGTAGCGGCCCATCAGGGCGCGCAGCCAGGTGTATTCGAGCTGCTTCAGGCGCCAGATCTGGGTGATGGTCTCGCCATGGCCGGGGAAGGCGTCCTCGGTGACGCCGGCGACCGACTGGACGTCGAACAAGGTTCCATAGGCATCGAAGACGACGGCCTTGATCGGCATGGCGTTTCCTTCCGTCACCACCGTGTCATCCCGGGCGGAGCGCAGCGGAGACCCGGGATCCATGCCTGAACCGTTCCGGAATGGATCCCGGATCGGCGCGGCTTCGCCGCTTGTCCGGGATGACTCGTATAGGGATGATAGCGCTCGCCTTGGCCGCGCGGAGCGTGATATCCGCACAACCACCTTTTCGCAGATGCATAGGATGCGCGAATGTCCAGCCGCCCCGTCATGCTGATGATCCTCGATGGCTGGGGCTGGCGCGACGACAAGGACAACAACGCCGTCCTGCTGGCGAAGACGCCGAATTTCGACCGGTTCTGGGCCTCGTCGCCGCATGCCTTCCTGCGCACCTCAGGCCTGGATGTCGGCCTGCCCGCGGGCCAGATGGGCAATTCCGAGGTCGGCCACCTCAACTTGGGCGCTGGCCGCGTCGTGATGCAGGACCTGCCGCGGATCAACCAGGCGGCTGCCGACGGCACGCTGAAGCAGGCGCTGGATGGAAGCGGGCTGATCGGCCGGCTCAAGGCCAGCGGCGGCACCTGCCATATCCTCGGTCTCGTCTCGCCTGGCGGCGTTCATGCCCATCAGGACCATGCGGTGGCGCTGGCGAAGCTCGTCGTCGCTGCCGGCGTTCCGGCGGTGATCCACGTCTTCACCGACGGGCGCGATACCCCGCCACGCTCGGCGGCCGAATATGTCGCGGCGCTGGAAGCTGCGCTGCCGCCTGAGGTCAAGGTCGCGACGGTCTCCGGCCGCTATTACGCGATGGACCGCGACAATCGCTGGGAGCGGGTCGAGCTCGCCTGGAAGGCGCTGGCGCTCGGCGAAGGCGAGCGGATGCCGACGGCAGCTTCAGCGATCGAGGCGGCCTATGCCGCCAATGTCAGCGACGAGTTCATCAAGCCGGCTGTGATCGGCGGCTATAGCGGCATGGCCGATGGCGACGGTCTGCTCAGCTTCAATTTCCGCGCCGACCGCATCCGCGAAATCCTGGCGCCGCTGCTCTTCGCCGAGTTCAGCGGTTTCCCGCGTCCGCGCATGCCCAAGCTTATCGGCGCGGTCGGGATGACTTCCTACAGCTCCGAGCTCGATCCGATCATGCAGGCGCTGTTTGCGCCGCAGAGCCTCGCCAACGGCCTCGGCGAGACCGTGTCGAAGGCGGGCTTGAAGCAGATCCGCTTCGCCGAGACCGAGAAGTATCCGCACGTCACCTATTTCTTCAATGGCGGGCGCGAGGAGCCGTTCGAGGGCGAAGAGCGCAGCATGACGCCCTCGCCGAAGGTCGCGACCTATGACCTGCAGCCGGAGATGTCGGCGCCGGAACTGACCGGGAAGGTCGTCGCCGCGGTCGAGAGCGGGAAATACGACCTGTTCGTGCTCAACTTCGCCAATCCCGACATGGTCGGCCATACCGGCGTGCTCGCGGCGGCGATCAAGGCGGTCGAGACGATCGATACCAGTCTCGGCCAGATCGCGCAGGCCATCCTCGCCAAGGGTGGGGCGTTGCTGGTCACCGCCGACCACGGCAATGCCGAACTGATGGTCGATCCGGTCACCGGCAATCCGCACACCGCCCACACGACCTTTCCGGTGCCGGTGATGCTGATCGGCTCGCAGGCCAAGGGGTTGGCCGAGGGCCGCCTCGCCGATGTCTCGCCGACCCTGCTCGCGCTGCTCGGACTGGAGCAGCCGGCCGAGATGACCGGCCAGTCGCTGCTGCGCTGAGCCCTGCTCAGGCTGGCGCCATGCCCGGGAGCGTGGCGATCTCGGCCGCCAGGAAGTCGATCAGCAGGCGGACGCGGGCGACGGTCGCCCGCTCCGGCACGATCAGCATGCTGAGCGCTACGCTCGGCAAGGTGTAGCCGGTCATGATCGGCTCCAGCTGGCCGGAGGCGAGCAGGTCGTCGACCAGCCAGCGATGGGTCGGAGCAAAGCCGCGGCCGGCGAGGAGCGCTTCGCGCACGGCCAGGCCATGATCGACCCGCAAGCGCCCGTCGAAGGGTACGCTGTAGGGCTCGCCGGCGCTGCCTTCAAAGGCGAGCATGCCGCTGCCGGCGACGTTCGTCATGCGGATGCCCTGATGCCTGGCAAGACCGTCCGGCGAGGTGGGCGTTCCGTGCTGTGCCAGATAATGCGGTGCGGCGACAAACAGCCGCTGCGATCGGCCAAGGGGCCGCAGCTTCAGCGTGCTGTCGGCGAGCGGGCCGAGGCGGATGGCGATGTCGACGCCGTCGCGGACGAGGTCGATGCGCTCGTCGCTGAGGCTGAGGTCGATATCGATCCCAGGGTGCCGATCCTGGAAGGCGAAGATCAATCGCGTGACATGGAGGACGCCGAAAGAGGCGGTGCAGGAGAGGCGCACCGTGCCGGCAGGGGCGTCACGGGTGCTGCGGGCTTCGTCGCTCGCCTGCTCGACGAGGCGCAGGATGGCGAGGCAGTTCTGATAATAGCTGCTGCCTTCTTCGGTCAGCGTCACCCGGCGGGTGGTGCGGCTGAGCAGGGCGATGCCGAGCGCCTCTTCCAGCTCGTTGAGATGCCGCGTCACCGAGGATTGGCCGAGGCCGAGCTCGCGCGCGACTGCCGACAGGCTGCCGCGCTCGGCGACGCGGACGAAGCTGCGCATGCGCTCCAGCGTGATATCAGACTTATCCATGAAACGGCATAATCATATTCATTGCGCCGTTGTAGTGCAGAGACGGCACAGCGCCTAGCTGGAAGGCCTCATCCTCTCGGAAAGGCTCCGCCATGAAGGTCCTGCTCGTTTTTGCCCATCCCGAACGTCATTCGCTCAATGGCGCGCTGCGCGACGTCGCCGTCGCCCAACTGGAGGCTCAAGGCCATGAGGTCCGCGTCAGCGACCTCTATGCCGAGGGCTGGAAGTCGGAGGTCGACCGCGCCGATTTCCCGAACTGGCCGGAAGGCGAGCGCTTCGCCGCCGGCGCAGCCTCGAAGCAGGCCTTCGCCGAGGGCACGCTGACCGCCGACGTCAAGGCCGAGATGGAGAAGCTGCTTTGGGCCGATACGCTGATCCTGCAATTCCCACTGTGGTGGTACACGATGCCGGCGATCCTCAAGGGCTGGGTCGACCGGGTCTTTGCCTACGGCTTCGCCTATGGCGTCGGTGAGCACAGCGACAAGCGCTGGGGCAACCGCTTCGGCGAGGGCACGCTGGCCGGCAAACGCGCCATGCTGCTGGTCACCGCCGGTGGCTGGGAGGAGCACTACTCGCCGCGCGGCATCAACGGGCCGATCGAGGACCTGCTGTTCCCGATCAATCACGGCATCCTCTACTATCCCGGCTACGAGGTGCTGCCGCCGCACGTGGTCTACCGGGTCGACCGGTTCAAGGATGCGGATTTCGAGCGGGCGGCCGATGAGCTGCGCGAGCGCATGCGGACCTTGGAGACGACGGCGCCGATCCGCTACCGCCGACAGAATTTCGGCGACTACCTGATCCCGGCGATGACGCTGCGGCCCGAACTGGGCGAGCCGGACATGCGCGGGTTCGCCCTGCATGTCGACGCGGCCATGGCGGTCTAGCCTGTACGGTGGAACTCCCGAGGCTCGAGGCGGTTCTCCTCCCGAGAGGACCGCCTCATGCCGAACAAGCCCGAGAACCGCCTGACCGATACCCCCGCTGCCTTCGCGACCGCGCCGCGGCCGGGCCAGTCCGGCGCGCCTGAGCAGCGGCGGGCTGGGCCAAACCCGCGCTCCGCCCATCCGACCGGTCCGCACGCCCCTTATGAGCCGGCTGACCCCGCCGGCCTGGCTGCTGGTAAGCACGGGCGCAAGGACGAGACGGGCGAGCACTGACGCATCGGGATCGCTATCGATAGGGGTCCTATGCGCGGCGCTGCATGCCCGGCGCAATCAATTCATCATGCTCAGGTCGCCCGGCTGATCGCGAGCGAGTCGGCTCAATTTCGATGGCTGCAGAACTGGTCGAAAATCCCCGTTGCGAGAAAAATCAAACTTTCGTTTGGTTTAAAATTTACGCGATGACTATGGAATTTCAGCTTGAACGGCAAGGTTGTCGCCTTGATCCTCTGCGCAAGGGAAAGTAGTGACGGCAATCATGCGATTCCGGTTGGGCGCATGATCGACCTTGAGGGGGCGGGTCGTCACGGATGCCGGGGACGGGCGGATCCAGGATGAAAGCGCGTAATGGCAGAAGGCCGGCGGCGGCCGGTGCGGCGACGGCGGCAAAGCAGAGGACCATGCGGGACGAGATCCTCGACGCCGCTGCCGAGATCATCGTGCGCGAGGGCTACGATGCCTGCACGATGCGGGCGGTGGCGGCACTGGTCGATATGAAGGCCGGCAGCCTCTACTACCACTTCAAGTCCAAGGACGAGATCGTCGAGGAGATCCTCAACCAGGGGATCGAGACGCTCTATGCCCGTC
>JAAEQB010000076.1 GCA_024231975.1 Allobosea sp.
CGCGATCGCGATGAAGCCCTGGTTGCGCGTCTGCGCGATGTAGGTCCCGCCGGAGCTGCTGCTACCGCTCGTATCGCCGCCGGAGCTGCCGCCCCCGCTCGTGCCGCCACCAGTGCCCGGTCCGAAGGAAGTGTCGTTGCGGGTCATCGTTAGCGTGACGCTCGTGCCTCCATAACTCAGCGACGGCGTCAGGAAGGCGAGGTTCGAGGAGACGCTCGTGAAGGTTCCGCTGACCCCGCCGGAGGCGGTCAGGATCGTGTAGCTCGTCGAGGCCGCGTAATTGCCGTTCTCGGCCAGGACCTGCACCGTGCCGCCGGTGATGCTGGCACTGCCCGACGCCACGATCCTGTCGCTCTGGCCGGCCGCGTTGACCTCGACCTGATAGGTCGAGCCCGAGGCGAACGAGACATTGCCGGAGACGGTCAGTGTGCCGATCGAGTTGCCCGGCGCGATTGTCGCGCCCGACTGCACAGTAACCCCACCGATCGTGCCGGAGCCGCCAAGCGTGCCGCCATCGAGCGTGACGCTGCTCGCCAGCGAGCCGTTGACCACGAGCTTGCCGCCGGAGACCCTGGTCACACCGGTATAGGTGTTGGTCCCAGCCAGCGTCAGCGTGCCGGTGCCGGTCTTGTCGAGTCCGCCATTGCCGCTGATCGACCCCGAAAACGTCGTCGACGCATTGCTGCTGCCGGCCTTCAAAGTCGTGCCCGTGCCGATCCGGATCGAGCCGGCGCCGGCGATCGATCCAGCGGTGACAGCGCCGAGCCCATCGCTGATTTGCAGCGTCGTACCTGAAGCGACCTTGTAATCGGAGCCGGCCGACATCGCCCTTGCACCGTCGATCTGGAGCGTCCCCGCTTCGATCGTGGTCGCGCCGGAATAGGTGTTGGCGCCGGTCAGGGTGAGCGTGCCGGCGCCGGTCTTGGTCAGGCCGCCCGTGCCGCTGATGGCTCCGTTGAAGCTGATCGCATTGCTGCGATTGAAGACGAGCTGGCCATGATTGACGACGTTGCCAAGGATCGAGCCGGTCGTGCCACCATTGCCGATCTGAAGTGTTCCGCCCGAGATCGTCGTGCCGCCGGTATAGGTGTTGGTTCCGGTCAGGATCAGCGTGCCGGCACCGGCCTTGGTGAGCGAGGTGCCGTTCCAGCCGGTCGCAGGGTTCGCCGCCTGATCGGCCATCGCCGCCCCGACCGTGAAGCTGTCGGTCGCGTTGGTCAGCGTGAAGGTGCCATGGGCGAGATTGTTGCCGGCGTACCAGGCCAGGCCATAGCTGGCGAGATATTGCCGGCCGTCGGCCGATTTGCGGGTGGAGACGGTGAGATAGTCCACCGTGCCGCTGAAGCCACCGACGCTGATGCTGGCGAAGTCGCCGCTGATGCCGGAGGTGGTGTCGATCAGCACCAGGTCGAGCTGGCTCGCGTCGCTGATGCCGCTGATATTGAAGGTGACGCCGTTGCCGATCGTGATGCCGTTGGCGGAGAGCGCCGGGCTGCCCGTGCCGGCGGCGATGGACAGCGTGGTGCTGTCGCCGAAGGTGACGGTCTGCGCAACGGTCAGGGTCGTCGGCGCCTGGATCGCCAGCGTGCCGCCGGTGACGTTGATGCTGCCGGCCAGGTTGATGCCGCCGGCCGATATGCCATTGCCGAACTGGAGCGTGCCGGCCGAGATCGTCGTGCTGCCGGTATAGCTCTTGGCGCCGGTCAGGGTCAGCGTGCCCGTGCCGGTCTTGACCAGCGAGCCGCCGGCGCCGGAGATGTCGCCGCTCACCTCGGTCGAGAGGTTGTTCGAGCCCACCGTCAGCTCATTGGCGCCGAGGACGTAGTTGCCGGCGCCCGCGATCGATCCCGCGCTCAGCTTGCCATCGCCATTCGGGCCGGTGCTGCCCGAGAAATCGACGGTTCCACCAGCATTGTTGACAACGGTGGCATCGCCGGCCGTGCTGTTGTTCAGGAATTGCAGCGTGCCGGCGTTGGTGATGGCTGCATTGGCCGCCGTGCTGGTGCCGTAGAAGTACAGATTGCTGTTGTTGGTGATGCTGGCGCTGCCCGCCGTGCTGGCGTTGTTAAAGCTCAGGTAGCCACTGTTGGTGATGGCGGCATTGCCCGCTGTGCTGGTGTCGTAGAAGTACACATTGTGGCTGTTGGTGATGGTGGCGCTGCCCGCCGTGCTGGCGTCGAAGAAGACAAGGGCGTCGTTGTTGATGATGGCGGCGCTGCTCGCCGTGCTGGTGCCGTAGAATCGCAGGCTGCCGCCGTTGGTGATGGCGGCATCGCCTGCCGTGCTGGCGCTGGTGAAATTTAGATCTCTGCCGCTGTTGTTGGTGATGGTGGCGCTGCCGGCTGTGCTGTTGGCGTAGAATTGCAGAGTGCCGTTGTTGGCGATGGAAGCATTGCCCGCCGTGCTGGTTGCGGAGAACGACATGCTCCCGTTGTTGGTGATGACAGCACTGCCTGCCGTACCGTTGCTAGAGAAGGTAAGAATTCCAGCGGAATTGTTTGTGACGGTGGCGCTGCCGGCGGTGCTGTTGCCGTTGAAAGACAATCCATAATTGTTGACGATGGTGGCGCTGCCCGCAGTGCTATTGCCTGCGAAATCCATGCTGTAGGTGTTCGTGATGGTGGCGCTGCCGGCGGTGCTGGCGTCGGTGAACTGCCAGGAGCCGTGGTTGATGATGGTGGCGCTGCCCGCCGTGCTGGTGCCGAAGAACTGCGTCAGGCCATAGCCGGTATTGGTGAAGCTGCTCGTGCCGGCGCTGCTGGTCCCGCGGAAATATATGCGCCCATCATTCGAGATCGTCGTGATGCCGCTCGTGTCGGCGTTGACGATATTGAATGTCGTGCCATTGCCGACGGCGACTGTTCCCAGAATGGTGCCGCTGCTGCCGGCCGTGCCAAGCTGCAACGTTCCGCCGGAGATCGTCGTACCGCCGCTATAGGTATTGCTTCCCGATAAGGTCAGCGTGCCCGTGCCCGTCTTGACCAGCGAGCCGCTGCCGGAGATGACGCCGCTCACCTCGGTCGAGAGGTTGTTCGAGCCGACCGTGAACTGCTTGGCGCCGATGACATAGTTGCCGGCGCCCTCGATCGAGCCGGCCGTCATCGCGGCCAATCCCGTGGGATCCGAGATATCCACAGTGCCGCCGGCCTGGGTGATGAGGCGCGCCCCGGCGCTGCTGCCCGCGGCGATGAACTGGGTCGTCGCACCGGCGGCCGTCGTGATCGTCGCCGAGCCAGCCGTGCTGAAGCCGCGGAAGATCAGGCTGCTCTCATTGGCGATGGTCGCGCTGTCGGCCGAGCTGCTGTCATAGAAGATCAGGCTGTTCTTGTTGGTGATGGTGGCGCTGCCGGCCTTGCTCGTGTCGTAGAAGCTCAGGCTGGCATTGTTGGTGATGGTCGCGTTTCCAGCCGTGCTCGACGTATGGAAATTGATCAGGCCGGCACCATTGTTGACGATCGTCGCGCTGCCGGCCGTGCTGTTGTCAAAGAACAGCAGGTTCGCCGTGTTGGTGATGGTGGCGTTGCCTGCCGAGCTGGTGTCGTAGAACTCCGTGAAGAAGCTGTTCGTGATCGAGGCGCTGCCCGCGGAACTGGCGTTACGGAAATAGAGCTCGCCGCTGTTGCTGATGGTCGCGCTGCCGCCGTTGACGACGATACCTGCGCCGGTGAACTCGATTGTTCGGCTGTTGCTGAAGCTGTAGTTCAAGGCATTGGTGTTGAACGTCCACCCGCCGATGGTCACATTGTTCGCGAACGACAGGTTCGTGATCGTCGACGTGCCGAAGAAGGCGGTGCCGGTCGGCCGCACTCCGTTGTCCCAGTTCAGGCCGGCATTGAAATTGGTCGAGATCGGCGCCGTGTGCCAGGTCGCGTTCTGCTGCGCGTGAGCGGGCGCGACGAGCGCCGTGCCGGCGAGCAGCGCCAGCCGCAGGGCAAATCTGCCCCATCCTCCGTCGAAAAGCGGTATAGCCACGTCTTGCCCCCGGCCGCTGCAGAAGGCTGAGGCCAGGGCAGCGGCAAGGCAATGAACAGCCGTTCACAACCCGGCAAAACGATCCAGTGTGACCGATTTGCCGCGGGGCGCTGCGATCGCCGCGAAAAGCGGTCGCGGCCGAGGGCAGGGCGGCTCGCCGCTCAACCCAGTGGCTGGCGGTAGACGATGAAGCCGGATTTCTGCGCGACCTTGTCGTAGAGTTCCTGCGCCTGCAGATTGCTCTCATGGGTCTGCCAGTAGACGCGGAAGAGGCCTTGCTTTTCTGCCATCTGCCGGACGGCCTCGATCAGCTTGCGGCCGACGCCATGGCCGCGCGCCGCCTCGCTGGTGAAGAGATCCTGCAGATAGCAGATCTCCTTCGGGCTCCAGGTCGTGCGGTGAAGCACATAGTTGACGATGCCGATCGCCTCGCCGTCGCGCTCGGCGATGAAGCCGCCCATCGGCTCCTGGCCGCCGGTCAGGCGCGCGAAGGTGGTGTCCGTCGTCTCCGGCGTCAGTGAGGCCTTGTAGAAGGTGAGGTAGCCTTGCCAGAGCGGCTCCCAGGCGGCGCGATCATTGGCCGTGAGCGGGCGGATGCTGATCTCTGACATAGCGTAGCGTCTCCTCGATTTTTCGGGAGGCTAGCGGCGGTCGTCAGCGCTGTCTCATGACAAGCACAGATCGGATCGATCGGATTTCGTGCTGGACATGAAAAAGCCCGCGCCGAAGGCGCGGGCTTGAAAACCGTGTGGTCTTGCAGCTCAGAGCTGGTTCAGCATCGCTTCGGCGCCGGAGACGTCGGCCTTGCCCGGCGCGTCCTCGACATTGAGCGCGGTGACCACGCCGTCCTCGACGACCATCGAATAGCGCTGCGAGCGGGTGCCGAGGCCGAAGCCCGAGCCGTCCATCGACAGGCCGATCTCCTTGGCGAAGTCGGCATTGCCGTCGGAGAGGAAGGTGATGATGCCGGCGCCGCCGGTCGCCTTGGACCAGGCGTCCATGACGAAGACGTCGTTGACGCCGGTGACGAAGATCTCCTCGACGCCCTTGGCCTTGATCTCTGCCGCCTTGTTCACATAGCCCGGCAGATGGTTCTTGTGGCAGGTCGGCGTGAAGGCGCCCGGCACGGCGAAGAGCACGATCTTGCGGCCCTTGAACAGGTCGTCCGTGGTCTTGGCAGCCGGCCCGTCGGCCGTCATCACGCGAAACGTCGCCTGCGGAAGCTTGTCACCGACCTTGATCGCCATGTCCGTATCTCCTGCATGCGGCAGCGCGCCGCTCGCGGGCAGGGTTACGGCTTCGCGCTGCCGATGTCGAGTTCGAGCCGCGTCTCGACCGATTGCGGCTTTCCGCGCACGGTGATGATAAGGGGGGTGGGGCCGGTCGCGCCCTTGGGGCGTTCGACGATTTTGAGCTTCGCGGCGACGGTGCCGTCCGGCTGAGGCATCAGCATCGGCCGGCCGAAGGACCACATGCCGGCGCCCTCGACGAAGACATCGTCGACCGAGCCGCCCTCGGGCGCCTTCAGCAGGAGCTTCACCGCGGAGTCGCTGTGCGTGACCTCGAGGATCGACAGGCGGTCGTCAGCTGCGCCCAGCTTGACCGCATGCGGAATCCGCGCCTCGAACTGCTCGAGCCGGGGAGAGGTCACCGAGGTGACGCCCGGCTCCAGCCAGAGCCGCGCCTCACCCTTGGCGGGAACGCAGATCTTGTCGCAGACCGCATAGTCGAGCTTCAGCACGACGGTGACCGGCCGCGCCGGGTCGATCGGCTGGACCGAGACCGGCACCACCACCTCGCCGACATAGCCGATGCCGGAGCCGGCGCCGTCCTCGAAGCGCTCCGGGGTCGGCCAGCGCACGTCGAGCCCGCCGACATTCTCCGAGCCGCTCCAGTCGAAGACCGGCGGCACGCCGGCATCGCCGGGGCTGCGCCAATAGGTCTTGAAGCCCTGCGCCATCGTGATCTCGACGCCGACACGCTGCTTGCCCGACGGGGCGGTCGCGCCGGCGATCAGGCGCATCGACGAGTAGGCCGCCTTCGACCACGGCGAAACCGCGGCGTCCTGGGCGGAAGCCGGAGTGCCGAGCGCCAGCGCGGCGAGGAGAGAAAGGGCCGTGATCGTTTTCACGTGGTCTGATTTAGGCGATCCAGCCGAGATTTGCGAGGACGATGGTGGTGCTGTGATGCAGCCAAGCATGGCCAGCTTTGCGCCAGCATTGCGGCGGAGGCCTGACCGGCATCGCGGAGAGCAGTCCGGCTAAGCCTGAATATCCTCCGCTCGCCCGCGAGCCAAAAATGTTCCCACTCCGACCGAACATGTCTTAGCATGGGGTCATGAATCTCGGATCGAACCAGCGCATCAGCGGCCGCAGCTATCTCGACGGGCAGTGCCTGATCGCCATGCCGGGCATGAGCGACCAGCGCTTCGCCCGCAGCGTCGTCTATCTCTGCGCCCATTCCGAGGACGGCGCGATGGGCATCATCGTCAACAAGCCGGCGGCCGACACGCATTTTTCCGAATTGCTCGTCCAGCTCGACGTGATCCCGCCCGACCAGGCGATCCGCCTGCCGAGCCAGGCGGAGAGGATGAAGGTGCTGCGCGGCGGACCGGTCGAGACCAAGCGCGGCTTCGTCCTGCACAGCGCCGATTTCTTCCTGGAATCGGCGACGCTGCCGATCGATGACGGCATCTGCCTGACCGCGACGCTCGATATCCTGCGTGCCATCGCCGTCGGCACCGGGCCAGAGAACGCGGTTCTGGCGCTCGGCTACGCCGGCTGGGGCGCTGGGCAGCTCGAATCCGAGATCCAGTCCAATGGCTGGCTGCATTGCGCCGCCGACCAGGCGCTGCTTTTCGACGACGCACTCGACACCAAATACGCCCGCGCACTCAGCAAGCTCGGCATCGACCAGGCCTTCCTGTCGAAGGACGCCGGGCACGCGTGAAGCACGTCATGCTCGGGCTTCCCCCGAGCATCGCAGGCCGAATGAGACTCCGATAAGTGCCTTCTTCGTCCCGAGATTCTTGGGCCGCACTCCGCTCAGCCCGAGAATGACGGCGCGGCTTACGCCGCCTCGAAGGACGAGCTCGACGCTCCGACCAGCCGGCGTGCCTCCGCCGCCGTCATCGGCTGGCCGAAAGTGTAGCCCTGCGCGTACTGGCAGCCGAGCTGGTAGAGCTCGATCGCATCCGATTCGGTCTCGGCACCCTCGGCGACCACGTCCATCTGCAGGTCGGCGGCGAGCTGGACGATCGAGCGCAGGATCACCGGCGGCTTGCCGTTGCCCATCTGGCGCACGAAGCTCTGGTCGATCTTGATCGTGTCGAAGGGGAAGCGCTGCAGATAGGACAGCGAGGAATACCCCGTTCCGAAATCGTCGAGCGACAGGCCGGCGCCGAGATCGCGGATGCGGCTGAGCATCTGCGCCGCATATTCCGGATTCTCCATCACCAGGCTCTCGGTGATCTCCAGCTTGAGCGTGCCCGGCAGCACGCGCCGGCGCGCCAGCACCGCCTTCACGTCCTTCAGCAGATCATGGCGCAGCAATTGCCGGCTGGAGACGTTGACGCTGGCGAAGATCGGCGGCTCGACCTCGAGCGCGGCCTGCCAGGCGGCGAGCTCGCGCGCGGTCCGGTCCATCACATAGACGCCGAGGTCGACGATCAGCCCGCTCTCCTCGGCGATCGAGAGGAAGTCCTGCGGCAGCAGACGGCCCTCGCGCGGATGGTCCCAGCGCATCAACGCCTCGAAGCCGGCGATGGTCCGGTCCTCCAGCCTGACGATCGGCTGGTACATCACCTGGATCTCGCCGCGCTCGATCGCCCGACGCAGGTCGCTTTCGAGCGCGAGCCGGTCGTTGCGATCGCTGCGCATCGCCGGGACGAAGACCTCGACCAGGTTGCCGCCCTGGTTCTTGGCATGCGCCATGGCAAGCTCGGCGTTCTTCAGCGCGTCGTCCTTGCGCGCCATCGGCGTGCCGTCGAAGAGCGTCAGTCCGATCGAGGGCGTCAGCACGATCTCGCGCTCGGCGAAGGTGATCGGCGTCGAGACGGCGCGGCGGATCAGCTCGGCCAGGGCCAGGATGCGCTCGGGATCGCTCTCCGAGACGATGATCATCGCGAAGATGTCGCCGCCGATTCGCGCCAGCGTGTCCTGCGTCCGCAGCAGACGGCCGAGGCGGCGCGCCAGCGTCAGCAGAATCGAATCGCCGGCCGAGAAGCCGACTGATTCGTTGACCTGCTTGAAGCGGTCGATGTCGATGACGATCACGGTCGGGCGGATGGCGTCGTCGGCGCGGCTGAAGCCGAACACGGCGGTGAGCCGGTCCTGGAACAGCTCGCGATTGGGCAGGCCGGTCAGGTTGTCGTGCACGGCGTCGTGCAGCATGCGCTCCTGGGCGGTACGCTGCTCGGTGACATCTGCGAGCGTGCCGATGACGCGGATGACCTCACCGTCGGAGCCGATCACCGGCCGGGCCTTCAGGCTGAACCAGTGATAGGCGCCATTGGCGGCGCGCAGGCGGAAATCGAGCTGCAGCTTGCCGCGGCGCTGCTCGATCACCGCGTCGAGCGAGACGCGATAGCGGTCGCGGTCGGCGACATGCATGTGTTCGAGCCAGCGCGCGGCCGAGCCTTCGAGCGCACCCTTTGACAGGCCGAGCAGGATTTCGGCCTGCGGCGAGACGAAGATCTTGTCGGCCGAGACGTCCCAGTCGAAGACGAGGTCGCCCGAGCCGGAGAGGGCGAGCGCCCGCCGCTCGGTATCGGAGACCAGCCCCTGCGCCAGCGCGCCGCCGGCGAAGGCGTGCTGCACCACGGTGAAGCCGATCAGCAGTACGATCAGGACGAGGCCGCCGATCAGGGAGGGCGGCACGAGGTCGCGGGTGACCTGTCCGACCACGGTGAACCCGGCGGCGGTCACCCAGACCAGCAGCAGGAACCAGGTCGGGATCAGCATCACCGCCCGCTCATAGCCATGGGTGGCGAGGTGCAGGATCAGCACGAAGCCGATCGTCGCGACGGCCGCGATCGATATGCGGGCGATGCCGGCCGCCATCGGCGCATCGAAGACCGCGAGCCCGACTAGCCCGGCTAGGCCTAGGATCCAGATGAAGGTGATGTGGCTGTAGCGGACATGCCAGCGCGACAGGTTGAGATAGGCGAAAAGGAAGACGAGCAGCGTTGCCGCCAGCACCACCTCGGCGCCGGCGCGATAGATGCGCTCGATTGCCGGGGTCAGCGGGAAGATACGCTGGAAGAAGCCGAAATCCAGGCCGGCATAAGCCAGCACCGCCCAGGCTAGAGCCGCGGCGGCCGGGAAGATCACCGCACCCTTGACCACGAAGATGATGGTCAGGAACAGCGCCAGCAGGCCGGCGATGCCGATGATGATGCCCTTGTAGAGCGTTAGCCCGTTGGTCTTCTGGCGGTAGGCCTCCGGCTCGAACAGATAGAGCTGCGGCAGGTTCGGCGATTTCAGCTCGGCCACGAAGGTGACGGTGGTGCCGGGGTCGAGGGTGATCTGGAAGATGTCGGCGTCGGGCGCTTCCTCGCGCTCGGGCCGCAGGCCCTGGCTCGCGGTGATCGCCTCGATGCGGCGGTCGCCGAGATCGGGCCAGATCACGCCGGAGCCGATCAGGCGGTGGAACGGGGCGACCAGCAGACGATCGATCTGCTCGTCGGAATCATTGGTCAGCGCGAACACGATCCAGTCCGGCCGCGCCCCGGATTCGCGCGCTCGGACGGCGATGCGCCGGACGATGCCGTCGGCACCCGGCGCGGTCGAGATCTGGATGACGTCGCCATCGGCCTTGTTGCGCTCGACCACGTCGGTGAGGTCGAGCACGGGCACGTCGAGCGGCACGCGCTGCGCCTCGACCGCCAGCGCCGGGCGCAGCAGCGTGAGCAGCACCAGCATCAGGAGGCCGAAAACGGCGATGCCGGACCGAAGGAAGCGTGATGTCGCTGACAAGATGGGCTCTGCGGGGAACTCTTCAGGCGTGATGGTCAGTGGTATCGGCGGGACGTGGCGAGGGCAAGGCAATGCCTGCCTGTTCACAGCTTGCGATCGATGTCGGGGCGGCGCAGCTCCGCGGCGAGGATGCCGTAGAGCAGATGGTCGGCCCAGACGCCGTTGATGCGCAGATAGCCGCGCGCCTCGCCCTCGCGGGTGAAGCCGACGCGCTCCAGCAGCCGGCGCGAGGGTTCGTTGGTCGGCAGGCAGGCCGCTTCGACGCGGTGCAAGGCCAGCTCCGAAAAAGCGAAGTCGAGCGCGCCGCGCACCGCCTCGGTCATATGGCCCTTGCCGGCATGGCGCTGGCCCATCCAGTAGCCGAGCGTGCAGGCCTGGGCGACGCCGCGCCTGACCAAGCCGAGGGTCAGCCCGCCGAGCAGCGCCTCGGAGCGGGCGTCGAGGACGAATAGCGAATAGGCCTCGTCGGTCGCGATCTCGCGGGCGGCGCGCTTGACCCGCAGGCGGAAGGAGGCGCGGGTCAGGTCGTCCTCGGTCCAGACCGGCTCCCAGGGGGTGAGGAAGTCGCGGCTCTCCATCCGCAGGCTCGCCCAGGCCGAGTAGTCGCCGGCGAGCGGGGCGCGCAGGATCAGGTTTTGCGTCCTGATCAGCGGCCGCGCCGGCGGGTCGGTGGCGAAGCGGAAGAGGGCCATGGTCAGGCGGCTCGCGCCAGCATGGCGCGCAAGGCGGCCACAGGAGCGAGGTCGTCGAGCGGGCCGACGGCCGCGACCGTGACCACGCCGTCGAGCAGCGCCTGGCCGGCTGCGCGCACATCGGCGAGGCTGACGGCGTCGAGCCGGCGCGCCAGCTCCTCGCGCGGGATCGCCCGGCCGAAGACCAGCACTTGCCGCGCCATCTGCTCGAGCTTGCCGCCGGGGCTTTCGAGCGAGGCGAGCAGCCCGACCTTCATCTGGGCCCGGGCCCGTGCGACCTCGGCTTCGCTGACGTCGCGGGCCGCTTGGGCGAGGCAGTCGAGCGCGACCTCGACCAGTTCGCCGACATCCTCCGGCGCGGTGCCGGCGCTGATGCCGAAGACGCCGCAATCGGAGAAGGGCCAGTGGAAGGCGTCGACCGCATAGGCGAGGCCGCGGCGCTCGCGCACCTCCTGGAACAGGCGCGAGGAGAGGCCGCCGCCGAGTACCGCCGAGAAGATCTGCAGCGGGTAGTGCACGCCGTTGGTGAACGGCTTGCCGGGGAAGCCGAGGACGACATGGACCTGTTCCTCGTCGCCGTCGATGCGGGCTTCGCCACCGTGATAGACGGCCGGCGTGCGCGCCTCGGGCGCGGTCGCGGGCCGTGCCGGCAGCGCGGCGAGCGCCTGTTCCGCCAAGGCGACCAGCTCGTCGTGGTCGACGGCGCCGGCGGCGGCCAGAACCATGTTGCCGGCATGGTAGTGCCGGTCGAGATAGGCGCGGATCGCCTCGGGCGTGAAGCTCTTCACCGTCTCCGCCGTGCCGAGGATCGGCCGGCCGAGCGGCTGCTCCGGGAAGGCGGCGTGCAGGAAGCGGTCATAGACGAGATCGTCTGGCGTATCCTGCACGGCACCGATCTCCTGCAGGATCACGCCCTTCTCGCGCGCCAGCTCCTCCTCGGTGAGCGAGGGCTGGGTCAGGATGTCGGCGAGGATGTCGACCGCCAGCGGCAGGTCCTGGCCGAGCACGCGGGCGGTGTAACAGGTGTATTCGACCGATGTCGCGGCGTTGAGGTCACCGCCGACGCTCTCGATCTCCTCGGCGATCTGGAGGGCAGTGCGCCGGGCCGTGCCCTTGAACGCCATATGCTCGAGGAGGTGGGCGAGGCCATGCTCGTGCGGCAGCTCGTCGCGCGCGCCGGCGCCGATCCAGATGCCGAGCGAGACGGTCGAGGCATGGGCCATGCGCTCGGAGACGATGCGCAGGCCCGACGGCAGCGTCGTCAGGCTGACGGCCGGGTCGTGGCCGGCTTCGCCCGGCTTCACGGACTTTTCTGTCTTGGCCTTGAGCGTCTTGCCTGCCGTCATGCCGCGGCACTCCTGACAGCCCGCGCCCGCTCGGCGACGAAGCGTTCGAGCTCGCGCTGGTCGTTCGGCAATTGGCTGAAGCGCTCCTTGCGCTCCATCAGGTCGGAAAGATGCGCGGGCAGGGCGGGCGTGACCCCGCTCGCCGCCGCGACGGCCGCCGGGAATTTGGCAGGGTGGGCGGTGCCGAGCGCCACCACCGGCGTCGCAGGATCGGCGGCGAGCAGCTTGCGCGCCGCGGCGACGCCGATCGCGCTGTGCGGGTCGAGCAGATAGCCGGCCTCGCGCCAGACCGTGCCGATCTCGGCTGCAATCGAGGCCTCGTCCTGCGCGACCGCGTCGAAATCGGCGCGAATGCGGGCGAGCGGCTCGGCCGCGATCTCGAAGCGGCCGGACTGCGCCAGCGACTGCATCAGCCGGCGCACCGCCGTGCCGTCGCGGCCATGCGCTTCGAACAGCAGCCGCTCGAAATTCGAGGAGATCTGGATGTCCATCGAAGGCGAGGTCGTCGCCGCGACACCGCGCATCTCGTAGACGCCGGTCTCTAGCGTGCGCGCCAGGATGTCGTTGCTGTTGGTGCCGACCATCAGACGGCCGATCGGCAGCCCCATCTGCTTGGCGATCCAGCCGGCGAGGATGTCGCCGAAATTGCCGGTGGGTACTGCGAAGGAGACCGGCCGGTGCGGCGAGCCGAGCGCGACCGCGGCGGTGAAATAGTAGACAACCTGCGCCGCGATCCGCGCCCAGTTGATCGAGTTGACGCCGGAGAGGCGCAATTCGTCGCGGAAGGCGTGGTGGTTGAACAGCGCCTTCACCAAGTTCTGGCAGTCGTCGAAGGTGCCTTCGACGGCGATGGCGTGGACATTGTCGGCCTCGACCGTGGTCATCTGCCGGCGCTGCACGTCGGAGACGCGGCCATGCGGGTAGAGGATGAAGACGTCGACGCGTTCCAGCCCCTTGAAGGCGTCGATCGCGGCGCCGCCGGTGTCGCCGGAGGTCGCGCCGACGATGGTGGCGCGCTCGCCGCGCTGGGCCAGGACATGGTCCATCAGCCGGCCGAGCAGCTGCATCGCCACGTCCTTGAAGGCGAGCGTCGGACCGTGGAAGAGCTCGAGCGAGAACAGGTTGTCGCCGAGCTGGACCAGCGGACAGACCGCTGGATGGCGGAACGTGCCATAGGCCTCGCCGATCATGGCTTTCAGCGCATCAGCGGCAATGTCGCCATCGGCCAGCGCGCCGACGACGCGCTCCGCGACCTCGGCATAGGGTTTCCCTGCGAAACCGGCGATCTCCTGCGCGTTGAAGCGCGGCAAAGCTTGCGGCAGATAGAGGCCGCCGTCACGGGCGAGTCCGGCGAGCAGCGCGTCGGCAAAGGAGAGCGACGGCGCTTCGCCGCGGGTCGAAATATGCAGCACGGTTCTTGATCTCGGATGGCGTGCTGATCCTATAGGCCTGTTGGCTAGGGAGGGCAAAGTCCGGCTGCGCAAACCAGCCAACCGCCCCGAGACCTACCCCGAAAGTTCGGTCCAAAATGCGCGAGTCGTCCCGGGCGACCGGAGGGAGACCCGGGACCCATTCCGGAACCTCTTTCGGAAAGGCTCCGGAATGGATCCCGGATCTCCGCTGCGCTCCGTCCGGGATGACGGCGTGGTTGGTTTTAGGCTTTTACTCAGCCTCCACAGGCTTCCTGCGCGCCTGCAAGGCATAGGCCGCGAACACCCCGATCAGCGTCAGCGCCAGCCCCCACCAGGTCAGCGCGTATTGCAGGTGGTTGTCCGGGATGCGGCCGATCAGTTCGTTGACGTCGACACCGGCGGGCGGGGTCAGCCCATCGCCCTGGCGCTCGGCCTCCAGATAGAACGGCGCGACCGTTCCGATGCCCAGCGCCGCGGCGATGGCCTCGGGATCGCGCGTGTAGAATTCGCGCTGCTGAGGCAGGTCGGCGGGCGTGAAGCTGTTGCGCGTCTCGGCTGCGCGCAGATAGCCGGTGACGGTCGCCGTACCTGTCGCCGGCGCGATCGTCGCGAAGCGGCTTTCCGGCACGAAGCCGCGATTGACCAGGATCGTCATGCCGTCATCCAGGCGAAAGCCCTGGAAGATCCAGCGTCCGAAGCCGGAAAGCTGGCGCGAGCCGGGCGGGCCGGCGGCGATGGTGGTGCGCACGCTGGCCATGCCGTCGAGATAGCTTCCCTTGGCCTGGGCGCGGGTGAGGTCGAGCTTCGGCCAGCCGCCGTTGGCGGACAGCTGCATCGGGGCAGCCTTGGCCTGCGCCTCCAGTCGCTCGATGAAGAAGCGCTTCTCGCTCATGCGCAGCCATTGCCAGGTGCCGAGCGTGCACAGCACCGCGACGCCGACGATGGTGAGGAGCGCCGGCAGCAGGAGCTTGGGCCGGGGCGTGGGGGAAGCGGACTCGCTCACTTCTTCAGCCTGCCTTCCTCGGCCTTGTGGGCATATTGCAGGGCGACCGCGAGCCCCTTCATCGGCCGCAGCAGCCCGAGGCAGGTGACGAGCGCCAGCGGCAGCCAGAGCAGCAGGTGCAGCCAGATCGGCGGCGTGTAGGCGATCTCGACATAGAGCGCGAGGCCGAGCACGAAGAAGCCGGCGATCAGCATGATGAACACGGCGGGGCCGTCGGCCGAATCGGCGAAGGAAAAATCGAGCCCGCAAGCGGCGCAACGCGGCTTCAGCTTGAGATAGCCGTCGAACAGCTTGCCCTCGCCGCAGCGCGGGCAGCGGCCGGACAGGCCGGTCGCGTAGGGGGAGGGCGGTGTGATCTGCGGCTGCGCCATCGCGGCCTCCTGCAAACGGAAAGGGCGGCCTCGCGGCCGCCCCTGTGTCAGGTTCGCGGCCGCTTCCGGCCCGATTGTCAGTGTGCTGCCGGCGTGCCGGAGCCCCAGACATAGATCGAGGCGAACAGGAACAGCCAGACCACGTCGACGAAGTGCCAGTACCAGGCGGCGAACTCGAAGCCGAGATGCTGGTTCGGCTTGAAATGGCCGAGATAGACGCGCCACAGGCAGATCGCCAGGAAGATCGTGCCGATGATGACGTGGAAACCGTGGAAGCCGGTCGCCATGAAGAAGGTCGCGCCGTAGATGTTGCCCTTGAAGGCGAAGGAGGCGTGCGCGTACTCGTAGGCTTGGGTGATCGTGAACAGGATGCCGAGGATCACGGTCAGCCACAGGCCCTGCTTCAGGCCCTTCCGGTCGCCCTGGATCAGGGCGTAGTGCGCCCAGGTCACGGTCGTGCCGGAGGTCAGCAGGATCAGCGTGTTGAGCAGCGGCAGGTGCCAGGGGTCGAAGGTCTCGATGCCCTTCGGCGGCCAGTGACCGCCGGTGAACTCGGCGCGGGCGTACTGGATGTGCTCGCCGGTGAACAGGCTGGCGTCGAAGAAGGCCCAGAACCAGGCGACGAAGAACATCACCTCGGAGGCGATGAACATCAGCATGCCGTAGCGATGATGCAGCTGCACTACGCGGGTGTGGTGGCCTTCCGTCTCGGCCTCGCGCGTCACGTCCATCCACCAGGCGAGCATGGTGTAGAGCACGCCGAGCAGGCCGGCGCCGAAGACCAGCGGGCCGATGGTCATGCCGGCGACCGGCAACGACTTCATCCACATCACCGCGCCGATCGCCATGATGGTGGCGCTGGCCGCGCCGACGATCGGCCACGGGCTCGGGTCGACGAGGTGGTAGTCGTGGTTCTTGGTATGGGCCCCGGCCATCGTGCTCAAGTCTCCGCGTCCGTAGAAGTGCAGCGCCTGTCGCGCAGCTCTATAGTTTCGATTGGTTGCCGTCACCCTTGCTTTCCGCCACCGGCTGCCCGTTCTTCGACGGGAAGTAGGTGTAGGACAGGGTGATCGATTTCAGGCTGGCGAGCTCGCGGTTCAATTCGATCTCGGGATCGATGTAGAACACCACCGGCGCTTCCAGGGTCTCGCCCGGCTGCAGCGTCGTCTCGGTGAAGCAGAAGCACTGGATCTTGACGAAATAGGCACCCGACTGGTTCGGCTGGACGTTGTAGGTCGCGATCCCGGTCATCGGCCGCGAAGACGTGTTGGTGATCTTGTAAAACACCGTCTGCGTCACGCCGACCTGCGCCCTGATCTCCGTCCTCTCCGCCTCGAAGCGCCAGCCCAGCGCCGGAGCGACGTTGGCGTCGAACATGACCGAGACGATTCGCTCGCTGGTCTTGCCGGTGGCGGCGGTGCCGACCATCGGCGTGCCGGCGAAGCCCGTGACCTTGCAGAACAGGTTGTAGAGCGGCACCGCGGCGAAAGAGAGCCCGGTCATGGCGAGCACGGCGGCGCTGCAGGCGAGGACGGTGCGGCGGTTGCGGGAAGCGGTGCTCATCGCGTCACAGCGGCCGGTTGAGGATCGCCGGCCCGGTCTTGGCCAGCGTCACGATGAAGAAGAACAGCACGAGCCCGCCGAGCACGAGCGCGAGCGCGACCGAACGGCGATTGCGCCGCGCCATGTCCTCTGGCGAGAAGGGGGCCGGCGGCTGCTTCTTGCCTTGCGGGTCCTGGCTCATCCCAGCACCTTGGGCAGGGCCCACATCAGGCCGAGGCCGTTCTCGGCCAGCAGCACGGCGAAGAGCAGGAAGAGATAGAGGATCGAGAAGCCGAACAGCGCATAGGCTGCCTTGTTGGCCGCTTCGCCCTCGGTGACCTTCAGCACGCGCAGCGACAGGCCGATCATGGCGAGGCCGGTGACGACCGAGACGATCAGGTAGATCAGCCCGCCGAAGCCCATCAGGGCCGGCAGCACCGCGACCGGGGCGAGCACCAGCGTATAGGCGACGATCTGGCGGCGGGTGGCGGCCGGGCCGGCGACGTTCGGCAGCATCGGGATGCCGGCGCGGGCGTAGTCGGACGACTTCACCAAAGCTAGCGCCCAGAAATGCGGCGGCGTCCACAGGAAGATGATCGCGAACAGGACGATCGAGGTCAGGCCGAAATCGCCGGTGACCACGGCTTCGCCGATCATCGGCGGGAAGGCGCCGGCGGCGCCGCCGATCACGATGTTCTGCGGCGTCGCCCGCTTCAGCCACATCGAATAGACGACGGCGTAGAAGAAGATCGTGAAGGCCAGCATCGCCGCCGCGAGCAGGTTGGCAACGAGGCCGAGCACCAGCACCGAGCCGATCGAGAGCGTCAGGCCGAAGGCGAGCGCCTCGGAGGGCAGGATGCGGCCGGCAGGGATCGGCCGGCCGGCGGTGCGGGCCATCACCGCGTCGATGTCGGCGTCCCACCACATGTTGAGGCAGCCGGAAGCGCCGGCGCCAACCGAGATCGCCAGCAGCGCGGCAAAGCCGATCACCGGATTGACCGTGCCAGGCGCCGCGACCATGCCGCCGAGCGCCGTGACGATCACCAGGAACATCACCCGCGGCTTGAGCAGCGCGAAGAAGTCCCGCGCCTCGCCGGTGGAACTCAGCGCGACGCCGTCGTCAGCCTGGTTGATCTGATCGAAGGCAGCAGACATCGAAATACGTTCACTTCAACTCTTGGGGATGCCGAATGGGCATCGGTTGCGGGATCCGCCCGTCTCCGGAACGCCTGGGACCAGGCGCTCGGGGGAGGGGCGGCGGCGGGCAAGGAGCCCGCCGCCGATGTTCTCAGTGGTCCGAGCCGGTGATGCGCGGCAGCGTCTCGAACTGGTGGAAGGGCGGCGGCGAGGACAGGGTCCACTCCAGCGTGGTCGCGCCTTCGCCCCACGGATTGTTGCCGGCGAGCTCCTTGCGGGAGAAGGCGACGATGATGCCGTAGAGCCAGACAAGCAGGCCGGCCGCGAAGATGTAGGAGCCGATCGACGACCAGAAGTGCCAGCCGGCGAACGCGTCGGGATAGTCGACATAGTGGCGCGGCATGCCGGCGAGGCCGAGGAAGTGCTGCGGGAAGAACAGCAGGTTCGCGCCGATGAAGGCGATCCAGAAGTGCAGGCGGCCGATCCAGTCCGGGATGATGTAACCGCTCATCTTCGGGAACCAGTAGTAGAAGCCCGCGAAGATGCCGAACACCGCGCCGAGCGACAGCACGTAGTGGAAGTGCGCCACCACGTAGTAGGTCGCGTGCAGCGAGCGGTCGAGGCCGGCATTGGCCAGCACGACGCCGGTGACGCCGCCGACGGTGAACAGGAAGATGAAGCCGATCGCCCAGACCATCGGCGCGGTGAAGCGAAGCGAGCCGCCCCACATCGTCGCGATCCAGGAGAAGATCTTCACGCCGGTCGGAACCGCGATCACCATCGTGGCGAAGACGAAGTAGCGCTGCGTGTTGAGCGACAGGCCGACCGTGTACATGTGGTGAGCCCAGACGATGAACCCGACCACGCCGATCGCGACCATGGCGTAGGCCATGCCGAGATAGCCGAAGATCGGCTTCTTCGAGAAGGTCGAGATGATGTGGCTGACGATGCCGAAGGCCGGCAGGATCATGATGTACACTTCGGGGTGGCCGAAGAACCAGAACAGGTGCTGGTAGAGCACCGGGTCGCCACCGCCGGCCGGATCATAGAAGGTCGTGCCGAAATTGCGATCGGTCAGCAGCATGGTGATCGCGCCGGCGAGGACCGGCAGCGCCAGCAGCAGCAGGAAGGCGGTGACCAGCACGCCCCAGGCGAACAGCGGCATCTTGTGCATGGTCATGCCAGGCGCGCGCATGTTCAGGATGGTCGTGATGAAGTTGATCGCGCCCAGGATCGAGGCCGCACCGGCAACGTGCAGCGACAGGATGCCGAAATCGACCGACGGGCCGGGATGGCCGGTCGAGGAGAAGGGCGGGTAGATCGTCCAGCCGGTGCCGACGCCGTGCGCGCCTGGCGCGCCTTCGACGAACATCGAGATCAGCAGCAGGATCAGCCCCGCCACCGTCAGCCAGAACGAGATGTTGTTCATGCGCGGGAAGGCCATGTCCGGCGCGCCGATCATCAGCGGCACGAACCAGTTGCCAAAGCCGCCGATGACCGCGGGCATGACCATGAAGAAGATCATGATCAGGCCGTGGCCGGTCACGAAGACATTGTAGCTCTGGCCGTTGGCGAAGATCTGCAGGCCCGGCTGCTGCAGCTCGATGCGCATCATGATCGACAGGAAGCCGCCGATCAGGCCCGCGATGATCGAGAAGATCAGATAGAGCGTACCGATGTCCTTGTGATTGGTCGAGAGCAGCCAGCGGCGCCAGCCCGTCGGGGTGTGGTGCTCGTGGGCGTGGGCGTCGTCATGCCCGTGGGCGTGGGGAGCCGCGGTAGCCATGGAATTCGTCTCCTCCTGCGAATGCGGTTCGCGTGAGTTCTTTCAAGATGTCGGGTTCAGCGGGCCGCTTCGGCGACCTTGCTGGTGGCGTCGGCGGCATTGGCGAACTTCTGCTTCGCTTCCGCGAGCCAGGCCGTGTAGCGCTCCTGGCTGACGACGCGGATGGCGATCGGCATGAAAGCGTGGTTCTGGCCGCAGATGAACGAGCACTGGCCGTAGAAGATGCCTTCGCGATCGGCCCGGAACCAGGTCTCGTTCAGGCGGCCGGGGATGGCGTCGATCTTCACGCCGAAGGCCGGCAGCGCAAACTTGTGGATGACGTCGGCACCGGTCACCTGCAGGCGCACGATCTTGCCGACCGGTACGACAGCTTCGTTGTCGACGGCGAGCAGGCGAGGCGCCTCGGCCTCGGCGATCTTCTTGGACGAGATCGCCTCGGCGCGCTGCTTCTCGTCGAGCATCAGCGAATCGAAACCGAAGGCGCCGCCATCCTGCGGGTACTCATACGACCAGTACCACTGCTTGCCGGTGACCTTCACGGTCATGTCGGCCTGCGGCACTTCGAGCTGCAGCTTGAGCAGGCGGAAGGAGGGGATCGCGATCACGACCAGGATCAGGACCGGGACGATGGTCCAGGCGACCTCGAGCAGCGCGTGGTGCGTCGTCTTCGAGGCGACCGGATTACGCTTCTCGTTGAAGCGCCAGGCGACATAGATCAGCAGCGCCAGCACGAAGAGCGTGATGATGAAAATCAGGACGTTCACCCAGTCGTGGAACCAGTGGATGAACGTCATCACCTCGGAATTGGCCGGCTGCAGGTTCATCTGCCAGGGATGAGGCATGCCGTTCTGGGCCGATGCGACGGCCGGCGAAAACGCCACCAGAGCAGCGGCGATGGCCGCCAGGGCGTTCCTGAGAGGAGTGGTCACAAATCGCATCGGTCCGACATAGCTCCTGTGATGCCGCGCGATCTGCCTCCGTCAGCTTAAGACAGGCGCGCGCCGGGGCAGCCACGTCTGGCCGACCCGGTTCTTCGGCATTGCGATAAATCAAAGATCACGCTTGCGCCAGTGGGGCAATGACAGGCTGTGACGCAGCCCGTGCGGCATAAGTACGCGACGTATGCATGGACGCGCGGTGGCCGAACGATGTCGCCGCCCGCGAGTCGGTTGTGGGTTCTTCCGTGAGTCCGCTGCGCGGGCGCCCGCGATCCTTCGCCTTGACAGGAATCGGGACGCATGGTCGGAACGCACTCTCGTATGGCGGGGGCGCCGTTCGGCATGGGCATGCGCGCATTCCCGTGTCTGGAAGAGGAGGACAGGATGCGCTCAATCATCGGTCCCGTGGCCGCGGCGCTCGCCGTCCTCGGCTGCGGCTGGCTTTCGGTCGCGCCGGCCCATGCGCAGGGCGCGGTGCGCTCCACCCATGGCGACTGGCAGATGCGCTGCGAGACGCCGCCGGGCGCCAAGGCCGAGCAATGCGCGCTCGTACAGAATGTCGCGGCCGAGGACAGGCCAAATCTGACCCTGCTCGTCATCGTGCTGAAGACGGCCGACCAGAAGAGCCGCCTGCTGCGCGTCGTCGCCCCGCTCGGCGTGCTGCTGCCTTCCGGTCTCGGCCTCAAGATCGACGATAAGGATATCGGCCGCGCCGGCTTCGTGCGCTGCCTGACCACTGGCTGCGTCGCCGAGGTGGTGATGGATGATACCCTGCTCGGCCAGCTCAAGACTGGTAAGAGCGCCACATTCATCGTGTTTCAGACGCCCGAGGAAGGGGTCGGAATCCCGGTTTCGCTCAACGGATTCGGTCCCGGTGTGGAGGCTTTGCCGTGATTGACTGCTTCGCTGGCCGCGTCGGCCGGTTCGCTTTGCCTGCCGCTCTGGCGCTCGTGCTCGCCGGCTGCGGTTCTTCCGGCTCGTCGAGCACGGGCGAGCCGAGCTCCGCGCAGAAGCTCGGCAATATCCTGATGTTCCAGTCGACCACGCCGCCGCCGGTCGATCAGCTGCCGACCGACGACGATGTCAATTTCATCTGCCCGCAGGTGACCATCTCGGATGGCGGCGCCGCGATCCGTGCCCAGTCCGGGCCCGACAGCGGCAGCCTGCGCAGCCAGGTCTCGATCACCACCGTGGCGCGCGAATGCACTCCGGTCGGCAAGGATGGGGCTTTCACCCTCAAGGTCGGCGTCGAAGGACGGATCCTGATCGGGCCCGCCGGCAGCCCCGGCAATTATGGCGCGACGCTGTACACGCAGGTGATGCGCAACAACCAGGTGATCGCGCGCCGCAGCGCCCGTGTCGGCGGTGCCATCCCCGGTGGTCAGACAGGTGCCGACTTCTCGCATGTCGAGAGCAACATCTCCGTCCCCGCAGGCTCCGGCGAAGTCGAGATCATCGTCGGCCTGAATCCGGGCGGCGGCGGCGAGCCGGCGCGGCGCCGGCGCAGGTAAGCGATACGCTGCCGTGAATTCGGGCGGGTGGGCCGATTGACTCGGCCCCTCGCTCGTCTATTGCTGGCTCAGCCGTATCATCCCCGCGGGAGAGACCGGGGCCGGACTTGTCCGGACCCGGCGCCGAAGGCGCAACCGCCCCGGAAACGCTCAGGCAAACGGACCGCGTGGGAATTGGCGCTCTGGAAAGCGGCGGGCTTTTGAAGCCCGCCCACCGACGGGGGTAACCCGCTTGGGCTTCGGCCCAGTGGGGAAATCTCTCAGGTCCCGAGACAGAGGGGGCGCGCTCCGGACGAATCCGTCCGGGGCTCGCGCTCGATTCTGTTGAGGGGATGCCATGGCTGCCGAAGCCGAGACTGCAAGCACCGAGCCGCTGCTCAAGACGCCGCTGCACGCCCGCCATGTCACGCTCGGCGCGCGAATGGTGCCGTTCGCCGGCTACGACATGCCGGTGCAGTACCCGGCCGGCATCATGGCCGAGCACAACTGGACGCGCGAGAGCGCCGGCCTGTTCGACGTCTCGCATATGGGCCAGGCTTTCCTCGTCGGTCCCGACCACGAAACCACCGCCCGCGCGCTCGAAGCGCTGATCCCGGCCGACATCGTCAACCTGCCGCCCGGCAAGCAGCGCTATTCGCAGCTGCTGAACGAGGAGGGCGGCATCCTCGACGACCTGATGGTGACGCGCTCGGCCGATCCGGACGAGGACGGCGCGCTGCTGCTCGTCGTCAACGCCGCCTGCAAGACCGAAGACTACGCCCATATCGAGGCGCGGCTGCCGGCCAATGTGAAGCTGGTCAAGGCCGAGCATCGCGGCCTGATCGCCCTGCAGGGCCCGAAGGCGGAGGAGGTGCTGGCGGCCCTCAATCCCGAGGCCGCCGAGATGGGCTTCATGACCCTGCGCACGCTGAAGCTCGGCGGCGTCAAGGCCAATGTCAGCCGCTCCGGCTATACCGGCGAGGACGGGTACGAAATCTCCGCTGCGGCCGACCGCATCGGCGAGATCTGGGACGCGCTCCTGCTCGATGCGCGCGTCAAGCCGATCGGCCTCGGCGCCCGCGATTCGCTGCGCCTCGAAGCGGGCCTCTGCCTCTACGGCCACGACATCGACACCACCACGTCCCCGGTCGAGGCGGCGCTCAACTGGTCGATCCAGAAGCGCCGGCGCGAGGAGGGCGGCTTCCCGGGGGCCGCTCGCATCCAGCGCGAATTCGCCGAGAAGCCGGCCCGCATCCGCGTCGGCCTGCTGCCGGAAGGCCGGGCCCCGGCCCGTGAGGGCGCTGATATCGCGACCGCCGACGGCGCCATCGTCGGCAAGGTCACCTCGGGTGGCTTCGGTCCGACCCTGAACGGCCCTTGCGCCATGGGCTATGTCGCCAGGGAGCATTCGGCACCCGGCACCAAGCTCGACCTGATCGTGCGCGGCAAGCCCCTGCCGGCGACCATCGCCGCGATGCCCTTCGTCCCCAACCGCTACAAGCGCTGAGCTTCACCCTTTTACGCCGGAGGAAACCATGGCCGAGACCCGCTACACCAAGGACCACGAATACATCCGCATCGAGGGTGACACCGGCACCGTCGGCATCACCGACTACGCCCAGGGCCAGCTCGGCGACGTCGTCTTCGTCGAGCTGCCCACCGTCGGCAAGGCGCTCGCCAAGGGCGGCGAAGCTGCCGTAGTCGAGAGCGTCAAGGCGGCGTCCGAGGTCTATGCGCCGGTCTCCGGCGAGGTCGTCGCCGTCAACAGCGAGCTCGAAGCCGCGCCCGGCACGGTCAACGAGGACCCGGCCGGCAAGGGCTGGTTCGTCAAGATCAAGCTGACGAATGCCGGCGAGCTCGACGGCCTGCTCAGCGAGGCCGAGTACCAGGACTACGTCAAGTCGCTCTGAGGCGTCGTGGCACGTCATTCTCGGACGGAGCGTAGCGGAGATCCGAGAATCTCCGGACGAGAAGGCACTGGTTGAAGAGATGCTCGGGTCAAGCCCGAGCATGACGCCATTCAAGGAACCTCCATGCGCTATCTCCCCCTGACCGAGACCGACCGCGAGGACATGCTCGCGCGCATCGGCGTATCCGACGTCGACGCGCTCTTCTCCGACGTGCCGAACGGCAAGCTGCTGAAAGAGCCGCTCGATCTACCCCGCGCCAAGGGCGAGCTCGAGGTCGAGCGCATCCTCGGCAAGATGTCGGCCAAGAACATGGCGGCCGGCACGGTGCCGTTCTTCGTCGGGGCCGGAGCCTACAAGCACCATGTCCCGGCGACGGTCGACCATCTGATCCAGCGCTCGGAATTCCTGACCAGCTACACGCCCTATCAGCCCGAGATCGCCCAGGGCACGCTGCAATATCTCTTCGAGTTCCAGACCCAGGTCGCGGCGCTGACCGGCATGGAGGTCGCCAACGCCTCGATGTATGACGGCTCGACCGGCACGGCCGAAGCGGTGCTGATGGCGCATCGCGTCACCCGCCGGCGCAAGGCGGTTCTCTCCGGTGGCCTGCACCCGCATTATACTCAGGTCGTCGAGACGCTGTCCGAGATGGCGAATGACGAGGTTGTGGCACTGAAGCCCGACGTCCGCGCCAGCGAGGACATCCTCGCTGCGATCGACGACAGCGTCTCCTGCGTCGTCGTGCAATCGCCCGACGTCTTCGGCAATCTGCGCGACCTGAAGCCGATCGCCGACAAGGCGCATGCCCATGGCGCGTTGCTGATCGCGGTCTTCACCGAGGTCGTCTCGCTCGGCGCGGTCGTCCCGCCCGGCGCCCAGGATGCCGACATCGTCGTCGGCGAGGGCCAGTCGATCGGCAATGCCCTGAACTTCGGCGGCCCCTATGTCGGCCTCTTCGCCGCCAAGTCGAAATATGTCCGCCAGATGCCCGGCCGGCTCTGCGGCGAGACTGTCGACGCCGATGGCCGCCGCGGCTTCGTGCTGACGCTCTCGACCCGCGAGCAGCACATCCGCAGGGACAAGGCGACCTCGAACATCTGCACCAATTCCGGCCTCTGCGTGCTGGCCTTCACCATCCACATGACGCTGCTCGGCCAGGCCGGCCTGACCCGGCTCGCCGAGGTCAACCACGCCAATGCGGTGAAGCTCGCCGACGCGCTCGCCGGGGTGAAGGGTGCCGAGGTGCTGAACGAGAGCTTCTTCAACGAGTTCACGGTGAAGCTCGCCAAGCCGGCGGCCGAGGTGGCCGAGGCGCTCGCCGCCAAGGGCGTTCTCGCCGGCGTGCCGGTCTCGCGCCTGCTGCCGGGCGCCGGCCTCGACGGTCTCCTGATCGTCGCCAATACCGAAGTGAATACGGATGACGATCGGGCGGCCTTCGTGGCGGCGCTCGCGGAGGTGCTGTGATGCTGAACCGTCAGGGACGTCCCACCCAGGCCGGCGAGGGCGAGAGCCAGCGCCACGAGACCTTCACCGGCAACCGTGCTCTCCAGCAGATCGAGCCGCTGATCTTCGAGATCGGCCATCATGAGACGACCGGCGTCGACATCGACAAGCCGGCGCCGTTCACGAGCCGCCTCGGCAAGCATGCCCGCCAGGGTGAGATCGGCCTGCCCGGCCTCTCCGAGCCGGAGGCGATGCGCCATTACGTGCGCCTCAGCCAGAAGAATTACGGTATCGACACCGGGCTCTTCCCGCTCGGCTCCTGCACGATGAAGCACAACGCCCGCCTCAACGAGAAGGTGGCGCGCCTGCCGGGCTTCTCCGACGTGCATCCGCTGCAGCCGGTCTCGACCGTGCCCGGCGCGCTCGACGTCATGCTCGAGCTCGCCCGCTATCTGATGACGCTGACCGGCATGCCGGCGGTGGCTCTGTCGCCCAAGGCCGGCGCCCATGGTGAAGCCTGCGGTATGATGGCGATCAAAGCTGCGATCGCCGCCAAGGGCGAGGGCGCGACCCGCAACGTCGTGCTGGTTCCCGAATCGGCTCACGGTACCAACCCGGCGACCGCGGCTTTGATCGGCTTCTCGGTGAAGGCCGTCCCGGCCCGTCCGGACGGCACTGTCGCGGTCGAGGACGTCAAGGCCCTGCTCGGCCCAGACGTCGCCGCGATCATGCTGACCAATCCGAACACCTGCGGCATCTTCGAGCCGCAGATCGTCGAGATCGCCGCGGCGATGCACGAAGCCGGCGCCTATTTCTACTGCGACGGTGCCAACTTCAACGCGATCGTCGGCAAGGCGCGCCCGGGCGATCTCGGCGTCGACGCGATGCACATCAACCTGCACAAGACCTTCTCGACCCCGCATGGCGGTGGCGGTCCGGGCGCCGGCCCAGTCGTGCTGTCGGAGCGGCTGGCGCCTTACGCGCCGGTGCCGTTCATCCATGTCGAAGGCGGCAAGACGCACCTCGTCGAGCACAAGGCCGATGCGCCGACGGGCAATGATCCCTTCGGCCGCATGACCGCCTTCCATGGCCAGATGGGCATGTATGTTCGGGCGCTCGCCTACATGCTCAGCCACGGCGCTGACGGCATGAAGCAGGCTTCGGAAGACGCGGTGCTGAACGCCAACTACATCCGTGCCGGTCTCGCCGACCTGATGTCGCTGCCCTTCCCCGACCACCCCTCGATGCACGAGGCGCTGTTCGACGACGAATGGCTGAAGGGTACCGGCGTCACCACGCTCGACTTCGCCAAGGCGATGATCGACGAGGGCTACCACCCGATGACGGTGTATTTCCCGCTCGTCGTCCACGGCGCCATGCTGATCGAGCCGACCGAGTCCGAATCGAAGGCCTCGCTCGACCTCTTCATCGCGACGCTGCGCGACCTCGCCATCGCCGCGAAGGGCAATGACAAGAGCCGCTTCACCGCGGCTCCCCATCACGCCCCGCTGCGCCGCCTCGACGAGACGAGGGCCGCGCGCCAGCCGGTGCTGAAATGGGAGAAGCCGGCGCCGGTGAAGGAAGCGGCGGAGTAGGGCTCAGGGCTGCTCGATCCAGGGATCGAGCAGCCGCAGGCCGAGGCGATCGAAGTCGCGGGTGTTGCGCGTGACGAGCGTCAGGTCGCGCATCCGGCTCGTTGCCGCGATCAGCCCGTCCATGGGCTCAAGATTCGCACCGTTCCGGCGCGACCATGCCATGAGGTCACCCGGCCAGTGCGATGTCCTGAGCGACATCGACGATGCGACCGTCGAAACGCTGGGGCAGGTCAGCGCCTAGCCAGGTTTCCAGCGCATCGCGCCGCTTACCGTTTGGCAGCAGCGCGACGCCGCAGCGTATCTCCGCAAGGGTGATCACGCTGATGAAGAACTCGTCTTGGGACTTCGCCCGAATGAACCGAGCGACGTTCGGCGACAGGTCCCGCTTGGCGAGTTCCGACACCACATTGGTGTCGAGCAGGAAGCTCAAAGGTCGACCTTCCGAAAACCGCCCTTGAAACGTTCGATCTCGATCCCGCTGTCATAGAGCGGCGAGTTCTGGAAGAACTCGACGAGGGTTCCCTTCGGCGCCGTCTTCTTCTCCCACTCCTCCACCGACACCAGCACCGCTGCCGGCTTGCCGTTGCGGGTCACCGTCTGCGGGCCTTCGGACTTTGCCTTGTCTATGAGCTCGGAGAAGTGCGCCTTGGCGTTGGCGACGCTCCAGCTTGTCTTCGATGTCGCTGCCATGCGCCGCTTCCGTTCGAAATAACCATGATGACCATATAGGTCATTCTCGACCTTCGGCAAGCCAGATGACCTATCGTCAGCTTTTGACGCCTGCCTTAAGGCTTCCTTGACCATATGCGAGGGAAGCTTCCGACGGCGTGTATCCTCGCGCCTTGGAAGCTCGCCCATGTATCGCGTTCGCCTTCGCCATATGCTCGCCGCCGCGGTCTCCTTCGCGGCGATGCTCTCGGCCTCCCGCGCCGAGGAGCCGGGCTATGGCCCCAAGACCTATGACCGCACGCTCGAGGCGCTGATCACGCATGAGGATATCGCCGGCCGCGGCGGCTGGCCGAAGATCCCCAATTCGGCGAGCGCGCTGAAACCCGATTCGCAGGGGCCGGACGTCGCGCTGCTGAAGCAACGCCTAATGCTGAGCGGCGACCTGCCGCCTGACGCCTTGCCGGGCGATGTCTATGACACAGCTGTGGTTGCCGCGGTGAAGCGCTTCCAGCGCCGCCACGGCCTGTCGGATCTCGGCACGGTCGGCCGCCTCACTTTGAAGGCGCTGAACGTGCCGGTTGAAGTGCGCCTCAACCAGCTCACCGCGACGCTGGAGCGGCTCAAGGGCAATGGCTTCAGCTTCACCGGCCGCTATGTCGTGGTGAACATTCCCGGCGCCAGCGCCGAGGCGGTGGAGGGCGGCGTGGTGCAGCGTCGCCATCTCGCAATCGTCGGCCGGCCCGATCGTCCGTCACCGGTGCTCCAGGCCAATATCAGCTCGGTCAACCTCAATCCGTACTGGACGGTGCCGATGTCGATCGTAAAGGCCGACATCATCCCGCATATGCGCAAGGATCCCGGCTTCATCGCCAAGTCCAACATGAAGCTGCTCGGCGCCGAGAATCGCGAGATCGACCCGGCCAGCGTCAACTGGGCGAGCTTGAGCAACCCCTATTTCTACGTCCGGCAGGAGCCCGGCCCGACCAATTCGCTCGGCCAGCTCAAGATCGACATGCCGAACAGCGAGGCGGTCTACATGCATGACACGCCGAAGAAGTCGCTGTTCCGCAACGATGTCCGCTTCAACTCCTCGGGCTGCGCCCGCATCGAGGGCGTGCGCGATCTCGCAGCCTGGCTGCTCGAAGGCACCGAATGGACGGAAAGCGCGATCGAGGCCGAGATCGCCAAGGGCGAGCGCAAGAATATCACGCTGAAGAAGGCGGTCCCGGTCGCCTGGGTCTACATGACCGGCTGGCAGGATGCCGAGGGGCTGGTGCAGTTCCGCAACGACATCTACGGGCTCGATACGCCGCAGGGCATCGTCACCTCGACGATCCAGCCGCGCCGGCCGAAGCCCAAACTGGTGGTCGCTCCGGCGGTAGGCGCTGCCCCCGCCACGGTGAAGCTGCCCCAGCCGGTCGTCCGGCCGGCTGCGCCGAAGGCTGCGGCCGCTCCGATCGTCGCGCCGCGTCCGGCGCCACCGACAGCCGTCGCCATCCAGTAGGGCAGGGCGGTCCTTCCTGGTCAGAAGAGCCAATGAAAAACGCCGCGGTCCGAGGACCGCGGCGTTTTCGTTTCTCGTGTATGGCGCAGCGGCTCAGTTGAGCTTGGCGCGCACGTCCTTGAGGCCGGCGGCGATCAGGTCGGCTCCGGCCTTGCCGGCGACCTGGCCACGCAGGATGACCTCGGCGGCGCGGGTCGCAGCCTCGGCGGCGGCGGCACGGACCTCGGCGGTGGCCTGGGTCTCGGCCTGGGCGATCTTGTCCTGCGCCGACTTGGTCCGGCGCGTGACGAACTCCGCCAGCTTCTCCTCGGCGTCCTTGGCGAGGCGCTGGGCCTCGTCCTTGGCGTTGGCGACGATCGCCTCTGCCTCGGCCTCGGCGGCCTTGCGCTTGCCTTCGAACTCGGCGAGCAGCAGCTCGGCCTCGTGGCGCAGGCGGCGAGCCTCGGCGAGTTCACGGGCGACAAGCTCACCGCGGGCATCGAGCGCGCCGGTGAGGCTCTTGAGAGCACCCATCTTCACCGCCATGGCGAGGAAGATGACGGTCGAGACGAGGACCCAGAAGGTCGGATTGCTCAACATGGTGTTCAGCCTCCCAGCGCGGTCTTGACCGCCTTGGCGGCGTCGGCCGGGGCCGGAGCCGTGCCGGTCAGGTGGCTGACGATGGCGCCGGCCGCGTCGGCGGCGATCGCCTCGACATGGCTCATCGCCTCGGTCTTGGTGGCGACGATCTTGGCCTCGGCATCGGCGAGTTTGGCGGCGAGATCGGCCTCGACGCCCTTGCGCCGCGTGGCGCTGTCGGCGTTGACCTTCTCACGCGTCTCCTGCGCGATCGCCTGCGACTTGGCGCGGGCTTCGGCAAGGGACTTCTCATAGGCCTGGCCGGCCTCTTCGGCCTTCGCCTTCATCGCCGCCGCCTCGTCGAGGTCGCCACCGATCTTATTGGCGCGGTCCTCGAGGATGCTGCCGAGGCGCGGCACGATGACCTTGGCGGCGAGCCAGTAGAGGAAGCCGAAGGTGATCGCCAGCCAGAGCAGCTGCGAGGCGAAGGTTTCGCCCTGGAAAGGCGGGAAGCCGCCGCCATGGGCGGGAGCCGCGCCGCCATGGGCGGTCGTTCCGGTGGTCGTGGCTGGCGCTGCCATCACTGAACCTCATCCGGCCGCGCGAGCCCGGACGGTTCGCACGGCGATAGGGAAGGGAGGCGGGAGCCCACCGCGCGATGCCCCGAAAGGCGTCGCCTGCGGCAGGCTCGAGTAGCGTTCGCGATCAGACCGCGAAGAGCAGCAGCAGCGCGATCAGCAGCGAGAAGATGCCGAGCGCTTCGGTCAGCGCGAAGCCGAGCAGCAGGGTGCCGCGCTGGCCATCGGCCGCCGACGGGTTGCGCAGGGCGCCCGAGAGGAACTGGCCGAACAGGTTGCCGAGGCCGATGCCCGCGCCGGCCATGCCGAGGCAAGCGAGACCAGCGCCGATGTACTTGGCTGCGACGGGATCCATGGAAATGCTCCTTAGGGGGATAGTTGTGACAGTCGAGGGGTGAACTTGGGGATCAGGGCCGATCAGTGGCCCGGATGCAGGGCGTCGTGCAGGTAGATGCAGGTCAGCACGGCGAAGACATAGGCCTGCAATCCGGCGACCAGGAATTCCAGCGCGATCAGCGCGATGGTCAGCACGAGCGGCAGCGGCGACAGGATCGCCCAGCCGCCGGCGAAGAGCAGCGTCGCCACGAAGCCGGCGAAAATCTTCAGCGCGATGTGGCCGGCGAGCATGTTGGCGAAGAGACGGACCGACAGGCTGATCGGGCGAGAGACGAAGGAGATCACCTCGATCGGCACCAGGATGATCAGCATCAGCGGATGCACGCCCTTGGGCACGAACAGGCCGAAGAAATGGGCGCCGTGCTTGGCGATGCCATAGATGATGACGGTGAGGATCACGAGCGCGGCGAGCGCGGCGGTGACGATCAGATGGCTGGTGACGGTGAACGAGCCCGGGATCATGCCGAGCATGTTGCAGACCAGCACAAACATGAAGAGCGAGAACACCAGCGGCATGAACTTCATGCCGTCGTGGCCGGCCGAGTCTTTCACTGTGTTGGCTACGAACTCGTAGCCCATCTCAGCCAGCGATTGCAGCCTGCCTGGGACCAGCGAGCGGTTGCGCGTGCCGTAGACGAAAAGCAGCACGATGATGGCAACGGCGGCGACCATGAACAGGGCGGAATTGGTGAAAGCGATTTCGCTCCCGCCGATCTTGCCGAGCGGGACGATCGTCTTGATCTCGAATTGTTCGATCGGACCAGCCATCTGTCGCCCTTGTTCCTGCCATAAGACGGCCCCTTTCGGGGTCGTGCCTCAATTCTGCGCGCCCGACTTATCGTCAGTGCGCGATTTCATCAAGCCCGCTGCGCGCACGACGTTCATCACGCCAGCGCCGAAACCGAGCATCAGCAGGACGATCATCCCGAAGGGCGCCGTCCCCAGCCACTTGTCGACGGCCCAGCCGAGCCCGCCGCCGACGATGATGCCGGCAACGAATTCCGTGGAAAGCCGCATCGCCTGGCCGATTCCGCTGGAATCGGAGGGAGTGGCCTCGCGCCGGATCTCGGCTTCCGTCTGATTGGTCGCACGCTTCAGGCCCGCATCAAGGGACTTGAGCCGGTTTTCCAGGCTCGCATCCTCATCCGCAGGCCGCCCCGAGCCCGAACTCTTTCCGTCCTGGCCCGTCATCGCCGCTCGACCGTCGTCATGACACGACCCCTCCGTGCTCGGTCCCCAAGGAAACCGGACGATACCGGAATTGTCGCTGATTTGCGCTGCCTGGCCGACCGATCCGGAACCGGATCGTCGTGGCGGGCGCCTATCGGATTGCCGATCGCCCCGTGCGATGAAAAAGCCCCGCCGCCCGGAAAAATCGGGCGCACCATATTGACGGGGTCATATGGTGTCAAGCCGAGGAAGGGGCGATTAATGCCTTGAAAAATAAAATGATTTTAGAGTGAAGAGAGGTGCCCAGAACGATTCTTGTGCGCCGCGGCAATAATGTCAGACCGCCTCGCGAATGCGCTCGGCCGTGGCGAGGTCGACCGAGACCATCTGGCTGACCCCGCGCTCGGCCATGGTGACGCCGAACAGCCGATCCATGCGCGCCATGGTGATCGGGTTGTGGGTGATCAGGATGAAACGCGTCGAGGTGTTGCGCGCCATCTCCTCGAGCAGGTCGCAATAGCGCTCGACATTGGCATCATCGAGCGGTGCGTCGACCTCGTCGAGCACGCAGATCGGCGAGGGGTTGGTCAGGAACACCGCGAAGATCAGCGCCGTCGCGGTCAGCGCCTGCTCGCCGCCGGAGAGCAGTGTCATCACCTGCGGCTTTTTGCCCGGGGGGCGCGCGATGATTTCGAGCCCGGCTTCGAGCGGGTCCTCCGAATCGACCAGGGTCAGGTCGGCCGTGCCACCGCCGAACAGCACCCCGAACAGATGCTGGAAATGGCCGTTGACGATCTCGAATGCGGCAAGAAGCCGCTCCCTTCCTTCGCGGTTGAGCGCTCCGATCGCCTGGCGCAGGCGCCGGATCGCCTCGGTCAGGTCGTCGCGCTCGGTGGCGAGGCCGCTGCGCTTGCCCTGGACCTCGGTGAGTTCGTCGTCGGCGCGCAGGTTGACGGCGCCCAGTCGCTCGCGTTCGGCCTTGAGCCCGCCGAGCCGGCGCTCGACATCTTCCGCATCCGGCGGCGTGTCGCCGATTTTCAGTCCGGCGAGCTGGTGCAGGCCGGCGACCTCGGTCTCCAGCCCATCGACGATCTGGCGCACGACATCGGCAAGGCGCTGGCGCGCCGCTTCCAACCTTGCCTCGGCGCTCGCGCGAGCCTCGCGGGTCGCCGACAACGCTTCCAGCGCCGCGCGCGCCTGCCGGTCGGCCTCCGCCTGCGCCACTTCGCCGGTCGCGAGCTTGTCGGCTGCCTCGCGGCGGTTGGCCTCGGCCGTCTCGATCTCGGCCAGCAACCGCCGGCGCTCGACCAGAAAGGTGTCGGGCGCCTCCAGGAGGGCCTTGTGCTCGGCGGTCGTCGTCTCGATTCGCCCGCGGGTATCGGCAGCGCTCTGCTCGCTTGTCGCCGCCCGCTCGCGCCAGGCACGCAGATCCCCGGCGATCGCCTCGCGCCGGCGGCTGCGCAATTCGGCTTCGCGCCCTTGCGTCTGTACCCGCGCCCGCGCTTCGGAGGCTGCGGCGCGTCGTTCGCCCAGTTCGGCCCGGGCGGCGAGCAGGGCGCTTTCCAGTTCGGGCGCCGGGGCGAGGCCGGCAAGGTCCTGATTCGCCGCTTCAACCTGCGCCTGCGCGTCGGCGATGTTCTGGCCGAGCCGGCCAATCGCCTCGGTCAGGGCCGAACGGCGGGCTGCCGTCTCTCCCGCCTTGCGCTCGGCCTGGGCCAGCCGCTCGCGTGCGTGGTCGAGATTGCGCCTGGCCTCGCGGGCCGTCTCCAGCGCCTTGGTCTCGGATTGCGCGGCAGCCTTGGTGCGCTCGCTCGCCTGGTCGAGACCGTCGCGCGCCGCTTCGGAGGCTTCGCGCGCTCCTTGCGCCTCGCGTTCGAGATCGCCGAGCCGGTTCTTCTCGGCGAGCCGGCGGGCGGCAGGCGAGGGCGCCTCAGCCGCGCTGGTGAAGCCGTCCCAGCGCCAGGTGTCGCCCTCGCGCGAGACCAGCCGCTGGCCCGGCAGCAGCTGTGGCCGCAGGGTGGCACCATCTGCCCGCGCGACGACGCCGACCTGGCGCAGGCGCCGGGCGAGTGCTGCCGGCCCGCGCACATGCTTGGCGAGCAGCTCGACGCCCTCTGGAAGGGCAGGGTCGCTCTCGCCGCTGCCGCTCTCGGACCAGTGCGCCGGCGCAGCTGGATCGGCTGAGGCGTCGAGATCGTCGCCCAGTGCTGCACCGAGCGCCGTCTCATAACCCTTGGCTGCTGCGATCGAATCGAGCACGGCGGGCCAGCGCCCGCCCGCTGCCGGGGCGAGCAGCTTCTGCAAGGTGCGGACTTCGGTTTCGAGGCGCTGCGCCTTGCGATCGGCTTCCGCGACCGGGCCACGCAAGCGTGCTTCGTCCTCGCGAGCGGCGGCGAGGGCGCTGCGCGCTCCGCCGGCTGCTCCGTCGGCACTCTGCATCGCCGCTTCCGCCGTCGCGACCGTCGTGCGCAAGCCGTCGAGCGAGGCGGCGGTGCCGTCGGCGTCGAGGGCAGCCTGGTCGCGCTGCAGCCGCTCGCGCTCTGCCGCGTGGCGGGTCTCGCGTTCCCTGGCCTCGCGCAGGGCCCGTTCGAGCGCACCGCGTCGGGCGGTCAATTCGGACAGCCTCGCCTGCACCGCCGCATGCTCGGCTTCGGCGGCCGTCAGCGCCTTCTCCGCCTCGGCCAGCTCGGTCGCCGCAGCCTTGCTGCCGCCGGCCGCAGTCTCGGCTTCCAGCCGCAGGCTCTCATCCTCGGCCATCAGTCGCGACAGGCTGTCGCTGGCATCCTTGCCGAGGTTCTCCTGGCGGACGAGATCGCCCTGCAATTCGGCGAGCCGCTTCGCCAATTCCTCCGTGCGCTGTTTGGCGCGCCGGTTCTCGGCCTCGATCTCGTCGAGGCCGCGCTTCAAGCGCACGAGTGCCGCCGCCGCGGCGGCCTCGCTTTCGCGTAGTGCCGGCAGCGCATGCGCCGCGATCGCCTGCAGCCGTGCCGCTTCCGCCTGAATGCCGGTCTTGTCGGCGACTTCGCGCACGGCCGCTTCGAGGGCGCGTTCGGCTGCCGCTTCCTGCATGCGCGCCTCGTGATGGGCGATCAGCGCCAGCACCGCCTCGGCCTTGCGGATGTCCGATGCAAGATTGCGATAGCGCGTCGCCTGGCGCGCCTGGCGCTGCAACGCCTCGACCTGCCCGTCGATCTCGGCGAGCACGTCCTCCAGCCGGTTGAGATTGTCCTCGGCGCCCTTCAGGCGCAGCTCCGCCTCGTGCCGGCGGCTGTGCAGCCCGGCGATGCCGGCGGCGTCCTCGAGGATGCGCCGGCGCGATTGCGGCTTGGCCGAGATGATCTCGCTGATCTGGCCCTGGCGCACCAGCGCCGGCGAGCGCGCGCCGGTCGCGGCGTCGGCGAAGAGGAGCTGCACGTCGCGGGCGCGCACCTCCTTGCCGTTGATCCGGTAGGTCGAACCTTCCTCGCGCTCGATCCGGCGCGTCACTTCCAGCACCTCCGCCTCGTTGAAAGCGGCGGGCGCCTTGCGGTCGCTGTTGTCGAGTGTAAGGGCGACCTCGGCCATGTTGCGGGCCGGGCGCTCGGACGAGCCGCCGAAGATGACGTCGTCCATCCCCGAGCCGCGCATGTTCTTGAACGAGCTTTCGCCCATCACCCAGCGCAGGGCTTCGACGAGATTGGACTTGCCGCAGCCATTGGGGCCGACGACGCCGGTCAGCCCCGGCTCGATCTGGAATTCGGTCGGCTCGACGAAGGTCTTGAAGCCGGCGAGCTTGAGGCGCGTCAGATGCATCGACGCGCCTTCAGGCTGCCGGACCGCTCAGCTGCCGAGCAGCGGCTCGAGGATCTTGTCGAATTCGGCGAGGCTGAGTGCACCGGAGCGCTTCTGCCCGTTGATGAAGAAGGTCGGGGTGGAGTCCACGCCAGCCTTGGCCCCACCTTCCTTAACCTGCGTGACAGCGTCGTAAATGTCCTGGCGTTTCAGGCAGGCCTCGAAAGATTCCTGTGTGAAACCGGCCTGCTTGACCAGGTTCGAGAGCGCATCGACCGGCTTCTCGGTGAAAGCCCAGTTGCGCTGCTGCGCGAACAGCAGATCGGTCAGCGGGTAATATTTGTCGGTGCCGTTGCAGCGCGCCAGCATGAAGCCGGCGGTGGCGAGCGGATCGAGCGGGAATTCGCGCAGCACGAAGCGCACCTTGCCGGTGTCGATGTACTTCGCCTTCAGCGCCGGCCAGGTCTCCTTGTGGAAATTGGCGCAGTGGCTGCAGGTCAGCGAGGCGTATTCGATGATCGAGACCTTGGCGTCGGGGTTGCCGAGCCAGACATCGCCGAGCGGGTTGGCGACGCCGGGAAGCGTCTGGGCCGAAGCGCCCTGGCTGGCGAGAAGCGGCGAGAGGGCCAAGGCGGCGGAGCCGATCAACACCTGGCGGCGGCTGGTCATGCGGAAATCCCTATGGCGAGTTGGTCGCTGCGGACCATAGTCACCAGCAGGATTGTGGCAAGATCGGTTCGCTGCATCCCGCTCACGAAGCCGTGTCGTCGCCCGCAACCTGGCGACGCTGCGCAATGCCACGACCGAGCCGTGCCAGCGCCTCGCGTAGTTCGGGGCTCTCCACGACTGCGACCTGCTTCTCGATCCGTGTCAGCGCGGCCGGATCCGGCGGCGGGGCGGGCCTGGGCGCTGCAGGCAGCGTGACCGGCCCCTGCTTCAGCACCAGCTTGCCGACGGCGCGCCAGCCGAGATGGCTGTTGACGCGTTCCAGCACGAGCGGGCCGAGGTGCTGCATCTCCAGCGCGAAGGCGCCTTCGACGCGCACGACCAGCGTCGCCGGATCCGAAAGTTCTCCCGGCGCGCCGCGCCGCCGTGGCCAGTCGATCTTGAGGGGCCGGCAGCGCTCCGCCAGCCGCTCGCCGACGATCTCCGGCCAGAAGGCGACGACCGAGCGGCCCGCAAAGCCTTGCGCGGCGAGCGCAGGCGCGAGGCAGTCGTCGATCAGTTCGGCGAGAGGTTTGGCGGGCATGGGCTATTTTGCGACGGGAGCCATCTGGCGGCAAGCAGATCAGCCGGCCGCCCTGTGGGCGCGCCATTCTGCTGCGGTGATCTCCCAGATTTCCGCCGGATGTTCGCCGGAGACGAAGCTGTGGGTCTCGACACCGACCATGCGCATGCCGCTGCTCTGCGAAATCCGGCGCGAAGCGATGTTTTCCACCGCTTTCGGTGCCCGCAACAGATCGCGCCCGAGCTCCTCGAACCAGAAATCGGTGACGGCGACGACCGCCTCGCTCATCAGGCCCTGGCCACGCCATTCGGGCGCGATCCAGAAGCCGCGATTGTTCTTCTCCCCCACCAGCAGGCTGATCACGCCGATCAGACGCCCGGGCTCGGTCTTCGGGCGCAGGCTCCAATGCCATTCCTTGCCTGCGGCCATGCCGGGCAAAGCGACACCGCGCAGGAAGCTCTCGGCGCCATCGGGCGGATAGGGCCAGGGGATGTGGCTGGCGAGGAAGCGCACGATTTCCCATTGCGGAAAAACCGCCTGGATCGCCGGCGCGTCGCCGAGCGTCAGCGGCTCGAGCAGCAATCTCTGAGTTTCGAGGCGGGGAACGACGTTGGCCATGACCGACAGGATTATCCGCAATTGCTCAGCCGGTCAGCCAGCGAAATGCCCGCTTCAGGAAGGCACGGCCATCGGTTCGGACCGGAGTTCCGTGCGCCATCAGTACCTTCTCGGCAGGCCATGATAACAGCCGCTCGGTAGTTGCTCGTGCCGCCTTCCTGTCGGTGAAGGCGAGGCGGAACTTCCTCGGCACGGAGGGTTCTGAAGCGAGCATCAGGTCCCATTTCGCGATGAGCGCGCGCCAGCCGCTGAACCAGCGCGGCGGAAACTGCTGCAGCAGATCGGTGAACAGCACCGTGCCGCTCCTGGCATGAAAGAAGACGACCTCGGTCGTGATCGCATTGCCAGCCATGACGACATGGGCGATCTCGTTCGTCCAGGGCAGGATCGCCTCATCGCTGACCTCGGCATCGAAGGCGAGATCCTTGCGCTTCTGCTGCAATCCGGGCGCGGCATAGAGGCGAGCCTCGGGATAGGCCTGCTTCCAGCTCGCGATGAACAGATCGTGCAGGGAGTTGGGCGCGACGAGATGGCGGACGGAGCCGAGCGATGCGAGCTCCGTCTTGAGCTCGTCGCTCAGCGCGACCGGCGACCAGACGAACAGCTCTCCGTCAGCGAGGCGGATCACGGCCATGCGTGTCGGGTAGTTGAAACCGAGTGCCGCCGTCACTTGCGGCCCGCTCGCGATCCAGATTTCGGGGCCGAACTCTTCCAGCATCGCCATCACGACAGCACCGCCTTGTCCTGCTTTGTGAAAACTCCCGCCGATTGCGAACATTTGTGTGACGGCTCCCGCGCCAGGCAACGGCATTGTGGTCATGGTGCTCCTGCACGCATCGCAGTGACCTCTGGTGCCTTTGCCTGTCCCGCTCGACGCATTACACCGGACATCATGGACGCTTCCGCTCCCCAGCCCCGCGCCGCCGATCTCCTCGCCTGGTACGACCGCCATCGCCGCGTCCTGCCCTGGCGGGCGCTGCCGGGCGAGCGCGCCGACCCCTACCGTGTCTGGGTCTCCGAGATCATGCTGCAGCAGACCACGATCGCGGCGGTGAAACCCTATTTCGAGCGCTTCATGGCGCGTTTCCCGAGCGTGGAGACGCTTGCCGCCGCGCCGTCGGAGAGCGTGATGCAGGCCTGGGCCGGGCTCGGCTATTATTCGCGCGCCCGCAATCTCCACGCCTGTGCCAAGGCTGTCGCGGATCAGCATGGCGGCCGCTTTCCCGACACCGAGGAGGCCTTGCGCGCTCTGCCGGGCATCGGCGCCTATACGTCGGGAGCCGTCGCCGCGATCGCCTTCGACCGGCCGGCCGTCGCGGTCGACGGTAATGTCGAGCGCGTGATCAGCCGGCTCTTCGCCATCGAGGATGAGATGCCCGGCGCCAAGCCGCTGATCCGCGAGCGGGTTCTGGCGCTGCTGCCGCACGGGCGGCCCGGCGATTTCGCGCAGGCGCTGATGGATCTGGGCGCGACGATCTGCACGCCGCGCTCGCCGGCCTGCGGGCTCTGTCCCTGGCGCGAGCCCTGCCAAGGGCGGATCGAAGGCACGCAGGAGAGCTTTCCGCGCAAGGCGGCGAAGAAGACCGGCAAGACCCGCTATGGCGCGGCCTTCGTCGCGATGCGCGAGGATGGCGCCGTGCTGGTCCGCACCCGGCCGGCCAAGGGACTGCTCGGTGGCATGGTCGAGGTGCCCGGCAGCGACTGGCGGGCGGACTATGAGCTGGATCACGCCCTTCGCGATCAGCCCGTGCCGGCTCAGTGGCGGCGGCTGATGCTGCCGGTCCGCCACGTCTTCACGCATTTCCCGCTGGAGCTGACGGTCTATGCCGGGCGCGTGCCGCTGGAGACGCAGGCGCCGGACGGCATGCGCTTCACGCCGTTCAATCGGCTGAAGGAGGAGGCGTTTCCGAACGTCTTCCTGAAGGCGCTGGAAGCGGGGCTGGAAGAGCTGGGGCGGCCTTAGGCCGCCGCCAGCTGTGCCCGGATCTCGCCGCGCAGGGCGTCGAGCAGCAGCGCTTTCCCGTCGCGCTCGACATGCCAGAAGGTCCAGCCATTGCAGGCGGGAAGACCCTGCGCCAGCGCGCCGACCTTGTGGATCGAGCCGACGGCCGGGCCGAGCACCAGCGTGCCGTCGGCGCGGATCGTCGCGCTATGGCGGCGCTTCTCGTCGAAGACGCGCTCGCCCGCCTTGACCAGCCCGGCCTCGACCAGGCTGAGGAAGGGCACGCGCGGCTCGCTGCGCTTTGATGGAGCGGTGGAAAAGGCTTCCGGCGGCAGCGGCTGCACCGCGGCGATGCGCTCGCGCGCCGCCTTGGCGTAAACCTGCTCGCGCTCGATGCCGATGAAATGCCGGCCGAGCGCCTTGGCGACGGCGCCGGTCGTGCCGGTGCCGAAGAAGGGGTCGAGCACGACGTCGCCGGGATTGCTGGCCGAGAGCAGCACGCGGGCGAGCAGCGATTCGGGCTTCTGGGTCGGGTGGACCTTGGCGCCCTTCTCGTCCTTCAGGCGCTCCTCGCCGGTGCAGAGCGGCAGATACCAGTCCGAGCGCATCTGCAGGTCGTCATTGCCGCCCTTCAGCGCCTCGTAATGGAAGGTGTATTTGGAAGACTCGCCGCGCGCCGCCCAGATCAGCGTCTCATGCGCATTGGTGAAGCGCCGGCCGCGGAAGTTCGGCATCGGGTTGGCTTTGCGCCAGACGATGTCGTTCAGCATCCAGAAGCCGAGATCCTGCAGGATCGAGCCGACGCGGAAGATGTTGTGGTAGGAGCCGATCACCCAGAGCGCGCCGTCCGGCTTCAGCGCCCGGCGGCATGCCGAGAGCCAGGCGCGGGTGAAGGCGTCGTAATCGGCGAAGGAGGCGAACTTGTCCCAGTCATCATCGACGGCGTCGACGAGGCTGTCGTCGGGCCGGCGCAGGTCGCCGCCGAGCTGGAGGTTATAGGGCGGGTCGGCGAAGACGAGGTCGACGCTGCCGGGCGGCAGGGCCTCGATCGCTGCGACGCAATCGCCGACGATCACCTGGTCGAGCGGAAGCTCGCGAGGCGGGAGGATCTGAGAGGGAAGAAGGCTCTTGGCCTTCATCCGGGCCCCCAGCGCGGGCCGTCCGGTACGCGAAACCTGAATCCGGACGGGAGCGCTGGCGGTCCCGGTACGCGAGGTACTCATGACGCCAAGACCGTTACGCAACTTCAACGCTCGCGATCCTGGCCGGTCAGGGTAAAGGTCGGGTTTCCAGCTTGAAAAAAATGCGTCCCATTCTGGGGCTGCAGATTTTGCCTAGCCCTTTGAATACGTTTGGAAAATCGTAATGGAGATTAAGGAAGGGTAACCGGCTTCCGCCTGCCGCTACGGCAGCTTGGGAGAAGCTCCGCCCGCCTGCGGACCGTCAATCGGGCAGGTCAATTTCGGCCTTCATGAAGGTCACCGCCTGCCCGGTGATCAGCACGCGCTCGCCAGCCATTTCGCAGCTGAGATGCCCGCCGCGTGCCGAGGCCTGGAACGCTTCGAGGCGGGTCTTGCCGAGCTCGCCGGCCCAGTACGGGACCAGGGTGGCATGGATCGATCCGGTGACCGGGTCTTCCGGGATGCCGGCGCTCGGCGCGAAATAGCGCGAGACGAAGTCATGGCTCTCGCCGCGAGCGGTGATGCCGAAGCAAAGGGGGGCGAGAGTCGCGATCGCCGCGGCATCGGGCACGAAAGCGCGCACCGCCTGTTCATCCGCCAGGACGGCGAAGATGTTCTCGAAATTGCGGAACAGCACCCGCGGCGGAACTGGGAAGAGCCCGGCGATTACGGGAGGCAGCGCATCGACCGGTTCCGGAGCGAAGGCCGGCAGGTCGAGCCGATAGCCATTGTCCTGCCGCGACACGCGGATCGGGCCGACGCGGGTCAGGAATTCCATGTCGCCGGAGACGCCATGGGCGCTGGCGAGGACATGCGCGGTCGCAAGCGTGGCATGGCCGCAGAAATTGACCTCGTGCACTGGGGTGAACCAGCGCAGGTCCCAAGCACTGCCGTTCGGGCGGGCGAAGGCGGTCTCGGCGAGATTGTTCTCGTTGGCGATGGCCTGCATGGTCGGCTCGGGCAGCCAATCGTCCAGGATCAGGACCGCGGCCGGATTGCCGGCGAACACTGTGTCGGTGAACGCGTCGACCTGATGCATCGTCAAGATGGGCATGGCGGCTCCGGCAGGCTCAGACAGGCGAGCGCGACCAGACACCTTTGATCGGGGCGAAGGAATAGCGATGCGCGGGGCAGGGGCCATGCGCCTTCAGCGCAGCGCGATGCGCCGCGGTCCCGTAGCCGGCATGGCCTGCGAAGCCATAGGCCGGGTAGGTCAGCGAAAGCCGCGCCATCATCCGGTCGCGCATCACCTTGGCGACGATCGAGGCCGCTGCGATCGAGGCGATTAGCCCGTCGCCGCCGATGATCGCCTCGCAGCCGCAGGCCAGCGCCGGCGGGTCGTTGCCGTCGACCAGGACGAGATCGGGCGAGAGCGGCAGCGCTCCGACTGCGCGCCGCATGGACAGCAGCGTCGCCTGCCGGATGTTGATCCTGTCGATCTCTGTCGCCGAGGCGCTGCCGACGCCGACGGCCAGCGCGCTGGCGAGGATCAGGACGCAGAGCTCTTCGCGGCGCTGGGCGCTGAGTTCCTTCGAATCGGCGAGCCCGTCTGGAATCGCTGCGGGATCGAGAATAACGGCGGCGGCGACGACCGGGCCGGCGAGGGGGCCGCGCCCGACCTCGTCCACGCCGGCGACGCGGGCGCGCCCGGCAATCATCGCGGCCTGCTCGCGGCTGAAATCGGCGGTCATGGCCCCGCTATGCCAGATCGCGACGCGAAGGTCTGCGGATCGCTTGGTCGCATCCACAATTCGCTGTGCGCCCCAGTGTCAGGCTTATCGCATTCAAAGCCCTCATCCTGAGGAGCAGCCGGAGGCTGCGTCTCGAAGAATGTTCCAGATGGGTCCGGAGCCTCCTGGAGCATCCTTCGAGACGGCCGCTGTGCAGCCTCCTCAGGATGAGGGCTGCGAATGAGACGGGTGCTTCTCAGAACAGGCTGAGCTGCGCCTTCTCCTTCTCCGGCTTGACGAAGAGGTCGGTTCGCAGCCTGAGCCGCGCGCTGTTGAAGCCGAGCCGCTCGGCCGCCATCTCGAAGCGCCGGCCGATCATCCAGGCATAGGGACCGGAGCCGACCTGGCGCTGGCCCCAGGCTGCGTCATAGTCCTTGCCGCCGCGGGTCGAGCGGATCAGCGAGACGACATGGCGCATTTTGTCGGGATGATGCGTCACCAGCCAGTCCTGCACGATGTCCTTCACCTCGAGTGGCAGGCGTAGCAGCACATAGCCGGCCTCGCGCGCGCCTGCAGCCTTGGCGGCGTCGAGGATGCGCTCGATCTCATGCTCGTTGATCGCCGGTACGATCGGGGCGACCAGCACGGTCACTGGGATGCCCGCCTCCGAGAGCTTGCGGATCGTCTCGATGCGCTTGGCGGGAGCGGCGGCCCGCGGTTCCATGTTGCGGGAAAGCTTGGGATCGAGCGTCGTCACCGAGAGCGCGACCTTGACCAGCCCCTTCGCCGCCATCGGGGCGAGGATGTCGATGTCGCGCTGCACCAGCGCCGATTTGGTGACGATGCCGACCGGATGGTTGAATTTCGCCAGCACCTCCAGGATCCCGCGCATGATCCGCAGCTTCTTCTCGATCGGCTGGTAGGCGTCGGTATTGGTGCCGATCGCGATGGTGCGCGGCTGGTAGCTCGGCGAGGACAGTTCCTTCTCCAGCAGCAGAGCCGCATCGGGCTTGGCGGTCAGCTTGCTCTCGAAGTCGAGCCCGGGGGAGAGGCCGAGATAGGCATGGCTCGGCCGCGCGAAGCAGTAGACGCAGCCATGCTCGCAGCCGCGATAGGGGTTGATCGAGCGGTCGAACGAAATATCCGGGGAATCATTACGTGTAATGATGGTGCGCGGCTTCTCGACCGAGACCTCGGTCTTGAATGGCGGCAGCTCGCCGAGCGAGCCCCAGCCGTCATCCTCGCTGATGCGTTGCTCGGCCTCGTAGCGTCCGCCGGGGTTGATCGTCGCACCACGCCCGCGCCGCCGCTCCGGATCGATCTGGCTGCCGACATAGGCGAGCGGGTCGACCGGCGCCGAGACCGTGCCCGGCTCGGCGTCGCGGCGCTTGAGCGGTTGCGTCCTGGCTGAGGGCCTGGCCTGCAGCATGGCTTCGTCTCCCGGCGGAATCGGTTGTTCCGAGACCAAGGAATGTGAACATAACAGGAACAAAAGGCAAGTGGCAGGATTGCGACATGTTGCAGTGCGTCATAAGCTGCCCACCCATGATCACCGCCGTCATCCGGACCAATCGTGACGCCGAGGCGCTCGCCGCGACCTTGTCCGTACTGATCCCGGCGGTCGCCAGAGGCGTGATCGGCCATGCCGTGGTGATCGACGAAGCTGACGATGCCGCGATCGCGCGCCTCGCCGACGAGACCGGCGCCAGCTACGTCAGAGCGAAGAACGGCGAGGCCTGGTCGTCCGGCGCTGCACAGGCGCGCGGCGATTGGGTGATCCTGCTCGAAGCCGGCGACCTGCCCGAGCCAGCCTGGACGCCCAGCATCGAGCGGCATTTGCTGACCTCGGCGGCGCTGCCGGCTTTGATGCCGCTGCGCGGCATGGCGGCGGCCTTGCGCGAATGGGGTGCGGTCTCGCTGCGTTCGCGCGGTGTCAGGGCAGGGTTGCTCGCGCCGAAGAAGCAGATCCTCTCCGGCCGGCTGGCCCGCGCGCCGCGCCGGCTTACCGTCCGCCGCGAGCGCGCCGCCCGCTGACGCTCAGAGCTGGTTGGTCCGGAAGGTGTCGCAGCTCTGCAGCGAGCCGGACTTGAAGCCGGTGTTGAACCAGCGGGTGCGCTGGGCCGAGGAGCCATGCGTGAAGGAATCCGGCACGACCACGCCACGGCCCTGCTGCTGCAGCTTGTCGTCGCCGATCGCCGAAGCGGTGCGCATCGCCTCGTCGATGTCGCCGGGCTCGACCCGGTCCATCGCCTGGAGGTTGTAGGCCCAGACACCGGCGAAGCAGTCGGCCTGCAATTCGACGCGCACCGAGAGCGCGTTCGATTCGCGCTCGGAAAGTCGCTGGCGCAACTCGTTTACTTTGGGCAGGATGCCGAGCAGGTTCTGGATGTGATGGCCGACCTCGTGGCCGACGACATAGGCATAGGCGAAGTCGCCGCCGCCGCCGAGCTTGCGCTGCATCTCCTGGAAGAAGGAGAGGTCGAGATAGACCCGCTGGTCGTTGGGGCAATAGAACGGTCCCATCGCCGACTGAGCCGTGCCGCAACCCGAGCGATCGACGCCGCTGAACAGCACCAGCTTGGGCGGTACGTATTTCCGGTTGGCCTGCTGCGGCAGCACCTTCGTCCAGATATCCTCGTTCTGCGCCAGCACGGCCGAGATGAATTTGCCCATCTCGTCCTGCGGCGGGCCGGCTGACTTGCGCTGCTCCTGCGTCGGCGCGCTGCGCCCGCCAATGCCGCCGATCATCTCGGCGCCGCCGATCAAAATGCGCGGATCGATGCCGAGCGCCCAGCCGAGCAGGCCGAGCACGACCATGGTGCCGATGCCGATGCCGCCGCGCCCGCCGGGAAGGCCGGCATATTCGCCACCGCCTCCGCCGCGCCGGTCCTCGACGTTTTCGGACTGGCGGTAATCTTCCCAACGCATGCGCGAACCCTTGTTGCAGCGCCGCCAATGTCGGCGAGGATGCGGCGGAACTCAAGCGTTGCCATCGGCCCGGCTGCGGCGGCCGGCTATTTGGCTTCGCCGCGCGAGACGTCGGTGATCATGCGGGCGAGCAGATAGAGCCGGGGCACGATCGAATCCAGCGCGACATATTCGTTCTGGTTCGAATGGGAGCCGAAGCCCCTGAGGCCGAAGCCTTCGATCACCGGCCCCTTGGCCTGGAGCGCGGCATAGGCGGCGTCGGTTCCGCCGCCGCTCGCTCTTTCCGCGATGGTCAGCGGCCGGCCGATCTCGTCGAAGATGCGCTTGGCATGCGCACCGAGCGCCTTGCTGGCCTCGGTCGGCGCCAGAGGCGGGCGGCCGCGCGTGAATGTCGCCTCCACCACCGTATCGGGGATGAGCTTGTTCTGGATGCGCTCCTTCACCGCCGCCTCGATCAGGTCGAAATCGGCCATGCGCAGTGCCCGCATGTCGCCCTGCGCCTTTGCCTCGGCCGGAATCGCGTTGCTGACCGAGCCCGCGGAGGCGAGCGTCCAGTTCAGCTTGAGCCCCATCTCCGGCTTGGAGAGATCGCGCATCTGCAGGATCTGGTGGGAGAGTTCGTAGAGCGCGTTGCGGCCCATTTCAGGCGAGCTGCCGGCATGCGAGGCGCGTCCGGTGACCTTGAGCTGCACCGAGCCGACGCCGCTGGTGGCGAGGCGGAGCGTATCCTGGGAGATATTCGAGCCCTCGCAGGAAAACACCGCATCCTGTTCGGCCGCGATCTTCGTGATCAGCGCCCTGGAGCCGGCCGAGCCGATCTCCTCGTCGCCATTGATGAGGACGGTGAGCGTGCCGTAGTCCCTGGCCGCGATCTTGTTGAGCAGCGCGACGGTGTGGAGGATCAGGGCGATGCCGTGCTTGTCGTCGGCGATGCCGAGGCCATAGGCCTTGTCGCCCTCGATCCGGAAGGGCTGCTGGGCCAGCATGCCCTTGGCGTAGACCGTGTCCATATGCGCCAGCAGCAGGATCTTCCTGGTGCCGCTGCCCTTGAAGCGCGCGAGCGCGATCTTGCCGGGCGATCGCGTCGGCTCCGCCGAGTCGACCAGCTCGGTCTCGCCGCCGAGAGCCTTGAGGCGCTCGGCGATGAGGGCGGCGATGGTCGCCAGGCCCTGTGCGTCCCGCGAGCCGGATTCGATCGAGACCAGCTTTTCGAGCGTCGCAAGATAGGCGGGCTTCTCCGCCTCGGCTGCGTCGAGGACGGGCTTTTGCGGCGCTGCCAGCGCGGGAGTTGCGAGCATCAGGGCAGCGATCACGGCGCTGCGGGTGATGATCCTGGTCGCGGACATCATCTCCTCCCTCGATGGCCTCTTGCGATCATATCGGACGCCTCGCCCGTCGCCGATACCGTCTAGTGATAGCCCGCATCGGCTTTCACCTTGCCGCGGAAGGTCCAGTACACGAAGGCCGTGTAGAACAGGATCATCGGCAGCAGGAAGGTCACGCCGATCAGCACGAAGACGTGCGAGGCCGGCGCCGCCGCGGTGTCCCAGATCGTCAGGTCGGGCGGCACCAGATAGGGATAGTTCGAGATCGCGAGCCCGAGGAAACAGAGCAGGAAGATCGCGATGGTGAAGGCGAAGGGCGTGAACTCATGCGCGCCATGCAGCCGCTTCCAGGCCATATAGCCGCAGAAGGCGGTCAGCACCGGGAAGGGCCAGAGCAGGACGAGGTTCGACGGGGTGAACCAGCGCTCGGCGATGCGCGGATGTGCATAGGGCGTCCACAGCGAGACCACTACGGCAAAGGCGAGCAACCCCAGCAGCAGCGTCTTCGCCTGCCGGCGTGCCCGCTCGGCCACCGGCCCCTCGGTCTTGTAGACCAGCCAGGTCGCTCCCAGCGTGGCGTAGCCGATGACGACGCCGGCGCCGCACATCAGCGTGAACGGGGTGAACCAGTCGAGCGGGCCACCGGCGAATTGCTTGTCGACGACCTTCACGCCCTGCAGCAGCCCGCCGAGGATCAGTCCCTGCGCGAAGGCCGCCACCGTCGAGCCCGCCCAGAAGGCGAAGTCCCAGACCTTGTGATGGGGCTTGGCCACCCAGCGGAACTCGAAGGCGACGCCGCGGAAGATCAACGCCAGCAGCATCAGGATCACCGGGATGTAGAAGGCCGGCATGATGATGGCGTAGGCATAGGGGAAGGCGACCCAGAGGCCGCCGCCGCCGAGCACCAGCCAGGTCTCGTTGCCGTCCCAGAACGGCGCGACCGAATTCATCATCTGGTCGCGCTCGCTTTCGTTCGGGGTCGTCGGGAACAGGATGGCGATGCCGAGGTCGAAACCATCGAGCACGACATAGAGCATCACGGCGGTGCCGATCAGTCCGGCCCAGATCACGGGGAGATACCATTCCATCGCAGGTTCTCCTCAGTTCGCCGGCTGGATCTTGTCGTCGCCGGGATGGCCGTCGCCGAAGATGGCGGAGGCCGGCGCCTGCGCCGCCTTGAGCGGCCGCTTCGAGGGCTGCTCGGGCGGGTCCTCCGCGCTGATCTCGTCCGGGCCCTTGTCGATCAGGCGGTTGATCAGGGCGATGCCCGCGGCGAAGACGACGCAGTAGACGAAGACGAACAGCGCCAACGAGATCGCGACCTGCAATGTCGTCACCGGCGAGACCGCATCCTTCGAGCGCAGGATGCCGGTGGCGAGCCAGGGCTGGCGGCCGACTTCGGTGACGAACCAGCCCGACAGGATGGCGAGGAAGCCGGCCGGCCAGCTGTACTGCGCCAGCCAGAGCCAGCCGCGCGCCTCGAACACGGTGCCGCGCTTCCACAGCCAGGCGCCGACCCAGCCGAAGGCGATCATCAGCACGCCGATCCCGACCATGGCGCGGAAGGCGAAGAACGGGATCAGCACCGGCGGGCGATCCTCGACCTTGAAGTCCTTCAAGCTCGGGAAGAGCGCGTCCATGCTGCCATGGGTCAGCAGGCTGGCGACCCCGGGAATCGCGATCTCGAAGCGATTGAGCTCGGCCTTCTCATCCGGCCAGGCGAAGAGCACGAGCGCGCCGGGCTTCGACGAATCCCAGTGCGCCTCGATCGCGGCGAGCTTGGCGGGCTGGTAGATCGCTGTCTGCTTGCCATGGAAATCGCCGATCACGGCCTGCAGCGGTGCGGTCAGCGCGATCATCAGGATCGCCATGCGTACCATCGTCCGGGCTGACTCCGTGCGGTGCCCGGCGAGCAGATGGCGTGCCCCGGTCGCCAGCACGACGAAGGCGGTCGTCAGATAGGCCGCCGTCATCATATGCGCGAAGCGCAACGGGAAGGTCGGGTTGAAGACGATCTTCAGCCAGTCGACGGGATAGGCGATGCCGTCGCGAACCTCGTGCCCGGCCGGATACTGCATCCAGCTATTGGCCGAGAGGATCCAGAAGCCCGAGAGGGCGGTGCCGCCGGCGACGATCACTGCCGAGAGGAAATGCAGCCAGGGCGGCACCCGCTTCCAGCCGAACAGCATCACGCCGAGGAAGGAAGCCTCGAGGAAGAAGGCGGTCAGCACCTCATAGCCGATCAGCGGGCCGATGACGTTGCCGACCGCGACCGAGAACCGGCTCCAGTTCGTGCCGAACTGGTAGGAGAGCACGATGCCGGAGACGACGCCCATGGCGAAGGACACCGCGAAGATCTTGGTCCAGAACCGGGCGAGCAGGTGGAATTTCTGGTCGCCGGTCTTCAGCCACAGCCCGAGCAGCGTCGCGATATAGGCCGAGAGCCCGATCGTGAAGGCCGGGAAGACGATATGGAACGAGACGGTGAAGGCAAACTGGATGCGTGACAGCAGAAAGGCGTCGATTTCCATCGCGTCGCTCCGGCGTGCCGGCCACGAACATCATGGCCGAATGACCCTGCTGGTTGCAGCGTCTACTTTGCACTCGGAATAATCAAGGAGATGCGACGGGGCAGCCGGTGCCGATGCCGCAGTGGCATCGCGCCGCTGCGTCAAAGCGCGACGAGGGCGGCCTTGAGCGCGCGCAGGTCGCGCCAGGCCAGGCGCTTCTGCAAGGGCTGGCGCAGCAGGTAAGCCGGGTGCAGCGTCGCGATCGCTCGGATCATGCGCGTGCCGGTATCGTATTCCATCCAGCGCCCGCGCGAGGCCAGGATGCCGGAGACGCCGAGCAGCCCCTGGGCCGACGGGCCGCCGATGCAGACCAGGATGTCGGGATCGACCAGCTCGATCTGGCGCTGAATGAAGGGCAGGCAGATCGCCACCTCCTGCGGCGTCGGCGTGCGATTGCCGGGCGGACGCCAGGGCAGGAGATTGGCGATATAGACATGCTCCTGCCGATTGAGGCCGATCGCAGCCAGCATCCGGTCGAGCAACTGTCCCGAGCGACCGACGAAGGGCAGGCCGATCCGGTCCTCGTCGGCGCCGGGCGCCTCGCCGACGAACATCACCTTCGCGGTCGGGTTGCCGTCGGCAAAGACGAGGTTCTTGGCGGTCGCCTTGAGCGGGCAGCCCTCGAAGCTCGCCAGCGCCGTCTTGAGCGCGTCCAGCGTCGTTGCCTCGCGCGCCAGCGCCCGGGCCGACAGCGCCGCCTCATCAGGCGGGGTGGCGGTTGCCACAGCTGTCGGGCGCCTGACGGGTTGCTGCGCAGCGCCCGGTGACCGTGCGACAGGCTGTCGCGCCGGCTCGGGTGCAGCTGCGAAATGGTCGTGCGGCGTCTCGTCGAGCGCCTCGGTCACGCCCATTTCGGCGTACCAGGCGATCAATTCGGCTGCGGAGACGGCGTCGAGCGACATGAGCGGGAGAATAGAGCGGCGTTCGGAACGAAGCGAGCCCCTTCGCTGTTGCAAAATGAACGGTAGCCCCGGATAGAGGAATTCCAATCAGCCTTGCGGCAGCGCTTGGCCGGCTGATCAAGATAGTTCATATATAAACTATCTAACGATGAAGACGCGCGGGTGGAGGGCAGGATGGATCTGAAGGAAGCGCAGAGCACGCCGCGCGAGAGCATGGACTATGACGTCGTCATCGTCGGCGCAGGTCCCGCCGGGCTCGCCGCCGCGATCCGGCTGAAACAGCTCGATGAAGCCATCTCGGTCGTCGTGGTCGAGAAGGGCTCCGAGGTCGGCGCGCACATCCTCTCCGGCGCCGTCATCGATCCGATCGGCCTCGACAAGCTTCTGCCGGACTGGCGCGAGGACGAGGCCCGCCCGCTGCATACGCAGGTGACCGAGGACGTCTTCTATTTCCTCGGCCCGGCCGGCGGGGCGCGCCTGCCGAACTTCGCCATGCCGAAGCTGATGAACAATCACGGCAACTTCGTCGGCTCGCTCGGTCTGGTCGCGCGCTATCTCGCGGCCCGTGCCGAGGCGCTCGGCGTCGAGATCTATCCGGGCTTCGCCGCCGCCGAACTGCTCTACAATGAGGACGGTTCGGTCGCCGGCATCGCCACCGGCGACATGGGCATCGCCAAGGACGGCACCGTCTCGGACCGCTTCACCCGCGGCATGGAACTGCGTGGCCGCTATACGCTGCTCGGCGAAGGGGCGCGTGGCTCGCTCTCCAAGATCGCGATCAAGCGCTTTGCCCTCGATGAGGGGCGCGAGCCGCAGAAATACGGTATCGGCCTCAAGGAAATCTGGCAGGTCAAGCCGGAGAAGTTCAAGAAGGGGCTGGTCCAGCACTCCTTCGGCTGGCCGCTCGACATGTCGACCGGCGGCGGCTCCTTCCTCTACCATTTCGACGACAACCTGGTCTCGGTCGGCTTCGTCGTTCATCTCAACTACTCGAACCCGACGCTCTCGCCCTTCGACGAGTTCCAGCGCTTCAAGACCCATCCGATGATCCGCGACGTCTTCGAGGGCGCCAAGCGCCTCTCCTATGGCTCGCGCGCGATCACGGAGGGCGGCTGGCAGTCGGTGCCCAAGCTGACCTTCCCGGGCGGGGCGCTGATCGGCTGCGCCGCCGGCTTCGTCAACGTTCCGCGCATCAAGGGCAGCCACAACGCCATCCTGTCGGGCATGCTGGCGGCCGAGCATCTCGTGCCGGCGCTGGCGGCGGGGCGCTCGCATGATATGGTCGACGGCATCGAGGACAGCTGGCGCGGCTCCGAGATCGGCCGCGACCTGAAGCCGGTGCGCAACGTCAAGCCGCTCTGGTCGAAGCTCGGCACGCTCGGCGGCGTCGCCTTCGGTGCGGTCGACATGTGGTTGAACCAGCTCTTCGGCTGGTCGCCCTTCGGCACGCTGAAGCATGGCAAGCCCGACCATGCCACGCTGAAGCCGATCGGCATGGTCAAGCCCATCGTCTATCCCAAGCCGGACGGCAAGATCTCCTTCGACAAGCTCTCTTCGGTCTTCCTCTCGGCGACCAATCACGAGGAGGACCAGCCCGCCCATCTGAAGCTGACCGACCCGAACGTGCCGGTGCTGCAGAACCTGCCGATCTACGGCGAGCCGGCGCGGCTCTATTGCCCGGCCGGCGTCTACGAGGTGGTCTATGCCGATCCGGAGAAGCAGTCGCTGCCGCGCTTCGTGATCAACGCGCAGAACTGCGTGCACTGCAAGACCTGCGACATCAAGGACCCCGCCCAGAACATCACCTGGACGGTGCCGGAAGGCGCGGGCGGTCCGAATTATTCGAACATGTGATCGCGCTGGCGGCCGGTTCGCGGTGAGCGCTTGAAATGTGAAAGGCCGCGCGGCTTGGACCGTGCGGCCTTTTTCATCGTTTTGCCCTGAAAAGGGGACGAATCAGCCCTTGCGGACGATCGGAGCCGGCTTCTCGGGTTCCTTGGTGGCGCAGCCGCCGGCAATGCCGGCGAACGTGAGAACGGCCGCGAGCGCGAGCGAGACCTTCTTCATCTGGGAGCACCTTTGACGAATCGCCGCGAACGCGCGGCGAAGCCAAGACTACGCCCGAGAAATTGATCGAATCCATCATGTCCGCACCCGTGCCGGTGCCGCCTGTGTCTTTTTCACGTCAGCGTGACTGCGATGACGCAGAGCGGGTCGCTGCTCTTGTCGGCAGGCCCGGAAACGGCCATGTTGGCGGCCTAATCGTTCAGGTCACGGTCCCGTCCACGGACCAGTCCCCGGCGGCCGGGGCGGACCGAGGGAGAATGTCGAACGTGACGTTTCAGATCAACGGCCGTAGCGCCGCTCTTGTGCTGGCGTTTGTCTCAGGTTTGCATGTCGGCATGCCGGCGCTCGCGCAGGCTCGACCGGTCGAGAAGTTCGAGCCGGCCGAGAGTCTTGAAGGCAATTACCTTGCGGCCGTGGTGGCCGGCTCGGCCCGCGATCTCGGTGCGGCCTCGATCTATCTGCGCGAGGCGATCCGGAACGACCCGCAGAACAGTGAGTTGCTTGAGCGCGGCTTCGTCGCCTTCCTCGCCGACGGCGCGATGAACGAGACCTTCCGCGCCGCCGAGAAGCTGATCCAGCGCGACGCCACCAATGGCCTGGCGCAGCTGGCGCTCGGCGTGCGCGCCCTGAAGCAGAAGAACTATACCGCAGCCCGCAATCAGCTGCAGCGCGGTGGCCGCGGCCGTTCCGCCGACATCACCGCGACCCTGCTCGCGGCCTGGGCCTATTCCGGCTCGGGCGAGACCAATCGCGCCATCGACACGCTGGAGCGCCTCAAGGGCGAATCGACCTTCGACCGCTTCCGCGATTTCCATGCCGGGCTGATTCTCGACATCGCCGGCCGCCGCAACGAGGCGAATCGCCGGCTCAAGGCGGCCTATGACGCCGAGAAGACCAATCTGCGCCTCGTCGATCTCTGGGCGCGTCAGCAGGCGCGCGCCGGAGACAGCGAGGCGGCCCTGGCGACGCTGAACGATTTCGAGCGGAACGTCCGGCCGAACCATCCGGTGGTCCGCGACGCCATCGCCAAGATCGGCAGCAAGGAGCCGCTGCAGCGCATCGTCGGCAACACCCAGCAGGGCGCCGCCGAAGTGCTCTATGGGCTCGCCAGCGCGGGCATTCTTCAGGGCGACGAGGCGACCGCGCTGCTCTATCTGCGCTTCGCCGTCTATCTCGATCCCGGCCACGACCTCGCCGTGCTGACGCTGGCGGACATTCTGGAGCGCGCCAAGCAGACCGAGGACGCGGTCCAGGTCTACCGGCGCATGCCGGAGAACTCGCCGCTGCGCCCGGTCGCCGACATCCAGATCGGGCTCGGCCTTGAGCAGCTCGGCAAGACCGACGAGGCGACCAAGCATCTCGAGACGATCATCGCCGCTCGCCCCGACGACATCGATGCGATCTCGGCGCTTGGCAACATCTATCGCTCGCGCAAGCGCTTCGAAGAGGCGGCCGCGACCTATGACAAGGCGGTCGCCAAGCTCACCACGCCCGGCCGTGCCAACTGGGACATCTTCTATTCGCGCGGCATCGCCTATGAGCGCATCAAGAAATGGCCGCAGGCCGAGGCCGACCTGCGCAAGGCGCTGGAGCTGATGCCCGAGGCGCTCGGCCGCGAGCGCGCTCTGGTGCTCAACTATCTCGGCTATTCGCTGGTCGACCAGAACCTCAAGCTCGAAGAGGCGCTCGGCATGCTGCGCCGCGCCGTCGAGCTTCGGCCGCGCGACGGCTACATCATCGATTCGCTCGGCTGGGCGCATTACCGCCTCGGCCGCTATGAGGAGGCGGTGACCGAGCTGGAGAAGGCGATGGAGCTGCGCCCCTCCGATCCGGTGATCAACGACCATCTCGGCGATGTCTACTGGAAGACAGGGCGCTATCTCGAGGCGCGCTATCAGTGGAACTACGCCCGCGATCTCGGCCCGGAGCCGGAGGACCTGACCCGGATCCAGCGCAAGATCGAGAAGGGACTGGAAGACCCGGCGCCCTCGGCCAATGCGGCCGAGCCGAAGAAGGATGGCGGCTGATCCTTGCCCGCCAGACTGGCGACCCGCGCCCCGGCCAAGGTCAATTTGAGCCTGCGCGTCCTTGGACGCCGGGCTGACGGCTATCATGAGCTCGACAGCCTCGTCGCCTTCGCCGGTGTCGGCGATGAGCTGAGCCTGTCGCCGGGCGAACCTGGCGATATGCAGATTTCGGGACCGTTTGCCGCCGGGCTGTCGACGGACCCCGACAACCTCGTCCTCAAGGCCGAGCGCGTCCTGCGCGAGGAGATCGCCGGCCTACGCTCCGGCCGCTTCCATCTCGTCAAGCGCCTGCCGGTCGCCTCGGGCATCGGTGGCGGCTCGGCCGATGCGGCGGCGGCGCTGCGCCTGCTGGCGCGGCTCAACGGCTTGCCGCTGGCACATCCGGCGCTGCTCGCCGTTGCCGGCCGGATCGGCGCCGATGTCCCGGTCTGCCTGGAGGCGCGCGCCCGCATCATGCGCGGCATCGGCGAGCGTCTCGGTCCGGCGCTGAGGCTGCCGCGCTTGTTCGCGCTGCTGGCCAATCCGGGAGTGGCCGTCGAGACGGCACCGGTGTTCCGCGCGCTTGGTCTGCAGGCAGGGCAGGGGCATGCGGGGGCGGCTGAGGCGTTCAAGGCGGAGGAGGCTGCACCGGCGACTTCGGCATCGCTGATCGCCGCCCTGGCCGCCACCGGCAACGATCTCCAAGCGCCGGCTCGCGCCGTCGCGCCAATCATCGGCGAGGTGCTGTCGGCATTGTCGGCCTTGCCCGGCTGCCGGCTGGTGCGCATGTCCGGCTCGGGCGCGACCTGCTTCGCCTTGTTCGACGATTGTCGTGCCAGCGCCGCGGCGGGGAAGATTCTGGCGAAGCAGCAGCGGGATTGGTGGGTGAAGCCTACGATGATAGGTTGAGTCCGCTTTAAGGAACTCGCAATGCTCTATGCCGCCGCCTTGCCGTTGATTGTACTGGTGCTCACGAATGGTCCGGCGTTCGCACAAGCCAAACAGCCGGCGAAGAACGTGGTTGTAAATGCGGAGCAGCAGGCCGAGGCCGAACGGTTGCGAGCCTGTCCCAGCGGTCGCTGGCGCTGGGAAGGAAATGAATTTGCAACACCAACAGCGCGGGCCTCGCAGGAGCTGGATGTCCCAGGGGGGCGCCTGATCGGTACGGATCGTGGAGAATGGCGTGGCGAACTTCGCTTCCGATCTCTGGCCGGGCAGGAGAGCGTTCTCTCTCATGACAACGTCCTCGGCATCTTGCCCGTCCAGGACGGTGCGATCGTTCTATTCGGTCTCACTCACATGCGCACAAATCGCGGTTACGCGATGTTGGCGCGGCAGAAAGACAGTGTCTGGTCGCTGACCTTGATCGACAAATTTCCGGGCAAGCCTGTGGCCGTTTATGACCTCGACTATCATAGCAGTACGTTCGGAAAGCATTTTGCCGTAGCAACCAGCGGTGACATTAACGCCAAAGCGTCCGTCGCAATCGTGAACGAGTTTTCAGCTTGGGATCGCGCGGATTGCATGGGCGAGCCGCCGCGGCGCAGGCCGAGATAGACGAGCCCGCCGAGCGTCTGGCGCATAACTTGCCGCGGCAGGGTCAGAGCAAATCCTGCCATGTGCGGCGGCTGTCCAGCACATGCACGATCTCGATGCGTCGCTGCTTCTCCGATAGAGAATGACGTAATTGCCCGTCGGCATCATCCGCAAGCCTGGCCGGATCTCGTCTCTCGCGACGCCGAGTTCCGGAATGTCCGCAAGCTGTTTGCATTGGGCAAAGATCATCTCTGCCCAGCGGTGTGCCGCGGCCTTGCTGTCACAGGCGATGTAAACGGAGATGCTGGCGATATCGGCTTCGGCTTGCGGAAGAAGCCGAAAGCTCATCGCGTCGCCGCGGCGTCGATCTTGGCCTTGATCCGGGCGAAGGCGTCTTCGCTTGTAACAGGCTCGCCACTGGCAAGCCCCTCGTCCCAGAGTTTGCGCAGCTCGGCGACGGCCTCGCTGCGGAGCGTCCGGCGTTCCTTCCAGTCGCGCAGCGCTTCACGCACGACTTCGCTGGACGAGGCGTAGTCGCCGCTGGCGACGGCGCGGCGCAGCATGGCCGCCATTTCCGGCGTGACCGCGATGCTGACCTTCTCGACCTGCGCCATGGCATGCCCTCCGATGGCAGGATGGTAGTAAGCCTTACTACCATGCACAAGAGTCGGCAGAAAAGAGGCGCCTCAGTGCGCCCGCGCCACGCAGAAGTCGACGGCGTCGTTGAGCGCCTGCTTCATCGGCGATGACGGATAAAGGCCGAGCGCGTCCTTCGCCATCTTGGCGTAGTGGCGGGCGCGCTCGATCGTGTCGGCCAAGGCGCCATGCCTGCGCATCAGCGCCTGCGCCTCGGCGAGATCGCCCTCTCGGACCTCGCCTTCCTGCAGGGTGCGGCGCCAGAAGGCCCGCTCCTCCTCGTTGCCGCGGCGGAAGGAAAGCACCACCGGCAGCGTGATCTTGCCCTCGCGGAAATCGTCGCCGACATTCTTGCCGAGCTGGCCCGCAGAGCCGCCATAGTCGAGCGCGTCGTCGACGAGCTGGAACGCGATGCCGAGATTGAGCCCATAGCTCCGGCAGGCGGCGGCTTCGCCCTTCGACGAGCCGGCGATCACCGGCCCGACCTCGCAGGCGGCAGCGAAGAGTTCGGCGGTCTTGCCGCGGATCACGGCGAGGTACTCGTCCTCGGTCGTCTCGGTGTTCTTGGCGGCGGCGAGCTGCATCACCTCACCCTCGGCGATGACGGCAGCGGCGGTCGAGAGGATGTCGAGCGCGCGCAGCGAGCCGACCTCGACCATCATCTTGAAGGCCTGGCCGAGCAGGAAGTCGCCGACCAGCACGCTCGCCTCGTTGCCCCAGAGCATGCGGGCGGCGGCCTTGCCGCGCCGCATGTCGCTCTCGTCGACGACATCGTCGTGCAGCAGCGTCGCCGTGTGCATGAACTCGACGCTAGCCGCGAGCTTGACATGGCCTTCGCCGCGATAGCCGCAGAGTGCCGCCGTCGCCAGCGTCAGCATCGGCCGCAGGCGCTTGCCGCCGGAGGAGATCAGATGGTTCGCCACCTCCGGGATCATCGTGACCTCGGAACCGGTGCGCGACAGGATCATCGCGTTGACGCGTTCCATGTCGGCGCGCGTCAGCCCGACCAGCGGCTCGATGCCGCCCTGGCTGGTGTCCTTGTCTTCGAAAGCTACGACGACGCCCACGCGTAAACTCCGGCCTCATTCCCGCGCATCCGCGCGCTATGCCCTTGCCACAAACGTCGCATGCGTGGCCAGCCCCGGCAATCCTTTCGCGACGCAGCAGTTTGACGCTGCGCTGCGGCCTTGCCGTTCCCAGATGCGATCTTTGCGCTTGCGCATGCGCCCCCGAGAGGCTCCATGACGGCATGCACGAACTCGTCCGCTCCAATGATCTCGTCCTGCTCGGCGCCATCGAGGCGCTGCTGGCCTCGGCCAATCTCGATTGCCTGATCGCCGACCAGCACATCAGCTCGCTCGAAGGCATGATCGGCGCCTTTCCGCGCCGCCTGCTGGTGCGCGAGCAGGACAGCAGGCGCGCTCGCGCATTGTTGATAGAGGCGGGCTACGGGGACGAGTTGCGCCCCGCTCCCTCGCCATGACGGAAGCATCCATGGCCGAGTCGTTCCCCGACCTCGGCGAGATCGCCGAAGACCGCCTGCTGGGCGGGCGTCTGCGCTTGCTGCAGCCGGTGAAGGGGCATCGCGCCGGCTCGGATGCCGTGCTGCTGGCCTCGGCGATTCCGGAGCTGGTGGCGGGGCCGCTCTCCGATTTCGGCGCCGGTGTCGGCACGGTCGGGCTCGCCGTTGCGCTGCGCCAGCCGGCGCTGGAAGTGGTTCTGGTTGAGCGCGATCCGGAGCTCGCGGCGCTCGGGGCCCGCAATGCCGGACTCAACGGCCTGGACGGACGGGTGCGTACCGTGGTCGGGACGATCGGCGAGCGTAATGCCGATCTAGCCCGCGAGGGGCTCGCGGCAGCATCCATGGCCTGGGTCGCGATGAACCCGCCCTTCTTCGAAGCTGGCGAGGTGCGGGCCTCGCCGGTCGCCAATCGGCGCGTGGCTCATGTCGCCGGGCAATCGCTCGGCGACTGGCTGAAGGCGGCGCGCCATGTGCTGAAGCCGGGCGGCGGCATCAGCATCATCCACCGCGCCGAGGCGCTGGGGGCGATTCTCGCCGGGCTGGAGACCGGCTTCGGCGCGGTCGAGATCCGCCCGGTCCATGGCCAGGCCGACCGGCCGGCGATCCGGGTGATCGTTTCCGCCCGCCTCGGCAGCAAAAAGCCGGCAGCGTTGCTGCCGGCTCTGATTCTCAACGGTGCGGATGGGCGCTTCACCGCTTTCAGCGAAGCGCTCCATCGTGGCGAGGCCGTGCTCGCCTGAAGCTGTGCCTCAGCGGCAGATGCGGCGCTCGCGCACCACCCAGCCCCAGCCGTCCCAATAGCGCACGGGGCGGCTATAGCAGCGCGGGCCGTAATAACCGCCGCCCCAGCCATAGCGCGGTCCACCATAGCCATAGCGCGGCCCGCCATAGCCGTAGCGGGGACGGCCATAGTAACCACCGCCGCCCCAGCCGGGATTGCTGTAGCGCGGAGCAAAGGGATGGCGGCTGCCGCTGCCGGGATAGCCGTAGCCGCCGCTCAGCGCCTGCGCGTCGGCCGGGGTCGCGGTGACTGCGCCCATGCCGAGGCCTGCCACGCCGAGCGCCGCAGCGGCCGAAAGTCCAAGAACGAGTTTGCGAAGCATGGTTACCTCCTTCGCTGATCTGCCCGGCCTGTGCCGGGGCAATCGGGCGTCATCGTGGCGGCAAGCTTGCGGTCGCGGGGCTGAACGGGGCGTGGCTGCGCCGTTCAGCTCATCTTCATCCGCGGTGGCTTGCCGTCAGCGGCAGACGCGTGTCGACCGGATCACCCAGCGGCGGCCGTTCCAGACGCGCTGGTCGACGATGCGGCAGCGCGAACCGTAATGCGGACGGCCACCGTAATGCGGGCGGCCATAGCCCGGCCGCGGACGGACATGCGAGCCACCGCCCCAGCCGGGACGGCTGTAGCGTGGCGCGGATGGGTGGGTGCTGCCGCTGCCCGGGCGCCCATAGCCGCCGCTCAGCGCCTGGGCGTCGGCGGGGGCCGCGGTGATGGCGCTCATGCCGAGCGAGGCGACACCGAGGACGGCGGCGGCCGAGAGGCCGAGGAAAAGCTTGCGAAGCATATCGTATCCTTCTTCATCAACAGTGCCGGCCTGTGCCGTGGCGATCAGGCGTCATTATGGCCGCCGGCTGGCCTCGGGACCTGACGGAGCGTGCCGCCAGGCCCTTCGAGGGGCAGTTGCGGTCAGCGGCAGACGCGCACCGGGCGGATCACCCAGCGCCAGCCGTTCCAGACGCGCCGATCGACGAAATAGCAGCGCGGACGGTAGACCGGGCGGCCGTAGTAGCGGCGCGGACCATAATAGGGCCGGCCGTAATACTGGACCTGCTCGATCTGGCCGGTGGTGGCCGGGACGCTGCCTGCCGCGATCGGCGCCGCATTGGCCGGGGCGACGGCGAGGCCGGTGAAGAGGAGGGCGCCGGCACCGAACAGGGCGGCGGCGATACGGTTCGACAGCATTGTGTACTCCTGCTTGTCGCGTCGGCCCGTCTCAAGCACTCGCCCCGAGTACCGCGGACCGTTCGATGGGGCGACAATAGTCGCCTCTCTATGAACGCGATCCTTGCCGAAGGGTTCATGCCTCATTCATGCCCGGCGGCTTGACCATGAGCGCCGCCAGCCCCTAATCACGCCGCACGTTTTTCGACAGTTTAAAAGGCTGATGCCCTTGGCCGCGTCCTCCGACCCCATGAACCCGACCCGCTCCTTCCAGGGCCTGCTGCTGACCTTGCAGCGCTTCTGGGCCGAGCGCGGCTGCGTCATCCTCCAGCCCTACGACATGGAGGTCGGCGCCGGCACCTTCCACCCGGCGACGACGCTGCGCGCGCTGGGGCCGAAGCCCTGGAAGGCGGCCTATGTCCAGCCTTCACGCCGGCCCAAGGACGGCCGCTATGGCGAGAACCCGAACCGGCTGCAGCACTACTACCAGTTCCAGGTGATCCTGAAGCCGTCGCCGCCGGATTTGCAGCAGCTCTATCTCGACTCGCTCAAGGCGATCGGCGTCGACCTGGCCCTGCACGATGTCCGCTTCGTCGAGGACGATTGGGAGAGCCCGACGCTCGGCGCCTGGGGCCTCGGCTGGGAATGCTGGTGCGACGGCATGGAGGTCAGCCAGTTCACCTATTTCCAGCAGGTCGCCGGCGTCGAATGCGCGCCCGTAGCGGGCGAGCTCACCTATGGGCTCGAGCGCCTCGCCATGTATGTCCAGGGCGTCGAGAACGTCTACGACCTCAACTTCAACGGCCTCGAAGGCGAGGACCGCATCTCCTATGGCGACGTCTTCCTGCAGGCAGAGCAGGAGTTCTCGCGGCATAATTTCGAATACGCCAACACCGAGACCCTGTTCCGCCATTTCAGCGACGCCGAGGCCGAGTGCAAGGCGCTGCTGGCCGCAGGCGAAGCTGAAGAGGGCGCCAATTCCGCCCAGCACAAGCTCGCTTTGCCGGCCTATGACCAGTGCATCAAGGCGAGCCATGTCTTCAATCTGCTCGATGCGCGCGGCGTGATCTCGGTCACCGAGCGCCAGAGCTACATCCTGCGCGTGCGCGAGCTCGCCAAAGCCTGCGGCGCCGCCTGGCTGAAGACCGCCGGCGGGGGAGCGAACTGATGCCTGATCTCCTGCTTGAATTGTTCTCCGAGGAAATCCCCGCCCGCATGCAGCGCAAGGCGGCGGAAGACCTGAAGAAGCTCGTCACCGATGCGCTGGTCGAGCGCGGCCTGACCTATGAGGGCGCCAAGGCCTTCGCGACGCCGCGCCGGCTCGCCCTCACCATCGCCGGTCTGCCCGTGCGCGGCCGCGATGTTCGCGAGGAGCGCAAGGGCCCGCGCGTCGGCGCGCCCGATGCCGCCGTGCAGGGCTTCCTCAAGGCTGCCGGGCTGACCTCGCTCGACCAGGCGACGATCGTCAGCGATCCCAAGAAGGGCGATTCCTACGTCGCCGTGATCGAGAAGCCTGGGCAGGAGACCGTCGTGGCGATCGCCGAGATCGTGCCGGCGGTGATCCGTTCGTTCCCATGGCCGAAATCGATGCGCTGGGGCAAGGCTTCCGCCGAGAGCGGCTCGTTGCGCTGGGTCCGCCCGCTGCACTCGATCCTCTGCACCTTCGGCGCCGAGACCGAGGATCCGGAGGTCGTGTCCTTCGAGGTCGACGGCATCAAGTCGGGCAATGTCACCTATGGCCATCGCTTCCATGCGCCCGGCCCGATCACGGTGAAGCGCTTCGACGACTACGTGCCGAGCCTGGAGCGGGCCAAGGTCGTGCTCGACGCCGACCGCCGCAAGGAGATCATTCTCGCCGACGCCAGGAATCTCGCCTTCGCCGCGGGTCTGGAGCTGGTCGAGGACGAGGGTTTGCTGGAGGAGGTCGCCGGCCTCGTCGAATGGCCGGTCGTGCTGATGGGCGATTTCGAGGAGCGCTTCCTCGAGATTCCCGGCGAGGCGATCCGTGCCACCATTCGCGCCAACCAGAAATGCTTCGTGCTGCGCGATCCCGCGACGGGCGAGCTCGCCAACCGCTTCATCCCGGTCTCGAACCTGATGGCGAGCGATGGCGGTCAGGCAATCACCGCCGGCAATGGTCGCGTCGTCCGCGCTCGCCTCTCCGACGCGTCTTACTTCTGGCAGACCGATCGCGGCCCGCTGCCCGATCTCGATACGCTGAACGAGAGTGCCGACAAGCTCGGGCTCGACCTCGCCAAGCCGCTCGACCAACGCATGGCCAAGCTCGACAGGCTCGGCGTCGTCTTCCACGCCAAGCTCGGCACGCAAGGCGAGCGCGTCCAGCGCATCGTCGCGCTGGCGAAGGAGCTGGCCCCGATCGTCGGCGCCGACCCGGCGATGGCCGAGCGCGCCGCGAGGCTCGCCAAGGCCGATTTGCCGACCGAGATGGTCGGCGAGTTCCCGGAATTGCAGGGGCTGATGGGGCGGAAGTACGCGGAGCTGCAGGGCGAGAACGCCTCGGTCGCCGCCGCGATCGAGGAGCATTATAAGCCGCTCGGCCCCTCCGACCGCGTCCCGACCGATCCCGTCTCGGTGGCGGTGGCGCTCGCCGACAAGCTCGACACGCTGGTCGGTTTCTGGGCGATCGACGAGAAGCCGACCGGCAGCAAGGACCCTTATGCGTTGCGTCGCGCGGCGTTGGGTGTGATCCGGCTGGTGGTCGAGAATAATCTTCGTTTGGAGCTTCGTCCGCTTCTCAAACGGCTTAACCTAGCTTGGCTGGCGGGGCGCTTCTCAAACGCTCAGCTCACTGAACTTGTGGGGTCAATTAGCCCATTGCGGGCGGTAGCTGAAGAGCGCGCTCTATCCGAGCGCTTGCTTCTCGAACAAGCACAGCAAGGTGTCGACGTCGCTTATGGGGTTGCTTACAACGACCTGCTTTCTTTCGATTATGACCGCCTGAAGGTCATGCTGCGTGACCAGGGCGCGCGGCATGATCTGGTCGATGCGGTGCTGGGCGAGGGCGCGTCGGCCAATGACGACCTCCTGCTCATCACCCGCCGCGTCGCGGCGCTCGGCCGCTTCCTCGAGACCGATGACGGCAAAAGTCTGCTGGCCGGCTACAAGCGCGCGGCCAATATCCTCAAGGCCGAGGAGAAGAAGGACGGCGAGGGCGCCTTCGCGGCCAAGGCCGATCTCCAGCTCATCGCCGATGCCGGACTGATCGAGGAGAAGGCGCTCGCGGTCGCGCTGGCGCAGGCGACGCCAAAGGCCGAGGCCGCCATCGCTGCCGAGGACTATGAGGGCGCCATGGCGGCGCTTGCCGAGCTGCGGCCGGCGGTCGATGCCTTTTTCGACAAGGTCACGGTCAACGATCCCGATCCGGCCTTGCGCGCCAACCGCCTCAAGCTGCTCAACCAGCTGCGCGAGGCGACCCGTGCCGTGGCGGATTTCGGGCGCATCGCGGGCTGACATGCGTCATGCTCGGGCTTGACCCGAGCATCTCAGGCCGGAGGAGACTCTGGTCAGCGCATTCTTGTCCAGAGATTCTCGGGTCTGCGCTTCGCTCCGCCCGAGAATGACGCGCTCTCCGTCATGCTCGCCCTTGTGGCGAGCATCCACGTCTTGGACACGACCTTGGATCAGTGAAGCGAAGACGTGGGTGGTCGGGACAAGCCCGACCATGACGATATCGACGGGGTTTCCCAAAGCGCTAACCGGCTCCCCTTCCGGAACCTTTTCCCAAGGCTCCACGTTCTCTTGCCCGAGACAGCTTTCTGCGAATGCGTCGCAGCCAGCGCCTCGGGGGGCCGGCTTTCGGCCGCGATAAGAGGATTTGAGCCATGAGCATTCTGATTTCGCTGTTGATCACCATCCTGGTGATCGCCCTCGTGCTTTATCTGGTGCGGATGCTGCCGGTGGACGGCAACATCAAGAACATCATCCAGATCATCGTCATTCTCATCGGTATCCTGTCGCTGCTGCGCTACCTCGCAGTCTTCTAGCCAAAGGGGCCGCCGTCATGCCTGCCCCGTGGCGGGTGTCCATGCGAACATCGCCTGTGACCGGCGAGCACATGGATGGTCGGGACAAGGCCCGGCCATGGCGGTGGTGGCGCTTTCAACCGGCAATTGACGAAAATGCCGCGCTGATCCAGACTCTCATCGGTCCAGAGGGCCCCGGACGCGACCCGTCCCGGGGCCCTTTCCCGTTCGAGACCGAGCGATCGCCGCGATGACTTCGCAGAACCGCACCAGCCATATCCGCCTGACCTCGCATCCCGAGCCCGGAAGCGCCGCCGCCCGCTTCCCGATCCATTGGGGCGCCGCAACGCCGGAGGAGCGAGGACCGGTCATCGCCTCGACCACCAACCCCGCCGACCGCAACGTCATCGGCGCCCATGGCGGCTCCTATTCGGTCTATCGCGCGCTCGCCATCTCCGCCCGGGCGATGAACCCGGCGCAGCGGCCGGACCTGACCAACACCTATCCGACCTCCGACATCCTGCCGCAGGCGCAATGGTTCGAGCCCGGGCGGATCGTCTCGCTCGATCCGTTCGGCCACCGCGTCGCCCAGGATTTCGGCAAGTGGATCGGCGAGGGCATCGACATCCGCCCGACCATCGCGGTCACCAAGGCGCGGCTCAACCTGCCCGAGATCCTCGCCGCCATGGCCGGCCATCGCCTTTCGGCCGATGGCGGCATCCTGCACGGCTCCGGCGACATCAGCGTCACCAAGATCGCGGTCGATCCGGTCTGGCATCTGCCGGGGATCGCCGATCGCTTCGGCACCAGCGAGAACGAATTGCGCCGCACGCTGTTCGAGCAGACCGGTGGCATGTATCCGGAGCTGGTGACGCGGCCCGACCTCAAGGTCTTTCTGCCGCCGATCGGCTCGATCACCGCCTATGTCATCGGCGAGGTCTCGGCGATTTGCGATCCGAAGAAGACGCTGGCCTGCCGCGTCCATGACGAGTGCAACGGCTCCGACGTCTTCGGTTCCGACATCTGCACCTGCCGCCCCTATCTCGTTCACGGCATCGAGGAGGCCGTGAAGGAGGCGCAGAACGGCGGCGTAGGCCTGATCGTCTACAACCGCAAGGAGGGCAGGGCGCTCGGCGAGGTCACCAAGTTCCTCGTCTACAACGCCCGCAAGCGGCAGGAAGGCGGCGATTCCGCCGCGACCTATTTCGAGCGCACCGAATGCGTCGCTGGCGTGCAGGACGCGCGCTTCCAGCAATTGATGCCGGACGTGCTGCACTGGCTCGGCGTGAAGCGGATCGACCGGCTGATGTCGATGTCGAACATGAAATACGACGCCATGGTCGAGAGCGGCATCGAGATTGGCGAGCGCGTCGCCATCCCGCCCGAATTGATCCCGCCGGATGCCTCGGTCGAGATCGAGGCCAAGAAGGCGGCAGGCTATTATTCGCCCGATGGCACGCCTGGCGACAACGCCCTCAAGGCCACCGTCGGCCGCGACCTCGAGAAGTTCTGAATGGTAGCGGCTTCCTTCGAGACATCGACGTTGCGACGGTTCAAGCCTCGCTCCTCCCTTCCCCCTTGTGGGGAAGGGTATGGGGATGGGGGGCGAACGACGGGGTGCCGGGTCGCCGGTAAGGGCGAAACGGTTACTTCGGCCAACGTCATGCTCCGACTTTCCGCCCCTCACCCCTACCCCTCCCCACAAGGGGGAGGGGGGAGCCTTACGCCTCGCCGACCGGTCCGATATGCCTGACAACAATCCCGAAGCCGTCCGCCTGCTGCTCAAGCCGGCCGCCGTCCGCGAGCGTGCGCATGAGATGCTGCGACTCGGCCTTGAAGGCCGGCTCGCGCATTTCAGCGTCCATCCCGAGCGGCTGCCGGCCTGTGCCGCCTATGTACTGGAGACGATCCGCCAGAACTATCCTTCGCTCGACATCCCCTTCCATGCCCGCTGGCGCCATTTCGTCATCGCCGGCATGGATCGCTGGAAGGTGCTCGACGCCAAGGCGCAGTTCGCCGACGCCCGAGCGAGGGGCCGAGCCGCCTATGACCTCGCCGTGGTCAGCGTCCTGCTCGATGCCGGTGCCGGTGCCGACTGGCGTTATCGCGATGCGGTCACCGGTCAGAGCATCGGCCGCTCGGAAGGGCTGGCGCTGGCTTCACTCGACATGTTCGCCGCCGGTGCCTTCTCCAGCGACCCAAGCGAACCGCTGCGGGTCGATAGCGAGGCGCTCAGGCATCTCGATGCCGCCGCTCTGGCAGCCGGCTTCCAGGTTTCGGACGCCAATCCGTTGGTCGGCCTCGAAGGACGCGCCGCGCTGCTCAACCGGCTTGGCGAGGAGCTGGAGAAGCATGGGTTCACCCGGCCCGGCGATCTGTTCGATCGTTTGGTCGAGGCAGCGGAAGGCCGCTCGCTCCGCGCCGCCTATATCCTCTCGCAGGTGCTGGAGGTGCTCGGCGGCATCTGGCCCTCGCGCCTGAGCTATGCCGGCATCGCGCTCGGCGACAGCTGGAAGCATCCGCTGATCGCCCCGGACGAGGTCACCGCCGGCATCGTGCCCTTCCACAAGCTCTCGCAATGGCTGAGCTATTCGCTGATCGAGCCGCTGCAATGGGCCGGCATCCAGGTCGTCGAGATCGACGATCTCACCGGCCTGCCGGAATATCGCAATGGCGGGCTCCTCATCGATCTCGGCGTGCTCGAACTGAAGGACCCGGCCGATGCCGTGCGCGGCCACGAGGTCGGTTCACAGCTCGTCGTGGAATGGCGGGCGCTGACGGTTGCGCTGCTCGACAGGATCGGCGAACTGGTGCGCGCCGAGCTCGGCCTGAGCGCCGAGCAATTGCCGCTGGCCAAGGTGCTGGAGGGTGGCACCTGGGCCGCTGGCCGTCGCATCGCCCGCGAGAAGCGCGACGGCGGCGGTCCGCCCTTGACCATCGTCAGCGACGGCACGGTATTCTAGACAATAACGACAAGACCAAGGGGATCAGGATTGCATGGCCACGAGCGCTAACGGCGTCACCGTCGTCGACCACCCGCTGGTGCAGCACAAGCTGACGCTGATGCGCGAGAAGGACCGCTCGACCAAGAGCTTCCGCCAGCTGCTGAACGAGATCGGCATGCTGCTCTGCTACGAGGTCACCCGCGACCTGCCGACCGAGATGATCGAGATCGAGACGCCGCTGCAAAAGTCGATGCAGCCGGTGATCTCCGGCAAGAAGCTGGTCTTCGCGCCGATCCTGCGCGCCGGCGTCGGCTTCCTCGACGGTATGCTGGAGCTGGTGCCCGCCGCCCGCGTCGCCCATATCGGCCTCTACCGCGACCCGGAGACGCTGCAGGCGGTCGAGTACTATTTCAAGGCGCCCTCCGACATCGCCGACCGCATGATCGTGGTGATGGACCCGATGTTGGCGACGGCCAACTCGGCGGTGGCAGCGGTCGACCGGCTGAAGGAGCGCGGCGCCAAGGATCTGCGCTTCGTCTGCCTGCTCGCGGCGCCCGAAGGCATCGCGCGGATGCGCGATTCCCATCCGGATGTGCGGATCTGGACGGCGGCGATCGACGAGCGCCTCAACGACCACGGCTACATCGTCCCCGGCCTCGGCGACGCCGGCGACCGGATGTTCGGGACGCGCTGAGCATCTTCGCGCGAAGCGGAGGCCGGTTCGCGTCAGGAGAATGCGATCGAACAAGGGCTGAGAGCATTTCCGCGATTCGGAGAAGCGCGGAAATGCTCCAGCGTTATTCGATGATTTCGACTACGCGGTGGGTGCGTGGTTCGACGACGACGGCTTCGCCGTTTACGACCGTATAGCGATAGCCGGGCGCGCCATACATTGTCGGCACGTTGTGATAGGCGACGCCGCGCGCCGGCAGCACCACACCGACCTCGACCGGTTCGGCATAGCGATACGAACGCATATGCTGCGCCATCACATAGTTCCGGAAGGCGGCATCGTCGTTGATCATCCCGGCGGCGTGAGCCCGCGGGGGCGCAGCGAAGGTGTCGAGCGGCACCAAGTTCGTATCTCTGCCGACGAGGGCCGGGTCATGAGTGACCCCGCCGGCCGGGTCGCGGATGATGGGGCCAGTCTCCTGGGCGAAAACGGTTGCAGGAATGGCTGCAAGAGCGGCAGCAAACAGAATCCGCTTGATCATGATCGACCTCCGATATCTGCGTAGCCCCACAGCGAGAATGCGCGTCTCTTGCGGCAGTTCCGTGCTTCGGCAATCACAAAAGCGAGAATGGCCCGCCCCGGTGCCGGGGCGGGCCTTGCGATCCGGGGATGGTCACTCAGGTCGTGATGACGCGAGCGTCCAGCGGACCTGCCTCGATCACTCGATGATCTCGATCATTCAATGATCTGGACGATGCGGCGGGTCTGCGGTTCGACCAGCACGGCGCGGTTGTTCACCACCGTGTAGCGGTAGCCGCTGGCGCGCTCGCCGAACTCGGCCGGCACCTCGCGATAGACTACGCCCTGCTGCGGCAGAACGGTGCCGACCGCGACCGGCTCGGCATAGGTGTAGGACGGCACGCGCTGCTCGACCACATAGGTGCGGAAGCGCGGGGCATTGTCGCCGATCACCGCGCCGGTGAAGCCGCCGACAACGGCGCCGCCGACGCCGCCTACGACCGCGCCGACCGGGCCGCCGACCACGGCGCCGCCGACAGCACCGGCGGTCGCGCCGCCGACGATGCCACTGGCCGCGCCGCCCTGGGCGCCGTCAGGATTCTGAGCGAAAGCCGCCGCCGGAACGATGGCGAGGGCGGTGACGAGAGCAAGCTTCTTGAACATGTCCGTTCTCCTTTCAGAGGGGGAACCTCGGGGAAAGGAACGGGCAGCGCCGGGCTCGGTTCCGCCAAATCGGTCACAAGCTGTGAACGATCGTGACCGGCCGCTAGGGTTTCGGCTTTTCGAACAAGGCGTTGGTGTCGATCACGAGCTCGATGCCGGCGGCGCGGAAATCGTGGACCTGCGTGCGTTCAGGCACGCGTCCGGGATTGTCGAACAGCTCGCTGACCGTCGCTTCCTCTGACAGGAACAGGAAGTCGGCATGGCCTCCGTGCTCGGGATAGGCGTCGACCGCATGCCAGGTGCCGCGATGGAACAGCACGCCTTCGCCGTCGAGCCGGAAGGCGCGTAGCGAATCGGGGGCCGGCGGCGTGTCGGACGGTTCGGCGACGACGATGACGGCCGGTGGGCCGCCGAGCGACTGGCGCGCTTCGGTGACATGCAGATGTCGCTCGACCAGGGCGACGATGAAGGGGCGTGCATGGTAGCGCACGATCTGCAGCCGCGGCTGGCTTTCGGCGGCGAAAGGCTGGATCCAGATGTCGTAGCCTTCGCGGCCGGTATCGCGCGCTCCCGCGGGAGACAGGACGCGGCCATAGGGGGCAAAGGCTTCGGCGGAAATCGGGGAGACGGGCAAGGTGATGCGGCGCATCTGCGCATCGTAGTGCGTGGCTGCCAAAAGAAAACGGCGGGCCTGAAGCCCGCCGTCCGCGAGTCCATGCGCCGGGCGCTTATTGCTTCGGCGCGGCGGCGAGCACCGGCGAGAGCTTGTCGGCGTCGCGCTTGATGATGGCCGCGAAACCGGCCGGGGTCCGCTCTTCCTTCGTCGGCAGCACGGTGCCGAGGTCGAGCAGGCGCTTCTTGACGCCCTCGTCGTTCAGCGCCTTGTCGAGCGCGTCGACCAGCTTGTCGACGGCTTCCTTCGGCAGGCCCTTCGGCGCCGCGATGCCGTTCCAGGCCTCGATCTGGTATTCGGGCAGCCCGGCTTCCTTGGTGGTCGGGATGTCCGGCAAAGCGGGCGAGCGCTCGGCCGAGGCGATGGCATAGGCCTTGATCGTGCCGGCCTTGATCTGCTCGGCGACGCTGACGATCTGGTCGCACATGAAGTCGACCTGACCGGAGACGAGGTCGTTCAGGGCCGGGCCGGTGCCGCGATAGGCCACCGAGTTCAGCTTCGGCACGCCGAGCTGGCCCTTGAGCAGGGTGCAGGTCGTCCACGACACCGAGCCGACGCCGGCATGGGCCTCGTTCACCTTGTCGGTGTTGCCCTTCACATAGGTGACGAACTCCTTGAGGTCCTTCGGCGCGAAGGCCTTCTTGGCGACGATCAGGATCGGCGTGCCGCCAGCGAGGCCGATCGTTGTCATGCCGTTGATCGGGTCGTATTTCAGGCCGGGATAGGTCGCCGGCGCCGCGGAGAAGGTGCCGAGATGTCCCATCGCGATGGTGTAGCCATCCGGCGCCGCGGTCACCGCGCGGGCGATGCCGGTGGTGCCGCCGGCGCCGGCGACGTTCTCGACCACGATCTGCTGGCCGAGCGTCTTTGACATGTTCTCGCTGACGATGCGGGCGATGATGTCGGTCGGCCCGCCGGCCGCGAAGGGCACGATCATGGTGATCGGCCGTTCCGGATATTTGGACTGGGCCTGCGCCGGCAGCGTGAAGGCGAGCGCTGTGGCAAGACCGAATATGAGCTTCTTCATGATCAATCTCTCTCCCTTGAAATGATGTGGCGAGGATGCCGGGACGGGGCCGTCAGGCAACCCCGTCATTCGGTGAAGACCTCGTCGCGCTTCTTCGACATCGACGGCAGAAGCGCGATGACGAGGATGGCGACGGCGACCAGCAGCAGGCCGGCCGAGATCGGCCGCTCGATGAAGGTCATGAACGAGCCGCGCGAGATGATCAGCGCCTGCCGGAGCTTCTCCTCCATCAGCTTGCCGAGCACGAAGCCGAGCAGCATCGGGGCCGGCTCGAAGCCGAGCTTGATCAGGAGGTAGCCGAACAGGCCGAACAGCGCGGTGAAGGCGACGTCGACCGGCTGGTTGTTCACCGAGTAGATGCCGATCGAGCAGAAGATTAGGATCGCCGGGAACATCAGGCGGTAGGGCACCTGCAGCAGCTTCACCCAGACGCCGACCAGCGGCAGGTTGATGATCAGCAGCATCAGGTTGCCGATCCACATCGAAGCGATCATGCCCCAGAACAGGTCGGGATTCTTGGTCATGACCTGCGGGCCGGGGATGATGCCATGGATCGTCATCGCGCCGACCATCAGCGCCATCACAGCATTTGGCGGGATGCCGAGGGTGAGCAGCGGGATGAAGGCGGTCTGTGCGCCGGCATTGTTGGCCGATTCCGGCCCCGCCACACCCTCGATCGCGCCCTTGCCGAAGCGCGAGGGATCCTTGGCGAGCTTCTTCTCGATCGTGTAGCTCGCGAACGGCCCGAGCACCGCGCCGTTGCCTGGCAGGATGCCGAGGATGCCGCCGATGAACGTGCCGCGCAGGCAGGGCGCCGCCGACTGCTTGATGTCGTTCCAGTCCGGCAGCAGCCGGCCGATCTTCGACTTGACCACGTCGCGCGCTTCCGGGTTCTCCAGGTTGCGCAGCACCTCGGCGAAGCCGAACACGCCCATCGCCAGCACGGCGAAGTCGATGCCATCAGAGAGCGGCGGGAAGCCGAAGGTCATGCGCTCCTGGCCGGTCTCGAGGTCGGTGCCGACGGTCGAGAGCAGCAGGCCGAGCATGATCATGCAGAAGGCCTTGAGGATTGAGCCGCGCGCCAGCACGACCGCGAAGCACAGACCCATCACCATCAGCGAGAAATATTCGGCCGGGCCGAACAGCAAAGCGAGGCGGGTCAGCGGCGCGCCGAGCGCGGCGATGATCACGGTTGCGACGCAGCCGGCGACGAAGGAGCCGATCGCGGCGGTGCCGAGCGCGACGCCGGCGCGGCCCTGCTTGGCCATCTGGTGGCCGTCGAGGGTGGTGACGACGGCGGTGGCCTCGCCGGGGATGTTGACCAGGATCGCGGTAGTCGAGCCGCCGTACTGCGCGCCGTAATAGATGCCGGCGAGCATGATCAGCGCGCCGACCGGGTCGAGGCCGAAGGTGATCGGCAGCAGCATGGCGATGGTGGCGACCGGGCCGACGCCGGGCAGAACGCCGATCAGCGTGCCGACGAGGCAGCCAACGAAGCAGAGCGCGATGTTCTTCAGCGTCAGCGCGACGCCGAAACCCAGCGAGAGGTGGGCGAGCATTTCACTCATGGGTCAGATTCCCAGCAGCCAGGGCGCCAGCGGGATCGGCAGACCCAGCGCGTATTTGAACATCAGGGCGCAGCCCGCCGTCATCGCGATCGCGAAGATGATCAGCTCCTTGAGCTTCACATCCTCCGCCGCGAGGCCGGAGATGATCACGACCAGCGGGCCGGAGACGAGCATGCCGAGCTGCGGCACCTTGAGCGGGCCGATCTCGAAGCCGCGGATGGTCAGGCCGAAGACGACCGCCGCGCCGAGCACGAAGATGACGCCGCGCCGAGCACGAAGATGACGCCGCGCCAGGACCAGCCGGCGAGCTTCTCGCCGTTGTAGCGCAGCGAGTTGAAGGCGAGCACCGCGCCGAGGCCGGCGCAGATCCAGGCGAAGGCCTTGGGCAGCATGCCCGGGCCGATCTGGCGCAGCGTCCCGGTCGGAAGGTCGCTCGACAGGATGAGCGCCAGCCCGGCCAGCGCGACCATGAACAGGCCGGCGGCCAGGTCCTGTGTCGAACGGACGCGCCAACCTCGCGCGGCCTCGATCTTGTTCAGACTCATCAATGTCCTCCGGCTCGGGTGGTTACTGTGCGGACGGCAGGCTTTCTGCCTCGTCCGTTGACGCTGAACGGCAGAACGTGGCCCTCGTCGATCAGGGTCACGCTCTCGCGCAGGATGGCGAGGAAATCGTCGCGTGCGGCGAGCTTCTGGTGTGGACGCCAGGCGACGCCGACGAGTGCGCCGGGCGGCGGCGGGTCGAGCAGCGCGCCGCGCAGGCGTCGCATGGTGACCCCCGGAAAACTCAGCCGTGAGACCCAGTCCGGCGCCAGGGCCATGCCGAGCCCAGCCGCGACCGCCGACATCATCGCCGGCTTCTCGGTCGCCTCAATGGTGACGTTGGGCACCGCCCCGACGCTTTCGAAATAAGCCATGACCAGGTCGTAGGCGAAGGGGCGGATGCGCTTGGAGGGCACGACGAAGGGCTCGCCGACCAGGTCCTGCATGGTCAGGTACTCGCGCGCCGCGAGCGGGTGGCTCTCGCTCAGCACCACGATCGGCCGCTCGACGCGCAGGATCTCGAAGGCGCAGTCGGTCGGCTTGCGCGGCGGGCGCAGCAAGGCGAGGTCGAGCTTTCCCGCCTCCAGCATCTGCACCAGCGGGGCTGTCATCGCCTCGACGAATTTGATTTCGATGCCGGGATGGCGCGAGCGGAACGTCACCAGCGCTTCCGGCACGAAGCTCGACGAGGCAGCGTCGATCGCGCCGACACGCAGGACCTTGCTGGAAGCCAGCGACGCCTCGCGCACCGAGCGCGAGGCGCGTTCCATGCGCACGAGGATGGCCTTGGCCTCTTCGAGCATGATCAGCCCGGCGCGGGTGAGCGCAACCTGCCGGGTGGTGCGGGTCAAAAGGCTGACGCCGAGCTCGTCCTCGAGCGCGCTGATCTGGCGTGAAAGGGCTGGTGGTGCGAGGCCGAGCCGCTCGGCCGCCCGGCCGAAATGCAGCTCTTCCGCCACCGCGATGAAGCATCGCAGTTGCCGCAGGTCCATGGTTGTCGCGCTCCCCTCTGGCGTATCGCTTTTTGTGATATCTGCCAGTCGTTTCGGTTATGCCCTTTAGCGGCTATCGCCAGTTTTGCGACCCTAGAGCAATTCATAATTTATTGGCAACAAAGCCCGTCACCGCGGCAACGGTGTCCACAGATGTGAACACCGTTGCCGCGATCGGGCAAAGCCGTAGTGAATTGATCTTTCGGACGGTTATGCGCGCCAACCGAGGCCGTTCAAGCCGTCGGGGCGCCCGCTCGTGTCGGGCTCCACAATCCGGCCACGCGGCCGTCGATCAGGGCTAGTCCGACGAAGATCGCGGCCATGCCGGCGAAATGGCGCGGCAGCAGCTCCTCGCCCAGCAGGCCGGAGCCGAGCAGGATTGCGCTGACCGGGATCAGGAAGGTCACCAGCATGACATTGCTCGGCCCGGCGGCACGCATGATCCGGAAGAAGAGGATGTAGGCCAGCGCCGTCGAGATCAGGGCGAGGCCAACCGCTGCGAGAATCGCCTGCTGTGAGGGGATTGGCAGCGTCCAGGGTGGATGCAGGACAAAGACGATCGGAACGATCATCACCGTCGAGGCGGTGAGCTGGCCGGTGGCGGCGACGAGCGGCGGCAAGCCGCGAAAGCGTCGGCCGAACAGGCCGGAGAAGGCATAGGAGACCGCGGCGAGGATGCAGGCGAGCTGCGCCGCGAGATTGGATCCGAGGCCGCCGAGCGCGTCGGGGCCCATCAGGATGCCGACCCCGACGAGGCCGGCCAGGACGCCTCCGAGCTTCAGCCCGGTCGCCTTCTCGTTACCGAAGCAATGCATCACCAGCACGGCGAAGATCGGCGTGGTCGCGTTCAGGATCGAGGCGAGGCCGCTGGCGATCTGCTGCTGGCCCCAGAGGAACAGGCTGAACGGGATCAGGTTGTTGAGGATGCCCATGCCGAAGAAGGCGAGCCAGGTGCTGCGCCCGACCGCCATGGAGTGGCCGGTGATCCGCACCACCAGCAGCAGGGCCAGCGCCGCCAGCCCGACGCGGACCTGCACGACGGCGAAGGGCGGCCATTCCGCTACGGTGAGCTTGTTGAAGAAGAACGAGCCGCCCCACAGGATCGAGAGGGCGATGAGCAGGAGCCACTCGGTCGGGCCCATGCGGAGCGAGGGAGCAGGAGTCGGCTGTGTCATGGCGCAATCTGTCCTCGCAGGGCGGGTCATCCTGCGTCAGTAGGTGGCCTGGCAGGGCCCGGCCACCCGATTTCCGCCAAGCGCCTCAGGCCGGCTCAGCGTCGCGCAATGCCCACATCGCCTTGAAGGCCGGGCGCTGGTGCAGCTTGTCGAGCCAGGCCTTGACGTTCGGAGCTGCGTCGAAGAGCTGCGTCGCCGGCTTGGCGTAGCGGATGATCTCGGCGGTGTTGATGTCGGCCACGGTGAAGCGGCCGCCCATGACATAGCCGTTGCCGTCCGCCAGCGCCTTGTCGAGCACGGCGAATGGCGCGGCCAACGCCTCGAGCGCCTTGCTGATGAGGGCCGGGTCGCGCTTCTCCGGCGGATAGGCGGCGAGATGGTAGGTCAGGTTGAGCGCATGGGTCTCGCACTCGGTCGCGGCCCAGAGCGCCCACATCGCGGCGAGCCCTTCCTCCTGGACGTCTTTCGGCGCGACCGGCCCGCCATGCTTGCGGGCGAGGTAGAGGTTGATCGCCAGCGATTCGTGCATGACGAAGCCGTCATCGTCGATCGACGGGATATGGCCGTTCGGATTGACGACCATGAACTCGGGGCTGCGGGTATGCACGGGCGCGTCGGCCGCCTTCGGGTCGGGCAGGCGATAGGCCTGGATCACCGGCACGTGCTTGAAGGTGATGCCGAGCTCGTTGGCGAGCCAGACATTGCGCGTCGCGCGCGAGCGGTAGCAGCCATAGATGGTCAGTGACATGAGCAGGATTCCGGCAGACGGGGATGAACTCCGAATCCGGGGACCCGAAGAAGAAAATTCTACGAAGCTCAGCCCAGCTGACGCAAGGTCTCGCGGGCGATGATCAATCGCTGGATCTCGGAGGTGCCTTCGTAGATCCGGGTGATGCGCGCATCGCGGGCATAGCGCTCGACCGGAAAGTCGCTGCAATAGCCGGCGCCGCCATGGATCTGGATCGCCGTATCGGTGCAGCGATGCGCCGCCTCCGAGGCGAAGAGCTTGGCCATCGACGCTTCCTTGGCGAAGGGCTCGCCACGATCCTTCCTCGCGGCGGCGTCGAGGATGAGCAGCCGCGCCGCATGCAGGTCGAGCTCGCGATCGGCGATCATCCACTGCAGCCCCTGGAATTCGGAGATCGCCTGGCCGAACTGCTTGCGCTCGCGAGCATAGGACTTGGCGGCGTCCATTGCGGCGCGGGCGATGCCGAGCGAGACCGAGGCGACGCCGATGCGCCCGCCGGCGAGCTCGCCGACAGCGACACGGAAGCCGTCATTCTCCTTGCCCATCAGGTTGGCGGCGGGGATGCGGGCTCCGTCGAAATGGATGGTGTTCGTCGCCGAGCCGGTTTGGCCCATCTTCTTTTCGGCTTTGCCGACGCTGACCCCAGGCGTATCGGCCGGCACCAGGAAGACCGAGATGCCCTTGCCCTTGGGGGCGTCAGGGGCGGTCACGCCCCAGACCACGAAGAGCCCGGCATATTCGCCGGAGGTGATGAAGATCTTCTGGCCGTCGAGCACATAAGTCTCGCCGTCGCGCCGGGCGCGCAGCTTCATGCCGGCGGGATCGGAGCCCGCCCCGGCCTCGGTCAGGCAGAAGGCGCCGGCCGGATAGGTGCCGTCGGCGAGCTTGGGCAGATAGGTCGACTTCTGCTGCTCGTTGCCTACGGCCTGGATGACTTCCCCGACCATGTTGGTGACCGAGGTCGTGACCGCCGTCGAGGCGCAGGCGGCGGCGAGTTCCTCCAGCGCCAGGGCGAAGGAAACGGTGCCGGCCTCGGTCCCGCCGAACAGGCCCTTGACGTTGAGCGCCATGAAGCCGTTCTGCGCGAGCAGCCTGAGATTGGCGAGGAACTCGCTCCGGCCCTCGCCGCGGTCGAGCCGCTCGGCCAATGGCGCCAGCCGGTCGGTCGCGAGCTTGCGCGCGCTCTCGCGGATGAGCTCTTCCTCCTCGGTCAGGGCAAAATGCATGGCGGCTTGCTCGCGCGTCGGGATTGGGAAGCCTGACCTTAGAGCGCGCGGCGATGGCCGCCAATGCGCGACAGTGCCCGCCAGGGCGTGCGCAGGCGGGCGCGATGGCTCCGTTCAGGCTGCCGGGCGCGCGACCACGCGATTGCGGCCGGCCGCCTTCGCTTCGTAGAGCGCCTGATCGGCGGCTTCGACGAGATCGAGCCAGCTGCCGGCCGCAGGGACCATTGCGGCGACACCGAAGCTCGCGGTCACGTCGAGCGGCGCGTCGTTGTCGAGCGTGAAGGGCCTGGCGAGGAGGGCGCTCCTCAGGCGTTCCGCGATCTGATCGGGCTTCGCCGTTGGGTCGGGTAGAATGACGGCGAATTCCTCGCCGCCGAAGCGGGCGATGATGTCGGCCGGTCGCAAGGCCGCCTGCAGCCGGCGGGCCGTCTCCTTCAGCACCTCGTCGCCGGCGACATGGCCGTAGCGGTCGTTGATGCCCTTGAAATGGTCGATGTCGAGCAGGATCAGCGGCAGGGGCTGCTGCGCCGGGCGCGTGGCCAGCAGGCTCGCCGCGCGCTGTTCGAGGGCGCCGCGGTTGAGGATTCCGGTCAGCCCGTCGGTTTCCGCCAGTTGCCGGAGCTGGGCGGTCAGCTTCAGCTTTTCCTGATCGAGCGCGTCACGTTCGATCAGCTTGCTGCGCAAGGTGTCGAGCGCCTTGAACAGGCTGCGGACCTCGCCGCGCGCCCGAGGGGCGACATAGGATTGTCCTGTCTTGCCCGCCGCCAGCGCCATGACCGCATCGCGGGCCGAGAGCAGTGGGCGGAACAGCAATGTCTGGCTGGCCGCCACGAGGACGAGCTCGAGCAGCAGGGCGATCAGGGTGATGGCGCTGATGACGATCAGGAGCTGGCGCGCATGCTCGCCATCGGCCTTCGTCCGCGCCATGGCGGAATCGAGATGCATGTCGCGCAGCCGTTCCAACGAGGCGAAGGTCGGCACGATCTGGTTGGTGAAGCTGATCGTGTCGAAGCCGTAATTGCCGTCGCGGCCGGTGGCGAGGACGTCGCGATAGATCGCCATGCCCCGGCCGAAGAAATCCTCGTTCACAGCGCGCCGCATCGCTGCAATCTGCGGATCCGAGTTCTCGCCGCTCTGCTGTTCGACCAGCTGCCAGAAGCCGAGCACGCGGCCATAGGCGATGTCGTGCGCCGTACGCTGCTCGGGGGTGATCGGCAGGCGTGCTGCGATCGAGGGGATGATGTTGGAGCCCATGCGGCCGACCTGTTCGCGAATGTCGCTGAGCATCCGGGCGATCAGGGCGGGGCCGACGAGATGGTCCGATGCGGCCGTGTTGAAGCCGCCGATCGCGGCATCGACCAGCGCCTGGGCCGTATCGACGACGGCGAACATCGCCTGGACGACGTCGCGGAAGTCCTGCGGCCTGCGGGCTTGCAAGGGCTGGCGATCGAGCGTGTCGGCCAGTTGCCGAGCATGGGCCAGCGATCGCCTCGTGTCGGCCAATTGCTGCGAAAAGCCGGTGATCGCGGAGAGACGGTCCAGGGCCGCATCGGTGTTGGCGCGGAAGGAGGCGAGGCGCTTGCGCGAGGGGCTGTCTTTGCCTGGCTCCTCGCCGAGCACGCTGTTGAGCGGACCGCGCTCGGCCGAGAGATGGTTCACGGCGCGCATCACCAGCTGGAAATGCTCGAGCCGGGTCTCGCTAAGGCGGGTGGCCCGGAGCTCGCGGTAATAGGTCGTGATCAGGATCGCGCCGAGAACCACGGAGCAGCCGAGGATCACCGCGATGGCCGCCCAGAATCGGTAGCTCAGACTATGACGCTTCGACATGCTGTGACCGACACGAGTTCGACGCTCGCTTCGCGAGCGTATCGACGCCGTCGAGCCGGACGGACCCATGGTGTCCGCCCGCCTCCAGCTACGGCATCCTCGAAAGCTGTGTGGTGCCTTCCTTAAGATTCTGCTTCCGTCGGCCCGTGTTCCGAGCCGCTTGGCGCAGTCAGCTCGCCAGCACGCGCTGCGGCGGGAAGGTGACCTCGACCAGCGTGCCTTCCTTCTTGACGCTGGTGATGGAGAGCGCCGCCCGGTTCGCTTCAACCAGCGCCTTGGTCAAGGGCAGGCCGAGGCCGGTTCCGCCGGACTTGCGCGTCGTCGGCACCTGCCGGAACGGCTCCAGCGCCAGCTTGATCTCGTCATCGTCCATGCCGATGCCGGTGTCGCGCACCCGCAGGATTGCCTCGCCCTGGTCGCCGAGCGCGGTCGAGACGATCACCTGTCCGCCGGCATCGGTGAACTTCACCGCATTGGAGAGCAGGTTGATCACGATCTGGCGCAGCGAGCGCTCGTCGGCGACGACTGGCGGCAGCTTCGGCGCGAGGCCGGAGCGCAGCACGACGCGGCCACGCTGCGCCTCCGGCTGGAGCAGGTTGACCGCCGACAGCGCGATCTCGTTGAGATTGACGCTGCCGAAATCGAGGTCGAGCTTGCCGGCCTCGATCTTGGCGAGGTCGAGCAGGTCGTTGACCAGGCTGATGACGTAGCCGCCCGACTGGTGGATGTCGCGCAGGTATTCCTTGTAGCGCTCGTTCTCGATCGGTCCGAAGCGCTCCTCGGCCATCACCTCGGCAAAGCCGATGATGGCGTTGAGCGGGGTGCGGATCTCGTGGCTGATCTTGGCGAGCACGTCGGACTTCTGCGCGCTCGCCTTCTCGGCCGTCTTGCGGGCCTCGACCAGCTCGCCTTCGGTCTTCTTCCAGGCGGTGATGTCGCGCAGCACCGCGCAGAACTTGCTGTCCGGCCCTTCGGCGATGCGGCCCATGGTCATGAACAGCGGGATGCGTCCGCCCTGGCGCACGCGGCCGATGACCTCGCGGCCGTCGTTCATCAGCGAGGCGACGCCGCCGCCGATCAGCCCGTCCAGATAGTCGAGCGCCGGCGAATGGCTTTCCGGCGCGAAGAGCAGGGTGAAGAGCTCGCCGGCGACCTCGCGCTGGTCATAGCCGAACAGCGCCTCGGCGCTCTTGTTGAGCGCGAGGATGCGCCCGCGCCCGTCGACAGTGACCACGCCATCGGTGGCGGTGTCGAGCATGGCGGCGAGCTCGGAGACGCGAGCGTCGTTCGCCTGCCCCTCCAGCCGGAGCTGCTCGAGGCGCGAGGTGGCCTCTTCTTCTTCCGCCGCGAACTCGGCCGCGAGCTCCTGCTCCTCCGCTTCCTCCTGCGTCAGTATCTTGAGGTCGCCGCCCGGGACGCTGTTGCGGAAGGCCATCAGCGTCGCCGCCTCGCCTTGCCAGCTCACGCTGGAGAGCCGGCCGTCGACGCTGATCAGCCCGCCCTTGCGGTCGATCAGGATCATCGCGCCGTCGCTGCTGTGGCTGACGCCCCTGATCAGCTTGCTGACGCCGCCCGCCGCAGTGAGATCGTCGAGATCGGCATAGTCCAGCAGGTCGAGCAAGGTGCGGTTGGCGTAGAGCGCGGTCTCGTCGCGATTGACCAGCACCGCGATCGGCAGGCGGTCCAGGATCTCGGCATGGGCATTGGCGACGCGCTGGCGCCGTTCCGACGTCGCGGGCGGCGACGGAGCTGCGGCCGCTGTGACGGTGGGCTCCTCCTTCGCCTCGCTCGCGTCCTTTTCCCGCACGCGCAGCGGCGTTGCTGCCGGCAGGCGCGGCTCGCCGGGCTCGTTCTCCTCGCCGGCGATGCGGGCGCCGAGCGCCTTGGCGATCTCGCGGAAGGCGTTGCGCTCGGCCGAGGAGAGCAAGGTCTTCGACGGTTCGAGCACCGGGCGGACGGCAGCCAGATGGCCGTTGCGCAGCGGCACGACATTGGCCGGCGGCGCCTCGGGAGCCGACTGCGGCAGCTCGCTCGCCTCGGGGGTATCGCCACTGTCTTCGGCTTGCTCTGCCGGGGCGTCGTCGATCGAATCCGTGGGCTCGGCCTGCGCGTCTTGGGCTTCTGCCGGCGCAGTCGCTTCGGCGGGCACGTCCGCATCAGCCGGTTCGCGGTCGGTCTCGCCTTCGTCGATCTCTGCGCGAGCCGACTCAGCCGGCACCGCCTCGACGGCCTCGTTTGAAGGAGCAGCAGCCGCGGGGTCTTCCACGATAGCCGCGACCGGCGGTTCCGCCGCTGGGACACCGATCTCCGGCGCTGCGGACGCAGCTTCCTCTTCCGGCGCTTCCCGCTCGGGAAAGGCCTCGTTGACTTGCGAGCGCGTCAGGCCGAAGCCGCGAAAGCCGGCGGGATTGCGCTCGCCATCGAACAGCGGAAAGCCCGAGAGTTCGACGCGCGCACCTTCGCCGGGGGATACCCGCCAGAGCACGGCCCGGCCGCTCCAGGTCGAGGAGGTCGCGAGGCGCGTCGCCAGGTCGCCGTCGAGGTCGACGATATCGCTCGTGAGCAGTGCGGACCAATTGCGCCCCTGTGTGGTGCGCGCAGTCTCGGGGCCGACGAGCTCGGCGAAGTCCTGCGACAGGCTGACCAGCGTCCCGTCGAGATGGCTTTCCCAGAGGAAGCGCAGATTGGCGCGGCGTTGTCGCGCGGGTGATTCGGCTTCGGCCCCCGTCGCGAGCGATGTCGGTGCGGGCGCGGCAGGGGAGGGTGTGCCAGCCGCCGGCTGGGTAAGCGAATCGTCCTTCGGCACGACGATGCCGAGGCGGCGCAATTCGGAAGCTGTGACGCCGATGGCGAGCGCCGGGCCGGCGCCGGTCTCGACGCGTTTGCAGCCGCAGGTCACGAGCCCGGCCAGGGAGGCGCCGAGCCGCAATCTTTCCAGCCTCAGTGCCGTCGGCGAGGCGAGTCCGCCGGCGAGCAGACGCAAACGCTCGCGCGTCGCCGCCGGCAGCCGCGCAGCTCCGCCGAAGGAGTCGAGCAGCGCCCGGCCGCCGGCATTGACGAAGGCCGGCGCATCGGCGCCGGCTGGCCAGAGCAGCAGTGCCCCTTGACCGGCGAAGCCCGCAAGTGCGGGATCCTGCGCCAGGGCGCCGGCAAGGCCGTTCCAATCCTGTCCGGATTCGCTCATTCCGCTCCGCTCATCTGCTGGCGACTCCAGCCCGCGCGAATATGCCTAACAAATCTTTAATAACCGCGCGAGCTGGGCGAATCCATGTGGGAACCTGCCCTCTCCCCTGACGTTTCCAAACAGCGTTAATATGCCCTCGCTGCCTTCTCGCGGGCGGCATTGTCATTGCAGTGCAATAATGATATTGCAGTGCACAATAGCGGCGCGACGTCGGAGACGGCGCGAACGCCAGGCTCGGTCGCAGGAGGACCCACCATGGACGGCAAGCTTCCCTACGAAGTTCCCACCGAGATGCGCGAGTTCGCCGAGAAGAGCGTCGACCAGGCCCGCAAGGCTTTCGACGGTTTCATTGGCGCCGCCCAGAAGGCGGTCGACAGCGCTCACGGCTCGGCCGAGTCGGCCCGCGTCAACGTGCAGGACATGACCAAGAAGGCGATGTCCTATGCCGAGAACAACATCGCGGCGGCCTTCGATCTCGCCGACAAGCTCGTCAAGTCGAAGGACATGAACGAGGTGCTCCAGCACCAGTCCGAATTCCTCAAGGCCCAGATGGCCGCGCTGCAGACGCAACTCAAGGACGTCGGCACCAGCGTGCAGGACGCCGCCAAGAAGGCGGCCGAGACTGCTGCCAAGGCGACCAAGCTGAAGTGAGGCCTTGAGCGCCGCGGGCGCGGAGCAGGCTTTCACGACGAAACGGCCGGGCGCCGGCGCATGATTCCGCGAGCGGGTGAGACATCCCGCCGGAGCATGCCCGGTGTTCGGTTTTGTCGATCGCGCAGGCGCGCCCTGCCGAAACCGTGAAGGAGAGATCCGATGGCTAAGCAGACTACCCCTGGCAAGGCGCCGATCAGCCTCGCGCCGGTCAAGGCCCTGAGCGAGCCGAAGCCGGCTGCGCCGATCGTGCCGGTCAAGGCGCCCGAAGCCAAGCCGGCGGAAGCCACGCCGGTGGCGGCGGTCAAGCCCACGGCCGCGCCTGTCGCAGTTGCGCCCGTCGCCAAGGTCGAGGCCAAGCCCGCTGCCATTGTTCCCCAGTCCGCTGCTCCCAAGCCCGCCGCTCCCGTCGCGACTGCCCCGCAGCCCGCCGCTCAGCCGATGGTGAAGCCTGCGGCCGTCGCCGTCGCCGCGCCCGTCTCGAAGCCGGTCGCTAAGCCCGCTGCCGAGCCTGCCAAGCGCGTCCAGCCGCAGAAGACCAAGGTCGCGAAGCCGGCCGCCAAGGTCGCCGCTCCTGCCGTGAAGGTCGAAGCTGGCAAGACCGCGGCCGCCAAGCCTGCGCCCGCCAAGCCGGTGGTTGTGCCGGCGCCGGCCAAGCTCGTCGCCGAGCCGGTCAAGACGCAGCCCGCCCCCGCCAAGGTCGAGCCGGTTGTGGTGAAGCCGGTGGCCCCTGTCGCCGCAAAGCCCGCTCCCGCGCCGGCCAAGCTGGTTGAAGTCACTCCGTCGGCCAAGCCGGCTGCTAGGCCTGCCGTTGTCGCGCCCGTGGTCGCCAAGCAGGTCGAGGCGACGAAGCTGGCCGCCATCCCCGCTTTCCCGGCCATCGCCTGGCTCCAGCCGACGCTGGCGCTGACGCGCGCCTTCGGCGCCGTCCAGGCCAAGGTGCTCGACCATGCCTGCGCCGAGCTGACGGCGACTTTGGGCGAGGTCGAGACGCTGGCGCGCACGCAGAGCGCCGCGGACGCCGTCGCGCTCCAGGCCAAGGCCTTCCGTCGCAGCTATGAATCCTTCGCCGCCCATCTCGGCGATCTCGCCGCGACGGCTCGCCAGGAGCTGCCGCGTCGTTGATTTCGAAGGCCGGCGTGGTTTTCCACGCCGGCTTGCATTTCGCCGTTGCATTCGGCGAGGTGTGGCACTAGGTTCCGCGCCGTCGCCGGACCGCTTCCGAGCGCCGCGACACAAGGCGCAAGCCGTGCAGCCATAGCTCAGTTGGTTAGAGCGCTAGATTGTGGATCTAGAGGTCCCCCGTTCAAGCCGGGGTGGCTGTACCATCTTCCTCCTCCATTCCCGTCGTTCCCGAGATTGCGCGCCGGCCCTGCGCTGGCCTAGCTTGCCGCGCCGCGCGGCATAGCGCCGCCAGCTTCGGGAGTGCTCCATGCCCAGCAAGATCGATCTCCTCAATCCCGCCTCGCTCTCGCCGCCGACGGGCTATTCGCACGTCGCGATCGTCAAGGCGGAGCGGCAGATCCATGTCTCCGGCCAGGTCGCTTACGACCCGATGGGCAAGGTGGTGGGGGAGGGCGACATCGCCGCCCAGGCGGAGCAGGTCTATGCCAATCTCGCCGCTGCCCTGGCCGCCGCCGGCACCGACTTCACCAAGGTGTTCAAGCTGGTGACCTATGTCGTCGGGCTCTCCACCGAGAAGGCGGTCGCCGTGCGCAAGGTCCGCCTGAAATATCTCGGCGAGGGTCCCTATCCGGCGAGCACCATGGTCGGCGTCACCGCGCTCGTCGATCCGCGCCTGCTGATCGAGATCGAGGCGATCGCGGCGCTGGATTGAGGCGCCGCCCGCAGGACTTGCGGCAGGGCGCGCCGCTCGCCATATCTCAATCACGCGGTTGGGTTCGCCTTTCGCGTGCGGGGCGCTGCGCAAGCGGGCTCCGATAGTTCCAGAGGCGCCTTTCAAAGGGCTTCGTGATGACGCGTCCGCCTAGCCTGTCGCATCCCTTCCTGCTCGGCTTCGACGATATCGAGCGGGCACTCGACCGTGTCGCCAAAGGCGCCGGCGATGGCTATCCGCCCTATAATATCGAGCGCATGCCGCGCACGGAGGATGAGCCCGACAAGCTCAGGATCACGCTCGCGGTGGCCGGGTTCTCGCGCGACCAGCTCGAGATCACGCTGGAGGAAAACCAGCTGACCATCCGCGGCCGGCAGGTCGACGACAAGACGCGACACTTTCTGCATCGCGGCATCGCCGCGCGGCAGTTCCAGCGCTCCTTCCTGCTCGCCGACGGCATGCAGGTCCTGGGGGCTGATCTCTCCAACGGGCTGCTCGCGATTGATCTGGCCCGTCCGGAACCGGAACGGCTCGTCCGGCGTATCAATATCATGAGCCGCGACTAGGCCCCTGAGGGCTACAGAAGGTCTTTACGAGAGGGCATGCGGTTTGCCTTCCGTTCATGATCAAGGATGCACAATCAAACCGCCTCGCACTGCTCTGAAGGAGGGCGCGATGACTGAGACCAGAAACAACCCTCTCACCACGGCCGAATTCGCCGCCCTCGGCAACGGCCAGGTCGCCTATCTCAAGCCGATCATGTCGGATGAGTTGGCCCGCATTTTCCCGCAGGCCCCGGACATCGAGCCTGGCCTGCAGCTCTTCGCGCTGCTGGCGGCCGATGGCGCGCCGATCCTGGTGACCGATTCCCGCGAGGCCGCGACGGCCAATGCCTGGGAGCACGATCTGCGGATGGTCAGCCTGCACTGACCCGAACTGTCTATGCCGTCGCGGGCGCGATGCCCTCGACGGCGGCGACGAGGCGCGCGATGTCCTCCGGCGTCGACAGGCGGTGGTCGCCGTCCTTGATCAGGGTCAGCACGACCGGATCGTGCGGCAGGTGCTCGACCAGCCTGAGGGACTGGGCATAGGGCACATCGGGATCCTTCATTCCCTGCAGGATGTGGACGGGGCAGCCGGTTTCGAGCGGCTGCCCGAACAGGAGATGGCGCCGCCCGTCCTCGATCAACGCGCGTGTGATCGGCATCGGCTCCGGCGAATACTCCGAGGGGCGCTGCCAGACGCCGTCCCTGAGAATCGTCTCGCGGATCGCCTCCGGCATCTGCGCCCACATCAGCTCTTCGGTGAAATCGACCGCCGGTGCGATCAGCACAAGGCCGGCCGGCTGCAGTTGCGGGGCGGTCTTGCGTAGTTTCAGCGTCGTCAGCAGCGCGACCCAGCCGCCCATGGAGGAGCCGACCAGGATGGCGGGACCTTGCGCGTGGGCGGCCAGCACCGCCTGCGCATCCTCGATCCAGTGCGACATCGTCCAATCGGCGAAGTTGCCGCTGGATTCGCCATGGCCGGCATAGTCGAAGCGGATGAAGGCGCGCCCGGTGCGCTCCGCCCAGCCGGCGAGCGCCTCGGCCTTGGTGGCGCGCATGTCTGAGCGCAGGCCGCCGAGCCAGACCACCGGCGGACCCTTGCCGGCCAGCGCCAGCACCGCGATCTCGCGGCGCTCGCTGCCGGTACCGACGCTCAGAAATTGCGGCTCAGGCCTCATCGCTCTATTCTCTCCTGTGATGAACCGGGCGAAAGCAGGCATCGCGTGCTGCAATCCCGCCCGATTTAGTGATCATCACGACCTCGATAGCATCGGCGAGTCGCCAAGCAGAAGGCCCATTCAAGCAGTGAACACCTCCCTGCGTTCCGGCGCGCAACTCTCCCTGCCGTCGACCGAGACGCATCCGCTGGCCGGGCGCACCGTGCTGCAGATCATCCCGGAGCTGGAGGCAGGCGGGGCCGAGCGCACCGCGGTCGACATCGCCGCCGGGCTGACCGAGGTCGGCGCGCGGGCGCTGGTCGCGACGGAGGGCGGGCGTCTCGTCGCCGAACTGCAGGCCAAGGGCGGCATCTGGCTACCTTTCCCGGCTGCCGCCAAGAATCCGGTCTCGATGCTGCTCAACGTGCGCACCTTCGCTTTGCTCTGCAAACGCGAGCGGGTCGAGCTCGTCCACGCCCGCTCGCGGGCGCCGGCTTGGGTCGCGCTGGCGGCGACGCGAGCGCTGAAGCTGCCCTTCGTCACCACCTATCACGGCTCCTACAACGCCCGCTCGTCGGTGAAGAACCTGTATAATTCGGTGATGGCGCGCAGCGACGTCGTTATCGCCAATTCCGGCTACACCGCCGACCTGATCCGCGCCCGCCATCCATCCGCCCGCGACCGCATCCGCGTCGTCCATCGCGGCACCGATTTCTCGGCCTTCGCACCGTCGGCGGTGAGTCCGGAGCGGATCAGTGCCCTGCGCAGCGCCTGGGGCGTCGAGCCGCATCAGCGCATCGTGCTACTGCCGGGCCGGCTCACCGGCTGGAAAGGCCAGAAGGTGCTGATCGAGGCAGCGCGCCAATTGCGCGATGCCGGGGACGAGGACACTGCCTTCATCCTCGCCGGCGACGCGCAGGGGCGCGACGGCTATGTCCGCGAGCTCGACGACGCCATCGCCAAAGGCAAGCTCGAAGGCCGGGTCCGCCGCGTCGGCCATTGCTCGGACATGCCGGCCGCCTTCCTGGCGGCTGCGGTCGTCGCCGTCCCCTCGACCGAGCCGGAAGCCTTCGGCCGTGTCGCCGTCGAAGCGCAGGCCATGGGCACGCCGGTCGTCGTCTCCAATCTCGGCGCCGTGCCGGAGACGGTGCTGGCGCCGCCACAGGTCGCGCCGCAGGAGCGCTCCGGCTGGCATGTCCCGCCCGATGATGCGGCGGCGCTCGCAGGGGCCCTGCGCGAGGCGCTGGCGCTGCGCCCGTCCGCCCGTGATGCGCTGGCCCGCCGCGCCCGGCTGCACGTCGAGCGCCACTTCTCATTGGCCTCGATGGTCAATGACACACTCGATGTCTATTGCGCCCTGCTCGGGCGCTGAAGCCGTCTGATCCATTGACAACGCTTCGCGTTGTGCAATGTGTCTCACCAACGGCGCGATGCGCGCCATTCACAGGAGAATACAGCCATTCGTCGTCCCTTCCGTGCCGCACCAGCCCCCGTCAAGGACGGTCCCCGCGCCAACCGCGACATTCGTGGCGTCCGCGACGTCCAGCTCATCGACGATACCGGCGCCAACCGTGGCGTGGTCTCGTTCTTCGAGGCGCTCAAGATTGCTGAGGACGCCGGTCTCGACCTGGTCGAAATCGCCCCCAATTCGCAGCCGCCCGTCTGCAAGATCCTTGACTATGGCCGCTTCCGCTTCCTCGAGCAGAAGAAGGCGTCCGAGGCGCGCAAGAAGCAGCGCACCATCGAGATCAAGGAAATCAAGCTTCGCCCCGGCATCGACAAGCACGACTACGACGTGAAGATGAAGGCGATGCACGGCTTCTTCGAGGAAGGCGACAAGGTGAAGGTCACCCTGCGCTTCCGCGGCCGTGAGATGGCGCACCAGGACCTCGGCGTGAAGGTGCTGGAGCGCGTCAAGGCCGATACGGTCGAGGTCGCCAAGGTCGAGAGTGACTGGCAGCTCGAAGGCCGCCAGATGGTCATGGTGCTCGCGCCCCGATAAGGCGCGAGGCCTGCGCGCCGCGTTTATGGCGTCGCATTCGGATCTGCCTTCCACAAAGCCCGGCCGCCTCGGCCGGGCTTTGTCGTATCGGTCGTGATCTAGCTGACGGAGCGGATGATGTCGCGATAGGCCGTCTCCGGGAAGGCCTTCAGCGTTTCCGAGCGGACATTGCCGAGCATGGCGAGCCGCAGGCAGAAGCGTGCCTGCGCCGCATCGTCGGGCGCCTCGCAGACCAGGACCATGTCGTATGTGCCCATGGTCATGAAGAAGGCTCTGAACTCGCCGCCCATGTCTTTCAGGACCTGCTTGGCCGCATCGAGGCGGTTGGGCGAATCCTTTAGGTTGCGTGCGCCCTGGTCGGTCCAGTTGAGCAGCATGATGTAGGTCGTCATCGCGCTTCTCCCCGAAAGGCCCGGCCTTTCGTCGGAAGCTGCCTACGGCGGCCCGCTTGTCGCCGTGCGGTTCCGGATGGGCCGTTGACCATCCGCCGGGCCTGCCTCGCCACTCTAGCACCGCTGGCGGATATCGGGCAGCGCCTATGGGTTGAGCAAACGCTTCAGTTTCCTCACCGCGCTGTCCGGCGTCGTCAGCACCCGCTTGCCCGTCGCTTCCGCGACCGCCGGGGCCGCTCGCGCCAGGCTGAACTGCGCCAGTGCGATCGCATCGCAACCCGTGAGATCGCGCGCCGCCAGTCCCGCCAGCCGATCATGCTCGGCCCCGTCGCCGCGGTCGAGCGCGGCGAGCGCGCCGTCCGCCAGCTTCGGCATGACCGTCAGCGAATCCGGAAACTCCGGCGGCATCGATTGCAGCGTCGGCCCGAAGCTGGCGAGGAGGCCGATCCGGCCGCCGATCGCCATGGCTTCCTCGATCATCGCCTCATTCGGCTTCAGCACGGGAATAGGTGACAGCGCGCGCTGCACCGCCTCGATGCAAGGCCCGAAGGCCGAGCAGGTGAAGAGGATACCGTCGGCGCCGGTGGCGCGCGCATAGCTGGCGAGGCTCAGGAACCGCCCGGTCATCGCCTCGGTGATCCGCCCGTCGCGGGAGAGATCGGCCGAGAGGCTGTCGTCGAGCAGGTTCATCAGCGTGGCCTGCGGCCACAGCCGCGCGAACGCCGCCTCGATCGGAGGCGGCGAATGGCGCAGCGCATGGATCAGCGCGATCCGCATCAGCGAATGGGATGCGGGTATTGCAGGCCGCCGCGCGAGGCGAGGTCGTTGAGCCCGCGCTTCAACTGCAGCTTGGAGCCTGCGCCGACATTACGCTCGAAGCTCTCGCCGTAATTGCCGATATGCTTGATCACGCGATAGGCCCAATCGTTGGTGAGGCCGAGGCCCTCGCCGAACTTGCCCTCGACGCCGAGCAGGCGCTTCACCTCGGGATTGCCCGACTTCAGCTGCTCGTCGACATTGGCCTTTGTCACGCCGAACTCCTCGGCGTTGAGCATGGCGTAGTGCACCCATTTCACGAGCGCGACCCAGCTCTCGTCGCCGCGCTTCACCGCTGGGCCGAGCGGCTCGCGTGAGATCAGCGTCGGCAGGACGACGAAATCGTCGGGCTTGGAGAATTTCAGGCGCTCGGCGGCAAGACCCGAGGTGTCGGTGGTGAAGGCGTCGCAGCGCCCGGCTTCCAGTGCCTTCACGCCCTCCTCGTTGGTGGCGAAGCCGATGATCTCGTATTTCAGCTTATTGGCGCGGAAGAAGTCGGCGAGGTTGAGCTCGGTCGTCGTGCCTTGCGTCACGCAGATCGAGGCGCCCTCCAATCCCTTCGCTTCGGCGACCCCAAGCGACTTGCGCACCATGAAGCCCTGGCCGTCGAAATAGTTGATGATCGGCCAGGACATGCCGGCCGAGGTGTCGCGCGACATCGTATAAGTCGCGTTGCGGGCGAGCATGTCGACCTCGCCCGACTGCACCACGACGAAGCGCATCTGCGGCGTCGTCGGCACGAACTTGACCTTGTTGGGGTCGTTGAAAATCGCGGCAGCGACGGCGCGGCAAAGGTCGATGTCGAGCCCGTCCCAGCGTCCGTCCGGCCCCTGGATGCCGAAGCCGGGCAGGGCGATGTGGTTGCCGCAGATCAGTTCGCCGCGCGCCTTGACGCGATCGAGCGTGCCGGTCTGGGCGCTGGCCGCGCCGGTGAAGCCGAGCGCCGCGAGCCCGGCAAGGGCCAGGTGTTTCAAAGCAAGGTATTTCAGTCGTTTCATGATCGTTCCCCTGTTGTGGTTGCTACGGGCTCTTGTCGGCCCGGATCGTTGAAGCCTCAGGCCGGTCGGGCCGCGGCCAAGCTCGCATCGAGCGCATCGCCCAGGCGCTCGACGATGGTGTCGACGGTCGCTGCATCGATGATGAAGGGCGGCGCCAGCAGGACATGGTCGCCGGCGGTGCCATCGGCGGTGCCGCCCATCGGGTAGATCAAGAGGCCGCGCTCCTGCGCCGCCTGCTTGATCCTGGCGTTGAGTTTCAGGGCCGGGTCGAACGGCGTCTTGGTCGAACGGTCGGCGACGATCTCGACGCCCCAGAAATGGCCGCGCCCGCGGATGTCGCCGACATGGTGATGGTTGCCGAAGCGTTCGCGCAGGCGCTGCTCCAGCCGCGCACCCTGCCTGCGGACATTGGCGAGCAGGTCGTCGCGCTCGATCACCTGCTGCACCGCGAGCGCGGTGGCGCAGGCGAGGGGATGGCCCACATAGGTCTGGCTGTGCGGGAAGACGCCCGAGCCTTGCCGGACCGCCTCGACGACCCGCTTCGAGGCCAGCATGGCGCCGATCGGCGCATAGCCGCCGCCCAGCCCCTTGGCGATCGCCATCAGGTCGGGCGCGACGCCTTCCTGCTCGCAGGCATGCAGCGTACCGGTGCGGCCCATGCCGCTCATCACCTCGTCGAGAATGAGGAGCACGCCATGGCGGTCGCAGATCTCGCGGATGCGCTTGAAATAGCCGGGCGCGGCCGGCACCGCGCCGAGCGTTGCGCCGACCACGGTCTCGGCGACGAAGGCGCAGACCGTTTCCGGCCCGAGCTCGAGGATCTTCGCCTCGAGCTCGTCTGCCATACGCAACCCGTAGGCCTCGCTGGTCTCGTCGGCTCGGCGGCCGCGATATTCATAGCAGGGGGAGATGTGATGGCCCTGCATCAGCATCTGCTCGAAGGGCGCGCGGTCCTTCATCCGCCCGCCGACCGAGAGCGCGCCGAGCGTGATGCCGTGATAGCTCTGCCGGCGCGAGATGAAGTTGACGCGACGCGTCTCGCCTTTCTCGACGAAATAATGCCGCGCCATTTTCAGGCAGGCCTCGATCGCTTCCGAGCCCGAGCTGCAGAAGTAGACGCTCTCCATGCCTGCCGGCGCCCGCGCGATCAGATGGTTGGCGAGTTCCTCGGCCGCATCGCTGGTGAAGAAGCTGGTATGCGCGTAGGCGAGCTTGTCGATCTGAGCGTGCATCGCCGCCAGCACGTCGGGATGGCCATGGCCGAGGCAGGAGACGGCAGCGCCGCCCGAGGCGTCGATATGCTCGCGCCCGTCACGGTCGCGCAGCACCATGCCCGCGCCGCCAGTCGCGGCTGGATAGGTCTTGTTCAGCATGCGATGCAGGATGTGGCTCATCGTTGGCCTCGCCTGATGGATTTGGGGGTGAGGAAGGTGCCGGCCGCATCAAGCGCGGCCTCGTGGCGGGCGATCGCGTCGAGCGCGGCCTTGCCCTTGCGCGCCGTCATCAGCGCCGCCAGGCATTCGACCGCGGCGAAGGCCGGCGTCATCGTGTGGAAGAAGGAGGGCGTCTCGGTTCGGACCAGCAGCGCCACGTCGGCGATGGCGGCGAGGGGAGAGAGAGCGCTGTCGGTCAGCGCGACGACGTTTGCGCCGCGCTCTTTGGCAATCTCCGCAGCCTGCACGGTCTGGCGCGTATAGGGCGCGACCGAGACTGCGAAGAGCGCATCGCCCGGGCCGATCCGGCGCAGCGCGTCGATGCCGCGCCCGCCGGCGCCGTCGGCCAGCATCGAGCTCGCGCCGATCAGGTCGCGGATATAATCGAGCATGAAGGCGGCAGGGAAGGCCGAGCGCAGGCCGAAGCAGAACACGGTCTGCGCCTCGCTCAAGAGGTCGGCGGCTTGCTCGAAGCGGGCGAGGGCGTGTGGCTCGCGCAGTGCTTTCAAATGCTCGGTCAGCGCCGCGAACATGTCCTGTGCGATCGCGCTCGGCCCCTCTTCGCCATGGCGCTGCATCAGTTCGCCGGCACGGCCGGCAAAGCCTTCAGGCCGCCGCCGCAGCGCCGCCGCATGGACGGCCCGCAACTCGTCATAGCCCTTGAGGCCAAAGCGCTGCGCCAGCCGGGTGAGGGTGGCCGGCGACAGACCGGCGCGCTTGGCTTGCTCGCGCGTCGTCAGCAACGCCACATCGGCAGGATGGTCGAGCACCCAGCGCGCCGCCGCCTGCAATTGCTGCGGCAATTGCTCGAAGCTCGCGGTGAGGCTGGCCGTCAGGTCGGGCTTGTCCATGCGGTGGACGTTAGCAGGGGAGAGCAGAATCTGAAACAGATTCCTTGAGGTGATCAGATTGAAACGTTTGTTTCAGATAGCGCGACGCCCATACGGGCGCCGAGCCTTACTCAGCTCCGAACCAGCAGCCCGTCCAGCATCAGGTTGAAAGCCTCGATTGCCTTGCGCGAGGTCGCTTTCGGATCGGATGCGCGCGCGATCCACTGCGCCGCATATTGCGTCGCGCCGCAGACCAATCGCGCCGCCGCTTCCGCGTCGACCGGTGCGATCCGGCCGGTCTCGGCCAGTTTCGCCAGGCTCTCCGTCATCCACAGGATGCACTCGCTCTGGCCGGGCCAGTCCAGGGGATCGCCGAGGACGGCTGGGCCGTCGCGCAGCATGATGCGTTGGATCTCGGGTTCGAGGGCCAGTTCGAGATAAGCGGTGCACTCGTCGCGAAAGCCGGTCCAGGGGTCGGGTGCCTTGGCGGCGATCGCGCGCAGATAGACGCTCATCTCGCTGTCGATCTGCCCGATCACCGCGGCCAGCAGGCCCTTCTTGTCGCCGAAGTGATGGTAGAGCGCCCCCCGCGTCAGCCCGGCCGAGGCGGTGAGGTCGTCCATCGAGGTCTCGGCATAGCCGACCGTGCCGAAGGCGGCGCGGGCCGCGGCGATCAGCTTGGCCCGCGTCTCGGCGATCATCTGGCTGCGCGGCTTGCGCATCGTCCATATCCCTTTCGCATACGGTGCGTATGTGAATTGACATACGTTGCGTATGTAGTTACTCATGTCACATACGCAACGTATGTCAATTACGCATTCGATGTGGCGGAGACGTCCATGCCTAACCCCTATCGCGAAATTTTCCGGGCCCCCGGCACTATCGGCTTCTCGGCCGCCGGCTTCGTTGCCCGCCTGCCCCTGTCGATGGTGACCATCGGCATCGTCACCATGCTGTCCCAGGCGCGCGGCGAGTACTGGCTCGCCGGCGGCGTCGCCGCGACCTTCGCGCTGTCCAATGCGCTGATCGCGCCGCAGATCTCGCGGCTGGTCGATCGCCATGGCCAGAGCAAGGTACTGATCCCCGCGACGCTCGCGACCATCGTCGCGCTGATCGGCCTGATGCTGGCGACACGCTTCGAGGCGCCGATCTGGGTGCTCTTCCTCTTCGCCGGGCTTGCCGGGCTGGAGCCGAGCATGATGGCGATGGTGCGCGCCCGCTGGACCGAGATCTATCGCGGCACACCGCAGCTGCGCACCGCCTTCGCCTTCGAATCGGTCGTCGACGAGATGGTCTTCATGGTCGGCCCGGTGCTGGCGATCGGCCTCAGCGTCGTCTGGTTCCCGGAGGCCGGGCCGCTCGCGGCGACGATCCTGCTCGCCGTCGGCATGGCCCTGTTCGTGGCGCAACGCGCGACCGAACCGCCGGTGCATCCGCAGGGGGCCGATAGCGGTGGTTCGGCGATCCGGCTCGTGCCGGTGCAGATCATCGCGCTGCTGATGGTCGCGCTCGGCGCGGTCTTCGGCACGGCCGAGGTCACGGCAGTCGCCTTCGCCGAGGCGCAGGGCAACAAGGCGGCGGCGAGCCTTGCGCTCGCGGCCTACGCCGCCGGCTCCTTCATCACCGGCCTCGTCTTCGGCGCGCTGCGCCTGCGCCTGGCGCTGACCACGCAACTGCTGCTCGCGATCGGCCTTGCCGCCATGACGACGCTGCCGCTGCTGATCGTCTCGTCGCTCTGGATGCTGGGCGTCGTGCTCTTCATCGCCGGCGCCTCGATCTCGCCGACCGTCATCGTCGCGATGGCGCTGGTCGAGCGGCATGCGCCGCCCTCGAAGCTGACCGAGGGCATCACCTGGGTGATGACCGGCATGGGTGTCGGCATGGCGCTGGGCTCTGCCCTGTCAGGCTGGCTGATCGACGTCTATGGCGCGCGCAGCGGCTTCTACGTCTCGGTCGCCGGCGGTTTCTCGGCGCTGGCGATCGTCGTGGCCGGGCTCTGCCTGCTTGTCGAGCCGCGGCGGCCTGTTGGCGAGGATCTCGACGGGTTGAAGGCGAACTGCGCCTGACGCTTCAATTCATGAAAAAGGGCGGCCTCCCGGAGGAGGCCGCCCGATCTGTTTGCAAGCCTTACTTGCTGGTCGTTCAGCGGATCGGCGGCGCGTATTGCAGCCCGCCCTGCGACCAGAGCTTGTTGACGCCGCGCGGCAGCGGGTTGCGGCTCTGGGCGCCGAAATGCCGCTCGAAGCTCTCGCCGTAATTGCCGACCGCCTTGACGATCCGCACCACCCAGTCATTGGTCAGGCCGAGCGACTCGCCGAACTTGCTCTCGGCGCCGAGCATGCGGCGCACTTCCGGGTTCTGCGAGCTCTTCGCCAGCTCCTCGACATTGGCCTGGGTGACGCCGAGCTCCTCGGCATTGATCAGCGCGAACACGGTCCAGCGCACGATGTCGAACCAGGCCTGGTCGTTCTTGCGGACCCAGGGGCCGAGCGGCTCCTTGGAGATGACTTCCTGGAGCAGGATGTGCTCGTCCGGCTTCTGCAGCTTGTTGCGCGTGCCGGCGAGCGAGGAGAGGTCGGTGGTATAGGCATCGCAGCGCCCGGCCTCATAGGCGGCGACCGTCTCTTCCAGCGTGGCGAAGGCGACGGTCTCGAACTTGATGTTGTTGGTGCGGCCATAGTCGGCGAGGTTGAGCTCGGTGGTCGTGCCCTGGGCGACGCAGACCGAGGCGCCGTTGAGCTCCTTGACCGTGTTCACGCCGAGCTTCTTGCGCAGGATGAAGCCCTGGCCGTCATAATAGTTCACCGCCGTGAAGCTCAGGCCCTGGCCGATGTCGCGGCTCAGCGTCCAGGTGGTGGTGCGCGCCAGCACGTCGATCTCGCCCGATTGCAGCGCCACCAGCCGGTTCTTGCTCGACAGTGACAGGTATTGCGCCTTGTCCTGGTCGTTGAAGATCGCGGCCGCCAGCGCGCGGCAGACATCGGTGTCGAAGCCGCTCCAGACGCCCTTGTTGTCCTGCAGCGAGAAGCCCGGCACGCCTTCGCTGGTGCCGCAGACGATATGGCCGCGGGCCTTGATCCGGTCGAGGGTCGACTGGCTGCCGCCCTGGGCGAAGGCGGAGACGGCGGAGGCGGCCACGAGCGCAAGGCCCGCAGCCAGGCTGAGGAGGGGGGTCTTCACGGCGATTGTCTCCAGCGGGAATGCGGCTGCGTTGAGTGGAAACAATTACGGTTATATGACGAATTTCAAACAGCTGCGAAGGCAGGTGGCGCCGGACTTCGCCTTATCGGAACGGATTTTCCCGCAGCTGCAGGCTCTTGTGCCGGCTCTTGCCAGCTCCAGGCTTTTCTGTCATAGGCCCCACCTTCGATCGCCCGGCTGATAAGGGCTGCCGTGGCGGTCGTTCTTTGCTTCCCAAAGCAAAATTGAAGCGGCGCATTGTTCGCGCTCGCGACCTATGAGGAGCTGAAATGCCCAAGATGAAGACTAAATCGGCCGCCAAGAAGCGGTTCAAGGTCACCGGAACCGGCAAGGTGCTCTACGCCCAGGCCGGCAAGCGTCACGGGATGATCAAGCGGACCAACAAGCAGCTCCGCAATCACCGTGGGACGAACGTTCTTTTCGAAGGCGATGCTGCCAACGTGAAGAAGTACTTCCTCCCCAACGGCTGACGTCCCCTAACTTTTCCGGAGATCAAACATGGCTCGCGTGAAACGGGGCGTTACGTCCCACGCCAAGCACAAGAAGACATTCAAGGCCGCCAAAGGCTTTTACGGCCGCCGCAAGAACACGATCCGCGCCGCCAAGGCGGCCGTCGATCGCTCGATGCAGTACGCCTATCGCGACCGCAAGAACAAGAAGCGCACCTTCCGCGCGCTCTGGATCCAGCGCCTGAACGCTGCGGTGCGCGAGCACGGCCTGACCTATTCGGTCTTCATCGGCGGCCTGATCAAGGCGGGCCTCGAGCTCGACCGCAAGACCCTGTCGGCGATGGCCATCGACGACGCTGCTGCCTTCGCTGCGGTGGTCGAGACGGTCAAGGGCGCGCTCGGCGCCGAGGCGAAGGCCGCCTGAGCGGACTTGCCCGATCGGAATACGAAAGGCCGGCGGAAACGCCGGCCTTTTTGTTTGGGCTCGCCGTCATGCTCGGCCTTGTGGCGAGCATGCACGTCTTGAACACCGCATTTGACCAGCAAAGACGTGGATGGTCGGGACAAGCCCGACCATGATTTGGAGGTGCAGGCCGCTCACGTCTGCATCTTGTCCACCGCCTTCGGCGTCCAGCTCTCCCCGGCGCCGTCGACGATGCGCTGATAGGCTTCCTCGGGGCTGTCGGCATAGCAGAACAGCTTGAGGTCTTCCGGTCGGATGAAGCCGGCCTCTGCCATTCGCTCAAGATTGATCAGCCCCTGCCAGTATGCGCTGTCATAGAGCACGATCGGCACCGGCGGCATCTTGCCGGTCTGCACCAGCGTCATGATCTCGAAGAGCTCGTCGAGCGTGCCGAAGCCGCCGGGGAAGACCACCAGCGCCGCCGCCCGCATGGCGAGATGCATCTTGCGCATCGCGAAATAATGGAAGCGGAAGGTCAGGTCGGGCGTCGACCAGGCATTCGGCTCCTGCTCATGCGGCAAGGTGATGTTGAAGCCGATCGAGACCGCGCCGGCCTCGGCCGCGCCGCGATTGGCCGCCTCCATGATGCCGGGCCCGCCGCCAGTGGCGATGACATGGCGCTTGCCGCCATCCTTGCCGTCGAGCGCGCCGCCGCGTTCCGAGGCGATCCGCGCAAAGCTCCGCGCCGCCTCGTACCAGGGGTTGCCCTCGCGCACCCGCGCCGAACCAAAGACGACGATGGTCGAGACGATGCCGCGGGCGCGCAAGGCATCCTCTGCCTTCTGGTATTCGAGCATGAAGCGCGCGCCACGCGTCGAGTCGCCAAGGATGAAATCCTGGTCGAGCGCGGCGATCCGGTAGGAGGGCGAATTCTTCTGGGCGGTATTGTCAGACATGCTCGTCGTCTCCGTCATCGGCACTGCATAGCTGCGCCGAACCACTCCTGTCGCCCCTCCCGTCCAAGGTAAGGATGATTGCGACGGGATTGTCATGAAGCCATGGCTAGAGTGACGACAGCGTCGAGAACTGCGTGAACGGGATGCTTTGCCAGCGTGATTGGACTGGCATCCGCCTGCCTGACCCCCTAGAAGGTGGCTCGCTAGAGCATGCGCCGCAAAAGTGGAGGCCACTTTTGCGATAAGGGCATGCTCCAGAACAACACGTTGGCGCATTCTCCATTCGACTGCTTGAAGTCGAATGGAGAATGCGCAGGCAGGCTGAATTGGCATGAACGACATCGATACCCTTCGCGATTCCCTGGTCGGGGAGATCGAGGCGGCCGGCGACGAGGCGGCGCTGGAGCAGCTGCGTATTGCGGCGCTCGGCAAGTCCGGCTCGGTTTCGGGCTTGCTGAAGACGCTCGGCACGATGACGCCGGACGAGCGCAAGGAGCAGGGGCCGCGCATCAACGGCCTGCGCGACATCGTCCAGCAGGCGATCACCGCCCGCAAGGACGCGCTCGGCGAGGCGGCACTGGAAGCGCGGCTCGCGAGCGAGCGGCTCGACATTTCGCTGCCGGTGCGCGAGGGGCCGGAGGCGCGCGGTCGCATCCACCCGATCAGCCAGGTCATCGACGAGATCACCGCGATCTTCGGCGATATGGGCTTCTCGATCGCCGAAGGGCCGGACGTCGAGACCGACGACCTCAACTTCACCAAGCTCAATTTCCCGGTCGGCCATCCGGCGCGGGAGATGCACGACACCTTCTTCTTCGCGCCCGATTCCAATGGCGAGCGCAAGCTGCTGCGCACGCACACCTCGCCGGTCCAGGTCCGCACGATGATGTCGCAGGAGCCGCCGATCCGGGTGATCTGCCCGGGCCGGACCTATCGCATGGACTCCGACCAGACCCACACGCCGATGTTCCATCAGGTCGAGGGGCTCGTCATCGACAAGAAGACCCATTTCGGCCACATGAAAGGGGTGCTGGAGGAGTTCTGCAAGGCGTTCTTCGAGGTCGAGGGCGTCAAGATGCGCTTCCGCCCGTCCTTCTTCCCGTTCACCGAGCCATCGGCCGAGGTCGACATCCAGTGCTCGCGCAAGGACGGTGAGATCCGCTTCGGTGAAGGTGAGGATTGGCTCGAGATCCTCGGCTGCGGCATGGTCCATCCGAACGTGCTGCGCAATTGCGGGCTCGATCCGGATGTCTACCAGGGCTTCGCCTGGGGCATGGGCATCGACCGCATCGCCATGCTGAAATACGGCATGCCGGATCTGCGGCCCTTCTTCGAGGCCGATATCCGCTGGCTGTCGCATTACGGCTTCCGTCCGCTCGACCTGCCGACCCTGACCGGCGGTCTGACCTCGTAACCTCCAAGGCTGTCCGAAAGGGGAGACGCATGAGCGCGGCGCAATGGGCCGGACTGATCGCGGTGCTGATGGTCGCCGCCAATCTGGTCTGCCTGGGCATCGCTTTCGTGCGCCTGCGCCGCAAGCAGGCCCCGTCGCGCCTGCAGAAGCAGGCGCCGCCGGTGACGATCGTGCGTCCCGTGCGCGGCATCGAGACCTTCAGCCGGGAGACGCTGACCTCCGGCCTCGAGCTCGATTATCCCCAATACGAGACGATCTTCTGCGTCGCCGACGGCCATGATCCGATCGTGCCGCTGATCGAGGAGCTGATCGCGAGCTATGGCGCCGATCGCGTCCGCCTGATCGTCGGCGACGTCGCGGTCAGCGCCAATCCCAAGCTCAACAACTGCGTCAAGGGCTGGGAAGCGGCGCGCCACGACTGGGTCGTCCTTGCCGATTCCAACGTGCTGATGCCCAAGGATTACATCCAGCGGCTGATGGCCTCCTGGCGCGAGGATACCGGACTGGTCTGCTCGACCCCGGCCGGCTCGCGGCCAGGTTGCTTCGGCGCCGAGGTCGAGTGCGCCTTCCTCAATACCTTCCAGGCGCGCTGGCAATATGCCGGCGAGGCGCTCGGCTTCGGCTTCGCCCAGGGCAAGTCGATGCTGTGGAATAAGCCCTTCCTCGATGCCAATGGCGGCATCGCCGCGCTCGCCGCCGAGATCGCCGAGGATGCGGCTGCGACCAAGCTGGTGCGCAAGGCCGGCAAGCATGTTCATCTCGTCGGCCAGCCCTTCGAGCAGCCGCTCGGGCCGCGCAACCTGCGCGATGTCGTCCAGCGCCAATTCCGCTGGGCGCGCCTGCGCCGCGTCACCTTCCTGCCCTTCTTCGCGCCGGAGATTCTGGTCGGGCCGCTGGTGCCGGCCGTGCTCGCCGCCTTCGGCGCGCCGGCTTTCGGCTTTCCGGCCTGGCTGGGCGTGCTCGCCGTGCTGGCGCTCTGGTATGCCGGCGAGATCGTGCTGGCCAAGGGCGTCGGCTGGTTCGTCAACTGGCGCACGCCGCTGGCCTATCTGGCGCGCGATCTCGCTTTCCCCGGCATCTGGGCCTATGCCTTCGTCGCGCGCGAAGTCAGCTGGCGCGGCAATGCCATGAAGATCAAGGCCGATGGCGAGGACGAGCTCAATCAAGCCGTCCCGGCGCTGTCGGCGGTCAATATGCGTAGCGACGGACAATCATGAAGTTCACCCTCTCCTGGCTCAAAGAGCATCTCGACACCACCGACACGCTCGACACCATCACCGAGACGCTGACCCGCGTCGGTCTCGAGGTTGAAGGCGTCGAGGACAAGGCCAAGGCGCTCAGCGCCTTCACCATCGCCTATGTCATCGAGGCGAAGCAGCATCCGAACGCCGATCGCCTGCGCGTCTGCATGGTCGATACCGGCTCGGGCGAGCCGGTCCAGGTCGTCTGCGGCGCGCCCAATGCCCGCACCGGCATGAAGAGCGTGTTCTCACCGCCCGGCACCTACATCCCCGGCAAGGACATCACGCTCGGCAAGGGCGTGATCCGCGGCGTCGAGTCGAACGGCATGCTCTGCTCGGCCGCCGAACTGCAGATCTCCGAGGATCATGACGGCATCCTTGACCTGCCCGAGGATGCGCCAGTCGGCCAGCCCTATGCGACCTATGCCGGCCTCGATGATGCGGTGATCGAGATCGCGGTGACGCCGAACCGAGCCGATGCGCTCGGCGTCGCCGGCATCGCCCGCGACCTCGCCGCCGCCGGTCTCGGCACGATCAAGACCCCGCCGGTCCAGCCGGTCCGTGGCGCCTTCCCGTGCCCGGTCGACCTCAAGCTCGATTTCGCTGAGGAAGACCGCAATCTCTGCCCGGTCTTCGCGCTCAGGCTGGTGCGTGGCGTCAAGAACGGCCCGTCGCCGGAATGGCTGCAGGCGCGGCTGCGCGCCATCGGCCTGCGGCCCATCAACGCGCTGGTCGACATCACCAATTTCATGACCTTCGACCGCAACCGGCCGCTGCACGTCTTCGACGCGGCCAAGGTCAAGGGCGATCTCGTCGTGCGTCGCGCCCGGGATGGCGAGGAGGTGCTGGCGCTCGACGGCCGGACTTATGCTCTGACCTCCGACATGGTCGCGATCTGCGACGACAATGGCGTCGAGTCGATTGCCGGCGTGATGGGCGGCGAGCATTCCGGCTGCGACGAGACCACTACCGACGTGCTGATCGAGAGCGCGGTCTGGAACACGCTCAACATCGCCCGCACCGGCCGTGCGCTCGGCATCAATTCCGATGCCCGCTACCGCAACGAGCGCGGCATCGATCCGGACTTCACCCTTCCCGGCCTCGACATGGCGACGCAGATGGTCATCTCGCTCTGCGGCGGCGAGCCCTCCGAGGTCGTCTTCGCCGGCGAGTTGCCCGACAGCCCGCGCGCCATCGACTTCCCCTGGTCCGAGGTCAAGCGCCTGACCGGGCTCGACCTGCCTCAGGTCGAGATGAAGCTGGCGCTGACCTCGCTCGGCTTCCACGTCTCCGGCGCCGGTGATCGCGTCAAGGTCGCGCCGCCGTCCTGGCGCGCCGATGTCGAGGGCAAGGCCGATCTGGTCGAGGAGATCCTGCGCATCGCCGGGCTCGACCGCGTCGCTCCGGCGCCGCTGCTGCGCATCAAGGGCGAGGTGATCAAGCCGGTGCTGACCGTGCTGCAGAAGCGCACGCGCGCAGCCAAGCGCCTGCTCGCCAGCCGCGGCCTGGTCGAGGCGGTGACCTGGTCGTTCATCTCACACAGTGCGGCCAAGCTCTTCGGCGGCGGCTCGCGCAAGCTCGTGCTCGCCAACCCGATCGCGGCCGATCTCTCCGACATGCGGCCGTCCTTGCTGCCGGGGTTGATCCGCGCCGCGCAGGCCAATGCCGATCGCGGCTTCGGTGACGTCGCGCTGTTCGAGGTTGGCCAGGTCTTCCAGAGCGACGAGCCGGAAGGCCAGCTCATCGCCGCCGCCGGCCTGCGCCGCGGCACGGCTAAGCTTGAAGGCGCCGGCCGTCATTGGGACGGCGCAGCCAAGAGCGTCGACGCCTTCGACGCCAAGGCCGATGTGCTCGGCCTGCTCTCCGGCCTCGGCGTTCCGGTCGGCGGCCTGCAGATCGTCGCCGGCGGTCCGGCCTGGGCCCATCCCGGCCGCTCGGCAACGCTGCAGTTCGGCCCCAAGGGCGTGATCGGCGCCTTCGGTGAAGTGCATCCGCGCGTGCTGAAAGCGCTCGACGTCAAGGGTCCGCTGGTCGCCTTCGAGATCCATCTCGATGCGCTGCCGCTGCCGAAGTACAAGCCGACCAAGGTCAAGCCGAAGCTGGCGCTCTCCGACTTCCAGCCGGTGACGCGCGACTTCGCCTTCATCGTCGACAAGGCGGTGGCGGCTGGCGAGATGGCCAAGAGCGCCCAGAATGCTGACCGGGCGCTGGTGTCCGATGTCGGTGTCTTCGATCTCTACGAGGGCACGGGCGTCGAGCCGGGCAAGAAGTCGGTGGCGCTGGCGGTGACCCTGCAACCGACGCAGAAGACGCTGACCGACACCGAGATCGAAGCCGTCGCGGCCAAGATCGTCGCTGAGATGGTCAAGCGCTACGGCGCCGTGCTGCGCGGATAAGGAACGTCATGGTCGGCCTTGAGCCGACCATCTCGGACGGGAAAGGGCGCCATCTGGCGCCTTTTTTGTTATGAGATTCTCGGGTCTACGCTTCGTTTCGGCCGAGAATGACGCCTGGGGCAGCCCGCGTCGCTCCTGTTATTGACCAGAATTATGAAATAATCGGCGCAAGAAATCGGTTGAAAATACGGGTATCGGCTCTGATTGTTGCAATCTGAGAGGCCTGATGTCGCTGACCGAGCTCCCCGTCGCGGACGATCTGTTTCCCGGCTTCCGGCTGCTCGATGTCACGACGACGGGTGTGCGCATCCGCGTCCGCACCGGCGGGGAGGGGCCGCCGCTGCTCCTGCTCCACGGCTATCCCCAGACCCACATCATGTGGCGGCGCGTCGCGCCGGCGCTCGCGCAGCGCTTCACTTTGGTCTGCCCGGACCTGCGCGGCTACGGCGATTCGCAGAAGCCGCCGAGCGCGGCCGATCATGCACCCTACTCCAAGCGCGCGATGGCGCAGGACATGGCCGAGGTCATGACCGCGCTCGGCCATGAGCGCTTCTGCGTCGGTTCGCATGATCGCGGCGCCCGCGTCGGCCACCGGCTGGCGCTCGACCATGGCGAGCGGGTACTCAAGCTCGCGACACTCGACATCGCGCCGACGCGCGAGATGTATCGCGATACCAGCGACGCCTTCGCCCGCGCCTATTGGCACTGGTTCTTCCTGATCCAGGCCGCGCCGATGCCGGAGCGCATGATCGGCGCCGATCCGGAGTTCTATTGGACCAGCCGGCGCGCCTCGGACATGAAGCTGTTCGAGCCGGCGGCGCTCAACGAATATCTCCGCTGCTTCCGCGATCCGGCGATGATCCACGCCAGCTGCGAGGATTATCGCGCTGCCGCGACGATCGACATCGCCCATGACGATGGCGATGGCGGCAGGACGATCGCCTGCCCGCTGCTGGCGCTGTGGGGTGATCGCGGCGCTGTGGGAAAATGCTTCGATGTGCTGGCGCTCTGGCGCGAGCGCGCGGAAAACGTCCAAGGCCGGGCCCTGCCGGGCGGGCATTATCTGGCGGAGGAGATCCCCGATCTCGTCGTCGCCGAATTCTCGGCCTTCTTCGGAGAGAACACATGAGCCGCACCAATCGCGTCTACCGCATCGCCGCCATTGCCGGCGACGGCATCGGCAAGGAGGTCATGCCCGAGGGCCTGCGCGTGCTCGAGGCGGCCGCGAAGAAGTATGGTTTCGAGCTCCAGCTCGACGAGTTCGATTTCTCCTCCTGCGACTACTACGCCAAACACGGCAAGATGCTGCCGGACGACTGGAAGGAGAAGATCGGCGGCCATGACGCGATCTTCTTCGGCGCTGTCGGCATGCCCGCCCAGGTGCCGGACCATATCTCGCTCTGGGGTTCGCTGCTGCTGTTCCGCCGCGAGTTCGATCAGTACGTCAACCTGCGCCCGGTGCGGCTGATGCCGGGCGTTCCCGGCCCGCTGGTCGGCCGCAAGCCCGGCGATATCGACTTCTTCGTCGTGCGCGAGAACACCGAGGGCGAGTACTCCTCGGTCGGCGGGCGCATGTATGGCGGCACCGAGCGCGAGATCGTCATCCAGGAGACGGTGATGAGCCGGGTCGGCGTCGACCGCGTGCTCAAATACGCCTTCGAGCTGGCCCAGCGCCGGCCGCGCAAGAAGCTGACCTCCGCGACCAAGTCGAACGGCATCTCGATCACCATGCCGTATTGGGACGAGCGGGTGAAGGAGATGGCGAAGAACTATCCCGACGTCGTGGTCGACCAGTACCATATCGACATCCTGACCGCGCATTTCGTGCTCAACCCCGACCGCTTCGACGTGGTCGTCGCCTCCAACCTGTTCGGCGACATCCTCTCCGACCTCGGCCCGGCCTGCACCGGCACGATCGGCATCGCGCCATCCGGCAACATCAACCCGACCGGAGAGTTCCCGTCCTTGTTCGAGCCGGTGCATGGCTCGGCGCCTGATATCGCCGGGCAGGGCATCGCCAATCCCGTCGGCCAGATCTGGTCGGGCGCGATGATGCTCGACCATCTCGGTGAGCACGAGGCGGCCAAGGCGATCGAGGCAGCGATCGAGCGTGCGCTCGGCGATGCCCGCACCCGCACGCGCGATCTCGGCGGTAGCCTGAATACTGAGGCTGCCGGCAAGGCGATCGAGCAGGCGCTGGCTTGACGACAACGTCGGCGCTGACCACAAGCAGTGATCGGCGCCGAAAAGACGTAAGACTAAAGGAGGAGGAACAAGGTGCCCGATCTGACGTTTTCGCTGCTCGACGCTGCGCTCTGGGGCAAGCTCTTCGAGATCATCGCGCTCAACATCGTGCTGTCTGGTGACAATGCGGTGGTGATCGCGCTCGCCTGCCGGGCGCTCGCGCCCGAGCAGCGCGCCAAGGGCATCGCGCTCGGCGCCGGCGTCGCCGTGCTGCTGCGCGTCGTCTTCACCGTGCTGATCGCCTCCCTCCTCAACATGCCGTTCCTGCACATTGTCGGCGCGCTGCTCCTCGTCTGGATCGCGGTTAAGCTGATCATCGAGGATGGCGAGAGCGACGAGAACGCTGTCGCCGCCAGCAGCAAGCTCTGGAAGGCGGTGCAGACCGTCGCCATCGCCGACATCGTCATGAGCCTCGACAACGTGCTCGCCATCGCCGCCGTCGCCAAGGATTCGATCCCGCTGCTGGTCGGCGGCCTGATCATCTCGATCCCGCTGATCGTGCTCGGCGCCTCGCTGATCACCTCGCTGCTGACACGCTTCCCGATCCTGGTCTGGGCCGGCGCCGGCCTGCTCGGCTGGGTCGCGGGCGAGATGTTCGAGAGCGACCCGTGGCTGATCGGCAAGCTCGGCGAGACGCTGGCCCACCAGCTCGAATACCCCGCCGCCATCTTTGGGGCCCTGCTCGTGCTCGGCCTCGGCTATTTCCTCAAGCAACGCCGGCCAGATCCGGCCCTCTAAGACAGGGACTGACCGACCTATGGATTTCGCATCTCCCACCTTCTGGACGTCGTTGCTCCAGATCATCTGGATCGACCTTCTGCTCTCGGGCGACAACGCGATCGTCATCGCTCTCGCGGTGCGCTCGCTGCCGGAGAAGCAGCGCAAGATCGGCATTCTGCTCGGGGCCGGCGCAGCCGTCGGCCTACGTATCCTCTTCGCGGTGGTCGTCACCTACCTGCTGGCCGTCCCCTTCCTGAAGGTCGTCGGCGCGCTCCTGCTGTTCTGGATCGCGATCAAGCTGGCCAAGGGCGAGGAGGAGGCGCATGGCGACATCGCGGCATCGGACAATCTCTGGAAGGCGGTCCGCACCATCGCCATCGCCGATGCGGTCATGAGCCTCGACAATGTGCTCGCCATCGCCGCGGCCGCCCGCGGCCATTTCGAGCTATTCATCTTCGGCCTGCTGCTGACCATCCCGCTGATCGTCTACGGCGCCCGCCTGCTCTCCACGGTTCTCGAGCGCTTCCCGATCCTGATCTGGCTCGGCGCTGCGCTGCTCGGCTGGATCGCCGGCGAGATGCTGCTTGGTGACCTGGCCGTGCTGCAGTGGCTGCAGGCGAACATGCCGAACTGGGTCGTCAGCGTGCCGGTCTCCGACACCAACCCGATCGGCCTCCTGCCCGCCAAGGTGCCGTTCTATTCGGCGGCGGTGCTCGGTGCGCTGGTCGTCGTCGTCGCCGGCTATCTCCTGAAGAAGAAGCCGGTCGACCAGCCGGGCTGAAAAATCAGGCTCGATCCAGGACAATGAATGCGGCGGCCATGGTTTCATGGCCGCCGTTTTTTGTGAGCCGGGTAAAGCCGGTGGCGTGGCGGCCGTCCTGCTCGTCATCCACAGTGAAGCGATCGGCCCCGTCGAGCCGCACGGCAAAGCTCTCCGGCGCCCGTGCGAAGCCGGTGCCGAGCGCCTTCACATAGGCTTCCTTGGCGCTCCAGAGCTGGGCGAAGGCCAGAGGCCGGGCCGGGGCGGGCAGGCTCTCGAACCAGTTTCGTTCGTCGAGATGCAACGCGGCGAGTGGCGGCTCGCTCGCGAGTGCAACCTGCTCGACATCGACGCCGACCGGCCGATGCGCCAGCGCGATCGCGACGAGGCCGGCTCTGGTCGCAAGAGAGAGGTGCAAACCCGAGCCACGCGGGCGAACGATCAACGGCCGGCCAGCCGGCTCATGCCCGATCACGACAGCATCGTCCGGCAGGCTGAACTGCCGCGCCAGCACCTTGCACGCCACGGAGCGTCGCAAGGCGGAACGCTCCGGCAGGTTCGCAGGGGCTGCCTGCGTCGCGATCAGCCATACGGCCGGCAGGGCAGGGGCCGTCTCGTCGATGGAGGAGAGCCAGAGCATGGGCGGGTTCTAGCGCGGCGGCCGCCGCTTGTCCCACTGCCGATGGCCTTTCACCGGCTCGCATCGGCCAGAGACCTGTGAAGTTGACGTAACTGTAATGCACTGCACGAAAACGTCTCAGATCCCAACAAATTCAACTCTGTATAACCTCTCTCGATCGTTGACGACGCAAGGTCAGTTATGACGAGTGGTGTCATGCGCCTTGCCGGATTGCGCAGGGATCTGTCTTGGCTAGACTATCGGGGGGATGACGATGGTGGATCAGGCTATTCCCGAACGCAGACGTTATATCGGGCTGGGTGCGGCAGGCGCCGCGATCGGGCTCATCGTTGGCATCGTCGCGCGCCCGACCTTCATGGGCATCAAGATCCCCCTCTCGGTCGTCACCAGCCAGTATCCTGGGGACGCGCCGTTCAAATCGGAGCTGCTGACCCATCTCGGCCTCTATCTCGCCGCTGGAGCCGGCATCGGCCTCGTGGCGGCGTTCGCCCTGATCTCGATGTCGCAGGGCACGACCGCGGCTCCGGCCCGGGTTGAGGCCTTCGACAGCAAGAAATGGCAGACCCTGGTCGAGATCGACCCGGACATCGCCGCGCAGGTGAAGCGGATCGCCCCGTTCGGCCAGGCTTATGTCGACGAGCTCGCGGAGAAATACCTGTCGATCGGCGACAAGGCCTATCTCGGCCAGATCGCGGACGCTGTCGCTGGACGGGCGGAGGCTGCGCTCGCCGAGCAGAAGGCGGTCGAGGCGAGCCCGGTCAAAGACCATATGGGCTACCGATATCACTACGACGCCGACAATCGCTTCTGGGGCAAGATCAAAGCCGGCTCCGGCGATTTCCGGGTCTTCATGACCGAGGGCATGTTCCGGACGGCCGTCACCAACTATCTCACGCGCGGCGCGCCGCCGATCGAGGCGAGTGCCCTGGCTCAGGCCGAGCCGGCCGCCCCCGCGGCATAGCGGCGCTCGAACAGCTTTTACCGCTTCGTTCGGGGGGGACATGTCGGGTGGAGTTATCGGTCCGGGCGGCCTGCTCGCGTTCGCGGGCGGCTTGTTCGCAATCACTGTCGCATCGGCTCAGTCGCAGTCGGCCGCGGAAGGTGCCGCCTTCTGCAAGGCGAACCTCGCTGCCGCTCCTCCCGGCCTGATGCTCGGCGAGGTCGAGGCGTTCTGCACCTGCATGGGAGTGCAGGAGAGCGCCATGTTCAGGGGCGACATGACCGACGCGGCCAAGGCGTCCCTGCGGCCGCAATTGCAGCAGATGTGCGTCGCGATCGTCCGCAATCAGGCGCAGGTGCCGGGGCAGGCTGCTGTGCCTGCGACTTCCCCCTCTCCGCCCCCGGCAGAATCGGCTGAGCCGGTGGTAAGGCGGCCCGGCATGCTGCCGTTCGAGGGGACATGGCGGCTGCGCGCCGAGGAGGTCTGCGGTTCTCCCATGGGGATGACGATCACAAAAGCCGCCATCATCCAAGGCGCAACCGGAAATGCTGAGACCTCGGAAATCATCGCGGTCAAGCGCGTCAACGAGATGTCTTATCGCCTCACCATCCGGGATCTCGACGGCCGGTCCGGCCGACGCGCCCGCAAGACTGTTTACATTGGGATAGAGAACGGCAACGCCATCACCGGAGATGGGCCCATATTCCCTGGGCACTCTGTCCAATATCTGCGCTGCCCCGATCAGGCTCCTGCTGGCGCGGTTCCAGTGAGGCCGCAGCCCAAGCCCGCCGCGCCGGCGCTGGGCGAAGCCGAATGCCGCGCTTTGCTGAAGCGGACCGGCGACGCGCTGATGCCCAGGATGCAGCAACTCGTCCCCCTCCTGAACAACGTCTCCTCGCCGGCGCAATTCTGCAATGCCTCGCGGCAGACCGTCGCCTTTCACAACGAGGTCAAGCGGAGGATCGCCGCCTGCAGCGCCCATGGTTTCGTCAAGAAGCTGATCGGCGAATCGAACACCGCCATCAGCACCGCCCGGGCGCAGATGCGGCAGGTCGGTTGCTAGAATTGTCTGTGATGTGCGGAGCGGAGATCGGGCGAGGCCCGGCACCGCGCCGTCTTGGATCGGGGGATGTCCATGGTTGGGCACGCTATCGGCCGGTTCGGCCTGCTTTTGCTCGCAGGCTGCCTTTTCGCGGCTAGCGCCGTCACGGCCCAGACGTCGCAGTCTCCCGGAGCGGACGATCTGCGCCGAAAGGTGGCTGAGGGCACCGAATTCTGCCGGAAGACCCTCGCCTCGGCCCCGCCCGACATCAAGATCGGCGAGGTCGAGGAGTTCTGCGCCTGCATGGGCGTCCAGGAGGCGGCGATGGGCGAGATGGCCGAGGCCGGCAAGGCCTCGCTCCGGCCCCAGCTGCAGCAGATGTGCGTCGGCACCCTGCGCGGCAGGCAGGGGCAGGGTACCGCATCGCCGGCTCCGGCCGTAATGCCGGCAGCGCCAGGTTCTTCGGGGGCGGCGCCGGGGTCGGCCGAGCCGCCGCGGACGGCGCCTCCAGCTGCGGCCGCCATCACTCGGTTCGAGGCCTGGTCGCTCACCTCCAATCGTGCCGGGGCGCCAATCGCCTATATTCGGACTGCCCCTTTCCAAGATGTTCCCAGCGCGAAGGCGCCACAGCCGGCGCCCGCGGTAGACGCCTTCATCATGTACTGCCGGGCAAAGGATGCGATCGGCTTGCGGGCCCTTGCCAAGCCGGGTCTTCGTCTCGATCGCGTCGAGTTCGCCATCGGGGGCTGGGGGACGATCGTGAAGCTCGGCGCGAACGGTGTCGCGAATCCCAAGGACTGGACGCAACTGGTCAAAGACCTCGCGGAGGCCGACAAGCACAACCCGCCACCCGATCAGCGCCAGAACTTCGATCCCTACATCGAGTTTCAGCTGTCTCGCCAACAGAATGGCCCGCCTGGCGGGCGGGTGAACGTCGACGGCATCGGCGCAGCGCGAGTGCGGCTGCGCACTCTGTGTGCCGATGCTGCCGCCACGGGCGGGCCGATCGGAAATTTCGACACGACCGGCATCGAAGGCTTCCCCGAGGAGGCGATCGCCCCCGCGGCACCGAACCGGACGCCCGTCGGCGTACCGGCCATTGCGCCGAGGGCATCTGCGGTGGAGGCGAAGCCGAAGGCCGCACCAGACTGTGCAGCCGCCTTCGAGCGAAACTACGCTGCCTTGCGGCGGAAGGAGCTCGACCTGGCCGGGCAGACCGGCGCGGTCATGCAAACTCAGCCGCGCTTCTTTTGGGATTTCTGTCCGATCACCCGGCAGGAGATTGCTGTCGCGAAACAGATTCTTGCCGCGGCGAATGCCTGCCCGTCCCATCGAAACGCTGCCGCGATCAAGTCCCAGGCCCTCGCCAAGCTTGCCAAGCGCCAGGCGGAGCTGCAGCGCCCCCGGTGCATGTAGCCCGCACCATCCCGACCACCCGTGAGGACATATGCTTCAGCGATCCGGTCCGGGTCGCTGAAGCGCCACTGGCTCCGCCGTGGCCGCTCTCTGCGTTGCCCTTGACGCTGCTTTCCGGGTCGGCTGCGACACTTTCGAGAAGATCGCCAGTGAGCGCTTCGTGCCTGTCGTGCCGGGTTGACGGATAGGGCCGCGACGCGCGGCCATAGGGAGACCCGCCCTGCCGACAACGGGGCCTTGCGCAGGCTCCCGTCGCGTCCTGGAGCGGTTTTTGCTAGCCAGTGGTCATCCACGGCGAAACCGCCCCCGAGACACATGCCTTCCTCCGACGACAGATCCGAGCCGCAACCTGCGGCCCAGCTCACCCTGGCCGGCATGCGGCTCGGCCTGCGCCGTGTCTCCGTGCTGATGCCGGGCGTCATCGTCTTCGCCGTCGCTTTCGGCGCCGCCGCCTCGGCCAAGGGCCTCAGCCTGTTCGAGGCGGTGCTGATGAGCGCGGTGGTCTATGCCGGCGTCTCCCAGCTTGTCGCGATGGAGCTCTGGCGGCCGGAATGGACCTGGGGCGCGATCGTCGCGCTCGCCTTCGTGACGGCGACGGTCAACGCCCGCACCATCTTGCAGGCGGCGTCGCTGCAGCCCTGGTTCGCGCGCTATCCCTGGTTCGTGACCGCCTTCCAGCTCTCCTTCTTCACCGACGCCAACTGGCTGGTCGGCACGCGCTATCATGGCGAGGGCGGACGCGATGTCGGTGTCGTGCTCGGCGCTGGCCTGGCGCTCTGGGTCGTCTGGGTTGCGATGACGGTCCCGGGCTACCTGCTCGGCACCCTCGTCGCCGATCCCCGCAAATACGGGATCGACATGGTCATGCCGATCTTCTTCGCGGCGATGATCGTGCCGCTCTGGCGGGGCAAGCGCGCCGCGCTGCCCTGGATCATCGCCGGCATCGTCGCGCTGGTCACGGCACGGCTGGTCGACGGCTATGCCTTTATCATCGTCGGCGCGCTCTCCGGCGCCGTGGCAGGGGCTTTCCTCGATGACCCCTCCTGAACCCGGAAGCTGGGGACCCTATCTCGCCATCCTCGGCATGGCGCTGGCGACCTATCTTTGCCGCATCTCCGGCGTCGTGCTGATGAGCTTCATCCCGCTGACGCCGCGGGTGCGGCGTGGGCTCGCCGCCCTGCCGGGCTCGATCGTGGTCGCGACCGTGCTGCCGCTGATCGAGCGGCTCGGCCTCGCTGCTGGGCTCGCACTGCTCGCGGCGATCGCCAGCATGGTGATCCGCCGCAGCGAACTGCTGGCGCTCGTGACCGGCATGGTGGTGGTCGCGCTGATGCGGGCGGCGGGCTTCTGAGGTTTGGGCGCGATCGCGCAGGCCTGTGAGCGAAGCTGCGCCTGCCGCGGCGATCCATCACTGGCTACGATCGCACCCATCACAGCAATCGTTCGCCGGCCTGTTGACGCCGCTTTGCCTGCGGCAGACGGTGCCGGCCGGAACCTTATTGAGCGGAGCGCATGATGGCCTGGTATTCGCAGACATGGACCTGGTTCGACGGTGAGTGGCGCGAGGGCAATCCCGGCATCATGGGGCCGCGCACCCATGCCGCCTGGCAGGCCTCCTGCGTCTTCGACGGCGCCCGGCATTTCGACGGTGTCTCGCCCGATCTTGATCGCCATGCCGCGCGCGTGAACCGCTCTGCACTGGCGCTCGGCTTGAAGCCGACCGTCTCTGCCGAGGAGATCGTCGCCAAGACGGCCGAGGGTGTGAAGAAATTCACCAGCGGCACTGCGCTCTACGTCAAGCCGATGTACTGGGCCGAGGCCGATGGCCCGTCGACCATCATCGGCGACCCGGAATCGACCCAGTTCGCGCTCTGCCTGTTCGAGGCGGCGATGGGCGATCCCGGCAAGGGCTTCTCGGTGACCAAGGGTGCCTTCCGTCGCCCGACCCTGGAGAATGCGCCGACCGACGCCAAGGCCGGCTGTCTTTACCCCAACAATGCCCGCGTCCTGCGCGAGGCGAAGGGCAGGGGCTTCGACAATGCGCTCGTGCTCGACATGCTCGGCAATGTCGCGGAGACCGGCACCTCCAACATCTTCCTCGCCAAGGACGGCGTGGTGAAGACGCCGGTTCCGAACGGCACCTTCCTGAACGGCATCACCCGCCAGCGCACCATCGGCCTGCTGCGCCAGGCCGGCGTCACCGTCGAGGAGACGACGCTGCGCTATGAGGATTTCGAGCAGTCCGACGAGATTTTCTCGACCGGCAACTATTCGAAGGTGATCCCGATCTACAAGATCGACGATCGCGAGCTCCAGCCCGGCCCGATGTTCCGCAAGGCCCGCGAGCTCTACATGGACTTCGCCCACAGCAAGGGCGCCTGAGTCCTTCTCCGATGGCCCGGCTCGCCACCCGCCTGACCGAGCGCCTGGGGATCGAGCATCCGATCCTCTCGGCGCCGATGGCCCTGGCGGGCGGCGGGGCTCTCGCTGCCGCCGTGACGCGAGCCGGCGGCCTCGGCCTGATCGGTGGCGGCTATGGCGATGCCGGCTGGCTCGCCACGCAATATGCCGCTGCCGGCAACACCCGCACCGGCTGCGGCTTCATCACCTGGTCGCTGGCAAAGCAGCCGCATCTGCTCGGCGAAGTGATGGCGCATCGACCGGCGGCGCTGATGCTCTCCTTCGGCGATCCCACGCTCTTCGCAGGCGAGATCGCCGCAGCCGGCGTGCCGCTGATCTGCCAGTGCCAAAACCTTGCCCATGTCCGCATCGCGCTTGAAGCGGGCGCTGCAATCATCGTGGCGCAGGGCGCCGAGGCCGGCGGTCATGGCCATAGCCGCGGCACCCTTCCGCTCGTGCCGGAGGTCGCCGACCTGCTGGCGCGTGAAAGTCCGGATACGCTGCTGCTCGCTGCCGGCGGCATCGCCGATGGGCGCGGCCTTGCCGCGGCGCTGATGCTCGGCGCCGATGGGGTGCTGGTCGGCACGCGCTTCTGGGCGAGCCGCGAGGCGCTGGTCCACCCCAACCATCATGCGGCTGCGGTTGCCGCGACCGGCGACCAGACGGTGCGCTCGGCGCTGCCCGACATCGCCCGGCGGCTCGACTGGCCGAAGCCCTTCGACATCCGTGTCAGCGACAACGCCTTCATCGAAAAATGGCGCGGGCGCGAGGCTGATCTGAACGCCGCGATCGAGGAGGAGGCGCCGGCCTATCGCGAGGCCTTCATCGCCGGCGATCCCGACAAGGCGGCGGTGGTCTTCGGCGAAGCGGCTGGGCTGATCTCGGACATTCCCTCCGCCGGGGAGATCGTGGCGCGCATGGTGGATGAGGCGGTGGGGCGTCTGAAGGCGGGCACTGGGCTGGTTGCGGGCTAACCTACCGCAGCAGCCGCCAGAGCCCGGCCGACCTCAATCCCCCAAGCGCCACCACGCCATAGATGCCGGCGGCGATAATGCTGAGGATGGCGAGCGCAATCAGCCGTGGTTCGTAAGGGAACCGGATCAGCAGCCCATAGAGCGGTTCGGCCAGCAGACGGGCGACCAGCGCGGCGAAGCCCGCAGCGACGCCGACGATGATGATCAGCAGCGGCAGGGCGCGATCAGGATTGGTCCAGCCGCGCTTCAGCGCCAGGCCATAGAGCGCGCCGAGATTGATCCAGGCGCCGACAGCGGTGGCGAAGGCGAGGCCCGGCGCGCCATGGCTGCGCCAGAGCAGCAGCTTCAACCCGACATTGGCAGCGATGGCGGCGAGCGAGACCAGCATCGGCGTCGTCGTGTCGCCGCGCGCCTGGAAGCTCGAGACCTGGGCGCGGATCAGCACGATCGCCGGCAGGCCGATCGCATAGGCGAACAGCACGGCGCCTGCCGCCTGCGTCGCCGCGTCGTCGAAGCGGCCGCGCTCGAACAGCGCCGCGACGATCAATTCGGGGATAGCGAGGAAGGCGGCGGCGAACGGGGCAGCGGCGACGAGCGTCAGCGCGATCGCGCGGTTCTGCGCCGCTTCCGCCTTCGCTTCGTTGCCATTGGCGATGGCACGGCTCATCGTCGGCAGCAGCACGGTGCCAACGCCGATCGCGATCACGCCGAGCGGCAGCTGGTAGAGACGTTCGGCATAGTACAGCGCCGAATAGGCGCCGGCTGGCAGCAGCGAGGCGATGATCGTGTCGGCGAAGAGGGCGATCTGCACGCCGGCCGAGCCGATCACCGCCGGCCCGAAGGCCTTGAGGAAGCCCCTGACCTCGCCATCGAGCCGCGGCCGTGTCAGCGCCGCCGAGACGCCTGCCTGCCGCGCCGCGATCCAGAGCAGCAGCCATTCCAGCACGCCGGCGACGGCGACGCCCCAGGCGGCGGCATGGGCGGCGCTCGGGAACAGGAAGGCGATGAAGAGCGCCCCGATCAGGCAGACATTCAGCAGGATCGGCGCGGCGGCTGCCGCCGCGAAGCGGTCGACAGCGTTGAGATTGGCCGAGAGCAGCGTCACCAGCGTGACGAAGAGCAGATAGGGGAAGGTGATCCGCGTCAGCGTCACCGCAAGGTCGAAGCGCACGGGGTCGTTGACGAAGCCGGGCGCCAGCAGCCGCACCAGCTCCGGCATGAACGGGATGGCGAGCCCCGCCAGAACGACCTGGACGAGCAGGTTGAGCGAGAAGACGCGGTTCGAGAACTGGGCCGCGGCGGCTTCGCCCGATTGCTCGCGGATGCGGCTATAGGCCGGGATATAGGCCTGGTTGAAGGCGCCTTCGCCGAAAATGGCGCGAAAATGATTGGGTAGGCGCAGGGCCACCGAGAAGGCGTCCATCAGCCCGCTCACGCCAAGCGTCGCTGCCAGCACGGTATCCCGGAGGAAACCGGACAGCCGCGAGAGCAGCGTGAAACCGCTGACGGAGAGGATTTTTCTCAGCATCGCGCCACTCGGGCCCGCCATGATCGGCAGTCCCCTTTGCAGCTAGCCGCATAGCTGCGTCGCGGGAGATGGTCCAGCACCGGGCGCGCTGTCGTGCCTACCCGATCCCCGGCGGCAGTACATCGCCGCGCGGCGGAGCGCCGTCATGCCTGTCGAAGCCGACGCGCTCGCCGACCAGATAGAGCGGCCGGCGTTTCACCTCGGCGAAGATGCGCCCGACATATTCGCCGATCATGCCGAGCGAGATCAGCTGGATGCCGGAGAAGAACATGATCGAGACGATCAGGGAGGGGAAGCCGGGCAGGTCGGTGCCGAACAGCAGGGTCCGGACCATGAAATACAGGCCGGTCAGGGTTGCCACGATCGCGATCGCGACGCCGAGCCAGGTCGCGATCTTCAGCGGCACCGTCGAGAACGAAGAGATGCCGTCGAAGGCGAAGCTAAACAGCTTGCGGAAGCGGAACTTGCTCTCGCCATGGGCGCGGTCGGCGACCGCGAAAGGCACGCCGGTCGCCCGGAAGCCGACCCAGGCATAGAGGCCCTTCGAGAAGCGGGCCCGCTCGGGCAGGGCCCGCAGCGCCTCGACCACGCGCCGGTCGAGCAGGCGGAAATCGCCGGCGCCCTCCGGCAGCTCGGTCTCGCCGAAGCTGGCGAAGAGCTTGTAGAACGCCTTGGCGAAATTGCGCTTCAGCGGGCTCTCGCCTTCGCGGTCGGTGCGCTGGCCGTAGACGTTGAGGAAGCCCTCGCGCCATTTTTCCAGGAAGGCGGGGATCACCTCCGGCGGATGCTGCAGGTCGGCATCCATGATCACCACGGCCTCGCCATTGGCATGGTCGAGCCCGGCGGCGATCGCGACCTCCTTGCCGAAATTGCGGCTGAACGAGATCGCGCTGATCCGGCTGTCCTGCGCATTGAGGGCTCGCAACGCCGCCAGCGTTCCGTCGCGGCTGCCGTCGTCGACGCAGATGATCTCCCAGGAGGCGACGTTGGCGTCGAGAATCGGCTCGAGCCGTGCGATCAGCGGCGCGAGATTGTCGGCCTCGTTGTAGACCGGCACCACGATCGAGAGCTCTGGCCGCGGAGCGAGGGCCGGTATCGTGGCGGAGGCGGAGGCGGAGCTGGGCGCAATCGCGGACAAGGCTTTCGGGACCTTCGTTGCTCGGCTAGGGCTGTGCTTATGGAACTCAGCCGCAGGCTGCATACACCAGAGCTGATGAATAGGGGGTAACAGCCGGCATGACCCGCAGCTTCGTGCTTTGCGCCGATGATTTCGCCATGACCGAGGGCGTCAGCCGCTCGATCCTGGAGCTGCTCGCCGCTGGAAGGCTCTCGGCCACGGGGGCGATGACCAACCGGCCGCACTGGCCGCGCCTGGCCGGCGAGCTCGCAGCCTTCTCCGGCCGGGCCGATCTCGGCCTCCACCTCAACCTGACCTGCGCCGCCCCGCTCTCGGCCATGCCGACTGTGGCTCCGTCGGGTACCTTGCCGAAGCTCGGCGAACTCGCCCCGTTGGCGCTGCGCTCCGGCGCGGCGCGCGCCGAGATCGCCGCCGAGATCGCCCGCCAGCTCGACGCCTTCGAGCAGCATCTCGGCCGGGCGCCCGATTTCGTCGACGGCCACCAGCATGTCCATGTCCTGCCCGGCATCCGCCATCAGGTGCTCGATGCGCTGGCGGCCCGCTATCCGGCCGGCTCGGTCTATCTGCGCGACCCCAGCGATTCGATCGCGGCGATTCGGGCTCGCGGCGTCGCTGTCGGCAAGGCGCTGACGGTCGCCGGACTCGCGATGGGCCTGCGCCGCGCCGCCGCCCGGCGCGGCATCCCGACCAATCGCGGCTTTTCGGGCTTCTCGCCTTTCGACCCCCAGCGCGATTTCGCAGTCGATCTCCCACGCTTCCTCGTCCGGCCGGGGCCGGCGCATCTGGTGATGTGCCATCCCGGCCATGTCGACGACGAGCTCGTCACGCTCGATCCGGTGGTCGCGACGCGCCCGATCGAACATGCGGTGCTGATGGTGTTCGCGCCGCAAGGATTGCGGATCGGTCGCTTCGCTGCCGCCGCTTGATCGCAGGTCCTGTCGCCGCGCGTGCAGGACGGGTCGACTGCAATCGAAAATTTACGCCGTTCGTTCACTCTGTGATGTGGCAGTCCCGACAGCTTGGGGATGTCGCTGTCTGGAGTCCGCGAAAGATGAGCGTGATGGCCTGGTTTCAGTCGCGGGCGCCGCGATCGCATGCGGTCGCACCGCAGTTCGGTCAGGTCGAGCGGGTGATGCGCTCGCTCAGCAGCCAGATCGCCGGGGCTGCGGTCGCCATCGTCGCCGTCGCGATCGTCTTCGTCGTCATTGCGGCTGCCCGCTACAACGAGGCCAAGACGCGCGGCGATCTCGAGCAGAAGATGATGTCGCTGACCGCGATGATCGCCCATGCCTCGCCGCCGCTGATCCTGGCGCGCGACACCATCACCTTGAGCTACATCCTGGAATCGCTGAAGCGCGATCCCGATTTCGACGCCGGTTTCGTCGCCGACGATCTTGTCGCGCTCGCCTCGGCCGGTCGCAATGACGAGGCGCGGCTGTCGCTGACCCCCAATAAGCTCAGCCGGCTGCTCGGGCGGGAGCCCTGGGACGTGCTCGCCGAGCAGGACACGGTCCGGCTCGAGGACAAGACCTATGTGACGCAGCTGCTCTCGGTGCGCGTCGGCGGCTTCAGGAAGCAGATCGGCTATGTCGCCCTGCGCTTCGACAAGACCCGGCTCATCGCCCGCTCGGCCTGGGAGCAGTTCCTGACGATCGGCATCGGCATCGCCTTGCTCGTGGTGCTCGGGCCGCTGCTATGGATCTCGCTGTCGCGGACCATGCGGCCGCTGAAGAGCATGACGCGGGCGATTGTCGGCATCTCCGACGGCAAGCTCGACACGCCGATCGACGCTACCGGCCGCCAGGACGAGATCGGTGCGATCGCCAGGGCGCTCGGCGTGCTCAAGCTGCGCCTCGCCGAGCGGGCGAGCCTGCAGCAGCAGCAGCTGACGACCGAGGCGGAGCGCCACAGCCAGCAGAAGCGCACCGAGGAGGCGATCGCGCTGTTCCGCGGCGAGGTCGGCGTCGCGCTTGAAGCCTTCAAGAGCAATGCCGACCGGATGGGCGAGGCTTCCGACGGTCTGGCACGGGTCGCGGCCGAGTCGTCGGAGCGCGCTGCCCGGGCCGCCCAGAACTCGCACGGCGCCTCGGCCAATGTCGAGAACGCCGCCCAGGCGGCCGAGGAGATGGGCGCGGCGATCCGCGAGGTCGAGTTTCAGATCCGGCGCGTCCGCACCGAGATCGTCGAGGCGGCCTCCGCCTCGCGCGATACCGCCGGCACCGTCCAGGCTCTGGACGAGACGGCGCGGGCGATCGGCGAGGTGGTCAATCTCATCCGCGATATCGCCGCGCAGACCAATCTGCTGGCGCTGAACGCGACGATCGAGGCGGCGCGGGCCGGCGAGGCCGGGCGTGGTTTTGCTGTGGTCGCGGCTGAGGTGAAGAGCCTGGCTTCGCAGACCGCCGACGCCACCGACCGGATCGTCAGCCAGGTCGGCGCCATCCAGGGCGCGACCACCGAGGTCGTCGACGCCATCCAGAACATCGCCACGCGCATGGGCGCGATCGAGAGCTTCGCGAATTCGGTCGCGACCTCGATCGAGCAGCAGGCGATCGCCACCGGCGAGATCGCCAGCGGCGTCGCCATGGCGAGCACCTCGGCGCTCTCGGTCTCCAGCGATCTCAGCGTTCTCGCCGACAGCGTCGAGGAGACCGGCCGCTCGGCCGATCAGGTCCGCCATGCCGCCGGCGAGGTCTCGGCCCAGGCGATGCGGCTCGATTCGACCGTCGACCAGTTCCTCAAGCGCGTCGCCGCTTGAGTCCGGGTGAAAACGAAACGGGGCCCCGCAGGGCCCCGTCGAAACTTACCGATCGGAATGACGATCAGGCCTTGGCGCCGTCATAGAGCTCGGCGACGTAATCCCAGTTCACCAGGCTGTCGAGGAACGCCTTGAGATAGTCCGGGCGGCGATTGCGGTAATCGATGTAGTAGGAGTGTTCCCAGACGTCGACGCCGAGGATCGGCGTGCCGCCATGGACCAGCGGGCTCTCGCCGTTCGGGGTCTTGCTGACGGCGAGCTTGCCGCCCTTGACCTCGAGCCAGGCCCAACCCGAGCCGAACTGGCCGACGCCGGCAGCGACGAAGTCTTCCTTGAACTTGTCGACCGAGCCGAAGGAATCGACGATCGCCTTCTCGAGCGCGCCCGGCAGCTTGCCGCCGCCATTCGGCTTCATCCACTTCCAGAAGTGAAGGTGGTTGTAGTGCTGGCCGGCATTGTTGAACACGGCCGGGTTCTTGCCGTAGGAGCCCTTGACGATCTCCTCGAGCGATTTGCCCTCGAATTCCGTGCCCTTGATCGCGTTGTTGCCATTGTTGACATAGGCGAGGTGATGCTTGTCGTGATGGTATTCCAGCGTCTCCTTCGACATGTAGGGCTGGAGGGCGTCATGCGCATAGGGAAGATCGGGCAGGGTAAAGGACATGGGGCCTCTCCTTGGGCTGTCGAAATCGCGACGTGAGAATGGCTGCAATGACGCAACGCTTGGGCAATGATTGCCCGGCGGAACACCCGCCATTCGCCTGTTAGTTAAGCCCACCGGCGGGCAGCGGCAACCGCCGGACCCTGAGAAATCCGGCAAGGCCCGCTTGCGTCTTGCGCGGAGGGCGCGTGCAGGCCGTTTGGTTGGCAATACCGCATGGTATCGATAGGTTAACCGGCGAGGCGGCAAGCTGTCGCAGCTCGTCTCGCCCCAAAGGAGCAAGCGTTGGTCAGGCTTTTCGTGGTTCTCGGGTTCGCCCTGCTGGTGGGCGGCGCCTATGCCATCGTCGATGGCTGGCCATATCGTGTTCTGGAACGTGGCTTCACTGAAGTCATCCTGGGAGGACTGTCGCTCGTCGCCAGCCTGATCCTGCTCGCGCTCGCGGCGGTTCTCGCCGAGGTCCGCCGGCTCAAGGGGCTGGTCAGCGGCGTGATGGCAGTGGCGACGCTGTCGGAGCCGCGGGCCGACCAGCGGCCGACGCCGAACCCGGCGCCCGCGCGCCCGGAGCCCGCGCTCGATAAGGCGCCCGAGCCCGAGGCGAAGCCTGTCGGCATCGCCACCACATTGGCCGTCGGCGCAGGCGCGGCTGCCGTGGCCGGCGCGCTCACCGGCCTGGCGAAGACCGAAGAGAAGCCGGACGAAAAGACCACCGACGCGGATCATGCCGAAAAGGAGGAGGGCGACAAAGACCTCTCCGATCATCGCGCTGAAGCTGCCGCCGAGCCGGTGCAGGCGCCGTCGACTGCGGCCGGCGAGATCGACGACTGGCTGCTGCCTCCCATCTCGCCGGTGCTCGATGTCGCCCCCGCGGATGTTCGCCCGGACGAGCGGGACGGGCACAATAAGGCGAACGACAGCGCCGAGGACACGCAGGACAAGCCGAAGCATCTGGACACCGCCGACATTGGCGAAACCGCGCATCCGGTTGACATGAAGGGCGACGATCCCGCCGAACCTGACGTCGCCGGGGTGGACGAGCCTGAAACCAAGCAGGACGAAGACGGGCGCGACGGCGTCTCCAAGCCGGAGATTGTGCCCGCGTCGAATTCCGAGGACCAGCTCTGGTGGCCGCGCATCGACCGCCCGACCCGGGAGGAGCCAACCTCTTCCGTCGACGATGAATTCAACGCATTGCGCGATCAGCTCGCCGGCGTCGTCAACGCGCCCGAAGTCGAGCCGCCGCGGCGTGGTCGCGGCACCCCGGACGTCGCCGAGAGCTGGATGGCGCCGCGGCCCTGGCCGCCGGTGACCCAGCCGCGCGATCCCGGCGCCTTGAGCGAAGTCGAGACCGAGCCCGCCGACAAGGCGGCGACGGAGGAGATGAAGGTCGGGCAGACGCCCGAGGAGGACAAGCCTTCTGTGTCCGGGCAGGAGACGGCATCCGAGTCGGAGCCGACGCCGCAGGAGGTCGTCGCACCCGTCTCCATCGAGGCGGACGCGTCGCCTGTCGAGAAAGCCGAGCCATCAGCGGCCGATGCCAAGGCAGTCGAGGCCAAGGCAATAGAGGCCAAGCCGAACGAGGAGCCCGCGGCGTCCGACGAGGGCGTGATCGGCGCCTATCGGGTCGGCGAGACACAGTTCACCATGTTCGCCGACGGCTCGATCCATGCGCGCACGCCGGATGGCGACTATGTCTTCGCCTCGATGGACGAGCTGAAGGCCTATCTCGCCAGCGAGAAGGACAAGCTCGGCGCCTAGCTCGAGCCTGCCAATTCACCGGCCTCGCTCCAGCCGCCGCCGGCCGCGGTGATGGCGAAGGCGTAGGCGAGGGCGGTCTCCTTCAGCGAGTCGAAGCGTCCGGCCGCCCCGGCATGGCCGGCGTCCATATTGGTGTGCAGCATGATCGGGCCACCGCCGGTCATGGTCGCGCGCAGGCGCGCAACCCATTTCGCCGGCTCCCAATAGGTCACGCGTGGATCGGCCAGCCCGCCCGTCGCCAGGATCGGCGGATAGGCCTGCGCCTTGACGTTGTCATAGGGCGAATAGCTGAGGATCGTCCGGAAGGCGGCGACGTCCCGGATCGGATCGCCCCATTCCGGCCATTCCATCGGGGTCAGCGGCAGGCTCTCGTCGAGGATGGTGTTGAGCACGTCGACGAAGGGGACTTCGGCGATGATGCCGGCGAACAGCTCCGGCGCCAGATTGGCGACCGCGCCCATCAGCATGCCGCCGGCGCTGCCACCTTCGGCGACGATACGGCCGCGGCTGGTGAAGCCCTGGGCCGCTAGCATCTCGCCGGCGGCGATGAAATCAGTGAAGCTGTTGGGCTTGTTCTGGCGTTTGCCGTCGAGATACCAGCCCCAGCCCTTGTCGGTACCGCCGCGGATATGGGCGATGGCATAGACGAAGCCGCGATCGACCAGGCTGAGCGGCCGCGTCCGAAACGAGGCCGACATCGCCGCGCCATAGGAGCCGTAACCGTAGAGCAGGCAGGGTGCCGAGCCATCCAGCTTCAGGTCGCGCCGGTGCAGCAGCGAGACCGGCACCCTGGCGCCGTCCTTGGCCGTCGCGAAGATGCGGCGCACGACATAGGCTTCGGAGTCGTGGCCGGACGGCACCTCCTGGCGCTTCACCAGGGTGCGCGCGCCGGTTGCGAGATCGTAGTCATAGGTCTCGGCCGGCCGCGCCATCGAGGCGTAGATGAAGCGCAAACGGTCGGTCTCGAACTCGTATCCGGCATCGACGCCGAGCCCATAGGCCTCTTCGTCGAAGGCGATGCTGCTTTCCGTCCCGCTTTCCAGGTCGCGAATGACGATGCGCGGCAGGCCCTCCTCGCGCTCCAGGCGGATCAGCCGGCCGGCGAGGCAGATATGGCTGAGAATGAGCCGGCCGCGCTTGTGCGGCACGAGGTCGACCCAGTTGGACGGCGAGGGATCGCTGAGCGGCGCGCTTACGATCTTGAAGTCTTCGGCGCCGTCGGCATTGGTCAGGATCAGCAATTCGTCGCCGTGATGCTCGACGCTATACTGGCGACCCGCCAGTCGCGGCGCGATCAGCCGGGGCTTGCCGGCCTCGTCGGCAAGATCGACCAGGCTGACCTCCGAGGTCTCGTGGTCGCTGCTCGAGATCAGCAGGAAGCGGCGCGACTGGGTCTGGTCGATATCGGCGAACAGGCCGGGATCTGTCTCCTCATAGAGCAGTTCGTCCGCGCTCTGCGGCGTGCCGAGCCGGTGGCGCAGCACGCGCGTCGGGCGGTGGTCGTCATCGAGCGCGACATAAGCGAAGGCGCTGGAATCGGCCGCCCAGATCATCTCGCCGGAGGTATCGGCGATCGCATCCGGCAGGTCCTTGCCGGTGGCGAGATCGCGCACGCGGATCAGGAACAGCTCCGAGCCGGCCTCGTCGGCGCTCCAGGCGAGGAGGCGATGGTCGGGGCTGTGCTCGGCATCGCCGAGATCGAAGAACTCCTTGCCCTCGGCAAGGGCGTCGGCATCGAGCATGACCTGCTCGCGCCCGCCCTTGCTGCCTTCGTTCGCGCGGGGCTTGCGGCAGATCAGCGGGTGTTCGCCGCCGCGCCGGTAACGGCTGTAATAGAGAAACGGGCCGTCCGGCTGCGGCGGCTCGCTGTCGTCCTCCTTGATGCGCCCGCGCATCTCTTTGATCAATTCGCGCTGGAGTGCCTTCGTCGGCGCCATCAGCGTGTCGCACCAGGCGTTCTCCGCCTCGATATGCTTGCGGATCTCGGCGGGCAGCGTGTCGGGGTCGCGCAGCACGTCGCGCCAGTTCTCGGCGCGCAGCCAGGCATAGTCGTCGTTCAGGCTGACGCCGTGGACGGTGCGGCCTTGCGGGCGAATCGCGGCAACCGGCGGCGAGGCGACCTTGCCTGGGCTAGTCATGCTTGGTCTCCGCACTCGTTTGATCATTTCCAGGGAGGGGATCCATATATGGATCGTTCTATCTTTGCCGATGACGACAGGTAGAGGTCGAGGCGGACACTGACAAGGACAACCTGTTGTAGCCCCCAAAAGCCCGGACATTTCTCACGGTGCTGCATGGGCCGCGATGAACTCGCGGGGTGAACGATATCCGAGCGACCTGTGCGGGTGAAGCTCGTTGTAGTGGTCGAACCATTCCGGCAGGGCGAGCATGA
>JAAEQB010000077.1 GCA_024231975.1 Allobosea sp.
AGTCCTGGCTGGCGAGCAATTCGCGCAGGAAGACGGTCTCGCGCTTGGCGTTGGGCAGTTCGATGCCGATCGCGTTCTTGCCCTGCACCACCGCCACGCGCGCCGACACCGCGCTCATCGAGCGCGCGATGTCGTCGGCCAGCGAGATCACCCGGGAGCTCTTGGTGCCGGGGGCGGGCTCGAGCTCGTAGAGCGTCACGACCGGGCCAGGCCGAACCTGGCTGATCTCGCCGCGCACGCCGAAATCTTCGAGCACGCCTTCGAGCAGAGTGGCGTTCTGCTCCAGCGCATCGGTGGAGATGGCGTTGGCCGGGACCTTCTTCGGCTCGGCCAGATAGGTCAGCGGTGGCAGCTCGAAGCCTTCGCGATCGAGCAGCGAGGGCTGCGCCTCGCGCGACAGGCGCTTGCCGGGCTTTGGCGCTCGCACGGGAGCCGCGACGCGCGGCGCGTTGAGGTCGCGCAAATCCTGCGCGTCGAAGTGCTCGTCATCGTCGTCATAGGCCGGGCGGGCAGCCGGCGCTGGCCTGGCGGCGGGGCGTGCGAGCTCGGGGGCGACGACAGGCGACCGGTAGGCTTCCGGATCGCCGGTGAAGTTCGGCTCGCGGCGGACCCGGCCGGTCTGAGCCGGCGCGGGCATCGCGCTGGCGCCGGCGGAGGCCGGCTGCGGCGGCCGCGGCAGGCGGCGCAGGATCGCGCCCTTCAACGCCATGGCGCCATGGGCGATCCAGCCGATCAGAATCACGGAGAAGCCCGGCTCGTCGTCGCGACGCTCCTCGCCATCGGCGAAGGCGGCATCGTCGTCCTGGTCGGGATCGGGGTCTTCGTCGGTGACGAAGCCGAAGCCGGCGGCAGCGGTGACGGAGAGGATGGCGATGCCGGCGAAGACGAAGGCGACGAGGCCGCCGAGCGTGGTGCCGCCGAGGCCGACGATGTTGCGGGTGCCCTGCAGCAGGGCATCGCCGATCACGCCGCCCATGCCGGTCGGCAGAGGCCAGCGCGGCGTCGCCGGCAAGGCGCTCGCCACCGCGGCGGTCGAGACGATGCCGACGACCCAGAGGACGAGCTTGAGGGCGCTGCGATCGAAAAGGTGGAAGCGGATCAGCCGGAGCGACCAGAGCAGCGGCGGCAGCAGCAGTGCGACGACGCCGAGGCCGAGCAATTGCATGGCGAGATCGGCGATCATCGCGCCAGGCCGGCCAAGCAGGTTGTGCACGGTGCCGCGCGTGGCGTTGTTGAGGCTGGGATCGTCGACCGACCAGGTGGCGAGGGCGACGGCGACGGCGACCATCAGCGCGAGCATCGCCATGCCGCCGATCTCGGCGGCGCGGCGCGACAGGAACTCGCGCACCGGATCGGGCAGGCGGTCGATCAGCGATGAGGAGCGTCGGATCGTGCGCATCGGGCCGTGTCTGCGGGCATCGGGAAGGCGGCCGGGACCACCGTCGAACCGGCAGGTTAGGAAGGTCCGGTTAAGGCCCGCTTAACCTTGCATTGCCGCCGCGCACTGTCAGGAGTTCGGGGAACGATCGGCCCGGCCAACGCATTGTTCGAGCAGCAACCGCAAGGAGGGCGAGATGGCCGAAAGCGGCGATAAAATCGCAAGGATTGCCCGGATCTGGCGCGGCCGCACCGTGCCGGAGAAGGCCGATGCCTATGCTGATTATCTGCTGGAGGTCGGTGTCCGGCCGCTGGCGAAGAAGGCGCTCGGTGCGCAGATGTTCCGCGAGGACCGTGAGAGCGAAAGCGAGTTCGTGACGATCTCCTATTGGGAAAGCGTCGAAGCGATGTCGCGCTTTGCCGGCCCAGATCCGCGTAGGATCCACCATCTCGAGCGAGATGCCGAGTTCCTGATCGAATTGCCGGAGACGGTGCAGGTGCTCGAGATCGTGCTCGACCGTGCCGAGAGCCGCGACTGAGAGGCACCAATGAAAAACCCCGGCGGTGTCCCGCCGGGGCGATGATGCGCGAGAGGTAGGCCCCCTGGCTCAGTCGTGATAGGCGCGCTCGCCATGCTCGGCGATGTCGAGGCCCTCGCGCTCCTGATCGGGGGCGACGCGCAGGCCGACGACGACGTCGACGATCTTGTAGAGGATCGCTGAGCCGACGCCGCTGAAGACGAGCGTGAACAGCACCGCCTTGAGCTGGGCCATGAAGGCCGTGCCGAACTCGTAGGTCGCCGCGACCAGCTCGCCGGGCTTGGTCGAATAGTCGGGGATGCCGGCGCCGCCGAGCGCCTGGTTGACCAGGATGCCGGTCGCCAGCGCGCCGATGATGCCGCCGATGCAGTGGATGCCGAAGACGTCGAGCGAGTCGTCGTAGCCGAGCGCATTCTTCACGGTCGAGCAGAACATGAAGCAGACCGGGCTGACGACGAGGCCGAGCAGGATCGAGCCCATCGGGCCGGCGAAGCCCGCCGCCGGGGTGACGGCGACGAGGCCGGCGACCGCGCCCGAGACCATGCCGAGCATGGAGGGCTTGCCCTTCACCGCCCATTCGACGAACAGCCAGGCCACCGCCGCCGCCGCGGTGGCGACGAAGGTGTTGATCATGGCGAGCGCCGCGGTGCCGTTGGCTTCGAGGTTGGAGCCGGCGTTGAAGCCGAACCAGCCGACCCAGAGCAGGGCTGCGCCGATCAGCGTCATGGTCAGCGAATGCGGCGCCATCAGCTCGCGGCCGAAGCCGATGCGCTTGCCGATCAGGACGCAGCCGACGAGACCGGCGATACCGGCATTGATGTGCACGACGGTGCCGCCGGCGAAGTCGAGCGCGCCCCATTTGAACAGCATGCCGGCATCGGCGTTGACCGCGTCGAGCGCTGCCTGGGCTGCAGCCTTGCCGTCGGTGCCGGCATCAGCCAGCGCCTTGGCGGCGTTGCCGACCGCGTCGGGCCCGCCCCAGTACCAGACCATGTGGGCCATCGGGAAATAGATCAGGGTGACCCAGAGCACGATGAAGAGCAGCAGCGCCGAAAACTTCATGCGCTCGGCGAAGGCGCCGACGATGAGGGCCGGCGTGATACAGGCGAAGGTCATCTGGAAGGCGATGTAGACATATTCCGGGATGACGACGCCGTTCGAGAAGGTCGCGGCGGTCGAGTTGCCGTCGACGCCGCGCAGGAAGGCCTTGGAGAAGCCGCCGACAAAGTCGTTGAGGCCGCCGCCATTGGTGAAGGCGAGCGAGTAGCCGAAGATGATCCACATCAGGCTGACGATGCAGACGATGGCGAAGACCTGGGTCAGCACCGAGAGCATGTTCTTGGAGCGGACGAGGCCGCCATAGAACAGAGCGAGGCCGGGCACGGTCATGAGCAGGACGAGGATCGTCGAGCTCATCATGAAGGCGACGTCGCCCTTGTTGGGCACGGGAGCGGGCGGTGCGGCCGGGGTTTGCGCCAGCGCGGCGCCGGCCATCGCGGCGAAGGCCAGCCCGACCAGCCCGGCCCGGTTAAGGGTCTTGTTGTTCATCGAAAAGCTCCTGGGATGGTCGGGGATCAGAGGGCGTCGCCGTCGGTCTCGCCGGTGCGGATGCGCACGGCCTTCTCGATCGAGGAGACGAAGATCTTGCCGTCGCCGATCTGGCCGGTGCGGGCGGCGGCGGTGATCGCCTCGATCACCTTGCCGACGAGATCGTCGGTGACCGCGACCTCGATCTTGATCTTGGGCAGGAAGCTCACGGCGTATTCGGCGCCGCGATAGATTTCGGTATGGCCCTTCTGGCGGCCATAGCCCTTCACTTCGGTCACGGTCAGCCCGTGCACGCCGATGGCGGTGAGCCCGTCGCGCACCTCCTCCAGCTTGAACGGCTTGATGATGGCCATCACGATCTTCATGGCTGGGTTATCCCCCGCTTGCGCCGTCGGACCACGATCCAAGCGACGTCGTTGCGCCTTTCGCGCCCTTTGCGGCAGGCGCGTCAGGGGAGACCTTTCAAGGGCCGTGCCAACCGGCGGATATGGCGCGTGAGCGGGCAATGCCGCGATTCCGCCATGATCAGCCCGGGTTCAGCGCGTGGAAATGATGAAGAATTAGGCATGTGCCGCGAAAGCGGGCGGCGACGGCTCAGGCGCGATCGGGGCGTGGCCGGACCAGGCCTTCCTGAGCGACCGAGGCGACGAGATGTCCCTGCCGGTCGAAGATCAGCCCGCGGGAGAAGCCGCGCGCGCCCGAGGCCGAGGGGCTGTCCTGGGCGTAGAGCAGCCAGTCATCGGCCCGGAAGGGGCGATGGAACCACATCGCATGGTCGAGGCTGGCGCTCTGGATGCGCCGGTCGAAGACGCTGGTGCCGTGAGCGATCAGGCTGGAATCGAGCAGCATGAGGTCCGAGGCATAGGCGAGCACGCTCTGATGCAGCGCCGGCTCGTCCGGCAGCTTCTGCGCTGCCTTGACCCAGACATTGAATTTCGGCTTCCGGGGAGCGTCCGCAGCGTAGCGGCTCAATTCGACAGGGCGGATGTCGATCGGCCGCTCGCGCCGGTAATAGGCGCGCACCGCCTCGGGCATGTGCGGGAGAACGTCGCGCTCCATGCCATCTCGATCGGGCAGTTCCTCGGGCGCCGGGACCACCGGCATCGGCATCTCGTGCTCGTAGCCGGGCTCGGCGATCTGGAAGGAGGCCGACATCGCGAAGATCGCCGCGTCCTTCTGCAGCGCCAGCACGCGCCGCGTCGAGAACGAGCCGCCGTCGCGCAGCCGCTCGACTTCATAGACGATCGGGATCGCCGGATCGCCCGGCAGCATGAAATAGGCGTGGAGCGAATGGGGCGAGCGCTCCTCGACGGTCTTGCAGGCAGCATAGAGCGCCTGGCCGATCACCTGGCCGCCGAAGACGCGTGTCCAGCCATTGTCGGGGCTGCGACCCTGGAACCGGTTGTGTCCGAGCGGTTCGAGATCGAAGATCGGGAGCAGAGTGTTCGCGGCTGGGTTCATCGGCTGAAACCGGCTCGGCACGGGCTTGCGGCCCGGGCCGGCTGTGGGCAAGACGGCGAGCATCAGCAACCAGCGATCCGGCCGCGTCAAGCGGCGCGATGCGAGGAAGGCGACAGTGCAGAGTTCTGGAAGTGCGAGCCAGCGCATCGTCATCGCCGGCGGCGGCGTCGCCGGGCTGACGCTGGCGGTGGCGCTGAAGCAGGCGCTGGGCGAGAGTTTCCGCATCATCGTCGCCGATCCGGCGTTGGATCGGCCAGCAGCAACCGACAGCCGCGCCTATGCGGTCGCGGCGGCGGCGCGCAACATGCTGGCGGCGCTCGGTGTCTGGCGCCTGGCGGAGGCGGCTGCAACGGCGATGACCGAGATGGTCATCACCGACAGCCGCACGCCGGACCTGGTGCGGCCGGTCTTCCTGACCTTCGACGGCGAGATCGAACCCGGCCAGCCCTTCGCCCATATGGTCGAGAACGGCACGCTGGTTGCGGCATTGCTGCAGGTCGCACGCGCCAATGGCGTCGAATTGCGAGCGGAAGGTGTCCGCTCAGGCATGGAGGACGATGGTGCGATCACCATTGCCTTCGCCGGCGGCGAAAAGTTCAATGCAGCGCTGCTGATTGCTGCCGACGGCGCCCGCTCGAAATTGCGCGAGCTGGCCGGGATCGGCTGGGTCGGCTGGTCCTATCCGCAATCGGGGATCGTCGCGACCATCGGCCATGAGCGGCCGCATGAGGGGCGCGCGGTCGAGCACTTCCTGCCGTCCGGGCCCTTCGCGATCCTGCCGCTGGCCGATGGCGGCAAGCTCGGCCATCGCTCCTCGATCGTCTGGACGGAGCGCAGCGAGAACGTCCCGGCCTTGCTGGCGCTCGATGAGAGCGATCTCCTGCTGGAGGTGGAGCGTCGTTTCGGCCTCGAACTCGGCGAGATCGCCCTGGATAGCCGCCCGGGCGCCTATCCCCTCTCTTTCGGGGTGGCACGCCGTTTCGTCGACGACAGGCTGGCCCTGCTCGGCGATGCCGCGCATGTCATCCATCCGATCGCCGGACAGGGGCTCAATCTCGGGCTGAAGGATGTCGCGGCGCTGGCCGAGGCGATCGTCGACGCGGCCCGGCTCGGCCTCGATGTCGGCGGTTCCGAGGTACTCGAAGCCTATGAGAAGGGCCGGCGCTTCGACACGGTCGCCATGGGCGTCGTCACCGACGGACTCAACCGGTTGTTCTCAAACGATTCGACGCCGTTACGATTGGCACGCGATCTCGGCCTTGGGCTGGTCGAGCGCATGCCGGGGCTGAAGCGCTTCTTCATTCGCGAGGCGGCCGGCTTGGCCGGGCCGACGCCGCGTCTGCTCAAGGGCGAGATGCTGTAGCGCCAGAGTCCTTCTCCCTTGGGGGAGAAGGTGGCAGCGCGTAGCGCTGACGGATGAGGGAAAGACAGGCACTACCTGCCCTCGTCTCACCCGGTCATACCGCCCTCATCCGTCTGCTTCACAGACACCTTCTCCCCCGAGGGGAGAAGGAAAGGCCGGCACTACCCTTCCAATTGCCGCGCCTCTTCCGGCAGCATGATCGGTATGCCGTCGCGGATCGGGTAGGCCAGCTTGGCGGCGCGGCTGATCAGTTCCTGGCGCGCGGCGTCGTATTCCAGCGTCGCCTTGGTGACCGGGCAGACGAGGATCTCCAGCAGCTTCGGGTCAATCCGGGTCACCGCCGGCACCGTGCTTTCCTCGTCCGCATCCATCACCAAACTCTCTCCAGACCTTATTTGCGCGGCAGATCGGCCAGCATGCCGGCCGCCACCATCAGCTTTGGCAGGGAGAGGCCCGACATGGCAATGGCCGAGACGGTGGCGCGGGTGCGTTCCGCATCGGCGCCGCGCTCCGCCAGCCAGTCCTTCAGCGCGTCGGGGCCGGATTTGCCGGTGGCGATCTCCTGCGTCAGCCCGGCATGGGCGTCGGTCAGGGTTTCGACCGCGCGCTGGCGCGCCAGGCGTTCATAGTCGTCGGTCGCGGGCACGGCGGCTGCCGCGGAGGACAGCGTCGAGAAGCCGAAGACCGAATCGGTACCGAAATGAATCCGGGCGACCTCGACGACGTCGCGCTTGGTCCGGCTGGCGATGTCGACGATATCGGTCGCCTCGGCGAGCCAGGGCAGGCTGGCGACGCGCGTCGCCAACGCCTCGGGCACGCCTTCGGCCGTCAGCGCGGCGATGCGGGCATTGCGGGCCTGGGCTGCCGCCTCCGGCAGCAATTCGGCGAGCGCTGCATCCAGCGCCGCGACACCCTTGGCATAATGCGCCACGGTCTGCTCGATCGCGCCCGGCTTGGCTACGCCGCGCCGCAGGAACCAGCGCATCCGGTCGACGACGAGTTCCTGCGCGGCGGCGTAGAGCCCGGTCTGGGTCTTGCCCGGCAGCTTGGCGTCGAGCGCGTCGATGGAACCGTTCAGGGTGATCAGGTCGAAGGCGTCGCGGGCGACGGCATAGGCCGCCGCGATCGCCGGCGCCTCGGCGCGGGTCTGGTCGGCCAGCATCGAGACGATGGCGGGGCCGCCGCGGTTGATGATGGCGTTGGCGAGCTGGGTCGCGACGATCTCGCGGCGCAGCCTGTGGCCGGCGATCTCCTTGCCATAGCCCTCGCGCAGCGGCTGCGGGAAATAGCGGATCAGTTCGCTCTTCAGATAGGGATCGTCGGGAATCGCCGAGTCGAGCAGCGCATCGTGCAGAGCGAGCTTGGCATAGGCGATGAGCACGGCGAGTTCCGGCCGGGTCAGGCCTTCGCCGCGCTTCTCGCGCTCGATCAGCACGGCGTCCGAGGGCAGATACTCGACGCCGCGGTCGAGCCGGCCGTCCTCCTCGAGCCGAACCATCAGCCGGCGCAGATGCGGGCTCGCCTGGATGCCCTGCGCCTCGGTCAGCGAGAGCGCCAGGGTCTGCAGGTAGTTGTTGCGCAGGACGAGCAGGCCGACCTCGTCGGTCATCTGCGCCAGGAGGGCGTTGCGCTTCTTCTCGGGCAGGCGGCCGTCGCGGACGGGGTCGGCGAGAGCGATCTTGATATTGACCTCGACGTCGGAGGTGTTGACGCCGGCGGAGTTGTCGATCGCGTCGGTGTTGAGGCGCACGCCGTTGCGGGCCGCCTCGATGCGGCCGCGCTGGGTCGCGCCGAGATTGGCGCCCTCGCCGATCACCTTGGTGCGCAGATCGGAGCCGGTGACGCGGATCGCGTCATTGGCGCGGTCGCCGACCTGGGCGTCGGTCTCGTCGCTGGCGCGGATATAGGTGCCGATGCCGCCGAACCAGAGCAGGTCGACCGGCGCCTTCAAGATCGCAATCATCAACTCGGCCGGGGTGACCTGCGCCTTGTCGAAGCCGATGGCCTGCCGGATCTCGGGCGAGAGCGCGATGCTCTTGGCCTGGCGCGAGAAGATGCCGCCGCCCTTGGAGATCAGCGACTTGTCGTAGTCGGCCCAGGAGGAGCGCGGCAAGGCGAAGATGCGCTGGCGCTCGGCCAGGCTCTTGGCCGGATCCGGAGTGGGATCGAGGAAGATGTCGCGATGGTCGAAGGCGGCGACGAGCTTGATCGCCGGCGAGAGCAGCATGCCGTTGCCGAAAACGTCGCCGGACATGTCGCCGACGCCGGCGACGGTGAAGGGCGTCGTCTGGATGTCGACGTCGATCTCGCGGAAATGGCGCTTCACCGCCTCCCAGGCGCCGCGGGCGGTGATGCCCATGCCCTTGTGGTCGTAGCCCTGCGAGCCGCCGGAGGCGAAGGCGTCGCCGAGCCAGTGATGTTTCTCGGCCGAGAGCGCGTTGGCGGTGTCGGAGAAGGTCGCGGTGCCTTTGTCGGCGGCGACGACGAGATAGGGGTCGTCGCCGTCATGGCGGACCGTGTCCGGCGGCGGAACGATCTTCTCGCCGTCGAGATTGTCGGTGAGCTCGAGCAAGGTACGGATGAAGATCCGGTAGCTCTCGGTGCCTTCGGCCAGCCAGGCCTGCCGGTCGCTCGCCGGCGGCAATTGCTTGGGCACGAAGCCGCCCTTGGCGCCGACTGGGACGATGACGGCGTTCTTGACCTGTTGCGCCTTGACCAGGCCGAGCACCTCGGTGCGGAAATCCTGCGGCCGGTCCGACCAGCGCAGGCCGCCGCGCGCGACCTTGCCGAAGCGCATGTGGACGCCTTCGACGCGCGGCGAGTAGACGAAGATCTCGTAGAGCGGGCGCGGCAGCGGCATGCCGTCGACCTGGCCGGAGGCGAGCTTGAACGAGATCGTGCCGCGCGGATGCCCGTCCGGGCCGATCTGGAAGAAGTTGGTGCGCAGCGTCGCGTCGATCAGGTTGACGAAGCGGCGCAGGATGCGGTCCTCGTCGAGGCTGGTGACGTCGGCGAGCGCGGCTTCGATGCGCTCGCGCTCGGCCTTCATCTGCTCGGCGCGCTTCTTGTCCGACAGATGAGGGTCGAACTTGGCGACGAAGAGCTTCACCAGGCCGGTGGCGATGCCGGAATGGCGGGTCAGCGCGTCGGCGATGTAATCCTGCGCATAGGGCGCGCCGACCTGGCGCAGATAGCGGCCGAGCGCCCGCAGCAGCGCCGCTTCCCGCCAGGCGAGGCCGGCGGCGAGGACGAGCTGGTCGAAGCGGTCGGATTCGGTGAAGCCGCGGAACTGCGCCATCAGCGCCGCCTCGATCGTCGGATCGAGATGCTCGATGTCGATCTCGCCGCCGCTGGCGCGCTCCAGGGTCATATCGTGCAGCCAGACGCGGCTGTCGCTGCCGGCCGCGCCGTTCTGCTGCGGGGTGATGTTGAAGGTGCGCTCGTTGACGACGCGGAAGCCCATGTTCTCCAGCATCGGCACGCGCTCGGAGAGCGAGATCGCAGCGCCGCGCGAGAACAGTTTGAGATTGGCTCTGGTCGGCCCGTCGCCGTCGCGGCGATAGAGGTTGACCGCACGCGGCCGTTCCGCCGAGAGCTTCTGCAGCATGTCGATGTCGACCAGCGCGTCTTCGGCCGAGTAGCGCTCGCGATAGGCGGCGCCGAAGGCCTCGGCATAGCGCTCGGCGAGGGAACGGGCGGCGGGGCCGGCCTTCTCAGCGTCGAGCGCATCCTTGAGACCGTCGCTCCAGGTGCGGACGATCGCGGCGATGCCGGCTTCCAGCGTGTGACGGTCGACCTTGGGCGTGCGACCCTCGTCGCGGCCGATGATGTAGTGGGTGCGGGCGAGCGGGCCTTCCGGATAGGCCGGATAGCCGGCCGAGACGCGGCCCTGGTAGACGCGGGCGAGGAACTCGCCGACGCGGCGGCGGACCGTGGTGTCGTAGCGGTCCTTCGGGATGAAGACGAGCGCCGAGACGAAGCGGTCGAACTCGTCGGCGCGGGCCAGCGCCCGGATCCGCGGCCGTTCGGTCAATTGCATGATGTCGAGGGCGAAGCGCTCCAGCGTCTCGACATCGATCTGGAAGAGCTCGTCGCGCGGGAAGGCGTCGAGCACGTTGTAGAGGGCGCGGCCGGAATAGCTCGACGGGTCGAAGCCGGTGCTCTTGAGCACGCGGGCGACCTTGAGGCGCAGATAGGGGATGGCGCGGGCGCTGCCGGTATAGGCGTTCGAGGTGAGCAGGCCGACGATGCGCAGTTCGCCGTCGAGCCGGCCGTCTGGTGTGAACAATTTCACACCGACATAGTCGAGATGGACGCGGCGATGGACCCGGCTCTTGACGTTGGCCTTGGTGATGATCAGCGCCTGCGGCTTGGCCAGGAAGGCGCGGATCTCCGGTGTCATCACCACCAGCTCGCGATTCTTGCGCAGCACCCGGACATCCGGGTCGCGCAGGATGCCGAGGCCGGAGGAATCGACCGGGTCGGCAGCGGTGTCGCCGCCGGCGAAGCGGTAGGCGCGCACGCCGAGCAGGGTGAAGTTGTCACTGGCAATCCACTCGAGGAAGTTTAGCGCCTCGGCGACCTCGTCCTCCGGCAGAGGCGGCGGATTGGCGCGGTAGGACTGGATGACCTCGGTGATGCGCCCGCGCATCGCCGCCCAGTCGTCGACGGCGAGGCCGACATCGACATAGACGCGGGCAAGGCCGGCGGCGAGCCGCTCGCGTGCCTCGGCGGTGTCGATCCGGTCGAGATGGATATGGATCAGGCTCTCGCGGCGCGTGCCTTCGACGGCCCGGCCCGAGGCCTCGCCGGCGAGCGACTGGAAGGTGCCGTCGTCCTTGCGCACCACGGCGAGGATGGGATGGGCGACGAGGCGCGGCTCGTAGCCTTGCTCGCTCAGTTCGGCCAGGGTCGAATCGAGCAGGAACGGCTTGTTGTCGTTGACGACCTCTAGGATGGTGATCTGGCGCTCGCGATCGCCTTCGGTCACGGCCTCGTTACGGAAGCGCAGATTGGGCTCGCCGGGTTTGCGCTTGCCGCTCAGATGGGCATAGGCGGCGGCGGCGGCGTGGGCGAGCAGCTCCGGCGGGAGCGCGACAAGGTCCTCGGCAACGGTGCGGCCATAAAGCAGCTTGGGGAAGTCCGCCGGCATCGCCGAACCGAATTCACGCGCGGCCGTTTCGATCGCGGTGACGGCTGCAGCCGTGGCATTCGCTTCGCGCTTGGCCATAATCGTCTTCCCCCTGCTATTTTGCCGAAGCGATGACATAGCTCACCGACGGCTGCAACTTTCGTCGCATCGCAGCAGCCAGATTGCACCAATATGGCGCGGACGCGGCAAGTCGTGCCCGATCCACGCGGATATCGACGCGAGGAGCGCAGAGATGACGAAGAAGCATGACAAAGCGATGGTGGGTGAACAGCCTGCGAAGCAGGACGCTCCGCCCGCCGTGATGGCGCTCTCTCTGCCGCGGGCCGAGCTTTCCGAGCCGATGCAGGCCTATTTCGCCAAATGCGAGGAGAAGCTCGGCTACATCCCGAACGTGCTTGCCGCCTATTCGCATGACGACGCCAAGCTCCAGGCCTTCGCCACCTTCTACAACGACCTGATGCTGGCGCCGTCCGGCCTGTCGAAGCTGGAGCGCGAGATGGTCGCGGTCGCGGTCTCCAGCGTGAATCGCTGCTATTACTGCCTGACGGCGCATGGGCAGGCGGTGCGCCAGCTCTCGGGCGACCCCGTGCTCGGCGAGATGATGGTGATGAACTACCGCGCCGCGCAACTCTCGCCGCGCCACCGCGCCATGCTCGACTTTTCGGTGAAGCTGACGGAAGAGCCGCACAAGATCGAGGAGGAGGATCGGCAGGCCTTGCGCGACGCCGGCTTCGGCGAGCGCGACATCTGGGACATCGGGGCGGTCGCCGCCTTCTTCAACATGTCGAACCGGATCGCGTCGGCCGTCGATATGCGGCCGAATCCCGAATATCACGGTGCGTCCCGGTAAGGGGGCCAGTCAAAAGAAAACGGCCGGCGGAGACCGCCAGCCGTGAGTTGGCTTCGACTCGTTGGCCCGGCCCGCCGCAGCGCCGGAGGGGCTGGGGGGCTGACGTGTCCGGAACCGGACAGGCCGGGCCGCCGAAGCAACGAATCGGAGTTGAGCCCCGTAACGGGGCGTTCGCTGGGCGCAAGCGCGGCAAAATCATGGCAATCGCCCTGGCCCCGAAAAAGGATGGCGGGCCTGTCATCAATCTGTCTTGCCGCGCCCTTGCCAGCGCCGGAGGGCGGGCGCATCATCCCTTGCCGGATCATCACCGGCCACGAAAAGGAGGCGTGATGAGCGAAAGCGAAACTCCGCCAGGTCAGCGAGCGGGCGCGGTCGTCGCCTTTCCGGCTGCTGCCGCGCCCTCCTCCGTCACCTTCGATCGCCGCGAGCTGAACGAGCTGTTCAACCTCTATGGCCGGATGGTCGCGGCCGGTGAATGGCGCGACTACGCCATCGATTTCCTGCGCGACAAGGCGCAGTTCTCGGTGTTTCGGCGCACGGCCGAGGTGCCGCTTTACCGGATCGTCAAGGACCCGTCGCTGGCGCGGCGCCAGGGCGCCTATTCGGTGGTCACCGCGACCGGGCTGATCCTGAAGCGCGGCGCGGAGCTCGGCCGGGTGCTCAAGGTGCTGGACAAGCGACTGAGCGTGGTGAGCTGATTCCCGCCTGCGCTGTGTGACGTCAGTTCAAAAGAAAAGCCCCGGCCGCGAGGCCGGGGCTTCTTGATTCTCAGGCTGCCGCCCTGATCACTGGTCTCGTCACTCCTGGCGCGAGCCGAAGAGCGAGAGCAGCATCTGGAACATGTTGACGAAGTTCAGGTAGAGCGACAGAGCGCCGTTCACCGAGAGCTTCGCGGCCGACTCGGAGTCGAGGTCCGAGTACAGGTACATTTCCTTCAGGCGCTGCGTATCCCAGGCGGTCAGGCCGGCGAAGACCAGCACGCCGATCACCGAGATGGCGAAGGAGAGCGCGCTCGAGGCCAGGAAGATGTTGACCACCGAGGCGATCACCAGGCCGATCAGGCCCATGATCAGGAACGAGCCGATGCCCGACAGCGACTTCTTCGTGGTGTAGCCGAACAGGCTCAGGCCAGCGAAGGAGGCCGCGGTGATGAAGAACACCTTGGCGATCGATTCACCGGTGAAGACCACGAAGATCGAGGACAGCGAGATGCCCATCACCGCCGCGAAGGCGAAGAACATGGCGCGCGCGGTCGACGAGCTCATGCTCTCGGCCTTGAACGAGAAGAAGAAGATGAAGGCCAGCGGCGCCAGCATCACCACCCACTTCAGCGGGCTGAGGTAGAGCGCCTGGCCGAGCGGCGTCAGCGCGGTGACCTTGCCCGAAGGCGAGTAGCCGGCAATCGCCAGCATCGAGATGCCGATTGCCATCAGGCCGGTGATGGCCAGGCCGATGCTCATGTTGTTGTAGACGCCGAGCATGAACGAGCGCAGGCCCTGGTCCATCTCGACGGCGCTGGTCTGCTGGGCGCGGCCGGTGCCCCAGACCTGAGCGTTGCGGTCGAAATCGCTCATGGAGAGTGTTCCCCTTGAAACTTTGCCTGGCAGACATCGCCCTTGCGACGCCCACCGCCGCGCACCAATGTCGCGACATCGCGAAATATGAGGGGGATCAGGCGAGCTTACAAGAGGCAAGCATGGTTAGTGCCGCCTGCGGCATAGAAATTCGTCGGCCAGTCGATGCAACATTACCGTCCGTTCATGTTTATGTCTGACCGCGACGAGTCAGACCTCATAAATTCCTCAGATGAGAAGCGGGCGCTTTCGATAGTATCTGCAGCGTTCCGATCAATCCGAACACGACGGTGACCACGACGGCTGCAGTCGCGGCGATAATAGCGCCTGTCGGATCCGGGATGAAATCTATCTTCATCACTTGCGTGACGACGCCCCAGCCGGCGGCGGCACCTGCCAGGAGCCCGAACAGGGCGGACACGACACCAATGCCTGCGTATTCGAGGATGTACGACGAAAGTATGAAGCGGCGTGTCGCGCCGAGCGTCTTCAGGATCATCGCGTCATAGAGCCGCGCCCTCTGTCCGGCCGCCAGAGCACCGGCCAGGACCAGCAGGCTCGCGCTGATGGCGAGGCCGGAGGCGCCGCGAATCGCGCCGGCGAGCTGGCCGACGATGGTGTTGACCGCCTCCAGCGCGTCCTTGACCCGGACCGCTGTCACCGCCGGGAAGGCGATGGCGAGCTGGCGCATCAGCGCCGCGTCGCCGCTCACGGGCGTCGCGCCCTTGTCGGTGACGGTGGCGAGGTTGGTGTGCGGCGCGCCGGCGAAGGTGTTCGGCGAGAACACCATGACGAAGTTGATGCCGAGCGAGCGCCATTCGATGTCGCGGAAATTGGCGATCCGCGCGCTGATGTTGCGGCCGAGCACGTTGACGGTGAGCTTGTCGCCGAGCTTGAGGCCGAGCCCCTCGACGGCGCGGGCATCGAAGGAGACCAGCGGCTCGCCGCGATAATTCTCCGGCCACCACTCGCCCGAGGCGAGCCTGGAGGCCTCGGGCATGGCGGTCGAATAGGTGATGCCGCGGTCGCCTTCGAGCACCCAGGCCATCTGCTCGCTGGCCTTGATCTGCTCGGCCGGGACGTCGTTCACGCTGACGATGCGGCCGCGCATCATCGGCACGCGCTCGACATGGGCGCCGGGGCGCTGCTCGGCGAGGAAGCGATCGAAGGCGGCGGCCTGGGCGTTGGGGATGTCGAGGAAGAAGAAGCTCGGCGCCTTCTGCGGTAGCGATTGGGTCAGTTGCCGGCGCAGGCTGACGTCGATGAAGGCGAGCGTCGAGAGCAGGGCCACGCCCAGGCCCAGCGACAGCACCAGCGACTGGGTCAGCGCGCCCGGCCGATAGGTGTTGGCGAGCGCCATGCGCAACGCCGGCCGTTTGGGACGCCCGGCCCGGCGCGCCAAGGCCATCACGCCCCAGGCGACGAGGCGCAGCAGCAGGAAGACGAAGCCGGCCGCGGCGATATAGATCAGTGCGATGCGCCGGTCATAGGCGAAGACGAGCGCGACGCCGACGAGGCCGGCGAGCGCGGCGAGGAAGATCGCCCTGTAGAACCAGCGCGGCTGGCGCCGGTCGGGCTCGATCTGGTCGCGGAACAGCGCCGAGACCGGCACGTCATGGGCGCGGCCGAGCGGGATGACGGCGAAGACCAGTGCCGTCAGCAGGCCGTAGAGCGCGGCGATAGCGAGCTCAGCCGGGGCGAGCGTCGGCTCGAAGGGCAGCGGCAGGATGTCGGACAGCACATAGCCCAGTGCAAAGGGCGCGGCCGCACCGAGCGCAAGGCCGATCGCGATGCCGAAGCCGGCGACCAGCATGACCTCGGTCAAATGGATGGCGACGACGCGGCCGCCGGTGGCGCCGATCGCCTTCAGCGTGGCGAAGTCGAGCCGCTTGGCCTCGACGAAGCGGCGCACCGCATTGGCGACGCCGACGCCGCCGACCAGGAGCGCGGTCAGGCCGACCAGGGTCAGGAACTGGGTGAAGCGCTCGATATTGCGCTGGAAGTTCGGCGCGGCATTGCCGCGCGAGCGGATCTCCCAGCCGGCATTGGGCTGCTCCTTGCTGGCGTTGGCCAGCAGGGCATCGAGCGCCGCGTCGGTGTTCGCACCCTCGGGGAGGAGGACGCGGGCGGTCCAGCGGACGAGGCTGCCGGGCTGGAGCAGCCCCGACGCCCGCAAGGCCTCCTGCGAGAGGATCAGGCGTGGGCCGAAGCCGACGCCGGCGGCGATCTTGTCGGGCTCGGAGGTCAGGCTGGCGCGCAGTTGCACCCGGGCAGAGCCGATCAGCACGGTGTCGCCGGGCTTCAGCTCGAGCCGGCCGAACAGGACGGGATCGGCGATGCCGCCATAGGCGCCGTCGCGCAAGGCGAGGAGATCGGCGGTCGGCTGGGCCGGGTCGGTGCGGAGTTCGCCGACGCTGGGGTAGGAGCCGTCGACGGCCTTCAGCTCGACCAGGGCGGCGCCCTTCTCGCCGGCATTGGCCATGCTGCGCAGGGTCGCGATGGTCGAGACGCGGCCGTGGCGGGCGAGGAAGGCATGTTCCTCCGTCGTCGGCTCGCGATGGATCAGGCTGAAGGCGGCATCGCCGCCGAGGATGCGCCGGCCTTCGCGGCCTAGGCCTTCGCTCAGGCCGCGCGAGGCCGAGGACACCGCGGCGATCGCCATGACGCCGAGCGCCAGGCAGGCGATGAAAACGCCGAAGCCGCGCAGGCCACCGCGCAGATCGCGCCAGGCGAGGCGCAAAGCGAGAGTCAGGCCGACGGGCCGACGCGCAGGATCAGAGGGAGACATCGAGGATTTGACGGGCGCGTGCATCTCAGATCGCCAGCGCCTCGGTGCCAGCCTCGGTCTCGATGCGGCCGGCACGCAGCCGCACGGTGCGATCGCAGCTCGCCGCGAGCGAGAGATCGTGGGTGACCAGCACCAGGGTGGCGCCGCGCTCGCGGCGGAGCGCGAAGATCAGGTCGACGATCGAGCGGCCGGTGCTCTCGTCGAGATTGCCGGTCGGCTCGTCGGCGACGAGGATCGCCGGGTCGGGCGCCACCGCGCGGGCGATGGCGACGCGCTGCTGCTCGCCGCCGGAGAGCTGGGCCGGGTAGTGGTCCATGCGCTCTCCGAGGCCGACATTGCGCAGTTCGGCCGCGGCGCGCTCGAAGGCGTCGTCCGCACCGGCAAGCTCAAGCGGCAATGCGACGTTCTCGCGCGCCGTCATGGTCGGGACGAGGTGGAAGGACTGGAAGACGATGCCGATATGGCGGCCGCGGAAGACGGCGAGCGCATCCTCGCCGAGCGCCCCGAGATCCTGGCCAGCGACCTTGACCACGCCGGAATCGGGCCGTTCCAGCCCGGCCATGGTCATCAGCAAGGTCGACTTGCCGGAGCCGGAGGGGCCGACCAGCCCGGTGGCCTGACCCTGCGGGATCGCCAGCGAAACGCCCTTGAGGATATGGACGCGGGCGGCGCCGCGCCCCAGACTGAGCTCGACATCGCTCAGTTCGATCACAGCCGGGGTTCCTTCGCTTACCGCCATGTTTCCGCTTTCATCCCATCCGATGCCGTCGCTTCGACCGTTATTCCGAGCCGAAGGGACCAGAACCGCCATGCGCCCTGCCGCCACCCGATATGGGCGCTTGCCTCTACGAATCCAGCTGTGGCCGCGGATTTGGGCGGTCATGCTGCTCGCTTCTATCAGCCTGGGTTCTTTTTTGATGAACAGCTCGACTCACGCCCAGACCAAGCCTCTCAAGCTGGTTGCGTTCGGCGACAGCCTGAGCGCCGGTTACAACCTGCCGGGGAGCGCCGCTTTTCCGACCGTGCTGGAGAAGCTGCTGCGCGACAAGGGAATTTCGGTCGAGATCGCCAATGCCGGCGTCTCCGGCGACACCTCGCAGGGCGGGCTGGAGCGGCTCGACTGGTCGGTGCCCGACGGCACCGATGGCGTCATCCTCGAGTTCGGTGCCAACGATGCCCTGCGCGGCGTCGATCCGGCGCTGACGGAAAAGTCGCTTGACGCGATCGTGACCGGGCTGAAGGCGCGCGGCATCCCCGTTCTGCTCGCCGGCATGTATGCGCCGCGCAGCAATGGCCCGGACTATGTCGCCCGCTTCGACGCGATCTATCCCAAGCTCGCCGAGAAACATGGGCTCATCCTCTATCCCTTCTTTCTGGACGGGATCGCCGGGGACCGGGTATTGAACCAGCCCGACATGCTGCATCCGACGGCTGAAGGCGTGCGCGTCATCGCGCAGCGCATCCTGCCGACGGTGGAGCGGTTCCTCGCCTCCCTGCGCCCGCGCTCCTGAGCAAGGGCGCATCCTGCCATCACCCTCGTCATGTGCGGCGCACTTCCGGTGCGTCCGCCATCGGAGCGTTTCGCCATGGAATACCGTCGTCTCGGCCGCACCGACCTCAACGTCCCGGCGATCTGCCTGGGCACGATGACCTTCGGCCAGCAGAATACCGAGGCCGAGGGCCATGCGCAGATGGACTATGCGCTCGACCAGGGCGTGAATTTTTTCGACACGGCCGAGCTCTATTCGATTCCGCCGAAGCCGGAGACGCAAGGCGCGACCGAGACGATCATCGGAACTTGGTTCAAGGCACGCGGCAATCGCGACAAGGTGATCCTCGCCTCCAAGATCGTCGGCCGCTCCAGCAATGACTGGTTCCGCGACGACAAGGGCCCGACCCGGGTCAATCGCAGGCAGGTCGAGGAGGCCGTCGACAAGAGCCTGAAGCGGCTGCAGACCGACTATATCGACCTCTACCAGATCCATTTCCCCGATCGGCCGATGCAATGGGGCTCGAACCCGACGCGCTTCAACCAGGCCGCGTTCACGAAAGCCGAGGACGAGACGCCGTTCGCCGAGCAGCTCGACGCCTTTGCGGCCATGGTCAAGGCCGGCAAGATCCGCCATCTCGGCCTCTCCAATGAGAGCGCCTGGGGCACGATGAGCTTCCTCGCCGCCGCGAAGGATGGCGATCGGCCCCGTGTCCGGTCGATCCAGAACGCCTACAACCTGCTGAACCGGACCTTCGAGACGGCGCTGGCCGAGATCGCCATGCGCGAGCAGGTCGGGCTGCTCGCCTATTCGCCGCTGGGCCAGGGCTACCTGTCCGGCAAATACCTCGACGGGGCCCGGCCAGCGGGGGCGCGCACGACTCTGTTCGACCGGGCTCAGCGCTACCAGACGGCGGGCTCGGAGCTGGCGATCAAGGCCTATATCGCGCTCGCCGAAGAGGCCGGGCTCGATCCCGTGCAGATGGCGCTGGCCTTCGTGACCTCGCGCTGCTTCGTCACCTCGAACATCATCGGGGCGACCAGCATGGAGCAGCTCAGGACGGCGGTCGGCTCCGCTTCGGTGACGATCTCACCGGAGCTGGAGGCGAAGATCGACGCGATCCATCAGCGGGTCGGCAATCCCTGTCCATGACGGGAAAGCAGAGCCGGCTTGTGAACAGCAGCTGACGGTGCGAGGCTGCCGTCTCGCCAGAGTCACAAATGCTTGGCACTGATTCGTCATGCCTAGGCTGTTCACCGCGCTAGAGATTCCCACCGAGGTCGCCTCGGCCCTGACGCTGCATCGCGGCGGACTGGTCGGTGCCCGCTGGATCGAGGCCGCCGACTATCACATCACCTTGCGCTTCCTGGGGGATGTCGACAGGCGCATGGCCCATGACGTCGACAGCTTCCTCAACGATCTCGGTGGCGAGCCGCTGACGATCACGCTCGACCAGCTCGGCAGCTTCGGTGGTGACCGGCCGCGCGCGGTCTTCGCCCGCGTCCAGCCCTCGCCGAAGCTGAACGAGTTGCAGGCCGAGCTGGAGCGATTGATGCGGCGGCTCGGATTGCCGGCCGAATCACGCAAGTTCACGCCGCATGTGACGCTGGCGCGCTTGCGCGACACCTCGCCGGTCGACGTCGCGCATTACCTCGCCCTGCATCCGATCGTGCGGCCGATCAGCTTCACGGCGCGGCGCCTGGCGCTGATGTCGTCGCGTGATTCGATCGGCGGCGGCCCCTATGTGCTGGAGGCGGCCTATCCGCTCGGCCTGTCCTATCCGAATCGCCCGAGCGGCGCGATGTCGCAGCGGAGGTAGGAATGGGACATGATCGCCCAAAGCGCCTGAGCCCGGAGGCCCGCAAGGAGGCGCTGTCGGTTCTGACCGGCTGGACGCTGGTCGAAGGCCGCGAGGCGATGAGCAAGCGCTTCGTCTTCCGCGATTTCAACGAGGCCTTCGGCTGGATGAGCCGGGTGGCGCTGCTGGCGGAGAAGCTCGACCATCACCCGGAATGGTCGAACATCTACAAGACCGTCCAGGTTACTTTGTCGACGCATGATGCCGGCGGCCTGACCGAGCTCGACGTCAGGCTGGCGCGCGCCATGGATGCGATGGCCAGCTAGCCGGGGGTGGCGAGCCGCCGCACCCAGCTGGCCGGCAGGCGCTTGGCGATCGCCTTCAGCGTCGGCCGCAGCCGCGGCAAGGCGAGATCGCAGGCGAGCTGCCCGCGCCAGCTCAACGGTACCGTGAAATCGCGCACCGGCACGGCGCCATCGGCATGCTCGCGCTTGTAGGGGTCCGCCGGCGCCAGCAGATCGAAGATCGAGTTGCCGCGCGCCCTGGCGCTGGCGAAGGCGTGGTGGATCAGCACCCGGCCGAGGCCCTCGCGCTCGAAAGCGGGATCGCTGGCTATGACATGGCCGAAGCTGCGGCCTTTGCAGTCGAAGGACAGATCGATCCCGACCGGGCGGCCGCTGCAGGTCACGGCCGAGAGGCGCAGGCCCGTCTCATCATCCGGATCGGCCGCAAGCGCTGCGAAGAAGCGCGCGAAGCGCGGATCCGCGACGGCTGGCGCGAGCACCCCGTGCTGGGCGAGCGCCTCGCGTTTCATGGCGACGGCTCGCTCGGCGAGAGCACGCGCTTCCTCGCCCGGTGCGATGCTGGTGAAGGCGATCTCGCCACGCTCGGCGAGCCGGCGCAGACGTCGTCGGTAGCCGGAGCGGTCTCGTGGAGGGTAAGCGTGGCTCGGCCCGTCCGGCGCCACGCGCAAGGCGAGGTCGGCGAAGGGGGCCTCCTGGCTCACCACCGGGGCAGTCAGGCTGAGCCTGTTGCAGTGGCCGAGCGCGCCGTCGGCGCGGACCAGGCGCAATTCGACAAGGTCGACGCCGTGCCGGCGCAACACTTCCCAGCCGCGTTCGAGCCAGTGCTCGCGGCGCGGACCGGGCTCGACGAGGACATCGCCGAACTGCGCCACGGGCGCGCCCATCAGGCGCACCAGCTCGAGACCGAGGCGGCGGCGGCGTTCCAGCGGCCAGAGCATGACCAGGCGACCGGCTTCGCGCCCAACGACAAGGCAAAGACGACCGCTGGCAGGGAGATAGTGGTCATACCAGTGCCGTAGGAAGGCGTGGCTCTGGAAGAGCTGCTGCGGCAGGCCGGCGCGAGCGAAAAGCGCGTCCCATTCCGGTTTGAGGGCGAGGAAGGCATCGCGGCCGCTGAGGATCTCGACGGAGAAGCCTGCCGCCACCTCGCCGCCAGGCAAGGGCGATCCGTCCGCGTCCCGACGCATGGGTTTGGCGGGCATGCTCAACCCTGACCGCGGATATGGTCGATCAGGCGCATGGCCCCGGCGAGACGGAACTTTGCGAGATAGGGCGCGAGCAGAAGCGGATGCCGGGCGGCGAAGGGCGCATCATGCTCGACCATGTGACGAATGGCGAGGACGGGGAGCGGTGCCCGCAACGGCCGGAAATCGCGGTTCCACAAGCCGGGCGCATCGGAGGCCTCATACATCAGCCCGATCATCCGGCCCCTTGAGAGGGAGTAGAATTTGTGGCGCTTCTGGACGCGCTGCAGCATGGCGACGCCGCGCTCATCGCCGCAATTCGGGAAGCCGATGATGACGGTGCGGAAATGCACCATGCCAGGCTTGCAGGGGATGGCGTCGAGCGCGCCGAAGCTGGCGCGGATCAGGGCGAAGGCGCGCTCCTCCTCATCGGGGCCGGCGGTGCAGATGGCGAGCCGTGCCGTATCGATGCGGGCAGCCTGGCGGGTGAAGGGGCAGACGGCGCCGGTGCGGCCGAGATCGGGATGCTCGCGCATCAGATAGCTCTCGACCCAGCCCAGCAATGTGGCGAGCGCGGCATTTTCCCCGGCGTCAGCAGCGATATCGGCACGCGCCTGTGCGAAGGTCAGCAGCGCATCGCGCGCTTCCGCCGTTCTCGCCACCTTGTCCAGCATGAGAAACCCCGTGGGCCAGTGCAACCGGGGATAGCAGCTGCGCCTTAGGGAATGGTTGACGAGGTCTTGTCGCAGATAGGGGCGGCGTTAGGGTTTAGGAAAGCTTGTCGCTCTCGGACCAGCCGCAGGCCACGAGAGCTGTCCGCATATGCGGTGGTGGCGGCGCCGAAACCGTCACCGGCTCGCGCTTTGGATTGAGCGGAATCGCGATGCTCTGTGCGTGAAGATGCAGGCCCGGGCCGGTATCGCGTGGCGCCGAGCCGTAGATTTCATCGCCCCGGATCGGCCCGAAACTGGCAGCGCAATGCACGCGCAACTGGTGCGTGCGGCCGGTCAGCGGCTCGAGCGCCAGCCAGGCAAGCTGGATCCCATCGAGCCGGCCGCGGCCGCGCACGCGGTAGCGTGTCTGCGAAGGCAGGCCCTGCGGGTCAGGTTTCATCCACCAGCCGCGCTCGGGCGAGCGCTTCGCCAGGGCCAAGTCGATCAATCCTGCGTCCTCGGCAGGGTTGCCTTCGACGACCGCCCAGTAGGTTTTCTCGATGCGGCCATCGCGAAAGAGCTGGTTGAGCTGGGCCATGGCGCGCGGGTGCCGGCCGAGCACGAGGCAGCCGGAGGTGTCCTTGTCGAGCCGGTGCGCGGCTTCCGGCCGGCGCGGCAGGCCGAAGCGCAGGGCATCGAGATGATCGGTCAGCACCGGGATGATGCGGCCTTTCGCCGCCGGGCCGCGATGCACCGGAAGTCCCGCCGGCTTGTCGATGACGAGCATCATCGCGTCGCGATGCAGCAACGCGAAGGGCAGGTCGTCCTGCGAAAAGGCTGGTCGCTCGGGGCTCGTCATGGCATTGCGCTAAACATGACCGCAGGGCGGTGCAACCCCATACGTTGCCGCTTGCAGCGGCAGGACGAGTGATGAGCGAGACCGAACCGAAGAAACGCGGCTTCTTCTCGAAGCTGTTCGGACTGGACCAGCCGGAGCCGCCACGGCCGCCGGAACCGGCGCCCGCTCCCCTGCCCGAGCCGCCGAGCGAGCCCGTCGCCGAGATCGTGCGGGAGCCCGAGCCGGAGGCACCCGTTGCGCCCGAGATCCTGCTTGGCGAGGCAGCGCCGCTGCCGGTCGTACCCCCGGAGCTGCAACCGCAAACGCAGCCCGAACCCGTCCAGCCCAAGCGCAGCTGGTGGCGCCGCCTGCGCGATGGCCTGTCGCGGACCTCCTCGGCCCTGACGGCCGGGATCGGCGACCTCTTCACCAAGCGCAAGCTCGACGCCGGGACGCTGGAGGATCTGGAGGACATCCTGATCCAGGCCGATCTCGGCCTGGCGACCTCGGCCCGCATCGCCAAGGCGGTCGGCGAGGGCCGCTATGACAAACAGATCGAGCCGGAAGAGGTCAAGGCGATCCTGGCGCGCGAGGTCGAGGCGATCCTGACCCCGGTCGCCACGCCGCTCGCGATCGACGCCACGAAAAAACCGTTCGTGATCCTGATGGTCGGCGTCAATGGCTCGGGCAAGACGACGACGATCGGCAAGCTCGCGGCCAAGTTCCGGGCCGAGGGCAAGTCGGTGATGCTGGCAGCGGGCGACACTTTCCGCGCCGCGGCGATCGAGCAGCTCAAGGTCTGGGGCGAACGGACCGGCGCCGAAGTCGTGTCTGGTCAGCAGGGTGCCGATGCGGCTGGGCTCGCCTTCGAGGCGCTGCAGAAGGCGAAGGCCGAAGGCACCGACGTGCTGCTGATCGACACGGCCGGGCGGCTGCAGAACAAGACGGGGCTGATGGACGAACTGGCCAAGGTGGTGCGGGTGATCCGCAAGCTGGATCCGCAGACGCCGCATGCGGCGCTGCTGGTGCTCGACGCCACCGTCGGCCAGAACGCGGTCAGTCAGGTCGAGGCCTTCCGCGAGACCGCCGGGGTCACCGGACTGGTGATGACCAAGCTCGACGGCACGGCCCGTGGCGGCATCCTCGTCGCGCTGGCGGCACAGTTCGGCCTGCCCGTGCATTTCATCGGCGTCGGCGAAAGCGTCGACGACCTCGAACCATTCTCGGCGCGTGATTTCGCCCGCGCCGTGGCAGGCCTGGGAGAAGCGGCATGAGCGAGACGGCGGCGAGCCCGAACGGGGCGAAACCGATCAATCCGCTGCTCAAGCTCGCGCTCGAATTCGGGCCGCTGGCGATCTTCTTCTTCGTCAATTCCTATGGCGATCGCTGGTTCGGCGTCGCCGAGGACCGGCGCATCTTCGTCGCCACCGGCGTCTTCATCGCGGCCTCGCTGATCGCGCTGGCGCTGTCGAAGATCGTGATGAACCATCTGCCGCGCATGGCGATCGTCAACGCCGTGGTGGTGACGGTGTTCGGCGGGCTGACGCTGGCGCTCGACGACGCCTTCTTCATCAAGGTCAAGCCGACGATCGTGAACACGCTGTTCGGCTGCATCCTGCTCGGTGGGCTCTATTTCGGCCGCTCGCTGCTGGCGCTGGTGCTCGACAGCGTGCTGCAGCTCGACGAGGAAGGCTGGCGCAGGCTGACCCTACGCTGGGGTCTGTTCTTCTTCGTGCTGGCGGCGCTGAACGAGGTGGTCTGGCGCACGCAGACCCAGGATTTCTGGGTGGCCTTCAAGGTCTGGGGCGTGATGCCGCTGACCATGATCTTCGCCCTCGCCCAGACGCCGCTGATCCTGAAGCATGAGATCAAGCGCGACGGGGCGGCCGAGTAGAGCTTCCGCGCTGTCGATCTCGCGATGAAGGGGCGCCCGGTCGTGGGTTCCGGGTTCGCCGCTATGCGGCGCCCCGGAATGACAAGCGGGGAGCGGCCCTATTTCGGTGCCAGCCGGATGGCGCCGTCCAGGCGGATGGCCGTGCCGTTCAGCATGTCGTTCTCGACGATGCTCTTGACCAGAGCGGCATATTCCGAGGCCCGGCCGAGGCGCGAGGGATGCGGCACCGAGACGGCGAGCGAGGCGCGGGCCTCGTCGGGCAGTCCGGCGAACATCGGCGTCTCGAACAGGCCGGGCATGATCGTAACGATGCGGATGCCGACCCCGGCGAGATCGCGCGCGATCGGCAGCGTCAGGCCGACGACGCCGGCCTTGGAGGCGGCATAGGCGGCCTGGCCGATCTGGCCGTCCTCGGCCGCGACCGAGGCCGTGCAGACGAAGACGCCGCGGCTGCCATCCTCGGTGATCGGATCGAGCGCGGCGAGCGCCACCGCCGATTTGGCGATCAGGCGGAAGGTGCCGGTCAGGTTGATCGCGACCGCCTTCTCGAAGGTGGCGAGGTCATGGGCGACGAGCTCGCCGGTGTCGCGTTTCTTCGAGACGACGCGGCGGCCCGGCGCGATGCCGGCGCAATTGACGACGATGCGGGCGACGCCGTGGGCGGCGCGCGCCTTCGTCAGGGCGGCATCGACCGATTCTTCGCTGGTGACGTCGCAGGGGCAGAACAGCCCGCCGATCTCCTTGGCGATGACTTCGCCGCGCTCGGCGTTGAGGTCGAACAGGGCGACCTTGACGCCATGGCTGGCGAGCATGCGGGCCGTGCCCTCGCCGAGGCCGGAAGCGCCGCCGGTGACGATGGCGGCGATGGAGGAGTCGAGCTTCATGGCGTCCCTCGCGTCTTTTGACATTGCTGCAAGGGGTTTAGAGGCGCGATGCTCGCCGTCCAAGGGGGGATGCGCGTGCGATTCTGAGTCGATCCCTTGTGCAGCCCTTCATGCAGGGCCACATTTTTGCGTCGACGGCGGGCTAAAGATTCAGCTCGCTTAGGGAGAGAGGAATGAGCGACAGCTTCGGCTTCGGACAGCGTTTCACGCCGGATGAGATGGCGGCGATCCGCAAGAGCCTGCGCGACGAGGCACGTTTCGGCTCCGAGTTCCTCGGCCGGCTGAAGCGGGTGGCGAAGCGCATCCCCTTCGCCGAGGATCTGCTCGCAGCCTGGGTCTGCACGCGCGATCCCGCGACGCCGCGGCGCGTCAAGCTGACGCTGCTGGCGGCGCTCGGCTATTTCGTGCTGCCGCTCGACGCGATCCCCGACGTGATGCCGCTGCTCGGCTTCACCGACGATGCTGCGGTGATCGCCGCGGCGCTCGCCGCCGTTGCCGGCTCGATCACGCCGCAGCATCGCCGGAAGGCCAAGGAGATGCTGACCGATCTGTGATCGGTCAGGGAACCAGCACGACCTTGCCCTGGACCTTGCGCCCGGCGATCAGTGCGAGGGCTTCCGCCGCCCGCTCTAGGGGGTAGGCGCCCTGGACATGGGCGCGGATCTGCCCGGCGGCGGCCCAGGCGAGCAGGCGCTCCATATTGGCGCGGTGGCCGGCCGGATCGCGCCGGACGAAATCGCCCCAGAACACGCCGCGCAGATCGCAGCCCTTCAAGAGCAGCAGGTTGAGCGGGATCCTGGGGATCTCGCCGCCGGCGAAGCCGACGACGAGATAGCGCCCGCCCCAGCCCATCGAGCGCAGCGCCGGCTCGGCGAGCGCACCGCCGACCGTGTCGTAGAGCGCGTCGAGGCCGTCGGGTGCGAGGCGCCGCAGGCCGGCGCGGAGGTCGTCGGCGGCATAATCGATCCCGTCCTGGGCGCCATGCTCGCGAGCGAGTGCCAGTTTCTCCGGCGACGAGGCGCAGGCGATCACCCTTGCACCGAGCAGGGCGCCGATCTCGACCGCAGCGAGGCCGGCGCCACCGGCGGCACCGAGGATGGCGAGCGTCTCGCCCGGCTTGATCTCTCCGCGCTGGATCAGCCCGTGCATCGCGGTGCCGTAGGTGACGAAGAGGCCGGCGGCCTGGTGATCGCTCAGCTTCTCGGGAATCCGGATCGCCGCTTCGGTCGGAACCACGACGGTCTCGCGGGCCGCGCCATAACCGAGCCATGCTGCGACGCGCTCGCCGACCTGCCAGTCGGTGACCCCGTCGCCGATGGCGCTGACCACGCCGGCGCATTCGGCCGAGGGCGAGAAGGGCAGCGGCGGCTTCACCTGGTAGCGGCCCTGGATCACCAGAGTGTCGAAGAAGTTGAGCGCCGCGGCCTTGACCCGGATCGCGATCTCGCCTGGACCCGGCTTCGGTTCGGGGAGGTCGCGGATCACCAGGGTCTCGGCCGGCCCGAGAGCCTCGCACAGCAGCGCCTTCATCGATCCTCCATCCCGTCCGGCCGGTGTCTTCGCATCTGCACAAGGCTGGCACAGCTAGACGGCGAACGGAACCGGGTTCGAGTTCCTTCTAAACTATTGAAGGAGAAGGCGTCGTCCGGCCGGGGGACCTGCAGCGGGCATTCGCAATTTCGCCAGGATCGTGACATTCTATCCGTCGCACTGCGTCAATCCGGATCGCCGATCCCGCGCATTCTCCATTCGGCGTTAACGTTTTTGTTGGTTACTGGCGATCCATGATTCGCATTTCGGCTCCCTCTTCCGTCCGCCGCCCGCTCCTGGCCGCCGCCCTGTTCGGCCTGGCGGCCCTGGCCTTTGCGGCCGCCCCGGCGCAGGCTCAGCGCGCCGCCAGCAAGCCGGCGCCGGCCAAGACCGCCGCGACCGGCGGGCAGGGCCAGGCGCTGCTGCTCGAAAGCGCCGGCAAATGGCAGGCCTTCTCCTCGCAGCAAGGCCGCTCCAAGATCTGCTACGCTCTGTCCAAGGCCGAGAGCCGCACCCCCGCCAATCTCAAGGATGTCGAGGGTCTGCTGTTCATCTCCAGCCGCCCGGGCGAGGGCGTGCGCAACGAGATCAGCCTCGTGATGAATTTCGACCTCAAGGAAGATGTCGAGCATCAGGCGATCATCGGCAGCGAACGTTTCGCGCTGGTCGCCAAGGGCCAGAATGTCTGGCTGAAGAACCCGGCCGAGGAAGGCCGCATGCTCGACGCACTGCGCAAGGGCTCTGGCCTCGAGATCAAGGGCACCTCGAAGCGCGGCAATGCGACCAGCGACAAGTATTCGCTCGCCGGCATCTCGCAGATCGTCAAGCGGGCCGAGGACGCCTGCAAGTAGGCTGACAAGCAGGCTGATTTCGCGATTGGCCGCGCTCATGCTATGAGGCGGCCAATTCCGGGTGATATCGCCCGTTGCGAGCCGAGTTCCGATGAATCTCTCTGTTGCTGACGCCGCCCCTTTGGCGGCCGAACCTGTTGTGCGGCGGCCCTCGCTGGCCGGGCGCACGCGCGCCGGCCTCGATGTGGCCCTGGCCGAGATCGGCGTTCCCGAGAAGGAGCGGCGCATGCGCGTCGGCCAGCTCTGGAACTGGATCTACCATTACGGCGTCCGCGACTTCCAGGAGATGACGACGATCGGCAAGGGCCTGCGCGCGCAGCTCGCCGAGCATTTCACACTCGACCTGCCGGAGGTCACCGCCGAGCAGGTCTCCAGCGACGGCACCCGCAAATGGCTGCTGCGCATGGCACCGACCGGCCCGCGAGACCGCGGCGCCGAGATCGAGTGTGTCTATATCCCCGAGGTCGATCGCGGCACGCTCTGCGTCTCCAGCCAAGTCGGCTGCACGCTGACCTGCACCTTCTGCCATACCGGCACGCAGCGGCTCGTGCGCAACCTCACCACCGAGGAGATCGTCACGCAGCTGATGGTCGCCCGCGACCGGCTCGGCGACTTCCCCAACCGCAGCGCGCCTGACGGCGCCTTCGTTCCCAATGATGGCGGACGCTTCGTCTCGAACATCGTCTTCATGGGCATGGGCGAGCCGCTCTATAATTTCGATGGCGTGCGCGATGCGATCGGCGTGATCACCGACGATCAGGGCCTGTCGCTCGGCCGCCGGCGCATCACCGTCTCGACCTCGGGCGTGGTGCCGCAGATCGGCCCGCTCGGCGACGAGATGGGCACGATGCTGGCGATCTCGCTGCATGCCGTGCGCGACGATCTGCGCAACGAGCTGGTGCCGCTCAACAAGAAGTACCCGATCAAGGATCTGCTCGACGCCTGCCGGAACTATCCTGGCTTGTCGAACGCCAAGCGCATCACCTTCGAGTACGTCATGCTGAAGGGCGTCAACGACAGCGATGCCGAGGCGCGCGAGCTGGTGCGCCTGCTCAAGGGCATCCCGGCCAAGATCAACCTGATCCCATTCAATCCCTGGCCCGGCACGCGCTATGAGTGCTCGGATTGGGAGCGGATCGAGCGCTTCTCCGAGATCGTGTTCAGGGCCGGCTACGCCTCGCCGGTGCGCACGCCGCGCGGGCGCGACATCCTCGCGGCCTGCGGCCAGCTCAAGAGCGAGACCGAGAAGCTCTCGGCCCGGGCCCGGCTGATGCTGGAGCAGGGCGAAGCTGACGCTGCGGCGGCTGCGCACTGATGCTGCGCTGGCTGCTGCTGATCCCGTTCGCGCTTCTCTTCGCGATCGGCTCCGGGCTGGTCGCGCTGCTGATCGCCGGCGTCGCCTCGCCCGATCTCGGCCTGCTGATCGGCGGCGGCTTCGATCGGCTGATCGCGACGCTGTTCGACCAGGCCGAGCGCGGCTTCGATCCCGGCCCGACGGCAGAGGCGGCGTTTGCGCTGCTCGGCCGGCTCGGCTTCGCCATCCTGGTGCTGCCGGTGGTGCTGGTCGCGATAGCCTCCGAGCTCTTCCGCTTTCGCAGCGGCCTGATCCAGAGCGGCCTCACCGGCCTGCTCGCGGCCTTGCTGCCGCTCGCCATGCTTGGCATGGCGAGGGCACCGAGCGCCGGCGAGATGCAGGTCGTGGCGGCGCTCTTCCTGGTCGGCGCCGCCACCGGCTTCGTCTACTGGCTGATCGCCGGGCGTGGGGCGGGCGGCGAAAAAGCCGACCGCCCCAACCGGCCGCAGCAAGGCTGACTCAGAGCCCGAGCACCTTGCGCAGCTCCATGCGAGCGGCGGCATATTCGGTGCGGAACTCCGGCTGTTCCATGATCCTGATGGCGATGACGCTGCCGGCGATGCGGCCGGCCTCGATATCGGCGCGGAAATGGATGCCGCCCACGATGCGGTTCTCGCCATAGGCCCAGGCGCGGGCCATGATCTCCGCCCGCTTCTCCGGCACCATGTTCGAGAGCACGATGCCCATCAGCGTGCCGACCGTGGTGTGGCCGGACGGATAGGCGCCCGAATTCGAGATCTTCACCACCGGCTTGACCAGCTGGCTGTACTGGTGCGGGCGCGGGCGCTTCCAGCTGTCCTTGGCGGGATCGACCACGGCGCCTTCGGTGGCGACGATGCGGTCGAAGAAGGCCGAGAAGGCCGGTAGCGCTTCCGGCTTGAAAGCCGAACCCATCACCTCCGAGAAGCGCCAGACATCCTCGACCACATCGGCCTGTGCCTGCGCTTCCATCTGCGGGGTGCGGGTGACCTGGATGGTGAGAACTTCGGCGAGCTCGGCCTTGGTCTGCGCGGAATCATTGGCCGGCGGCGGCTTCAGCACGGTCAGGAGGTCGATGGTCTCGGCGGTGGCGAAGGGCTTGCCCTCGCCGGCCCAGGCCGGAGCGACGAGAAGCAGCACTGCGGTCAGCAGGGCGGAGGCGGTGATGCGCATGGCGGAGGTCCCAGGGAAAGGGCCAGCACCCAGCGCCTGCCTTATGACAGGCTGATGAACCTCAATCGCCGATCGCAACGCCCTCGCGTCGGCCGTCAGCGCCGCCAAAATAGCCTTCCGGCGTCTTGACGATCGCCTGGATGCCCGAGGTCATCTCGATCAGCCTGATCTCATGGCCCTTGGCCTCCAGCGCGGCCTTCCAGGGCTCGGCTTCCGTGCCCTTTTCTAGCTCGGTCGGCCCGTTGCGGTTGCCGAAATTGGCGAGATCGACGGCGCGCTGCGGATCCATCTTCCAGTCGAGCAGGGCGACCAGCGTCTTGGCGACATAGCCGATGATCTGGCTGCCGCCGGGCGAGCCGGTGACGGCGTAGAGCCGGCCGAAGGCGTCGAAGACGATGGTCGGCGCCATCGAGGAGCGCGGCCGCTTGCCGGGCTCGACCCGGTTGGCGACCGGCTTGCCGTCTTCGGTGGGCGCGAAGGAGAAGTCGGTCAGCTCGTTGTTGAGCAGGAAGCCGCCCTTGGTCATCAGGCGCGAGCCGAAGCCATCCTCGATCGTCGTCGTCATCGAGACGGCATTGCCGGCGGCGTCGATGACCGAGATATGGCTGGTGCCATTCTCGACGCCCTCGGATGGCGCGAACAGGAAGGCGCGCTTGTTCGGCGGCGTGCCGGCGCTGGCCTTGGCCATCGCCTTGTCCGGGCTGATCAGCTTCGCCCGCTCGCGAACATATTCCTCGTCGATCAGGCCATTGGTCGGGACGCTGACGAAGGCGGGATCGCCGAGATAGAGCGCCCGGTCGGCGAAGGCGAGCTTGCCGGCTTCGGCGAACCAGTGGGCGGCTTCCGCGCCGGCTCCAGCACGAGCGATGTCCTTCGTCTCGAGCATGCCCAGAATCTGCTGCACCGCGACGGCGCCCGAGCTCGGCGGGCCCATGCCGCAAAGCGTATAGGCGCGGTAGCGGCCGCAGAGCGGCGCGCGTTCCTCGACCTTGTAGTCGGCGAGGTCATCCAGCGTGATGTCGCCGGGATTGCTCAGGTGGCCGGTCACCGTCGTGACGATGTCTTCGGCGATCGCGCCTTCGTAGAAGGCATCGGCACCGCGCCCGGCAATGGCGCGCAGCGTCGTGGCGAAGGCCGGGTTCTTCAGGATGGTGCCGACCGGTTTGGGCTTGCCGTCGGCCTCGTAGAAATAGGCGGCGGCGCGAGCGTCCTTGCTGAGGCTCTTTTCCTGCGCCAGCAGGCCATTGAGGCGCGGCGAGATGGCAAAGCCTTCCTCGGCGAGCTTGATCGCCGGGGTGAAGACCTCGGCCCAGGGCAGCTTGCCCCAGCGCTTATGGGCCTCTTCCAGCAGCCGGACCGTGCCGGGCACGCCGACCGAGCGGCCGCCGACCACGGCGTCGACGAACTTCATCGGCTTGCCGTCGGCGCCGAGGAAGCGCTCCGGCTTTGCCGCCTTCGGTGCGGTCTCGCGCCCGTCGAGCGTGGTCAGCTGGCGGCCGGTTTCGTCCCAATAGACGAAGAAGGCGCCGCCGCCGATGCCCGAGCTCTGCGGCTCGACCAGGTTGAGCACGAGCTGGATCGCGATCGCCGCATCGGTCGCGCTGCCGCCGGCCCGCAGGATCTCGCGGCCGGCCGCGGCGGCGAGCGGGTTGGCTGCGGCGGCCATGTAGCGCTGTGCCGTGCCGAGCGTCTTGGCGGTGCGCCCCGTGGCGGCTTCCGGCGCGGGAGCCATGGTTTGGGCCGGCGCCACTGCTGTGGCGGCGAGCCACAGACTGAAGGCAATGGCTGAGCGGGTACCGAATGCGGACGATGTAAGCGGCATGGTCCACTCCTCTTCCTTGGCGGCGCAGACTAGCGCGCTTGCCGGCTTGCGCGCCATGCTTGCGGCGTCGGTTTGATCTGCCGGGCGGCGCGGCTATGGTCGAGGCATGATTTGTTCTGCCAAGCCGAAGGGGTTCGTCATGGTGCTCGCGCAGTTTCCGGCGATTCGCCGGCCCCTCGTCATGCTGCTGGTCGGGCTGTTCGGCCTCGTGCTCGCCGGATGTGGCTACAACAACGTGCCGACGCTGGAAGAGAAGGCCAAGGCGGCCTGGGGCGAGGTACAGAACCAGTACCAGCGCCGCGCCGATCTGATCCCCAATCTGGTCGAGACGGTGAAGGGCTATGCCCAGCAGGAGCGCGAGGTCCTGACCCAGGTGATCGAGGCGCGCGCCAAGGCGACGCAGGTCAAGGTCGACGCCTCCACCATCACCGACCCGGCCAAGTTCAAGGAATACCAGGACGCGCAGAACCAGCTCAGCGGCGCGCTCGGGCGGCTGATGGTGACGGTCGAGCGCTATCCCGAGCTGAAATCGAACCAGAACTTCCTGGCCTTGCAGTCGCAGTTGGAAGGCACCGAGAACCGCGTCGCGGTCGCCCGGCGCGACTACATCCAGGCGGTTCAGGCCTTCAACACGGAGATCCGGACCTTCCCGGGCGTGATCTGGGCTCGCCTGTTCTGGGGCGCCAAGCCGATGGAGAGCTTCTCGGCGACGGCAGGAGCGGAGCGGCCGCCGGCGGTGAAGTTCTAGTCGCAACTCTTCGATGGACTCCGCAGATCGCGGCCAAGTGCGGGGAACCCCTCTCCCGGATGGGAGAAGGGCAGGGGTGAGGGTCCGCCATTTCCGGAAGAGGAGCAGCAGCGTGGGTGTGCCTTCTGCGGAAACGGCAGGCCCTCATCCGGCGCTCCGCGCCACCTTCTCCCATTCGGGAGAAGGAAAGAGGAGCGCTCGCCCGGTCGCGGCGACGTGGCTTTCACTGCTGCTCTTCCTCCTTTTCCCCCTCCTCGCCGCCGCGGCCGAGCCAAACTACCCCGCCCTCACCGGCCGCATCGTCGACAATGCGCGCCTGCTCAATGCCGAGGCCTCGGCCCGGATCGAGCAGAAGCTGAAAGCGCATGAGGACAAGACCAGCGACCAGGTCGTGGTCGCGACGCTGCCCTCGCTGCAGGGCTATCCGATCGAGGACTTCGCCAACGGCCTGTTCCGGGCCTGGAAACTCGGCGAGAAGGCGAAGAACAACGGCGTGCTGCTCATCGTCGCGCCGAACGAGCGCAAGGTGCGCATCGAGGTCGGCTACGGGCTGGAAGGCGCCCTGACCGACGCGCTCTCAAAGGTGATCATCACCACCGCCGTCGCGCCCAAGTTCAAGAACGGCGATTTTGCGGGAGGAATCGAGGGTGGCGTCGACGCGATCCTGTCGATCCTGACCGGCGATGCCGAGGAGTGGCAGCGGCGCGCCCAGATCCGCAGCGACGAATCCTCCTGGGTCGAGACCGCCGCGGTGATTTTCGTCATGATCATGGTGTTCATCCTGATCGTGAGCTTCATGCAGGAGCTCGGTCGATCCTCCGGTGGCGCGCGCCAGCACCGGACGCGGGACGGGCGCTGGATCGTCCTGCCGCCCTCCGGGGGCTCGGGCTGGAGCGGCGGCTCCTCTTCGGGCAGCTGGAGTTCGGGCTGGGGTTCCGGATCTAGCTCGGGCGGGTTCTCGGGTGGCGGCGGCTCGTCCGGCGGCGGCGGGGCTTCGGGGGATTGGTGAGATGCTGAATTCCGACGACCGCGACGCCATCGCCGATGCCGTGCGCGATGCCGAGCGCCAGACCTCCGGCGAAATCGTCGTCGTCGTCGACCGCGCGGCGGGCAGCTATGTCGCGGTGCCGCTCGTGCTGGCGCTGGCGCTTTCGCTTGTCGTGCCCTGGCCGTTCCTGCTGCTGACCAATTTGAGCGCGGCGAGCATCTTCCTCACGCAATTGATCGCCGCGGCGCTGCTGCTCGCGACGCTGCTCTGGTATGGGCGCGGCGGCCGTTTCGTGCCCGGCTTCGTCAAGCGGCGGCAGGCGCATGAGACGGCGCTGCGCGAGTTCACCGCACGCGGGCTGACACTGACGCGCGGGCGCACCGGCGTGCTGCTCTATATCGCCGTGCAGGAACGCTATGCCGAAGTGGTCGCAGATGCCGGCATCTCGGCCAAGGTCGATGACGCGGCCTGGCAGAAGATCATCGATCCGCTGCTCGCCGCGGCGGCGCAGGATGCCCTGCGCGAGGGGCTGATCGCGGCGGTGCGCGATGTCGGCGCCGTGCTCGCCGCCCATGCGCCGCCGGCCGCCGACGATGTCGACGAATTGCCCAACAAGGTGGTGATTCTGTAGGGACCCTACTTCGCCGGGCCGCGGGCGGCGCCGAGGATGGCGCTCTGGCGGGCATAGGGATCGCCCTGGACCAGCACGACATAGGAATCGGCCTTTGCGGCGCTGCGGACAGTCTCCAGCGGCACGCTCAAGGTCGCAGCGGCGCCGTTCCATTCGCCGATCCGGCTGATGCCGCGCACGACATTGGCGTAGGTTACGGTCTTGCCGCTGTTCTCGCCGCGCTCGATCGGTACGGTCGCGGTGCGGCTGACCTGCAGCAGCAGGACCACGGCCGGCTTCTCGCTGGCGAACGGGGCCGCGCCCAAGCCGACGCGCAGCGCGCCGTCAGCCTCGGCGAGGTCGATCTTGACCGGGAAGCCATCCTTGCCCTGGTCCTGGACGAGCTTGTCGATGCCCCCCTTGTCGGAGCCGACGATGTGGGCGGTGCCGTTGACCACGGCCTGCGGGGTATAGATCTGGCCGTCGCCGCGCGCCTTGGCATAGAGCTTCTGGCGCTTGCTGAAGACTTCCTGGCCGAGCGTGTCCTTCCAGCCGAGATAGTCCCAATAGGTCACCGGCAAGGTGAGCGTGATCAGCTTGGGATCCTTGGCGAGCTCGGTGAAGAGGGCGTCCGCCGCCGGGCAGGACGAGCAGCCCTGGCTGGTGAAGAGCTCGACCACCGCCTTCGGCTGAACCGCTGGCTGCTGGGCATGCGCCGGTGCTCCTGCGAGCAGGAGGACAGCGGCGGCCGCGATGTTGCTGATGTGGCGGACCATCATTCGAACTCGACGCCTGTATAGAAGCAGGCGGTTACCAAAAGCGCTACTCTCCACTCAATTGGAAATCACGTTGCCTTGAAAACAGGCTTCTGCTGCGGCTGATCGCGAAAACGTGCCAGGGCCTCGGCCCCGATCAGGGTCGGACGCCAGCGCCGGTGCATCCAGAGCCATTGCTCGGGATGCTCGCGGACCCAGCCATCGACCACGGCGGTCATCATCGCCATGGCGCCGGCGACGTCGATCTCGCCGTTGGCATCGCGCGGCAGGTCGAGCGGCGGGGTCAGTTCGATGCGGAAGCGCCGGTTCGGCAAGCGGATGACGCGTACGCCATGGACCGGGCATTCGAAGCGGCGGGCGAACTTGCCGAGGATCGGGTTGGTCAGCGCCGGCCGGCCGAGGAAAGGCACGACCACGCCCCGGGTGAAATGCTGGTCGATCAGCATGCCGAGATGGCCGCCATTCTCGAGCACACCCTGCATGGCGAAGGCCGCGCCCTGCTTGGCGGCGGCGAGGCCGCCCATGGCGCCGGAGCGGATCTCATGGACGACTGCGGCGATCGCCAGGTCGTTGGGCGCGCGGAAGACGGCGGTGGTGTCGAGATCGTAGGTGGCGGCGCAGATCGCCGGCAGCTCCCAATTGCCGAGATGGGCGGAGAAGATCAGCCCCGGCTTGTCATCGTCCTTCAGCGCGATGAAGTGCTCGATGCCGACGACCTCGATCCGGCCGTTCGGATCGGGGTTGTGGTAGTCATAGTCGAAGAGCGTCTTGAGATGGGCGTATTCGGCGACGGTTCGGCCGAGATTCTCCCAGCCGCCACGGACGAGGCGCCTGGCCTCAGCATCATCGATGCCCGGATAGGCGGCGCGGACATTGGCATAGGCGACGCGGTTGACCGGGATCAGCGGGCTGAGGCTGCGCAGCAGCCAGCCGCCGAGATCGGAGGCTCGCTCCGGCCCGAGCGCGCGCAGGAAAGCGAAGACCGCGCGGATCAGCCCGATCATCAGCGCGGCGCCGATGCGCGTCGCGAATTGCTTCAGCTGCCTCACTTATCCCAGCCCGGTCCGCCGGCGCAGCGTCCGGGAAGGACCTCGCCATCGCGGCGCGACTTGCGGGATTGCGGCGGGCGCGTCAAGTCGCGCCGGCTCATGGCGGGACCTCAGAGCGTGACGATGACCTTGCCGAAGACCTTCCGGCCCTCGATCCGGGCGAGGCCCTGCTCGAACTCGGCGAGGGGGAAAACCGAATCGATCACCGGCTTCATCCCTGTCGCCATCTTCTCCAGCGATTGCGAGATATTCTCGATCCGGCAGCCGAAGGAGCCGGTGATGCGGTATTGCTGCTGGAAGAGCTGCATCAGGTTCATCGTCGTCGATGCGCCGGAGGTGGCGCCGCAGGTGACGAGGCGGCCGCCGCGCTTCAGGCAGAGCAGCGAGCCGTTCCAGGTATCGGCGCCGACATGCTCGAAGACGACGTCGACACCCTTGCGCTTGGTCAGGCGCCGGACCTCGCCCTCGAAGCGCTCGGTCTTGTAGTTGACGACGAAATCGGCGCCGAGCGCCTTGGCCTTCTCGCCCTTCTCGTCGTCGCCGACGGTGGTGTAGACGGTGCAGCCGATCGCCTTGGCCATCAGGATCGCCGCCGTGCCGATGCCGGAGCCGCCGGCATGGACCAGCACCGACTCGCCGGGCTCGAGCTTGGCATTGTCGAACAGCATGTGCTGGACCGTGCCGAAGCCGATCGGCGCGCAGGCGGCATCCTCGAAGGAGACACCCTTGGGCGCCTTGATGACGAGGCGCTCGGGCCGATTGATCAGCTCGCGGGCGAAGCCGTCGATATGGAAGCCCATGATCCCGGCGACGTTCTCGCAGAGATTGTCGCGGCCCTCGCGGCAGGCCTTGCAATGGCCGCAGGTCTCGGCGCCGTACATGGTCACCGTGTCGCCCTCGCGGAAGCGCGAGACGCCCTCGCCGATCGCCACGACCTCGCCGGCCGCCTCGACGCCGGCTGCCTGCGGCATCTTGCGCTTGGCGAAGGCCATGCCGCGAAAGCCCCAGAGGTCGAGATAGTTCAGGCCGACGGCGCGGACACGGATCTGGACTTCGCCCGGAGCGGGCGGCGGCGGCGGCTCGATCTGTTCGAGGCGGAGGTCGCGGTCGCCATGGAGCTGGAGCGAGAGCATGGGCCTTGGTCTTTCAGAGCTGGTCCGGCCATTGCCGGGAGGTGTGTATGACAGCGAGGATTTCGATGGCGCCGTGATGCACACGGTACGGCAGGATGTAGGGCGTGCCGGTGATCACAAGCTCCCGGGTGCCGTCGACACGTCCCGGCCGCCCGCTTGCGGGATGGCGTAGGAGCTGCTGCGGTGCCGCGCGGATGGTTCGCACCATCGCGAGCGCGGCATGCGGATTGAATTGCGTCAGATATCGCGCCGCATCGCGCAGATTGCGCTGAGAGCGCGGCGTCCAGACGATCTTCATGGACGGTCGATCTTGGCCTGGATTTCGGCTTCGATCGCATCGAGATCAGCTTCGCTGACGAATTCGCCGCGGTCGGCTTCCGCTAGGCCCGCCTTGATCTGCTCGATCTGCCAGGCATTGAGCTCGACGTAGTTCTCAATCGCTTTGGTGGCGATCCAATTGCGCGAGCGGTCGGTGTCGGCAGCGAGCGCATCGAGCTTGGCCAACATCTCGTCGTCGAGGCGGATGGTGAAAGCTGCCGTCATGTCGGTTCACTCCGGTTCGTAGTGAACATAGGCGATTCACAACACAGCGCCAAGCGCTGCGCGTTTACCATGTTTCACGTGAAGCGCTGGAGCGCCCTTAGCGGTGCACGCCGAGATGAGCGGTCAGGCCGCCATCGATCGGCAGGACCGTGCCGGTGATATAGGCCGCCGGCGGGCTCAGCAGGAAGGCGGCAAGACCCGCGACCTCGTCCGGCCGGGCGAAGCGGCCGGCCGGGATCTGGCCTTCCATCTTGTCGCGATAGGCGGCGTAGGGCGCCATCATGTCGGTGTCGACGAAGCCCGGCGCGATCACGTTGACGGTGACGCCGCGCTTAGCCGTTTCGACCGCCAGCGTCTTGGCATAGGAGATCAGCGCGCCCTTCGACGCCGCATAGGCGGCGTTGCCGGGATTGCCGCGCAGGGCCGCGACCGAGCCGATCGCGACGATGCGGCCGGCCTTGGCCCGGATCATGCCGCGCATCAGGCTCTTGGCGAGGCGGGTGAAGGCCCAGAAATTAACCTGCATCGCCGCTTCGGCCTTGTCCTGCACCAGCATGGCGGCGAGCGTGTCATAGGGCTGGCCGGCATTGTGGACGAGGCCGAACCAGGCCTCGCCCTCGCATTGCTCGCAGAAGGCGTGGAGCGCCGTCTTGTCGGAGAGATCGAGCGGCAGAGCGCGGACGGTGCGGCCGGGCGCGGCCTGCGCGATCTCGGCGGCGAGGGCCTGCGCCTGCTCGCCCGAGGAGCGGTAGGTGAAGTCGACATCGTGGCCAGCAGCCACGAGCGCCCGGACGATCGCGGCGCCGACGCCCTTGGCGCCGCCGGTGACGAGAACGCGCGTCATGCTGCGTTCGGTCCGGCGGTCAGGACGAGGCAGGTGTTCTGGCCGCCGAAGCCGAAGGAGTTCGACAGCACGGTGCGCACCTTTGTGTCGCGGGCCTGGTTCGGGATGACGTCGAGCGCGATCGCCGGATCGGGCGTGTTGTAGTTGATCGTCGGCGGGATTCGGCCATTGGCGATGGTCAGCAGCGAGATCACCGCCTCGACTGCGCCGGCGGCCGTCAGCGTATGGCCGAGCATCGACTTGTTGGAAGAGATCGGCAGGCTGGCCATGCGCTCGCCGAAGACGGCGGAGCAGCTCATCGCCTCCATCTTGTCGTTCTCCGGCGTCGAGGTGCCGTGCGCGTTGATGTAGTCGACATCGTCAGGCGTCAGGCCGGCATCGGCGAGGGCGTCCTGCATGGCGAGGATCGCCGGCTTGCCGTCCGGGCTCGAGCGGGTGCGATGGAAGCCGTCGCCGCGCTCGCCGCAGCCGGCGACGATGCCGAGGATGGTCGCGCCCCGCGCCAAGGCGTGGTCGTAATCCTCCAGCACCAGCGCGCCGGCGCCCTCGCCCATGACGAAGCCATCGCGGTTCTTGGAGAACGGCTTGGCGGCGCCTTCCGGTGGATCATTCTGGGTCGAGAGGGCCGAGAGCAGCGAGAAGCGGATCAGCGCCTCCGCATGGACCGAGCCGTCGGTGCCGATGCAGAGCGCAGCTTCGGTCTCGCCGCGACGGATCGCCTCGACACCCATCTGGATCGCCGTCGCGCCCGAGGAACAGGCGGTCGAGAGCGAGATCGGCGAACCCTTGGTGCCGAACTTCTCGGCAATGTGCTCGGCAACGCCGCCGAACAGGAAGAGCTCGTGCATCGCCTGGTGCTTATGGCGAGCGGCGACGCGCAGCAGCGCGTCATAATCGGTATCGCCCTCGACGGCCTGGGCCAGCTCCTGCTTCTGCGGCCATTCCATCTCGACCGGCGGCACCGCCATGAAGAGCTCACCCGGGAAATCGCCGGCCTCGCCGAGACCGCTCTGCGCGACCGCTTCGTCGGCGGCGAGCGTGGCGAGCTTCTCGGAGAGCTCGGGTGCTGCGAAGGAACCGTCAAACAGGAAGTCGACGGTCGCGGCGATGGTGGTGCGCAGGCCGTCGGTCGGGAAGCGCTCAATGCGATGGATGCCGGAGCGGCCCGCGGTCAGGGCCTCCCAATTGGCGTCCTTGCCCTGGCCGAGCGAGGTGACGATGCCGAGGCCGGTGACGGCGACGATCGGCCGGCCCTGGCTGTCGCGATGGCTTGCACCCATGACGCCTCTCCTTAAGCCTTGACCAGACGCGCGGCGCCTTCGCCGCGCCAATGCGCCGCGCCGGTGACGATCGCCTCATTCGCCGCGCCGGTCGAGAGCGCGGCTGCGGCGAGCGCGACCGAGACCGGGAAGGCGGCTTCGAGGGAATGGCCGACGAGGTCGCCAGTAGCAACGCGGCGCGCACCCGGCGCGGCCTTGGCGATCGCGGCGGCTTCTTCGTCGGTGATGCTGGCGCAGCCGGTCGCGGCCGAGATCGCCAGCACGTCGGAGCTGAGCGGGCCGAAGCCGGCGAGCAGTTCGTCGAGCGCCTTGGCGACCGAGCCGGGCTGGCGGCGGCTGCGATGCGCGCCGGCCTGGCTCAGGCGCGCATGCGCTTTGGCGCCGCGTGCCGCGGCGCGCTCGGCGGATTCAAGGACGAGGAAGGCGCCGGCACTGCCGGTGATCATGCCGGGCACATCGCGGCGGGCGAAGACCGGGGCGAAATCGGCAGAACGCAGGAAGCCGCCGAGCTCGAGCAGCAGCAGCATGTCGCGGCGCTCGGCGTTGTAGGCGCCGCCGACGAGGATGATGTCGGCCTGGCTGGCCGCGATGCGGGCTCGGGCGGTGCGGATCGCATCGACGCCGGCCTGCTCTTCGCCCATCAAGGTGCGCGAGGCGCCGGTGATGCCGTGGACGATGGCGATATTGCCGGCGAGCAGATTGGAGAGCTGGGCCAGGAACAGGGTCGGCCTGAGATCGCTCATCAGCCGCTCGTTGAGGAAAGCGCCCGGCTGGTTCGCGTTGCGCAGGCCGGTCAGCACGGCGGCGTCGACGGCATGGTCGCGCTCGCCACCGCCGGCAGCGACGATGACTTGGAGCTGGCTCTTGGCCTCGGCGTCGTCCTTCAGCCCGGCATCGTCGAGGGCAAGGCCGGCGGCATAGACGCCGAGACGCTGCCAGGGCTCCATCTGCCGCTGGTCGGACTTCTTCGGGATCTGCTTATCGAGCTCCAGCGGCTTCAGCGGGTGCAGCGGATAGGGCGCAAAGCTCTGGTTATCGACGACCGGCGCGGCGCCGGTGGCGAGCGCCTGCGCATGCGTCTCGATGCCCTCGCCAAGGCTGGAGGCGAGGCCGATGCCGGTGATGACGACGTCGCGGGCCATGGTCAGGCTGCCTCCGGGGAGAGGCCGATGGCAGCGATGCGGCTCTGCATCAAGGTGCGCATATCGGCGGGGAAGGGCATCAGGCGGAAGCGCAGTTCGGCGTCGCAGATCGGCTTGCCGGCGAGCGTGATTTTCGCCTTGGTCGCGGCGTAGCCGGAACCCTCGATCACCAGCTCGGCGCTGGTCTCAAGCTCGGCGTTTGGCTCGACGAAGGTGCGGAAGCGCGCCTTGTCGACCGTCATCAGGAAGGGCATCTGCGTCAGGCCGTTCAGCCCGAGCAGCAGATAGCCGGAGGCCTGCGCCATGGTCTCGGTGAGCAGGACGCCGGGAACGAGCGGGTGGCCGGGAAAATGGCCCTCGAAAACCGGGCTCTGCGCCGGAACGGTCGAGCGGGTCACAATCCGCTTGGCCGCCGGATCGAAGCTCTCGACCTTGTCGATCATGTCGAAATATTCGAGGCGCATGCGGTTCCAACCCGTCTCGCCGCGATCGGGGTCTGGCCCCGCTTGCGGCGTTTCAACGTTCAGCGATGGCCCTGGCGGACCGCGATACGCTCAGGCGGCCTTGGCGGCGACGAGGTCGTCGATGCGCTTGCACAGGTTATCCAGCACGAAATACTGCTCGGCCGGCGCCTTGCCCTCGTTGACCTCCTGGGTCCACTGCTCCAGCGGCAGCTTGATGCCGAAGGCCTTGTCGATCGCGAAGGCGATGTCGAGGAAGGCGAGGGAGTCGATGCCGAGATCGTCGATCGCGTGGCTCTGAGGCGTGATCTTCTCGCGAGGAATGTCGCAAGTTTCCGAAATGATGCCGGCGACCGTCTCGAACGTGGCGGACATGCGGGTGCTCCCGTCGTGGATGATGATGGCGGATGGCATCCGGGCGCGTTCGCCCCGCGCCTGCCCCAAGCCCCCCGCCGAGGATGACTGTGACCGCCCCCTTACACCTCAGTGCGCGATAGGACAACCGTTGGGGCCAAAGAGAAACGCCCGGCTCTGAAGCCGGGCGTTTCAGTATCGTCGGGCAGGCCTCAGGCGGCGATGCCGCGCAGCACGTAGTGCAGGATGCCGGCGTTCTTGAAGTAGTCGAGCTCGTCCAGCGTATCGATGCGGCAGAGGATCGGAACCTTCTTCACCTTGCCGTCGGCATAGGTGATCTCGGCTTCGAGCGTCTGGCGCGGCTTGACGGTGGCCAGGCCCTTGATCGTCACGCTCTCGTCGCCCTTGAGGCCGAGCGAGGCCCAGCTGGTGCCTTCCTGCAGGGTGAACGGCACCACGCCCATGCCGACCAGGTTCGAGCGGTGGATGCGCTCGAAACTCTGGGCGATCACAGCCTTGACGCCGAGCAGGTTGGTGCCCTTGGCAGCCCAGTCGCGCGACGAGCCGTTGCCGTATTCGACACCGGCGAAGATCACCAGCGGCACCTTCTCGGCCTGGTAGCGCATCGCCGCATCGTAGATCGGCAGCTCTTCCTTGCTGGGATAGTGGATGGTGTAGCCACCTTCGCGCCCGTTCGGGCCCATCATGTGGTTGCGGATGCGGATATTGGCGAAGGTGCCGCGCATCATCACCTCATGATTGCCGCGACGCGTGCCGTACTGGTTGAAGTCGGCGACGGCGACGCCATGCTCGGTGAGATAGGCGCCGGCCGGCGAAGCGGCCTTGATCGAGCCGGCCGGTGAGATGTGGTCGGTGGTGATCTTGTCGCCGAACAGGCCGAGGATGCGGGCGCCGACGACGTCGGTGACCGCAGCCGGCTGCTTGCCCATGCCGCGGAAATAGGGCGGGTTCTGGACATAGGTCGACTTGTCGTCCCAGGCATAGGTCTGGCCCGTCGGAGCCTTGACCTTCTGCCAGTTGGCATCACCCTTGAAGACGTCGGCATACTTCGCCTTGAAGATCGCCTTGGTGACGTTCTTGGCGATGAAGGCCTGGATCTCCTTATTGGAGGGCCAGATGTCCTTGAGATAGACCGGCTTGCCGTCCTTGCCCATGCCGAGCGGCTCGGTGGTCAGGTCGATCTGCACGGAGCCGGCCAGCGCATAGGCGACGACCAGCGGCGGCGAAGCGAGATAGTTCGCCTGCACGTCCGGCGAGACGCGGCCCTCGAAGTTGCGGTTGCCCGAGATCACGGCGCCGGCGATCAGGCCCTGATCGTTGATCGCCTTCGAGATCGGCGCCGGCAGCGGGCCGGAATTGCCGATGCAGGTGGTGCAACCGAAGCCGACCAGGTTGAAGCCGAGCTTGTCGAGATCCTTCTGCAGGCCGGCCTTGGCGAGATACTCGGCCACGACCTGCGAGCCCGGGGCCAGCGAGGTCTTGACCCAGGGCTTGACCTTGAGGCCCTTCGCCACTGCGTTGCGGGCGAGCAGGCCTGCGGCCATCAGCACCGAGGGGTTCGAGGTGTTGGTGCAGGAGGTGATGGCGGCGATGACGACGTCGCCATGGCCGAGATCGAACTTCTCACCCTCGACCTTGACCCGGCGCGAGAGCTCGCCACCCTTCTTGTAGTCGGTGTCCATCGCGGCGGCGAAGCCGCTCTTGATCGCGCCGAGATCGGCCCGGCCTTCCGGACGCTTCGGGCCGGCCATCGAGGCCTGGACGGTGCCAAGATCGAGCTCGAGCGTGTCGGTGAAGACCGGATCTGGGGTCGAGCGCGTCGCGAACAGCCCCTGCGCCTTCGCATATTTCTCGACCAGGGCGACGCGAGCCGCCTTGCGGCTGGTGGTCTCCAGATAGTTCAGCGTCTCGGCGTCGACCGGGAAGAAGCCGCAGGTCGCGCCGTATTCCGGGCCCATATTGGCGATGGTGGCGCGGTCGGCCAGCGTCAGGTTGTAGAGGCCGGGGCCGAAGAACTCGACGAACTTGCCGACGACGCCCTTCTTGCGCAGCATCTGCGTGACCGTCAGCACGAGGTCGGTCGCGGTGATGCCTTCCTTGAGCTTGCCGGTGAGCTTGAAGCCGATCACCTCGGGCAGCAGCATCGACTGCGGCTGGCCGAGCATGGCGGCCTCGGCCTCGATGCCGCCGACGCCCCAGCCGAGGACGGCGAGGCCGTTGACCATGGTGGTGTGCGAATCGGTGCCGACCACGGTGTCGGGATAGGCGACCTCGACGGTCTCGGTCTTCTTGCCCTTCTTCACCTTCTCCTTCGCCGTCCAGACGGTCTGGGCGAGGTATTCCAGGTTGACCTGGTGGCAGATGCCGGTGCCGGGCGGGACGACGCGGAAATTGTCGAAGGCGCCCTGGCCCCATTTGAGGAAGCGGTAGCGCTCGCCATTGCGCTGGTATTCGAGATCGACGTTCTGCTTGAACGCCTTGGGCGAGCCGAACTCGTCGACGATGACCGAGTGGTCGATGACGAGATCGACCGGCACCAGCGGGTTGATCTTCTTGGGATCGCCGCCGAGGGCGACGACGCCGTCACGCATCGCGGCGAGATCGACCACAGCCGGCACGCCGGTGAAGTCCTGCATGAGCACGCGCGCGGGGCGGAAGCCAATCTCCTTTCCGGCCTTGCCCTTGTCGCTGAGCCAGCCGACGAAGGATTCGATATCGGCCTTGGTGACCGAGCGGCCATCCTCGAAGCGCAGCAGGTTCTCGAGCAGCACCTTCATCGAGAAGGGGAGCTTGGAAATGCCGGCGAGGCCGTTCTTCTCGGCCGCCTTCAGCGAGTAATAGACATACTTCTTCGTGCCGACGGTCAGCGTCTTGCGGCACTTGAATGAATCGAGCGAGGCCATTTTGGCTTACATCCTGATCAAGGGGTTGCGGTCACGAGCCGAATCCCTCCTTGCGGATGAATCCGGTCGAAGGCCTGTTGCGCATGACGCGCACGCCGCCCCGGGAGTGCCCGAGCCCCGCGCCGGATCGGCGTGCGGCGTAGCCACGGGTTCTATAGATCAATTCCAAGAAGCCCGCTACAGGCTCGATATGCGTCGGATGAAGAGCTAATGACGCTTCGGAAGACAGGCCCGGCGTGACGCAATCTCGATTCCAGACCTTTGCCCTGACCGCCGAAGCGCTCGTCTGCCGCCGCGGCGGCCGTGCGATCTTCGACGGCGTCGGCTTTCGGCTGGAAAATGGCGAGGCGATCGCGCTCACCGGCCGCAACGGCGCCGGCAAGTCGAGCCTGATCGCCATGCTGTGCGGCCGGCTGCGGCCCGAAGCGGGAGCGATCAAGCTCGACGGGCTCGGCGATATCCCGCTGGCTGAGGCGGCTCATCTCGTCGGCCATCGCGACGGGCTCAAGACCGCGCTGACGGCGGCGGAGAACCTGCGTTTCGCTGAGGAATTGCTCGGTCAGCCGGGACTCACCCCGGCCGAGGCGCTCGCCACGGTCGGCCTGCCGCATGCCGGGCCCTTGCCGGTCGGCTATCTCTCTGCCGGCCAGCGCCGCCGCGTGGCGCTGGCGCGGCTCCTGGTGGCGTCGCGGCCGATCTGGCTGCTGGACGAGCCAATGGCGGCGCTCGATGTCGGCTCGCAGGCGATGCTGTCGCAACTGATGCAGAGCCATCTTGCGGCGGGGGGCGCGATCCTGGCCGCGACGCACGGGCCGCTCGGCCTCGACGGCGCGCGCGAACTCAGGATCGGGCCATGACGAGCGCCTTCCTGGCCATTCTCAGGCGCGATCTTGCTTTGGCGGTGCGGGCCGGCGGTGGCGGCGAGCTGGCGCTGGTCTTCTTCCTCACTGTCGTCGTGCTGATCCCGTTCGCGCTCGGGCCCGACCTCAACCTCCTGTCTCGGATCGGCCCGGCCATCCTCTGGCTGGGGGCGCTGCTGGCGACGCTGATCGGGCTCGACCGGCTGTTCCAGGCCGATGAGGAGGACGGCTCGCTCGACCTGATCCGCGGCGCGCCGCTGCCATTGGAGCTCGCCGTCTTCGCTAAGGCGCTGGCGCATTGGCTGACGACAGGCCTGCCGCTGACCCTGGCCGCGCCACTGCTCGGCCTGCTCGTCGCCCTGCCAGCGGAAGGTGTCGTGCCACTGACCGCGAGTCTCGCCTTGGGAACGCCGGCGCTGAGCTTCATCGGGGCGGCGGCCGCGGCGCTGACCGCGAATCTCCGCCGCGGCGGCCTGATCCTGCCGATCCTGGTCGCGCCGCTCTGCGTGCCCGTGCTGATCTTCGGGGTCTCGGCTTCGGACGCTGCACGCGGGCCGATGCCGCTGCAAAGCCCGCTGCTGATTCTGGCCGCCTCGTCGCTGATGGCCGCGGCTGTCGGCTGTATCGCGGCGGCGGCGGCGCTGCGCCAGCCGGACTGAGGCTTCAGATTTCGGACAACACCTCGCCGCTGTCGAGCTCCAGTGCGCAGCCGAACTTCGCTGCCAGTCCTGCGACGGCGGCAGCGATATCCTCGAGCGCGACATTGTCATCGATGAAGCGGCGCTGGACCTCTTCGGCGGCGCCGAAGACGTCGACCACCCGCGATTGGCCGGCCTTGGACCGGACCGTCGTCTCGATGTCGCGCAGCATGGGATCGGAAAGCTTGATGAGCATGACAATCCCTCCTAGTTGGAAAGCTAGCCGAACGCGGGAGGAGGGGCAAGAAGAAAATCTAATTATTTCAGTTAGTTAGTAAGATATGCCGCTGGCGCCTGAATGGCATGACGCTAAGGTACGGCCGACACCGCCACCGCTTGCGAATGAGCAATCTGCGCTCATATAGTCACCTACTCATTTTCAGCGCGATGGGGGCGCGTCGATGGCGGATCTGGAACGCGGCGAACGGCTGCAGATCATGCTGAGCATGGACGAGCTGCGCGCCGTCGAGAACTGGCGTTTCGAGAAGCGCATGCCGAGCCGCGCGGCAGCGGTCCGCGAATTGCTCAGGCGTGGGCTCGCGGCCGAAGGCTTCCTGACCGCCGGCGAGGGCGTGACCTCCGGTCGCTTCGGCGTCGTCGATAAGGCCGGCGCCGATGCGTCCCGCGAGCCTGACGACAAATAGAAGCCTCATCGTCGCAGGCACCGCTCCTCGATTGTGAGCCGGGCCGGCGATTGCTACATGCTCTCTGGTCGAAAGAAGAGCAGAGCCGGCCACAATCCTTCATGGCGAGCCTTACCGAACTGGCCAATCCGGCGCGTTTCATGCGCCTCTCGAGCGTCTTGCTGCCCTGGCTTTCGGGTGCGGCGGCGCTGCTGCTCGCCATCGGCTTCTATCTCGTCTGGTTCGTCGCGCCTTCGGACTATCAGCAGGGCGAAACCATCAAGATCATGTACATCCATGTGCCGGCCGCCTGGCTGGCGCTGATGTTCTATTCGATGATGACGCTGTCGGCGCTCGGCGTGCTGGTCTGGCGCCATCCGCTCGCCGACGTCGCCCAGCAGGCGGCAGCGCCGATAGGTGCCTGCTTTGCACTGATCTGCCTGCTCACCGGCTCGTTCTGGGGCAAGCCGATGTGGGGCACCTATTGGGTCTGGGATGCGCGCCTGACCTCGATGCTGGTGCTGTTCCTCATCTATCTCGGCCTGATCGCGCTGCGCCGTGCCATCGACGAGCCGTCGCGGGCCGGGCGCGCCGTCGCGATCATGACGCTGGTCGGCTGCGTCAACATCCCGATCATCAAGTTCTCGGTCGACTGGTGGAGCACCTTGCACCAGCCGGCCTCGGTGCTGCGGCTGGGCGGCCCGACCATCCATTCATCGATGCTCTGGCCGCTGGTGATCACCGCGATCGGCTTCACCTTGCTGGCGCTGGCACTGCATTGCGCCGCCATGCAGGCCGAGATCCTGCGCCGGCGGGTGCGGACGCTGACGATCTTCGAGGCCGAGCGGCTCGACCGGCTCTCGCTGCAGGCAGCGCAATGATGGATATGCTCGGACCTCATGCCGGCTTCATCCTCGCCGCCTATCTGGCTGCGGCCGTGATCCTCGGCGGTCTCGCTGCCGTGATCGTGCTCGATCGGCGGGCGCAGAGGCGGGCGCTGGCGGCGCTGGAAGAGCGTGGCGCCGGCCGTCGCGGCGGTAACGTGGCATGAGCGAGGTCACCGCCACGCCGCCGCGGCGCTCGCCCTGGCTCTACGCCATCCCGCTGCTGGTTTTCGCCGCGCTGGCCGCCGTGTTTGCGAAGGGACTGTTCTCTGGCGACGCCAGCAAGGTTCCATCGGCTTTGATCGGCAAGCCGGCCCCGGCGGTGACATTGGCCCCGCTCGAAGGCTTGCTGCGCGACGGCCAGCCCGTTCCCAGCTTCGGCATGGCGGATCTGGCGAAAGGCAAGGCGACGATCGTCAACGTCTTTGCCAGCTGGTGCGCACCCTGCCGGGTCGAGCACCCGTTCCTCGTCGCCATGGCCGATTCGGCGGCGGTTAAGCAGGGCAAGGTCGCGTTGGTCGGCTTCAACTACAAGGACGAGGCCGAGAACGCCCGCCGCTTCCTCGGCGCGCTCGGCAATCCGTATTCCGCCGTCGGCGTCGATCGTGCCGGCCGCGCTGCGATCGACTGGGGCGTTTACGGCGTGCCCGAGACCTTCCTGATCGGGCCGGACGGGCGCATCCTCGACAAGCATGTCGGCCCGCTTGACGGGCAGGCAGCGTCGCGGATGCTGGCGAAGGCCGCGGCGCTGGTGAAGTGACGGCCTGAGGTCAGGCCGCCTTCTTGCCGTTGACCAGGCTCGCGAACATGCCGCGACCATCGGTGCCGCCGACGAGGCCGTCGATCAGGTTCTCCGGATGCGGCATCAGGCCGAGCACGTTGCGGTTCGGCGAGTAAATGCCCGCAATGTGGTTGAGCGAGCCGTTCGGATCGGCCTCGGCCGTGATCTGGCCTTCGGCGTCACAATAGCGGAAGGCGACCAGGCCTTCGCCTTCGAGCCGGGCCAGGGTTTCCGGATCGCAGATATAGTTGCCCTCGCCATGGGCGATGCAGACATCGATCACCTGCCCCTTGGCATAGGCCGAGGTGAAGGTGGTGTCGTTGCGCTCGACCTTGAGGTGCTGGCGCTTGCAGACGAATTTCAGATTGGCGTTGCGGGCGAGGACGCCCGGCAGCAGGCCGGACTCGCAGGCGATCTGGAAGCCGTTGCAGATGCCGAGGACGAGGCCGCCGCGCGCCGCATGGGCCCGCGTCGCGTCCATGATGTGGGCGCGCCCGGCGATGGCGCCGCAGCGCAGATAGTCGCCATAGGAGAAGCCGCCGGGCAGGACGACGAGGTCGGTTCCGGCCGGCAATTCATGATCGGCGTGCCAGACATGCGCGACGGTCGCGCCGGCCTGGCGCAGCGCCTTGGCGACGTCGCCGTCGCGGTTCGAGCCCGGGAAGGTGATGACGGCGGCGCGCATCGGTCAGGCTCCGAGTTCGACGCGGTAATTCTCGATCACGGTGTTGGCGAGGAGCTTCTCGCACGCGGCCTTGAGCGCGGCCTCGGCAGCGGCCTTGTCTGCGCCGTCGAGCTCGATGTCGAAGACCTTGCCCTGGCGGACCGAGCCGACGCCCTCAATGCCGAGGGATTTCAGCGCGCCCTCGATCGCCTTGCCCTGCGGGTCGAGCACGCCGGTCTTGAGGGTGACGGTGACGCGGGCTTTCATCGTGATCTCCGGGCGGAACTGTTGGGGGGTGCCTTAACGGTGAATCGGCGCAGGCTCAACTCTTTGTCGCGCCTGCCGCCGGGGCGATGGTGACGCGGCCATCCAGCAGACCCTGCAGATAGTCGAGCACGGGGCGCGCTGGCTCGCCGCCCATCTTGGCATGTGCGAGCAGCGGGATGCCGTGTGGGCCGGCTGCGGTCAGAGCGTCCGGCACGACGGCGAGATGGGTGCGGACGAGGTCGAGATGTCCGAGCATCGCCGCGGCGAAGACGTCCATGCGCGCCCCCCGCGCGAGCAGGAACTCGGCGATCTCGCGTCGCCCGGTATGGGCGGCTGCGCCGAGACCGCTTTCCCAATCGCCGCCGCCCCAGTCCCAGGCTGCGTTCACCAGGGTCGGATGTTCGCTGATGAGCGTGGTGACCTGCTCCAGATTGCCATGCGCGGCGCGGACGAAATCCTGGACGAGCCGGGGGTCGAGCTGCGACTTGTCGCCCATCGGGGCCTCCTGCTCTTCGGCCGAACGCGACGTCAGCGGCTCGCCCAGGTGGCGCGGGCGAAATCCTGGGCGGCTTGCGAATCATCGGTCACGGCGATCGCCATGGATAGCGTGTTGTCCTTGCGCGCGTAGAGGATCGCGGTCGCGGCCAGGCGGCCGCCGTCCTTGGCGCGGATCTCGACCAGGATGCCGTCGGTCCCGTCCTGCTTGAAGCGGGAGACGGTCGTGGTGCTCTTCGGCTTCTCGGTTTGCTTGGCCTTGGGGCGCTTCGAGAACTCCCGCGCCAGCCGCGCCGGGTTGAGCGCAAGTGTTCGCGCCATGTCGGCAGCCTCGCGACCCTCGAAGCTCAGGAGCGCGGCGACGCCTGGACGGGCGCAATCCTGCGGCGTGCAAAACACCATCGCCTTGGGGTTGATGCCGTCGTTGACCACCCAGTTCTGGATCGGCAGCGGCTCCCAGCCGCGCCCGGCGGCGAGCTGGACCAGGCCCGGCCCGAAATGATCGGCGCAGCCGGCGATCAGCAGCAGACCGAGCGCGAGCGCGCCCAAACGCAAACGGGAGCGCAAGCGCCCCCGTCCGGCCGTCAGAGAAGCGGTAGCCGTCACGCTCACTGCACGAGGCGCGGCCCGGTCGGGCCCGGCTTTTCGTTCTCGCCGAGAATGCCGAGGCGGCGCGCCACCTCGGTATAGGCCTCGATCAGGCCGCCCAGGTCGCGGCGGAAGCGGTCCTTGTCCATCTTGTCCTTTGACCTGATGTCCCAGAGCCGGCAGGAATCGGGGCTGATCTCGTCGGCGACGACGATGCGCATCATGTCGCCTTCCCAGAGCCGGCCGCATTCCATCTTGAAGTCGACCAGGCGGATGCCGGCGCCGAGGAACAGGCCGGAGAGGAAGTCGTTGACGCGGATGGCGAGCGCCATGATGTCGTCGATCTCCTGCGGCGTCGCCCAGCCGAAGGCGGTGATGTGCTCTTCGGAGACCATCGGGTCACCGAGCGCGTCGTTCTTGTAATAGAACTCGATGATCGAGCGCGGCAGCTGGGTGCCCTCCTCGATGCCGAGCTTGGTCGAGAGCGAGCCGGCCGCGACATTGCGGACCACGACCTCGAGCGGAATGATCTCGACCTCGCGAATCAGCTGCTCGCGCATGTTCAGTCGGCGGATGAAGTGCGTGGGCACGCCGATGTCGTTGAGATTGCTGAAGATGTGCTCGGAGATGCGGTTGTTGAGCACGCCCTTGCCGTCGATCACTTCGTGCTTCTTGGCATTGAAGGCGGTCGCGTCGTCCTTGAAATGCTGGATCAGCGTTCCAGGCTCCGGTCCCTCATAGAGGACCTTCGCCTTGCCTTCGTAAATGCGACGGCGGCGGTTCATCGGGACATACCGTGGCTTGAGGAAATCCAAAGGGTCGGCCTCTCTCTGGTCGCGGTCGCCCGCGGCGGGATCATGGCCCTGTTCAGCACGCTCTCGCGCAATCCCGTTGCTCTGTCGAGTTCGATCTTGGCGCGCCGGTCTGGCTGGTTCATGCGGGCCTCGCTCCATTGGAAGCTCGCCACGCTCGCGCTATATGGGCCTTTCGCGTCGCAAACGCAACAAAGGGCCTGACGCACAAGCTTTGAGCCCGATTCCGGCGAGCTTGATCGGCCCAAGCGGCAGGAGGGCTCTAGCCCGCACCGCCATCACATTGCTATATGGCGAAGCTGATATCGCGCCGCAGCAAGATTGCCGCTCCGAAGAGGATAAAAGCCAGATGACCACCTTCGACCAGCGCAAGGACGCCTACGAGAACAAGTTCGCGCATGACGAGGAGCTGCGCTTCAAGGCGACGGCCCGGCGCAACAAGCTGCTCGGCCTGTGGGCAGCGGAGAAGCTCGGCAAGAGCGGCGCCGATGCCGAGGCCTATGCCAAATCGGTCGTGCTCGCCGATTTCGAGGAAGCCGGCGACGACGACGTGCTGCGCAAGGTCAAGGCCGATTTCGCCGCGGGCGGCGTCGCGGTCGCCGATGACGAGATCCGCCGGACGATGACCGAGCTGCTGATCAAGGCCGCCGACGAGATCCAGGCCGGCCGCTGAACGAGGCTCGGGCGCAAGGTGGCTTTCGCTGCATTGCGCCCTTGAGCGGGGCGCATGCCGCATGGTTTGCCTTTCGCCGCCGGTTCGGTCCAGGGTCGCCGGACCCGCCAGTGGTGAAGAGCGGGCAACCGGAAGAATGCGCTCATGACCGCCGCCAAGCCGACCGTGCTGTCCTCGCTCGCCGACCGCCTCGCCAAGGGCGAGACGCTGCTCTCCGCCTGGTGCGGGCTGCCCGATCCGAGCGTCGCTGCGATCCTGGCGCAGGAGGGCTTCGATGCGGTCACACTCGACATGCAGCACGGCCCGATCACGCTCGCCGAGGTGATCCGGGCGATCCCGCTGATCAATGCCGCCGGCAAGCCGGCGATCGCGCGCATTCCGGTCGGCGAGTTCCAGAACGTCTCGAAGCTGTTCGATTCCGGCGCCTCCGGCGTGATCGCGCCGATGATCAACACGATCGAGGATGCGCGCCGGCTCGCGGCCTATGCCAAGTACCCGCCGCTCGGCGAGCGCAGCTGGGGCAGCTATGGCGGCCTCGGCGCCTCCGGCCTCGACCAGAACAGCTACCTCCGGCAGGCCAACGACTTCTCGCTGACCTTCGCGATGATCGAGACCCGCGAAGCGATGGCGATCGTCGACGACATCCTCGCGCTCGACGGGATCGACGCGCTCTTCGTCGGCCCGTCCGATCTCTCGATCGCGCTCTCGGGCGGCGCCTCGGTCAACGCCTCGGCCAAGGAGGTCGACGATGCGCTGCGCCATATCGTGGCGCGGGCGAACGCGGTGAAAAAGCCGGTCGCGTTCTATGCGGCGACGGCCGAGCGGGCCAAGCAGGGCGTTGAGCTGGGCGCGCGCCTGGTCACGGTGATGAGCGACACCGGCCTGCTGCGTGCGGCGAGCCAAGCGGCGCTCAAGGTGATCAAGGGCTGAGCATGTTGCTCAGGCGTTGATGCCTTCGCGCGATTTCAACAGCGCGTAATAGGCCCAGAGCAGGCGCGCGGCGACGCCGCGCCAGGGCCGCCAGGCTTCGGCGAGTTCAGTAAGCTCGGCCGGCTTCGGCCGCGCCGGCAGCGCGAAAGCGACCTTCGCCGCCTCCTGCACGGCGAGGTCGCCGGCGGCGAAGCCGTCGCGATGGCCGAGGCAGAACAGCAGATAGACATCCGCCGTCCACGGGCCGATGCCTGAGACGGCGGTCATGTGGGCGTGGACGAACTCCGGGGTCGCCGTCTCCAGCGTAGAAAGATCGAGCCTGTTCTCGGCGATCGCCGCGGCGACGGCGCGCAGCGTCTTCTGCTTCGGGCGCGACAGGCCCGACAGCCGCATCTCCTCGTCGCTGGCGGCAAGGACGCGTTCCGGCGTCAGCGGGCTAAGCACGCTCTCGACCCGCATCCAGACGGCGCGGGCGCTCGCCACCGAGAGCTGCTGCGAGACGATGATCGAGGCCAGACTCAAAAATCCGCTCTCGCGCCGGCGCAGGGGCGGGATGCCGGTGCGGGCAATGATTTGCGCCCAGGCGGGATCGAGCGCGGCGAGGGCAGCCATGCCCTCTTCGAGATCGGCAGTACTCGAGATCGTGGTCATGCTGGCCGGACTTATCACCGATCGTATGTCCGGTCTGTGTCAGGAGGCCGGACTTGGCGAGAGGGGCGAGGGACCATAGACAGGAGGCGATGGCGTCGTCTTCTCCGATCTTCCGGTTCGCGCCCAGCCCGAACGGGCGGCTGCATCTCGGCCATGCCTATTCGGCGCTGATGAACGAGCGACTCGCTGCGCGTTTCCAGGGTGATCTGCTGCTGCGGATCGAGGATATCGACCTGACCCGCTGCCGAGCCGAGTTCGAGCAAGGCATTCGTGACGACCTTGCCTGGCTCGGGATTTCCTTTGGGCCAGAAGTCCGGCGGCAATCCCTGCATTTCGACGATTATCGCCAGGCGCTGGGCCGGCTCGAGGCGACAGGACTGGTCTATCCCTGCTTCTGCTCGCGCCAGGAGATCAAGGACCTCGTGCGCCGACGGGAGGCGACGACCGGAATTCCCTGGCAGCGCGATCCCGATGGTGCGCCGCTCTATCTGGGTACCTGCCCTGCCCTCGGCGAAGCCGAAATGCGCCGCCGCCGCGAAGCGGGTGAGCCGCATGTGCTGCGCCTCGCCATGGATCGCGCCCTGGCGCGACTGGCTGGCGAATCGCTCTCCTACCGGCTCTTCGACGAGGCTGGAGGGGAGCGCGAGATACCCGTCGATCCCAGGCGCTGGGGCGATGTCGTGCTGGCGCGCAAGGACGTGCCGACGAGCTATCATCTCTCGGTGGTGGTCGACGATGCCTTACAGGGCGTCAGCCATGTGGTCCGAGGGCGGGATCTCGAAGCCGCGACCGACATCCACGTCCTGCTGCAGCATCTGCTGAGGCTGCCGACGCCGCGCTATCACTTCCACCGGCTCCTCAGCGACGAGACCGGGCAAAAGCTGGCGAAGAGCCGATCATCCCGGAGCCTTGCCGATCTGCGAGCGGACGGGGCGACGTCGGAGGCGATCCGGCGACAGCTCGGTTTCACGTGAATCGCTGGTCGGCCGGGCACCGTCCCGGCAAGACGCTCAGCCGACGCCCAGAAAAGTCAGCCAGCCGACCGTGGTGAAGAGCGATAGCCCGGTCGAAAGCGCGATCGCGCTGGAGGCGTCGGCGACGCCCTGCTTGTAACGCTCGGCGAAGAGATAGGCGTTGATGCCGCAGGGGCAGGCGGCGAAGAGCACGGCGACGCCGGCCCAGGCGACCGGCATGGCGAAGACCTTCGTCGCCAGCAGGAAGACGATCAGCGGGTGCAGGATGAGCTTGAGGAAGCTGAGGATCGCGGACAGGCCGATGCCGGAGGCCAGGCCGTAGCGCCGCAGCGCGATGCCGAGGCTGACCAGGGCGCAGGGGACGGCGGCGCCCGCGATCAGATCGACGATCGACCAGAGCGGCGCCGGGATCAGGCCGACGATGGGGCGCACGGCGCTGCCGAGCAGGATGCCGACGACGATCGGATGGGTGAACAGGCGCCGGAGCAGCAGCAGAGGCGAGGTGCCCTTGCCTTCGGCGAGCAGGGTCGCGGCCGTCATGGTCACAGGCAGATGCACGGCCAGCAGCAGGCTGAGCGGGACCGCCCCGGCCTCGCCATAGGCTTTCAGGATCATTGGAATGCCGACGAAGACGGTGTTCGACTGCGCCGCGGCGAAGCCGGAGACGACGAGTTCGGGGCCTTTGCGGGCGAACAGATGCTGCGCCACGAGCTGGGCGATCACCCAGACGATGGCGAGGCCGGTGAAATAGGAGATCCAGTAGCCCCAAGGCTGATCCGGCGGGATCGCAGCTGTCGCCAGCGTCTTGAACAGCAGGCAGGGGATGGCGAGGACGAAGACGAAATCGGAGAGGCCCTCGCCGGTGGTTTCCCGCAGCAGCTTCAGCCAGCGCGCGCCATAGCCGATGGCGATCAGGCCGAAGACGGGCAGGACGATGAGGAAGGACGATAGCATCTGGCCCGCCGGGCAGGGGAACGCGATTCAGCGCAATTGCGCGGTCTGGCCTCCGGCCTTTTCGATCAGGCCCAGGACTTCGTCGCGCTGGCGCTTGAACTCGACCAGCGCCTTGCCGTCGAGCTCGCGGCCGCGCGGCACCTTGATCTTCATCGGGTTGACGAAGTTGCCGTTGACCAGCACCTCATAGTGCAAATGCGGCCCGGTCGAGAGGCCGGTATTGCCGAGGAAGCCGATCACCTGGCCCTGGCGGACCTTGACGCCCGGCGCGATGCCCTTGGCGAAGGCCGACTGGTGCGAATAGGCGGTGACGTATCCGTTGGCGTGCTGGATTTCGATGCGGCGGCCATAGCCGGAATCCCACTCCGCCTTGATGATCGTGCCGTTGCCGGCGGCCAGGATCGGCGTACCGATCTTGTTGGCCCAGTCGATGCCGGTATGCATCTTCGAATAGCGCATGATCGGGTGATAGCGCATGCCGAAGCCCGAGCGCATCTCGCCGTCGCTGATCGGCTTGCGCAGCAGGAACTTCTTCAGCGAGCGGCCATCGCTATCGAAATAATCGATCAGTCCGTCTTCGGGCGCCTGGTAGCGGAAGACCTGCCGCGTCTCGCCGTTGACGGTGAGGCTGGCCGAGAGGATCTCGGCGCGCTCGCCGCCGTCATCGTCGTCGGTGAAGATGACTTCGAGATTGTCGCCCCCGCGCACACGCTGCTGGAAGTCGAGGTCATAGGAGAAGATCCGGACGAGCTCGTCGATCAGCGGGCGCGGCAGGTCATGGCGCAAGCCGGTTTCGTAGAGGCTCTCATAGAGCCGCGCCCCGGTGCCGCCCTCCTCTTCCTCCTCCTCGCTCTCGTCGTCCTGCGCGCCCACTTGCGACTTCTGCGCCGGCCCGGCCATTTCGGCACGAGGCAAGGAGATCGGGACGAACAGTCCCTTGTCGTTGACCGCGACGGCGGCGGAGGGGCGGCCATTGTCGAGCAAGGCGACGCGGACGATCTGGCGGGGGTCGCCGGTGCGCGGGCCGGGTGCGAACAGGGCCTGCAGCACCTGGCCTTCCGGTAGGGCGGCGACCTTCACGCGGCCGTCGAAGGCCTTCATCATCGAGACGATCTGGTCGCGGCTGGCGCCGGCATTGCGCACCACCGTCTCAAAATTCTCGCCGCGGCGAGTGATCAGCAGCTTTTCCTCGACCTGCGGCTCGCGCGTGGCGGCCATCGGGGTCTTCGGCGCGTTGGTGACGTTTTCCGGGACGACGCGGACCTCGATGCCCGAGAAGGAGGTGTCGGTGGCGGGAGCGTAGGACAGGAGGTTGCCGGCGCCGCCGCCGGCGGCCTGGTTGCCCTGGGCCAAGGTGCGGCTCAGCATCAGCTGGGGTGGGATCGGCAGGGCGGCGCGACGGTCGGCGGCGGCGAGGTTGGCGCGCTCCTCCTCCATCTGGTTGACGACATCGGCGTCGGTCAGGTTGGCCTTGCTCGGTGCGATCGGCATGTCGGCGAGGTCGCGCTTGGTGATCGAGACGTCGGCATCCGCCATCTCGGTGACCGGCTCGGCATAGCGCTCGCCGCTAGGGGCGCCCTCGGCGAAGAGCCGCAGCGGATTGAAGGGCGGGATGTTGGCGGCATAGACGCCGCTGGTCAGCGACAGATTGGTCGAGAGCCGCACGAACGGGCGCACCCGGATGACCTCGCGATCGCCGATGCGCTGAGACATCGGCGCGCGCACGCTGTGCCGGGCCGAGGCGATCGGCTGCTCGGCGACGAGCTTGTCGCCCTTGCGGGCGCCGCCGCCGGCCGAGGTGGTCTGATGCGGGGTGACGGGTTCGGGGCGCTCGGCGAAGCTGGTGTCGCCGCGCACCGCGACCAGGATGGCGCCGCCGAGTAGCGCCGCGCCGCAGGAGCCGACGAGCAGGCAGGCGGCCAGCCAGCGCAGCGAGACGCCGCGGCGATCCATGCCGGCGGGCGTCGCGCCGGCCGGGGTGATCGGGGGCTCGATCCCGAGGTCGACGAGCAACGCCGTCGCTTCCGGCGTCAGCGGCTCATGCGGCGCTCTGAAATCCGGAGGGGCGTTCATCGGGCGTCTGGCGAATCCATTGATACGCCCGAGGGCGCCGAGTCGAAGCCGCGGATGGGCCCGATCCCTGTCTTATATAGAGCAGAGACCATGCCCCCGTCCCGCGCGGGAATCAATCTCGGGCTGATCCCGAGGAGGCGCCTGCGCGGCCAGCGCGGCTAGTGAGAAAAAAATGCGGCTGTTTGCGGGCGGGCTTCTTCCGGGCGGTCCTGTCGCGCGGCCGGAAAGCGCAAAAGGCCACCAAAATGCCCGGAAATCGCAAGCCGGATAAAAAAATGCGGTCTTGTCGAAAAACTTTCAAGAAGCGTGTTGACAGTCTGAGCGGGGTCCCCCTATAAAGCGGCCATCGAGACGGCGCCGCCGCTGGCGGGGCCGCTCTACTGCGCTTCAAGGGAACGTTGGGCTTCGCCGCCGACCAGGTCGG
>JAAEQB010000078.1 GCA_024231975.1 Allobosea sp.
CCGACCTGGTCGGCGGCGAAGCCCAACGTTCCCTTGAAGCGCAGTAGAGCGGCCCCGCCAGCGGCGGCGCCGTCTCGATGGCCGCTTTATAGGGGGACCCCGCTCAGACTGTCAACACGCTTCTTGAAAGTTTTTCGACAAAACTGGATTTCGATTGGGAAGCGACGCGTTTTCAATGGCTTAGCTTTTAACCGGCAAATGGGCCCGGGCAAACCGGCCCTTTTCTCGGCCAGATTGCATCTATCGCCCTCCTGCTCCGCGCCAGCGCCAGCCGGCACGATCGGCCTGCTCCGGCCTTGTTCGCCGCGCTCCGCGTGCGCATACCCAATCATGATGGGCGTTCCGGCCCATGGTCCTGCCCGTCACGGAGCGGTTCGAGCGATGAGCAATTCCCTCCTCTATCTCTCGCACAAGGACGTCGCGGCCTGTGCCCTATCCCCGCGCGAGGCGCGCGAGGCCGTGCTGCGTGCCTTCCGTGATCATGCCGCCGGACGAAACCGCAGCCTGCCGAAGAGCGCGCTCGCGCTCGGACCCGGCCATGCCTTTCAGGCGATGACGGCAGCATCCGAGGCGCAAGCGATCGCCACGGTGAAATGGGTCGCTTCCGCGCCATCGCAGCCGGGCGGCAGTGTGCCGAGCGTGAGCGCGCTGATCTGCGTCAGCGACTATGCCACCGGTGCCCCACTCGCCATCCTCGACGGCGACGAGATCACGCTGGTCCGGACTGCGGCGATGTCGGCCGCTGCGGCCTCGCTACTCGCGCCGCCGGATGCGCGCATGATCGGCTTCGTCGGCTGCGGCCTGCAGGCTCATGCCCACCTCGCCGCGCTCCATGATCTCTATCCCGGCCTTTCGACCGCACTGATGCTGAGCCGCAGCCGCGGTTCGGCTGAACGCCTGGCCGAGGCTGCCGCGGCGCGGGGCCTCGCCACCGAGATCGTCGGCGATGCCGATGCGCTCCTTGCCCGAGCCGATCTCGTCATCTCGATGGTTCCCGCAGCACCGGGCTTGCGCCCCTTCCTCGATGCCGGGCGGATGAAGCCCGCCGCCTTTGCCGCCGCCGTCGATACCGGCCGCAGCTGGCTGCCGGAGGCCCTACCCGCCTTCGATATCCTGGTCACCGACAGCCTCGCCCAGTCGCAGGCGCCCTATGATGTCGATGGGCAGCCGGTGACGAGCGTCCGCTTCGGCCATGACCTCGCCGCGCTTTCGCAGACGCCGCTCGCCGAGGCCGGGACGAAGCGCTCGCTGTTCTGCTTCCGTGGCTTTGCGCTGGCCGATCTCGCGCTCGCGCATCTCGTCCTGGAGAAGGCGCGGACCGCCGGCATCGGAACCCTCCTGCCGCGATAGCAACCCTGCCATGCGCCGGCTTTCCCTTCGCGCATCGGAGGCCTACCTTTCCCGGTATCGCAGCGGTCCGGATAGGCGAAGACGATGACGAAGGGTTCCGATCTCCTGGTGGCAGCGCTCGAGAACGAGGGCGTCGAGCGCATCTTCGGCGTTCCCGGCGAAGAGAATCTCGACGTCGTCGAGTCGCTCCGGACCTCGAAGATCGAGCTCGTCCTGACCCGGCACGAGCAGGCCGCCGCCTTCATGGCGGCGACGCATGGCCGGCTGACCGGGCGTCCCGGCGTCTGCATCGCGACGCTCGGGCCGGGCGCGCTGAATTTTTCGACGGGGGCGGCCTATGCCCATCTCGGCGCCATGCCGATGATCCTGATCACCGGGCAGAAGGCGATCATGAGCGCCAAGCAGGCGCGCTTCCAGATCGTCGACGTCGTCGCCTCGATGAAGCCGCTGACCAAGATGACCCGGCAGATCGTCAGCGGCGCCAGCATCCCGGCGGTGGTGCGCGATGCCTTCCGCGTCGCGATGGAGGAGCGACCGGGGCCGGTACATCTCGAATTGCCGGAGGATATCGCCGGCGAGGAGGTTGCCGACGTGCCGCTGATCCCGGTGCATCCGCTGGAACAGCCGGTGGCGGACCCGCGGGCGATCGCCCGCGCCGCCGAGATGATCCTCGCGGCCAAGCGGCCGCTGGTGATGATCGGCGCGGCCGGCAACCGGCCGCGGCTGGTCGAGCCGCTTTCCGACTTCGTACGGCGGGTGAAGCTGCCCTTCTTCAACACCCAGATGGGCAAAGGCGCCGTCACCGGCGGCTCGAACCTCTATATGGGCACGGCCGCCCTGTCCGAGGGCGACTATGTCCACCAGGCGGTCGAGCGGGCCGACCTGATCATCGCGATCGGCCACGACACGATCGAGAAGCCGCCCTTCCTGATGAAGAGCGCCGGCGGGCCGAAGGTGATCCATGTCGGCTACCAGTCGGCGACGGTCGAGCAGGTCTACCACCCCGACGCCGAGGTGATCGGCGACATCGGCGCGACCGTCGCTGCCCTGGCGGAGCGGCTCGGTGGCAGGCTCGAGGCCGACCCGGTCATGCTGGAGCTGCGCCAGAAGATCCTCGCGCATCTCAACGACCGCTCCGAGGAAGACCGCTTCCCGATCACGCCGCAGCGCATCGTCCATGACATCCGCGCGGTGATGCCGGAGGACGGCATGGTCTGCCTCGACAACGGCATGTACAAGATCTGGTTCGCGCGGAACTACCGCACCCATGTCGCCAACACGCTGCTGCTCGACAATGCGCTGGCGACGATGGGCGCCGGCCTGCCCTCGGCGATGATGGCGGCGATGCTGCATCCCAAGCGCCGGGTGATGGCGGTCTGCGGCGATGGCGGCTTCATGATGAACAGCCAGGAGATGGAGACCGCCGTCCGGCTCGGCCTCAACCTCGTCGTCGTCGTCCTCAACGACAGCGCCTATGGCATGATCCGCTGGAAGCAGGCGGTCGACGGCTTCCAGGATTACGGCATGAGCTTCGGCAATCCCGATTTCGTTGCCTATGCCAAGGCCTATGGCGCCAAGGGCTCGCGCGTCGGCTCGGCGGCCGAGCTGGTGCCGACGCTGGAAGCAGCCTTCAAGGGCGGCGGCGTCCATCTCGTCGAGGTGCCGATCGACTATTCCGAGAACACCCGCGTGCTCGTCGAGGAGCTGCGCAACAAGACGCCGGATATCGAGCTGGCCTGATCCAGCCGCTGCGTTCAACCGGGAAGACTCTGGTCATCTCGGACGGAGCGCAGCGCAGATCCGTGATCCATTCCGGAGCTTTTCCGAAGGAGGTTCCGGAATGGGTCCCGGGTCTCCCTTCGGTCGCCCGGGACGACACGCGTTTGGTTCTCGCGCCAGAACCCGTTGGTACAGGAACCGCCAAGGAGACGACGATGCTGACAGTGGTCCAAGCCTATGATCGCGCGCCGATCGAGGAGATCACCACCGACGATGCCGCGGCGCTCGAAGCCAAGCTCGCGGCGGCCGACAAGGTCTTCCGCGACCGCGGCAATTGGTTGAAAACCCACGAGCGCATCACGATCCTGCGCAAGCTGGCCGAGCTATTGTCGGCCAAGCGCGACCATTTCGCCCGCCAGATCGCGCGCGAAGGCGGCAAGCCGCTGACCGACGCGATCATCGAAACCACCCGCGCCATCGACGGCATTCACAACGCCGCCGACGAGCTCAGAAATTTCGGCGGACGCGAGATCCCGATGGGACTGACGCCGGCGGCCGTGAACCGCTGGGCCTTCACCACCAAGGAGCCGATCGGCATCGTCGCAGCGATCTCGGCCTTCAACCACCCGCTCAACCTGATCGTCCACCAGGTCGCGCCGGCGATCGCCGTCGGCTGCCCGGTGATCATCAAGCCGGCGAGCACGACGCCCTTGTGCTGCCGCGACTTCGTCGCGCTGGTGCACGAGGCCGGGCTGCCGGAGGCCTGGTGCCAGATGTTCATGCCGGGGACCAACGAGCTCGCCGAAAAGCTCGTCACCGACAAGCGCATCGCCTTCCTCAGCTTCATCGGCTCGGCCAAGGTCGGCTGGTACCTGCACTCCAAGCTGGCACATGGCGCGCGCTCGGCGCTGGAGCATGGCGGAGCCGCGCCGGCGATCGTCGACCGCAGCGCCGATCTCGACCGGATCATCGAGCCGCTGGTCAAGGGCGGCTACTACCATGCCGGCCAGGTCTGCGTCTCGACGCAGCGCATCTATGTGCATGAGGCGATCGCCGACGCCTTCACCGAGCGGCTGGTGGCGCGTGTCGCCAAACTGCGCACCGGCGATCCCACGCTGAAGGAGACCGAGGTCGGCCCGCTGATCCTGCCCAAGGAGGCCGACCGGGTCGCAAGCTGGATCGACGAAGCCGTGAAGGGCGGAGCCAAGCTCGCGCTCGGCGGCAAGCGCCTGTCAGAGACGACGCTGGAGCCGGCCGTGCTGCTCGACCCGGCTGTCGACGCCAAGGTCTCGCAGCTCGAGGTCTTCGGCCCGCTGGTCTGCGTCTATCGCTACAGCAAGCTCGAAGAGGCTATCGCCCGGGCCAATTCGCTCAATGTCGCCTTCCAGGGCAGCGTCTTCGCTAGGGATATCGACGTCGCCCTGCATGTCGCCGAGCGGCTCGACGCTTCGGCGGTGATGGTCAACGACCCCACCGCCTTCCGCACCGACTGGATGCCCTTCGCCGGCCGCAAGGAATCCGGCTACGGCACCGGCGGCATCCCCTACACCATGCGTGACATGACGCAGGAGAAGATGATCCTGCTGAACCGGCGTTGAGGCGGCATCAGCTCGGAGCTTCGCCGTCTTTCCGGGGCAGGCCGAAGGCCTGAGCCCGGAACCCAGAACCGATGCCCGTTCCGGATAACTCCGCCGGTCCTCGCGCTTTTCCGATCGAGCGCATCGGCTCTGGGTTCCGGGCTCTTCGCTTCGCGAAGCCCCGGAATGACGGTCGTCACTGCTTGAGCAGCAGCCTGACCTTCGCCAGCGCCGAGTCCTGCTCCTCATGATAGTCGATCAGGCTGCGGAAACGACCTTCCGCATCCATCAGATAGACCGACGCGGTGTGGTCCATGGTGTAGCCGTCCTGCGTCGGGATGCGCTTGGCATAGGCCTTGAAGGCCTTCAGCGCCGCATCGACCTCGGCCTGCGTGCCGGAGAGCCCGACGATGCGTTGATCGAAGGATTGCAGATAGAGCGAAAGCTGCGCCGGCGTGTCGCGCTCGGGATCGACGCTGACGAAGAGCACATTCAGCTTGTCGGCCTCGGCGCCGAGCTTGCCGAGCAAGGTCGTGAGCTCGAACAGCGTGGTCGGGCAGACCTCGGGACAATGGGTGAAGCCGAAGAAGACCAGCGTCGGCTTGCCGAGATAATCGGCCTGCGAGACCTTGCGGCCGGTATGGTCGGTCGAGGTGAAGGCACCGCCGACATCCGCCAGCGGGGTCGATACGGCCGCGCCTGAGACTGGCCGACCGGGGCCGTCGACCCGCCACCAGCCGAGCGTGACCGCGGCGGCGGCGAAGGCCACGAGAACAACAGCGCCCCAGGCGCCGTAACGGATGATCTTGAGGATCGGCATGCGCTTTTGTCTGGCCGCCGGCTTGGCCGGCGTCAACGCGACAAGATCGACCCGGTCGCCGATGCCTGCTGCGGCTCATCGTCGCCGCCGGCGCCATAGGGATCGGCCAGAGCCGCCTGCGGCTGGCTGATCTCGACCTTGCCGGCGACCATGGTCTGCATCCGCTCCGGCCCGATATTGCGCAGGATCTTGCGGAAGCTCTGGTGCATGCCGCCGTCCATCAGCGCATAGCTCATCGCCGGTGTACTGCCGGAGAGCTCGGCAAGACGCGCTTCGTCGCGGGCGCTGCGGGCCGAGACCAGCGAGGCGACCTCCGGATCGGTCTCGTAGGCCGGGCACGGCGCGCCCGGCACGAAAGCCGAGGCATCGCCGGCCGGGTTGAAAATATAGCGGCCGCCGCAGGTCGCCAGCTTCGGCGGCTGGCGGGTCGCCTCGAAATGATCCGAGCCTTCCTTGAGATTGCGCCAGAAGGCGATGTTCGGATTGCTGCGATGGCGCGCCATGTTCTCGGGCGTCATCCGGAAGGGGAAGGCCTGGACCTGGAAGCTGCGCTGACCGCCCGCGAACGCCTCGCGCGCCAGCCCGTAGATCTCGGTGACGCCGTCATCGGTCATCGCATAGCAACCGGCCGAGGTGCAGGCGCCATGGATCATCAAGGCCGAGCCGGTATAGCCCTGCGCCTTCTCCAGCGCATTGGGATAGCCGAGATTATAGGACAGGTAGAACTGCGACCTCGGATTCATCAGCTCGGGCGTCACCGTATAGAAGCCCTCCGGCGCCTGCCGGTCGCCCTCGCGCTTCTTCGGACCGAGCTGGCCGGACCAGCGGCACATCGGATAGGTCTTGAGCAGGGCATACCGACCGGAGCGGTCGCGCTTCCAGACCTCGAGCTCGCTCTCCTTCTTATAGAGGCGCACGACGATCGGGTCGGCCTGGCTCATGCCCTTATTCGACATCTGCGAGACGAGTGCAGCCGGCAGCGGCTGGTTGCCACGGCCATCACCCTCCATCCCGACACAGGACGAGAGCGCAATGGCGGCGGCACCGAGTAGCGCGAAGCGCCGGAGACGCTGGAAGAGCGAGCGATCGGACATGGCTAAAATTATCGGCGTCTGGCGCTAACGACTGGTGAACAGGCTTGAACCTGCGCGACCCTGCAACCTCAGGCCAGTCGAGGTTCAATTGACGTTTTCGTGAACGGCACCTCGCCTTCCCCGCGCCCTCACAGCTTGAAGCTCAAGTGGCTTCAGGTCGCAGAACGGCGGAGAAAGGGGAATCACGCCATGCTCGACCGCCGCCTCGCTTTGCAATCCCTCGCCTTTGGCCTTGCCGGCTCGCTCTCCTTGCCGGCGCTCGCCCAGGCACCGACCGCCCTGCTCGACCCCGGCCCGCTGCCGGAAAAGGTCTTCGGCGCGGCGGAAGCGCCGGTGACGGTGATCGAATACGCCTCGCTCACCTGCCATCACTGCATGAATTTCCACATGAAGACCTGGCCGGAGCTGAAGGCGAAATATGTCGACACCGGCAAGGTGCGCTTCATCATTCGTGAATTCCCGCTCGATCCGCTGGCGATGGCCGGGTTCATGCTCGCCCGCTGCGCCGGCGAGGACAAATGGTACCCCGTCGTCGACATGTTCTACCGGACGCAAGAAGGCTGGGCCCATTCCGACAAGCCGCTCGACGGGCTGACCCAGGCGATGCGACAGGCCGGCATGGGCAAGGACGGCGTCGAGGCCTGCCTGAAGCGCGAGGACATCTATCAGGGCATCAAGCAGGTCTCCGAGCGCGCCAAGGGTTTTGGTGTCGAGTCGACACCGACCTTCTTCGTCAACGGCAAGAAGGAGGTCGGCGCGCTCTCGCTCGAGCAGTTCGACGCGATCCTGGCGCCGCTGCTGGCCGGGCGTTGACCTCGCCATGACGAGATCGCGAAACCTTGCGCTGGCCGCATCCCTGGCTGCGCTGGCGATCCTGTTCTACGCCGTCACGCTGGTGCGGATGCGCGAGAGCGAGGATCGCCGGCATCTGGACGATCCCAAGGCGCATTCGGCGCCGGCAGAGCCGACCAGCCCGAAGCCCTGAAAGATCAGGCCGAACGGCCGATGGCGCGCTTGGCCGTCTCGACCGCACCGGCGCATTGCGGCGCGATCTCGACGAGCACGGCGTCCGGGCTCGCCGCCCCCGTCCAGAAGCGGACGACCTGGACGACAGCCCAGCCCGGATTCTCGCCGACGCGCGTCACGATCGTCGGCGCCGCAGCACGGGCGCAAGCCGCGACCTTCTCGGCACTGTCACGCGGAATGCCGAGCGCCCCGAGCTGGCGGGTGATGGCGCCCTGGATCGGATCGAGGATCAGGAGTGCGACCAAGGCGGCGATGAAGGATTCCATGTTCGGCTTTTCAGCTGTGCCCGTGTCGGAATTGCGGTGGCTCAGAGGCGCTGCTCGTGACCATCGGTCCGGCGGATCGCCTCGTCCTCGATCTGGATGGTGGTGTGCTTGAGCCCGAACTCCTCGGCGAGGAGCCGGTTGGCCGCGACGAGTGTCTCACGCCCCTGCGCCGTGTCGGCGACGACGATATGCGCGCTCACCGCATCGAGGCCCGAGGTCAGTGTCCAGACGTGGAGATCGTGGACGGCACTGACGCCGGGCAAGGCCAGCAAGGATTTCTCCAGCAGGTCGATATCGACCTCCGGCGGCGTGCCTTCCATCAGGATGTGGACGGCCTGCTTCAGCAGGATCCAGGTCCGCGGCACGATGAACAGGCCGATGCCGGCGCCGACGATCGGATCGGCGAGCGTCCAGCCGGTCGCCATCACGATCACGGCCGCGATGATGACGCCGAGCGAGCCGAGCATATCGCTCAGCACCTCAAAATAGGCGCCCTTGACGTTGAGGCTCTCGGAGGAGCCGCCGGCGAGCAGCTTCATGCTGATCAGGTTGACGATCAGCCCGACCACCGCGACGGCGAGCATCGGGCCGCCAAGGATCGGCGGCGGATTCCGGAAACGCTCATAGGCCTCGTAAAGTATGTAGACGGTGAGCAGCAGCAGGACGACGGCGTTGGCGAGCGCCGACAGGATCTCCATGCGGACATAGCCGAAGGTCCGCTGCGGCGTCGCCGGCTTCTCGGCGAAGCGGATTGCGACCAAGGCCAGGGCAAGCCCGCCGGCATCGGTCAGCATATGCGCGGCGTCGGCCAGCAAGGCGAGGCTCCCGGTCCACAGACCGCCGATCGCCTCGGCGAGCATGAAGGAGAAGGTCAGGCCGAAAGCCATGGCGAGCCGCGACTTGTGCCGCCCCGCCGCCGTGCCGGCGCTGCCGCCATGCGAATGTCCGGCGCCCATCAGGATGCTCCGTTGATAGCCCCGCCCGATCCGGCGCTGGCATGATCGGCATGGTCCGGCTGGCCCAGATTCTCGACCTGGATCTGCGTCCTGACCCGCCCGGCCCGCTCGAAGACGAAAGTCACCGGGATCGCAGTCCCTGGCTCGACCGCCTGCCTGAGCCCGACCAGCGTGATCTGCCGCGCGCCGGGCCGGAACGAAACCTTGCTGTTGCCGGGGATGTCGAGCTCGTCGAGTTCGCGCGGCCGGACGATGCCGGAGCTGGTGTCGAGCTCCTTCATCACGGCCTCCTGCGCCAGCGGCGTCTCGATCGAGATCAACCTGTCGCGGACGCGCCCGCCATTCTCGAAGCTGGCATAGATCGGATATTGCTCGCCAGCGCGGGCCGCGCCGCGCGACCAGGGATGGATCACCCCGATATCGGCGCGCTTCGCCACCGGCTCGACATGGGCGAGCCCGAAGGCCAGGAACAGGCCGAGCCCGATCACAGCAACCACGCTGAGCCGTACCACTGCCCCCCGCGAGAGAAGGAGCGGCACGGACGGCGTCTCGCCCAGCCCTCGGCCGAGCCGGCCCAGCCAGCCACGGATCATCGGGCAATCTCCTGCTGCTTGACCTCATCCGCCCGGTTCATCGCCGGCAGCGCAGCCAGCAACATCAGCACCACGCCGACGGTCAGCGCGATGTCGGCGCCGTTGAAAGTCGGCCAGTGCCAGTCGCCCCAATGCAGGTCGAGAAAATCGGTGACCGCGCCCTGGCGCCAGCGGTCGATCGCGTTGCCGAAGGCCCCGCCCGCCATCAGCGAAAGACCGATGCGCTCGAGCCGGTGCCCGGCGAACATCGCCCAGGCGAGCAGGCCGAAGCCGGCCACGAGCTTGAACAGCCCAAGCAGGCCAGGCCAGGCTTCGAACGTATCGCTGAACATGCCGAAACTGACGCCGGTGTTGAAGCCGAGGCGCAGATTGAGGAACGGCGTGAGTTCGATCAGCTCGGGCGGGTTCAGCACGACCTCCAGCATCAGCCATTTGCTGGCCTGATCGAGTCCGGCGGCCGCGAGCGCGACGGCAACGGCAAAGCTTAGCCTGCGCGACCAGCTCATGCGGCCTCTCCCGCAGTGCCGCCACTGACGCCGAGCCAGCGCCGGACGCGGCTCTTGTAGACGAGATAGGGCTCACCGAGCGAAGCGGCGAGCACACGCTCCTCGATCGCCACCTGCAGCCTGATCGCGATCAGCAGCGCCAGAGTCAGCGCCGCCTGGACGAGGCTCGGCAGAACGATGAAGAGACCGATGAACAGCAGGGCCTGACCGACGAAGACCGGGTTCCGCGAGAGCGCAAAGGGGCCGCTGTCGACGATCGCGCCCTGCTCGCCCTCGGCCGCGCCGATGCGCCAGGAGGAGCCCATGGCGCGCTGCGACAACAGCGCGACACCGGCGCCGATGACGACGAGGAGATGACCGAGGACGTCGAACCAGGGCCCGTCCAGTGCTGCCGCCAGCGGATCGTCCTTTACCGGATTGCCAAAGGCGGCGAGCCAGAGCGGCCAAAGCACGGCACCGGCGAAGGCGAGGCGGAAAAGCAGCGCCGGCAGCGTCTGCTTCTCCCTGCCCTTGCCGAAGAGCCAGACCGGGCGACCAGCCTCCTCCGCCAGGAGCGTCGACAGGATGATGAAGCTGACGACGTAGACGACGGCCATCAGATAGCTGGCGATCTCCATGCCGGACATCGGCCGCCTCCTCAGCCGACCTTGCCGGCGTTGAAGCGCAGCAGGCGCAGCGCGTTGGCGGTGACCAGCACGGTCGCGCCGGTATCGGCGAGGATCGCGACCCAGAGACCGGTATAGCCGAGCACGCTGGTGACCAGGAACACCGCCTTCAGGCCGAGCGCGAGCGTGATATTCGTACGGATGTTGCCCATCGCCGCCCGCGCCAGCCGGATCATCGCGGCGATGTCGCGCACCCGGCTCTTCAGCACCGCGCCATCGGCGGTCTCGAGCGCGACATCGGTGCCCGAGCCCATGGCGACGCCGATATTGGCGGCAGCCAGCGCCGGGGCGTCGTTGATGCCGTCGCCGACCATCATCACCGGCGCCTCCTGCGACAGCGCCTTGATGGCGGTGACCTTGTCGTCCGGCATCAGCTCGGCCTTGTGCTCCAGGCCGAGCGAGCCGGCGATGGCGGCGCCGGTGCGGGCATTGTCGCCAGTCAGCATCACCGAGCGGACACCAAGTGCCTTGAGCTCGGCGATGGCGGCGGCAGCATCCTCGCGCGGCTCGTCGCGCAGGGCGATCAGGCCGGCGAGTTGGCCGTCGGCGATAACCGCAGCGACGGTCTTGCCGGCGGTTTCGAGCCGCTCGACCGCTTCCAGCGCACTTGCGTCGAAGCTGGCGCGATCCCTGGCGTGGCGCGGCGCGCCGACGAAGATGGCGACCCCGTCGAGCTCGCCGGTGACGCCCTTGCCGGCGATCGCAGCCGCATTGGCGGCGGAACGCACCGGGACACCATCCGCCTTGGCGCGGGCGAGGATGGCGAGCGCCAGCGGATGGCTGGAACCGGTCTCGACGGCAGCGGCGAGCTCGATGACCTTGCGCTCCTCACTGGTGAGCGCGACGATTTCAGTGACACGCGGCTCGCCCGCGGTCAGCGTTCCCGTCTTGTCGAAGGCGACGACGCCGGTGCGCGCCGCAGCCTCGATCACCACGCCGCCCTTGAGCAGCAGGCCCTGGCGCGCCCCGGTCGAGAGCGCCGCCGCGATCGAGGCCGGCACCGAGATGACCAACGCGCAGGGGCAGCCGATCAGCAACAGCGCCAGCGCCCGGTAGATCCAGACCGACCATTCGCTGCCGAACGCCAGCGGCGGCACCAGCGCGACCAGGATGGCGAGGCCGACGATCGCCGGCATGTAGATGCGCGAGAAGCGGTCGATGAAGCGCTCGGTCGGCGCGCGTGCTTCCTGGGCTTCCTCGACCAGGCGGATGATGCGGGCGATGGTGTTGTCGGCAGCAGCCTTCTCGACGCGCACGCGCAGAGCCGCCTCGCGATTGACCGAGCCGGCATAGACGGAATCGCCGACGCCCTTGGTCTTCGGCACGGATTCGCCAGTGACCGGGCTCTCGTCGATGCCGGAGATGCCGTCGGTGATCGCGCCGTCGGCCGGGATGCGGTCGCCCGGGCGCACCAGCACGATCTGGCCGACCTTCAGAGCGGCAGCGTCGACCTGCCGGTTCTCGCCATTCTCCTCGACCAGGGCCGTCTTCGGCACGAGATCGCCCAGCGCCCGGATCGAAGCACGGGCGCGATCGGCCGCAACGCCTTCCAGCACCTCGCCGACGGCGAAGAGGAAGACGACCAGCGCTGCCTCCTCGGCCGCGCCGATGACGAGCGCGCCGGTCGCGGCGATCGTCATCAGCATCTCGATGGTGAAGGGCTGGCCGACGGCAGCCGCGGCGAAAGCACGCCGCGCCACCGGCACGACGCCGATCACGCAGGCGACGACGAAGGCCCAGTAGGCAGCCGTCTCGGAGACCGTGAACTTGGCGAGCCAGGCGGCGCCCAGCAGCGCCCCGGTCAGGAGGACGAGCCTGCCCTTGCCGGTCTGGTACCAGGAGACGCCGTCCGGGGTCGGCTCATGGACATGGCCGGGCAGGCCGTGGCCATGGTCGGCGCCCTTGCCGGCATTGCCATGAGCATGGTCGTGACCGTGATCGTGCTTGTGGTCATGAGCATGATCGTGCCCGTGCCCGCCGCAAGCCGAATGGTCATGATCATGCTCGTGCGCATGATCATGCGCCTTCTGCCTCGGGTCGTGATCGTGGCCGCAGCCGCAACTCGAGGGCTCAGGCTCGGGCACAGCCGCCTGCTTGGCGGCGACCACCGCCGTCGTGTAGCCGAGGCTGGCGACGCGCTTCTCGATGGCGTCGCGCCTGGTCCGGCTCTCGTCTAGGGCGAGCGTCAGCGTCTCCGACATCGCCGAAAGACGGACCTCGGAGACGCCGGGCAAGCGCTCGACCGCGCCGCGAATCTTGGCGGCGCAGCTGGCGCAATCCATGCCGCCGACCTTCCAGGACAGCGTTTCCGTTTCGGTTTTGGCGGCAGTGGCCATGCGTCGTCTCCGCTTGACAGCGTTGCGGGACCACCTACCTACAACCTGTAGCCACTACAGCTTCAAGAGGAAAAATCATGCGGCCGGCAAAAACCCTTGAGCGCGTGATGCCGATCGGGACGCTGGCGGAACGGACCGGGGTCAAGGTCGAGACCATCCGCTATTACGAGCAGGTCGGCCTGCTGCCGGAGCCCGAGCGCTCCGAAGGCAATCAGCGCCGCTATGGCCGCGCCCATGTCGAGCGGCTCGCCTTCATCAAGCATGGGCGTGATCTCGGCTTCGCTGTCGAGAGCATTCGCACTTTGCTGCGGCTTTCGGACACACCCGGCATGGCCTGCGACGAGGCGCATGCGATCGCCGCCAGCCATCTCGGCGAAGTCCGTGACAAGATCGCGCGTTTGCGCTCGCTCGAAGCCGAACTCGCCCGGATCGCAACGGTTTGCTCGGGCGGCGTCGCCGCCAGTGACTGCGCCGTGATCGAGGCGCTGGCCGATCACAGCCATTGCGAGCATCACGGCCACTGAGACATTCCAGCAAATTGACCCTGCCGGCGGCCATGCTATCGAAACGGCAGGAGGGCCGATTTTGTCCGCAGGGCATCGCAAAGCAGGGATGAGACGCTGGGTCGCGCTGGCCGCGGCCTATCTTGTCGTGCTGCAGGCGATCTTCGCGGGCCTCGCCTCCGGCGCCAATGCGGCGAGCTTCAGTCTCGACCGCTCGCTGGCGATGACGCTCTGCGCCGGCGGCGATCAGCCGATGAGCCAAAGCGATGGTACCGCCACGCATGAGCTGATGAGCTGCTGCATGCTCGGCTGCGCCTTCACCGGCGCCGGCGCGCCGGCGGCGCCGACCAACTCGCTGCCGGTCATCCATCGCGCCGTCGACCTCGTCGCCTTCCAGCGCCGGCTCGACCTGCCATCCGGCTTCGTCGCCGGCCGCTCCCCGGCAAATCCACGCGCGCCGCCCGCCGGCGTCTGATCAGGGCAGGCCTGCGCCTCGGCTGCGCCGCTTGCTTCTTGCTAGCGGCCGCTAGCGGCCTCTTCACACTCCGTTCGCTCGCGACGGCAGCCTGCCGGCTCGCGTGCTCCTTCCAAGTTTACGCCGCCGAGCGCGGCTGCGCCGGCCGTGCCGGTGCCCTTTCCGCAGGATTCAGATAATGAAATTGCTTTCGCTCGCCGCCCTGGTCGCGGCTTTCGCTGCCGGTCCGGCCCTCGCCCATATCACGCTGGAAACCCAGCAGGCCCCGGTCGGCTCGACCTACAAGGCCGTGCTGCGCGTGCCGCATGGTTGCAAGGGCGCGGCCACGATCAAGGTCCGCGTCCGCATTCCCGAGGGCGTCATCGCGGTCAAGCCGATGCCCAAGCCCGGCTGGACGCTGGAGACGACCAAGGGCAAGTATGAGAAGGCTTACGACTATTACGGCACGCCGACGGCCGAGGGTGTCACCGAGGTCAGCTGGAGCGGCGGCAAGCTGCTCGACGAGCACTATGACGAGTTCGTCCTGCGCGCCTATCTCACGGCCGACCTCAAGCCGGAGACGACACTCTACGTGCCGATCGTCCAGGAATGCGAGGGCGGCGCCGTCGAGCGCTGGATCGAGATCCCGGCGGCCGGCAAGTCGGCGGACGACTACAAGTTCCCGGCGCCGGGCGTGAAGCTGACCCCGAAGAAGTGAGCGAGCGCGGCCGGGTTTTCCGCCCGGCCGCGGTCCCGCCATGACCCGGCAACTTCGCCTTCTTCTCATCCTGCTCGGCCTCGCCATCGCCTCGCTCGCGACGGCGGGGCAGGCGATGGCGCATGCCGCCTTGACCAAGACCGTTCCGGCCGACGGCGCGGTGATCGCTGCCGCACCGGCCGAGTTCAGCCTGAGCTTCAGCGAGCCGGTCTCGCCGCTGGTGCTGAAGCTGATCGGCCCGGACGGGACCAGCCGCGCGCTGACGCGCTTCACGCTTACCGACCGGACGCTCTCGATCACGGCGCCGCCCGATCTGGGCCAAGGCACACATGTGCTGAGCTGGCGTGTCGTCTCCGAGGACGGCCATCCCGTCGGCGGCTCGGTGCTTTTCTCGGTGGGTGCGCCGAGCGCGGCGCCTGATCTCGTCGCGAGCCAAACCGAGCCAGCCGTGCGCGTGGTCCTCTGGCTCGGCAAGTTGGGGCTCTATCTCGGTCTCGCTTTCGGCATTGGCGGCGTCGCCTTCATGGCTTGGGTCGCCCCCCTGCCCGCACCCGCGCGCCGGCCGATAGCGGGCTTCCTTGCGCTGGGACTGCTGTCGATACCAATCGCCTTTGCCGCACAGGGCCTGGACGCTTTGGCATTGCCGCTCTCCGCGGCGCTTCAGCCCGCAGCCTGGCAAGCTGCCGCTGCGAGCAGCTTCGGCCGCACAGCGCTGATCGCGATGCTCGCCGTGCTCGTGGCCTTGCTCGCGCTCATGCGGCCTGGCCGAGCCGGACGCCTGCTCGCAATCCTTGCATGGCTTGGCGTCGGCGCGGCGCTTGCCGCCAGCGGCCATGCCAGCGCCGCCGAGCCGCAATTCCTTACCCGCCCGGCCGTGTTCCTGCACGCGGTCGACATGGCCGGCTGGGCCGGCGCTTTGCTGCCCCTCGCTCTCGCCCTGCGACAGCCGAACGGAGCGCAGGTCCTGCAGCGCTTCTCGCGGCGCATTCCAGTGCTGTTGCTTCTCATCCTGCTCAGCGGCCTCGCGCTCGCCATCGTCCAGGTCGAGCGCCCGCAGGCCTTGCTGACCACACCCTACGGCCTCGTACTCACCGGCAAGCTCGTGCTGGTCGCGGCGCTGATCGGGCTCGGCGCGTTCAACCGCTATCGGCTGACCGGCGCGGTCATCTCCGGACGCGCAAGCACCCGCTCACTGCTGACGCGGATCATCGCGGCCGAGATCGCGATCATCGTCGCCATTCTCGCGGGCGTCGCACTATGGCGTTTCACGCCACCGCCGCGCGCTCTGGCGGCCGCCGCAGCGCAGCCGGCAAGCGTCCACATCCATACCGAAAAGGCGATGGCCGACATCAGCGTGACGCCGGGCCGCACCGGCCCGGTGACGATCACCGTCTCGCTGCTCGACGGCGAATTCGGCCCTCTCACGGCGAAAGAGTTGCGGCTTGCTCTGTCTCGACCCGAGGCCGGCATCGAACCGATCGAGCGGCAGGCCGCCAAACAGCCGGATGGCAGCTGGCAGATCGGCGAGCTGACACTTCCGGTCGCCGGCCGCTGGACCATCGAGCTCGAAATCCTGGTCTCGGATTTCGAGATGACCCGTCTCAAGGAGACCGTGGAGATCAGGCCATGATAGGTGACATCACACGACGCGACTGGACGGGCCTGGCAGCAGCCGGCGCGCTCTCCGGATTGCTCGCTGGGCTGCCGCAAACCGCGCTGGCCCAGCCTGCCGGAGCGAGCGCGCCGCGGATCGCGATGGTCGTGCATCCCGACATGGTGATGCTCGACCTGATCGGGCCGCTGACCGTGTTCTCACTGCTGCGGGCGGAGCTGCACCTGGTCTGGAAGGACCGACAGCCGGTCACCAACGATCTCGGCCTGCCGGTCACGCCGACGACGAGCTATGCCGACTGCCCGGCCGAGCTCGATGTCCTGTTCATCCCGGGCGGGCTGAAAGGTAGCGTTGCGCTGATGGAGGATGCTGAGACGCTCGCCTTCCTCGCCGATCGCGGCGCCCGCGCCCGCTATGTCACCGCGGTCTGCACGGGATCGCTGGTGCTCGGCGCCGCCGGGCTGCTCAAGGGCTATCGCGCCACCGGTCACTGGTATATTCGCGACCTCTTGGCATCGATGGGCGCGAGCGTCGAGCACAGCCGCGTCGTCACCGACCGCAACCGCATCACCGGTGGCGGCGTCACCGCCGGGATCGATTTCGGCCTGACGGTTGCCGCCAAGCTGCGCGATGAAGAGACGGCGCGTCTGATCCAGCTCGTGCTGGAATATGATCCGCAGCCGCCTTTCGACGCCGGCTCGCCCGAGCGGGCCGGCGCCAAGCTCACCGACGACGTGCTGGCGCGGCGCAAGCCCCTGATCGACGCCGCCCGGCGCAATGCCGACCTCGCCAAGTCCCGCCTCTCGCTTTGATCACACAAGGAGCCCCGACATGATCAAACTTCGCCTTCCCCTCATCGCCGCGGCCCTCGCGCTGAGCTGCGGCACCGCCCTCGCGCAGGATTACACGGCCGGCCCGCTCAAGATCGAGCAGCCCTGGACGCGCGCCACCCCGGCCGGCGCCAAGGTCGCCGGCGGCTATGTCGCGGTCACCAACACCGGCAGCGCCGCCGATCGCCTGCTCGGCGGCAGCAGCGAGATCGCCGGCAAGGTCGAGATCCACGAGATGGCGGTCAACAACGGCGTGATGACCATGCGCGGCCTGCCCGAGGGCGTCGAGCTCAAGCCAGGCGCCAAGCTCGAACTCAAGCCCGGCGGCTATCACATCATGTTCATGGCTCTGAAGCGCCAGCTCAAGGAAGGCGAAAAGATCAAGGGTACGCTGACCTTCGAGAAGGCCGGAGCGGTTCCGGTCGAATTCTCCGTGCAGTCAGTCGGGGCCCGCGCCCCGGCCGAAGCTCACAAACACTGATCGCCGCCGAAAGGCTGCGAAATCGATGAAGCCGCCGGGCGTAAGCCCGGCGGTTTTTTTGATGCGCGCTTGACGATCCCGAGCGCGAGAAGTACGGTCCATATTAGAAAACAAATGATCCATAATATGGATCGACTGGAGGAACGCAGTGCTGCAGGGCATGCTCCCGGTGTTGCCGACGCCGTTCACCGAGGCTGGTGCTGTCGATCCCGAGGCGATGGCGGGGATCGTCGACTTCGCGCTCGCCAGCGGCGTCGACGGCGTGGTGTTCCCGGGCTTTGCCAGCGAGGTCGACGAGCTCACCGCGGCGGAGCGGACAGCGCTGCTGAAGGTCGTGGTTGCAAAAGTCGGTGGGCGCGTGCCGATCGTCGCCGGCGCAAGCGCGCCGACTGCGCTCGAGGCGATCTCGCATTGCCGCGAAGCCCTCGCCAACGGCATCCGCCATGTGATGATCCAGGCGCCGAAGAGCGTCGGCACGACAACGGAAGCGGTCTCGGCCTTCTACGGCGAGATCGCCGCAGCCGTGCCCGGCATCGAGATCGTATTGCAGAACGCGCCGGCGCCGCGCGGCTCCGACCTCAAGCCCGAGGCGATCCTGCAGATCGTCCGCGACAATCCGGCGGTCACCTATGTCAAGGAAGAGACGCTGCCGTCAGGGCTCGCCATCTCGGCGATCGCCGCCGGCAAGCCGACACATCTGAAGGGCGTGATCGGCGGCGGCGGCGCGCGCTACCTGATCGACGAATACAATCGCGGCGCCTGCGGCGCGATGCCGGCGGTCGAGCTCGCCGACATCCATGTCGCGATGGACCGGGCCTATCGCGCCGGCGAGATCGAGCGCGCCCGCGAGCTCTACATGCGGACGCTGCCGCTGCTGGTGATCCAGTTCAATTTCCGCATGGCCTTCACCAAGCATGTGCTGACCCGGCGCGGCGTGCTGACCAACCAAATTGTGCGGGCAAAGGTGCCGCCGATGGACGCGCTCGATGTCGCCGAGATCGACGCCTGGCTCGACGCCTGCGCCGAGCTGATGACTGTGGACGGAGGCGCGTGATGGCCGAGCGCGTCGCCCGCGTCGAGGTCTTCTCGATCACCATCCCGCGCGAGACGCCCTATCTCGGCGCCTTGCGCGAGGGCGAGCGCATCAACGAGCACGGCTACATCGTCCGCAAGGGCAACCGCACGGTCTATCCGACCGTCGACCGCACGGTGGTGGTCCGGATCGAGACGGCTGATGGCGCCGTCGGCTGGGGCGAGACCTATGGCATCGTCGCGCCGGGCGCGGCGATGGCGATCATCGACGACCTGCTCGGCCCCTTCGTCGTCGGACGCGACCCGCGCGACGTCAGCGTCATCCATGACGATCTCTACGATCTGATGCGGGTGCGCGGCTATACCGGTGGCTTCTATCTCGACGCTCTGGCCGCGATCGACATCGCGCTCTGGGACCTGTGCGGCAAGCTCTCCGGCCTGCCTCTGGTCAAGCTGCTCGGCGGGCAGAAGCATGAGCGTTTGCCGGCTTACATTTCTGGGCTGCCCAAGCCGACGCGAGCGGAGCGAGCCGAGTTCGCTGGGGAATGGCAGGCCAGGGGCTTCGACAGCTTCAAGTTCGCCGCTCCGGTCGCCGATGACGGCAATGTCGCCGAGATCAGGACGCTGCGCGAGCGGCTTGGCGAGAGCGCCCGCATCGCCTGCGACATGCACTGGGTCCATACAGGCGAAGAGGCGGTCGCGGCGATCCGGGCGATGGAGCTGCATGATCTCTGGTTCGCCGAGGCGCCGGTGAAGCCGGAGGATCTCGACGGCCTAGCCCATGTCGCGTCCAAGGTCTCGACGCCGGTCGCGGCGGGCGAGGAATGGCGCACGGTCTATGATCTCGTGCCGCGCGCCGCCCGGCGCGCCTGCGCGATCGTGCAGCCGGAGATGGGCCATAAGGGCGTCACCGAGTTCATGCGCATCGGGCTCTATGCGCAGGCGCATCATCTTCGGGTGATCCCGCACGCCACGATCGGCATCGGCCTGTTCCTGGCGGCGAGCCTGCACGCGTCATCGGCGCTCGCGGCTGTCGAATGCCACGAATTCCAGCATTCGATCTTCGAGCCGAACCGGCGGCTGCTCCAGGGCGACATGGATTGCAGCGCAGGCTTCTACCGTCTGCCGAGCGGGCCCGGCCTCGGGGTCGAACCATCGAAGGAAGCGCTCAAGCTGCTGAAGCGGCTGTAGCGACAACAACAAAGGGAGGAGAGGACCATGACGAGAAAGAAGCTTGGACTATCCACCGTCCACGCCAGTTGCCTCAAATTGGCGGCCGCGCTGAGATTCCCTTCCCCCCGCTTGCGGTGGGGAAGGGTTAGGGATGGGGGGCCGGAAAGCAGGGCTCGCCCCGTCTTCCAGTCCAGCGCCGAGCGGCACTGCCCCCCACCCAACCCTCCCCGCCGCAAGCGGGGGGAGGGCTATCGCGGCCATGCGATCGCACTCTGCGCTATGGCGACTCTCGCCGCCGGCTTTCTCCCCGGCGCCGCCTGGGCGCAGGGCAAGATACTGAAATTCGTCTCCTGGCAGAAAGACGAGCGCGGCGTCGGCGATTGGTGGGGCTCGGTGATCAAGGAGTTCGAGGCGACCCATCCCGGCGTCAAGATCGAATGGACCAAGGTCGAGCGCGGCGCCTATGCCGACACGATGACGACGCTGTTCGCCGGCGGCAAGCCGCCGGATATCGTCCACCTCGCCTCCTTCGAGTTCCAGAAATTCGCCGATAATGGCTGGCTGGAGCCGCTGGACAGCTACATCAAGGATTCGAAACTCGACCTCAAGGGCTGGGCCGGGCAGGACACCTGCACCTGGAACAAGCAGACCGTCTGCACGATGATGCTCTATTTCGGCTACATCTTCGCCTACAACGAAGAGCTTCTGAAGAAGGAAGGTCTTTCCGTCCCGAAGACCTATGCCGAATTCCTCGCCGCGGCGCAGAAGCTGACCAAGGACCTCAACGGCGACGGCATCACCGACCAGTTCGGCACCGGCCACGAGACCAAGGGCGGCGGCGGCCAGTATATGAGCGAGATGATGAACTACACGCTCGATGCCGGCGGGCGCTGGACCAACGATGCCGGCAAGGTGACGATCAACACGCCCGAGATGATCGAAGGCCTGTCGCGCTGGAAGACCATCGTCAAGACCAGCCTGACCCCGCGCGACCTGGCGGCCGGCGAGGTCCGCCAGATGTTCGCCGACGGCAAGATCGCGATGAAGACGGACGGGCCCTGGCTCTACCCGATCATCCAGAAGGGCAAGGCCAAGGACCAGATCAAGCTCGGCATGGTGCCGTTCAAGCCGCCGGTCGGCGGCTCCTCCAACGTGCTCGGCATCGCCGCCGATGCGCCGAAGGAGAACAAGAAGCTGGTCTGGGACTTCATCGCGATCGCGACCTCCGACAAGTTCCAGTCGAGCTATGCGACGCTGGGTGCCTCGCCGCCGCCTAGCCCACGCGCCGACACCTCGGCCGCGACCAAGGACACGCCGCATTTCGACCTGCTGGTGCAGGCCACGAAGGCGGCCGCCGACGCCAAGGTCGACCGCATCCCGAAGGGGCTGGAGCTGCAGTTCAACGAGTTCGCCAAGATGGTCATGGAAGAATCCCAGCGCATGATCATCCAGGACCTCGACCCGAAGGCGGTGGCAGCCACGATGCAGGCCAAGGCCGAGGCGCTGCAGAAGCAGTAGCGCTTTCCAGCCAGCGCAAGCCCGACCTCCCCTCGTCATGGTCGGGCTTGTCCCGACCATCCACGTCTTCGCTTCGCTCGTCGAAGGCGATGTTCAAGACGTGGATGCTCGCCACAAGGGCGAGCATGACGGAGTGCGCCGCAGCGGCGGAGATCAGACCATGCCCCGATCAGCCTTCCTCGACCTCGCCCGCCCGAGCCGACGGCATTGGCTCGGCTACCTCTTGCTGGCGCCGGCGGTGCTGCTGATCGCGCTGATCATCGTCTATCCGCTGTTCGTCTCGGTCGATCTCTCCTTCCAGAACGTCAACATCGCCCGGCTCGACCAGCCGCGCCGGCCCTTCACCACCGCCAATTACGAGCGGCTCTTCGCCTCCGAGGATTTCTGGAACGCCTGCTGGGTGACCTTCAAGCTCGTCACCATCGTTTCCTTCTTCTGCTTCCTGCTCGGCCTCGGCACGGCGCTCCTGGTCAACAACCGCTTCAAGGGCCAGGCGCTGGCGCGTCTGCTCGTCGCCCTGCCCTGGGCCATCCCTGAGGTGATCGCGGTCGTGATCTTCGCCTGGCTGTTCGATTCCTCCTTCGGCTTGATGAACTGGCTCTTCATCAAGCTCGGCCTGGTCGACCAGACGATCAACTGGTTCTCCTCGCCCGACGCCGCCTTCGCCGTGGTCTGCACGGTGATGGTCTGGAAGGGCTATCCCTTCGTCTCGATCATGATGCTGGCCGGGCTGCAGTCGATCCCCGAGGACTTCTACAACGCCGCCAAGGTCGACGGCGCCCGGGCCTGGCAGCGCCTCCTCTACATCACCATCCCCTCGCTGATGCCGGTGATCGGCGTCACGCTCGTGCTGGTGATGCTCTGGGTCTTCCGCGACTTCTCGATCATCTACGTGCTGACCGGCGGCGGCCCGCTGAAGGCGACGCAGTCGCTCTCGATCATGACCTACGAGCAGGCCTTCGGCTTCTTCAAGATGGGCTATGCCTCGGCCATCGGCGTCATCACCCTGATCGTCTGCGTGATCGCGAGCCGGCTGATGATCGCCCGCGCGCCCGACAATATCTGAGGAGGCGGCCGATGATTCACTGGTCCATAGCTGGTCTCGACGGCGGCATGGGGCTCAAGCCCTCCCCCCGCTTGCGGTGGGGAGGGTTGGGTGGGGGGCAGTGCCGCTCGGCGCTATGCCGGACAAGCAAGAGAGCCCTGCTTTGCAGCCCCCCATCCCTAACCCTTCCCCACCGCAAGCGGGGGGAAGGGAATGCGCCCGGCCTTCAAGCAATCGCTTTGCGGAGTGGCCATGGAGGTAAAGTCGAGCAGCAACACGAGATCCGGCCATGAAACGCCGCTCGCTCCGCACCACAGCCCTCTACGCCCTCGTCGCCGCGACCTGCGCCATCCTGGTCTTCCCGATCTACTGGCTCGTCGTCACCGCGCTCTCCGAGCCGAGCCTGCTCCGGCAACTGCCGCCGAGCTTCTGGCCGAGCGAACCGCGCTGGGGCGTGTTCGGGCAGATCATGGCGGAGAAGCCGATCCTGCTCTGGCTCGGCAATTCGGCGCTGGCGGCGATCGGCGCGGTGAGCCTGTCCATGGTCGTCTCGGTGCTCGCCGGCTACAGCCTGTCGCGCTTTCGGGTCCGCGGCGGCCAGTCGCTCGGCCTGTTCATCCTGACCGCCAAGATGCTGCCGGCGACGCTGCTGGTGATCCCTCTCTTCGGCATCTTCCGCAGCCTCGAGCTGATCGGCAGCCTGTGGTCGATCATCCTCGCCCACGCCACGCTGATCATCCCGTTCACCACCTGGATGCTGAAGGGCTATTTCGACACGATCCCGCGCGAGCTCGAGCAGGCGGCGATGGTCGATGGCTGCTCGCCGCTCGGCGCACTGGTCCGGGTGATCCTGCCGGTCTCGGCGCCGGGGCTGGCGGCGACGGCGCTCTACGGTTTCGTGCTGTCCTGGTCGGACTATGCCTATGCCCGCACCTTCCTGACCAACGCCCAGGGCAACTGGACCGCCAATCTCGGCATCACCACGATGAAGGGCGAGTACATCTCGAACTGGAGCGACATCTCCGCCGCCTCCATCCTCGTCGCCCTGCCGATCCTGCTCATCTACCTCTTCCTCGAACGCTATCTCGTCGGCGGCCTGACGGCCGGTGCCGAGAAGTAAGAGAACCCGCATGGCTGGAATCCGCATCGACAGCGTCACCAAATCCTATGGCGGTCTTACCGTCCTCAAGGCGTTCTCGCTCGACATCGCCGATGGCGAATTCGTCGTCCTCGTCGGGCCGTCGGGCTGCGGCAAGTCGACCATGCTGAAAATCCTCGCCGGGCTGGAAGAAGCCTCTTCCGGCACGATCAGCATCGGCGAGCGGGATGTCACCGATCTTGCGCCCGGCGATCGCGACATCGCCATGGTCTTCCAGAACTATGCGCTCTATCCGCATCTCACGGTCGCCAAGAACATGGGTTTCGGCCTGAAGATGCGCGGCACCGATGCCGGCGAGATCACCAGGCGGGTCAACGAGGCCGCAAAAATCCTCGGTATCGACCATCTGCTGGAGCGGCGGCCGCGCGCCCTCTCCGGCGGTCAGCGCCAGCGCGTCGCGCTCGGCCGTGCCATCGTGCGCGAGCCGCAGGCCTTCCTGATGGACGAGCCGCTCTCCAATCTCGACGCCAAATTGCGCGTCCACACCCGCGCCGAGATCAGCGCCCTGCATAAAAGGCTGCGCGTCACCACGATCTACGTCACCCACGATCAGACCGAGGCGATGACGATGGCCGATCGCATCGTCATCATGAAGGACGGCGTGATCCAGCAGATCGCCTCGCCCGATGTGATGTTCCGCGAGCCGGCCAATCTCTTCGTCGCCGGCTTCATCGGCTCGCCCGGCATGAACTTCCTCAGGGCGAAAGCGGAAGCAGCGGGCGGTAACGTGACCGCGAAATTGTTCGGCCACGATGTGACGCTGCCGGTCGCGAACGCCGCCGCGCTCACCGGCAAGGAGATCGTCGTCGGCCTGCGGCCCGAGCACATCGCCGCGGGACCGGGGCAGGTCTCCTTCTCGGTCAGCCCCCGGCTGATCGAGAGCCTCGGCAGCGAGCAATATGTCTACGTCGACCTGCCCGAACAGCACCGACGCGAGGCGGGTTCCGGCGGCGATGATGAGTCACGGCGGACTTCGCTGATCGCGCGCCTGATCAATCCAGAACCGCGGCCGCCCGAGGAAACGCTGACGCTATCCTTCGACCCGGCGCGGCTCCACGTCTTCGATGCCGCCAGCGGCGAGGCGATCCGATGAGCACGATCCTGGTCACCGGCAGCGCCGGACGCGTCGGCTCACGCGTGGCGCGGCAGCTGCTCGACGCAGGCCATCGCGTCACCGGTTTCGACCTGCGCGCCAGCGGGATCGAGCACCCCGGCTATCGCGAGGTGCTCGGCGGCTTCGACGATCGCGCCACCGCGAGGGAGGCCGTGCAGGGCGCCGAGGCGATCCTGCATCTCGGCGCCTTCATGTCCTGGCTGCTGTCCGACCGCGACAGGCTGTTCCAGGCCAATGTCGAGGGCACGCGTGTGCTGCTGGAAGAGGCCGCAGCGTTAAAACCGAAGCGCCTCGTCTTCGCCTCTTCCGGCGAGGTCTATCCCGAGAACGTGCCGGATTATCAGCCGATCGACGAGGACCACCCGTTGAAGCCGCGCTCGCCCTATGGCTTGAGCAAGCTTCTGGGCGAAGAGATCGTGCGCTTCTTCGAGCGGACCAGCGGCACTCCAGCGACGATCCTGCGCTTCTCGCATACGCAGGATGCGAGCGAACTGCTCGATCCCGCCAGCTTCTTCTCCGGCCCGCGCTTCTTCCTGCAGCCGAAGATCCGGCAGCAGGAGGGTTTCGGCAACGCGGCCGCCGTCGCGGCGCTGCGCGCCATCGACGACGGCCGCGAGGCTTTGGTGCTGTCGCGCAACGAAGCCCGCCGGCCCTTCCGCATGCACATCACCGACACCCGCGACATGGTCGCCGGCATCCTGCTCGCGCTCTCCGACGAGCGCGCCGCCGGCCGCACCTATAATCTCGGCGCGACCAAACCGGTCGACTTCGCCGCGGCGCTGCCGATGATGGCGCAGTTGACGGGACTGCCGTTGAAGACCATCGACCTGCCGGGCGCCGGCGTCTTCTACGAGACGTCGAATGCCAGGATCCGGACCGAACTGGGGTACGAGCCGCAATGGACCTTCGAGCGCATGATCGGCGAGGCGGCGCAGGCGCGAGTGAAGCGCGCGTCCTGACGCCGGACGAGCGCGACGTTCCGACCGGCGCAGCCGCCCTCGCCAAGGGCCTCTATCTCCTCGACGTGATCGGCGAGGCCTCGGCGCCGCCGCGCTTCCGCGACCTGCAGGCCGCGACCGGCCTGCCCAAGGGCACGCTGGCGCGCATGCTCAACACGCTGCTGACCTTCCGCCTGATCCGGCACGAGGAGAGCGACAACACCTATCGGCTCGGCCATCGCCTGTTCGAGCTCGCCCATCGCGTCTGGGAATCCTTCGATCTGCGCGGCGCCGGCGCGCCGGCACTCGACCGGCTCGCCGAGGAAACGCGCGAGACCGCCGCGCTCTGTGCCATCGACAATGGCGAGGTGCTCTATATCGACCAGCGCAGCCGCGGTGGTCCCTATGGCTTCCGCATCGAGATCGGCCGGCGCGCGCCGCTGCATTGCACCGCCGGCGGCAAGGCCCTGCTCGCCTTCGTCCAGCCGCATGAGCAGCGCGCCCTCGTTGACCGGCTGAAGCTCGAACGCTTCACCGAGACGACGATCACCGAGGAGGAGGCGCTCGCTGCCGACCTCGCTCTGACCCGAGCGCGCGGCTATGCCGTCTCGCAGGAGGAGCATGTCGCCGGCGTCGCCTCGGTCGCGGCGCCGATCTTCGACCATACCGGCCGGGCGGTCGCGGCGATCGGCGTGTTCGGCCCATCCTCGCGGCTGACACGGGAGCGCCTGCACACCACCGGCCGCGACCTGATGGCGGCGGCAAGGCAGATCTCCGGCAATGTCGGCGCGACGCAGATGAACATCAGTCCGGCGCCGCGCTCGGCCCGCCCGGTCGATCCGAACGTCCAATGCGTGCTGCCCTGGGGCGCCCATCTCGCCGAAGGGCCGTACTGGTCGGCCGGCGAGCAGCGGCTCTACTGGGTCGACATCCTCGCGCCCTCGGTCAACCGCTTCGACCCCGCGACCGGCAACAACGAAGAGGTCACGCTGCCGCGTCTGGTCAGCGCCGTGCTCGGCCGCCGCGGCGGCGGATTGGTGGTGCTGACGCAGGAGGGGCTGGAAGCCTTCGACTTCGCCAGCGGCCGGTTGACGCCGCTGGCCGATCCCGAAGCCGACATCCCCGACAACCGCTTCAACGACGGCAAATGCGACCGGCAGGGCCGGCTCTGGGCCGGAACGATGCGGCTCGACGCCAGCCGCGCCTCCGGTTCCCTCTACGCCATCGCGCCGGACCTCTCCTGGCAGCGGCAGGAGAGCGGGCTCACGGTTGCCAACGGGCTCGACTGGAGCCCGGATGGACGGGCCTTCTACTTCGTCGATTCCGCCCATGGCCGCATCTACGCCTATGCATTCGACGCCAAGGCCGGCACGATCGCCGATCGCCGTGTCTTCGCCGAGGTCGCCGGCCGGCCGGACGGGCTCGTCGTCGATGCCGAGGGTTTCGTCTGGTGCGCGATCTGGGACGGCTGGTGCCTGCATCGCTATGCGCCGGACGGCCGGCTCGATCGCGAGGTCTGGCTGCCGGTGCCGCGCCCGACCAGCCTCGCCTTCGGCGGGCCGGACCTGAAGACGCTGTTCATCACCACGGCGCGCATCCGCCTGCCGTCGCGGGTATTGGCCGAGGCGCCGTTCTCGGGCGGGCTCTTCACGTTGCCGGTCGACGTGCCCGGCCTCCCCGCGGCGGAGTTCGGCGGGTGAGGGTCGAGGCCAGCTATCCCGATCTCGCCGGCAAGGCAGCCCTCGTCACCGGCGGCGCCGACGGCATCGGCCGCGCCATCGTCGAGGCGCTGGCGCGACAGGGCGCCAAGGTTGCCTTCCTCGATATCGATGCCGAGCGCGGCGAGCGTTTGGCAACCGAACTTACCGCGGCTGGCGCCACCGTCTCCTTCCATCAGGTCGACCTTCGCGACATCCCGGCGACGCAAGCCGCGATCGTAGCCGCGCGCGGCCTACACGGCCCCTTCGCCATTGGCGTCAACAACGCCGGCCATGACGAGCGACATGAGTTCGAGGCGGTGACCGAAGCCTATTGGGACGATCGCCTCGCGGTGAACCTCAGGCCAATGATGTTCGTAGCGCAGGCGCTGGCGCCGGATATGCGCGACCTCGGCGGCGGCGCGCTGGTCAATCTGTCCTCGACCTCGTGGATGAAGGGCTCGCCGCACATGATCGCCTACACCACGGCGAAATCGGCGGTGATCGGCTTCACCCGCTCACTGGCGCGGGCGCTCGGACCGGATGGCATCAGGGTGAACTGCGTCACGCCTGGCTGGGTGATGACCGAGCGCCAGCGCACCAATTGGTGGACGCCGGAAAAGGGCGCAGCCAACCAGGCTGCGCAGGCGCTGAAGGGCGAGATCTTGCCCGAGGACATCGCGCAGATGGTGTTGTTCCTCTGCTCGGATGTCTCGCGCATGTGCGCCGGCCAGAACTTCATCGTCGATGCCGGCACGGTCTGAGGAGATGAGTTCGCTCGACGACCTGCGCGCCATGCTCGACCCAGCCGCCATCGTCACCGATGCGGAGGCGATGGCGCCGCATCTCTCCGACTGGCGCGGCAAACATCGCGGCCAAGCGCTCGCGCTGCTCCGCCCGCGCAGCGTCGAGGAGGTCTCGACCATCCTGCGCTGGGCCAGCGCGACGCGCACGCCGGTCGTGCCGCAGGGTGGCAATACCGGCTTGTCGGGTGGGGCAACGCCGGACAGTTCCGGCAAAGCCATCGTGCTCTCGCTGGCACGCCTTAACCGGATCAAGGCGATCGACACCGCGGGCGACACGCTGACCGCCGAGGCCGGTTGCATCCTCGCCGATGTCCAGCAGGCGGCTGCGGCGAAAGATCGGCTCTTTCCGCTCAGCCTTGGCAGCGAGGGCTCCTGCCAGATCGGCGGGGTGGTCGCGACCAATGCCGGTGGCATCAACGTCATCCGCTACGGCACGGTGCGCGACCTCGTGCTCGGCCTCGAATATGTTCGCGCCGACGGCGCCGTGATCCGTGGCCTGAAGCCGCTGCGCAAGGACAATGCCGGCTATGCGCTGAAGGAGCTGGTCGTCGGCTCTGAAGGCACGCTCGCAATCGTGACCGCGGCGACCTTCAGACTGTTTCCCAGGCCGCGGGCGAGCGCGACGGCGCTGTGCGGCCTCGACAGCCCGGCCAACGCGCTCCGGCTCCTCGCATTGCTGCGACAGTCGGCCGGCGAACGCATCTCCAGCTTCGAACTGATGTGCAATGGCGAGATGGGCCTCACCCTCGACCTCGTGCCCGGAACGATCCTGCCGCTCGAAGCACGCCATGCCTGGTACGTCTTCATCGAGCTCGGGGACAGCGATCCGAACGGCCCCCTCGACGAGATGCTGACGCGAGTTCTCGCCACCGCGCTGGAACAAGGGCTGCTTCAGGACGCCGCCATCGCGCAGAGCGAAGCGCAAGCCAGAGCGATCTGGCATCTGCGCTTCGCCGTCGCGGAAGCGAACCGCCGCGCCGGCCCGATCGTCTCGCACGACACCAGCGTCGCGGTCGCCGATGTCCCGGTCTTCATCTCGGCGATCGAGGCGATGGCCGCCGAACGCTTTCCGGAAGCGCGCCCCCTCTTCGTCGGCCATGTCGGCGACGGCAACATCCATGTCATCTTGCGCCTTCCCAGGCAGACGCCGGCGCAGCAGCTCGCGGATCTCAGCCATGCCGTGAATGCGCAGGTCTTCGCGACCGTCGGGGATTTCGGCGGCAGCATCACTGCAGAGCACGGCATCGGGCGCAGCCTGGCCGGCATGCTGGCACAGCATGCACAGCCGGAAGCGCTGGAGCTGATGCGAGGGATCAAGCAGGCTTTCGACCCGCTCGGCATCCTCAATCCCGGCGCGGCACTCGCGCAAAGGTGACCACGCTAGCGGCTGAGCGGAGCACCTGAAATACTCGAACTGTTCCGGACCAAGGGCAGCGGAAGCGTTACTTTAGAATACATGTAAACTATTGTATTTGCTAACCAATTCGCTCTGGTTTAACTGCTGGTGACGATCGCGGAGACGATGTGCTCAGCCAGCCTCGTCGTGCGGTCGACCGGAGCTGCTTCAACGGACGTGGCTCTGGTCGGAAAGCGCTCCCATCAAGGAGGAGCGCCGCAAGACCACGGACCCAATTCGATGCAGCGTTTGATCGGCACAGTTCTGCTCGCGACAGCCATCGTCGCCACGCCCGTGGCGGGCTTCGTCGCCCTGGCCCAGACCGCCCCCGCCGAGACCGCGCCGGCACAGCCGCAGCCCAGCCCGTCCGGCGCTCATGGCGGCGGGTTGCCGGCCCCAACCGCTTCGACTCCCGCTCCGGCCGCGGCCGTTCCGGTTGGTCAAGCCGCCCCAACCTCTCCGGGCACGGCTGCTCCTGCCGTTCCCGGCGGCACGCAGGCCGCCGTGCCTGCAACCGCTCCTTCCGTGTCCCCCGCCCCCATCTCAGCGCAGGCGACCCTGCCGCACGACCTGTCGCCCTGGGGCATGTTCATGGCCGCCGACATCGTCGTGAAGGCGGTGATGCTCGGCCTCGCCTTCGCTTCGCTGGTGACCTGGACGATCTGGCTCGCCAAGGCGCTCGAGCTCGCCGCCGCCAAGACGCGGGCGCAGCGGGCCGTGCGCCGGCTGGAGGAAGCCATCAGCCTCGACGAGGCGGCGCGCGCGATCGCCGGCCGCAAGGGCCAGGCGCGCGGCACGGTCGCGGATCTGGTCGCCGCCGCCCAGAGCGAGCGCCAACGCTCCGACGATCTCGGCGAGGACGGCATCAAGGAACGCGCCGCGATCGCGCTGTCGCGGATCGAGGCGAGGGCCGGCCGCAACATGGCGCGCGGCACCGGCCTGCTCGCCACGATCGGCTCGACCGCCCCCTTCGTCGGCCTGTTCGGTACGGTCTGGGGCATCATGAACTCGTTCATCGGCATCAGCCAGTCGAAGACCACCAATCTCGCCGTGGTCGCGCCCGGGATCGCCGAGGCGCTGCTGGCGACCGCTATCGGCCTCGTCGCCGCTATTCCCGCCGTGATCATCTACAACGTCTTCGCCCGCGCCATCTCCGGCTATCGCGCCACGCTTTCGGACGCGTCGGGTGAGGTGCTGCGTCATCTTTCGCGCGATCTCGAACGGTCGCGCCGGCAGGCCGCCCAGCAGGTCCGCGCCAACCTGCACGCCGTGCCGGCCCAGCCGGCGGCGATGCCGCGCGTTCCGGCGGAGTGAGCCATGGCGGTTTCGCTCAAGGAGGCGCAGGACGGCGATCTCGGCGAGGTCAGCGAGATCAACGTCACGCCGTTCATCGACGTGATCCTGGTGCTGCTGATCATCTTCATGGTCGCGGCGCCACTCTCGACGGTCGATGTCGCCGTCGACCTGCCGGTCTCGAACGCGCAGCCGCAGCCGCGGCCCGACAAGCCGGTCTTCCTGACCGTGAAGCAGGACCTGTCGCTCGCCCTCGGCAACGACACCGTGCCGCGCGAACTGCTGCAGGCGACACTCGACCGCCAGACCAATAATGACCGCGAGCAGCGCGTCTTCCTGCGCGCCGACGGGGCCGTGGCCTATCGCGAGCTGATGGAGGTGATGAACCGGCTGCGCCAGGCGGGCTATCTCAAGATCGCGCTGGTCGGCCTGGAGGATACCGGCCAGGGCGCCGCCCAAGCGGCGGGCAAGCCATGATCTCGCCTGCGCCGGATCGCCGCTGGCTCGCCGCGCTGCGCTGGGGCGTCGCAGCGGTCGCTGTCGCAGCCGCCCATGGCGGCGCCGCCTGGGTCGGCGTGAACTGGCGTCCGACGGAGGCGGCCGCCGGTGCCCCCGAGCCGGCGGTGATGATCGAGCTCGCCGCGCTCTCGGTCGCACCCGAGGCGCCGCCAGAGGACCTGCCGGTCGCGGAACAGCGTGCCGAACCGGAACCACCGCCGCCCGAACTCGTCAAGGAAACGCCGCCTCCAGAGCCCGAGCCGGAACCGATTCCCGAGCCGACGCCGGTCGAGCAGCCCGAGATCAAGTTGCCGGAGCTGCCGCAGGTGCCGAAGCTCGACGCCGTGCTGCTGCCGCCTCCGCCCGAGTTGAAGCCGGTGGAGAAAAAGCCCGAGCCGAAGCCGAAGATCGTCGAGAAGAAAGACAAGCCCAAGCCGAAGCCCAAGGTCGTCGAGCGCAAGCCGGTCGAGCAGCGGGCCAAGGAGGCGGTGGCGCCGAAGCCCTCCGAGCAGCGCGCCTCGGCCCCGACCAGCGCAGCCCAGGGCACGGCGAGCCAGCCGACGGTCTCGACCGCGTCCTGGCGCGGCTCGCTGATCGCCCATCTCAACCGCTACAAGCGCTTTCCCGGCGGCGCGAGCCCCGGCACGGTCCAGGTCGCCTTCGCAATCGACCGCAGCGGCAATGTACTGTCGTCGCGCGTCGTCGGCTCGTCCGGCGATTCCGCGCTGGATGCCGAGGCGGCGGCGATGATCCGCCGCGCCAGCCCGGTTCCGGCCCCGCCGGCCGGCGTCGGCGGTGGCGGCGCGATCTCGCTCTCGGTGCCGGTGCGCTTCAGCCGCTAGATCATCGCGCGTCCAAACGGACGCGATAACGATGATCTATCATGTCGTCATCGCATCGGATTTTTCCGAAAAGTGGATTCCACTTTTCGGTCCGATGCTATAGGCGGCTGCGCTCAGCGCGGCGCGCCGGGATTCTGGAACGGCGTGGTCACGGTGTCGCCGACCGCAGTTCCAGTGTCCTGGATATTGTTGCCGAGATGCTCGACACGGTCGCCCAGATTGCGCCGGGCCTGCGGATCGACCACGGCGATCGGCGCGGAGACGACGATGCCGGCGGCGGTGCCGACCGCGGCCGCAGCGCTGCCGGTCACCTCGATCAGCCGGTCGCCGAGGCCGACGCGGGAATCGGTGATCGGCTGGCCGTCGACCAGGCGCGTGCCGATCAGCTTCACCACCTCCGGGCTCTCGGCGAACTTGCCATGGTTGAGCTTGTCACCGGTACGCAGCTTGGTCAGGTTCAGGACCGTGATCCTGTCCTTCTCGAACTCGGTCTTGTAGGGCTCGACATCGGGATCGACGGCTCCGAGACGGTCCTTGTTGCCCCAGACCCGGCGGGAGAGCGCGAGCGCACGGTCGTCCTGCGAGACGAAGAGAGTGAAGTTCGGCCGCCGCCCAGTCATTTCGGCGATCTGCGTGCGGAAGACGTCGGCATCGACATCGGGCGAGGCGAGCATGACATTGGCAATCTTCGGCGGGATGCCGCGATTGCGCACCGCCATCTGGGTCAATGACTCCAGCGCGACCCAGTTACCCATCGAATGGGCGAGCAGCGAGACCTCACCGACAGCAGGGTCACGCGCCAGTTCCTGCAACAGGTTCTCGAGCGCATTGCGCGAATAGGTCGCGCTCTCGCGGTCGTAGCCGTAGGCGAAGATCGAGCCGCGCGACGGCCAGGTGAACAGCACCGGCACGACATTCGCGTCGGAATCGTGGACGATCTGGGCAAAGCGATAGACCGCATCCTCGAAGCGATTGTTGAAGCCGTGGACGAAGACCATGACGCGGCGCTTCGGCACGCGCGCGACGCGCTCGTGCAGGCGCGCCAGACCGGTCTTGGCGTCGAGCTTGTCGACCTTGAGCGTGACGAAATCGGTCTCGGGATTGCCAGGCAGCCGGCTCGGCCATTGCACCTCGCCGACCTTGCGGCGGGCATCGGGCGGCAGCGAGATCGTCATTTCGACATAAGCGGGCTTGCCGCGCTCACCGGAGAACAGCACGCCGGCATCGGGATCGGCCGCGCGCGTGGTCGCGACCAGCATGGTGACCTTGCTGGTGCCCGGCACGGTCGAGGTGACGGGCGTCAGCACGCCCTTCACGTCGCCGGCGCAGCCGGCGACGAAAACGCTCACAACCACGGCCGCAAAGCCCTTTCGGGCAGCCGATATCGGCAGGACTGTGCGGCGGATCGGCATCACTGGCTACCCATGGCCCGGCTCGTAACCCGGACCATGCTAGGCTGCAGCAAGGCCCGTCAATGACGCCAAAGCCACAGTGGCCGTCAGACCATGTACTGGCCGCCGTTCACCTCGATGGTCTGGCCGGTGATGTAGCCGCTCATCGCCGGGCTGGCCAAGAAGAGGAAGACGCCGACATTGTCTTGCGGCGTGCCGACGCGTTCCATCGGAACGGTCTTGCGCATCGCCTCGATCTGCTCGGCCGTCGAATAGCGCTCGTGGAACGGCGTCATGATCACGCCCGGCGAGACGCCGTTGACGCGGATGCCGAACGGTACGAATTCCTTGGCCATGCCGCGGGTCAGGTTGAGCACGAAAGCCTTGGAGCTGGCATAGAGCGAGGAGCCGGGGCCTCCGCCATTGCGCGCCGCGATCGAGCTCAGATTGATCACGCTCGCCTTGCCGCCGGACTTCTTGAGATAGGGCAGCGCCGCCTTCGAGGCCATCACCACCGAGCGGACATTGAGGTCGACGACGCTGTCGAAGAACTCGTCCTCGATCTCGGCGATCGGCGTGCGCTTGACCAGCGCGCCGGCATTGTTGACGAGCACGTCGAGCCCGCCGAGCTTGTCGGCGGCCCTGTCGACGAGATCAACCGCCTGGGCGCTATCGGCAACGTCGGCCTGCAGCACATGCGCCTCGCCGCCGGCGGCCCTGATCTCGGCGGCGACGGCATTGGCCTCGGCCTCGCTCGACTTGTAGTGGACGACGACACGCATGCCGTTCGCCGCATAGGCCTTGGCGACTGCGGCGCCGATGCCGGTGCTGGAGCCGGTGACCAGGGCGCGCAGCCCCTTGAGATCGTCGAGCATCATTCCTCCCATGGGATGCAGGCTTAAATCGTTTCAGGAGCGATCTTGCGCGAGCCGACGCGGAACCACCAGCGCCGGTTCGGCAACCCGGCCATTCCCGAACGGCCGTTCAAAGGAACTTGGTCATCGCCTTGAACTCGGCGAGCAGCCCGCGCGCCTCATCAGGGAGGCTGCCGGCCGCCTCCTCCAGGCAATGGCCGATATGCTCCTGGATCAGGATCTTGCGGGCATTGGCGATCGCGCCTTCCACCGCCTGCAATTGCTGGGCGATCTCCAGGCAGGAACGGACATTGGCGACCATCTCGATGGTCGAGCGCAGATGCCCCTCGGCCCGCTTCAGCCGCGTGATGATCTCCGGATGCCGGTGATGATGGATCCGGGCGTGTTCCTCGTCCTGCATTCTCTGCTCCCACACCTTGATCTTATCCTCCCCGGGAGGTTATAGACCCGCATATCCGCTGAGCAAGCGGCACCCGATCAGGCAGGCGCCGGCGCAAGACCGGGCGCATCCCGGCGATCGGGCGGGCGAGGACGAGGCGGGCGCCCCCGACCAGCTCCGGCAAGGCCGGACGGCACGGCAGCGCGCGATCCGTTCCGGATCCGGAGCACCAGTCGTGCCGTCTTTCACCGAATTGCTGGCGCAGGGCGCGGGCCATGCCTGGCTGTTCATACCGAGCGCGATCCTGCTCGGCGCGCTGCACGGGCTCGAACCCGGCCACTCCAAGACGATGATGGCGGCCTTCATCGTCGCCATCCGCGGCTCGGTGCTGCAGGCGCTGCTGCTCGGCCTCGCCGCGACGCTCTCGCATACGCTCGTCGTCTGGGGCGTGGTCCTCGGCGGGCTCTACCTGACGCGCGACTTCAACGCCGAAGCGACAGAGCCCTGGTTCCAGCTCGCCTCGGGCCTGCTGATCATCGCGATCGCGCTCTGGATGCTGTGGCGGACCTGGCGCGAGCAGCGAGCGTTGCATCCGGCCAGTCATGGCAAAAGGCATAGTCATGGCCACTCCCATGGTCATGGCCACAGCCACGGACACTCCCACGGTCATTCGCACGGGCATAGCCACGACAAGATGGCCGAGGACGAGCCGATGGACGCGCATCAGCGCGCCCATGCCGATGACATCCGCAAGCGCTTCACCGACCGGCCGGTCACAACCTGGCAGATCGTGCTGTTCGGCCTGACCGGCGGGCTGATCCCCTGCCCGGCGGCGATCACCGTGCTGCTGATCTGCATGCAGCTGCGCGAGATCGCGCTCGGCGCCGTGCTGGTGCTGTGCTTCTCGATCGGCCTTGCGATCACGCTGGTCTCGGTCGGCGTCGCCGCCTCGCTCAGCCTGCGCGCCGTCGAGAAGCGCTCGAGCTGGCTCTCGACCATCGCGGCGCGGGCGCCCTATTTTTCCGGCGTGCTGATCGTGCTGGTCGGGCTCTATACGGTCTGGCACGGCTGGAGCGGGTTGCAGGCGCACACTCTACGAGCCGCGGCGATGCTGCTCAGCCCATTGCCTGGCTGACCAGCGCGAAGCGATGCGCCGGGCCGGACGCGGCCGGTGCGGCGCCGCGTGCCATCACCACTCCGGAGGCGACGAGCGGCAAGCCGCACTCGCTCAGCCAGGCGCCGAGGCCGGTGCGGGCCGGCACGTCGATGCGGACGAAATCGCCGCGGCGGGCGGCGAGCAGCGCCGCGATCAGATTGCAGGCGGCGGCATCGTCGAGCGCCGCGACCGGGCCGATCAGCCAGCCGCGGCCATGCCGGCGCAGGAAGCCGAAGCCGGCCGGCGTGCCATTGCGCTCGATCAGGATGGCGTGGCCACGCGCCAGCAAGGCTTCGAGCACGTGCGCGCGCGGCAGCCCGGTCGCCTCGCCGTCGAGCTGCGCCAGCAGCGGCAGATCGGCCGCAGTGGCCGGGCGCATGACCTCATTCGTCGCAAGAACGGGCGCGGCCAGCTCCGGCCAGTCGCCCTGGTGCTGGCGGACCTCGTCGATGGTGATGAAACCGTAGCGGGCATAGAGCGGCTCGCCCTGCGGCGTGGCGACGAGACCGAGCGTCCTGCCCTCCGTCGCCGCGATCAAGTGCTCGGTCAGCAGCTTGCCGATGCCCTGCCCCTGCCGATCCGGAGCGACGATGATCGTGCCGAGCGTGGCATGGCTCGCGCCGAAGCCCCACCACAGCCCGACGCCGACGACCTCGTCCTCGATCGACAAGGTGAAGCCCTGGCCGAGCGCGAGCGCGAACTCCCAATCCTCACGCCGATGCGGCCAGCCGATCGCGGCCGAGAGCTTTTGGCAAGCATCGGCATCGGAAAGGCCTGCCGGGCGGAGCGTCAGCTGGAGCGGCTGCATCGGCGGACCCTCAGCGGCAGAATTCGGCGCAGCCGGACTGCCAGAACGGCGCCTGCCCATCGAGCGCCGGTACGGAGGGACGCAGCTTGGCGCCCGGCAGGTCTGATGGCACCGGCACGACCAGCTCCCACCAGCGATGGGCGCATTGCGAGCGGAAGGCCATCTGGTCGCTGATCGAGGTGTTCTCGCGCGCCAGCGCCGCATCGAGCGCATCGCAGGCACGGCGCAGCGCCGCGTCGTTCACGTCGCCGGGTTCATTGGCGTAGTCATGGAAGGCGGCGGTGAACGCTTCCATCTCGCGGGCGATATGCGGCCAGTCCTGGCGGCCGAGATTCCAGGCGTCCATCCATTCGCGCACCACCGTCTCGACCGCCTCGGCCTTGGGCTTGCCGGCGACCTTGCGGGCGGTGGTCAGCATATGGCGCATCAGTTCGGCGCGGGCATGGAGCTGGCGGGCGGCGAGCGCGGCCGTCTGCATCGCCAGAATCGCGCGCTCGGCCTCGAGCTGCAGCTCCTCGACGAAATGGGCCATCGCTTCCTCCAGCAGATAGTCTGGAGCGAGATCAGTGCGAAAAACCGGTTCCCACTTTTTCGCATCTCGCTCATGGCAATGTCGCGAGTCGGTCGAACAGGCGCTGGAACAGCACGTCCGCCTCGACGCTCGCGACCACATGGGCATTGGCCGGCCGCTTGAGCCGGCCGTTCCAGTCGATGGTGGTGCGGCCCCGCAAGGGACCGTCACCGGTCTCGACCTCGACACAACAGTCTCGCCCCGAAAAGAGTTCCGGCCAGAGCAGGAAGGCGATCACGCAGGGGTCGTGCATCGGATGGCCGGCCGTGCCGAGCCCGCCGGGGCGCGGACGCGTCAGCATGCCATGCACGGCCCTGCCCGTCGCGTTGCCAAATGAGAGCAGGCGGGCGACCTGCTCGTGCGAGGCGATCGCCTGATGGGTGACGCCGAGGCCGAACATCACGATAGGCCGGCCGCAGGCAAAGACGATCGCGGCGGCGTGCGGGTCGACATGGACGTTAAACTCGGCCGCCGGGGTGATGTTGCCGAGCGCCAAGGCCCCGCCCATCAGCACGATGCGCTTCACTTTGGAGAGCACATCCGGCGCCAGCCGGAAAGCCAAAGCGAGATTGGTCAGCGGCCCGAGCGGACAAAGCGTGACGCTGTCATCCGGCGCGGCACGCAGGATGGCGATGAGAGCTTCGACGGCATGGGTTGCGCTCGCCGCGCCGCGTGCCGGTGGCAGGTCGGCGCCAGCGAGGCCGTCGGGTCCGCAGACGAATTCAGCGGTCGAGAGCGGGAAGAGCAGCGGCCGGTTGGCCCCGGCATGGACGGGCACGTCCTCGCGACCGGCGAGCTCACGGATGCGCAACGCGTTGGCGGTGGTCAGCGCCAGCGGGACATTGCCGGCGACGGTGGTGATCGCCTTGAGGCCGAGCTCCGGGCTGGCGAAGGCGAGCAGCAGGGCGACGGCATCGTCCTGGCCGGGATCGGTGTCGATGACGATGGTTTCGCTGGTCATCTCAGGCGGCTCTGGCATTGCCGGCCATGATCATGTGGCTGAGATCGTCGGCGGTGAGCTTGCCCAGCGGCTGGTCGACGTATTTGCGGCCGGCACCCATGATCACCACCCGGTCGGCGAGCGCGACGACGTCGCGCATATTATGGCTGATCAGCAGCACCGTCCTGCCATCGGCCTTGAGCTTGCGGATCAGGTCGAGGACCAGCGCGGTCTCCTTGACGCCGAGCGCTGCCGTCGGCTCGTCCATGATGATGATCTCGGCCTTCCAGCGCAGCGCGCGCGAGATCGCCACCGCCTGGCGCTGGCCGCCCGAAAGCCGCTCGACCGGCCGGTCCATGTCCTCGACGGTGACCGAGAGCTGCTTGAGGAAGCCGCGTGCCTCCTGCGCCATCCTCTTCTTGTCGAGCACGCGCAGGAAGGGCAGCAGCAGCGGCCGCGTCAGCTCCGAGCCCATGAAGACGTTCTGGGCGATGGAGAGGCGCGGCGCCAGAGCGAGATCCTGGTAGATCGTCGCGACGCCATGGCTCAGCGCATCATGCGGCGAGGCGAAGACGACGGTCTTCCCGCGCATGCTCAAAGTCCCGGAGGTCGCCTCCTCGGCGCCGGAGATCACCTTGATCAGGCTCGACTTGCCGGCGCCGTTGTCGCCGCAGATGGCAACGACCTCGCCGGCAAAGATGTCGAGATCGACCTCGCGCACCGCCACGACCGGGCCGTAGGCCTTGCCGATGCCGCGGAGCGACAGGAGGGGTGTGGCGGCGACCTCGCTCACTTCAGGAACTGCTGGACGTTGTTCTTGTCGACCAGCACGGCGTCGGTGAAGAGATAGGGGCCCGAGGTGATCGTCTCCTTCGGCTTCTTGTCAACGACGATGGTCTGGATCGCGTCGACCGCCTGCTTGCCCATCTCCTCGAACGGGATCGAGACCGTGGCGGTGAAGGTCGAGGCCGGGTCGGCGATGCGGGCATAGGTTTCCTTGCCGCCATCGACCGAGACCAGCGGGATCTGGCCCTTCTTGACGCCTTGGGCCTGCAAGAGGTCGTCGATGATATAAGCCTGGCCGTCGAACGAGGCCCAGATGCCGTTGATCTTGCCCTGGTTCTGCAGCAGCAGCGCCTGCATGCCGGCGCGGACATCGTCGCGCCAGCTCTGGGTGCGGGCCATCGAGAACTTGCCGAGTTCCTTCACCGCCTGGTTCTCGGACAGCACGACGTCGAGCAGCTTGCCGCGAATGCGCGAGGCGACGTTGAGGTCGAAGCGGGCGGTAATGATGTTGCCCTGATAGCCGAGCTGGCCGAGCAGATAGAGCGCGGCTTCCGCGCCGACCTTGTACTCGTTGGTCTGGATGTCGAAGAGCGCATGCGGGCTCGACCCCGACTGCACGGTGATCACCGGGATCTTCGCGTCCTTGGCGGCCTTGAACTGGGCATCGGCCTCGACCGGCTTGCCCATGGCGATGATGATCGCATCGACCTTCTTGGCGATCAGCGCGTCGAACTGCTCGGCATGCTTGGGCAGCGCGCCTTCCGAATTCAGCAGCGTGACGTTCCAGCCCTTGGCCTTGGCTGCGGCCGCAGCGGCATTGGCGACGCGGGCATGCGTCTCCGACGAGAACTGGAAGCCGATGACGCCGAGCTCGAAGGCCCCCGCCCCCTGAGCCATGCCGACGATGGCGGCGGCCGCCAGCAGAACCTTCCTCAAACCGACCATGACGACCTCTCCCCTCGTTGTCGTTGTGAATTGTCAGACCTTGAACGCCGCCTTCTTCAAGGCGCTGGCCGAGAAGGCGACCGAGCCGATGATGATGACGCCGAGAAAGATGTCCTGAACGTAATAGGCCGCGCCCATCAGCACCAAGCCGTTGCCGAGCACCTTCAGCACCAGAGCAGCGAAGACGGTGCCGGGAATGTTGGGCTTGCCGGGCTCGAACATGGTCATCCCCAGCAGCACGGCGGCGATGGCGTAGAGCAGGTAGTCGCCGGCCATGTTCGGCGCGGCCGAGGACAGGTTGGCGGCAAGCAGCACGGCGGTGATGCCGGCGCAGAGCCCGGTCAGGAGCAGGCCGATGCGCTTCATCCTGGCCGTGGCGATACCGGAGAGCCGGGCCGCCTCGTCGGCCTCGCCGGTCGCGACCATATGGGCGCCGGTGCGTGTCCACTTGATCAGGCCGTAGGTGATAAGCGTGACCGCGGTGAGCCAGAGCACGAGATTGGGAATGCCGAAGCTGGTGCCGCGCGCCAGGCCGGTGAAGGAGACCGGCCAGCGCCCGACGAAGGCGACGCCCTGCGTGATCATGAAGGCGAAGCCCCGCGCGATCGCGGCCGTGCCGAGCGTCATGATCAGCGAGGGCACGCGCAGCACCGTGACGCCATAGCCATTGGCCGCGCCGCAGAGGAGCCCGACCAGCAGCCCCGCCGTGACCGCGAGCGCCGGATGCTGCTGGCCCTGGATCAGCCAGCCGGTGACGACAGCCGACAGGCTCGCGACCTCGGCGATCGAGAGGTCGAGCTCGGAGACGATCAGGGCGAGCGTGAAGCCGATCGCCAGGATGGCGAGGAAGCTCGTATCCTTCAGCACGTTGATGACGTTCATCGTCGTCGCGAAGTTCGGCGCGAAGGCGACGAAGAAGACGATCAGGACGAGGCCGGCGAGCGCGGTGCCGTAGCGGCCGATGATCTCGCGCATCGTCAGGCGTTTCCCTTGGCGATCGCCGAGATCGGCGAGAGGATCTCGATGCCGCCGGTGACCGGGATCAGCGCGCCGGTGACGAAGGCGGCCGCCGGCGAGAGCATGAAGGCGATGACCCCGGCGACATCCTCGGGGCGGCCGAGGCGGCCGAGCGGGGTGCGCTGCGAGGCGCCCTCGACCAGCGCGTTGAACTCCTTGGCGAAGCCGCCGCGCACCATCGGCGTGTCGATGATCCCCGGCGCGACCGCATTGACGCGAATGCCGTGGCGGCCGAGCTGCTGGGCCATGCCGTAGGTCAGCGTCGCCACCCCACCCTTGGCCGAGCCATAGGCGAGGTTCGCGCCACCATTGCTATGGGCGATCGAGGAGATGTGGACGATGGCGCCGCCCTCACCCTGCTCGATCATTCGCCTGGAGGCGGCCTTGGAGACGCGGAAGACGGCGGAGAGGTTGATGTCGACGAGCTTGTCCCACTCGTCATCCTCCATCTCGACCATCGGCACCGGCCGCGAGGCGCCGGCGCCGGTGACGAGATTATCGAGGCGGCCGAAGCGCTCGACCGCGAGCTCGACCAGCGCTGCGGCGAGATCGCGATCGCGGACATCGCCGGTCATCGCGGCGACTTCCGTGCCCTCGGCCTGAAGCCGATCGGCAAGTTCGACCAAAGGACTTGCCTCCAGCCCGGACAGGACGAGCCGATGCGAGGGAGCCAGCGTCCTTGCGAGCGCACCGCCAATGCCGCCGGACGCGCCGGTGATCAAGGTGACCGGCTTGGCCATCAGCCTGCCCTGCCGACGACCGGGGAGAGACGAAACGCGACGGCGCGGCAAGAACGCGGCATGGACCTCTCTCTGGAGATTGGTTCCATCTGGGTAGGGCGCAAGTTCCTCAGCCGCAACGTCAATCGGCGTGCAAGCTCGCGGCCGCAGACGCATGGCGCGCGAGGCCGGCGAGCGGACCGTCCTCCCGCGAGGCAGCAACGAGATCGCGCGAGATCGGTGCCAAGGCTTCCTCGGCCCCGCGGAACAGGGCGAATAGCGCGTCATAGGCCGGCTTGCGGGCCGGATCGGGCTCGAAGCGGCGCGCGACCGTGACAAGCGCCTGCTGCGCATCGACGAGCGATGCGAAATGACCAAGCCCTGCGAAGGCGATGATCGCCGCGCCGAGCAAGCCCGGCTCCCTTGAGGCTGCGACCACGACCGGTCGACCACAGAGATCAGCCTTGATCTGGCTCCACACCGGATTGGCAGCGGCGCCACCGCCGAAGCGGATTTCGGTCGCGTCCCGGCCGAGCGCTGCTTCGGCTCGCTCCAGCACGATCCGGTTGAGACAGGCGACGCCTTCCAGCACGGCGTAGGCAAGGTCCGTCGGTCCATGCCGGCGGTTCAAGCCGACGAGTGCGCCACGCAAGGACGGGTCCCAATAGGGCACGCGCTCGCCCTGAAGATAGGGCAGGAAGAGCAGCGGCTGCGGCTGGCGCGGACCGGCGAGCAGCGCATCGATCTCCCGTCCGACCGCCGCCCCGTCGCGCCCGAGCAGCGCCAGCAGCCAGGAGACGGTGTCGGCGCCGGTCTGACTGGGTCCGCCGAGCTGGAACAGGCCGCGCCAGTCGACGGTGAGCAGGCCTTCCGCCCGCGCCGGCTCGCGGCCGACGACGCCGAGCACCTCGGTCGTGCCGGAGACGTTGTAGGCGAACCCCTCGCGCATGGCGCCGAGGCCGACGACTGCCGCCCAGGTATCATTCGAGGCGCAGAACACCGGCCTACCTCTAAGACGACCGAGCAGCGCAGGCAGGCCAGGCTGGACTGGCCCGACCTGCTCCCAGGGCTCCAGCATCTCCGGCAGGATCGCAGCGGGAATGCCGACTGCGGTCAGCAGATCACGCCCCTCGTGCGGGGCGGCCGCAGCCAGCAAGCGCGCCATCGAAACGGGGTCGCTGGCCCGCCGGCCAGTCAGGCGGAAATTCAGATAGTCCTTCGGTTCGAGCAGACAGGCGAGCTTGGCAAAAACCTCCGGTTCCTGCTCGCGTAGCCAGGCCAGGCGGGCGAGCGGATGGAACGCGTTGACCGCGGCGCTTTCCGGATGAGCCGGGTCTAGCTTCTCGCGCAGATGCACCGCGAGCGCATCGGCGCGCGTATCCTTCCAGGTCATCGCCGGCCGCAGCGACCGGCCATCCCTGTCGAGAAAGATCTGCGTGCGAGTGACGCCGCAGATCGCGACAGCCTCGATCGCCTCGAACAGCGCCGGAGCCTCCGCCGCCAGCCCGCTGCAAGCCTCGACCAGCAGGGCCCACCATGCATCCGGTTCGATCTCGGAGCGGCCCGCGGAATTGTCGCGACTCGCCGGCCCGGCAATGGCGTGCTGGGCGCAGGTCGCGCCGGTGTCATCGACGAGGGCGGCGCGGAAGGAGGTGCCGCCGAGATCGCAGGCGAGGACGATGCTCATGCCCTCGCCCTGCGTCAGGAACGGGCGCTGGTCAAGCGGCGCGGTCCTTCATGCCGCCATCCGTGAGCCGGTACCAGGCGATGATCGCCGAGACGTAGAGCTCGTTCAGCGCGTGCAACGGCAGCGGCGTGATCGAGGTTACCGGGAAGGGCAGGCTCGCTCTGTCGCCGGTCGAAAGATACTGCGCCATCGCCTTGCCCATCGCCGTCTGCAGGCCGACGCCGCGCCCCATGCAGCCGATGTCGACGAGCAGGCCCGGCTCGGGCTCGTGCAGATGCGGCAGGAAATCGCGGGTCAGCGCGACGCGGCCGCACCAGCGATAATCGATGCGCAGATCCTTGGCCTGCGGGTACATCTTGCCGACGACGCGTTCGAGATGGGCCCAATCGGCCGCGCCCTGCGGCTCGCGGAAGGGCCCGCGCCCGCCCATCAGCAGGCGGTTGGTGTGGTCCTTGCGGAAATAGAGCAGGAGCTGGCGGGTGTCCGAGGTGACCTGGCCTTCCGGCAGGATCGTGCCGGCGAGATTGTCGGAGAGCGGCTCGGTGGCGACGATGAAGGAGTTCGGCCGGATCACCGTCTGGCGCAATTTCGGGATCAGGTCGCCGGTGTAGCCATTGGTCGCGATCACCACGCGCGGTGCGGTGACGGTTGCTCCCTGCGCGGTGCCCACGATCCATTTGCCGCCGGTGCGACGAAGGCCGGTGACCGGGCTCTGGCCGCAGATCGCGACGCCGGCCTTCTGCGCGGCACGGGCAAGGCCGCGGGCATAGGCAAGCGGCTGGACGCCGCCGCCGCGCGGATCGAGCCAGCCGCCGAGATAGCGGTCGGTGCCGAGCAGGCGGGCGGCCGCATCGGCGTCGAGATAGCGGGCGGCGACGCCACGCATGCCCCATTGCTCGGCCCGGCGCTTCACCGTCTCGAGCATGGCAGGCGTATGCGCGCCCTGGATCCAGCCAGCGCGGCGATACGGCACGTCCATGCCGTGCTTCTCGATCAGCCCGAAGACGAGATTGGCAGTCGAGCCGACGAAGGAGACCAGGGCCTCGCCGGCCTCGGGCCCATATTTCGAGACGATTTCGCTGGGATCGTATTTGATGCCGGGAATGACCTGCCCGCCATTGCGGCCCGAGGCGCCCCAGCCCGGCTCGCGCGCTTCCAGCACGACCACCGAGACGCCGGCCTCGGCGAGATGCAGCGCGGTTGAGAGCCCGGCATAGCCAGCGCCGACGATGCAGACATCGGCCTGGGCATCGCCTGCGAGCGGCGGCGTCTCGGGCGCCGCCGGGGCCGTGGCATGCCAGAGCGAGGGCTGCAGCGGGAAGGGTTCGGCCATCGTGGCCTCCTCAGATCGGCTTGAGCACGCGGCGCAGGAAATCCTGCGTGCGCGGATTGCGCGGTGCGCTCAGCACCTCGCGGGCAGCGCCTTCCTCGACGATGACACCGCCATCGAGGAAGAGGACGCGGTCGGCGACCTCGCGGGCGAAGCCCATCTCATGGGTCACGACCAGCATGGTCATGCCCTCTTCGGCGAGGCTCTTCATCACGCCGAGCACCTCGCCGACCAGTTCAGGATCGAGCGCCGATGTCGGCTCGTCGAACAGGATCGCCTTCGGCTGCATGGCGAGCGCGCGGGCAATGGCGACGCGCTGCATCTGGCCGCCCGAAAGCTCCGCCGGATAGGCGCCGAACTTGTCGGCGAGGCCGACGCGGGCGAGCAGGTCGCGCCCGCGTTCCAGCGCCTGTGCGGCCGGCTCCTTCTTCACATGGATCGGCCCTTCGACGACGTTCTCGAGCGCGGTCCGGTGCGGGAACAGGTTGAAGCGCTGGAACACCATCGCCATGGCGGTACGGATACTGACGATCGAGCGGTCGGCGCGGTCAACCTTCGCCCCATCGACCGTGATCGAGCCGCCATCATAGGCTTCGAGCCCGTTGATGCAGCGCAGGATGGTTGACTTGCCGGAGCCGGACGGACCGATCAGGCAGACGACCTCGCCGCGCTGGACGCTGCCGGTGATGCCCTTCAGCACCTGATGGGCGCCGAAGCTCTTTGTGACCTTGGAGAGCTCGATCATCGCTTCGCTCCCTTGCCGAAGCGGCGTTCGAGCCAGCCGACGAAGGCGATCAGCGGCAAGCTCATCGAGAGATAGAGCAGCGCCACCAGCGTGTAGACCGTCATGTTCTTGAAGGTCGAGGAGGCCAGCAACGAGCCCTGCAGCGTCAGCTCCGCGACAGTGATGGTCGAGGCCTGCGAGGAATCCTTCAGCATCATGATCATGATGTTGCCGTAGGGCGGCAGCACGACCTTGATCGCCTGGGGCAGGATCACCCGGCGCATCATCAGGAACCAACCCATGCCGATCGACTGGGCCGCCTCGACCTGACCATGGTCGATCGCCTCGATGCCGGCGCGGAAATTCTCGGCCTGATAGGCGGAATAGGCGATGCCGAGGCCGAGGATCGCCGCCTGCAGCGCACTCAGCGCGAGGCCGAATTCCGGGAAGACGAAATAGATATAGAAGAGCTGCACCAGGATCGGGATGCCGCGCAGCGTGTTGACGACGAGCTTGGCGACCAGCACCAGCGGCGCCACGCCCGAAACGCGCATCAACGCCCAGACCAGGCCGAGCACGGTCGAGAGCGCCAGCGAGCCGAGCGTCACAAGGATGGTGAACTTCAACCCCTGCAGCAGCAGCGGCAGGAACTGGGCGGCATCGCGCAGAAAGGATTGCATCGCAGGTCAGCTTCGACGGGGTGATCGCGGAGGCGCAGCTGGCCCCGCCTCGCCGATCAGGCGACGAGGCGAAGCCGGAGCGCCACGGGAATGCCTATTCCAGGCCCCATTTCGCCAGGATCTTGTCGAGCGTGCCGTCGGCCTTGACCTTGGCGAGGCCGGCATTGACCTTCTTCAGCAGCTCGCCGTCGCTCTTGCGCACGCCGATGCCGACCGAGCCGGTGATGATCGGCTTGTAGGACTTGACCAGCCGGACATTCGGGAACTGTCCCTGCTTCAGCGTATAGGCCATGATCGGAGCGTCAGCGAAAGCGGCCTGGACGCGGCCGGCGTTGACGTCGGCGAGAATGTCCGGCGAGGTCTTGTAGAGCTTCACCTCGGGGAAGAACCCGGTCTTCTGCAGCGCCTCGACATAGGCGGTGCCGATCTGGGCGCCGACCGTGTAGCCCTTCATGTCGGCGAGCTCGACATAATCCTTCTTGTCGGAGGCCGGAACAAGCAAGCCCTCGCCATAGGTGTAGATCGGGTCGGAGAAGTCGATCACCTCCTTGCGAGCCGGGGTGATGTACATCGCTGCCGAGATCAGATCGATCTTGTTCGCGGTGAGCGAGGCGACCAGCGTCGAGAACTGCATGCCCTCGACTTCGACCTTGAGGTCAGAAGCCGCGGCGATGGCCTTGACCAGATCGACCATCACGCCCTCGATGGTGTTGGTCTTGGTGTCGAGGAAGGTGAACGGCATGCCGGTTGGCGTCGAGCCGACCTTGAGGACGGACTGGGCGGCGGCCGGCGATATGGACGCCGCGACGGCGCCTCCGGCCAGCAGGGTCAGGAAGGTCCGGCGTTCCATGGCAATGTCCCCTCATTTGTCCGTACGCCCGGTGAGGCGTCGGCTCATATTTTCATGAGTATGAAGATACGAGCATAGGACGATCTTGCCGGCAAGCGATTTTCATGCACATGAAATAAGCTAAGAAGGAATCGCAATGAGCCTGCCTGCCGCCGACCTGCCGCATCTGCATGTCGACCGTGAGATCGGGGCGCGGTTGCGCCAGCTCCGGCGCGCGCGCCGGCTGTCGCTGGAGGAGCTTGCGAGCCGCACCGGCCTCTCGATCGGCTTCCTCAGCCAGATCGAGCGCGGGCTGTCCTCGCCGACGCTGCGCGTGCTCGCCGCCGTCGCCGACGCGCTCGGCACTGCAATCTCCGAACTCTTCCCGACCGATCGGCGGCAGGTCGACCCGACCGCCACCATCGTGCGCCAGTCGGACCGCGGCGAATTGCAGCTCTGGCGCTCCGGCATCCGCAAGCAATTGCTCACGCCCCAGGCCGAGGGCGCCAAGCTCAACCTCTTCATCGTCGAGATGGAGCCCGGCGCCAGCACCGGGGACGAGCACTACATCCATCATGGCGAGGAAGCCGGCCTCGTGCTCAGCGGCACGATGCTGCTCAATGTCGAGAACGAGAGCTGGATCATGCGCGAAGGCGACAGCTTCCGCTTCCTGTCCTCGCGGCCGCATCGCTTCGCCAATCAGCATGACGGCGTCACCCGCGTGCTCTGGGTCAACTGCCTGTAACCCACATCGCCATGCGCAATACGCATAACAACACTCTTTCCTGATAGGCCGTCCTGCGTCTAAGCCAATGCCGCCATGAACAAAGGCGGCTGGACAACGCTGCCTCCCCCGGCACGATCAGCCGCGAGGGGAAACGCAAGGGAGGTCGGCATGGCAGGGCACGCCGCCAGCAGGACCGTCCCGTTCGGCTCCGTATCCGGGCCGCAGCGGCGGGCCATCCGTGTGATCCAGATCAAGGCGCCGCTCGCACGCGCGTCGAACGATCCGGGTTTCCCCCTTGAACAGCTCGCCAGCCTTCCCGCGCAAGAGGACAGACAGCCATGACACAAGCGCGACGGCATCAGCATGACCAATCCGAGGCGGCACCGGCGAGCGCGACCAGCGGCGGCGCGGTCAGCGGCGAGTTCAAGGTCAAGCTGCCGGATGGCGCCGTGCTGCGGGCGCTGTCGCAGGGCCAGGGCCGCCCCGTTCTGCTGGTCAGCGGGCTCGCCGGCAGCGTCGCCTTCTGGGACGACAATGCCGCGACGCTCGCCCGCTCCTTCCAGGTCCTGCGCTTCGACCAGCGCGGCATCGGCGTGAGCGATCGCGGCAGCGCGCCCTGCACAGTCGACCAGCTGGCCAAGGATTGCCTCGCCGTGCTCGACGCTGCCGGAGTCGAACGCGCCACCGTGCTCGGGCACTCGACCGGCGGCTGTATCGGCCTGTCACTGGCGCGCCAGGCGCCGGAACGGCTCGACGGCCTGATCCTCAGCGGCAGCTGGCTCAAGCAGAACCGCTACATGACCGCGCTGTTCGAGACCCGCCTCGCCATCCTCGACCAGCATCCGCGTGCCTATGCGGCGAGCGCGGCGCTGATGACCTACCCGCCAACCTGGCTCGAGGCGCATTGGAGCGTTTACGAGACAGCGGTCATGACGGCGCCGGACACGCCGGAAGCGAAGCAGATCGTGCGCGAACGCATCGGCGCGCTGCGCGCCTTCGACGCTTCGGGCTGGGCCGGAGAGATCGTTGCGCCGACGCTCATCCTCGGCGCGCGCGACGACATGATCGTTCCCGCCTTCCTGCAGGAGGAGCTCGCAGCCGCCATGCCTGGAGCCCGCAAGACCCTGCTCGATACCGGTGGGCACTACTTTCCGATCTCGCGCCCCGACGCCTTCACCGCCAATGTCGCCGAGTGGATCGGGGCTTTGTGATCCCACCGCGACGAACTGCCCTGTATTCAAAGGAGCGAGCTGCGCTATCTCAGAAGGAGTCTAAGCTGAGGAGAGACGACCCGATGAGATTGATCGCCAGCGCAACCCTGCTCGCCCTCGCCGCAATGGCCGCCTCCCCCGCCTCGGCACAGGACGTCTCCGCCGGCGAGCGCTCGTGGAACAAGTGCCGGGCCTGCCACCAGATCGGCGAAGGCGCCAAGAACCTGGTCGGCCCGCAGCTCAACGGGCTGTTCGGGCGCCATACCGGCGCGGTCGAGGGCTACAGCTATTCGACCGCCAATAAGGGCGCCAACATCACCTGGGATGAGGCGGTCTTCGCCGAGTACATTCGGGATCCGAAGGCCAAGATCCCCGGCACCAAGATGGTCTTCGCCGGCATCAAGAACGACAAGGAAATCGCCGATCTTACCGCCTTCCTCAAGCAGTTCGACAAGGACGGCAAGAAGCTCTGAAGTTGAAGCGCCGGGTCAAGGGGCAGATGCCGCCTGCCCCGACTCGGCGCTGATAAGATCCACTCAAGCAAGCAAGAACACAGGCCGATGCGGGAACAGCACATCGGCCGGGGCCTACCGTGTTCTTCGAAAAAGAATTGCCGGCTACAAATTTCCCTAGCGAGTCGCTGACCGAATCACCATATGCTGCCGCCGGAGGGCGCATGGGGAAGTCGGCAAGGGCAGCGAAGGCGGTCGCCGGGAAGAAGGCGAGCGAGCCAAAAGTTCAGATCGGCGCGATCCCGTATCGGCACCGGCAGGACGGTGCCGTCGAGATCATGCTCGTGACGACGCGCGAGACGCAGCGCTGGATCGTGCCCAAGGGCTGGCCGATCCGGGGGCTCAAGGGCCATGAGGCGGCCGCGCGCGAAGCCATGGAAGAGGCCGGCCTCATCGGTGAGATCGGCAAGAAGCCCGTTGGCCGCTACACCTATTGGAAACGCCGCACCCGCGACTTCGTGCTGTGCAAGGTCAGGCTCTACCCGCTCGCGGTGAAGGATCAGCTCGCGAGCTGGCCCGAGCAGGACCAGCGCCGGAACCAATGGTTCACTCAGGCCGATGCGGCCGATCTCGTCGACGAGCCAGCGCTCGGCGCGATCCTCCGCAGCCTGGCTCTCGGCAGACCCGAGACCTGAATCCGCGCGAACTCGCCTGCGACCGCGCCCGGCAAGTCTGGCCGGCGGACTTTGCTGGGCGCGGTTCCGACGATTGAAAAACGACCGCTTGACCTTCCCATCATGGGAAGGTGTAGCCATCTTCCAACGAGAGAAGGAAGGTGATGCGTCATGACGATGCATGCGAAGCATGAAGCGCCCGCGAGCGGGCCCAGCGTGATCGATATCCCGGTCGACGGGATGACGTGCGCGTCCTGTGTCGGGCGCGTGGAAAAGGCGATCACGGCCGTTGCCGGCGTGAGCGCAGCCGCGGTGAACCTTGCGACCGGCAAGGCACGGGTTACGCTCGCCGGCGCAGACACCAGCGCGGTGGCCGATGCGATCCGCGGCGCCGGCTACGAGCCGGGCGCGACGGCAATTGAACTGGCGATTTCCGGCATGACCTGCGCCTCCTGCGTCGGCCGGGTCGAGAAGGCCTTGCGCGCCGTGCCTGGTGTCCTGAGCGCGGAAGTCAATCTCGCAACCGAGCGGGGGACCATACGGGCCGCTGACGGTGCTATCACACCGGCGCTCGTCGCCGCCATCGCGGCTGCCGGCTACGAGGCCAAGCTCCTCGACGAGGGACGCGGCGACGATGGCGATGCTGCCGCCGCCCGCCGTGAGGCGGAGCAAACCGCGCTCGGCCGCTCGGTCGTCGTCGCGGCAGTGGCGACTTTGCCGCTGCTGGTGCTCGAGATGGGGCCGCATCTGAGCGAAGCCTTCCATCACTGGCTCTATGCCCGCATCGATGCCTTCGTGCTGAAGCTCATCGCCTTCGGCCTCACCACCATCGTGCTGTTCGGGCCGGGCCTGCGCTTCTTCCTCAAGGGCTGGCCGGCGCTGCTGCGGGCTGCACCCGACATGAACGCGCTGGTCATGCTTGGCGCCGGCGCGGCCTATGCCTATTCGGTGGTCGCGACCTTCGTGCCGGACTGGCTGCCTTCCGGTACCGACTACACCTATTTCGAGACCGGGGCGGTGATCGTCACCCTGATCCTGCTCGGGCGCTGGTTCGAGGCCCGCGCCAAGGGCCGGACCAGTGAGGCGATCAAGCGGCTGGTCCAGCTGCAGGCGCGCTCGGCCCGGGTGCTGCGCGATGGTGTCGAGAGCGAGATCGCGATCGAGCATGTCCGCGTCGGCGATCTCGTGCTGGTCCGGCCGGGCGAGAAGGTCCCGGTCGACGGCGAGGTCGTCGAGGGCGCGTCCTATGTCGACGAAGCCATGGTGACCGGCGAGCCCGCTCCCGCCCATAAGAGTGTCGGCTCGGCCGTGATCGGAGGCACGATCAACCGCAACGGCGCGCTGCGCTTCCGGGCGGAGAAGGTCGGCGCCGACACCTTGCTCGCCCAGATCCTGCGCATGGTCGAACAGGCGCAGGGCGCCAAGCTGCCGATCCAGGCGCTGGTCGACCGCGTCACCAACTGGTTCGTTCCGGCGGTGATCGCCGTCGCGCTGCTGACCTTCGCGGCCTGGCTCGCCTTCGGCCCCTCGCCGGCGCTGACCTATGCGCTGGTCAATGCCGTCGCCGTGCTGATCGTCGCCTGCCCCTGCGCCATGGGCCTGGCGACCCCGACCTCGATCATGGTCGGCACCGGCCGCGCCGCCGAGCTCGGCATCCTGTTCCGCCAGGGCGCGGCACTGCAGGGCCTGAGCGAGGTTTCGACCATCGCCTTCGACAAGACGGGAACCTTGACCAAGGGCCGGCCCGAGGTGACGCGCTTCATCGCCGCCGAGGGCTTTGCCAGGGACGAGGCCCTGCGCCTCGCCGCCTCCGCCGAGAGCGCCTCCGAGCACCCCTCCGCCGAGGCGATCGTCGCCGAGGCGAAGCGGCGTGACCTCAAGCTCGCTCCGGCCGTGGGCTTCACGGCCGAGCCCGGCCTCGGCATCTCCGCCCTAGTCGAGGGGCGTGACATTCTGGTCGGCTCGCAGAAGCTCATGGCGCAACGCAACGTCGCTCTCGGCAATCTGACCGACAGGGCGGCCGCCTTCGCGCGCGACGGCGAGAGCCCGCTCTATGTCGCCGTCGACGGCAGGCTCGCCGGCCTCGTCGCCGTCGCCGACCAGGTCAAGCCGGGCACACCGGCGGCAATTTCAGCGCTCAAGGCGCTCGGCCTGCGCATCGTCATGGTCACCGGCGACAACCGCGCCACCGCCGAGGCGATCGCGGCGCGGCTGGGCATCGACGCGGTCGAGGCCGAGGTGCTGCCGACCGACAAGGCGGCGATCGTCAAGCGGCTTCAGGGCGGCGGCAACAAGGTCGCCTTCGTCGGCGACGGCATCAACGACGCGCCGGCCCTGGCCCAGGCCGATATCGGCATCGCCATGGGCGCCGGCACCGACATCGCGATCGAGAGTGCCGACATCGTGCTGATCTCCGGCGATCTGCGTCACGTGCCGGAGGCGATCGGTCTGTCCAAGGCGACGATGACCAATATCCGCCAGAATCTCGGCTGGGCCTTCGGTTACAATGTGCTGCTGATCCCGGTCGCGGCCGGCGTGCTCTACCCGCTCTGGGGCGTGCTGATGTCGCCGGTCTTCGCCAGCTTCGCCATGGCCTTCTCCAGCGTCAGCGTTCTGGCCAACGCGCTCAGGCTGCGCCGTTTCTCGGCGCGGCAGGACATCACTGCCGCGGCGCCGGAGACGGCCTCGGCTACAGCCTTCGGGAGGATGGGATGAATATCGGACAAGCAGCCGAAGCCTCCGGCGTCAGCGCCAAGATGATCCGCTATTACGAGCAGATCGGGCTGATCGAGCCGCCGGCGCGCTCGCAATCGGGCTACCGGGTCTATGCCGAGCCGAACGTCCACACGCTGCGCTTCGTGCGCCGCGCCCGCAGCCTCGGCTTCTCGGTCGAGGAGACCGGGGCGCTGCTGGCGCTCTGGCGCGACCGATCGCGGGCGAGCGCCGACGTGAAGACACTGGCGCTGAAGCATGTCGCCGAGCTGGAGGAGAAGGCTGCGGCGCTACAGGCGATGGCGGCGACATTGCGCCATCTCGCCAGCCATTGCCACGGCGACAAGCGGCCGGACTGCCCGATCCTCGACAAGATCGGCTCGCCACACTGAGACATCGCGGATATCGACGATGCCGCAAAGCAAAACGCCGGAGGCCCTTCCAGGCCTCCGGCGTTCGCAAAGTCCGGAAACAGGCGCCGCCGATCAGCGGCGCATCGCCTCGGCGAGGCGCGGCGAGAAGGTGCGGGCCGGCCGGCGAACCACGACGACGGAACGGTTCGGCGTCATCACCGTGGTACGATGCGCGGCCTTGCGGATCAGCGGCACGACCTCGGCGACGGGCACGCCCATCAGCTGAGCGGCGAGTTCGGCCTGCTGCTCCGGCGAATCGCTCATGCACTGCGCCGCCGTCACCGCCTCTTCGAGGGTCGGCAGCTCTTTGCGCGGGCGCAGGATGCGCGGCGGGGGATTCTTGTAGTCGGGCATCTCGGTGGCTCCTTGGAAGCCTAAAATAACACTTATTGTGCACTGCACAAGATCACGCGGATTATTCTCTGCAATGCAACAATTGCAGAGCGGGTTGGCATGCGGCTTGCGCCTTTGGAATGCCTAAAACCGGCAGGAGATTGTCGGCCTCAGGGCCGGTTCCGCTCCGGTCGGCCCGTGCCGGCTCCATCAAGGAGGACTTCATGAGCGTAGCGGATGCAGCCATGCCTGCCGCGCAGGCCCGTCGGCGCCGCCCGCCCGCCCCTGTGCCGGAAGAGCGCGAGTTCGGCCGGCTCGAGCTGCTGCTGCGCCTGCGCCGCAACCCGCTGACGATCTGGCGGATGCGCCATTTCCGCGAGCCTATCGTCGCCGGCGAGGGCCTGTTCGGCTATGGCGTCGTCATCTCCGACCCGGAGGCGGTCCGGCATGTGCTGGTCGAGAACGCGGCGAACTACCGCAAGGACGACCTGCAGCGCACCGTCCTCGCGCCCGGGCTCGGCGAAGGCCTGCTGACGGCGGAGGGCGAGGCCTGGAAACGGGCCCGGCGGACCCTGGCACCGCTGTTCACCCCGCGCTCGGTCGCGGCACTGGCCGAGCGCATGACGGCGCCGGCCGAACGGACCGTGATGCGCATGGCGCGCCGGCGCAGCGGCCGCATCGTCGACATATCAGCCGACATGACCCGGGTGACCTACGACATCCTGGCCGAGACGATGTTCTCGAACGCGATCGCCGGCGGCGCCGACGCCTTCGGCAAGGCCCTGACACGCTATTTCGAGACGCAAGGGCGGATCGACCCGCTCGACGTGCTCGGCGCACCGGCCTGGCTGCCGCGGATCGGCCGCTGGATGGCACGGCCGGCGATCTCGTTCTTCGAGACGCAGGTCAAGACGATCATCGCCGAGCGGCAGGCCCTGCATGCCGGCGGCGCCTGGAAGCCGGAGAAGCCCGACCTGCTCGACGCCCTGCTCGCCGCGCGCGACCCGGAGACGGGCACCGGTCTCAGCGAGGCCGAAGTCGGCGCCAACATCGTCACCTTCATCGGCGCCGGCCATGAGACCACTGCCAACGCCCTGACCTGGTCGCTCTATCTCACATCGCTCGCACCCGACGTGCGCGAGGCATTGGAGGCCGAGATCGACGCCGCCGGCGAGGACCTCGCCGCTGCCGCCCTCTCGGGCGAGCGCCTCGCGCTCACCCGCGCCGTGATCGAGGAGGCGATGCGGCTGTATCCGCCGGTGCCGTCCCTGTCGCGCACGGCGCTGGCGGACGACATGGCCGGCACATGCGTCATCCCCAAAGGTGCCCTGGTGGTGATCTCGCCCTATCTGCTGCATCGGCACGAGACGCTCTGGCAGGCGCCGGAGCAGTTCCGGCCCGAGCGCTTCCTGCCCGGCGCCCGCGAAGCCGTCTCGCGCTATGCCTACCTGCCCTTCGGCGCCGGTCCGCGCGTCTGCATCGGCCAGCAATTCGCCATGGTCGAGGCCGTGATCGTGCTGGCCGCGCTGCTGCGGCGGTTGCGCTTCGACTACGCCGGCACGGAGGCGCCGATGCCGGTCCAGCGCATCACGCTACGTCCGGCGCACGGCATGCCGATGCGTGTCACCGTGCGGCAGGCGGAACAGCGGCCGCAGCCGACCGCGGCGAATTAACCACAGGTGGCGGAAAAGCGTTAAAGATGAACCCCGCGTTTTTAAAGATGTCGCGCCGGCGGCGCGCGTTCCGGCCGAACAGCCGCGGCGCGAAGCCCCGCCAAGCCCTGTCGTTCTTGGCTCGTCGAATGATCGCAAGGACGCGAACAATTTAAAACTTGGCAGAAACGTGACAAAGCGCAGCGGCTCTTGCCCAAAAAAGGCCAATATGGAACAGATGCCAGGTGTGGTGCCCTGTGGGTCCCGCCTGGTTCTGCGAAACCGGCTCTGCCGGGTGCAAGGGCTACCAGATTGCTGGCACCATCTATTTTGGAAGCAACTTCTTACTGGGGTGACGTTATGCATGCCAAGACCTTGAAGGCCGGAACCATCCTCGTCGCGGGCGCGCTCGCGCTTGGCGGCTGCACCCAGTCGCAGGAACGCGTCGCGGCCGGTGGCGCGCTCGGCGCCGGCGCCGGCGCCCTGATCGGCGGCGCAGTCGGCGGCGGCCGTGGCGCCCTGATCGGCGCCCTGATCGGCGGCGTTGCCGGCCTGGTCATCGCCGACGCGATCGAGAAGGAGCGCGCCCGCGAGGCCGCCTACATCGCTGCGCGCTCGGGCGGCTCGAACACCCAGCGCTTCCGCAATTCGAGCGGTCAGGACGTCACCGTCCGCGCCCGCACCGTCCGGACCTACAACAACAACCAGGGCCAGAAGATCCGCGTCGTCGAGCGCACCGTGACCCGCGAGGGCAAGGCCGCCGGCTCCGATACCGTCGAGGTCAACCTGGCGACGAACGAAGCGTCCGGCATCTGAGCCGCGACGGAACTAACCGGTCCTCCCTCGCTTGCGAGGGGGGACCTCATGAGTACCGAACCGAGATGACTGCGCGCGCGCTGACGAAACGAGCCCTTTGCCTGACGGTTGCCTGCCTCGTGGCGGCGCCGCCGATGGGGGCTACGGCGCAGACGCAGATGATGGCAGGCTTCGATCCGTACAACCCGTTCGGCTCGGCCGCGCAGCTGCTCTGGCAGCGCATCCAGCAGCAATGCCCGCAGCTCAAGCTGCCGGTCACGATCGGCATCGCCTCCCGCCCGGTGACGCGCGAAGCCTTCACGACCGACCAGGGCAACAACATCATGCAGCAGATCCGGGCTGCATTCTCGAACATCCCCGGCATCACCATGGCGCCCTGGCTCGACATCGACCCGATCAAGGGCATCGTCGACACCGGCGTCCTCGATAATCCGCTGGCCGGCGACAACAAGGAACAGCTCAGCAAGATCCAGCTCGAAGTCCGGGCCTCCGGCTACAAGGTCGGCGCGGCGACGCGCTTCAATCTGTCGGCGCATGGCTGGAACGGCTATGAGAGCTGCTCGCCGAGCCTCGACCCGTTCCCCGTCTCCCAGGATTTCATCGGCGAGGAATACAGCTCGACCGACGAGCTCTTCAACAAGGTCGCCGCCGGCGTCTGGGCGGCCTCGGTCGATACCGGCAATCCGATGACCCTCTCGGTCAGGATGCTGAGCGGGCTGCCCGTCAGCCCCGGCTGGCAGGAATTCTTCTCCGACAAGCTGCGGCGCGCGCTGAGCAAGCAGAATGCCGAGGAGAAGGAAACCAAGATCCGGGCAGAGCGCCACGTCCAGCTCGTCATCGCGCACGACCCCGCCAGTCCCGAGGACAAGCGCTGGGACGGCATGGTCACGGTCGATCCGCGCCCGCTCGGCTATCGCATCTCGGTCAGCGTCAATCGCCGGAATACGACCCCGGTCTCGGAGGACGGCCTGGTCACGCTCGACGAGTTGCCGACCATGCAGCAATGGGCTGCGCTCGGCCCGGAGGCACAGACGCCCCGGCTCGATCAGACGCCGATGCGGATCAATGCGCGGATCGAGGGCGGCCGTGCCCTGCAGCAATACCCCTTCCTGGTCGCGCAGGAATCCTATGTCGAAGTCGACATCCCGACCGCCAGCGTCCGTGGACCGCACCCGGCCGTGCCCGTCGACGTGCTGGGCCGCAACAACGCCCAGATGAAGACCATCCACATCGTCAATCCGAGCCGGCCGAACCTGCGGCGCTACAAGCTCGGGCCCGGCGAATACACGATCCGCGTCGCCAGCGCCGGCCCGGTCGCGCAGGACTTCCAGCTGCGGGCGCGCGCCGTCGACACCAAGGACATGCTGATGCCGGAGGCGCCAGGCCGGCTGCTGCGCCGCTTCCAGGACTGGTATGCCAGCGTCTCCGAGGATCCGCGCACAGGACAGCGCACCTGCTACGCCTATACCGCAGCGCAGGAAGCCGGGCCGCGCTACTGGCGCGAGCAGGCTCCCTTCATCCTGCTGCAGGCGAGCAGCGCCGGAGTCGGAAACGGCGACCTCCAGCACCTGATCGAGGACAAGCGCTACTACAAGCCCAACACCCCGTTCGAAGCGGTGATCCGGGAAGGCGGCGGCATGGTGCGCCGTCTCAACGCCGCCCCGACGGCCGCCGGCAATTTCATCCGCCCGACGAAGCAAGGCTCGAACGGCCAGCCGATCCTCGATATGGACGCGGTCGCCGGCTACAACCGGGGCACCACGCTCGAGATCCAGGGCACGGCGACCGATGGCCGGCCGGCGCATGTGATCTACTCGCTGCAGGGGTACCGCGCCGCCGTCAACGCCATGTCGCTGGAATGCGGCCGGCGCGACCTCGCCAACGCCCTGGTCTGGAAGTAGTCGCCGGCCTATGCGTTCAGGCCAGAGCCAGCGCCGCCCGCGCCGGTCCCGTATCCTCGGCCATCTCGAACCGGATCAGGCCGCGGCGGACATTGGCGGCAGCATCGAGCACGGCCGGGAGCGAACGGGCGGAGCGTTCGAGTACGCCGAGCATGGCAGGAACCAGGCGCGGATCGCTCCAGACTTCCTGCCCCCGGCGCCCGAACGGAGCCAGGAAAGGCTCGACCCCGCTCCAGGCGAGGACGATCTCGCGTGGGCGCGCCGCAGCAGCCTCGACCCCCGACAGGATCCGCTCGATGATCGGCGCCCAGACGCCGTCGTCATAGCGCCCGACTGGCAGCAGGACCACCAGCCGCGCGGCATCCAGCAGGACCGTCTGGGCCTGCGAAGCCGCCTGCGCCGGATCACGGAACAGGCGCGGCAGCAGACGTGGCGCCAGGAAGCTTGCCTCGACCTCGCGCGCGCCCTCGCCGGAGGGTTCGGACAGAGCCAGGCGACGCAGCGCGACATCTTCCCCGGCCGTCGCCTGGGCGAGCGCCGGGGGCAAGGCCGCCGGCAGCGCGGCGAAGCAAACCGATTCTGCCGTCATCGCATCCCACTCCGTCTCGGCTCCGGACCGGCCTGCGCCGGCGGCCCGGCGCGGCAAGTTTCCGCAAGTGCAGCCAGCCGGCCGCAAGATCAGGCCCGCGCCGACAAGGTCGAGCCGAGCCCATGTCTTGCAAGACGACGGGCCATCGCGCAAGGTCCGCTCACGTCGCCCCGCCTAATTCGCTTTTCCCGGAGCCTGTTTCCGTGACTCTTTCCGCGGCGCCGGTCGCCATCATCTGGGACGGCTCACGTCATGTCGCCGCGCTCTGGCGGGACAGCGCACCTGTCCGCTTCCTCGCAGCCGAAGAGACGAGCGGCCGCATCACCCTGATCGCCGCCGCGAACGCCGGAACTGCGCCGCTGTTCGGAACCCTGCCACCAGGGAGCCATGCCCTCCATGCCGTGACCCTCGCCGCCGATGGCGGGCTGGCGACGATCCCGGTGCAGCTCGACGACAAGCTGTCATTGGCCGAGGCTGATCGGGGCGCCGCCGGCCTGTCCGTGGTGCAGGCCTACCTCGACGACCACGGCCGGCTGGCCCAGCGCAGCGGGCCGACCGACGCCCCTGCCTCCACCGAGACCGCAATCCTGGCCTCCGGTCTCAACCGGGCCAGTGGCTCTGACGCCGAAGGCTGGCGGCTCCTCGCCGGCCCCTTCCTGCATCCGGAGGACGAGCGCGCCGCGACCACCAGCATGACGGCGCGGCGCGGCGAGGCCGGCGGCTTGACCCTCGTCTTCACCGGCGACGACGCCGAAGCGGCGGCCGAAGGGCTCCTGGTGGCGCATCTGCCGGCGGCAATGCGCGAGGCGCGGCAGAACCTGGCGCAGATCGACCAGGATTTGCGGCTCGCCATCGAGGCCGAGCTCGATACGCTGGCGGCTTCGCCGGCCGATCAGCGTGACGTCGACGCCACGGGCCTCGGCCGCGTCGCGGCGCTGCGCCGTGGCTTTCGCCTGCTCCGGCCCCGCGCCGAGGCGGAGGGCGGCGTGCTCTCGCTCCCCGACTGGGTCGAGGCCGACGAGATCATCGTCTTCGCCGAACCGCGACGCCAGCTCGCCTGGGCCGGCGAGGGCGAAGCAGTAAGCGGCAGCCCGATGACGCTGCGCTGGCAGGAGGGCGCCTTCGCGGCGCTCTCGCACGGGACGCGCTACAGAGCCTCGGCCGCGACCGGCCTGACGCTCGGCCAGAGCGGCGGCAACGCGCTCGTCGTCGCGGCCGCGGGAGGCGCTGCACCCTTGCACGACGACCTCGCCCTCGCGGCAGGACGATTGGCCGAAGGGTTGTGGCGCGCGACGAACGCGGCCAGGCCGGCGCGCCTCGGCACCATCCTCGGCGAGATCGCGCTGCGCCTCGCCCGGACGCCGAGCGGCGCTCTCGCCGAGCTCGATGCGCGCAGCAAGGCTCCCGCGACACCGGTCAGCCTGCTGGAGGCGCTGGTCACGACGACCGGGATCGACCCGGACCGGATCGACGAACTCGGCGAGCGCACGCTTACCGAGCAGGTCGCCATGCTCCAGCGTGCCCTGACGCAGCCGCAATTCGCGGCGCGTGCCTGTGCCGCGCGCCTCATCCTGCCCTTGCCAGGATCGACACAGGACGAAGCCGGGCTGGAGCAATTGCTCGCCTGGTACGAGGATCCCAATCTGCCGCAGGCGCTCGCCCGCGAGGCGATGGCTCTGGCCGGGCAGGATCGGCGCGCCATGCGGCTGCTGCACGATGTCGCCGCCAGCGTCCATCAGAGCTGGATCGAGACCGGGCTCGCCATCGAGGTCGAGCAGGCGATGGCCGCGGCCGCGACGCAGCGCGGGCAGCGCCGGCTCTCACCGCTCGATGCCTTGCTGCTGGAACTGCGCCGGCAGCCGCAGCGACAGCCGACGCCGGGCCTCGAGGCGATCGCCCGCATGCGCAGCGAGCTCGCCGAGGCCGCCCGGCAGGCGAGCCAGCCGGCAGCGGTGACGGACGAGCTCGGGCGGCGGCTCGGCGAATTGACCCCTGGCGAGATCGTCCTGCTGCACGGTCATTTCGCCTCCCTGCGACGCGAGGTCGAGCAGGCGGCGGCGGCCGCCGAGCTCATCCGCAGCTGGGAAGAGGTGGCCGGCTGCCCCGGCCTCGCGGCCCGGGCGCATCGATCAGGCGATCCCGTGCGCGGTGCGCAGCGGCTCGCCGCGGCCAGCCGCAATTTCGCCGGCTCGCTGTCGCGGATCGAAAGCCTCGCCCCGGCCCTGGCCGAACTCGCGACCGCGATCAACGGGCTGCTCGGCCCCGCCGGCGAAGGCACGGCGCGCAATAGGGCCTTGCGCGAGACGCTCGACGGCTATGGCCGCCTGCTGCTGGCGCAGCTCGTACGGCACGAGGCCGATGCCGCCTTCGCCGCCGTGCCCTTTGCCGGAAAGGCGCTGGCCGATCCACAGGATACCGGCTTCGGCGCCGCCTATCGCCGGCTGAGGGCCGGCAGCGGCGACATGCTGCCGCGCTATCTTGCCGCCGCCGCCGCCCTGACCGGGCTCGATCATCACTGGGGAAGCACGCTCGGCGGCAACTCCGGGTCCGCCGCTTCGAGGCAGGACGCATGACCACTCTGCCCTGCTACAATCTCGAGACCCGTCTCGGGAGCTTTTCCGCGACCATCGCGCTCGACCGCAGCGGCGAGCTGATCGACCTCCTCGCCTTCGAGGCGCCCGAGGACATGGTCAAGGCGGTGACGGTCTCGTTGGTCTCGCATGCGCCGAGCCTTGCGAGTGGCATCGATATCGGCTGGCTGCAGGGCAATGCCCTTCTCGACAAGGCCGCGGTCCGGGCCGGCGAGCGGCTGGTGCTGGGACTGAAGCGCGAGGCGGTGATGCGCGCGGTGGCGAACCATCGCGCCCAGGCCGATGTCGACAGCGACGCCAGTCTCGAAATCGCCTTCTCCACCATCGTCGAAACCGCGGGCGGCACCCGTGCCTCGCCGCGGCGCCTGCTCAAGATCGCCGCGCTCGCCGGCGCGTCCCAACCTGAATGGCGGATCGAGCCGGTCGAGATCGACCTGGACTCGCTGCAGGCCGGCAAGCAGCTCGCGATCGGCCAGATCGCGATCGACATCCCCCGGGACATCGTGCTCGAAGGCCGGCGCGGCCTGACCATCGAGGCGAGCTGCTTCGGCATCAAGGCGCAGCATCTCTCGCTCGGCGTCGCCGCCCCCATGGACCATTCGGTCTCGCTCCGGCGCTTCCCGGACACCGGCACATCGACCAGCCGGCACCTGATCTGGCTCGCCGATGCGCCGGCGCTGGCCGGCCAGGAGGTGCGGCTCGACGTGACGCTGACGCGCGATGCCGTGCTCGACTTCGTCGACGAGACCAGCCAGGCCAATCCAAGGGCGCCGCTGCAGGTCAGGCTCACCGCCAAGCTCGGCGGCTGGGTCGGCCAGGACGGCGCCGGCCACGATCCGGACGGCCCCGCCAAGCCCTGGTCGAGCGCGCTCGAATCCCGCTCGGTGCCGATCCTCAGCCAGAACCGCGGCGAGGTCGCGCTGACCATCGCCGGGCAGCACTTCACCTGTCCGCTCGGCGGTAGCGCGCAGTTCGAGATCACTGGCGGGCTCAATGCCGAGGTCGACCCGGACGACGAGACCTCGATCGTGCGCTGCGACGGGCTGGTGATAGACCTGCGCCGCTGGCCGCTGACGCGGACCGCGCCGCTGACCGTCGATGTGAGCAGCAGAATGGGCGAAAGCGAGATCGCCGAGCCACCGACGCCCTTCCCGCTCGAGATCGTGCGCGAGGGCGATTTCGGCCGGCGCGGCCGCGCCGTCGTGCCGATGCAGAACCTGACGACGACGCTGTCGCGCGCCGTGCGCACCAGCGGCGCCAATGTGCTGCGCGGCGAGATCACCATCTCGCTGGCGATCAAGGCCGGCGACGAGGGCGGCAAAGCCTTCGCGCAGGCGAACCTGCCGCTGCGCTATAGCCGCCGCGTCCACCGCCTGCCGATCTGCATCGACCTCGGCGCCTCCGCGACCTCGATCTGGTCCGGTGCGCCGCGCGCCGCCGGCCGGGCGACCGAGATCAAGCCTTTGGCGCTCGGCACCTGGCTTTCCGCCCATGTCGACCCGCGCCATGGCGAAGCCGCCCTGCAGGATGCCGGCGCCGCACCGCTGATCCCGAGCCATGTCGGCCTCGATTCCGGCAACAACCTGCGCGCCGACCACGCCCCGCACAGCCTGCCGGACCTCGCCCTGATCGGCGCTGACCGCGCCAGCGTGGCGCGCCGGCTCAAGGCCTTCGCGCGGCGCTACGACGTCTCGGCACCGGCCCCGCCGCCGCAATCCGGCCTGCCCGAGAGCGGCAGGCGGATCGATTCGCTCAAGCACGCGCTGACCTCCGGCGCGGTCTCCTTGACGCTGAACGAGCAGGTGCATCGCTACGATGCCGCCACCGACCGCGTCGTCGCCACCAACACGGTCGAGATCGCGCCTTTGGTCGCCGACGTGCTCGACGAGCTGGTCGATCTCTATGTATTGCGCCTCGGCGAGGACCGCCTGCGCGTCGAGGACCATGCGCCGCCGCCGGTGGTACCGCGCATCCTCGTCTCCTGCCCGAGCGGCATCGGCGACGAGATCGCCTCGCGCTATCGCGCTGCGCTCGAACTCTTCGCTCAGCGTCTTGAACGCCTCTTCCCGGGCGCCACCAGCTTCCCTGACGCGGCCGTCACCGTGCCCGAAGCGGTTGCCGCGGCGCGCTATGTCGCCAGCCTGCCGGAGGTGCGCGCCGCCGTCCCCGACCAAAGCGAGGCGCTACTGGTCACGCTCGACATCGGCGGCGGCACCAGCGATGTCGCGCTCGCTTCGCTGCGGCGCGACGGCGACCGGCTGAACCATCAGACGCTCGCCACCTTCGGCCTGCCCGTTGGCGGCGACCTGATCGACGAGGCGCTGACCGGCATCGCGGCGATGCTGGTCGACCGGGCGATGGACGGCCAGGACGCGCATTGGCAGCCGGCCTTCGCCGAGGCCTCGCTCGCCCGCGCCATCCAGCGCGAGGACGCCGCCGCGCTGTCGGCGCGCAGCTGGCTGCGCAACGCGGTAAAGCAGGCCAAGGCTGATCTCGCCACCCGCCTCAGCGAAAAAGCGCAAGGTTCCAGCACGCACTATCGCTGGGATGCGGACGCCGCCGACGAGACCTTCGACCTCATCCTTGCCGAGCTGAAGCCGGACGCCGATCCGACTGGCCTCTATGTCGCTCAGAACGAACCGGTATTGGCGGACACGACACAGCGGCCGGGCCTGCAGCTCACCGTCGACGGGCCCGACAAGATCGGGGCGCGCCGGCTGGTGCTGAAGCTCTCGCGTGCGGCGCTGGAGAAGGGCGCGGGCGAGGCCTCGCAGCACCTCGCCGAGATCGGCGCGGTGCTTGGCGGCCTGCTGCCGCGCCTGGCCCGCGCCGCGGGGCCCAATCCGGTCAAGCGCCCCACCGTGATCATGGTTCCGACCGGGCGCGCCGCGCTCTGGCCGCCGATCTTCGAGGCGATCGCGGCCGAAGCCGATGCCAGCCGCGCCGCCTTCCCGTTCCAGCGTCCGTTCTCGCCGGCGGCGATGAAGAAGGCCGTGATCGCGGGGGCCGCCATCCTCGGCATCGAGGGCGACATGGCCGGGAGCGCAGTGCAGCACAAGAACCCGCTCGGCATCGCCGCCATGGCGGTGCAGATGCGCGATCTCGGCGCCACCGGCCTGCGTACCGAATTCGCGGCCGAGCGCATCCATTATCTCGGCTACGACATCGGCTCGGGCGCGCGCGTCCATGCCGAGCATGACGAGGCGGCGCCGAGCCTCGGCGGGCGTGCCAATCTCGGCCGCCGCTTCCAGTTCGTGCGCACGATCCCGGGCCTCGACCCGCAGGGCAAGTCTCTCGCGCGTCTGCGTCCACTGCTCGACGGCCAGGATCCGATGGTGCTGCTCGAGGGCGATTCGATCGTCGAGGCGCATCGCGAGGGGCTCGATGGCTTCGGCGTCTGCGAGATCATCAGCGAAGTGCTCTCGCCCACGAGCCGCAAGGTCACGGTCGTCGCGGCCAATGAGGGCTGGGAAGCCTGCTGGCGCATCGAGCACGACCGCGTTTCACGCATCTACTAGGGATCGCAGGATCGTCATGGCCCGCACGCGAAAACGGCTCTGGCGTCCACAAGCGCGGCCTTGGCCCGCCTCGTCGCGAACCGATTTCCATCATGCCTTTCCTGCCCGAGTGAGCTGACGCCATGGCCCTGCCCGATCTCATGGACCTGGTGATGCACGACCCGCGGCGGCTGACTTGCTTGCGCGCTGTCGCCGGCGAGCCGGGCGAGGCGATGCCCGGCATCGAGAACCTCTGGCGCAAGCCGGTCTTCAGCCTGACCGCGGGCGGCCAGCCGACCAAGGACGGCAAGGCCTCGCTGGAGGATCTGATCGACCGCTATCGCAGCATCGCGCTGACCGATGGCGGCAGCGGCCCGCAGCCGATCGACGTGCCCTTCACCTCGCTGGTGGTGCTGACTGCCGAGGCGCTGCCGGGCGCGCAGGAACTCGGGCGCTTCCTCGCCGACCGGATCGAGCAGCGCTTCCGCGACGTGATCGACCCCGATATCGGCGTCACCGTCCATGTCGAGCAGAGCCTGCATGCGACCGCGCCAGTCGCGGTCTATCTTGGCCATGGCGTCCATGCCCCGCTCGCCGACGGCCGGCTGCCACATGGCGAGGTGGTGATCCGGCAGGATGCGCAGACCGCGATCGGCCAGCCGATCATCGGCGTCAACACGCCGGGCGGGCTCTATTCCGGCCAGGCGCGCTTCGCCTTCTCGCGCAGCGAGATGCTGACGCCCGCGGTCCATCCCGACCTGCCGGGCGGCACGATCTTCTTCCTCGGCCGCTATCCGGTCGACGCCTCCGCCCGCGATGCCGGCGGCCTGCCATTGCTCACGGCCTTGCCGCAGACGCCGGAGGCGCGCGCCCAGGCGATCCAGGTCGAGACGCTGGCGCTGCCCGGCGGCAATGTCGACGCCCGCTTCGAGATCCTCGGCGTACGCCCGCAGGTCGGCCGCGTCTCGCTCGGGCTCGTCGACGTCACGCTCGACCGCCGGCCGTCCCGCCTGCAGGCGCAACCGCCTAAAGGCCCGCATCTCGCCGTCACCGGCCTCGCCATCCCCGAGAATTTCGGCGGACGGCGCATGGCACGCTACTGGGTCGAGCGCAGCCATGGCGGGCGTCTGATGTCCTCGGCGATGCTGGCCCAGCGCGACAGCATCGTCGTGCAGGGTCGCGACGCCCGCCGCTACGACCGGCGCGAGCTGCGCTACAGCCGCGTCGGCGGCGAGTTCCGAGCCGAGAGCATGAGCTTCGATGGCCGCCGCCGCTCGCTGCTGATGCTGGAGGATGGCGAATTCGGCTATATCGGCCTGCCGCGCGAGCAGACCGCGATCGCCTTTGGCCCGGACCAATCCTCGCGCGGCTACGGCACCTTCGACTGGCTCGGCGAAGCCGTGCGCGTCCAGTTCGGCTCCGGCGTGGTCGAGCGCCTCGACGATCTCTATGATCATAACCCGGTCGGCTTCATCGCGGCCGCTCCCGACGGCGTCGCCGTGCAGTCGGCCGGCGACATCTGGCTCCTCGGCGGACGCAAGCCGCAGGCGGCCGGCACCTGCATCATCCCGCCGAACGGCCGCTTTGTGCTCGGGCCGCTTGTGGTGGAGCTCCGGGAGGCGACGCCATGAGCCATCCGCTCTTCCGCAGCCTGAAGCGCAGCCTCACCGCCGTCGCGGTCGGCACCGTCACCATCGCCGGCTTCCTCTGGCTTTCGGGCGGGCTGATCGGCGAGCTCGCCGCCAGCCGCGCCTGGATCAAGCAGCCGGACTTCACCGAGACCAGCCGCTCGAACGAGGAGCTGTTCGACCAGGGCGTCGCGACCGGGCTGATCTGGCTCGACACCGCCGGCCCGGTCATCCGCTCGCAGCCTTGCGAAGCGCTCTACGACGCCTCGCTGACCGTGCCAACGCCGCAGGGCACCAAGGAGTTCTCGCGGACCCTGCTCGACCGGCTCTGCAACCTGCCGGCCGGGGCGCAGGTCCGCTCGGAGATGCTGGCCTGGAACAACTCCTTCCTGATCGCCGGCGCCCGCGACGACCGCGCGCCCGACCGGCGCTGCGCCGACGGCACGCCGCTGACGCTGCCCGTGGTGCCGGCCGGCTGCCGGCCGGCAAGCTGGACCGCGCGCGTCGCCCAGACCACGGATCTTGCCGCGCCGCTCAACATCATGCCGAATGCGGTGCCGCCGCCGCGCGACTTCGCCGACTTCGCCAAGCGCCGGGGCAACCAGCTCTCGGACTGGGCCTTGTTCGGTCCGCTGCGCACGCCCGAGGACAAGCTCGTTCTCTCGACGCGGCTGCCCGCCGGCAATCGCCGCGTCACCGTCGACATGATCCTGGAGCCGGCGCGCATCGTCGTCGGCAATGAGCGGGTCAATCTCGACCCCAAGCGCGACGAGCAGACCGTGCGCATCGCCGGCCTTGCGATCGCGGCCGAGCGCGTCTGCTCCGACAGCGACGACTTCGCCAGCTGCGCCGAGGAAGCGCAGCAGGGCCTGCCGCATGGCTGGCGCTTCACCATCACCGGCGCGCGCCGACGCGATGTCGAGATCGGCTTCGAGGGCCAGCCGGTCCGGGCCGTGCCGCCGCGCGCCCGCGAAATCCTCGGCGGAAGCGGCGTCCAGAGCGAGGACGGCAAGGTCAAGCTCTGGCGCTCCTCGCATATCGAGGCCGATTGCGAGCGGGCCAAGACCAAGCTGGTCTGCGAGCTCGGCTGGCGCGGCGCGGTCACGCAGCGCCGCAGCGGCGCGGCGCGTGCGCTCTACTTCGCCGACGGCACCCCGGCGCTCGACAATAACGGCATTCCCTTGCCGATCGTCGACGAACTCGGCCTGACCGCGTTGATCGGCTATGGCGCCGGCGATGTCGGCTCGCTCTCGGCCGCGCTCGGCCGGGCCCGCACCCGCGAGAACCTGACCCTGACGATCGAGCCGCGCCTGCAGAAGCTGGTGCAGGAAGCGGTCTACGCCCATATGGGCGAGCGGCTCGGCCGCGGCAAGCGCCCGCGCAAGCCGGGTCCGCTGCCGGTCAACCTCGCCCCCGAGCAGGAGCCGCCGGACCAGGGCGACGGCCGCGCCGTCGTGCTGCTGATGGATGCCGGCGACGAGCCGGGATCGCTGCTGGCGCTGGCGAGCTGGCCCGATTTCGTGCCGGGCATGCATAGCTGGGACATCCAGGCGCTCTCGACCGGCCGCGACAGTGACAGCCCACTCGCCGGCCATGGCTGGCGCGCCGGCGACGTCCACACCATGCCGGGCTCGACCTTCAAGCTGGTCACTGGCCTCGCCAGCATCCTCGGCATCCGCGAGCAGCCCCGCTTCCCCGACATGATCCTCGGCCGCACCCCGCCGGCGCAGCAGGCGCAGATCTTCGGCATCGGCGGGGGTGGCGGCCTCAATGTCGACGGCGTCGGCATCGCCAATTATGGCGGCGCCGGCTTCAATTACGGCATCCTGGCGCCGGCGCAGAGCGGCTGCCCGGACGGCGGCCGCGGCGCGCAGATCGGCTTCTGCGAGGCGCTGATCAAGTCGTCCAACCTGTGGTTCGCCGGCATGGCGCTGACCATGGACGGGCGCAAGGTCGGCGGAAGGCCGACGACGGTGCCCGGCCGCACCGGCACGGTCCTGGCGGAGCTGACCGAGCATCTCTACCCGATCACCCAGCCGGGCACGCTCGCCCAGCCCGGCGTCGACTTGACCCGCGGCATCGTGCCGGGTGCGCAGCGGCTGACCGCCGAAGCGCTCGACCTCGCGGTCGAGGACAAGCGCAATGCCCGCCGCATCGACCTCGCCACCAACTCATACGGCCAAGGCGTGCGTGCGACGCCGATCGCGATGGCCTCGATCTACGGCTCGCTCGGTGCCCGCAAGGTGATCCGCCCGCGTGTGCTGAAGCCGGTCTCCGACGTCGCCGAGACGCCACAGCCGGACGAGGGCACCCCGGTCATCCCGGGCATGGACCCGCGCCAGGCCGAGCCCTTCCTCGACGGCGCCCAGCGCGGCCTCTACGGCGTGGTCAACTCGCCGGGCGGTACCGCTGCCGGCGTGATGGCCTCGCTGCCGCCGGAGATCCGCAAGCGCATCTTCGGCAAGACCGGCACCGCCGACACCACCGACGGCATGAACTCGGCCTGGTTCGCCGGCTGGATGGACAATGTCGCGGGGCGCAAGCGCGTCGCCTTCACCTGCCTGGTCTCGCATACGCGGGAAACCGGCGGACGCGCCTGCGGACGCCTGATGGCCGGCCTGCTCGCCAAGGTCGCCGCGCTCGGAGACAAGAAGTGAGCGAGACCACCGCGCTGCGCCAGCTGATGGGGCGCTGGCTGACCTTGCGGCCGTTCCGCCTGCCGCGCCTCCGCATCGGCGGCGCCGGCGGGGCCGTGACCGGCCTTGTTCTGCTCGCGCTCTGCCTTATCGTGCTCGGCTTCTGGTGGCACAACACCACCCATCTGATCGAGAGCGCCCGCCCGGTGGTCAGCCTGGAGCGGCTCGACCTCGCCCTCGCCCGCGGCGAGACCGCAACGATCGGCCGGCGCGAATTGCTGCAGCCGCAGCGCTTCGACGCGGCCGAGACGCGCCATGTCGCCTTCACCCGCGAGCCCGACGGACGCGTCACCATCCGCAACGTCGCCAGCAACCGCCGGCTCTGGCTCGACTATCTCAATGGCGCCGGCAGCTTCTCGGCGCGCTGGCGCTTCCAGCCCGGCGACCGCATCGCCGCAGGGGCCCTGTCGATCGCGGTCGACGAGGCCAGGCCAGGCCGGTTGGCACTCTCCCTGACCGAGGCCGGCAAGCAGGGTACCCGCAAGCTCACCATCGACCAGGCCGGTCCTCTCTCGACGCTCCGGCTCGACGGCGACACGCTCCCGGTCTGCCAGCCGCGCAAGGCCACCGACCGCGTGCGCGAGGTCGTGACCGGCATGATCGCTGCGGACGAACGCGGCGAGGACCGCATCGTCTCGATCGGCGGCCGCCTGACCTGCTCGGTCAGGGAGGAAGCGCATGTCGCGGCGACCGCTTTGCCCTTCAAGGCGCTCAGCATCATGGCGCGCGGCGGCAGCTATTTCCTCGCCCCGGGCGACGCCGTCGACGCGCCGCGCCCGCCGGTCGTGTTCGCGCGCGGCAACCAGCGCGTCACCGACTTCACCGACATCGCCTGGGAACTCGATCCCGAAGGGCCGTCGCGGCTGAGCCACATGATCATCGGCCGCACGCGCTATGCCGTCGACATCGGCGCCGAATCCAATGGCCGCCTGCCGCTGCGGCTGACGCCGCTGAGCAAGACCCACCGCTTCGCCCCCGACGACGCCGAGGCGCTGCGTGCCAGCGCGACGACCGAGAGCGTCCGGCCGGTGGTGACGCCGCCGCGCCAGCCGATGTCGGCCGCCGAGATCGGCAATCCGCTGTCTTCGCTCAACGGCGCCGAGCGCGCCGTGCGACTGGCGCTGATCCTGGCCGTCGCCGGCTTCGGCGTGCTCTCGGCCCTGCACCACGCCACCCTGTTCCGGCGCAGCGCCATTCTGGTCAGGCTGGTCGGGGCGCTCGGCGCTACCGCCATGATCGGCGCGACGACGATGCTGGCGCTGTCGCCGGAGCTGTCGCGCCTCGGCGGGGCCTCGATCTCCTATGAAGCGGCACTGCACGCCACCATCCTAGGCTATGCGATCGCCTGCCTCACCATCATGATCGGGCCGCGCTTCACCACGCCGCTGCGGCTAACCTGGCTCGGCCTCGTCATGCTCTGCTGCCTGGGCAGCCTGACCCTGCTCGCGCTCGGCGTCGACGCCGAGAAGACCGACTTCACCATCCATGCCGAGAAGAACAAGCTCCTGTTCTTCGACCTCGTCCCGGTCGTCGCGGTGATGATCGCCTGCCAGCCGCAGCGGGCGATCGCGGCGCTGCCGCGCTCCTTCTTCATGGGCGTCGGCTTCAAGGACCAGCTCTTACGGGCCGTGCCGGCGATCGTGATCCTGACCGGCTTCGTCGTCTGGGCCGTGATCGGCACCGAGACCGGCGTCGCCGGCTTCCAGCCGGTCGAGGTCGGCAAGATCGCGCTCGTCCTGGTGCTGGCGCACATCTTCCTCGGCTTCTCGCGGATCGACTACTTCTACAACCAGCGCCACTACGTCTCCTGGCTCGGCGTCAGCCTCGCGACCGTCTTCGTCTTCATCCTGTTCCAGACTGCGGTGCCGTTCCTGAAGAGCGACTACTCGCCGGTGCTGATCATGATGGCGACCACGGTGGTGCTCGCCTTCGCCTTCCTGCTGCCGAGCACGCTGAAGCGCCTCATCGCGATCATGCGCGTCTTCCTGCGCCGGGCCGATGCGCCGCAGCGCAAGGTGCGCCGGCTCGGCTGGCCGCGCGGCGGCGTGCTGGCGCTGATCCTCGTCACCCTGCTCGGCATCAATGCGGCGCTGATCTACATCTTCCCCAACCTCGTCAGCTACGGGATCTCCGGCCTCTGGACCCTGCCCAAGGACCGGCTCGCGGCGATCGAGGTGCTCGAGAAGGCGCGTGCCGGCTCGCTGAACAAGCCGGCCGAGCGGCTGATCACCTGGTACGACCTCGACCATGCCAACAAGCGCACCGCGCAGGCGAACGCGCAGGAGCACGGCCCGGACGTGATCCATCGCGATCTCGGCTTCCAGCTGCTGCAGTCCAAGGTCGCGCTCGCCGAAATGCCGTGCACGCTGGCGCGGCTCGATCTCGGCCTCGACAAGACACCGGTCGAGATCCGCCGCGCGCTCGACGAGCTGCCGCCCTCGCCGGTCTCGCTCTGCGCGATGATGCCCGGGTCGCGGACGACGCCGATCGCCGAGCGCAAGAGCGAAGTCGCCGACGATGCGGTGAGCCGCTTCACCGTCAGCGACCTCGTGCGCCTACCGGTGGTGCAGAACGACTTCATCGCCACCTTCCTGGCGGTGCGCTTCGGCCTGCCGGCGGTGCTGGCGCTGCTCGCCGCCGAGGTGATCACCATCTTCGGCCTGCTCTGCCTCGCGGTCAGCCTGCTGCGCGAACGCGCCATGGGCTCGGCCCAGGAAGGCGCCAACAAGGGCACGGCGATCATCCTCGTCGGCATCGCCACGATCTTCTCGCTGCACTGGAGCATTTCCTGGGGCAACGCGATCGGCCTCCTGCCGGTGATGGGCCAGCCGATGACCTTCATCGCCGCCGCGACCTCGCATCACATGCTGATGGCGCTGCCCTCGATCGCGATCGCGCTGATCGCCGGCCGGCTCGCGGCGATCCGCCAGCTCTCGCCAACCAGCGATCCGCCGCCCTGGGGCCTGTGGCGCGGGCTGACGCGCGGGGGGCTGTGAGCCAGACGGCCCGCCGTCATTCTCGGCAGACGCACGGCAGACAAGACAAGCGCGGGGAACCCCTCTCCCGGATGGGAGAGGGGCAGGGGTGAGGGACCGCCGCTGATTGCTGGGTGCTACGGCGCCGTTGCGCCCTCTAAGAGTAGGGCAGGCTCTCATCCCTGCCCTTCTCCACTGATCTCGGGCTGGCCCGAGATCAGCACTCAGAGTGGGCGAAATCGGGTAAACCCGACTTCGCCGCGGGAGAAGGGTTCCCCGCGGATCGAACTTCGATCACGCCGACTGAAAAACGCCGGCTCAGCGCCGCTTGATCTCGACCGCGAGCGCCCTCGGTTCCTCGAACTGGATCACCGGAAAGGCCGCGATGCCGGCGCGGATCGCCGTCGGGTTGAAGACCAGGCGGGTCGGCGTCGATTTCGAGGCGACGACCGCGGGCCCGGTTCCGCTCTGGAATTTCACCTTGGCCGGCGCCACCGGATCGAGCGCCATCCCGCAGATGTCCTGGCCATCGATCAGGACATTCGGCGCTTCGCCGACATCGACCGAGGCCTCGCTATAGCGCGGGCGTACCTCGTAGAACTGCGCCTCGCAATTGCTGCCAGCCGGCGCCGACAACAGCACCAGCTTCGCCAGGGCGGAGCCGGGCGCGACGGAGGGCGCGCCCAGGGGCGGGCTCTGCTGCCCCTGAGGAGAGGCGCTCGCACTCTGCTGGCCGCTGGTCTGCTGACCGGCCGGCGACAGCCCCGGCGCATTGGTGCCGGGCTGGGTCAGCGTTGGCGGCGCCTGATAGGGATCTTCGGTCGCGGTGCCGCGTGTCAGGTACCAGCCCGCGCCCGCCGCTCCGGCAACGAGCACCAGGCCCACAGCCGCGATCAACGGGAGGCGCGACGAAGAAGAGGTCGCTGCCGGCTTGTCGCCCGGCAGCGGCCGGCGCGAGCGCGGCGCCTGCGGGCTCTTCAGCACATCGGCGATCGAGGGCTCCTCGCCAGCAGGGCGCGGCTGGATGAGCGTCTGCTCCGGCTGCGGCGCAGCCGGTTGCGCGGGCTGCTGCTCGGTGCTCTTGGGCTCGAACGGTCTCAGGGCCATCGACGGCGATCCCGGTGCGGCCGGCCGTTCCGGCGCGGACGCCACGGCCTGCGGTTCGAAAGCACCGCTGCGCAGGAAAAGGTCGATCGGGGCAGCGATGTCCGCGAGAGAAGAGACCACCACGATATGATGCGGCTGGCCACCGAGAATCTTGCCGAGGATCGCGACGGCGCGTTCGGCCTCCTCGCCATGCGGCACCAGCGCCAGCACGGGGGTGGCGCCGTGCTCGGCGTCGGCAAAGAGATGACGGCAGCGGTCGATCTTGGTGGTGAGATGGTATTCCTGCTGGGTGACGCGCGCCTCACCCGCCGTGTCGGCGACGGAGAGGTCGATCGCGCCGGTACCCCAGATCACGAGCTTGGCCTCGGAGGCCTTGTGCGTCACCGCCTCGCCATGGGCGAGCGCGCAATGGGCCGCGAGCGTCGGCACCATCCAGCTCTTGCCCTGGTCGATCGAGCCGGAGGCAGCGAGGCGATAGCTGCCACCGTCAGGCAGGCCGAGAATCTGGCGCAGGGGTTCGCCGGGACGCAGCAGGTTGCTGTACTGCGTGCTCCAGGGCTCGCAGACCTCGGAACTCTCGGTCGCCAGCACCACGCGCGAGACCGGCACGCGGGCCGACCAGGCGAGTTTCTTCAGGATGATCGGCTGGTCGGTCGTCGGCACCACGACGAAGACGCCGGAGCGCCTGACGTTCTGATCTCCCGCCATCATCTCTCCCGCAGGCCCTGCCGTCCCTTCATGCCGGGCAAAAGCGCTGCTTTGGGCAGCGCTTCCGGCGTTACAGCAGATAAACGCCCGCGAGCGGGTTGGCGAGCATCAATCGCAGCAGGTCGCGCTCGGCGTCCTGGCGCGGCAGGTCGATGACGATGTGCTTGTCGACCGGCGCCGGCAGCGGCAGGCGGACCACGCCCTCGATCGAGACGACCTCGATCATGGTCGGAGCCGGATCGGTCTCCGACAGGCACTGGATGACGAGAGCCGGCGGCGCATCGTCCTCCTCGATCACGTCGAGTTCGAAGGAGCCGATGCGGCGGTGCGTCGCGCTGCTGTCATAGGCGGCGGCGGCGAGTTCACTGCGCGCCACGGCCTGGAAGGAGAGCAGGCGGCGATAGAGCCGCGCCGCTTCCGGATCGGTGCGGATGGCACGCTCGGCGGCGAAGTTGACGGGCTCGCCACGAACGCGGCGGGCATGTGCCCACAGGTCGGCGCGGCTGATGCTCGCGGCGGCGGCCTCCTCCGGCTCGGTGCTCGCAAGCGCCGCCAGAACCAGCCTGGCCGTGGCGCGGCCGGCGCGGAGGTCGTCTTCGAGCGGACCCTGGTTAGCGAAGTCTGTCATGGCCGTTTCGATCGCCCTTGATAGCGCTGCGAGAAGACGTCGGTGAACCGCGCCTCGTCGCTGGCGGCCTGGGCGACCAGGTCCGTCGTTTCTCCGAAGCGCTTTTGTTGCCTGTTGATCCGGTGCAGGGCTGCTGCGACCGTTCTCAGTGCTCCCCCATGCCTTGCGAAGGTCAGCGCGAGTTTCGCATCGTCGATCCGGAAGCTCGCGCGATCATGGCGCCAGCGCCGCAGCAGCTTCTGTCCCTCGGCCGTCGCCGCCTCGCTCTGCGGGCCCTCGATCGCCTCAAGCGCATTGCCGATCAGCAGCAGTTCGTCGAGCCGCCTGCCCAGCGCCGCGAGCGCGGTGGCGATACCGGCATAGTCGAACGGCTCGGGGCTCTGGTCGACCTGGCCGCGATTGGAGCCGGCGACGCGGCGGCTGGCCTCGACTAGCCGATTCTCCCAGGGTGCGACGGCGCGCGAGCGCGCCAGCGTCAGCGGCTGCTCATGGGCGAGCGGCAGGATGGCGAGCGCCCGGCCGATCGCCTCGCGCTCCTCCTTATTCAGGAATTTCGGCTCAGCCGGCAGGCGCATCAGCGCGGCATAGACGCGCTCGCGCACGACGCCGTCCTCATCCTCCTCCTCGGGCTCGTCGTCCTCCTCCGGCTCGTCCTCTTCGAGCTCGCCGAGGATCGCCTGATGGTCGAGCCAGGCGATCAACGCCTCCTCGGGATTCTCCGAGGGCTGGCGCGCCATCAGCGTCTCCATCGAGGCCGGCGCCATGAAGTCGCGGCGGCCGACGCTGGAGCGCTCCTCGCGCATCAGCGCGCTGAAGCGCTCGGCGAAGCGGGCGAAGCTCCAGGTCTCGCCATGCAGCAAGGCGAAGCTCCAGAGCGCGATCAGATCGTCCGGATCGAATTCGCGCTGGCGCTCGCGCCGGCCGGAGGCGTTGAGGAAGGCCTCGCGCTGGCGGATCAGGTCGGCGAAGGCGAGCAGTGGCAGATGGCGCCGGCGCCAGGCTCGCATGAAGCGGGCCGGTTCCTGCACGGCGCGCTTCATGCCGTCCTCGTCGAAGGAAGACAGCGCGAAGACGGCGTCGAGCGCGGTGCGCAGTGCGACGAGCCCGCCTTCCGAGCGCTCATCCGCCTCGGCGGCGAAGAGGAAGTCGGCGAGGCCGAGCGCGCGCCTGATCCGGCTCCAGGAGAAGGAGCGGGTCTTGGCCTCGCCCTTGCCGCCATAGGACAGCACGATCTCGGCCGCCGAGGCCTCGATCGTCGCGCCGGCGAAGCTGATGCGCACCGGCCCGTCCTGGCGCAGCGGCCGCAGCAGGATGCCGCTCTCGTCGAGCATGCAGCCGATGGCGGCGTCGCGGGCCGGCATGCGCGGATTTGCGGTCAGCGCGCCGAGCGAGAACAGCACCTGCAGCATGTCCCAGAGCGGCAGGTCGGCATTCTCCGACCCGCCCCCCGTGATCGCGAGAACGAACTTCTCGGTGTCCCGGGCGGAAAACCGGCGCGAAGACGCGATCGTGCTGATCTCCGCGACCCGTGCCGGGTCAATACCCCAATCCATGTGTCAAATATCCGCATCGAACACCGGCTCGGTCGCGGCGAACGGAACCCCTCCACTCCGTTCGCGCCAAGCCGGCGCATATTGCTGCCACAATTAAAGTAACAAGCCGCCCGGTCCATGTCGACCGGGCGGCTTTTTTGAAAAAAGAGGCTGGGGTTTATGGTTACCCCGCGCCCAATCCGATCAGCGCGTGGCGACCTTGCTGACGACCACGCGGTTGCCGGAGAAGTTGACCTGACCGTTCAGGCCGACCAGCTCGAGCATCAGGCGGAAGTTGCGGGTCAGGCGGGCCGAGTCGGCCGAGGTGGTGTAGAAGAAATCGGCCGAGGTCGAAGTCATCTGCGTGGCGCGGTGGGCGCGGTAGCAGCCCCAGCGGACGAACTCGCCCTCGATGCGGTCGACTTCCGTGGCGGTGAAATCGCGCAGCTGGATCATGAAGTCGGTCGGCAGGCTGTTGCAGCCCTCGCCGCCGGCCGCGACCGGAGCCGCACCACCGGCACCGGCGCCACCGCCGAGGACGATGCCGTCCTTGCCGACAGCCGCGGTGCCACCGCCAGCCGGACGGGCGAAGCCCTCGAGCTTCTGGGCGATCGCCGCGCCGAGATCGGCGGCGAGGAGGCGCGAATGGGTGCCGACCGTCTCGAGCAGGCACTCGGCGCTGCAGGGGTTCGGCAAAGCAGGCAGCTGGAAGCCGCCGACCTCGAAGGCCGCGATGAACTGGCCGGAGCGGACATTGAGCACGCGGCCGGCGATGCGGATCTCGGGGAAGCGGATGTCGGCGGCGACCGCACGACGAGCCGAGGCGTAGATCTGGTAGACGACCATCGCGTCGACCGGTGTCGGCACGGCGCGGGCGATCTCGATCAGCTCGGCGTCGCGGCGGCGGACGCGAGCGGTCGGGGCGATGCCCAGCGAGACGCTGGTCTCGTCATAGACCTGGAAACCGCGAGTGTTCAGATACTCCGAGAGCTGGAGCTGGACGCGGTTGAAGATGCGGTTGTTGCGCGGAACCGTATCCGGATCGGCGTCGTCCGACATCACCAGAAGGTTGATGCGGGAATTCGGCGATTGAGCGTGAGCGACGGCTGCGAAGGACATCAACAGCGCGAAGCCGAGCATGAGACGCTTGAAGAAAGCCATGACGGGTGCCCCCTGAGGCGAGCGGTTGTTTCGGGAAGATTAAGTAGAAATCAGCCGGTGATGGCGATGACCTCGACGCGGCGGTTGACGGGCGAATACGGGCTGCGCGGATTGCGCAGCATGTCGGGGCCGAAGCCGTGGGCGACGAGGCGGCCAGGCGAGATCTCGCCATAGGAGACCAGCCAGTCGCGCACCGCGGCGGCCCGATCATGGGAGAGGTCGACATTGTAGTCGTAGTCGCCGTCCCTGCTGGTGTGACCGGCGATCAGGAAACGCTGATCGAGCAGGATCGGATCGCGCAGCGCCAGAGCCAGCCGCATCAGCGTCGCCTCCGCGCCGGGGCGCAGCGCCGCCGAGTCGTTGTCGAAGAAGACGGTGACCTCGACGCGGCGGGTCAGGTCGATCACGACATCCGAGCCGTAGCCGCGTGGGTGAACCCGGCGCGGCACCGGTGCGACACGGCGCACCACGACCCTGCCGCCGCCGCTGCCACCGCCACTCGAGCGGCCCGGGGCGCGGTCATGCGGCGCCAGCGAGCGCAGGATGCTGGTCGCGGCCTGGTCGGTCTGCGCCAGCGCAGGAACAGCACTGAGCAGCGGCAGCGAAAGGACGAATCCGCCGAGCGCACGGCGGGACATCATCTGAGGAAGCTCGATGTTGTCCTTGCGCTCATCTGCGTTCTTCATAGCCAGACCCCCTGTTTACCCTCTCTTCGCATAGTCCTGTAGCCTCGACAATGCGACGGCCGGCTCGGTGAGACGGGACGCGGCAATGGCGTTGCCCGAGCTTTGCCACGGTTTGCCGGATTTTCGCTGCGAGCCGCATTTTTTCCTGAACAGTGAATGAATGAGCGGCGTCCTACGCGCACGCGTTCAGATCCCCGCTGCGGTGTTTGCCAAGCATTTGCGAAACCGGCTCAGGGATCGCCAAGGGTCAGGCAACGTGCCCAGCGCACACCCGTTCATGAGGAGACCCGCCATGGGCTTCCAGTTCGACCAGACCACCCGCCAGCGCGCCAGCCGCCTGCGCCTCGCCGTCGCCGCCCTCGCCGTGCTGGTCTCGACCGGCGCCGGCTTCGCCCAGGCCGAAGGTGGTAACCCGGATGCACCGAAGGTCGCCGAGCGGCCGCAGTCGCTGAAGCTGGAGTTCTCCTCGCGCACCGTCTCGCTCGGCGTCGCCCAGGCAGCCCGCGAGATCATGACGACGCGCCAGATCGCCTTCGCGCCCGGCAGCTGGGAGGTCACCTCCGATGCGCGCCGCGCCATCACCCAGCTGCGCGACATCTTCCGCGGCAACGCCCCCAAGGGCGCGCCCTTCGCCATCCTGGTCTCGGGGGGCGACGAGGTGGTCAACTATCGCCGCGCCCGTGCGCTCCGCACCCAGCTGATCGAGATGCAGCTCGAGGACGCCGCCAAGGTCGTCATCGCCGCCCGCGCCACCGGCGAGGGCCAGGCCAATGACGACGGCAAGGCGCGCGTCGATCTCGTCCCGCTCGATCCGGCCCGCTGCGGCGGCTGCGGCGACGCCCCCTTCCGCACGCTGGTGCTCGACACCGGCGTCCAGAAGCTGGTGCGCGCCACCGCCGAGGACGTCGTCGTCCCGGCCTCGCAGGTCGCCGGCAAGGACAAGGACACCGACGTCGCCGCGGCGCCGCTGCCGCCGGTGCGCCAGCAGGCCACCGAGAAGACGACCGAACGCGCCCAGGCGCCGCGCCCGGCCCAGAGGCCGGCGAGCGCCCGGCAGGCGGAGCCGCGCTATGACGGCCGCACCGTCTTCGTCGACACCGACGATTACGCGCAGCCGCGCAGCCGCGTCACCCGCAGCGCCAGCCGTGGCGGCTGCCAGCTGCCGGACATCATCATCGACGACTACTATCCCGGCGGCCCGCTCGTCGGCTGCGACGGCAGCTACGGCCCGCGCCCACGTTGGTAAGCTTGGGGCGGTTCAGACGATCTGGTTGAGCAGCGCGGCCTCGCCGCGCTCCAGCCGGCCGAGATTGTCGATGAGTATGTCGATGACATTGGTTTCATAGGCGCGGGTCTCGCCCGCGCTGTGCGGCGTCAGCAGCACCTGCGGCATACCCCAGAGCGCCGAGCTTGCCGGCAGAGGCTCCTCATACACACAATCGATGCCGGCGCCGGCGATCCGGCCGGCTTCGAGCGCAGCGATCAGCGCCGGCTCCTCGACGACGCGGCCACGCGCGACATTGATCAGATGGGCCGAAGGCTTCATCGCCGCGAGCGCAGCGGCGTCGATCAGCCCTTCCGTCTCCGGCGTCAGCGGGCAGGTCAAAGCGAGGAAATCGGCCTGCGCCAATGCCGCATGCAGCTCCGCCGGCGGCACGATCGCCTCGACATTCGGTTCCGTGCCCGGCCGGCGACGCACGCCGATGACGCGCATGCCGAAGGCCGAGGCCAGCGCCGCGAGCCTGAGGCCGATGCGGCCGAGGCCGACGATCACCAGCGTGCGGCCGCTGAGCTCGTCCTCGCGGCGCGAACGATCGCTGATCATCGGCCGCCAATGGGCCTTCGCCTGGTTGTCACGGGCAAGATGGAGCTGGCGCGCCAGCGCCAGGATCAAGGAGATCGCATGCTCGGCGACGGCGCGCTCATTGCCGCCCTGGGCACTGGCGAGGCGAACGCCGGCCGCCGCCAGCTTCGGCTTGTCGAACTGGTCGGTGCCGGCGCTGATCGACTGGATGAAGCGCAGCTTGCTCAGCCCGTCCAGCATGTCATTACGCCATAGGCCGGAGACGACCAGCACATCGGCTTCCGGCGCCCTAGCCCTGAGATCGTCGAGATTGCGCGCCTCGAAGCTCGTCGCCTGGCCGTTGCGAGCGAGATACTCGTCGCGCATCTGATAGGCCGGATGGGCGAAGCCGATGGTGAGGGCGGACTGCTTCGGCCAGGGCTGCATGCGACGTGTCTCCGGATCGCTGGAATCATCCGACGATAGCGTCGGCGCGCCGCTTCGTCCCGCACTCAGCCGCATGTAGCGGCTGCGATCACCGCGCAGCGGGCTCAGACCGGCGCGAGCGCCTGCGCCAATCGCGCCCAGGCAGGCTCATCTCCCGGCAGGCCGAAGCGCAGGCGCAAAGGATCATGCTGGAAGCGGCGGACATAGATGCCGGCCCGGCCGAGCCGCTCGAACAGGGACGGCGCCTGTGGTGCCTCGAGCAGGCGATAGAGCGCCGTCCCGCCGACGACCCGGCCATGCGGCGTAAGGAGCGCGTCGAGCCGGCTGCCGTCAGCAGCGCGAGCTTCGCCGGCCGCCTCCAGCCACTCCGCATCGCCGAGCGCGACGGCTCCGACATGCAGCGCCGGCCCTGCCACCGCCCAGGGACCAAGCATCGCCTGGAGGGCGTCGGTGAAACGCGTCTCACCGACCGCGAAGCCGAGCCTGAGACCAGCGAGCCCATAGGCCTTGCCGAAGGAGCGCAGCACCAGTGCTCCCTCCGGCAGAATCGGCAGTAGGCTCATCTCAGGCGCGAAATCGGCGAAAGCCTCGTCAATCACCAGCAGGCCGCCCCGCGCTGCCAGCGCACCAGCGAGCTCAAGCAGCGCCTCCTGCGAGACGATGCGCCCGTCCGGATTGTTCGGGTTGACCAGCACGACGACATTGGCGTCGCCGATCTCGGCGAGACTGCCGATCTCGCGCACGATCGCACCCACCTTCCTCCAGGCCGGCGCGTGCTCGCCATAAGTCGGCCCAAGCACGGCGGCCTTCGCAGCCGGAACCAGACGCGGCAGCAATTCGATCAGGATCTGCGTGCCAGGCGCTGCGACGAGACCGCTTTGCGGGCGAATGCGATAGGCCGTGCGGGCTGCGGCGAGCAGCGCCGCCTCGTCCGTCTTGCCCGGCAGGCGCTGCCACAGGCTTAACGGCAGCTCCGGAAGCGGATAGGGGATCGGGTTGATACCGGTCGAGAGATCGATCCAGGGTTCTGGCGCCTGCGGAAACAGCGCCTCGGCCGTGGCGAGATCGCCGCCATGCCAGATCGCTTCCTTCGTTTCCCCGGCCGCCATGTCGCTCTCCGCAAGCCTGCCGCTCCTCCTCGCCGCCCTCCTGATCGAGGCGGCGATCGGCTATCCGGCGCGCCTGTTCGCATGGATCGGCCATCCCGTCACCTGGATCGGCGCGCTGATCGGCTGGCTTGATCGAGGCCTCAACCGCGAGACCATGAGTTTCGCGATGCGGCGAACGGCCGGCGTCGTAGCCCTCCTGATCCTGCTGGGTGTGACGCTCGCTGCCTCGCTGGCCCTCGTCGCGCTCTGCCACCTCGCCGGGCCGCTCGCCTTGCTGCCGCTGGCGCTGCTGGCCTCGACCCTGCTGGCGCAGCGCAGCCTGCACGAGCATGTCGCCCGCGTCGCCGAGGGACTGGAGCAGGGCGGAATCCCCGGCGGGCGCAAGGCCGTTTCGATGATCGTCGGCCGCGATCCGGAGAGCCTCGACGAAGCGGGGGTCGCCCGCGCTGCGATCGAGAGCCTCTCCGAGAATTTTTCCGACGGGATCGTCGCCCCGGCCTTCTGGCTCGGCGTCGGCGGCCTGCCGGGCGGAGCGCTCTACAAGGCGATCAACACCGCCGATTCGATGATCGGCCACAAATCGCCGCGCCATCTCGCCTTCGGCTGGGCGGCGGCGCGGCTCGACGATCTCGTCAACCTCCTGGCTTCGCGCTTGACCGCGCTGATGCTGATCGCCGCGGCAGCACTCGGCCGCCAGGCCGATGCCCGCGCGGCCTGGCGTGCCGTGCGCCGCGACGCCCGTCGCCACCGCTCGCCCAATGCCGGCTGGCCGGAGGCGGCGATGGCCGGCGCGCTCGGGCTGCGGCTCGCCGGCCCTCGCGTCTACGGCGCCGTCAGGGTCGAGGATGGCTGGATGGGCGATGGCCGAGCCGAGGCGACTGCGGTGGATATCCGGCGGGCGCTCACCCTCTATCGCCGCGCCTGCCTGCTGCTCTGGGGGCTGGCGGCCGTGGCGAGCCTCGCCGCCCTCACCCTCTAGAACTCGATCCCCTCCTGCGCCTTCACCCCGGCGGCGAAATGATGCTTCACCAGCATCATCTCGGTAACGAGGTCCGCGGCCTCGATCAGCTCCGGCTTGGCGTTGCGGCCGGTGACGACGATGTGGAGGTCGGAGCGTCGGGCCTGCAGCGCCGCCACGACCTCGGCGAGCGGCAGGTAGTCGTAGCGCAGGGCGATGTTGAGCTCGTCGAGCACGAGGAGCCGGATGCTCTCGTCGGCCATCAGCTCCCTGGCCTTCTCGAACGCGCGCGTCGCGGCAGCGATGTCGCGGGTCTTGTCCTGGGTCTCCCAGGTGAAGCCTTCGCCCATCGAATGCCAGGAGATCTGGTCGCCGAAGGCTTCCAGCGCCTTGCGCTCGCCGGTCGACCAGGCGCCCTTGATGAACTGGACGACGCCGATGCGCCAGCCATGGCCGAGCGCCCGCAGGATCAGGCCGAAGGCGGCGGTCGATTTGCCCTTGCCCGGACCGGTGTTGACGATCAGCAGGCCCTTTTCCAGCGTCTTTCCGGCGACCTCGGCGTCCTGCACCGCCTTGCGCTTTGCCATCTTCGCCTTGTGGCGGGCAGCGTCCTCGGCTTCGTTCATCATCACGTCACTTCGCTCTATCACTTCACCTGCATCGGCAATCCGGCGACCATGAAGACCACGCGCCCGGCCTGCACCGCAACCCGCTGATGCAGGCGGCCGGCCTCGTCACGGAAGCGCCGCGCGAGCGCGTTGTCCGGCACGATACCCAGCCCGACTTCGTTGGAGACCAGCACCACCGGCGCAGCTGCCTCGCGGCAGGCGGCGACGAGCTCGCCGATCGCGATCGCGATATCGCGCTCGGCCAGCAGCAGGTTGGTCAGCCAGAGCGTCAGGCAATCGACCAGAATGGGTTGGCCCGCCGGCGCATTGCGGATCGCCTCCGGCAGCGCCACCGGCGCATCGACCGTCTGCCAGTCGCGGGAGCGGCGGGCGCGGTGTTCGGCGATGCGGGCGCGCATCTCGTCGTCATAGGCCTGGGCCGTGGCGATATAGGTCCAGGGGGCCGGCAGCGCCTCGATCAGCGCCTCGGCATGGCGACTCTTGCCGGAGCGGGTCCCACCGAGGACGAGGGTAAGCGGAGGAAGGGTCATGCGTGCCGCCATGCGCTTTCGGTCATGGCACTGCATTGCACAGTGCCTGCTGGATGGCTAATGATCGTCGGTGACGGTGCCTCGACAACGAGGTGAAAAGGGAACGCGGTGAAAGGCCGCGGCTGCCCCCGCAACTGTAAGCGGCGCGTCCTGCGCCATCGGCCACTGGGTTTCCCCGGGAAGGCGGAGCAGGACACCGAGCCGTGAGCCAGGAGACCTGCCGTCATTCGATGTCGTCCAGCAGGCTGCCGGTGGGGTGGCCAAGGAGAACCAGATGAATACGGCTACCGTCACCAGCCAGACCAGCGTTTCGGAGCGGGCGAAAGCCGTCGCCGCCGCGCTGATCCTCGGCTTCGTGCTGATCTACACCGTCGGCTTTGCCGCCTCGTCCACTGTCCACAACGCGGCGCACGACACCCGTCACGGCCTCGCCTTCCCCTGCCACTGATAGGGGAAGCCACATGGTCACGCGTGTTCTCACGGTCAGCATCCTGGCCGGGCTTCTGGCTGGGCTGCTGATCTCGGCGCTCCAGCATGTCACCACCACCCCGCTGATCCTCAAGGCGGAGACCTATGAGGCGGCGCTGCGCATGCAGGGCGCGCCGATGCAGGCCGCCTTTGCCGGCGAAGCCCGCATCCAACTCGCGCATAACGATCCAAAAGCCGGCGCGGAACATACGGGCGAGCACGAGTGGAAGCCGCAGGACGGCCTCCAGCGTACCGCCTTCACCAGCCTGGTGACGATCGCCACCGCGATCGGCTTCGCCGCGCTACTGCTGGCCGGGATGATCGCCACGAATGAGCAGATCGACCAGCGCCGGGCGCTCGCCTGGGCAGTGTGCGGCTTTCTCGCCTTCGGGCTGGCCCCGGCAATGGGATTGGCGCCGGAGCTGCCGGGCTCCGCCGCGGCCGAATTGCAGCAGCGCCAGCTCTGGTGGCTGCTGACGGCGGTCGTCACCGCCGGCGCGCTCTTCGTGTTCCTGCGGGTAGAGGTCTCCTGGGCGCGGGCGCTCGCCGTGCTGGCGCTGCTGTTGCCGCATTTGATCGGCGCGCCGCACCCGGCCGCTCCGGAAAGCAAGGTGCCGGCCGAGATCGCCGCGCATTTCGCCGCGCTCTCGCTCGCCATCCAGGCCGCGCTCTGGCTCGTCACTGGCTTCGCCGTCGGCGTGCTCTGGCCCTGGGCCACGCGCCGCAGCGCCGCCATAGGGGCGGCCTGACGCCTCGCGCGGCCGGCGACGGCCGCGCCAGCCCAAGGAGGCGTTGTCATGCTCGAAGGCGATCTCGCCCTCGCGACGCAAGTTCGGCAGCAGCCGGGCTGCACCATCCATGTCTGCACCACCTGCCGGCGCCAGCGCGAGGACCTGCCGGAGGGTTATGACCAGCCGGGCATCGCGCTCGCGGCCGTGTTGGACGAACGCCTTGCCGGCAGCGGCATCGCCGTCGTTCCGGTCGAATGCCTCTCCGTCTGCAAGCGGCCCTGCACGATCGCGCTCACGGCCGAGGGCAAGTGGACCTATCTGATCGGCGATCTCGACGCCGGTCTTCATCTCGACGAGATCGTCAGCGGGGCGGAGAAATTCGCCGCCAGCGCCAACGGCATCGTTCCCTGGAAGGAAAGACCCGCCTCGTTCCGCAAGGGCGTGGTCGCGCGCGTGCCGCCATTGCCGCGCCAGCAAGGATCAGATCAATGAACGCTCCGCAGACCACGACGCTCGGCAAGGTGCCGTGCACGATCATCACCGGCTTCCTCGGTGCCGGTAAGACCACCCTTGTCCGCCATCTCCTGGAGAACGCCGGCGGCAAGCGCCTCGCCGTGCTGGTCAACGAGTTCGGCGATCTCGGCTTCGACGGCTCCTTCATCGCCGGCTGCGGCATCGAGGGCTGCACACAGGAAGACATCGTCGAACTGCCGAATGGCTGCATCTGCTGCACGGTCGCCGACGACTTCGTCCCCGCGCTGGAAACCTTGCTGAACCGGCCGAACCCGCCGCAGCATATCCTGATCGAGACCTCGGGCCTCGCTTTGCCGAAGCCGCTGGTCAAGGCCTTCAACTGGCCGGCGATCCGCAGCCGCGTCACCGTCGACGGCGTCATCGCCGTGGTCGACGGGCCTGCGGTGGCCGAAGGCCAGTTCGCGGATGATCCCGAAGCGCTGAAGGCGCAGGCCGCGCAGGACCAGGCGGTCGACCACGACAATCCGCTGGAGGAGGTGTTCGAGGACCAGATCCTCTGCGCCGACCTGATCCTGCTCAACAAGAGCGACCTCGTCGACGCGGCAGGGCGCGAGCGGGTCAAGGCCGAGATCGCCCAGCACCTGCCCAAGGCGATCAAGGTGGTCGAGACGGCGCATGGCAAGGTCGAGCCGGCGCTGATCATCGGCCTCGGCGCTGCCGCCGAGGCGGATCTTGCCGCCCGCCCGTCGCATCATGGCGAGGGTGAGGATCACGACCACGACGATTTCGACAGCGTCGCGCTGCCGCTGCCGCAGGCCGCCTCGCCGGAAGAGCTCGTCGCCCGCGTCGCCAAGGCGGCCGAGGCCGAGGGCGTGCTGCGCCTCAAGGGCTTCGCCGGCATCCCCGGCAAGCCGATGCGGCTCGTCGTGCAGGGCGTCGGCCGGCGCGTTGGCTACCACTATGACCGGGCCTGGGGTGCAGACGAGGCCCGCGACGGCCGGCTCGTGGTGATCGGCCTCAAGGGCTTCGACCGGACCGCCGTGGAAGCAGCGCTCGCAGGCTGATGCGATGCACCTTCTCCCGACCAGCGAGGTGAGGCTCGACGACGGCGAAGACGCCGTCGACCTCGCTCTGCCGTCGGGAGACCTCGTCGTCCTCTCCTTCAGCGACAGCGACCTCTCGGCACTGGCGGCGGCGTATTCGTCGAGCGAGCGGCTACCCGCACAAGCGCCTCCCTTCCCCCTTGCGGGGAAGGGTATGGGGATGGGGGGCGAACGACTGGGTGCGAGGCTGCTTGTAGAAGGGGGCCAGCCCATTTCTCTGCAAGTTCGCTCCGACTTTCCGCCCCCCACCCCTACCCCTCCCCACAAGGGGGAGGGGTTTACGCTCCGTCTCGTGCCGCTCCGGCGCTTCAAGCATCCGCTCTCGATCGATCTGCTGATCGAGAAGACGCTTCTCCGCTCGCGCTTCGTGCTGCTGCGCTGCCTCGGCGGGCTCGACTATCTCCGCTACGGCGTCGAGCAGATCGCCAGCGCCTGCCGACAGCATGGCGTCGCTCTGGCGGTGCTGCCGGGCGATGATCGGGCGGATGAGCGACTCGCCGGATATGGCACCGTGCCGCCGGAGTTCGCGGCCGCCCTGCTCGGCTATTTCCATGCCGGCGGCGGGGCCGAAAACATGCGGCGCCTGCTGGGGCGGGTCAGTGAGTATCTCGCCGCGCTGCCCTCATCCGACCCGGCTGCGCCGGGCCACCTTCTCCCCCGAGGGGAGAAGGACGAGGCGGCACTGGCAGCCCCCTTCTCCCCTCGGGGGGGAAGGTCCCGACAGGGGGATGGGGGCCAGCGCGACCTTGCCCCAGTCGAGCTCCCCACGCTGTTCGCTCTCGGCCCTAACGCCACGCCCCTGCCTTGGCGCAAAGCGCTCGCAGCTCTGCCTACCGACGCCCCGTTCGTCCCGATCCTCGTCTACCGCTCAGGCGTCGCCGCCGGCGACACGGCCATGGTCGAGGCGATCGCTGCGGCCCTCGCCGGGCGCGGCCTCGCAGCACTGCCGCTCGCCCTGACCAGCCTCAAAGACGCGAGCGTCGCGACCGAACTCGCCGCGCTGATCGCGACGCGCAAACCGGCGCTGATCGTCACCACAACAGCTTTTTCCGCCCGCGACGGCGCTGATTTCGTCCTCGACGCCGCCGATTGCCCGATCCTGCAGGCGGTACCAGTCGGCAGCGCCCGCGAGGCCTGGGCAGAATCGCCGCGCGGGCTCTCGGCCGCCGACCTCGCCATGCAGGCGGCCCTGCCGGAATTCGACGGACGGCTCGGCGCCATCCCCGTCGCCTTCAAGGAAGAGGTTGGCGATCCCGCCACCGGGCTGACGCTGCGGCGGCTGGCTCCCGATGCCGAGGGCATCGTGGCGCTCGCCGATCTCGCGGCGAACTGGGTCTCGCTCGGCCGCAAACCGCGCAGCGAGCGGCAAATAGCACTGGTGATGTCCGACTATCCCGCTCGCGGCGGCCGCGCCGGCTTCGCCGTCGGCCTCGATACGCCGGCGAGCACACTGGCGATCCGGGAATTGCTGGGTGGGGCGGGGTATGATGTTGGCCTCTCACACCTCGACACGGTCATCCCGGGCGACCGCAGGGAGACCCGGGATCCATGCCTGAGCCTCACCGGCGAAGGTTCAGGCATGGGTCCCGGCTCTTCGCTTCGCTCCGGCCGGGACGACAACGTTGTGGAAGCTGGGAACGTAAGTGCGGATTTGATGTCCGCCCTCACCGAGGGCCCCGCCGATTTCTCCGTCCCGCTTAGCGTCTATCGTGCCTGGCTCGCCGCTATCCCGGCCACAGCCCGTGATGCTCTCCTCGCGAGCCACGGCCAGCCCGAAACTGACCGGGCCTGCGAGAGCGAGGCTTTCCGCTTCCGGCGCGTCCGCTTCGGCAAGCTCGCCATCGCCCTGCAGCCGCCGCGCGACGCCTCGCCCGATCGCAAGGCGCGCTATCACGATCCCGACGCACCGCCGGGCCATGCCTATCTCGCCTTCTATCTCGGCCTGCGCGAGATCTTCCGCGCCGACGCCCTGATCCATCTCGGCACACATGGCACGACCGAATGGCTGCCCGGCAAGGCGGTGGCGCTCTCGGCCGCCTGTTGGCCGCGGCTCGCGGTCGGCGCCCTGCCGGTGATCTACCCTTATGTCGTCGACGATCCCGGCGAGGCGGCGCCGGCCAAGCGCCGACTGTCGGCGCTGACGCTCGGCCATCTGCCGCCGCCGCTGGCGAGCCACGACACGGCCGGCGAGGCGGCGCTGCTGCGCGATCTAGTGGAGGAGTATTCGCAGGCGCAGGTGCTCGATCCGCGCCGGGCCGAGCTGGTCGCGCGCGAGATCCTCGACCGGGCCGAGCGCACCGGCCTCGCTGCAGCAAGCGGCCTCACGCCGGATCAGGACATGGCGAGCGCGCTCGCCGCGCTCGACGCCCATCTCTGCGACCTTGCCGAGACCGCCTTCCGCGACGGGCTGCATGTCTTCGGCTCCTCCGAGGCTGATCCCACCTCCGCCGCAAACGAACGAAGCAACCTGCTCAGGGCGATCGACGCCGGTTTCGTGCCGCCTGGCCCGGCCGGCGCGCCGCATCGCGGCCGGCCCGACGTGCTGCCGAGCGGGCGCAACCTCTCGACGCTCGATCCGCGCGCTCTGCCGACCCGCTCGGCCGCCAGACTCGGTGCGAAGGCCGCCGAGGCTGTCATCGCCAGGCATCTCCAGGACGAGGGCGATTATCCGCGCCGGATCGTGATGGATCTCTGGGCCTCGCCGACGCTGCGCTCGGGCGGCGAGGACATCACCCATGCCCTGCATCTGATGGGCGTGGAACCGCTCTGGGACCATGGCTCGACCCGCGTCACCGGCTTCTCGATCATCCCGCAAGCCAAGCTCGCCGCGCCGCGCGCCGACGTCACCATCCGCATCTCCGGCGCCTTCCGCGACACGTTTCCGGCGCAGATCGCTCTGCTCGATTCAGCCGCACGGGCCGTCGCCGCGCTCGACGAGTCCGACGAGTGGAACGAGCCCGCCGCCGCCCGCCGCCGCGGCGAGGCGGGTGCACGCATCTTCGGCGCTGCGCCCGGCCGCTACGGCGCCGCCATGGCCGACCGGGCGCTCGACGGCGACTGGCAGGCGCGCGCCGAGCTCGGCGAGGCCTATCTCGCCGCAACCAGCCATGCCTATGGCGGGCCGGACGGCGCCGCCGCGCCCGACGCCGGCTTCGCCCATCGCGTCGCAGAGGCGCAGGCCTTCGTCCATGTCAGCGACACCGCCGGCCGCGACATCATTGAGGCGACCAGCGCCGCCGACGTGATCGGCGGCTTCGTCGCGGCGATGCAGGCGCAAGGCGGCAAGGCGGCGCTCTACAGCCTCGACACCTCCGACCCCGACAAGCCGAAGGCAAGGACGCTAGCAGAAGACGTCTCGCGCATCGTCCATGGCCGGCTCTGCCACCCCAAATGGATCGCGAGCCATCTCGCCCATGGCTGGCGCGGCGCGGCCGAGCTGGCGGAAGCGGTCGATGCGCTTTTCGTCTATGCGGCGAGCACGGATGCGGTCTCCGACGGCCTGTTCGACGCGGTCTTCCAAGCCTATTGCGGCGATCCCACCACCTGGCAGGCGCTGGAGCAGGCGAATGCGCCGGCAGCCGCCTCGATCCGCTCGCGCCTCGCCGAGGCGCAGGAGCGCGGGCTCTGGACAAGCCGCTCGAACTCGGCGGCGGTGCTCTCGGGCCGGGAGGCGGCGGAATGAGCGCCCCGGCCCCCGAGACGATGCGGCGCGGCTGGTGCCCCGGCACCTTGCGGCCGATGCTGACCGGCGACGGACTGCTCGTGCGCCTGCACCCGCCACGCAATGCGTTGACGCCGGATCAGCTCACCTACATCGCCGAGCTGGCGCGCCGGCATGGCAATGGCCAGATCGAGATCTCCGGCCGTGGCAACCTGCAATTGCGCGGCATCCGCGAGGAAGCGCATCCGGCGCTGGTCGACGATCTGCTCGAAGCGGGCCTCGTCGACGAGGCCGAGGGCGACGGGCCGAACCGGCTGGTGCTGACCTCTCCGCTCGCCGGAAAGGCGGCGGATGAATTGCTCGATGCCGCCGCGCTGGCGGAGGCGGCCGAGCGTGCCGGCCGCACCGTTTCGGGCCTGTCGGCGAAGTTCTCGATTATCATCGATGGCGGCGGCGCGCTGGCGCTCGATGGCTTCGCTGCCGATCTCAGGCTGCTTGCGACCTCGGGAGACGCAATGGCGTTGGGCCTGCCGGGCGATCTGTGGTTTGGGCCAGCCATGCCTGGCGACGCGCCGCAGCTCGTAGCCCGACTGCTCAACGGCTTCGTCGTCGCAAGCTATCGAAGCTCCGAGCAGGTCCGCCGCATGCGCGATCTCGGTCCGGGTCAGTTGACCGCACTGGCTGCATCGAGCGGGCTCGCGCCAATGCCTGCCCCTGCCAGCCGGCCGAAGCCGTCACCAGTCGGCCTCGTCGCCGAGCGGGACAACAGAGTCGCGGTGCTGGCCGGATTGCCCTTCGGCCGAACGGATGCCGCCGGCCTGAGCCGGCTCGGCGAAATCGCCCGCGAAGCCGATGTCCGCGAGATCAGACTATCGCCCTGGCGCGGTTTCGCCTTTTGTGGTCTCTCTGCGGATGCTGCGGTTGCGCTTCGCGAGGCGCTGCGCAGCGAAGGCCTGATCACCGAGGCGGACGACCCACGCCTCGCAGTCTCGGCCTGCGCGGGAGCACCGGCCTGCACGCGCGGCGAGACGCCGGCCCTGGCCGATGCCATGGTGCTGGCGGATGCGATTGCACCGCTCCTTGCCAATGGCGCCAGTCTCCACGTCTCCGGCTGCGCCAAGTCCTGCGCCCATCCCGGCCGCGCCGACCTCACTCTGGTCGGACGCGACGGGCGCTACGATGTGATCGTCGATGGCGGCACCAGCGACACCGCCATCGCCCATCTTTCGCTGACGGAACTTGTGCGCCGGCTCGAACCGGGTCAGGACATCCGCGCGCGCCTGGAAGCGGCGCGGCACTAGAAGCAGGTTGGAAGTTGAACACGCGTCACGCCTATATCCGCGACGGAGCTGCAATCTATGAGCGCTCCTTCGCCATCATCCGGGCCGAATCCGACCTGTCGCGCTTTTCGGGCACAGCCGAGCGCGTCGTCGTCCGCATGATCCATGCCTGTGGCATGACCGACCTGCCCAAGGACGTAGCGATGTCGCCGGATTTCGCTGGGGCGGCCGAAGCGGCGCTGGCGAAGGGCGCCCCGATCCTGTGCGACGCCCGCATGGTCGCCGATGGTGTCACCCGCGCCCGCCTGCCGGCCCGGAACGAGGTGATCTGCACGCTGCCTGAGCCTTCCGTGCCGATGCTGGCCGAGGCTATGGGCACCACGCGCTCGGCCGCGGCGATGGAGCTGTGGCGCCCGCATCTCGCCGGTTCCGTGATCGTCATCGGCAATGCGCCGACCTCGCTGTTCCGCCTGCTCGACATGCTCGACGAAGGGGCGCCGAAGCCCGCGGCCGTGATCGGCATCCCGGTCGGCTTCGTCGGCGCGGCGGAATCGAAGGAGGCGCTGGCGCAGGACGGACGCGTGCCGTTCCTTGTCGTGCATGGGCGGCGCGGCGGCTCGGCCATGGCGGCGGCGGCCGTCAACGCGCTGGCGCAGGTGAAGGAATGAGCGGCGTGAACAACGAAGCGCGCCCCACCCTGCTCTATGGCGTCGGCCTCGGCCCCGGCGATCCCGACTACATGACCGTGCGCGCCCGCGACATCATCCTCAAGGCCGACCGTCTCGTCCATTTCTGCAAGCGCGGCCGGCGCGGCAATGCCCGCATCACCGCCGACGCCATCATCGCGCCGGATCCGGCCCGCGAGATCGAGCTCGCCTTCCCGGTGACGATCGAGGTGCCGGTCGAGGACGAGGGCTATACCGGCCCGATCGCCGCCTTCTACGACGAGGCGGCCGAGCAGCTCGCCGGCGAGATGGCAGCTGGCCGCAGCATCGCCGTGCTCTGCGATGGCGATCCGTTCTTCTACGGCTCCTTCATGCATTTGTGGCGCCGTCTCGCCCATCGCTTCCCGACCGAGGTGGTGCCGGGCGTCACCGGCATGGCCGGCGCCTGGGCCCGCGCCGATGCCCCGATCAGCTGGGGCGACGATGTGATGACGGTAGTGCCGGGCACACTCGCCGAGGGCGAACTGACCCGCCGCCTCGCCGACACCGATGCCGCCGTGATCATGAAGCTAGGCCGCAACCTGCCAAAAGTGCGCCGCGCGCTGCAGGCGGCGGGGCTGATCAACCGAGCCATCTATGTCGAGCGCGCCACCATGGCCGGGCAGGTGGTGACCCGCCTCGTCGAGAAGCCCGATGACGAAGCGCCCTATTTCTCGATGATCCTCGTGCCCGGCGAAGGGCGGCGGCTGTGACCGGCTCGCTCGCCATCATCGGCCTCGGCCCCGGCGAGGCGCGCTATCTCACGCCCTCCGCACTGGCCGCGCTCGAGGCTGCGAGCGACCTCGTCGGCTACGGCCCCTATCTCGACCGCGTCCCGGCGCGTGACGGCCAGACCAAGCATGCCTCGGACAATCGCGTCGAGGTCGAACGCGCCCGTCATGCGCTGGCGCTGGCTGCCGAGGGCAAGGCGGTCGCGGTCGTCTCCGGCGGCGACCCCGGCGTCTTCGCCATGGCGGCGGCGGTGTTCGAAGCACTGGAAGCCGGCGAGCCGGGCTGGCGCAAGCTCCAGATCAGCGTCGAGCCCGGCATCACCGCGATGCTGGCGGCCGCGGCCAGCGCCGGCGCGCCGCTCGGCGGCGATTTCTGCGCGATCTCGCTTTCGGACAATCTGAAACCCTGGGAGGTCGTCACGACGCGGCTCACCGCGGCATTGTCGGCCGATTTCGTGATCTGCCTCTACAACCCGATCTCTAAGGCGCGCGCCTGGCAGCTCGGCAAGGCGCTGGAGCTGGCGGCGACCATCCGGGCGGCGGAGACACCGGTGATCTTCGCCCGCGCGGTCGGACGGCCCGACGAGAGCTTGCGCATCCTGACACTTGCGGAAGCCATCGCGGCCGCCGAGACCGCCGACATGGCGACCCTGGTGATGATCGGAGCCAGCGCGACGCGCCTGATCGCCCGCGAGGGCGAAAACCCGATCGTCTATACACCGCGCTCGGTGACGAAGAGTCCCTGCGTCACCAGCCAGGGCAGGACCTGATCGATATGCTCGACGGTCTCGACATCGGGCTTGGGCGGCCGCTCGACCATGATTACCGGCAGCCCGAGACGGCGCGCGGCGACGAGCTTGCCGAGCGTCATCGGCCCGCCGGCGTTCTTGCTGACGAGGACCTCGGTGCCTTCCTCCCGCATCAGCTTCTCCTCGGCCTCGGCCTCGAACGGCCCGCGCTGCTGCAGCACCTTGGCATTCGGCAGCGGCAGGTCGCTCACAGGCTCGATCACGCGGATCAGGTATTCGTGCTGCGGGGCTGCGAAGAAGTGGGGCAATTCAAGCCGGCCGATGGTCAGGAAGACCCGGCGCGGCTCGTCGCCGAGCGCCTCGACGGCGGCATCGATGTCGGGCACGCTCTTCCAGCGGTCGCCGTTCTGCGGCTTCCAGCTTTCGCGCCGGATCGCCAGCAGCGGCACGCCTTCCGCCTTGCAGGCAGCTTCGGCGTGATAGGGCATGATCGCGGCGAAGGGATGGGTCGCATCGATGACCGCGACGACGCCCTCATCGAGGAGATATTGCCGGAGGCCGGCAATGCCGCCGAAACCGCCGGTGCGGGTCGGCAAGGACAAGGGGCGCGGGTCGGAGGTATGACCCGCGAGCGAGATCACGGCGCGAATTTCGGGTGCCTGTTCGGCCAGGAGCTGATCAAGCGCAGCCGCTTCGCTGGTGCCGCCGAGGATGAGGACCGTCATGGAACAGTTTTCGCCTGAAACCGCCACGCTGTCGAGCATGCCGCCCGGGCCGTGGCTATCGCTGGTCGGTCTCGGCGAGGATGGCCGCGCCGGGCTCTGCGCCGAAGCGCTGGCCGCGCTGGAGGGCGCAGAGATCGTCTTCGGCGGCGAGCGCCACCTCAAATTGATCGGCGACGTCCCCGGCGAGGCCCGGCCCTGGCCGCAGCCTTTCCGCAATGCGCTGCCGGCGATTCTGGCCGAGAAGGGCCGCAATGTCTGCGTGCTCGCGACCAGCGACCCGTTCCATTACGGCATCGGCGCCGGGCTGACCAAGGCGGTGCCGGCCGCCGAGATGCGCGTCATCCCGCAGCTCTCGTCCTTCTCGATGGCCTGCACGCGCATGCGCTGGCCACAGGAGGAATGCGGGCTAGTCTCGCTGCATGGCCGCGCCCTTCAGAGGATCATCCCTTTTCTCCAGCCGGGCGCGCGAGTGCTGGCCCTGTCCTGGGATGATTCGACCCCGCTCGCCGTCGCCCAGCTGATGAGCGCGCGCGGCTTCGGCGAAAGCACGATCACCGTGCTGGAAACGATCGGCGGCCCGAACGAGCGCATCCGCGAGGCCCGCGCCGATGCCTTCGCGCTCGACGGCATCGTGCCGCTCAACCTGCTGGCGATCGAGGTCGTGGCCAGCCGCGACGCCCGCATCCTGCCGCTGGCGACCGGGCTCTCCGACGACTGGTTCGAACATGACGGCCAGCTCACCAAGGCCGATATCCGGGCGATCACGCTGTCGGCACTGGCGCCGCGCGCCGGCGAATTGCTCTGGGACATCGGCGCCGGCTCGGGCTCGATCGGCATTGAATGGAGCCTGCGCCACCGCCATAACCGCGCCATCGCTTTCGAGGAGCGGCCGGAGCGTGCCGCCCGCATCGCCCGCAACCGGCTGGCGCTCGGCGCGCCGCCGCTCGAGGTGGTCGAGGGCAAGGCGCCCGAGAGCTTCGCCGGAAAAGCCTCGCCCGACGCCGTCTTCATCGGCGGCGGGCTGACCGATCCCGGCGTGTTCGAAGCCGCCTTCGCGGCGCTGAAGCCGCGCGGGCGACTGGTGGCGAACGCGGTGACGATCGAGGGCGAAGCCAGGCTCGCCGGGCTGTTCTCGGCCCATGGCGGCAACTTACGCCGCATCGGCGTTTCGCATCTCGACCCGATCGGCACAATGCATGGCTGGCGCGCCGCGATGGCGGTGACGCAATGGCGCGTGGTGAAGCCGTGAGCGGCATCACCGCCGGCATCGGCCTGCGCCCAGGAACATCGGAGGCCGATATCGAGGAGTGCCTGACGCAGACGCTCGCTGCCGCCAGCCTGCCGGCGGGTGCGATCGAGCGCCTCGCCACCCTGGCCGCGCGGCGCGATGAGCCGGGGCTCGCCGCCGTAGCGCGGGCTCATGATCTGACGCTCGTCGCCATCCCCGACGAAGCGCTTGCCGGCTTCGAGGCCGCCTGCGCCACGCGCTCGACCCGAATCTCCGGGCTTTATGGTGTGGGCTCGGTAGCCGAGGCCGCAGCGCTGGCTGCGGCCGGTCCCGGCGCCGTCCTGATCCAGCCGCGCATCGCCACCGCCCGCGTCACCTGCGCGCTCGCCCGGAGTGCCGCGTGACCGTGCATTTCATCGGCGCCGGCCCGGGCGCGGTCGACCTCATCACCCTGCGCGGGCGCGAGCTGATCGGCGCCTGCCCGGTCTGCCTCTATGCGGGCTCGCTGATCCCCAAGGCGATGCTCGGCTGGTGCCCGCCGGGGGCGCGCATCGTCGACACCGCCCCGCTCGATCTCGATGCGATCATCGCCGAGATCGAGGCCGCCCATGCGGAGGGTAAGGACGTCGCCCGGTTGCATTCCGGCGACATCTCGATCTGGAGCGCGACCGGCGAACAGATGCGCCGGCTCGGTCAGCTCGGCATCCCCTACGAGATCACGCCCGGCGTGCCGGCCTTCGCCGCCGCCGCTGCGGCGCTCAAGCGCGAATTGACGCTACCGGGCGTCGCACAATCGCTGGTGCTGACCCGCACCTCCGGCCGCGCCTCGGCCATGCCGGAGACCGAAAAGCTCGCGACCTTCGCGGCCTCCGGCGCGACGCTCGCCATCCACCTCTCGATCCATGTGGTGGAGCAGGTCGTTACCGAGCTGACGCCTTTCTACGGTGCCGACTGTCCGGTCGCGATCGTCTTCCGTGCCTCATGGCCGGAGGAGCACATCCTGCGCGGGCGTCTCTCCGACATCGCTGCTCAGGTCCGGGCGGCCGAGCTGGAGCGGACCGCGCTGATCCTGGTCGGTCCAGCGCTGGCGGCAGAGGACTTTTCCGAAAGCGCGCTCTACTCGACCGGTTATGACCGCCGTTTCCGGCCGCGCGGAGGCCAGGAATGACCGCGCGGGGCCTGCTCATCGCCGCGCCGCGCTCCGGCTCGGGCAAGACCACGATCACGCTCGGCCTGCAGCGGGCGCTCACCCAGCGTGGCCTCAAGGTGCGCGGGCTGAAATGCGGGCCCGATTATATCGACCCGGCCTTCCACGCCGCCGCCACCGGCGCGCCCAGTGCCAATCTCGACAGCTATGCGATGCCGGACGCACTGCTCGGCCAGATCGCCAATGAGGCGGCCGGAGCTGCGGACATCATCGTCGCCGAGGGCTCGATGGGGCTGTTCGACGGCGTGCCCGGCCCCGACGGCCATACCGGCGCCAGCGCCGATATCGCGGCGCTGCTCGGCTGGCCGGTCGTGCTCGTCGTCGACGTCTCCGGCCAGGCGCAATCGGCGGGTGCGGTCGCGCTCGGCTGCATGGCCTATGACAAGCGCATCCGCGTCGCCGGGGTGATCCTCAACAAGGTCGCGAGCGAGCGCCATCGCCGGTTGGCCGCTGCCGGCATGGAAAAGATCGGCCTCCCGGTGTTCGGCGCGCTGCCGCGCGAGGCCAGCCTGATCCTGCCCGAGCGCCATCTTGGCCTCGTCCAGGCCGGCGAGACCGAGGACCTGCATCAGCGGCTCGATGCGCTCGCCGAAGCTGTCAAAGCGGCTATCGCTCTCGACGCCGTCATCGCTGCTGCCGGCGCGACCAATTTGCCGGCTTCCGCCCGTCAGGTCACACCACTGCCGTCGCCGGGCAGGTGCCTCGCCATCGCCCGCGACGCCGCCTTCAGCTTCGTCTACCCGCATGTCGAGGCCGGCTGGCTTTCGCTGGGCGCCAAGCTGGTGCCTTTCTCGCCGCTCGCGGACGAGCCGCCGCCCGAAAGCTGCGATGCCTGCTGGCTGCCGGGCGGCTATCCCGAACTGCACGCCGGCCGGCTCGCCGGCTCGTCGCGCTTCCTCGACGGATTGCGCGATTTCGCCCGCACCCGCCCGGTCCATGGCGAATGCGGCGGCTACATGGTGCTGGGCAAGAGCCTGATCGACGCCGATGGCACAAGCCACACCATGGCCGGGCTGCTCTCGGTCGAGACCAGCTTCGCCCGGCGCAAGATGAACCTCGGCTATCGCAATGCGGTGCTCGCCGCCGATGGGCCACTCGGCCCCGCGGGCAGCCGCCTCAGCGGTCACGAATTCCACTATGCGACCGTGATCTCGCAAGGCGAGGATGCGCCCTTCGCCGAGGTCACCGATCCGCATGGCTCGGCGCCCGCACCCGCCGGCAGCCGCCGCGGCCTTGTCTCGGGCTCGTTCTTCCACGCGATCGCGGTGCGGGAGGGGGCGTGATCACGCCGCCCGTCTTCGATGACGGCTTCCGCGACACGCTCGGCGAGCTCTTCGCCTGGCGCCGCGATGTCAGGCGCTTCCGCAGCGAGCCGGTGCCGGACAAACTGCTGGCGACGCTGCTCGATCAGGTCCAGCTTTCGCCCTCGGTCGGCCATTCGCAACCCTGGCGCTGGCAGAGGGTGGACGATCCCGAGCAGCGCGCCGCGGTACAGGCGAGTTTTTCCCGCTGCAATGCCGACGCGCTGGCCGAATATGAGGGCGAGCGCGCGGCGCTCTATGCCCGCCTCAAGCTCGAAGGCCTGCGCGAGTCGCCGGTGCAGTTCGCGGTGTTCTGCGACCACGCCACGGCGCAGGGCCACGGCCTCGGCCGGCGGACCATGCCGGAGATGCTGGACTACTCGGTCGTGGCGGCGATCACGCAGTTCTGGCTCGCCGCCCGCGCCCATGGGCTCGGCCTCGGCTGGGTCTCGATCCTCGCCCCCGCCGAGATCGCCGCCATCACCGGCGCCCCGCCGGAGTGGAAGCTGATCGGCTATCTCTGTCTCGGCTATCCCGAGGAGGAACACGAGGTGCCCGAACTCGTCCGCGCCGGCTGGGAACGCGACCAGCGACTCACCGGACGCGATTAAACCTTCCGCCCGGGCGCGCTCCGCAGGCCGAGCGCGGTCAGGATGGCGATCACGGCCGCGCCGCCGACGAGCCCGGCCGCCGAAGGCCAACCGAACGCTTCGATGACGCTGCCGATGGCGACGGGCCCGACAACCTGGCCAAGATTGCTCCCCTGCATCAGCAGGCCGATGACGACAGGCGTCAACCCAGCCGCCGGCGCCAGAACCGGCGCAGACGAGAGCAGGGTCGCAGGAATGATGCCCCCGACCATCGAAAACAGGACGCAAAGCAGGAAGGTCGCGGAATCCGGCAGGAGGCCGAGGAAGATGCCGATGGCCGAGAGCCCCATGACGAGGCTCGCGGCCACGATCAGGCTGACGCGCGAGGCGCCGCGCGCGAGCAACAGGCCCGCAGTGAGGTTGCCGATGATGTTGACGGCGCTGGCGAGGGCGCCGAGCAGACCGGCCGTCGCGAGCGAGACCTGCATACGCTGCATCAGCAGCACCGGCAGGAAATTGAACAGGGCGAAGAACATCAGCGCGTAGAGCGCGAAAATGAGGCCAAGCAGCGCCGGCCCGCGCGCGCCCAGCACCGCGCCGGCATCGCCGGCAAGAGCCGCCCAGGATGGTCGCGTGCCGCCGCTGGTGTTCGGCACCGTCAGCACGGTCAGGACGATCGCGATGGCCGCGAGTACGCCGGTGACCTGCCAGATCATGCGCCAGTCGGTGAGCCAGAGCCCCGCGAGCATGGCGAGCGCGATGCCGGTCGGCATGAAGCAGCTCCACAGCGCCATGACGATATCGCGCTGGGCGGAGCTGGCGACACGCTGGAGGATTGCGGGGGCGGCAATGGTGATCAGCAGGAAGCCGAGGCCCTCGACGACGCGCGAGCCGAGGAGCGTCGGAAAGCGTGGCGCCGATGCGCCCAGAAAGGCGCCGAGCGCGACCGCCAGCAGACCGAGCAGCAGAACGCGCCGTGCGCCGAGGCTGATGGCGAGCGTGCCAACCGGGATGCCACCGACCATGCCGAGCACAGCGAAGATCGAGGCGAGCCAGCCGAGTGTGCCGAGGTCCAGCCGGAACTCGGCCTGCACCAGCGGCATCGCGATCGCCGCCTTGCCGACCTGCAGCGCCGCGACGATACCGCTGGCGACCACGACCGTGACAGCGAGCCAGTCGGTCCTGGCCGCGGGCGTTGCGACAGCGGCTGTCATGAGCGCGATCTCGCGACAACGGTCTCAGCAGGAAGATCGTCCATGCTCTGTTCCTTGGATGGCGCTACGGCGTCGCCCGGAGATGCGGTTTCCCGTCGATCTCGAAAAGTGAGATAATTGGCATCGAGTCGATCAAGGAAATCGATCATGCTCGATGCGCTGACCCTCGACCAGATGCGAACCTTCATGGCCGTCGCCGAAGCCGGCAGCTTTCGCGCGGCAGCGACGCGGCTGTCGCGGGCCCAGTCCGCCATCAGCCACGCCATCTCCAATCTGGAAGCGCAGCTGGGTCTTTCCCTGTTCGACCGTTCCGCTCACCGCCCGGCCCTGACGGCGGAAGGCAAGGCCCTGCTCGCCGATATCAGGGAGGTGCTGCTGCGCGTCGGCGCCTTGAAGGCCCGCGCCCATGGCCTGAGCCGCGGCGTCGAGATCGAGTTGTCGCTGACGATCGACGTGCTCTTCCCCTCGCCTTTGATCGGCGCGGCGCTCGCCGGCCTGCGCGAACGCTATCCGTCGGTCTCGATCCGGCTCGCCATCGAGCCGCTGGGCGGGCCGATCGCGGCCTTGCTGGAGCGGCGCAGTGCGCTCGCCATCACCGTCGGCGAGAACTTCCGCGATCCGCGCATCGCGATCGAGGCGCTGACAGCGATCGAGATGATCGCCGTCGTCGCAGCGACGCACCCGCTCGCTAGCGCCGGAGAGGGGCGCCTGCTGACCCGCTCCGAACTCGCGCAGCATCTCCAGATCGTGCAGATCGACCCGACGCCGCTCTCCGGCGCGCAGGATTTCGGCGTGCTCTCGCCACAGACCTGCCGCGTCACCGGGCAGGACACCAAGCATGCGATGATCCTGGCCGGGCTCGGCTGGGGCCGGCTGCCGAACTGGCTGATCGAGCGCGACCTTGCCGAGGGCAGGCTGGTCAGGGTCGCGACCGGGGCGCTCGGCCGGAACGCACAGCTCCCGGCCGAAGCCTATCTCGCCCACCGCCTCGACGAGGCGATGGGCCCGGCCGCGCGCGCCTTCGCCGAGGCGCTGGCGCGGCTTTGCGTGGTCAGAGCCCGACCTTGAACTCCGCTTCCGTCTTGGCCTTGATCTCGTCGAGCGAAACGCCCTCGGCAAGCTCGATCAGGGTCATGCCGCCGCCATTCTCGTCGATCTTGAAGACGCCGAGATCGGTGATCACCATGTCGACGACGCCGGCGCCGGTCAGCGGCAGGTCGCAGGCCTTGAGCAGCTTCGGCGATTCCGAGCCGTCCTTGTTCTTGGCGACGTGCTCCATCACCACCACGACCTTCTTGACGCCGGCGACGAGGTCCATGGCGCCGCCCATGCCCTTCACCATCTTGCCGGGGATCATCCAGTTGGCGAGGTCGCCATTCTCGGCGACCTGCATGGCGCCGAGGATGGAGAGGTCGATATGGCCACCGCGGATCATGCCGAACGAGTCCGAGGACGAGAAATAGCTCGTCGTCGGCAGTTCGGTGATGGTCTGCTTGCCGGCATTGATCAGGTCGGGATCCTCCTCGCCCTCATAGGGGAAGGGGCCCATGCCGAGCATGCCGTTCTCCGACTGAAGCTGCACGCTCATGCCGTCGGGGATGTAGTTCGAGACGAGGGTGGGGATGCCGATGCCGAGATTGACGTAGAAGCCGTCCTTCAGCTCCTTGGCGGCGCGAGCGGCGATCTGTTCACGGGTCCAGGCCATGTGCGTGATCTCCTCTCAGGCCGTTTCGCGCTTGCGCACGGTGCGCTGCTCGATGCGCTTCACCGGATTTGCGACGTGCACGATGCGCTTCACGAAGATGCCGGGCGTGTGCATGTGGTCGGGGTCGATCTCGCCGGCCGGGACGAGATGCTCGACCTGGGCGATCGTCATGCGCGAGGCCGAGGCCATCATCGGATTGAAGTTCCGCGCCGTCTTCCGGTAGACGAGGTTGCCCTCGGTATCGCCCTTCCAGGCATGGACGATCGAGATGTCGGCGAAGAGGCCGCGCTCCATGATGTAGCGCTCGCCGTCGAACTCGCGCTCTTCCTTGCCCTCGGCGATCAACGTGCCGACGCCGGTCTTGGTGAAGAAGGCCGGGATGCCGGCGCCGCCGGCGCGGATGCGCTCGGCGAGCGTGCCCTGCGGGTTGAATTCGAGCTCGAGCTGGCCGGAGAGATACTGCTCGGCGAAGAGCTTGTTCTCGCCGACATAGGACGAGATCATCTTCCTGATCTGCTTGGTCTCGAGCAGGATGCCGAGGCCAGCGCCGTCGACGCCGGCATTGTTGGAGATGAAGGTCAGGTTCCTGGCGCCGGAATCGCGGATCGCCTCGATCAGCGTATCGGGAATGCCGCAAAGCCCGAAACCGCCGGCCATGATGGTCATGCCGTCCTTGACGACGCCGGCGAGCGCCGCCTTGGCATCAGGAAAAACCTTCTTCATCGGAATGCCTTCGTCGCTGGATGATCGTAAGGGACGCCCGAAAACAACTAGCCGAGCGCATGGTGCGGTTGCAACATGCGTCGCCTCTTCTCCCTCCCCCCGCTTGCGGCGGGGAGGGTTGGGGTGGGGGGCAGTGCCGCTCGGCGCTACCCTGGAAGATAGGCTTCGCCCCGCTTTGCGGCCCCCCATCCCTAGCCCTTCCCCACCGCAAGCGGGGGGAAGGGAATGCGCATTCGGCTCCGCGCTCCCAGCGATGGACCGCAGCGGCACATGACAGCCCGGCCCGGCCGATGCTACCAAACGGCGCGCCCTGCCTTCCGGAGCCACGCCCTTGTCCGCTTCCCGCTCCATCCTGCTGATCATCGGCGGCGGCATCGCCGCCTATAAGTGCCTGGAGCTGATCCGGCGCCTGAAAGATCACGGCATCGTCTGCCGCTGCATCCTGACCAGGGCCGGCGAGCAGTTCGTGACGCCGCTGGCGGTCTCCTCGCTGGCGGGTGAAAAATGCTTCACCGACCTGTTCTCGCTGACGGACGAGGCCGATATCGGCCATATCGCGCTGTCGCGTTCGACCGACCTGCTGGTCGTCGCGCCCGCCACCGCCGACCTGATCGCCAAGATGGCGAACGGCCATGCCGACGATCTCGCCTCCACCGCGCTCCTCGCCACCGACAAGCGCATCCTGATCGCCCCGGCGATGAACCCGCGGATGTGGGAACACCCGGCGACGCGACGCAACATGGCGACCTTGCAGAAGGACGGCGTCCTCGTCGTCGGCCCCAATTCCGGCGCCATGGCCGAGCGCGGCGAGAGCGGCCCGGGCCGCATGGCCGAGCCGCATGAATTGCTCGCCGCGATCGAGCTGGCGCTCGCCGGCGATAACAGGCAGACGCCCTCGATCGGCTTCCTAGGACGCCTGCCCGGCGGTGCGCCATCCGGGCCGAAGCCGCTGGCGGGCAAGCGCGTGCTCGTCACTTCCGGCCCGACGCATGAGCCGATCGATCCGGTGCGCTACATCGCCAACCGCTCGTCCGGCAAGCAGGGCCACGCCATCGCGGCAGCCGCGGCAGCCGCGGGCGCTGAGGTGACCTTGATCTCCGGGCCGGTGACGATTGCCGATCCGGCCGGGGTCAACACCGTCCATGTCGAGAGCGCACGCGACATGCTGGCGGCGACGGAAAGCGCGCTGCCGGCCGATATCGCGATCTTCGCCGCCGCCGTCGCCGACTGGCGCACCGCCGGGGCCGCCGGACAGAAGATGAAGAAGGACGGCAAGAGCCCGCCCAGCCTTGCGCTGGTGGAGAACCCCGACATCCTCGCAACCATCGCGGCGCGCGAGATCGACCGGCCGGCCCTGGTCGTCGGCTTCGCGGCGGAGACGCAGAATGTCGTCGACTATGCCCGCGCCAAGCTGGCGAAGAAGGGCTGCGACCTGATCGTCGCCAATGATGTCGGCGGTACCGGCGTGATGGGCGGCGACGCCAACACCGTCCATCTCGTCAGCACCGACAGTGTCGAGACCTGGCCGACCTTGCCCAAGGCGGAAGTGGCGACGCGCCTCGTCGCGCATTTCGCCGACCTTCTGGCGCATAAGGGCTGACGGCCGATGGCGACGCTCCGCATCCGGCGCCTGCCGCACGCCCATGACCTGCCGCTGCCGGCCTATGAGACTGCGGGAGCCGCCGGGCTCGATCTGCGCGCCGCCCTGCCGAACGGACCGCTGCGGCTGGAGCCGGGCGAGCGGCTGCTGGTGCCGACCGGGCTCGTGCTCGAACTGCCCGTGGGAACCGAAGGGCAGGTCAGGCCGCGCTCGGGGCTGGCGCTGCGGCATGGCGTCACCCTGCTCAACACGCCCGGCACGATCGACGCCGACTATCGCGGCGAGGTCGGGGTCATCCTGATCAATCACGGCCGGGAGGCCTTCACCATCCAGCATGGCGACCGCATCGCCCAGCTCGTCGTCGCGGCAGTGCTGCAGGTGGGAATCGTCGAAGTCGAGGAACTCAGCGAAACCACGCGCGGCGCTGGCGGCTTCGGCTCGACCGGGGTGAGCAATGTCACGCCGCGGCAGGCAGCCGGAGGCAAGGCATGATCCAGCTCTCGCGCCGCAGCCTGCTCGCCGTCACCGCCGTGGTCGACATCGCCCTGCATGCCCGCCCTGCCCCGGTCGCGGCCAAGGCGCTGGCGGCGCGGCACGAACTGCCGCCGCGCCATCTCGAAACCGTGCTGCAGGCGCTGGTCAGGGTCGGCATCCTCAAGGGCGTGCGCGGCCCGCGCGGCGGCTATGAGCTCGCCAAGGAGCGCCGCCGCATCACCGCCGGCGAGATCGTGCGCGCCGCCATGCAGGCCAATGCCGACGAAATCTTGCCGCCGCTGCCGCAATCCGCCCTCGTGGATGTGGTAATCGACCCGATGATGCAGCAGGCCATGGAAGCCTGGCTCGCCAGGCTCGACGCCGTCACCGTCGCCGATCTCTGCCGCGAGGCGGAAGAGCGCGCTGCCACCGGGAAATCGGAGGCCGGTACAGATTTCACGATTTGATACGTTAAATATTTCATTCATCGACATATTCTGTGATTTGATGCTAGGCTGACCCTAGGTTCTCGTTTCCGATCACCAGCCAAGATCACCAGCAAGGGAGGCCCGCCATGGCCGATGCAGCGCAGAAGCCCGCCCATGTCCCCGGCCGCGGCCGCGTCTACGACTCGATTACCGACACGATCGGCGATACCCCGCTGGTGCGCCTGAACCGCCTGCCGGCCGAGCGCGGCGTCAAGGCGACGATCCTGGCCAAGCTCGAGTTCTTCAACCCGATCTCCAGCGTCAAGGACCGCATCGGCGTCGCCATGATCGATGCGCTGGAAGCCTCGGGCGCACTCAAGCCGGGCGGTACGCTGATCGAGCCGACCTCCGGCAATACCGGCATCGCACTGGCCTTCGCCGCTGCCGCACGCGGCTACCGCCTGATCCTGGTCATGCCCGAGACGATGTCGCTGGAGCGCCGCAAGATGCTCGCCTTCCTCGGCGCCGAGCTGGTGCTCACCCCCGGCCCCGGCGGCATGCGCGGCGCCATCGCCAAGGCCGAGGAGCTCAAGAACGAGATTCCCGGCGCGATCATCCCGCAGCAGTTCGAGAATCCGGCCAATCCGGCGATCCACCGCAAGACCACCGCCGAGGAGATCTGGAACGACACCAATGGCGCGGTCGACATCGTCATCTCCGGCGTCGGCACCGGCGGCACCATCACCGGCGTCGGCCAGGTGCTGAAGGCGAAGAAGCCGTCGGTGAAGATGGTCGCGGTCGAGCCCGAGGATTCGCCGGTCCTGTCGGGCGGCCAGGCCGGCCCGCACAAGATCCAGGGCATCGGCGCCGGCTTCGTGCCGGGCATCCTCGATCGCGGCGTCATCGACGAGGTCGTCACCGTCGGCAACCAGACGTCGTTCGAGACCTCGCGGGCGCTCGCCAAGGCCGAAGGCATCCCGGCCGGCATCTCCTCGGGCGCAGCCGTCGCGGCGGCGCTGGAAGTCGGCGCCCGGCCGGAGAACGCCGGCAAGACGATCGTAGTGATCATCCCCTCCTTCGCCGAGCGCTATATCTCCAGCGCCCTGTTCGAAGGTCTGTGATCCCAACGAACCTACAGATCGTCCGGGTCGGCGAAGCGCTGCCGGACGATCTGCCGGCCTTGCAGGACGAGGCGGCGGCCGAGGGCTACCGCTTCGTCGAAGGCATCCTGGAAGAATGGGATGCCGGCCGCTACGCCGGCGAAGACGAGCGCAATACGCTGCTCGCGGTCTATCGCGAGGGCGTGCTGGCGGCGATCGGCGCGGTGACGCCCGATCCTTACGACCCGGCGCCCGATCTGCTGCGCATCCGTCATGTCTATGTCCGGCCGGCGAACCGGCGCGAGGGCGTCGGCCGCGTCCTTGCGAGCGCACTGATCCAGCAGGGCCTCGCGCTGGCCCCGCGGCTCTCGCTCAACGCCGCCGATGCCGGCGCCTCCGCCTTCTGGGAGGCAATGGGTTTCCGGCCGGATCGCGGCGGCACCCGCCGCAGCCATCTTCTGGAGCGCTGAAGAACTCAGCCTCGAAGCGTGATCCGATTGCCCCAAGGATCGACCGCAGACGCTGCATCGCCGCCCGCAGCCGCCATGTGCCGGCTCAGCGCCGCGCGAGCCTCTTCATCGCGCGCAACCAGCTCGAAGCTCGCCAGGCCCGCCTCGTTGTCCCGGCGAGGGCCGGCGCCGTGGCTGTGCCAGGTATTGGCGGCGATGTGGTGGTGATAGCCGCCCGTCGCCATGAAGCTCGCGCCAGGATAGTGCACCATCACCTCGAAGCCGAGCGCATCGCGATAGAAGCCCTCGGCCTGCGCGACATCGCCGACGCGCAGATGGATATGGCCCATCACCGTGCCCTCCGGCATGCCGGCATAGGCGCGGGGCTCGGCGTCACGCAGCAGCGCGTCGAGATCCAGCCGCTCGGTCGCCATGGCGATGCGGCCGCCGTCGAGCCGCGGCCATTCCGGGCGGCTGCGATCACGATAGATCTCGATGCCGTTGCCCTCGGGATCGGAGAGGTAGAGCGCCTCGCTGACGAGATGGTTCGAGGCGCCTTCCAGCCCGATCCGCGTCTCGGCGGCGTGTCGCAGCCAGTTGCCGAGATCGCGGCGCGAGGGCAGCAGGATCGCCATATGGAACAGGCCTGCGGCGGAGGACGGATGCTGCGCACCGGCTTCCAGCTTCACCAGCGGCTCGCCGCCGGCGCCGAGCACGGCATGGTCGGCATCCTGCTCGATGACCGAAAGCCCGATCCCGTCGCGATAGAAGGCCGTCAGCCCGGAAAGATCGCTCACGCGCAAGGAGACCGCGCCGATATGGACGGGAGCGTCGAGCGCTTCATTGCGATTGGCCAAGGTCTCTGTGGCTGCGGGCATGGGGTTGCTCCAAACTTGCGGGCGACAACGCCGCTCCCAAGCAAGATGGGGCTTTCAACCGCGCTTGTCGCCCCTGGGCAGGGCAAGCCTGAGATTGCGCATGCGCAATGAAAAATCATTCGATTGCGATATAAAACGGCTTCTGCGAGCTGGCATGTCAGCGCTGCTGCCTGAGTGCACCAACGAATTCCGCCACCGGATGGATGCTCGGGGTCTCGGCTGCCAGGGCATCGAGCGCCGTAGCGATGTCCATGCACTCCGCCGGCGCGAGCGCGCGCAAATTCGACGACACCTTGTTGTAGGAGGCCGTTCCACGGCTGGCGATCGAGCGATCGACCACGAAGGTCTCGACCATTCCGTCCAGGCGCTCGACGAAGAGGGCGAGCGAGCCACCATCGGCCGCCGCAGCGCTGTCCGTCACCGCCTTGAACATGACGCCCTCCAGGACTCGCAGCGCGTTATGCCCGCTCCGCCAGCGCCCGCGCGATCGCCGCCCGGAATTCGGGGATGCCGAGTCCCTTCTCGCTGGAGGTCAGCAGCACCTCGGGGAAGGCAGCGGGCCGGCGCTTGATCTTCGCGGCGGTCGCCTCGATCACCGCCTCCTGCTCGGACTTCTTGAGCGCATCGCCCTTGGTCAGGATCACCTGATAGGAGACGGCGGCCTTGTCGAGCGTTTCCAGCACGTCCCCGTCGACATCCTTGATGCCGTGGCGGGCGTCGATCAGCACGTAGACGCGCATCAGATTGGCGCGGCCGCGCAGATAATCGTGGATCAGCTTCGTCCAGGCCGCGACCTTCTCCTTGCCGACGGCGGCATAGCCATAGCCGGGCATGTCGACGATGGTCAGGCGCTCGTCATGCCCGACCTGGCGAAAGAAGTTGAGCTGCTGGGTGCGGCCCGGCGTGTGCGAGGTGCGCGCCAGGGCGTTGCGGCGGGTCAGCGCGTTGATCAGGCTCGACTTGCCGACATTGGAGCGGCCGGCGAAGGCGATCTCCTGGCCGACCATGGGCGGCAGGTCGTCGATGCGGGTCGAGGCCCAGACGAAATCCCATGGCCCCTCGAAGAGTTTTCGGGCGGATTCGAGTTCGTCGTCGCTGAAGGGCGTGGTCTGGTCAGATGTCATCGCCCCTGCCTACACGGCGGCGCGCAGCGCGTCGATGTCCGCGCCGGCGATCAGCGGCAGGTTGCGGGCGATCTTTTCGGGATCCCAGTCCCACCAGCGGATTTCGAGCAGGGCCGTGATCACCTCCGGCGGGAAGCGCAGCTTCACGACGCGGCCGGGATTGCCGACGACGATCGCATAGGGCGGCACATCGCGGGAGACCTGGGCTCGGGTACCGATGATCGCGCCGTCGCCGATTCTGACGCCGGGCATGATCACCGCCTCGCGGCCGATCCAGACATCGTTGCCGATCACGGTGTCGCCGCGCAGGGGCAGGCCGTCGCGGGTGAAATCTGGCACGTTGTCGAAGCCGAACATGCCGAACGGATAGGTCGAGAAGCCACCCATCGGATGGTTCGCGCCATTCATGATGAACTGCGCCGCCTGGGCGATCGCGACGAACTTGCCGATGATCAGCCGGTCGCCGATGAAGTCGAAATGATAGCGCACGCAGCGGGCGAGGAAATGCTCGGGGCCGCGCGAGTCGTCGTAGTAGCTGTAGTCGCCGACCTCGACGAGCGGGTGGTCGACCACCGCCTTGAGGAAGGCCGTGCCCTTCCAGCCGGCGATCGGATGGCGGGTTTTCGGGTCGGGAAGAGGCATGGCGCGGCACTAAGCACATTGCCGGCGCCGGGGACAAGCCGCACAGCGGCGCAAAAGCAAAACGCCGGAGCCAAGGAGGCATCCGGCGTTTTCCGTCTCGTCGTGGCGGGGGCTTTCGCCCAGTGCCTCACTTCTTGTTGCTGTTCGCGGGCTTCGGCGGCGCGGCGCCGGCGGTCGCAGCAGCCGGCTTCTTGCCGAACAGGCCCTTGAGATTGTCCCAGAGCTCGATCTTCACGCCGTGCTTCCTCATGATGAAGCCCTGCTGGAGGACCGAGAGCAGGTTGTTCCAGCTCCAGTAGATCACCAGTCCGGCCGGGAACGAGCCGAGCAGGAAGGTGAAGAACACCGGCATCCAGGTGAACATCATCTTCTGGACCGGGTCCGGCGGCTCCGGATTCATCTTCATCTGCACGAACATCGTGATGCCCATGATGATCGGCCAGATGCCGAGATGCAGCATGGCCGGCGGCGTGAAGGGCAGGAGGCCGAACAGGTTGAAGAGATTGGTCGGGTCGGGCGCGGCGAGGTCACGGATCCAGCCATAGAACGGCGCGTGCCGCATCTCGATGGTGATGAACAGGATCTTGTAGAGCGCGAAGAAGACCGGGATCTGCACCAGCACCGGCCAGCAACCGGCGAGCGGGTTGATCTTCTGGGTCTTGTACAGCTCCATCAGCGCCTGCTGCTGCTTCATCTTGTCGTCAGCATAGCGCTCGCGGATCGCCATCATCTCCGGCTGCACCGCCTTCATCTTCGCCATCGAGGCGTAAGACTTGTTGGCGAGCGGGAAGAACAGGCCCTTCAGCAGGACGGTCACGACCAGGATGGCGATGCCGAAATTGCCGACATGCTTGTAGACCCAGTCCATCACGTAGAACATCGGCTTCGTGATGAAATAGAACCAGCCCCAGTCGATCATCAGCTCGAAGCGCTTGATGCCCTGGTTCTTCTCGTAGCCGTCGATCGCCGCGACTTCCTTGGCGCCGGCGAACAGGCGCGAGGAGGCGGTGGCCGAGGCACCGGGGGCGACATTGACGGCCTCGCCGAGGAAGTCGGCCTGGTAGGTGCGCACCGCGCCGGTCTGGACCGAGGAGTAGCGGCCCTCGTATTTCTTGCCCTGGTCGGGGATGGCGGCCGCGGCCCAGTACTTGTCGGTGATGCCGACGAAGCCGCCGACCACGTCCTTCCAGGCCTTGCCATGCGTCGCCGAGCCGAGCGCGGGCTCCTTGTCGATGGCGTCGTAGGTGTATTCCTGCAGGCCCTGGTCGCCGAGCGAACCGATCATGCCCTCGTGCAGCACGTAATAGCCGAGCGTCTGCGGCTTGCCGACGCGCACGACCTGGCCATAGGGGTAGAGCGAGACGGCGTTCGCGCTCTTGTTCTCGACCTCGTCGCGGATCGAGAACATCGCATTGTCGTCGACCGAGATGGTGCGCTTGAACAGCAGGCCCTGGCCGTTGTCCCAGGTCAGCGTCACCGGCTTGGCCGCGGTCAGGACGTCGCTGTCGGCGGTCCAGACCGTTTTGGCGTCGGGGAGCGCGACATTGGCGCCCGGCCCGGCGACCCAGCCGAAATCGGAGTAATAGGCATTCGGCCCGCCGGCCGGCGAGAACAGCACGATGATCGGGCTCTTCGGGTCGACCGTCTCGTGATAGGCCTTGAGCGAGACGTCGTCGACGCGCGCGCCGGTCAGCGAGAGCGAACCGGCGATCTTGGGCGTGTCGATCCTGAGGCGGGGGCCTGCGGCGAGCGCCGCCTCGCGGGTCGCGGCGACGGGAGCGGCCGTGACCGGTGCCTGGCCGGGCTGTGCCGGAGCGGCGCCGGGAGCAGGAGCAGTACCGGGGGCGGCCGGCGCGCCGGCAGGCTGCGTCGCCTGCTGGGTCTGCGTCTGCTGATTCTGCTGGGCGATCTGCTTCTGCTTCTCCGCCTGCGGCAGGCCGTAGAAATATTGCCAGCCGAGCAGCACGACGACCGAGAGCGTGATCGCCAGCAGCAGATTGCGGTTGTCTTCTTTCATCATCCGTCTCGGAGGCAGTCTCGCGGGCCCAGGCGGGCCGCTAGGAGGCTTTGCGGGGGGCGGAGCGGCGCTTGCCGCCACTGGCTGGGCGGGCGCGGTCGAACGCGACCGAAAGGTCGGCGACCATCGCGGTGAAATCGGCCTGGACGGTCTCCGGCCGGGCGACGATCACGAGATCGCAGGGCTTGCCGGTCTGCTCCGCGAGGGCAAGCGCAGCGGCAGCGCGCAGGCGGCGGCGGATGCGGTTGCGAACCACGGCGTTGCCGGTCTTGCGCGAGGCCGTCAGTCCGAGGCGCAGATCGTCCTGGCCCGGCTTGTCGAGCACCTGCACAGTGAAGGCGGACGAACGAAAACGGCGGCCGTGCTCGGCCGCCGCGAGAAAGTCCTTGCGTTGCGTCAGACGGGCGAGGCGCATGGCGATTGGCCAGTCTTCCGGAACGGGCGCGCCCGAAACGCGCGCCTTTGGGCTCATCAGGCCGACAGGCGCTTGCGGCCGTGGGCGCGACGAGCGGCGATGACCTTGCGGCCGCCCTTGGTCGCCATGCGGGCGCGGTAGCCGTGACGGCGCTTACGCACCAGCTTGCTGGGTTGATAGGTTCTCTTCACGGTCCGTCTCCGGGGCCTTGTTCGGCAGGGCAAGCGCAGCTTTCGCGGGAAAGCCGATGCCTGCCAGGCCTGTCGTGCAAAAAGGGTCCGCGCCGCCCGGTAGGCAGCGCAGGTCGCGGGCTTATGGCGGATGGGGGACCCCGAGTCAATGCCGAAACGCCTGCGCCGCGCCGTCGCAGCGACGCTTTGTGCCGCGGACTCGTTTTGTCCCGGACCGGTCCCCGGGGTTGCGCTCGCGCAACAAAGCGACGATATAGCGCCCGGGAGGTTGGCGGGGGACGTCTCACTCGCCAACCCGGTCAGGTCCGGAAGGAAGCAGCCGTAACGAGACCGAACGGGTCTTCGTCCAACCTCCTACTTCAGCGCAAGCACTGGCTGCGTTGAGATGCGCGCGCCGCGCCTGCCTCACATTCCTGACGCGTTCGCGCCCTCCTGATGGCAGAGCGACGTTGACCGGCGCGCCGCGATTGGCGAAAGCAGGGGCATGACCGACGAGACCGTCCCCGCCGACGAGCCGGGTTTCCCCGGCATGGCACCGGCGCCTGCCCCGGCCGCTGCGCCCGCCGGCTATCGCGTGCTGGCGCGCAAATACCGGCCGGCGCATTTCGGCGACCTGATCGGCCAGGACGCCATGGTCCGGACGCTGACCAACGCCTTTTCGGCCGGCCGCATCCCGCAGGCCTGGATGCTGACCGGCGTACGCGGCGTCGGCAAGACCACCACGGCGCGCATCCTCGCGCGCGCCCTGAACTACCAGAACGCCGACGGCAGCGGCGCCCCGACCACCGACCTCTCGCAATTCGGCGTACACTGCCAGGCGATCGTCGAGGGCCGGCATATCGACGTGATGGAGATCGACGCCGCCTCGAACAACGGCGTCGACAATGTCCGCCAGATCAACGACGCGGTGCGCTACGCCCCGGTCTCGGCGCGCTACAAGGTCTACATCATCGACGAGGTCCACATGCTCTCGGGAGGCGCCTTCAACGCCTTCCTGAAGACGCTGGAGGAGCCGCCGCCGCACGCCAAGTTCATCTTCGCCACGACCGAGATCCGGAAGGTGCCGGTGACGGTGCTGTCGCGCTGCCAGCGCTTCGACCTGCGCCGCGTCGATGCGGCGCTGCTGGTCGGGCATCTCGACAAGATCTGCCGGGCGGAAGGCATCGAAGCCGAGGAGGAGGCGCTTGCCGCCGTGGCGCGCGCCGCCGAGGGCTCGGTGCGTGATTCGCTCTCTATCCTCGACCAGGCGATCGCCCATGCCGGCGGCCGGATCACGCTGGAGGAGGTCCGCAGCATGCTCGGCCTCTCCGACCGGGCGCGCGTCATCGACCTGTTCGAACTGGTGATGAAGGGCGACATCGCCGGCGCGCTGGGCGAGCTTCGGGCGCAATACGACGCCGGCGCCGATCCGGCGGTGGTGCTCTCCGACCTCGCCGAATTCAGCCATCTCGTCACCCGCCTCAAGCTTGTGCCGGATGCGGCCAAGGATAACAGCCTGTCCCAGGCCGAGCGGGTGCGCGGCGCCGATTTCGCCCAGCGCCTGTCGATCCGTGTGCTGGCGCGGGCCTGGCAGATGCTGCTCAAGGCGATCGGCGAGGTTCGCCAGGCCGACCGGCCGGTGATGGCGGCCGAAATGGCGCTGGTGCGCCTCGCCCATGCCGCCGACCTGCCGACGCCGGACGAGGCGCTCAGGATGCTGCGCGACGGCAGCGGTGCCGTTGGCGGCAACGGTTCGCCCGCGCCGCGCCCGCCCTCGGGCGGCGGCGCGACCGCGCTCGCGGCCCGTCCGGTGCTGGCCAGTGCCAATCCGATGCCGACCGCGGCGCCGGCCGCACAGCCGCGCGCCAGCGCCCTGCCACAACCGCAGAGCTTCGAGGAGGTTGTCGCGCTCGCCTCGCGCCATCGCGACATCACCATGAAGCTGGCGCTGGAGCGCGATGTCCGGCTGGTGCGCTTCGAGCAGGGGCGGATCGAGTTCGCGCTCGCCGAGCACGGCAACCGATTGCTCGCCAACGACCTGTCGAAGCGGCTGAAGGAATGGACCGGCCAGACCTGGCTGGTCGCCATCGTCAATGCCGAGGGCACAGCGACACTGCGCGAGCAAGCCATGGCGGCGCGCGACAAGCGCGAGACCGATGCCGCCAACCACCCGGCCGTGCGCGCCGTGATGGAACGCTTCCCGGGCGCGCGCATCGTCGATGTGCGCGATCCGCGCGCCGCCGAAGCCGAGGCGTCCGCCACCGCTACAAGCGGCGACGAGGACCTGCCCGAGTTCGAGCCGCTCTTCGACGACAGCGAGCCCGATTTCGACGGCATCGAGTTCTTGACCGACAACTGAACGTAAAGGGAGCGCCGCCATGCGCGACATGATGGGCCTGATGAAGCAGGCACAGGACATGCAGAAGAAGATGGCCGAGATGCAGGCCCAGCTCGACACCCTCGAATTCGAGGGCTCGGCCGGCGGCGGTCTGGTCAAGGTGGTGATGACCGCCAAGAACGTGCTGAAGTCGGTGAAGATCGACCCGAGCCTGATGGTTCAGGGCGAGGAGGAGATTCTAGAGGATCTCGTCATCTCCGCCAGCAATGACGCCCGCAACAAGGCCGAGCGCTCGGTGCAGGAGCGGATGGCCGAGGTTACCCGCGGCCTGCCGATCCCGCCCGGCATGAAGCTGTTCTGAACTGGGCCAGCGTCATGCCCGGGCTAGACCCGGGCATCTCTTGTAGAAAAGCCCTCTTATCCCGAGATGGTCGGCTCAAGGCCGCCCATGACGCCCCGAGATCCATGTCCCGCACCATCGCCGGCCCCGAGATCGAGCGCCTGATCCAGCTCCTGGCCAAGCTGCCGGGCCTGGGTCCGCGTTCGGCCCGTCGCGCCGCGCTTCATCTCGTCAAGAAGCGAGAGCAATTGCTCGGCCCGCTCTCGGAAGCGATGGCGGTGGCGCGCGAGCGGATCGTCGTCTGCTCGACCTGCGGCAATGTCGACACCAGCGATCCCTGCGGACTCTGCCGCGACCCGCGCCGCGACGACAGCCTGATCGTCGTCGTCGCCGATATCGCCGATCTCTGGGCGCTGGAGCGCTCGGGCGCTGTCGGCGGGCGCTATCACGTGCTCGGCGGCGTGCTTTCGGCGCTCGATGGCATAAGGCCGGAAAACCTCTCGCTCGACGCTCTGGTGGCGCGCGCCTCGGAACCGGCGGTGAAGGAAGTGATCCTCGCGCTCAACGCTACGGTCGAGGGCCAGACGACCGCGCATTTCATCACCGATCTCCTGGCGCATCTTCAGGTCAAGGTGACCAAGCTCGCCCATGGCGTGCCTGTCGGCGGCGAGCTCGACTATCTCGACGACGGCACGCTGGCGGCAGCGATCCGCCAGCGCACGGGTTTCTGATGTCGTCTCAATCGTCCCAAGGCGAAGCGTTCTTGCAGCGATAGCCGACGAAGCATTGCGGCGTATCGCGGGCCGGCACCCAAGCCGGAAAAACAGTTTCGTCGAACTGGCAAAAGCTGCGGTCGCGTACGAAGCGGTCATAGGTGTAGCCGCCGGTGCCGAGCACGATCGCGCCATTGGCGATGACGCTCTGGCGGTTGGCCTCGCAGCTGCGCGCCGGCGATTGCGGCCGCCCCTGCGCCTGCGCCGCGCCTACGAAACCGAGGACGAGAAGAGCGATCAGTATCCGGGTCATCGTCCGCCTCCGCTGCGTTAAGCCTGTTGGCATTGTAACATGGATGGGCTGCCGGCGATCCCGCTTTGCCTTGACGGCGCCGCGGGCTTCCGCCATCGCTCACCCCGTCACGCTCGGGTCCGTCCCGAGCCGCCACGTCTTCCCCTTTTCATCCACGTCCGCAAGGCGTGGATGGTCGGCACCAGCCCGACCATGACGAGAGAGAGCCGCTCCATGTCCCTGACCGACCTCGCCGCCACCATCGACGCTGCCTGGGAGAACCGGGCCGAGATCGGCCTCAGCACCAAGGGCGCCGTGCGCGAGGCCGTCGAACAGGCGATCGAGCTGCTCGATTCCGGCCAGGCCCGAGTCGCCGAGAAGGTCGGCGGCGACTGGGTCACGAATCAATGGCTGAAGAAGGCGGTGCTGCTTTCCTTCCGTCTCGCCGACAACGAGATCATGGCGCATGGCCCGGGCGACGGCGTGTTCTGGGACAAGGTGCCCTCGAAGTTTGCCGGCTGGGGCGAGAACCGCTTCCGCGCAGCGGGCTTCCGCGTCGTGCCGCCGGCGGCGGCGCGCAAGGGCTCCTATCTCGCACCGAACGTCATTCTGATGCCGTCCTTCGTCAATATCGGCGCCTATGTCGATTCCGGCACCATGGTCGACACCTGGGCGACGGTCGGCTCCTGCGCCCAGATCGGCAAGAACGTCCACCTGTCGGGCGGCGTCGGCATTGGCGGCGTGCTCGAGCCGCTGCAGGCCAACCCGACCATCATCGAGGACAACTGCTTCATCGGCGCCCGCTCCGAGGTGGTCGAGGGCGTCGTCGTCGGCGAGGGCTCGGTGCTCGCCATGGGCGTGTTCATCTCGGCCACGACCAAGATCGTCGATCGCGCCACCGGCCAGGTCCATGTCGGCAAGGTGCCGCCCTATTCGGTGGTCGTCGCCGGCTCGTTGCCGGGCAAGCCGCTGAACGACGGCACGCCCGGCCCCTCGCTCTACTGCGCCGTGATCGTCAAGACGGTCGACGCCCAGACCCGCGCCAAGACCGGTATCAACGAACTGCTGCGCGACTGAACCGAAGCGGAGGCGGAGCCTTTGAAAACCCTTCTGAGCGCCGCTTTCCTCTCCTTGTTTTCCCTGGCATCGACGTCAGCGCAGGCCGAGCCGGTCGCGTTGACCCTGAAGCTCGTCGACGAGGCCGGCAAGCCGCTGGCCGGCCGCGGCGTTCGGGTCGCGATCGGCTCGGACGCCGAGATCAGCGCGCCCGGTGCCGGGCAGCAGCTCTCCACCGATGCGGGCGGCGTCATCCGCATGCAGGGCGAGGTGGCGATCGATCGCCGCAGCGTCTCCTCGACCAGCATCTATACGCGTCACCCGGCCGAACATGTCGTCGTCGGGGTCGAGCTCGATCTGATCGGCCGGCGCGCGCTCTACCGGGTCAGGCTCGACCAGACCAAGGCCGGCACGGTCGGGCAGATCAACGCCTTCCTGGCTGGAGCGGGCGGCCGCTTCGACCAGCCGCTCGCCTTCCACGCCGATACGCAGAGCTGGAGCCTGCCCGACGACCCTGCGGGCCTGCGCCTCACCGGCATCGGCGCCGAGCTCGAGGCGCAAAGCATGACGGGCTCGGCCGAGACCGGCCGCACCATCACCCTCACCATCGCCAAGCAGAGCTTCAAGCGGCGGTAGCGGAAGCCGATCCTCGACTCAGGCGCCGGGGATCGGGTTCGGCGTCGGCTCGGTCGAACCGGGCGCCAGCTCCTGCCGCTGCGCCGCTGGCGAGGCGGCGAGCGCGTCGCGCAGCGCCTGCTCCTGCGAATGGTCGAGCGAGGTCTTGAGGACGACGCCACCGGTGCCCTTGATCGCCTCGAGCACCTTGTCACCCGTCATCTTCTGGATCAGCACGAAGAGCGCGGCATTGCCCGGCTGCAGGCTGGCGGAGAGCTCCTTCATGAAGGCGTCGTTGACGCCGTAATCGCTCAGCGCGCCGCCGAGCGCGCCGGAGGCCGCGCCGATCGCTGCGCCGAAGATCGGCATCAGGAAGATCGCGCCGATCAGCAGCCCCCAGAAGCCTCCCGAGGCCGCCCCGAGGGCGGTGGTGTTGAGCAGCTGGTTGAGCTTGACCTTGCCGTCCTCGTGCATCACCGCGATCGCGGCGTCGCTGATCTGGATCAGGTATTCCTTCTGCAGGCCGAACAGCTTCTGCCGCATTTCCTCGGCCCTGGCTTCGGTCGGATAGACGATGACGACGAGATCGGACATGGCGCACTCCTCTGACGCGACGAGACAAGCTGCCGCGGCTCTGTGACGGGCTTGCGGCAAACGCGCGACGAGACGGCCCGTTCCGTAAGACAAGAGCATCGGATTGGTCCGAAAAGTGGACCCCACTTTTCGGTCCGATGCCCTACTCCCCCGCCACCTCCTTCGCAGCCGCGAGGGCCGAACCGCGCAGCGGCAGCTCCTTCATGCGTAGCAGGAAGAGCAGCGCCAAGGCGAATCCCGCGAAGCTTGCAGCGAAGACATAGCGGAACAGACCGACCATGGTGGCGCGATCGACGCCGCCGGCCTTGAGCGTCTCGGCCGAGAGCCCGGGGCCGCTGGCGCCGAGGCCGCCGAGCACGATCGCGCCGAAGATGGCGACGATCAGCGCTCCACCGATCTGGCGGAAGAAATTGGCCGTACCGGTGACCGTGCCGAGCTGATGCATCGGCACCGCGTTCTGGATCGAGACGGTCGCGACCGGCAGGAGCATGCCGAAGCCGACGCTGATCAAGGCGAGGACGAGCCCGAAGAGCCAGAGCGGCAGTTGGTCGCCATAGGCGATCAGCACGGCGGTGCCGACGAGCGCGAGGCTCAGGCCCGCGACCGGCACGCGCTTGTAGTGCGTCAGCTTGCCCATCGCCCGGCCCGAGGAGGTCGCGCCGAAGACCGTGCCGCAGGTCAGGGGGATCAGGCCGAGCCCGGAATTGGCGGCGGACAGGCCCATGACCGTCTCGAAATAGAGCGGCAGGTAGATGGTGAGGCCGATGAAGGTGCCCATGCCGAAGCCGGCGGCGACGGTGGCATTGCGGACCACGGGATTGGCCAGGACCGTCAAGGGAATCAACGGCTCGGCGGCGGTGCGCAGGCGCCAGGCGAAGCAGAGCCAGAGCAGGGCCGACCCGGCGACGAGCCCGAGGATAGGCGGCGAGCCCCAAGGATAATGCGTGCCGCCCCAGGACAAAGCCAGCAGCAGCGTCATGGTCGCGCCGGTCATCAGCAGCGCGCCGAGCACGTCGAGCTTGTGCGGCCGCTCATGCCGCGGCAGGCGCTGCAGGGCCTTGTCGGTCATCCAATAGGCGCCGAGCCCGAGCGGCAGGTTGATCCAGAAGATCACCGACCAGTGCAGCGCCTCGGCGATCATGCCGCCCAGCACCGGCCCGAGCAGCGAAGAGGTGAAGAAGACACTCGCGAAATAGACCTGATACTTGCCGCGCTCCTTGGGCGGGACCATGTCGCCGACGATCGTCTGCGCCATGGCCATCAGACCGCCGCCGCCGAGTCCCTGCACGAAGCGGGCGGCGACCAGCAGCCAGAGCGACGGCGCCAGCGCGCAGGCGACCGAGCCGATCACGAAGATCACGATGCCGCCGAGCATGGTGACGCGCCGGCCGTGAATGTCGGCGAACTTGCCGTAGAGCGGGGTCACTGCGGTCGCGGCGAGCAGATAGGCGGTGACGACCCAGGGCAGATGGGCGACGTCGCCGAGCTCGCGGCCGATCGTCGGCATCGCGGTCGCGACGATGGTCTGGTCGAGCGCCGCCAGGAACATGGCAAGCATGGTCCCGATCAGGATCGACCGGATATCCGCATGGGAAAGCGCCGCCTGCGCCGGCGGCGTCTCGACCCGCTTGTCCATCGGCACCTGTCCGTCCTGTGCTTGGGGAATGCCTGAGGATAGGGCCCGGCCCGGCCATGCGCCAGAGTCGGGGACGCAAGGCCGCCGCGAAGTGGGTGCAGCCCTGGATTCGCGCGAGCCACATGCTGCGGCTAGCATAGGCCCTCCACTGCGAGGGAACATGCACGCGCACCTGCTCCTGGCCTTGCTGCCGATGATGCCGATCGCTGCCGAAGCGCTCGAGCTGACCGGCCGCTATGGCTATGCCGGCGAATGGGCGGTGACGGCGACGCTGGCCACGGCGGAGCCTGCCGCTTCCAAGCGCAAGCGCGATTTCGCCGGACCGGTGACCTTGAAGCATCTCGCCTTGTGCGGGCCGGGCGAGGTCGCCGAGAAATCCGGCACGCTCAACCTGCAGCGCGATGGCCGGCGCTATGCCGCGATACTGGTGATCGGCGAGGAGAGCTGTGCGGTCACCGGCACCCTGTCCGAGGATGGCGTCGCCTTCGCCGATTGCGGCAAGGCCGGAAAGATTCCGCTCAGGCTCTGGCTGAAATGATGCATCTGCGCTGTCTCGTCACTCTGGCGGCTGTCCTCGCCTGCAACGCCGCCTGGGCTGATACGCGTCCTTCGCTGTGCCAGGCTGGCGAGGTGGCGATCTTCTCCTGCGCGATCGGCGGCAAGGTCGCCTCGCTCTGCGCCTCCCGCGATATCGGTCCGGGCCAGGGCAGCCTGAGCTACCGCTTCGGCCGCAAGGACGCGATCGAGCTGACGCATCCGGACAGGCCTTTGCCGCCGGACCTCGCTTTCAGCACTGCCGTCGTTGGCGATGCCAGCTTCGCCGGCGACATCGTCCGTTTCAACCGCGGCGAGACCCGCTACACGCTGTACTCGATCATCGTGCGGGGACAGGGCGAGCGCGATGGCATCCGCATCGCCAGAGGCGGCCGCCGGATCGCCGACCTCAGATGCAAGGATTTCGCGCTCGGCGCCGATGCCTGGAAGCTGCTCTATCGCGCCAAGCTGCCCAAAGCGGAGCCGGCCTCGCTCGACTAGGGCTGTTTCTCCGTCTCCGGCACCTTCAGGATCATCGCACCCTCGGCATCGATCGGCCTGCCGTCCTCGGTCTGCACGGTCAACGTGACCTTGCGGCCGCTGTCGCGCTCGATCAGCGAGGAATGCTGCTCGCCCGGTCCGAACAGATGCTGCTCGCCCCATTGCCTCAGCGCCACCATCACCGGGAAGAGGTCGCGGCCCTTGGCGGTCAGCCGGTATTCCTGACGTGCCCCGCCGGTCGCAGCCGGGACCGCTTCGAGGATGCCGCGCGCGGTCAGCGTGCGCAGGCGCTCGGACAGGATGTTGCGGGCGATGCCGAGACTCTTCTGGAACTCGCTGAAGCGGGTCATGCCGTCGAAGGCGTCGCGCACGATCAGCATCGACCACCAGTCGCCGATCGCATCGAGCGCCCGGGCGCTCGGGCAATAATCGCTGACCAGGCTGCGGCGCTTGACCATGGCTGCGGCGTTCTCCTCAACGCTCCGTGATCGCTCATCGGTTGCAAGATAAAACCGGCAGCGCTACACCGCAATGAGTTTCATAATGAAACTCATTTAGCGGAGACCTCTATGCGACTGGATCCAGAGGCGGCGCCCGCCGGCGCCGCGAGCGCTGACGCACGCCCGTCGTCCCCTCATCCGACAGCGCAGCTCTCGGCCGGCATGATCCTGCTCTTCGCGGTGGCGAGCGGGCTCGCTGTCGCCAACGCCTATTTCGCCCATCCGCTGCTCGACATCATCGCCGACGATCTCAAGCTCTCGCGGGCGATCGTCGGCCTCGTCGTCGGCGCGACGCAGCTCGGCTACGGGCTCGGGCTGATCCTGCTGGTGCCGCTCGGCGACCTCGTCGATCGGCGCAAGCTCGTCGTGCTGCAATCGCTGCTCTCGGTCGCCGCGCTGATTTGCGTCGCCGTCTCGGTCTCGGGCGCGATGCTGCTCACGGCGATGGCAGCGATGGGCTTCCTCGCCGTGGTGACGCAGGCCTTCGTCGCCTATGCCGCCAGCCTGGCGCGGCCGGAGGAGCGCGGCCAGGTCGTCGGCTCGGTCACCAGCGGGATCGTGCTCGGCATCCTGCTCGCCCGCGCCATCGCCGGCGCGATGGCCGACATCTCGGGCTGGCGGGCGGTCTACCTCCTCTCGGCGGCGACGACGCTGATCATCGCCGCGATCTTGTTCTGGGCCCTGCCCCCCGAACGCAAGCCGCCGACGCAGCTCTCCTATCCCAGGCTGATCGGCTCGCTCTTCACCCTGCTCCGGCAGGAGCGGGTGCTGCAAATCCGCGCGATCATCGCCATGCTGATCTTCGCGGATGTCACCACGCTGCTGACGCCGCTGGTGTTGCCGCTCGCCGCCCCGCCCTTCTCGATGTCGCATACGGCGATCGGCCTGTTCGGCCTCGCCGGGGCGGCGGGCGCGCTCGGGGCAGCGCGGGCCGGCGCCTGGACCGATCGCGGCCATGGCCAGCGCGTCACCGGGATCGCGCTTTCGCTGATGCTCATCGCCTGGCTGCCGATCGGGCTGCTGCCGCAGTCGATCCTCTTCCTGGTCGCCGGCGTGCTGATCCTCGATTTCGGCCTGCAGGCGGTGCACGTCACCAATCAGGCGATGATCTATCGCGTCCGGCCGGAGGCGCAGAGCCGGCTGACCGCCGGATACATGGTGTTCTATTCGATCGGCAGCGCGTTGGGATCGTCGAGCTCGACGCTGGTCTATGCGCATGCCGGCTGGACCGGCGTCAGCCTGCTGGGTGCCGGCATCGCCGCGCTCGCGCTGATGTTCTGGGCCGCGACGCTGAAGGCGATGCCCAATGAGGCGACGCGGGTCGTGACGGCGAAGCCTGCCATCTGAAACGATCAGGGCCGCTGCCTCACGGCAACGACCCTGACGCCCCCCTCACTGAAGACCGGTCACTTCAGCTTGGCGGCGATCGCCTGCAGGCCGGCATTGGCGCATTCTTCGTCGAGGTGACCGCCCGGGGCGCCGCCGACGCCGACCGCAGCGATGACCTCGTCACCGGCCTTCACCGGCACGCCGCCGCCAAGCAGCAGGAAACCGGGGATGTAAACGAGGTTGCGGGCGCCGGCATTGTTGGCGGCAGCCTCGGCCATGGCGCCGGTGTTGTTCTTGGCCGAAACCGAGGTGAAGGCCTTGGCGCGGCTGGCGTCGATGGTGTGCGGCCCGGCGCGGTCGGCGCGGATGGTGGCGAGCACGACACCGCTGCGGTCGACCACGGTCGCGGCGACGTTGAAGTTCTTGGCGGCGCAGGCCGCGACGGTCGCCTGGGCGAGCTCGACGGCGAGTGCTGTCGGCAGGGCTCGGACCTGCGCAACCTGGGCCTGGGCGAGCGTCGGCAGGGCGATGGCGGCAGACATGATGGCGAGACGGGCGAACGACATGACGATCCCTCTGGTGACCACCGTTTTGGTGTGGGGGGACAATGCCGAACCCGGCTTCGCCGGTGCATCCGGGCGATCCGCGCGGAGCTTACGTAGTTCTACCGATCGGCCCCGACGAGCTGCAGCCGGACCATCTCGGCGACCGAGGTCGTCTCCAGCTTCTCGGCGATGCGGGCTCGGTGCGTGTCGACCGTGCGCGGCGAGATCGACAGCGCCCGCGCGATCTCCTTGGTCGAGCGTCCCTCGGCGATCAGGGCGAGGATCTCGGCCTCGCGTTGCGACAGGCGGCCGAGCTTCTCGCGCGATGAAGCGCTGCCACTCTCGGCCGCGAGCATGCCATCGAGCGTCGCCAGCGCCGCCTGGACAGTGTCGATCAGCACCTGCTCATCGACCGGCTTGGTCAGGAAATCGGCGGCGCCGTTGCGGAAGGCGGCGCGGCACGCCTCGACATCGCCATGGCCGGTGATGATCACGACCGGCCAGCGGCAGCGGGCAGCCGCGAGCCGCTCCTGCAGCTTCAGCCCGGTCAGGCGCGGCATGCGGATATCGGTGACGATGCAGCCCGGCCGCAAGCCCGGCAGCGCCTCCAGGAAGGCGGCGCCATCCGCATGCGGCTGGACCTCGAGCCCGACGGTGCGCAGCAGGAAGCTCAGCGCCTCGCGCACCTCCCAATCGTCGTCGATCAGATGGACGAGCTGCCGGCTCATTCGGCCGCCTCCCGCGAAGCCTCGCTCGCAACGCGCGGCAGGCGGACGCTGAAGATCGCGCCACCCCCGGGGGCATTCTCGGCCGCGAGCGCCCCGTCGAAGCGCTCGACCAGGCGCACGCAGAGGGCAAGGCCGAGCCCGAGGCCGGCCGGCTTGGTGGTGAAGAAGGGTTCGAACAGGCGCGCCTGCGCTTCCGGCGACAGGCCGGGGCCATTGTCGCTGACCGCGAGCACGGCGTCGTTCCCTTGCGTGCCGACCTCGATGGTTACGGTCCGCTCGCCATCGCGGCCCTCGACCGCCTCCAGCCCGTTGCGGGCGAGGTTGAAGACGACCTGTTCGAGCTGGACCCGGTCGGCCCGCACCAGCGGCCGGCTGCCGTCGCCGCTGACCCGCAGCATCGCGCCGGCCGTTTGCGCGTTCGCCGCGAGGAGGTGGACGACCTCGGCGGCGAGTTCGGTCAGATCGACGCTCTCGAGCTGAGGCTCGGATTTGCTGATCCAGGCGCGCAAACGTCCGAGGATGTCGCCGGCGCGGCGGGCATTGCGCGCGATCGCCTCGAAGGCGCCCGCCAGCACCGCCTGGTCCGCATCGGGCTGCGCCAGCAGGCGCCGCCCGGCCTGGGCCTGACCGAGGATCGCGGTCAAGGGCTGGGTCAGTTCATGGGCGATGCCGGAGGCGAGCTCGCCCATGGCGTTGACCCGCCCGGCATGGGCGAGACGCGCATCCTGCTCGGCGAGGACGGCCTTGCGCGCCGCCTCCTTCGCGGCACTGCGGGCTTCGAGCAGACGGTCGACCAGAAACGTGGCAAGGGCGACGAGCAGGCCCGCCAAGGCGAGAAAGCCCGGCGGTGGCAGCGGCCAGCTCGGCGCGCTGGTCGTCAGCGTCAGGCGCAAGGGCTGGGTACGGCTGGCGATCTCGGCGCTGAAGGCGCCCGGCGGCTGGTCGCCTGCCTGGCCCGGCGCGATCAGCCGCAGATGAACCTGCGCATCGTCCGGCAGCGGCGTATCGCTCGCCGAGAGCCGGTTCATGTCGATGATCAGGGCGAGCGCATAATGGCCGACACCATCGGTGAGCGCCCGCTTGACCAGCAGCAGTTTGCTGCCGCCGTCGAGGGCACGCGTGCGCAGGTTCGATCCGACCGCCTGCCGCGCCTCCTCTGCGACGACGGCGGGATCGGCTGTGTCGAGCAGCGAGCGCGGCGGGCTCAGCGCGAGATCGACGACGTCGATGCCGACGATGCGGGGATAGAAGCGGATGATGCTGGCCGCGACCTGCTCGACCGTGGCGATCGGCGCCGGCTCGGCCGCCTGGACCAGCGCCGACAGGCTGGTCAGATGGGCATCGTGCTGATCGACCCGCTGCGAGATCAGGCGGTGCAGGGTCCGCCCGGCTTCCTCCAGCGCGGCGGCATCATGGCTGCGCCGGTTCAGCGAATAGGCGGCACAGGCGAGCCCGAATGCGATCAAGCCCGCGACGAGGATGGCGGCGCGGCGCGACCTCCTCAGCATCAGCGTGTCGACCTCCCGGCGGAACCTGCCGGCAAGACTAGCCGGTTTCGCGCCGCCTTACAGCGGGCGACTATCGCCGGCTAGCCCTCCGCCAGCGCCGCAGTCGGCGCGTCGAGAGAGAGCACGATACCATCAGGCGCGAAATCGAGCCGCGCCGTGCCGCCGAGATAGCTGCCGAGCACCTTTTCGATCATCTGCGAGCCGAAGCCGCGCCGCCGCGGCGGCGTCACCGGCGGTCCGCCGCTTTCCTGCCAGCGGAAATGAAATTCGCCGCCCTGGTTGCTCCAGGAGACGTCGACATGGCCGCCTTCCTGCGAGAGAGCGCCGTATTTCACTGCATTGGTCCCGAGCTCGTGCAGGGCCAGCGCCATCGCCAGCGCGCATTTCGAGGACAGCGTCACGGAGGGGCCATCGACGGCGAGGCGCTCGCCCGAGCGATGCGGCGACAGCACGACCTCGACCAGTTGCCTGAGATCGGCGCCGTGGCGGCTCGCCATCATCAGCACGTCCTGCGCCGCCGCCAGTGCCTGCAAGCGATCGGAAAGACGGCGCTTGACCATATCGAGCGGCTCGTCGACGCCCCGCAGCGACTGGTTGACGATCCCCGAGACCATGGCGAGCAGGTTCTTGATACGGTGGTTCAATTCGCCCGCCAGCAGGCGATAGCGCTCCTCGCCGGCATGCATCTGCGTGATGTCGCGCGAGACCGAGAGGATCGCTTCGGGCTTGCCATCGGCTGCGATGATCGGCGAGACCTGGACATCCCAGTAGCGCGGATTGCCGGCGGCGGTATCGGCCTGCCCCTGGAAGCGGTAGCTGTGGCCGGCTCTTGCCGCCGCCAGCGCCGCCTCGGCCTCCGCCTTGCTCGCGCCCTCCCAGAACTGCATCCACGGACAGCCGCGGATCGCCTCGAAATCGGCGACCTCCATCACGCGTTGGCCGCCCTCGCTCATGAACTCGAGCGAGCCGTCGAGGCCGATCACCTTGATGCAATCGTCCGACGCCGCCAGCACGGCGCGCAGGAAGCGGGCATCCTTGTCGAGCTGTGTCGGCACAGGCAGGGCCTTCGAGTCGGGGTGAAGACGAGACAGTTCGACCGCTAGCGCAGTGTCTGTCAAACGCGCATGTCTTTTGACAGGGTTGCGTGTCGTAGCTGCGTGAGACAGCGCACAGATCATTAGCCGCCGAATATCCGTCGGTTGACGCTGCCGGCCGGCGCGGTCAGCTTGGCGCCACGTCACAGGGAGCCGGACATGGAGAGCATCACGCCACGCCAGCGCGAGATCGTGGCGCTGGCCAGGGCGCAGGGACGCGTCAATGTCGAGGATCTCGCGGCGCGCTACGAGGTCAGCGCCCAGACCATCCGCAAGGACCTGAACCAGCTCTGCGACCAGCGCATCATGTCACGCGTGCACGGCGGCGCGGTGGTGGCCTCCGGCGTCGAGAACCTCGCCTATGAGGCACGCCGCTTCATCGCCCGCGACGAGAAGGCGGCGATCGGCCGGGCTGCGGCGGCGCTGATCCCGAACGAGGCCTCGCTGTTCATCAATATCGGCACCACCACCGAGGAGGTCGCGCGCGCGCTCGCCGACCATCACGGCCTGCTGGTCATCACCAACAACCTGCATGTCGCGACGCTGCTCTACCCACATGAGAACATCGAGGTGATCGTCGCCGGCGGGCCGGTCCGGCGCTCGGATGGCGGCGTGATCGGCGCCGCCGCCGTTGACCTGATCCGCCAGTTCAAGGTCGACTATGCGGTGATCGGCACCTCCGCCATCGACGAAGAGGGCGCGCTGCTCGATTTCGACTATCGCGAGGTTCGCGTCTCCCAGGCGATCATCGAGAATGCCAGGCAATGCCTGCTCGTCGCCGACAGCACCAAGTTCGAGCGCTCCGCCCCGGTCCGCATCGGCCATCTGCGCGATGTCGACGTCTTCGTCACCGACCGGCTCGACCCGGCGCCCCTGCGCGAGCTCTGCCGCGGCGAGGGCATCAAGGTAGTCGAAACCGAAACGCTGATCGAGCATACGGCATACAGTCGAAGCGAAACCTGAAATTTTCGTTTTGACTTTCGTTTTGCCGTTGCGCGCAAAAAAATCACGCTCTACCGTGCGTTGAAGAGGCGGCCGAACGGGTTGCCTGCGGGAGGAAGCGTGTGACGGCTCCAGTGTTCGACATCGCCATCATCGGCGGCGGCGTGAACGGCTGCGGCATTGCACGCGATGCGGCCGGTCGTGGCGCTTCGGTCGTGCTGTTCGAACAGTCGGACCTCGCAAGCGCGACGTCCTCGGCCTCGACCAAGCTGATCCATGGCGGGCTGCGCTATCTCGAGCACTACGAGTTCCGGCTGGTGCGCGAGGCGCTGACCGAGCGCGAGGTGATGTGGCGCGCCGCGCCGCACATCATCCGCCCCTTGCGCTTCGTGCTGCCGCACCATGCAGGCCTCAGGCCCTGGTGGATGCTGCGGCTCGGCCTCTTCCTTTACGACCATCTCGGCGGCCGTAAGCTGCTGCCGGCGACGCGCTCGCTCGACCTGAAGCGCGACGCCGCCGGAGAGCCGCTGCAGCCGCGCTTCGACCGCGCCTTCGAATATTCCGACTGCTGGGTCGAGGATGCCCGCCTCGTCGTGCTCAATGCCCGCGATGCGGCCGAGCATGGCGCCAGGATCCTGCCGCGCACCAAGGTCATCGGCGCGCGCCGCCAGGGCGATCTCTGGGTGGTCACGACCGAAGCTGCCGACGGCACGAAGGCGGAGACCAGCGCGCGCGTGCTCGTCAACGCCGCCGGCCCCTGGGTCGCCGACGTGCTCAACGGCATCGTTGCCAGCAATCGCCCGGCCTCGGTGCGACTGGTCCAGGGCAGCCATATCGTCGTGCCGCGCCTGTTCGAGCACGATCGCTGCTACATCTTCCAGAACGCCGACGGCCGCATCATCTTCGCCATCCCCTATGAGGGCGACCTGACCCTGATCGGCACCACCGACAAGGACTATGACGGCGATCCGGCCAAGGTCGCCGCCAGCGAGGACGAGATCGCCTATCTCTGCGCCGCGGCGAGCGAGTATTTCCGCAAGCCGATCAAGCGCGAGGACGTGGTCTGGGCCTATTCCGGCGTGCGCCCACTCTATGACGACGGCGCCAGCAAGGCGCAGGAAGCGACGCGCGACTATGTGCTGACGCTGGACGAGCCGGCCGGCTCGGCGCCACTGCTCTCGGTCTTCGGCGGCAAGATCACCACCGCGCGCCGGCTGGCGGAAGCGGCGGTCGAGAAGCTGTCCGCCGCGGTTCCCGCCCTGCGCAAGCCGTCCTGGACGGCCACCGCGCATCTGCCCGGCGGCGATTTCCCGGTCGAGGATTTCGAGGGGCTGGTCGAGCGCATCGCCGCCGCCCGCCCCTGGCTCGACCGCAAGCTGGCGCGTCGGCTCGCCCGCGCCTACGGCACCCGCGCCGAGACTCTGCTCGAAGGCGCCCAGGCGATGGCCGATCTCGGCCAGGTCTTCGGTGCCGATCTCACCGAGCGCGAGGTCGCCTGGCTGATGAGCCAGGAATGGGCTGCGAGAGCCGAGGACGTGCTGTTCCGGCGCAGCAAGCTCGGCCTGCGCTTCTCGCCCGAGCAGCGCCGGACGCTCGACGACTATATGGCGGCGAAGGCCTCGCCACCCGCTTCCGTCAGGATGGAGGCGCGCGGATGAGCCTGACTCTCGACAGTCTCAGCCTGACGCGCGGCGCGCAGACCCTGCTCGCCGACATCTCGCTGACGCTGGAGAGGGGCTCGCTCAACGTGCTGCTCGGCGCGACGCTCGCCGGCAAGACCTCGCTGATGCGCCTGATGGCCGGGCTCGATGCACCGAGCAGCGGCAAGGTCCTGGTCGAGGGCCGCGACGTCACCGGACTGCCGGTGCAGAAGCGCAATGTCGCGATGGTCTACCAGCAGTTCATCAACTACCCGGCGCTGTCGGTCTACGAGAACATCGCCTCGCCCCTGCGCGTTGCCGGCCTGCCGGCGAGCGAGATCGAGGCGCGAGTGAAAAGCGCCGCGGCCTTACTGCGGCTCGAGCCCTATCTCCAGCGCAAGCCGCTCGAACTCTCCGGCGGCCAGCAGCAGCGTACCGCGATCGCCCGCGCGCTGGTGAAGCGGGCAGAGCTCGTGCTGCTCGACGAGCCGCTCGCCAATCTCGACTACAAATTACGCGAGGAATTGCGCGAGGAATTGCCGCGCATCTTCGCCGAATCCGGCGCGATCTTCGTCTATGCCACCACCGAGCCGAGCGAAGCGCTGCTGCTCGGCGGCAATACCGCGACGCTGTTCCAGGGACGGGTGACGCAGTTCGGGCCGACCGCCCAAGTCTACCGCCAGCCTGACGATCTCGTCACCGCGCAGGTCTTCTCCGACCCGCCGCTCAACACGCTTTCCGGCACCAAGCAGGGCGGCGAGGTCTGGCTCTCGACCGGCCAGAGCATCCCGGCGACCGGTGCCTTCGCCGGCGTGCCCGACGGGCCCTATACGATCGGCTTCCGCGCCCATCATCTCGCGCTCGATGCACTGCCGGCGCCGGCCATCGAACTTCAGGCGAATGTCTCGGTCTCCGAGATCACCGGTTCGGAATCCTTCGTCCATCTCGATGTCGGCGAGCACCGCCTGATCGCGCTGGTGCCGGGCGTGCGGCGCCTGGAGCCGAATGCTGCCGCCGCGGCCTGGCTCGATCCCGCCCGCATCTTCCTGTTCGACGCCACCGGCCGGTTGGCGGCGGCGGCTCCGGCAAAGGCGGCGTGAGATGGCCAGGATCACGCTCGACAAGCTGGCCCATTCCTACAAGCCCAATCCGCAGGGATCGCAGGACTATGCGCTGCGCGAGGTCGACCATGTCTGGCGCCAGGGCGGCGCTTATGCCCTGCTCGGCCCCTCCGGCTGCGGCAAGACCACGCTGCTCAACATCATCTCCGGCCTCGTCGTGCCGACGCGCGGGCGCATCCTGTTCGACGACAAGGATGTGACGCAACTGCCGACCGAGGCCCGCAACATCGCCCAGGTCTTCCAGTTCCCGGTCGTCTACGACACGATGACGGTGCGCGAGAACCTCGCCTTCCCCTTGAAGAACCGCGGCGTTCCGCGGGCGCAGATCGATGCTCGCGTCGCCGAGATCGCCGGCCTGCTCGATCTGACTTCGGCGCTCGACCGCAAGGCGAGCCGGCTCGGCGCCGACGCCAAGCAGAAGATCTCGCTCGGGCGCGGGCTTGTCAGGCCCGACGTTGCGGCGATCCTGTTCGACGAGCCGCTGACCGTCATCGACCCGCATCTGAAATGGCAGCTGCGCTCGATGCTGAAGGAACTGCACCGCAAGCTCGACCTCACCATGATCTATGTCACCCACGACCAGACGGAGGCGCTGACCTTCGCCGACACGGTGGTGGTGATGCACGACGGCGGCGTGGTGCAGACCGGTACGCCCGAGGAGCTGTTCCAGCACCCGGCCCACACCTTCGTCGGCCATTTCATCGGCTCGCCCGGCATGAACGTGCTGCCCTGCAAGGTCGAGGGCGCGCGGGCCAGTCTCGCCGGGCAGGAGATCACGCTGACGCGGCACTATCCCGCCCTCGCCGGCAAGGTCGAGCTCGGCATCCGTCCGGAATATGCGACGCTTGCGCCGCGCGGCGCTGGCCTGCCGGTCAGGATCGCCAGGATCGACGACATCGGCCGCGCCCGCATCGCCCGCGTCGAGCTCGATGGCCTCAAACTCGCCGCCAGCGTGCCTGAGGGCGCCAGCTTCGACGGCGATCAGGCGGCGCTCGCACTGCAAGCCGGCCAGATCCACATCTACAGCGACGGGCATCTGGTGAAGGGGCAAGCGCTCCCGGGAGGCCAGCCATGAAGCCGGTCAACCAGAAAGCCTGGCTGCTCGTCCTGCCGGTGCTGCTGATCGTCGCCTTCTCGGCGGTGATCCCGCTGATGACGGTGGTCAACTATTCCGTCCAGGATTCCTTCGGCAACAACCAGTTCTTCTGGAACGGCGTCGGCTGGTTCGCCGAACTGCTCGATCCCAAGAGCGATCTCGGCTCGCGCTTCTACGACTCGCTCTGGCGCAACCTCGCCTTCTCCGCGATCATCCTCGCCATCGAGATTCCGCTCGGCATACTGGTGGCGCTGTCGATGCCGCGCCAGGGCTGGACGGTGTCGGCGACCCTCGTCCTGATGGCGCTGCCGCTGCTGATCCCGTGGAACGTCGTCGGTACGATCTGGCAGATCTTCGCGCGCGGCGACATCGGCCTGTTCGGCGCCGCCGTGAACGCGCTCGGCATCGACTATAACTATGTCGCCAACCCGGTCGCGGCCTGGTTCACCATCGTCGTGATGGATGTCTGGCACTGGACCTCGCTGGTCGCGCTACTCTGCTATGCCGGCCTGAAGTCGATCCCCGACGCCTATTACCAGGCGGCGCGCATCGACGGCGCCTCGCGCTGGGCGGTGTTCCGCACCATCCAATTGCCGAAGATGAACCGCGTGCTTCTGATCGCCGTGCTGCTGCGCTTCATGGACTCGTTCATGATCTACACCGAGCCCTTCGTCGTCACCGGCGGCGGCCCCGGCAATTCGACGACCTTCCTGTCGATCGAGCTGGTGAAGCTCGCACTCGGCCAGTTCGACCTCGGCAAGGCGGCAGCGCTCTCGATCGTCTACAACCTGATCATCCTCGCCGTCTGCTGGGTCTTCTACACGGTGATGACCACCGCCGATGCGCGGGCCGACAGCGAAGCAAGGAGGGGCTGATGCGCGGCGGCCGGCTGATCCTTGCCCTCTACCTCATCGCGCTGATGTTGCCGATCTATTGGCTTGTCAACATGAGCTTCAAGACCAACACCGAGATCACCAACGCGCTGACGCTCTGGCCGCGGACTTTCACGGTCGACAACTACGCCAAGATCTTCACCGACCCGAGCTGGTACAACGGCTACATCAACTCGCTGCAATATGTGGCGCTGAACACCCTGCTCTCGCTCGCCTTCGCGCTGCCGGCCGCCTACGCCTTCTCGCGCTACCGCTTCCTCGGCGACAAGCACCTGTTCTTCTGGCTGCTCTCGAACCGGATGGCCCCGCCGGCGGTGTTCGCCCTGCCCTTCTTCAACCTCTATTCGGCGATCGGCCTGTTCGATACGCCGCTCGCCGTCGCCCTCGCCCACTGCCTGTTCAATGTGCCGCTGGCGGTCTGGATCCTCGAAGGCTTCATGTCCGGCGTGCCGCGCGAGATCGACGAGACCGCGGCGATCGACGGCTATTCCTTCCCGCGCTTCTTCGTGAAGATCTTCATGCCGCTGATCGCGTCGGGCATCGGCGTCGCCGCCTTCTTCTGCTTCATGTTCTCCTGGGTCGAATTGCTGCTGGCGCGCACGCTGACCAGCGTCAGCGCCAAGCCGATCGCCGCGACCATGACCCGCACGGTCTCGGCCGCCGGCATGGACTGGGGCGTGCTCGCAGCGGCGGGCGTGCTGACGCTGATCCCCGGCGCGCTCGTGATCTGGTTCGTCCGCAACTACATCGCCAAGGGCTTCGCCCTGGGGAGGGTGTGATGGAACTCGCCTGGATGGCCTGGACCTGGCAGACCGGCGTCTTCTTCGCCGGCATCGCCAGCCTGCTCCTGATCCTGACCCTGCTCGCCATCTTCCGGCCCGAGACCGAGCGGGTCGGCGTGCTGGGGATCGCCACCACCCGCGGCGACCGGCTCTTCATATCGCTGCTCGGCAGCGCCTTCATTCACCTCGCCTGGCTCGGGATCGTCGGCCAGCCGCTGTGGTGGGCATCCGGCCTTGCGCTCCTCTATGCCGCAGCGGTGTTCCGCTTCGTCTAGAGGACTGGGCCCAACAACAAGAAACGACCGACCCGGACGAACGGGCGGCCCCACAAGGGAAACGTCGGAGGACAACGATGACGATGCTCAGCAAGACCCTTACCAGCCTTTCCGGCGCCAGCCTGTTCGCGCTGACGCTTGCCGTCGGACCGGCCCTCGCCGGCCCAGAGGAAGCGCGCAAATGGATCGACAGTGAGTTCCAGCCCTCGACGCTCTCCAAGGAAGAGCAGATGAAGGAGATGGAATGGTTCATCAACGCGGCGAAGCCCTTCGCCGGCATGGAGATCAACATCGTCTCGGAGACGATCACCACGCATGAATACGAGTCCAAGGTCCTGGCCAAGGCCTTCAGCGAGATCACCGGCATCAAGCTGACGCACGACATCATCCAGGAAGGTGATGTCGTCGAGAAGATCCAGACGCAGATGCAGTCCGGCAAGAACATCTATGACGGCTGGATCAACGATTCCGACCTGATCGGCACGCATTTCCGCTACAAGCAGGCGACCAACCTGACCGACTGGATGGCGGGCCCGGGCAAGGACGTCACCAATCCCGGTCTCGACGTCGACGACTTCATCGGCAAGTCCTTCGGCACCGCCCCCGACGGCAAGCTCTACCAGCTGCCGGTGCAGCAGTTCGCGAATCTCTACTGGTTCCGCTACGACTGGTTCCAGCGCGCCGACCTGAAGGAGAAGTTCAAGGCCAAATACGGCTACGATCTCGGCGTGCCCGTGAACTGGTCGGCCTATGAGGACATCGCCGAGTTCTTCACCAACGACGTCAAGGAGATCGACGGCACCAAGGTCTTCGGCCATATGGACTATGGCAAGAAGGACCCCTCGCTCGGCTGGCGCTTCACCGACGCCTGGCTCTCCATGGCCGGCAACGGCGACAGGGGCATCCCGAACGGCCTGCCAGTCGACGAATGGGGCATCCGCATGGAAGGCTGCCGCCCGGTCGGCTCGTCGATCGAGCGCGGCGGCGACACCAACGGCCCTGCTGCGGTCTACTCGATCGTCAAATATGTCGACTGGCTGAAGAAATATGCTCCGCCGCAGGCGCAAGGCATGACCTTCGGCGAATCGGGCCCGGTGCCAGCGCAGGGCACCATCGCCCAGCAGATCTTCTGGTACACCGCCTTCACCGCCGACATGGTCAAGCCCGGGCTGCCGGTGATGAACTCGGACGGCAAGCCGAAATGGCGGATGGCCCCCTCGCCCAAGGGCGCCTACTGGAAGGACGGGATGAAGCTCGGCTACCAGGACGCCGGCTCCGCCACGCTGCTCAACTCGACTCCGATCGAGCGCCGCAAGGCGGCCTGGCTCTATCTGCAGTTCATCGTCTCCAAGTCGGTCAGCCTGAAGAAGAGCCATGTCGGCCTGACCTTCATCCGCGAGAGCGACATCTGGGACAAGAGCTTCACCGAGCGCGCCCCGCAGCTCGGCGGGCTGATCGAATTCTACCGCTCGCCGGCGCGCGTGCAGTGGACCCCGACCGGCAACAACGTCCCGGACTATCCGCGCCTCGCCCAGCTCTGGTGGCAGAACATCGGCGACGCCTCCTCGGGCGCCAAGACGCCGCAGGCGGCGATGGATGCCCTCGCGGCGGCGCAGGACTCGGTGATGGAGCGCCTGGAGCGCTCCGGCGTGCAGGGCGATTGCGGGCCGAAGCTCAACCCGAAGACCTCGGCCGAAGAGTGGTTCACCAAGGCGGAAAAGGCCGGCACGATCGCGCCGCAACGCAAGCTCGCCAACGAGAAGCCGAAGGGCGAGACGATCGACTACGACACGCTGATCAAGAGCTGGCCAGCGTCTCCCCCGAAGCGCGGCTGAGCCCCCTCCTCCCGGCTCAACAGCGCGAAAGGGGCGCGGCAGCAATGCCGCGCCCCCGATTTTTGGGCGTCTCTATCGACAGCCCGCCGGTAGCTATGACTGCACGGCGCTCGGGTCCATCCACATGACGCCCCAGGCGTGGCCGTCCAGATCCAGGAAGCTGTGGTCGTACATGAAGCCGTAATCCTGCGGCTCGTCGGTGGTGGTGCCGCCGGCGGCGAGCGCAGCCGCGACCGTCGCATCGACCGCCTCGCGGCTTTCGCGCGAGAGCGTGAGCAGGACCTGCAGCACCTGGCTGGTGTCGGCGATCGGCTTCGGCGAGAAGCTTTTGAACTTCTCACGGGTCAGCAGCATCACGAAGATGGTGTCGCTGACCACCATGCAGGCGGCGGTGTCGTCGGTGAACTGCGGGTTGAAGGAGAAGCCGAGCGCCTTGAAGAAGGTCTTCGACTTGTCGAGGTCCTTCACCGGCAGGTTGACGAAGATCATCTGGGGCATTGCGTGCTCCTCGGGTCGGATCATCTGTCGGAAGGCCGGCAACTGGGCCGGGACGATATGGCAGGGCTATGTCACGGCCTGCAGCGCCTGCCTGAGCCTGGCCGGTTCGAAATCGCCGAGGCGGGCATCGACCGCATCATGCGTGCGCTGCCAGATCGGCATGGCCTTGGCGAGCAGCTCAATTCCCTCCGGCGTAATTGCCAGGAGCCGGCTGCGGCGGTCCTTCTCGCCGGCGGTCACGACGACGAGGCCGCGGCGTTCCAGCGGCTTCAGCGCCGCGGTCAGCGTCGTCCGGTCCATGCCCAGCAGGTTGGCGACCGGGCCGATCGGCGGCGGTTCCGGCCGGTTCAGCGACATCAGGAGGGAGAATTGCTGATTGGTCAGGTCGACCGGGCGCAGTGCCTCGTCGAACAATCGCGCCAGCGAGCGCGCCGCGCGCTGGACATGCAGGCACAGGCAATGGTCGCGCACATGCAGCGTCGTAGCGAAGGGGACGAGGGATTCGAGCGGGGCTTGCAGTGATTTTGACATCGTTCAGATATGTTGATATCAACTCATCAAGAATAGGCTGAAGGGCTGGGTGCTGCAAGGAGGCGGTGATGGAGCATCAGGTGGTTTCCCGTTCGCAATGGCTGGATGCGCGCAAGGCCCTGCTCGCCCGCGAGAAGGAGTTCACCCGGCTGCGCGACGAGATCAATGCCGAGCGCCTCGCTTTGCCCTGGGTCAAGGTCGACAAGGATTACGTGTTCGACACGCCTGCGGGCAAGAAGACCCTGGCCGAACTGTTCGACGGCCGCAGCCAGCTGGTTATCTACCATTTCATGTTCGGGCCGGATTGGGAGGCCGGCTGCCCCGGCTGCTCTTTCATGGCCGACCATCTCGGCGGCACGCTGGCGCATCTCAACAACCACGACGTCACGCTGGTGATGGTCTCGCGCGCGCCGCTCGCCAAGATCGAGACCTACAAGGCGCGCATGGGCTGGAATGTGCCCTGGGTCTCGTCCTTCGGCAGCGATTTCAACTTCGACTACCAGGCCTCCTTCACCCGGGAGGAACTGGCCAAGGGCCCGGTGCTCTACAACTTCACCCGCACGCCGTCCGAGCAGGCGCATGACGAATTGCCCGGCCTCAGCTCCTTCATCCGCGACGAGGAAGGCGAGGTGTTCCACACCTATTCGGGCTATGCCCGCGGCGGCGAGGAGATGCTGACGACGCTGATGATCCTCGACCGCGCGCCGAAAGGCCGCAACGAGGATTCGACGCTGAGCTTCGTCAAGCGCCACGACGAATACGAGGACAAGCCGAAGGCTCACGGCTGCTGCGCCGCCTGAGGCGCCGCAGGCAAGACCACGCGCATAGGGTCGGTGGGATGCCCGCTTCCGCAAGGAGCCGGGCTTGGGGCGCGTGTTTTTTCGACGATCGCTGCGGGCCGGTTCCAGAGACCGACGCCCGCGCAGGAATTCAGCCGGCGCCGAGCCGCTCGCCGCGATAGACGCCGGAGCGGATCCGGCCCCACCAGTCGCGGTTCCCCAGATACCATTGAACGGTGTTGCGCAGGCCGCTCTCGAAGCTCTCCTGCGGCCGCCAGCCGAGCTCGCGCTCGATCTTGGAGGCGTCGATGGCATAGCGCTGATCATGGCCCGGCCGGTCGGCGACAAAGCGGATCAGCTTTTCGCGCGGGCCGATCGCGGCATCGGGCACGAGTTCGTCCATCAGCGCGCAGATCGCCTTGACGACCTCCAGATTGCTGCGCTCGGCCGAGCCGCCGACATTGTAGCTCTCGCCGATCCGGCCACTTTCGGCGATCAGAGCGAGCGCACGGGCATGGTCCTCGACATGCAGCCAGTCGCGGATCTGAGCGCCCGAGCCATAGACCGGCAGGTCCTTGCCCTCGAGCGCGTTGAGGATCATCAGCGGGATCAGCTTCTCGGGGAAGTGATACGGCCCGTAATTGTTCGAGCAGTTCGAGAGCACGACCGGCAGCCCATAAGTGTGGTGCCAGGCTCGCACCAGATGGTCCGAGGCTGCCTTCGAGGCCGAATAGGGCGAGTTCGGCTGGTAGGGCGAGGTCTCGCTGAACAGCCCGTCCTCACCGAGTGAGCCGAAGACCTCGTCCGTCGAGATCTGGTGGAAGCGGAAGCTCGCCTGCTCGGCCGGCGGTAGCGTGCGCCAGTGCCGCAGTGCCTCCTGCAGCAGCACGAAAGAGCCGACGATATTGGTCTCGATGAAGGCGGCCGGCCCGTCGATCGAGCGGTCGACATGGCTCTCGGCGGCGAGGTGCATGACGATGTCGGGGCGGAACTCGGCAAAGGCCTGCTGTATCGCGGCCTGGTCGCCGATATCGGCCTGGAGGAACGCCAGCCGGGGATCGTTCGAGACGGGTTCGAGATTGTCGCGGTTGCCGGCATAGGTCAGCTTGTCGACGACCAGCACCTGATGCGGCGTCTGCCGGATCAGGTGGCGCACCACGGCCGAGCCGATGAAACCGGCGCCGCCGGTGACGAGATAGCGCTTCACGGCTGGGCCTCCCAGCGGAACGGGCTGGCGAAACCGGCAAAGCCGGGCAGGACGGCGTCCTTGCCGGAGAGCTGCGCCTCGGTGACCGTCACCGGCCAGTCGATCGCAAGGCCGGGATCGTTCCAGGCGATGCCGCCCTCCGTCTCCGGCGCATAGGGGCCGTCGACCTTGTAGACGACCTCGGTGCTGGGCTCGAGCGTGCAGAAGCCATGGGCGAAGCCGCGCGGCACGTAGAGCTGCTCGGCCCCTTCGGCGGTGAGCGTCGCCGCGCACCATTTGCCATAGCTCGGCGATCCCAGGCGGATATCGACGGCGACGTCGAAGATCGCGCCCTTCAGCACTCGCACCAGCTTGGCCTGCGCCGCAGGCGGCGCCTGGAAATGCAGGCCGCGCACCACGCCGCGCGCCGCCGAGAGCGACTGGTTGTCCTGAACGAAGACAGCGCCGATGCCGGCCGCAGCGAAGGCATCGGTGCTGTAGGTCTCCATGAAATAGCCGCGCGCATCGCCGAATTTCTTCGGCCTGATCAGGACGACGGCGGGGATGGCGAGGGGCTCGAAGGCGAACTTGCTCATGCCGCCCTTGAACCCCTGCCGGCGCGCGCCGTCAACGGCCCGGCGCGATCAGACCGCCCGTCATCGGCTCCGCGACGCCGGTGGTGAGCGGGAAGGAGATCGGCAGACCGGCCTTGCGGCGCATGGCGAGGAAGGCGAAGCACTCCGCCTCGATCGCATCGCCGCGCCAGCCAACGGCCTCCGCCGGAACCGCCTGCGCGCCGGTGCGCGCATTGAGCGCCGCCATGATCGCTGGGTTGCGCCTACCGCCGCCGCAGACGATCAGCCTTTCCGGCCTGACCGGCAGCAGGTCGAGGCCGCGTCCGACCGCGCCGGCGGTGAAGGCGGTCAGCGTCGCCGCCCCGTCCGCGAAGCTGAGGCCCTCGGCCATGGCCGCGGTGAAGTCGTGGCGATCGAGCGATTTCGGATAGGGCGCGAACAGATAGCGATGCTCGAGCAGGCGCGCGAGCCGGGCTTCATCCACTGTTCCGGCCAGCGAGAAGGCGCCGTCGCGATCCATCTCGCCCTTGCCGTGCTGCTTGATCCAGTCGTTGAGCGGCGCATTGCCCGGGCCGGTGTCGAAGGCGAGCACGCGTTCGGCATCGGCGAAGGCGCTGAGATTGCCGACGCCGCCGAGATTGAGCACGGCGGTCTCCTGCCCGGCCCCGATGCTGCGCATCAGCGCGGCGTGATAGCTCGCAACCAGCGGCGCGCCCTGGCCACCGGCGCGGACATCGGCGGTGCGAAAATCGTAGACGACGTCGATGCCGAGCTGGCCGGCCATCAGCGTCCCGTCGCCGAGCTGGCGGGTGTCACCCTTGCGCTCTTTGGCCGGAGCCCGGTGCAGCACGGTCTGGCCATGGAAGCCGATCGCCGCGACCTCCTTCGCAGCAATGTCTTCAGCGGCGAGGAACTCGGCGACGGCCTCGCCTTGCGCCAGCGTCAGGGCGCGTTCGGCTTCGGCGAAAATTGCCGGCTCCGGGCCGTCGAAACGCCAACCCAGTGCGGCCTGAACGGCCTCGGCCAGCAGATCACGAACCTCCTGGCGATAGGGCGAGAGGCGCCACGGCCCGAACTCGGCGACAACGGTGCCATCGGTGCGGATCGCGGCGATGTCGATATTGCCGTCGAGGACCGTTCCGGTCATCAGGCCGATCGCCCAGGCTGGCTGCATGCGCCGCATCTCCCTCACGCGCCTCCATCTCACGCAATTCCGGACGCAAAACCGCTGCGCAGTTTTGCTGAAATGGCTTTGGCGATGCCTGTCACAGGCCAGCCTCACCCGCAATCCCGTCCCGATTCCGTCCCAATCGCCGCTTACGCAGGGCAAGCCTCTTCTGGAGATCGGCCATGCTGACCCGTCGCTTCGTCCTCACCGCTTGCCTCGGCCTCGCTCCGGCGGGATCGGCCCTCGCCCAGGCCTTGAGCGGTGGCGTGGGAGCGCCGCCGCGAGCCGTCCCCCCGCCTGTCCCCCTGCCCGCCCCCGTGCCGGATGTCGCTCCACCGCCGCCGCGCGGACCTCGGCCGCCGGCGCCGGCTTACGATGAAGACGATCAGGATTACGGCATCAGCCGGCGCGAGGCGGTGCGCATCGCCCGTCGCCGCGGCCTGGTCGATGTCGAGAACGTCAGCCGCCGCCGCGGCGTCTGGATCGTCTCGGGCACCGACGACGAGGGCGACGACATCCGCGTCGTCGTCAATGACGAAGGCTATGTCGTCGACGTCAGACGGGACTGAATTCAGCCGGCCTGCAGCGCCGCGTCGAAAGCGTCCTGCAGCATCTGCCGGCATTGCCGGGCCTGCTCACGGCTCGGCTCGTGCAGGATATGCGGGGTGATGTCGGCGAGGTCGCGCAAGGCGAAATCGATCGCCGACATCAGATCGAGCGCATCGCCATCGCTTGCGGCGAGCTGCGGCTTCAACTGGCGGAACTGCAGAACCTGACCCATTACGCGTCTCACGAGACTAGAAGGCGAATCGTTCCCTCAAGTCTCGTCCGCAATCGGTCAGGAACCGGTTAACGCGCGATCCTGGACGCGAGGCGCAAGCCCTCCCCCCGCTTGCGGTGGGGAGGGTTGGGTGGGGGGTAGCGCCACTCGGCTCTCTACATGAAGAAGATCCAAGCCCTGCTTTCCCGCCCCCCATCCCTAACCCTTCCCCACCGCAAGCGGGGGGAAGGGAACCGGCGTCACTTCTTCTCGATGTTCCAGAACAGCATGACGGGAGCCGCCAGCACGCCCGAGACGCTGGCGCGCCTGGCATAGGGCTGGTCGAACTGGCCGAGCACGCGATAGGGCTGCATCTCGGCGAGGCGCTTGTGCAGCGTCTCGACCGCCGCCTTGCGGGCGGCATCGTCAGGCGCATCGACCACGGCGCCACGCAGCGTCTCGGCTTCGGCGTCGCAGGGCCAGCCGGCCCAGGCCTTCTCGCAGGCCATGTTGGTGCCGATATTGGTCATCGGCGACTGCATGGTCGCGCCCGAGGCATAGGTGACGAACAGGTTCCAGCCGCCCTGGTCCGGCGGGCTCTTGTTCTGCTGGCGGGTGGTGACGGTGCCCCAGTCGGAGAACTGGACGTCGACGGCGATCCCGACCTTCTTCAGCTGGGCAGCGGCGACCTCGGCCATGCGGCCGATCGCGGCGATGTCGTTGCTCGTGGTCAGCACCAGCTTCTCGCCCTTGTAGCCGGCTTCGGCCAGTAACTGCTTCGCCTTCTCCAGATCGGGCTTGGCGTAGCCCTCAGTGCCGGCTTCCGTGCCGTTCGGACCACCGCAGATGAAATAGGCGGCGCAGCGCTTCCACCATTCCTCGTCGCCGAAGCCGCCGGCCAGGAATTCGGCCTGGTCGGTGGCATAGGCCAGCGCGAGCCGCGCCTTCGGATTGTCGAAGGGCGGATGCAGGCTGTTCGGCCGCAGCATCACCTGGTTGGCGAGGTTGGAATAGCGCTCGACCTTGACGTCCTTCGCCGCCGCGACCACCGGGATCAGGTCCTGGCTCGGCTGTTCCCAGATATCGATCTCGCCGGTCTGCAGCGCCGCCGCGGCCGTTGCCGGGTCGGGCATGATCAGCCACTCGACGCGGTCGACCTTGACGATCCGCCCGCCGGCGAGCCCGTCGGCCGGCTCGGAGCGCGGCACATAGTCCGGATTCCTGTCGTAGACGACCTTGGCACCGCTGCGCCATTCCGCCCGGTTGAACTTGAACGGGCCGGAACCGATCGTCTCGGTCATCGGCTTCATCGGATCGGTCGCCGCATCGGCCTCGCGCATGATCACCGGGATCTGGCCGACGGCCGAGCCGAGCGCGAACGGCACCAGCGCCATCGGCTTCTTCAGCTTGAGCACGAAGGTCCTGTCGTCCTTCGCCTCCATGCCCTCGGTATACTCGCCGAGCTTGCCGCCGATGGTGTCGCGCTTCATCCAGCGCGTCAGCGAGGCGATGACGTCGCGCGTCGTCACCGACTGGCCGTCATGGAATTTGAGGCCCGGCCGCAAGGTGAAGGTCCAGCTCAGCTTGTCGTCCGATGTCGAGAAGCTCTCGACCATCTGCGGCTTGGGCTGGAGGTTGGCGTCCCAGGCGAACAGGGTCTCGTAGATCATCAGCCCGTGCATGCGGGTGATGACGATCGAGGCGGCGACGGGATCGAGCGTCTTGAGGTCCGCATGCGGCGCGACGCGCAGGACATTCTTCGGCGCCGGCTGCGCCTGCGCGCTGGTGGCGAGCATTACGGCGGCCGCGCCGATCAGTGCGGCGGCAAAGCGGGATCGGATCATGAATGGCCTCCCTCGATTGTTGAAACGCAGGATGCGCGGGCCCCGGAGCGCCCTCATTGCTTCTCGATGTTCCAGAACAGCATGACCGGCGCAGCGAGCACACCGGCGACATTGGCGCGCCGAGCATAGGGCTGCACGAACTGGCCGAGCACCCGATAGGGCTGAACCTCGGCGAGGTGCCGATGCAAGGTCTCGACCGCGGCCTTGCGAGCGGCCTCGTCCGGCGCATCGACCACGGCGCCGCGCAGCTTTTCGGTCTGCCCATCGCAGGCCCAGCCGGCCCAGGCCTTCTCGCAGGCCATGTTGGTGCCGACATTGGTCAATGGCGACTGCATGGTCGCGCCGGGGATGGTGGTGACGAAGAGGTTCCAGCCGGCACGGCCGGGGGCGCTACGGTTCTGCTGGCGCGTCGCCACCGTGCCCCAATCGGAGAACTGCAGGTCGATGTTGAAGCCGGCCTTGCGCAGGCTGTCGGCGGCGACCTCCGCCATGCGGCCGATCGAGGGGATGTCCATGCTCGACATCAGCGCCAAAGGCTCGCCCTTGTAGCCGCTCTCAGCGAGGAGCTGCCTGGCCTTGGCAAGGTCGGGCTTGCCGAAACCTTCGGCGCCAGCCTCGGTGCCGTTCGGCCCGCCGCAGATGAAATAGGAATTGCAGCGCTGCCACCATTCCTCATCGCCAAAGCCGCCGGCCAGGAACTCGGCCTGATCGGTGGCATAGGCGAGCGCGAGCCGGGCCTTGGGGTTGTCGAAGGGCGGATAGAGATGGTTGGGCCGCAGCAGCGCCTGGTCCGGCAGGCTGGCATAGCGCTCGACCTTGACCTCCTTCGTCGCCGCGATCATCGGCACGAGGTCCTGGCTCGGCTGCTCCCAGATGTCGATCTCGCCGGTCTGCAGCGCCGCGGCCGCGGTCGCCGGATCGGGCATGATCAGCCATTCGACCCGGTCAACCTTGACGATGCGTCCGCCGGCGAGCCCATCGGCCGGCTCAGAGCGCGGCACGTAATCCGGGTTCCTGTCGTAGACGACCTTGGCGCCGCTGCGCCATTCCGCCCGGTTGAACCTGAACGGGCCGGAGCCGATCGCCTCGCTAATCGGCTTCAACGGATCGCTCGCCGCGTCGCTCTCGCGCATGATCGCCGGGATGTTGCCGACCGCCGAGCCGAGCGCGAAGGGCACCAGCGCCATCGGCTTCTTCAGCTTCAGTAAGAAGGTCCGATCATCGACCGCCGTCATCACCTCGGTGTACTCGCCGAGCTTGCCGCCGATGGTGTCGCGCTTCATCCAGCGCGTCAGCGAGGCGATCACGTCGCGCGTCGTCACCGGCTGGCCGTCATGGAACTTGAGGCCGGGCCGCAGCGTGAAGCTCCAGCTGAGCTTGTCATCCGCGGTCGAGAAGCTCTCGACCATCTGCGGCTTCGGCTGGAGCTTGGCGTCCCAGGCGAACAGCGTCTCGTAGATCATCAGCCCGTGCATGCGGGTGATCAGCACCGAAGCAGCGACCGGATCGAGCGTCTTGAGATCGGCATGCGGCGCCACCCGCAGCACGTTTTTCGGCGTGGACTGCGCCTGCGCCCCGGTAGCGAGCATCAGGGCGGCCGCTCCGATGAGTGCGGCAGCGAGGCGAGATCGGATCATGGCCGGCTTTCCGGGTCTATGCGGGTGAAATGCAGGATGCGCGAGCGATGGCTTGCAAGGCGCAGGCTGCCGTCCGCCTGCAGCCACAAGCAAGGCCGGTGCCGCCAGGGGCCGTGCTTCAGATCGGCCAGCGCCCGCCCGCCGGGCAAAGGCGTCAGCCGGGTCTCGAAGCCGATCGTCCCGGCCCAGGGCCAGGATGCGGTACCGTCGGCGCGGATGGTAATCTCGACCCCGAGCCGGTCATCGCGCCAGCGCCCGACGAGACGCGCGTCCAGCGCCGTACTGGCCGGCACAGGGAACAGTTGGCGCAACGCGCCGCCGATCTTGCCGCTTAAGGCGCCATCGGCCTCGGCCTTCAGGTAGATATCGAGATAGGCCGGCAGGCTGCGCAGCCCGCCCTTGCCGTCCGAGACCAGTTTCTCATAGCCGCCCATGACGCTGATCGCGCCGCCGGCGAACTCGGCCCAGAACGGGCCCTCCTCGGCCGCGTAGAGCCCGGTCGGCACGCTCTCCGGATCATCAGGCAGCGCTTCGCCGGTGAGCGCTGCCAGCACGCGCAAGGCCGGCCAGAGCGCGTCTTCCTCGCGATTGGTCAGCACGACGACGCCGACGCCGTGCTCAGGCGCCATCAGCATGTGGTTGCGATAGCCGGTGAGCGAGCCGCCATGGCCGATGACCCGAATGCCGCCGAGCTGGCTCGCGACCAGGCCGAGCCGGTAGCCGCTCTCGCTGCCATCGGCGAACTGGCGCGGCGCGGTGAGCCGGTCGAGCAGACCCGCATAGGGCTCGCGCCCGGCCATCAGGCCCGCCGCCCAGCGCGCCAGGCCCGCCGCACTGCCAGCCATGCCGCCGGAAGCCGAGAAGTTGAAGCCGTAGAAACCGCGCCGCCAGCCCTGCCCGTCATGCCAGTAGCCGGTGGCGAGGCCTGGAACGACCTCGCTCTCGTCGGAGACGAAGCGGATCGGCAGCGCGGCAGGCGCCATCAACTCCTCGACCAGTTGCGCGGCGCTCTTGCCGGTCCGGCGCTCGAGGATCGCCTGCGCCAGGCGCCAGCCGGTGTTGGAATAGGCCATCTCGGTGCCAGGCTCGGCATTGAGGCTCGGCAGGCGGCAGGCGGCTGCAAAGATCTCGCCGGCGGAAAGGCTCGCGGTGAACGGCGTGCCCTGCTGCCAGAGCGCTTCCATCATGTCCGGCAGCGCGCCGGTCATGTCGAGCGCCCGGCCGAGCGGCACCACGCCCAGCGCTTCGGACAATTCAGGGATGAAGCTGCCGAGCGTTTCCGCCAACGGCACGCCTTCGCGCAGCAGCAGAGCGGCGCAGATGTGCTTGCTGATCGAGGCCAGCCGGTTCAGCGTGTCGGGGGTGAAAGGCAGGCGGTGCTCGATCACCGCGAAGCCGCCGCTGGCGCTCTCGCGCACGCCGTCGCGGTCGAACAGCACGATGGCGCCGCCGGGCCCACCCTGCCGCGTCCAGGGCTCGGTGATCGCCTGCGCTTCGCTGCGCCCCTTCGTCCAGTCGGCCATGCGCGTTCGTTCTCCGGCGGTTCCGTCCCGGATGGGACTTTCGCGGATGTGGCCAGGACTAGGCAATCCTCCTCGTCATGCGTTGGTGTTCACCTGCATTGTCATGAAAGCGGCACAATCACTGGTCGATCCTGCCAGCGCGCGCCCGCGCGGCGGCGCGCTGGACCGTGGCTTCGCCTTGTCGGAGACTGCGGATTTGATGAAGACATATTGAGGAGGCGGATTGGGATGAAACGCGCGTTTTTCGTGGCCGGAGCTATTGGTCTTGCCGGCATCGTGGCGGGTTGCTCGCAGCCGCAGCGCTTCGGTGCCTCGCCTCCCGGCCTGGCGCCCAGCGCTGCACCGGCCCCCACCGTGATGACCAAGCGAATCGTCAGCGACGGCGCCGGCGGCCTGCAATTGCCCGATGGCACGCGCGTCCAGACCGACCAGAGCGGCGGCTTCAGCCTCCCCAACGGCGCCTATGTCCGGCGCGATCGCTCCGGCGCGCTCAACCTGCCCAATGGCTCGCGCTGCGTGCCCGACAATCAGGGCGGCTTCGTCTGCCCGTAAGGCGAGGCCGGCTCAGCCCGTCTCGGCGACGCGATTGAAGAAGTCGGGCGTGCCCATCTGGCCGCCCTTGAGCACGATATCGAGGCCGTCGAGCCGGGGATCATCGCTATGGGCGCGGCAGAGCGGCGCGCCCGGCGTGCAGGGCGAGCGATAGGACAGGCCCCAAAGGTCGAGCGAGCGGATCGCCAGCGTCGAGGTGTCGCCGCCGGCGACCACCAGCCGCGCGATTCGCGCCTCGGTCATGATCGCGCGCAGCAGCGCTCCGGTGCCGGCCGCGACCTTGCCGGTTTCGGCCGGCGTGCCGTCCGGCTTGTCTGTGATCAGCATGACATGGCCCCGGGCGAGGCGGCCAAGTGCTTCGGCACGCAGCGCGTCGAGATAGGCGGGCTCGCCGGTCAACCGCTCCGGGTCGATCGCGATCCGCTCATAGCCCTCGGCGAGCTCGACCTGGGCGCGGGTCACCGGCGAGAGACTGCCGACCAAGGTGAGCAGGTTGCCGCCGGAAGCAGAGCGCGTGAGCTTCGGCATTGCCGGCTGCGCAGCCTGCGGGAAGCCAGCGAAGGCCTGCGCGACCGAGCTTGCGCCGATCGCGAGCATCGGACCGGCGCTCATCTGCTCGCGCAACAAGGCGCCGATCGCCACAAGATCGGAAGGTTGCGAAACATCGAAGAGCACGGCTTCGGGCTCATCCGCCAGCGCAGCGCCAAGCGCCTTTCCGGCCCCGCCGCCCTCATGGCTGCGGTAATCGACGAGCGCGACCCGCTCCAGACCTTGCGCCGCCAGATGGCGGCGCAGATCAGCCTCGCCCATGGGTGTCACCGGGTGGGCGCTCATGGTCGGATGGCGGTCGATGCGATGGATGCTGCCGCCGGCTCCGGCTGCAGCGAAGAGAGTGCCGAACAGGCAGTAGCGGCCGAGATTCGGCTGGCCGCCGATGATGGGGAGCAGTGGGTTCGGGAAATGCGGCCGCAGGGCACGCGCTGCCGCGCCGAGGCTACCAATCTCGGGCGCGCTGTCGAAGGTCGAGCAGCACTTGTAGTGCAGCAGGCCGATGCCGAGCGCGGCGAAGAAGCGCCCGGCTTGGTCCAGCTCCCGCGCCATGGCCTCCGGCGCCATCGCGCGCGTCGCGCCGGCGATGCCGACCGCGTCGAGCGTACCGGCGCTGGCGAGTTGCTGGGGCGTCGGGATGCGCAGGAAGAGCAGAGCGCGCTGGCCTGCTTCCGCGAGCGTCGCGAGTGTGTCGGTGGCGCCGGTGAAGTCGTCGCCATACCAGCCGTAGCGGGGCGCCTCGTTCGCCATGCTCAGCCGCCGCCCTTGCCGAAGAAGGCGAGCGCCTGCGCGAGTTCATCATGCTCCTTCGCCGCCTCGCCCAGCGGCACGCCGGACGCGACCGCTTGCCAGGCCTGGCGGATGCTGGCGACACCGGCCGCGGGGCCGCCGGGATGGGCGAGGATGCCGCCGCCGGCCATGAACAGCAGGTCGTCATGGCCGATCGCGTCCCAGGTCGCCTGCGCCGTGCCGGCCCATTGCCCGGAGGAGAAGGCCGGCAGGACGCGGTCGTCGATGCCATCCGTCAGCGGCGTCACGCAATCCCTGGCGGAGGTCACGACCTCCTCGTCTTCCTGTGCAAATTTACCCTGCAGCCCATGCACGTGCATGTGATCGACGCCAGCGAGTCGCCACAGCGTCTGGTAGGCCTGGAAGCCGATGCCGAGCAGCGGGTGGCGCGAGAGCGCGCCAAAACCATTGCGGTGGCCGTGCAAGGCGAGGCTGGTCGAGCGGCGCAGCGTCTCGACCGCCGAAAAACCGCACCAGTTCAGGCTGACCATCACACAGGTGCCACCCTCGCGCTCGACCAGTTCGGCATGGCGGCGCATCTGGTCGGTTTCGGCGGTGATGTTGAAGGCGACCATCACCGCCTTGCCGGTACGGTCCTGATGGCGGCGCACCGCGGCCATCACTGCCGGCACGCGCTGGGCCAGCGGCGCATGCACGGGGTCGGCCGAGATCTCGTCGTCCTTGATGAAGTCGAGCCCGGCGGCGCAGAGCCGGCCGACCAGCTCTGCGGTCTCATAAGGACGCAGGCCGACATTGGGCTTGATGATCGAGCCGATCATCGGGCCATCAGTCACGCCGGTTGCCCGGCGGGTGCCGGCGATGCCGCGCGTCGGCAAGGGGAAGAGCCGGCGATAGGCGGCCGGCAGGGCCATGCTCTCGAGCCTGAGCCCGGTGACCTCGCCGAGATCGAACAGGTTGCCGGCGACGATCGAGGCCAGCGTCGGCAGGTTGGGACCGACATTATCGACCGGGAAGGAGAGGGTGATGCGGGCGCGGCGCCATGGTCCGCTGACGCCCTTCCGCGCCAGCCAGGCATTGGGCAGGCTCGGTTCCGCGGCGCTGTCCAGTTCCTCGACCGCGATGACGGCGGCGCGGGTGCGTTCGCGCAGCTCGTCGGTCTCGCCGGCGACACGGGTGAAGGTACCGCTCGACTGCTCGCCGGCCATGACATCCGCGACCTTGCGCGGATCGAGCGGCGTCTCGATCAGATAGGTGGCTGTGAAGCGATCGGCGGTGGACATGTCGCAATACTCACCATCGTGGTCGTCCCGGACAAGCCGCCTCTGGCGGCGCCGATCCGGGACCCATGCCTGAGCCTTGTTTGGAGAGGCTCCGGCATGGGTCCCGGGTCTCCCTATGGTCGCCCGGGACGACCACAGAGACAAATGAAGGCTTCAGAGCTTGCTGAGGTCGGGGAAGGGCCGCACCGGGTCCTTGCCGTCCCAAGTCTCCGCCGCCTCGCGAATCAGCCGGAACATCTCGCCCTTGGGGCCGGCGACCTCCGAAAGCTCGATCACCGTGCCGGGATGGTAATGCGTATCGAAATAGATGAAGCGGCCGCGCTCGCCGACCTCGCCGGACATCACCGGCTTGAAGCCTTCGGCGAGAAGCCGTTCCAGGTCGGCGTCGTAGTCCGAGGTCCAGTAGGCGACATGCTGCAGGCCGCTATGGCCGGCATCGGTGAAGTCCTTGTACATGGACGGCACGGCGTTGCGGCACTGGATCAATTCGATCTGCAGCGGGCCGGAATTGGCGAGCGCCACCGAATTATGCGGCTCGTAGGCCTCACCCTTGTAGCGGTAGTTTTTGATCGGGACCTTGGGGTTGTAGAAGAACGGCCCGACGCCGAGCACCCGGCTCCAGTAATCCATCGCCGCCTCGATATCGGGGACGACATAGCCGGCCTGACGGATCTGGCCAAAATGACGGCTCATGGCGGGTGCTTTCCTGCGAAGGTGCCTAGAGGAAGCCGATGGAAAACCACGGCACGGCGGCGACGATGACGAGGCCGACCAAAAGGGCCGCGACATAGGCCCAGATGTATTTCAGCCCCTCGTCGGGATTGATCTTCGAGATCGCGCAGGCGCCGTAATAGCCGACGCCGAAGGGCGGCGCGAAAAGCCCGATGCCCATCGCGAAGATCACGACCATCGAATAGTGCACCTCGTGCACACCGATCTGCTTGGCGATCGGGAAGAGCAGCGGGCCGAACAGCACGATCGCCGGGATGCCCTCGAGCACGCTGCCGAGGATGACGAAGGCGACGATCGAGATGGCGAGGAAACCCCAGGTGCCGCCGGGCACGGCCGCCATGACCTTGGCGAGGTCCTGCGAGAAGCCCGATTGCGTCAGCCCCCAGGCCATGGCGGTGGCGCAGCCGATGATGAAGATGATCGCGCCGGTGAGCGAAGCGGTGTCGACCAGCATGCGCTTGAGCCGGCGCCAGTCGAACTGGCGGTAGATCAGGATGCCGGCCAGCACCGCATAGGCGATGCCGATGGTCGAGACCTCGGTCGCGGTGGCGACGCCCTCGACGACAGCGGCGCGGATGACGAAGGGCAGCGCGATCGCCGGCGCCGCGATCAGGCAGAGCTTGCCGATCTCGCGCGTCGAATACTTGGTGACGTGGCTGAGATCCTCGCCCCGGTTGCGCCACCAGACGACGAAGCAGAGCGCGATGCCGAGCACCACTGCCGGCAGCATGCCGCCGGTGAACAGCGCCGCGATCGAGACGCCGGTGACCGAGCCGATGGTGATCAGCACGATCGAGGGCGGGATCGTCTCGGTCTGCGCGCCTGTCGCCGAGAGCAGCGCAACGAGATCGCCGGGCTTGGCGCCGCGCTTCTGCATTTCCGGGAACAGCACCGGCGCGATCGCCGCCATGTCAGCGATCTTCGAGCCGGAGATGCCGGAGACCAGGTACATCGCGCCGACCAGCACATAGGACAGGCCGCCGCGGACATGGCCGAGCAGCGAGGCCAGGAACTGGATCATCGCGCGGGCCATGCCGGTCATCTCGATCAACGCGCCGAGGAAGATGAACAGCGGCACGGCAAGCAGGATGAGATGGCTCATGCCCTCGTCGAGCCGGCCGACCATGACGACCATCGGCGTCGAGGTCGTCAGCGAGAGATAGCCGAAGGTGGCGAGCGCGAAGGAAAAGGCGATCGGCACGCCAGCGAAGACGTTCGCCGCGACGACGACGACGAAGAAGATCACCAGGTTGAGCTTGCCGAGCGGCTTCAGCACCGGCCCGAGGAGCCAGAACAGGATGATGAGGGCCACGGTGGTGCCGATCGCCAGCGCGACTGTCTTCCAGGCGCCGAAGCGCAGCAGCCGGCAGAGGGCGGCGAACAGCATCAAGACGATGCCGATCGGCAGCGCCGCGGCGCGCCAGGAATTGGCGATTTCCAGCGCCGGCGTAACGATGAAGCGCTCATCCTCGGCGTATTCGAGCGCATCCGGCAGGATCATCACCAGGAAAGCGATCGCCGCGGTGATGGCGAGCGCTTCGAGCAGGAGGCGCGCCTGCGGCCCGACGCGTGTGACGAGCCCGGTCATGCGCATATGCTCGCCGCGGCGCAGCGCCACCACCGCGCCAAGCATGGAGAGCCAGAGGAACAGGATCGAGGCGAGCTCGTCCGACCAGACGAGCGGTGCGTGGAAGGCGTAGCGGGCGGTGACGCCCGCCCCGAGGATGATGATCTCGGCGAGGACGAGCACGGCCGCGGTGAGCTCGACGACCGTGCCGACGGCACGGTCGAGCCTGTCCGCAAGGCGACCCAGACCGGTCGCCGGCGCGGCCGGCGGCGGCAAAGTGGCTGCGTGAGCGTCCATGGCGTTTCCCCGGGGTATCGGTTCCGGCAAGCCTCAGGCGAGCTTACCGACCGCTCCCTCGAGCAGGCTCCAGGCTTCGGCGCCGAAGCGCTCCTGCCATTCCTTGTAGAACCCGCCGTCGCGGAGCTTGGCCCGGAAGCTGTCGGGGTTGGTCTTGTTGAAGGCAAGCCCCTTCGATTGCAGATCGGCCTGCACGGTATCGTTGAGGCTCTTGATGTCGCCGCGCTGGGCGACGCCGGCATCGTTGATGGCCGACGCCACGATCTTCTGGATGTCCGCCGGCAGGCCCTTCCAGGCGCGGCCATTGGCGATGAACCAGAAGCCGTCCCAGATATGGTTCGAGACCGCGCAGCTCTTCTGGACTTCGTAGAGCTTGGCGACCTGGATGATCGGCAGCGGGTTCTCCTGCGCATCGACCACCTTGGTCTGCAGCGCCGAATAGACCTCGGAGAACTGCAGGCTGGCGGGAGCTGCGCCGAGCGCCTTGAACATCGAGATCGAGAGCGGCGAGACCGGCACGCGGATCTTGAGCGAGGCCATGTCGGCCGCCTGCTCGATCGCCTTGCCGGAGGTGGTCATCTGGCGGAAGCCGTTGTCCCACATCTTCTCGAAGGCGTAGAGATTGACCTTCTCGATCGCGGCCCGGACATGCGCGCCGACCGGCCCGTCCATCGCCTTCCAGACCTGGTCATAGTCGGCAAAGGCGAAGCCGACCGCGTTGATCGCCGCGACCGGCACCAGCGTCGCGATCACCAGCGCCGACGGGGTGAAGAAGGTGATGCCGCCATTGCGGACCTGGCTCAGCATGTCGGTGTCGCCGCCGAGCTGATTGTTCGGGAAGATCTTGATCTCGACGCGGCCGCTGGTCTCCTTGGCGACGCGCTCGGCCGCCTGCTGGGCGCGGATGTTGAGCGGGTGGCTGAGCGGCAGGTTGTTGCCGTATTTTAGCTCGATCTCGGCAGCTCGCGCGATCATCGGCATGCCGATCAGCGATGCGGCGGGGGTGGCGGCGAGGCCCTTGATGAGCGTGCGGCGGCTCGGTCCGGTCATGATGTCCTCCCTGGTAGTGCTGATGCGATTTGATCGCTCTTGAGTGCTTGACGCTCAGCATAGAAATCGCCTCTGATGGTCTTCAAGCTCATTTTCTGATGGTTTTTGATTGAATGAATGCGCCGATTCGCAATCCTGACGAGGAGAATGCGCTCCCCCGCCGCCGCCAGATGGCGCGGGTCGAGGATGTCGCGCGTCTCGCCGGCGTCTCGACCGCGACGGTCGACCGGGTGCTGAACCAGCGCCCGGGCGTCAGGCCGGCGACCGTGCAGCGCGTGCTGAAGGCAGCGGGCGAGCTCGGCTATGTCATGGAGGGCGCGCTGCCGGCGAGTGCGCTTCGGCCCTTGCGCCTGGGTTTCCTGCTGCCGGCCGGGAACAACCGCTTCCTCGGTTTGCTCGGCCGGCTGATAGCGGAGTCGCAGGATCAGCTTGCTTCCTTCAACATGCGCGCAAGGGTCGAGCATATCGAGAGCTTCAAGCCGGAACTGCTCGCCCATGAGCTCCGGCGGATCGGCCGCGAGGTCGACGGCGTCGCCTTCATGGCGCTGGAGCATCCGACCGTGCGCGAGGCGGTCGACGCCCTCGCCGAGCGCGGCGTGCCGAGCGTGACGCTGATCTCCGACATCGCCAACACCGCCCGCGCCGCCTATGTCGGGCTCGACAACCGCGCGGCCGGACGCACCGCCGGCCAGCTCATCGCCCGCTTCATCGGGCCGCGCCGGGCCAGGGTCGCCAAAGTGGCCATGATCGCCGGCAGCCTGAGCTATCGCGCCCATGAGGAGCGCGAGATGGGCTTCCTGCATCTGTTCGAGGAGCTCTATCCGGACATCGAGGTCGTCGGCCTGCGCGAAGGCCATGACGACGAAGCCAAGAACTACCGCCAGACCAAGACCCTGCTCGGCCAGCATCCTGACCTCGCCGGCATCTACAATATCGGCGGCGGGCCGGAGGGCATAGCCCGGGCCCTGAAGGAGGCCGGGCGGCAGGATGTCGTCTTCGTCGGCCATGGCCTGACGCCGGAGACGCGCGGCCTCCTCGTCGACGGCACCATGGACGCGGTGATCACCCAGCAGCCGCTGGCGACGCTGATGAGCTGCGTTGCGATATTCGCCAATCTGCGCGCCGGCCGACCAGCGGCCGAGGGCACGGCGCGGCCCGGCATCGAGATCGTGCTGCGCGAAAACCTGCCCTGAGAAGACAGCGGCAGTCGAGTTTCAGCCCTGCGCCACAGTCGCCCGCCGCACGATGCCCGCCAGCTCCGGCGACGGGTCGAGCGTGCCGAAGACATAGCCCCAGTCGGCATCGAGCCGCGAGCGGCAGAAAGTCTCGAACACCGCCTCGTCGGCATGCTTCTTCAGCTCCGACGCCTGCAGCGCATAGGCCATCAGATTGGCGAGCCGGCGGCCATGGCCGTCATCATTGCGCGGCCTCAAAGCCTCGTCGCCGAGCCGGTCGAGCCAGCGGTCGAGGGCGCGGTTGGCGCCGCGCGCTGCGCCAACCTCGGCCATGAAGGCCTCCTTGGTGCGCGGGTCGCGGTTGAAGGCGCGCAGCACATCCATGCACATCATGTTCGAGGTGCCCTCCCAGATCGCGTTGAGCGGCGCCTCGCGATAGAGCCGCGCCATCTGGTTCTCCTCGATGAAGCCGTTGCCGCCATGGCATTCCAGGGCTTCGACGACGAAGGCGGCGGCGCGCTTGCAGTTCCAGAATTTCGCCAGCGGGGTGGTGACGCGGGCGAGATGGCGCTCTTCTTCGCTCGTCTCCATCGCGTCGGTCGCGGCGGCTACCCTGAAGGCCATCAGCGTCGAGGCCTCGGAGTCGATGGCGAGATCGGCGAGAATGTTGGTCATCATCGGTTGCTCGGCCAGAGATGAGCCGAAGCCCCGGCGCGACTGGGTGTGGTTCAGCGCCAACGTCAGGGCCTGGCGCATCAGGCCGGCCGAGCCGACGGCGAAGTCGAGCCGGGTCAGATGGGCGTGAGAGAGGATCTCCTTGATGCCGGCGCCCTCCTCGCCGACGAGCCAGCCGAGGCATTCGCGGAACTCGACTTCGGAGGAGGCGTTCGAGCGGTTGCCGGCCTTGTCCTTCAGGCGCTGGATCTGCAGCCGGTTGCGGCTGCCATCGGGCAGGAAGCCCGGGCAGAACAGGCAGGAGACCCCGCTTTCGGTCTGCGCCAGGGTAAAGAACCCGTCCGATTGCGGCACCGAGAAGAACCATTTGTGCCCAGTGATCAGGTAGACCCGGCCCTCCTTCGTATCCTCGAGGAAACGCGCCGTCGTCTGGGTCTGGCGCAGGTCCGAGCCACCCTGCTTCTCGGTCATCGCATAGCCGATGCTGGCGCCCGCCTTCTGCGCCACCGGCAGCGGGCGCTTGTCGTAGCGACCCGAGGTGATCTTCTGCCGCCAGAGCGCGAACTCCGGCTGGGCGAGGCCGGGATAGGCGGCATAGGTCATGCCGGTCGGGCACCCCGTCCCGTGCTCGACCTGGTTCCAGAGATAGGACAGCACGGCGCGGCCGAGATGGCCGTTCGCCTCGCTCGTCGTCCAAGCGAGCGAGGGCACCTCATGGGCGAAGGCGAGGCCCATCAATTCGTGCCAGGCCGGATGGAACTCGATCCAGTCGATGCGATTGCCGTAGCGGTCGTGGCTCCGCAGCTCCGGCCCATGGCGGTTGGCGAGGCGGGCGAGTTCCTGGACCTCGGCATCTCCTGCCTGGGCGCCCAATGCAGCCGCCTTGTCCGCGACCCAGGGCGCGCCGCGGGCGACGACGCCCTGCAGCACCGCGTCGCCGGAGAAAGCGTTCCAGCCGGTGGCGGGCCGGGCCTGGTTGAGGACCTGATGGGTGGCGTGAGCGTTCGGCATGCAGTTTCCTATTCGACTGTTCCTGCGCGACGGCAATTAGCCATGCGCTTCCCTTCCCCCTTGCGGGGAAGGGAGAGGGATGGGGGGAGCCTGACTGGGTGCACGGTGAACTCAGTCGTTCGCCCCCCACCCTCAGTCCCTCCCCAAAAGGGGAGGGAAGGCGCCTCATTCCGCAGCCTCCGGTGTCGTCACGCGCTCTGGCACCTCGCAGCCGGTGACGCAGCAGCGCCCGGGCTGCTTGGAGACCCGCGAGCCGTCGGCGAGCACGCCGCGATCGAGCAGGCTCTCGACCAGCGCGACCTTCTCCATGACGGGGTAGTTGCGCCAGATCTCGCGCTTCATCGCCTCGGGCGAGCCGCCGCCATGCAGCGAGATCACCGAATACCAGCCGGCCTCCTTGGAGACGGTGAGGTCCTCGATGAAGCGGGCGACCTCGGCGCGCTGCTCATAGGGGATGTCGGGCCGCCCCGTGAGCACGGCCGCGAGCGAGGCCGAGGTCTCGGGGTTGTGGTCCTCGTCCGGACCGGGCAGGGCGACGACGAGGCCGCCGGAGACGTAATGGGCGATGCGGTGCATGTCGTAGATCTTGGTAGCGAGCAGCAGCTTGCCGATATTGGCGAAAACTGCGTCCGGCATCGCCACGCCCGAAGCGTCCTTGCTGCAATAGACCGAGGCTGCGACGCCGCAGGCGAAGAAGCTCTCGGTGATGGTGATCAGCTCAACCAGTTGCTCGCGGACATGAGAATGCCTGTCGGCATCGAGCCCGTTGGCCTCGATCATCAGCGCACCGGCGCCGATCAGCAGGTCGCCGAAGCCGGCCCGGGCAGCGATGCAGCTCTGGCGATGATGGGTGGCATAGCTGGTGGTGAGATAACCGGCCTCCTCGGTCTCGCCGGCCATGAAAACCCGGTCCCACGGCACGAAGACGTCGTCGAACATCACCGCGCCGGTCGACTGGCCATATTTCGCGGAGAATTTCGCGGCGGGATCGCCCGGCCGCCCGGCCGGGCGCGCGACGATGGTGATCCCCTCCGCATCGCAGGGCACGGCGCAGCAGAGGGCGAAATCCTCGTCTCCCTCGCCGTGGGTGCGGCAGGGCATCACCAGGAATTCGTGGACATAGGGCGCGCCAGTGACGATCGCCTTGGTGCCGCGGATGACGATGCCGTCCGGCCGGCGCTCCTTGATGTGGACGTAGGAATCGCGATTGGCCTGCAGGCCCGGCCGTAGCGAGCGGTCGCCCTTGGCGTCGGTCATGGCGACGCCGCAGGTCAGGTCCTCGTCCTGGATGCGGTGCATATAGGCGAGGAAGCGCTGGGTGTAGTCGGTGCCGTGATTGGCGTCGGCCCGCATTGTCGCCTGCAGGATGCCGTTGAAGGCGTCGTGAGTCAGATAGCGCTGGGCGCAGCCGGAGATCTTGCAGACCAGCCGCACCGCTTCGAGCTTGGCGAGCAGGTCGCTCGACGAGGCGTCGATATGGAGCATGCGGTTGACGGTCTTGCCGGAGGAACCCTGCACCGCGGTCATGATCGGCCGATAAGCCTCGTCATGAGCAAGATCATAGGTGACGCCGATGCCATTGATGCCCGGCAGCAGGAGCTTCTCGTCAGCGACGCTCTCGACCCGCTGCCCACTGACGAAGACGCGTGGCCGATAGGAGCGCAGGGATTCGCGATAGCCAGCGGCATCCATCAGCATGATAGCCTCCTCCCGAAAGGTTGTTGCCGTTAAAATTGAACAGCGTTAGATTTTCGTCAAGAGGATTGGAGGCGTTCCAGGGTGAGCGAGGGAGCAGTAGGCCGAAAGCGCGGCCGCTATGCCGCGACGGACGCAAAGCGCGAGAGCATCGTCACGGCCGCGCGCGCCGTGTTCGAGCGCGAGGGGCTGGACGGCGCCTCGCTGCGGGCGATCGCGGCCGAGGCCGGCTACACGCCGGCAGCACTGTATTTCCACTTCGACTCAAAAGAAGCCCTTTATGCCGAGGTGCTCGGCCGCTCGATCGCCGCGTTGCAGGAGGCGGTCGACGGGGCGGTCGCGGCTGCCGGCACCCCAGCGGACCATTTCCGCGCTGCCGCCCTCGCCTTCTTCGATTTCTACGCCGCAAATCCGCGGGATCTCGATCTCGGCTTCTACCTGTTCCGCGGCGGCATGCGTCCGCACGGCCTCGGCCGCGAGCGCGACAAGGCACTGAACGACGCGTTAGAGGCGACGCTGGCGCCGATCCGCAACGCAGCTCAGGCGCTCGGCGCCGACCCGGCACTGGCCGACTTGATCATGACCGATGCCTTCGCCCATGCTTCCGGCGTGCTGCTGCTGGCGCATACGCAGCGCATCCGCATGTTCGGCACTTCGCCGCGCGCGCTGATGGAGCGCCATGTCGAAACCGAGCTCGACCGGCTCCTGCGGAGATGACGCCGATGCCCTTGATAAACGCCAACCGGTCCCGCCTGGTCATCATCGATTTCCAGGCGCGCCTGATGCCGGCGATCCATGACGGGCCGCGGCTCGTCGCCAATGCCGGCAAGCTGGTCGCGGCCGCAAAGCTGCTGGAGGTGCCGATCGTGATGACCGAGCAGAATCCGGCAGGGCTCGGCACAACGGTCCCCGAGCTGGCCGACGCCGCGCCCGCTATTGCCAAGATGAGCTTCGATGCCTGCGCCGCGCCTGGCTTCATCGACGCCATTGCCGGCGATGACGACCTCATTCTCTGCGGCTGCGAGGCGCATGTCTGCTTCGGCCAGACCTCACTCTCGCTGCTCGAGAACAAGCGCCGCATCTTCGTGGTGCAGGACGCGGCTGGCTCGCGCGCACCGGAAAGCAAGGAGGTGGCGTTGCGCCGGCTGGAGCGGAACGGTGCCGAGATCGTCACCACCGAGATGGTTGTGTTCGAATGGCTGCGCACGGCCGAGCACCCGCAGTTCCGAGCCGCCCTCGAGCTGATCAAGTGAGCCGGCCCGTGCCTGCGCCTGCCTTCTGGTATTTCGACGTCATCTCGCCTTTCGCGCATCTGGCGCTGACGCAGCTCGACGCGATTCGGACTTACCGGCCGGTCGTGCTGAAGCCGCTCGTTTTCGGCGGGGTGTTGAAGCATTGGGGTCAGCTCGGGCCGGCCGAAATCGCGCCGAAGCGCGTCCATACCTACAGGCTCGCCACCCACACAGCGCAGGCGATGGGCGTTCCCTTCCGCTTCCCGCCGGCTCACCCCTTCAATCCTTTGGCCATGCTGCGCCTCCTGACTGCGCTCGATGGCAATGAGGCGGCCGTGGCGGTCGCCTTCCAGCTCATCTGGGGCGAGGGGCGCGATGCCAATGACCCGCAAGTCCTGCAAGAGGTTGCCGATGCCGCCGGCCGCCACAATGCGCTGGCGCTGATCGGCGAGCAGGAGGTCAAGGATCGCTTGCGCCGGACGACCGAGGACGCGGTTGCCGCCGGCGTCTTCGGCGTGCCAAGCTTGGTGATCGACGGCGAGGTCTTCTGGGGCGCCGACGCGATGGCGATGGCGCAGGATTATCTCGCCGATCCCGAGACGTTCCGCTCCGGCGAGATGGCCCGTGTCTCGGCCCTGCCCGAGGGCATTCAGCGGCAGCGCTAAACGGGGGGCAAGGGAACCGCCCGGCTACAGCCACAGTTTCACGATGTTGTCGGTTTACGCCTGTCTCGGACGGGCGGATCATCCACCGCCGATGACGAAAGGAGACGCCGATGCTGCGCCGTTCGTTCCTGAAATTCGGTGCCGCCGGCCTCGCCGCGCCGAACCTGATCCTGCGCAGCGCGCAAGCGACCGGTCAGACCCAGCCCGGCAGCCCGTTCATCGTCACCTATTTCGAGGTGCCGGAGATCAAGGGTTCGCGCGATGTCACCGATGCCGGCGACGGCACGATCTGGGTCTGCGGCCAGCGCAACGGCGTGCTCGGGCGCTTCGATCCGCGCACCAGCCAGACCAAGGTGATCCCGCTCGGTGACGGCGCCGCCCCGCATGGCGTGGTGCGCGGGCCGGACGGCGCCGCCTGGGTCACCGAAGGCGGGCAGAACGCCATCGCCCGCATTGACGACAAGACGCATAAGATCGATCTGTTCAAGCTGCCGGAGGGGCGCGAGCGCGCCAATCTCAACACGCCGGTGTTCGACAAGGCCGGCATGCTCTGGTTCACCGGCCAGAACGGCATCGTCGGCCGGCTCGATCCTAAATCGGGCAAGATGGAGATCTTCGACGCGCCACGCGGCGCCGGCCCCTATGGCATGACGCGCACGCCGTCAGGTGAGATCTGGTTCGCCTCGCTCGCCGGCAACTACATCGCCCGGGTCAACACGCAGAGCGGTAGCTTCAGCGTGGTCGACCCGCCGACCGAAGGCCAGGGCGCGCGCCGGGTCTGGTCGGATTCGAAGAACCGGATTTGGGTCAGCGAATGGAATTCTGGCCAAGTCTCCGCCTACGACACCGAAAGCGGCAGCTGGAAGGGCTGGAAGCTGCCCGGCCACAAGCCGCGGACCTATTCGGTCTATGTCGACGATGCCGACAAGGTCTGGCTCACCGATTTCGCCCTCAACAGCATCGTCCGCTTCGATCCGCTCACGGAGGAGTTCAACAGCTTCCCGAGCGACAAGCCCGGCGCGAATGTCCGCCAGATGGACGGGCGCACCGGCGAGGCCTGGGGCGGCGAGAGCGGCACCAACCGGCTGGTGCGCATCCAGACGGTGAAGCCGGCGTGAGGGCGGCCCTCGCGCCGCTGATCACCTTTGCATTGGCCTTAAGCGGAGCGGCCCGAGCGCAGGAGCCGGCAGGCGCAGCCATCTTCAAGGCCTGCCAGTCCTGCCACAGCCTCGACCCCGCCAAAGCCGGCATGGCCGGGCCGCACCTTTCCGGGCTGAACGGACGCGTGCTCGGCTCGGCCGAGGGCTTCGACTATTCGCCGGCGTTCAAGGACGCCAGAGCGCAAGGCATCAAATGGGATCGCGAGTGGCTGCTCGGCTATCTCGCCGATCCCGATGCGATCGTGCCCGGCGGCTGGATGAGCCCGCCCGCCGGCCTCAGCGCGGCGGACCGGGCCGCGATGGCGGACTATCTGCTCAAGCAGTAGCGTCCGCCCTCACAGCGGCTTCTTGATCCATTTTGCGATGACGCCGACGATGCCTTCGCGGAAGAGCAGCACGCAGGCGACGAAGATCACGCCCTGGACGACGAGCACCCAGGAGCCGAGACCGGCGAGGTAATTCTGCATGGCGACGATGACCGCGGCGCCGACGATCGGGCCAAAGACGGTGCCGAGACCGCCGACCAGAGTCATCAGCACCACTTCGCCCGACATCGTCCAGTAGACGTCGGTGAGCGAGGCCAGCTGGAAGACGATCGCCTTGGTCGCACCGGCAAGACCCGCCAACCCGGCCGAGAGCACGAAGACGGCGAGCTTGTACTGGCTGGCGCGGTAGCCGAGCGAGATGGCGCGCGGCTCGTTGTCGCGGATCGCCTTGCAGACCTGCCCGAAAGGCGAGTGGATGATCCGGTAGATCAGCAGCAGCCCACCCATGAAGATCGCGGCGACCAGCCAATAGAGCGCGCGGTCGTCGGCGAGGCTGATCAGGCCGAGCAGCTTGCCGCGCGGCACCGCCTGGATGCCGTCCTCGCCGCCGGTGAAGCGCGGCGTCTGCAGCGAGAAGAAGAAGGCCATCTGCGCCAGCGCCAAGGTGATCATGGCGAAGTAGATGCCCTGGCGGCGGATGGCGAGCGCGCCGAAGACGAGGCCGAGCAAGGCGGCGACGCCTGTGCCGAGCAGGATCGCCAGCTCCGGCGTCAGGCCCCAGTTCTTGGCGGTATAGGCGCTGACATAGCTCGCCATGCCGAAATAGGCGGCGTGGCCGAAGGAAAGCAGCCCGCCGTAACCAAGGAGAAGATTGAAGGCGAGCGCGAACAGCGCGAAGCACAGCACCTTCATCACGAAGACGGGATAGGCGACGAAGGGCGCGACCACGAGGAGGACGGCAATCGCGATGAAGAGATTGCGATGCAGGCGCGCGGCGCTGCCGTCAGTCTCGGCCACGGCGGCGGCGGTCGAGGTATCGCTGGAGGCAAGGTCGGTCATGTCTTTGGTCCTTGCGTCGTCAGGCGGCGCGGCCGAACAGGCCGGCGGGCTTCACCAGCAGCACCAGCACCATGATGATGAAGATCACGGTCGAGGAGGCCTCGGGGTAGAACACCTTGGTCAGGCCCTCGATCAGGCCGAGCGAGAAGCCGGTGACGATCGCGCCCATGATCGAGCCCATGCCGCCGATGACGACGACGGCGAAGACGACGATGATCAGGTCGGCGCCCATGTTCGGGTTGACCGCGTAGATCGGGGCCGCAAGCACGCCGGCGAAGGCGGCGAGCGCGACGCCGAAGCCATAGGTCAGCGTCACCAGCAGCGGCACGTTGATGCCGAAGGCCTGGGTCAGGGTCGGGTTCTCGGTCGCGGCGCGCAGATACGAACCGAGCTTGGTCTTCTCGATCACGAACCAGGTGGCGAGGCAGACCACCAGCGAGGCGACGACGACCCAGCCGCGATAGGTCGGCAGGAACATGAAGCCGAGATTCTGGCCGCCGGTCAGCTGCGGCGGGATGCCATAGGGCAGGCCGGAGGAGCCGTAATAATTGCGGAACAGGCCCTGGATGATCAGCGCCAGGCCGAAGGTCAGCAGCAGCCCGTAGAGATGGTCGTATTTGGCGATGCGGGCGAGGAAGAGCCGCTCGATCACGATGCCGGTGGCGCCGACCACGACCGGCGCGATCAGCAGCGCGGCCCAGTAGTTCACGCCGAGATAGTTCAGGCACATCCAGGCGACGAAGGCGCCCATCATGTACTGCGCCCCATGGGCGAAGTTGATGATGTTGAGCAGGCCGAAGATCACCGCCAGCCCGAGCGACAGGATCGCATAGAACGAGCCGTTGATCAGGCCGAGAAGGACCTGGCCGAACAGCGCCTGCGGCGGCACGCCTAGAAGTTCGAACATCGGGACCGACCGTTCCGTGAAAGCTGATCCGGGGCCGATGCCGGCCCCGGAATGAGATGTCGTGAGGGCCTTGTCAGCCCGTCATCACTTGACGAGCGAGCACCCGGTCTCGGCGAGCGGCTGGAAGGCCTCCTCGGCCGAGAGGACCGCGATCTGCTTGTAGTAGTCCCACGGCCCCTTCGACTCCGACGGCTTCTTGACCTCGTAAAGATACATCGGATGCATCTTGCGGCCGTTGACGCGGATCGAGCCCTTGCCGAACAGCGGATCGTCGGTCGGCATTTCCTTCATCTTGGCCATGACCACCGCGGCGTCCTTGCTCTTGGCCGCCTCGACCGCCTTCAGATAGTGCAGCAGGCCGGAATAGACGCCCGCCTGCACCATGGTCGGCTTCTTACCGCCATTGAGCTTGGCGAAGCGCTCCGACCAGGCGCGGGTGCCGTCGTCGCGGTCCCAGTAGAAGGATTCGGTCAGCACCAGGCCCTGCGCCGCCTGCAGGCCGAGCGCATGCACGTCGCTGGCGAAGGTCAGGAGACCGGCGAGCTTCTGGCCGCCCTGGGTGATGCCGAACTCGCTCGCCTGCTTGACCGAGTTGGTCAGGTCGCCGCCGGCATTGGCGAGGCCGATGACCTTGGCCTTGGAGGCCTGCGCCTGCAGCAGGAAGGACGAGAAGTCCGTGCCCGGGAACGGGGTACGCACCGCGCCCAGCACCTTGCCGCCGGCCTTGGTGATGACAGCCGTGGCGTCACGCTCGAGCGCATGGCCGAAGGCGTAGTCGGCGGTGAGGAAGAACCAGCTGTCGCCGCCGGCCTTGACCATGGCGCCGCCGGTGCCCTGGGCGAGGGCATAGGTGTCGTAGGTCCAGTGGACGGTGTTCGGCGAGCAGGCCTTGCCGGTGAGGTCCGAGGTGCCGGCGCCGGAATTGATGTGGATCTTGTTCTTGTCCTTGGTGATCTGGCTCACCGCCAGCGCCACCGAGGAGGTCGGCACGTCGAGGATCAGGTCGACGCCGTCCTGATCATACCACTGCCGGGCGATGGTCGAGCCGACGTCCGGCTTGTTCTGGTGGTCGGCCGAGACGATCTCGACCTTGATGCCCTTCTCGGCCGCCTTGAAGTCCTCGACCGCCAGGCGCGCGGCGATCACCGAGCCTTCGCCCGAGAGGTCGGCATAGATGCCGGAGCGGTCGTTGAGCACGCCGGCCTTGACCGTGATCTGCTGCGCCAGCGCCGGCGCGGCCATCAGCGCGCCGAGCGCCGTGGCCGCAAGCAATGTCTTGAGCTTCATGGTTGGTCTCCCTGGGGATCTCTGGAATTCGGTCGGTTCTTGTTGGACGCCCTTGCGTCACACCCCGAGATAGGTGTGGAGCTTGTCGATGTTGGCGTCGAGGTCTGCATTCGGGATCATGTCGACGACCTTGCCCTGCTCCACGACATAGTGGCGGTCGGCGACGGTCTGGGCGAAGCGGAAGTTCTGCTCGACCAGGACGATGGTGAAGCCCTTCTGCTTGAGCATGCGGATGGTCGCGCCGATCTGGTCGATGATGACCGGCGCAAGCCCTTCCGTCGGCTCGTCGAGCAGGAGCAGGTTGGCCCCGGTGCGCAGGATGCGGCCGATCGCCAGCATCTGCTGCTCGCCGCCCGAAAGCTTGGTGCCTTGGCTCTTCAGCCGCTCCTTCAGGTTGGGGAAGAGCGTGAAGACCTGCTCGACCGGGAGCCCGCCGGGCTTCACCTGCGGCGGCAGCATCAGGTTCTCCTCGACCGACAGCGTCGAGTAGATGCCGCGCTCCTCCGGGACATAGCCGATGCCGAGGCGGGCGATGGCGCGCGAGGGCAGCGTGATCGTCTCCTGCCCGGCGAAGGTGATCGAGCCCTTGCGCTTGCCGATCACGCCCATGATCGACTTCATCGTCGTGGTCTTGCCGGCGCCGTTGCGGCCGAGCAGCGTCACCACCTCGCCTTCGCCGACATGAAGGTCGATGCCATGCAGGACATGGCTCTCGCCATACCAGGCTTCCAGCCCGCTCACGGCGAGCAGCGGCTTGCCGCCAGCCACGGCCGGGCGCTCCCGCACGGCTTCAGTGACCATGGCCGACCCCCGATCCGATATAGGCTTCGACCACGCGCGGATCCTTCGAGACGGTGGCATAGTCGCCCTCGGCCAGCACCTGGCCGCGGGCGAGCACGGTGATGCGGTCGCAGAGCGCGGCGACCACCGAGAGATTGTGCTCGACCATCAGGATGGTGCGGTTGGCCGAGACCTTGCGGATCAGCGCCTCGATGCGCTCGATGTCCTCGCGGCCCATGCCGGCCATCGGCTCGTCGAGCAGCAGCATCTCGGGATCGAGCGCCAGCGTCGTCGCGATCTCCAGCGCGCGCTTGCGGCCATAGGAGAGCTCGCCCGCCGGCAGCTCGGCGAAGCTCGACAGGCCGACCGCGTCGACCAGGCGCAGCGCCTCGGCGTCGAGCGAGGACAGCGCCCGCTCGGAGCGCCAGAAGTCGAAATTGTCGCCGCGCTTGCGCTGCAAGGCGACGCGGACATTGGTCTTGACCGAGAGCTGCGGGAACACCGCCGAAATCTGGAAGGAACGGACCAGGCCGAGCCGGGCGATCTCCGCCGGTTTCTCGCCGGTGATGTCGCGGCCGTTATAGATGATCTGCCCGCGCGTCGGCGGCAGGAACTTGGTCAACAGGTTGAAGCAGGTGGTCTTGCCCGCCCCGTTCGGCCCGATCAAAGCGTGAATCGACCCGCGCCGAACCTTCAGATCAACGCCATTGACAGCTGTGAAGCCGGCAAATTCTTTCGTGAGGCCTGAGGTCGAGAGAATAGTATCCTCAGACATCCCTAGATAACCTTGCCCATTGCTCGATTGTTCGTTTCCCGGGCGGCATGCTGCACCGCGCATATCGCCCATGTCAACGGCGCGGGTGTGCGCAGAACCCCATACAGAGCCCGCGAAACGCCCGCCGCTAGACGAAAGGCTTAGGCCCAAGAGCCGGCTTGCGCCGAAGTCAGCTTCGTGCCGATGCATCCCGCGCGACAGCAGCCGCGAACACCGCCGCAACTTCGCGCAGCCGGACGAGATAATGCTCGCAGGAGGGCTGCTCGCCGTATTTCGCGCCGGCCGCCGCGCGCATCAGCGTGGCGATCAGGCTGTTCAGCGACAGGCCGCTGCGCGTGATCGCGATCTCGCCCCGCGCCGCGGCGTCCTCGAACAGCTCACTGGCGAAGCTGACGAAGATCGCTTCGAAGGCGACGAGCTCGGCTCCGGCGATGGCGGTCATCACCGCCTTGAGCTCGCCGAGATGCTCGCCGGCGCTGAAGGCGGCGAAGGCGGTGCCGTGATGCGCCTCCATCAACGCGGCGAGCCGCTGCGCGAACGGCCCCTGCGTCGCCAGCGCCTCGCGGCAACGTGTCTCGACTTGACCCCCGAGGCCCGCGAGCATGGCCCGGAAGACGTCGTCCTTGCCCTTGAAGTGGAGGTAGAGCGTGGCGCGGGCGACCCCGGCCTCACGCGCGATGTCGTCCATCGAGGTGCGCTTGTAGCCATAGCGGGCGAAGAGGCGCAGCGCCGCCTCCGCGATCTGCTCGATGCGGCCCTTGCCGTCCTCTGCGGACGCTGCGGAACTTTCGTTGCGGTCGCTCATTTGCAGTCTTGACAGAATCCAAACTGTCGGCGACCATTCTAGTTAGACGCAAAACGTCTAACTCGTCTAGTCGCGCGACCCAAGACGACGGATCACCGCCCGCCTTCTGATATGGCAGAACGGGCCTTCGAGCGAGCCTCGATCCGGCAGCCCTGGTGCCGCGCTGTGTCATGCCCAGCGCCAGAGAGGCAGCCATGGCCCACACCATCACAGTCAACGGAACGCGCCACAGCGTCGATGTCGATGACGACACCCCCTTGCTCTGGGTGCTGCGCGACAACCTGCAGCTGACCGGCACCAAGTTCGGCTGCGGCGTCGCGCAGTGCGGCGCCTGCACTGTCTACATGGACGGCCAGCCGCTGCGCTCCTGCTCCATGCCGGTCTCAGGCGTCGGCGATGCCAAGATCACCACGATCGAAGCGCTCGCCGGCAAGGAGGCCGAGGCGATCCAGGCCGCCTGGGTCAAGCACGACGTGCCGCAATGCGGCTATTGCCAGTCCGGCCAGGTGATGAGCGCGATCGCCCTGCTCAAGGAGATCCGCAAGCCGACCGATCGCGACATCGACCTCGCGATGAACGGCAATCTCTGCCGCTGCGCGACCTATGTCCGTATCCGCGCCGCGATCCACGACGCCGCACGCACGCTGGAGGGCTGACCATGACCGCGCATGACATCTCCCTCTCGCGCCGCAACCTCCTGAAGGGCGCCGGCGCCCTCGTCATCGGCATGAGCCTGCCGCAAGCCGGGCGGGCGCAATCGGGCGCGGCGCAGGTGTTCAAGCCGGGCGGCGCCACCAGCTTCGCGCCGAACGCCTTCGTCAGGATCGCTGCCGACGACACCGTGACGGTGCTGGTCAAGCATATCGAGTTCGGCCAGGGCCCGTTCACCGGCCTCGCCACGCTGGTCGCCGAAGAGCTCGACGCCGACTGGGCCCAGATGCGGGCCGAGCATGCCGTCTCCGATCCCAAGCTCTATGCCAATCTCCTCTTCGGCATCCAGGGCACCGGCGGCTCGACCGCGATCGCCAACTCCTATGAGCAGATGCGCAAAGCAGGCGCGACCGCCCGCGCCATGCTGGTGCAGGCAGCGGCAGAGACCTGGAAGGTCCCTGCTGCTGAGATCAGCGTCGAGAAGGGCGTGCTGAAGCATGCTTCCGGCAAGCAGGGCCGCTTCGGCGAGTTTGCCGAGGCAGCGTCCAGGCTGCAGGCTCCGGCGGAGGTCAAACTCAAGGACCCCGCGCAATTCAAGCTGATCGGCAAGGAAGGCGCGACACCGCGGCTCGACAGCCTGGGCAAGTCGACCGGCAAGGCGCAGTTCACCATCGACATCCATACGCCGCAGATGCTGACCGTCGTCGTCGCCCGCCCACCACGCTTCGGCGGCAAGGTCGCCTCCTTCGACGCGACCGAGGCGAAGAAGGTCAAGGGCGTCGTCGACATCAAGCAGATCCCGTCGGGCGTCGCCGTCTATGCGACCGGGACCTGGCCGGCGCTGAAGGGCCGCGAGGCGCTGAAGGTCACCTGGGACGAGAGCGGCGCCGAGAAGCGCGGCAGCCGCGAGCTCTTCGCCGAGTACCGTAAGCTCGCGCGAACGGAAGGGACCATTGCCGGCAAGCATGGCGATGCCGAGGCCGCGCTCTCCAAGGCCGAGAAGGTGATCGAGGCGGAATACGCCTTCCCCTATCTGGCGCACGCACCGATGGAGCCGCTCGACGGTTATCTCGAATGGAATGCGCAGGGTGCGCTCGCCCGCCTCGGCAGCCAGCTACAGACCGTCGACCACATGACGATCGCCAAGACACTCGACCTCGGGCCGGAGAAGGTCACGGTCGAGACCGTGCTGGGCGGTGGCAGTTTCGGCCGGCGCGCCCAACCGAACTCCGAGCTTGCCGCCGAGCTCGCGCAGGTCGCCAGGGCGATCGGACCGAACCGGCCTGTCAAGCTGGTGCGCACCCGCGAGGACGATCTCTCCGGCGGCTATTACCGCCCGCTCTTCCTGCATCGCCTGCGCGGCGCGGTGAAGGACGGCAAGATCACCGCCTGGAGCGCCTCGCTGGTCGGCCAATCCTTCCTGAAGGGCTCGCCCTTCGAGGCGATGATCAAGGACGGGATCGATCCGGTGATGGTCGAGGGCGCCAACGAGCTGCCCTATGAGATCGCCGATTTCCGCTGCGAGCTGCACACCGTAGATGTCGGCGTGCCAACCTTGTGGTGGCGCTCGGTCGGCCACACCCATACCGGCTACGCGGTCGAGTGTTTCATCGACCAGTTGCTGCAGGCGGCGGGCCAAGACCCGGTTGCCGGGCGGCTCGCCTTGATGGGCAAGCAGCAGCGGCTCGCCAATGTGCTGAAAGCCGTGGCGGACCTCGCCAAGTGGAATGGGCCTGGCCCGGTCGACGGGCGCGCCCGCGGCGTCGGCGTGGTCGAGAGCTTCGGGTCCTATGTCGCGCAGATCGCCGAGGTCTCGCTCGGCGAAGGCGGCGAGCCCAAAGTGCATAAGGTCTGGTGCGCGGTCGATTGCGGGGTGGCGGTCAATCCCGACATCATCCGCGCCCAGATGGAAGGCGGCATCGGCTTCGGCCTCGGCCATGCCCTCTATGGCGAGTTGACGCTCGACCAGGGCAAGCCGGTCCAAGGCAATTTCGACAGCTACCGCTCGCTGCGCATCAACGAGATGCCGGAGGTCGAGGTCAGGATCGTGCCCTCGACGGAGAAGCCGACGGGGGTCGGCGAGCCCGGCGTGCCGCCGATCGGGCCGGCCGTCGCAAACGCGCTGGCGCGGCTGGGACGCGAGCGGCCGCTGTCGCTGCCGATGGTCGGGGGGACCGTCTGATGCGGTCGCTCGCTCTCGCCTCCGCGGCAGCCGCCGTCACCCTGCTGCTCGGCAGCGCCTTGACGCTGGCGCAGACTGCGCCGGCGCCAAGTGGGGCGACCTTACGCCCGGCCGCCAGCTTCGCCGGCATCGCCAATCAGCGCGACCGCTCGGTCGCGCTGTTCACCGAGATCGGCAAAGTGCTGCAGCATCCGCGCTGCATGAACTGCCATCCGGCGACGGAACGGCCGCGCCAGAGCGATGCGCGCCGCTTGCACCAGCCGATGGTGGTACGCGGCAAGGACGGGCATGGCGCGCCCGGCCTCGCCTGCACCACCTGCCATGGCAAGCAGAACTTCGACCCGGCCGGCGTCCCCGGCGATGGTCATTGGGCGCTGGCTCCAGCCTCGATGGCCTGGGAGGGCAAGACGCTTGGCCAGATCTGCGAACAGCTCAAGGACCAGAATCGCAATGGCAGCCGCGACCTCGCGGCGATCGTCAAGCACGTCACCAGCGACACGCTGGTGCTCTGGGCCTGGAGCCCCGGCAAGGGCCGCCAGCCCGCGCCGGGGACGAATGCGCAGTTCGGCGAATTGATGCAGGCCTGGGCCGATAGCGGGGCGGCCTGCCCGGCGGGTTGACGCCTAGCGGAACGGCGGCTCGTCGAAGCTCCTGAGCTTGCGCGAATGGATCGACGAGCCGGCTTCCTTCAGCTTCTCCAGCGCGGCAAGGCCGATCTTGAGATGCTCGCCGACGGCGCGCTCATAGAAGGCGTTGGCAGCGCCCGGCAGCTTGATCTCGCCGTGCAGCGGCTTGTCGGAGACGCAGAGCAAGGTGCCGTAGGGCACGCGCAGGCGGTAGCCCTGCGCCGCGATCGTGCCGGATTCCATGTCGACGGCGATGGCGCGCGACAGGTTGATGCGCTTGCGCTCCTTGCTCCAGCGCAGTTCCCAATTGCGGTCGTCCTGGGTGACGACCGTGCCGGTGCGCAGGCGCTGCTTCAGCCGGTCGCCCTTCTCGCCGGTGACCTCGGCAGCCGCCTGCTGCAGCGCGACCTGGACCTCGGCCAGCGCCGGAACGGGCACGTCCGGCGGCACCAGCTCGTCGAGAATGCCGTCCTGGCGGAGATAGGCGTGGGCGAGGACATAGTCGCCGATGATCTGCGTCTGGCGCAGCCCGCCGCAATGGCCGACCATCAGCCAGCAATTGGGCCTGAGCACCGCGAGATGGTCGGTGATGTTCTTGGCGTTGGAGGGGCCGACGCCGATATTGACCAGAGTGACGCCCTCGCCGCTCTCGCGGATCAGGTGATAGGCCGGCATCTGGAAGCGGTGCCAGGGCGCCGACATCACCCGCTCGGCGGCACTGACATCGATGCCATCGCGGTCGATGCGGATGCCGCCCGGTGCGACCAGCGCCTGCGCCGTGCCGGCCTCGATCTCGGCCAGAGCGAGCCGGACGAACTGGTCGACATAGCGATGGTAGTTGGTCAGCAGCACCCAGGGCTGCACGGCGCGCCAGTCGGTGCCGGTGTAGTGGACGAGGCGACGCAGCGAATAATCCACCCTGACCGCATCGAAGAGCGAGAGCGGGCGCGGCTCGCCCTCGACGATCTCGAAGGTGCCGTCGGCAACCTCGTCGCCGACCAGCGCCAGGAGCGGCGTCGGGAAATACCGGGCGAGCTCGGCGGCCGTGACTGCGCCGCGGCCGAGCTCGTCACCGCCGTCGAGGGCGTAGGGGTAAGGGATTTCCTGATTGCTGACGCCGGTCTCGATCGTCGCGCCGTATTCCTCGACCAGTGGCTGGAGCTGGTCGAGCAGATATGTCCGGAATTCGCCCGGCTGCGTCACCGTGGTCGAGTAGATGCCGGGCATCGAGAACTTGGCATAGCCGCGCCGCGTCGCCGCCGGCAGCTTCGACGGCTCGTAGGTGATGCGCAGCATCGGATAGCGATAGAGCGCCCGCTCTTCCAGCGTCGGCGGCTCGGCGGTGGTGAAGAAGCGCTGCAGATCGTTGCGCAGCGCCGTCCGTGCCTGCTCGTAGAGCAGTTCCAACCGGTCGACGGCCTCCTGCGGGGTGGCAGCGATCTCGAATGTCATGCGCGAACGATCCTCTCGTTCGGGGTGCTTGTAGCTGGGCCGGTGAGCCCCTGACAACAGCGCCGAAATGATGCGGCTTGCGGCGCGGTAAATTTTGGATACAATTATCCTATGATTACCATCCCGCTCGCCCCCGCCACGACCGCATCTGCCCTCGCCCAGCGCCTCCGCGAGGCGATCGATGCCGGGCGGTGGCAGCCGGGCGACCTGCTGCGGCAGGAGCAGCTCGCCGCCGAATACGGCGTCAGCCGCATCCCGGTGCGCGAAGCGCTGGCGCAATTGCAGAGCGAGGGCCTGCTCGAGATCGCGCATTATCGCGGCGCCCGCGTGAGCCGGCCGCAGGCCGCAGAGATCGACGAGCTCTTCGATCTCAGGCAGCTGGTCGAAAGCGACCTCCTGGCGCGGGCGCTCGGCCGGCACGACCAACGCTCTCTGCGCGAACTGGCCCGGCTGCAGGACGCTCTGGAGGATGCCGACGACCGACTCGGCTGGATTTCCGGCGACATCGCCTTCCACGAAGCGCTCTACAGGCCGGCGGAACGGCCGCGCAGCCTTGCCCTGTTCCGGCAGCTGCGCGCGCCGATCGACCGCTTCAGCGCCCAGGCGCTCGGCCCGGGAACGCGCAAGCAGGGTTGGGCGGACGAGCACCGGCAGTTGATCGCCGCGATCGCGGCGGGTGATGCGACGGCGGCCCGGACGATCCTCGAACAGCATCTGCAGGCGACGCGGGCCGTGGTGCTCGCAGCCTGCTCGGGAGACGGAGAGAGATAATGGCGACGCATGGCGCGACGATCACCTGGCAGCGCGGCGAGGAGGAGGCCTTCCTCGACAACCGCTACAGCCGCGCGCATCTCTGGCGCTTCGACGGCGGACTCGAGGTGCCGGCATCGAGTTCGCCGCATGTGGTGCGCGTGCCCTTCTCCAATCCGGCCAATGTCGATCCGGAAGAGGCCTATGTCGCGGCCCTGTCGAGCTGCCACATGCTCTGGTTCCTCAACCTGGCGGCGATGCGCGGCTACCGGGTCGACAGCTATGTCGATGCGGCCGAAGGCGCGATGGCGAAGAATGCCGACGGCAAGGAGTGGGTCGCGACGGTGACGCTGAAGCCGCATGTCGTCTTCAGCGGGCCGAAGGCACTGGACGAGGCCGCCGTCGAGGCGCTGCATCACGACGCCCATGCCAACTGCTTCCTGGCCAATTCGGTGCGCTCGACACTGGAGACGCAGGGCAGCTGGGATTATCGCGCCGCTGCCTGAGAAGCCTAGCCGCTCGCGTATTACTGCGCCGCGAGCAGATCGTCCTCGGCGACGAGCCGGCCGATGAAGCCGAGCTGGCGGTCGACGCACCCTTCGCGTTCGTAGCGCGCCAGGATCGTCTGGCGGGCAGCCGCGCGCAGTGGCGCCACCGCAGCCTGCCTGTCGAGCGCGGCGATCACCGTCCTCGCCAACCTGGTCTCGTCGAAGAAGGGCGCGAGCAGGCCGTTGACGCAATGGCGGATTACCTCCTGCACCGGTGGCGTCGCCGAGCCGACGATCAGCGCGCCGCAGGCCATCGCCTCCAGCATCGACCAGGACAGGACGAAGGGAACGCTCAGATAGACATGGGCGGCCGAGACCTGGAACAGCCTGACGAGCTCGTCATGGGCAAGCCAGGGGATGTGGACAATGCGCTCGCCGAGCCCGGTCTCCTCCAGCATCACCTCGCGCCAGAGCCGCCCGTCCGGGCGCGGCCGGCCGTAGCCGGGGCCGTCGCCGCCGACCGCGACGAAGACCACATCGGGCCGCTCCTGCGCGATCCGGGCCGCGGCGCGCATGAACTGCGGATAGCCGCGATAGGGGTCGAGATCGCGGGCAGCGAAGGTGACGACTGGGTCGCCGGGACGCAGCAAGCGTCCATCGGGCAAGGTGAACGTCGCCTGCGCGTCCGGCCGGCAGAAATGGATATCGATGCCGTCATGGCAGACGGCGATGCGCTGCTGCAGGGCGCGCGGATATTGCCGCTGCTGCCAGCGGGTCGGCGCATAGGCGAAGTCGAGCGTCTGCAACGTCACCAATTGGGCGGCGTTGCGCATGCGGATGCGCCGCCGCTCGGCCTCCGGCACGGTGAAGGCCGGATCGAAGTCGAGGTCGGAACCGGCAGCGTTGTAGAAATACTCGCAATAGCCGATCAGCGGCACGCCCGGCATCGCATCCTTGGCGAAGAGCATGCCGCCCCAGCCGACATGGCCGAGAATGGCGTCCGGCCGGTCGTGCCGGTGCAACCTGCTCAATTCAGCGGCAACCGCCTCGCCGGTGCGCACATGATAGTCCGTCGCAGCCAGCGTCGCATGCGCGGTCGCCGGCTCGCCGACGGAATAGGCGATCTGCCTCACGCCCGGGCGATCCGGTTCGGGCTTCTCCGTCACCAGCGTGACCTCGCCGCCCTCGGCGACGAGGCGCTGGATCAGGTGAGCGAACTGACCAGATCCTGAACGATGAACGAATAGGACGTGCATGAAGCCAGCAGGATCCCGCCATAGCGCAAAGCGTCGCCCCACCACTGCTCGAGGCGGCGCAGCGTGTCGTGGGTAGCCTGAAGATCGGCGACGAGTTCGCCGTCGAGTCCCTGGCTGAATTGGCTGGTCTCGTCGAGGAGCTTCAAACGCTCGACCAAAAGCTGGCCCTTCGGCGAGAGCGAGATGCGGGCGAGGCGGCGGTCGCGCGGCGAGGCCCCGCGGTCGAGATAGCCGCTCTCGACCAGCTGCTTGAGGTTGTAGGAGGCGTTCGAGCCGACATAGTGGCCGCGATCGAGCAGATCGCGCACGGCGATCTCACCGGAGCCGATGGTGAACAGCACCATCACCTGCGAGGGCGAGATGTCGTCGACGCCGAGCTTGCTGAGCTCGAGCCTGAGGTAGTCGAGAAAGCGCCGGCTGACCCGTTCGACCATGCGGGCGAGGTCGAGCTGCGACACTGGCGCCCGCGCCGGGCCTGATTCGGCTTCGAGGCGGCGGATGCCGTCGGGGGGATCTCCGTTGAAACCATTGCCTAGGAATCGAGCGCCGTCATGGGGTTTCAGATGCATTCCCTACTCCGCCTGATCTCGAAATGAGCAGTCAGCCCTCCGGGGCCCCTTCGGCTGACGAATAGCCTATACGCAAAGCACATGCCACCCCGAACCGAAGGAGATTAAGATTTTATCGGAATCAACATAGTCATGAACTGTTTCAAATTTTGAAATGTAGCACGGTTCCGCCATATTTCCGGTAATTGCCGTTGTTTCACAAGGCTTCATCTGTCATATTATAGACACGACTTGTGTGGCACGATTTTATAACGTTCAGAACCTGCCGTATCGGCATAGGCGTCGACAGCGCCATCTGATGGCCAGCCCCATTCGGAGATCTGCATGAAGGTTGCGACCCAGCCTGCCGACGTCCTGATTCGCGGCCTGCAGCGCGGCTTTGCCGGAGGGCTGGCCTATGCCGCCTTCCTCAGCTTCTGCGTCAACATCCTGCTGCTGACCGTGCCGATGTTCATGCTGCAGGTTCAGGATCGCGTCATCGTCAGCCGCAGCTACGACACGCTGACCATGCTGTTGGTGATCGCGGTCGGAGCGCTGGCGCTCTACGGCACGATCGAATTCATCCGCTCGCTCACCTTCCAGGCGATGGCGAGCATCCTCGCCCGCCGGCTCAACCTGCCAGCGCTGCAGGCCGCCGTCTCGACCTCGCTGGAGAAAGGTTCCGGCCAGGCGACACAGGCGATCCGCGATCTCAACGAGCTCCGCTACTTCATCGCGAGCTCGGCGATCGCGACGCCGCTGGAGGCGATGTGGGCGCCGATCTTCCTCGCCGTGCTCTTCGCCTTCCACTGGATCTACGGCCTCGTCGGCCTGGCCTCGCTGCTGATCCTGCTGCTGCTCGGCGTGGTCTCGGACATGCTGACCCGGCGAGCGCTGAAGGAGGCGAACGAGGAGGGCGTCGCCTCGATCAACGAGATCAGCGCCACCTTGCGCCACGCCGAGACGATCGAGGCGATGGGCATGCTGCCGGCCCTGTCCAGCCGCTGGCGGGCCAAGCAGATCGCCATGCTGGAGCATCTCGATCTCGGCACGCGCCGCGGCAAGTTCATCGCCGCCATCACCCGGGCCAGCCGCATGACCATGCAGCTGGCGATCTATGCGACCGGCGCCGTGCTGATCATCAAGCACGAGGTCACCGCCGGCACGCTGATGGCCGCCAGCATCCTGCTCGGCCGATTGCTGGCGCCGTTCGATTCGATGATCACCGACTGGCGGCAATGGGTGCTCGCCGCCGCGGCCTGGAAGCGCGTGCGCGAACTCCTGCAATCGCAGAGCTCGCAGCGCCAGAGCGTGCCGACCCCGGCGACGCAGGGCGACCTCGTCATCGACCGGCTGGTCTACGCGCCCAAGGGCGGCGAGCAGACGGTGATCAAGGGCGTCTCCTTCACGCTCGAGCCGGGCGATGTGCTCGGGCTGGTCGGCCCGTCCGGAGCCGGCAAATCGACGCTGGCGCGGCTGATCGTCGGCGTGCTCAAGCCCAATGTCGGCGGCGTCTATCTCGACGGCCACAACACCTATCTGTGGGAGCGCGGCTCCTTCGGCGACATGGTCGGCTATCTCCCGCAATCGGTCTCGCTGCTCGACGGCACTATCGCCGAGAACATCGCCCGCATGCGCAAGCCCGACCCGCACGCCATCCTGGAAGCGGCGCGCATCGCCGGCGTGCACGAGCTGATCGGCCGCCTGCCGCTCGGCTACGACACCAATGTCGCCGACAGCGACTTCAAGCTCTCCGGCGGCCAGCGCCAGCGCATCGGCCTGGCGCGGGCGCTCTACGGCATGCCGCGCCTGGTCGTGCTCGACGAGCCCAACGCCAATCTCGACACCGAGGGCGAGCAGAGCCTGATCCGCGCGATCAACACGGCGCGCCAGAGCGGCGCGATCGTGATCCTGATCGCGCACCGCCCCTCGGTGATGCAGACCGTCGACAAGATCCTGGTGCTGCGCGAGGGCCGCGTCGCCCAGTTCGGCCCGCGCTCGGCGATCTCCGGCATGATCACGCCCGGCGGCGTGGTCGAGCTCGAACCCGCGAAACCGGCCGGTCAACAGTCCCCTGCCCGCGAGGTGAGCGCATGAGCGAGCTTCCGATGCTGCGCCGGCCAGACCGCGCGCTCGTGCCGATGAAGGTGGAGGCGGAGCCCGAGGAGCGCATGCCCTCGCTGCGCAATCTCGTCCTCGCCGGCGTCTGCGCGGTGGCGATCGGCTTCGGCGGCTTCGGCGCCTGGGCGGTGACGGCGCGGCTCGACAATGCCGCGGTGGCGCAAGGCACCGTGATCGTCGACAGCCGGCGCAAGACCGTCAGTCATCTCGAAGGCGGCATCCTGAAGACCTTGCTCAAGGCCGAGGGTGAGCGCGTCGCCCAGGACGAGCCGCTGCTCAGGCTGGAGGATGCCCGCGCCCGTGCCGAGCTGCAGCAGCTCGAAGGCAAGCGCGTCGGCCTCGACGCCAGGCTCGCCCGCCTGCGCGCCGAGCAGGCCGATGCGGCGGAGATCAACTTCCCCGAGGATATCGAGAAGGCGCGGACGCCGATCGCCCGCGAGGTGATCACCGCCGAGCGTACGCTCTTCCGCGCCCGGGCCCAGGTCTATGACGGCAAGACCCGCATCCAGCAGCGCGTGATCGACCAGTATCACGCCGAGGCCGAGGCGCTGCAGGCGCAGATCGACGCCGTGCGCAACCAGCGCACGCTGATCGACGAGGAGGTCAAGACGATCGCCGAGCTCTACGAGAAGCGCTACGCCAAGCGCTCCCAGCTCGTCGAGCTCCAGACCCGCCAGAGCGAGCTGACCGGACGTGCCGGCGAGATGGCGGCCCGCAAGGCCAAGGCCGAGCAGGCCATCGCCGGCGCCGAGCTCGAGATCAAGGCGATCAGCCTCGACCGCCAGAGCGAGATCGCGAGGGATCTGCAGGACAGCCAGCTCCAGCTCTCGGAGGTGGTCGAGCGCATCGTCCAGGCACAGGACGTGCTGCGCCGGCTGGTGGTGACCGCGCCGCAGGAAGGCATCGTCGCCAATATCCGTATGCGCACTGCCGGCAGCGTCGTCGCCGCGGGCGAGGCCATCCTCGACATCGTGCCCGAGCAGGAGCCGCTTGTCGTCGAGGCCAAGGTCGATCCGCGCGACATCGATTCGGTCCGGGTCGGTGCCGACACGCAGGTCCGGCTCACCGCCTTCAATGCCCGGATCATGCCGCCGCTCCTGGCGAAGGTCTCCTATGTCGCCGCCGACCAGCTGATCGACGACAAGACCGGCAACGCCTTCTTCGTCGTCCGCGCCGAGATCACGCCGCAGAGCCTGAAGGAGAACAAGGTGACACTGCATGCCGGCATGGCGGCCGAGGTGTTGATCGTCAACGGCCGACGCTTTGCGGCCGACTACCTGCTCTCCCCCATTCGCGACAGCTTCAACCGCGCCTTCAGGGAGGACTGAACCGGCGGCTTCGCCTGCGAAAGATGCCGGGCGCCGCAGGCGTAGCGAACATGCCGACAAGATAGTTCGAAAACCAAAGCAACTTGTAAGTTCAATTCCTGATATAACAAAATATAAAATGACATAACCTTTGCTGCATCGCAAAATGGTCATAATATATTGCTTGATACGACATGGTTCTTGGCTACTCTCCCGAGCGTCGTACGATGGCGATCCCGTTTGTTCGCTGTCGAAATCGCACCATGACCCAGAACGAGCGGCGGACGTTCTCCGCATATCTGGTGGTGCTCTCAGATCACCGAGGAGGTGACGAATGGCCACGATCGAAGGCAGCGCGTTTGACGATTTCCTGATCGGAACGCGATTCAGTGACGTAATCCATGCAGGCGCCGGCGACGACATCGTCCATGGCGGTAACGAGGTCGACCATCTCTTCGGTGAAGAGGGCGACGACCTGATCTTCGGCGACGGAGGCAACGACTTCATTTCCGGCGGCGTCGGGAATGATGCGCTCTTCGGCGGCCAGGGTGACGACATCCTCTCCGGCGATGCGGGCAATGACAGCCTGTTCGGCGGCGAGGGCAGCGACGTCCTCGACGGCGGCGCCGGCGACGACATCCTGCGCGGCAATGCCGGCGACGATGTGCTGCGCGGCGGTGACGGCGACGACCTGCTCCAGGGCGGGCCGGGCGACGACATCCTGCTCGGCGGCACCGGCAACGACCTCCTGCAGGGCGGCGCCGGCAACGACGTGCTCGAAGGCGGCGCCGGCAACGACGTTCTCCAGGGCGGTGCGGGCGACGACCTGCTCTTCGCCGGCGCGGGTGACGACATCCTCTCCGGCGGGTCCGGCGACGACGTCTTCATCTTCAATGGCGGCGGCGGCAACGACGTCGTGCTGGACTTCGATGCAGGCCACGACCTGCTGCAGATCTCCAGCGGCATCAACGGCACCGACATCGGCTCGGCCGAGGATGTGGCGGCGCGGGCCACCACCGTGGGCGGCAACGCCGTCGTCGATCTCGGCAATGGCGACACCGTGACCATCGTCGGTGTCACCGCCGAGGACATCCAGGCCGATCCGAACTCCTACTTCTCGGTCGCCTGACGCTTTTTAAGGGCGCCGGCCGGACTTCGGTCCGGCCGGCGCCTACCCCTGCCCTTTCGGAACAGGCTCCTCATGCTCTCTCTCGCGCCCGCGCCGGTCACGGACGGCCTGAGCCCGCAATTGCATCTCTCCAGGCTGAGCGGCTCGGTCTTCCTGCTGAGCTGGACCATCGACGCCCCCGTCCTCGCGCGGCCGCGCATCGCGCTGGCGGCAGGAGAGAAGCGTCTCGCCTCGGCCTCGGTCGTGCTGCCGCTCGGCGACGGACGCCAGCGCGTCGTCGTCGTCTTCCGCCATGGCGGGCCCGGCGAGGCCGTCGCGACGCTGTCCGACGACAATCCGGGCGGCGATATCACCGCGCGCTTCGATCCCGATCTCGTCCACGGCATGGCCGATGCGGACGACCTCGTCCGCGACGCGACGCCGGAGGCGCGCCGCATGCTCGCCAACGCGCTGGTCGGGCATTGGCCCACTTTGTTCGGGCTGAGCCAGGCCGCCGGCTATCTCGGCTTCCTGCGCCAGTTCCTGCTGATCCTCGCCCGAAAGCCCTCGGCGGCGTCCCCGGTCGCCCGGCTCACTGAAGGCAAGGTCCTGCTGGAATCGGCCGTCCCCGGCCGGCTCCCCGGCATCCGCACCGCCTATCGGCTCGATTCCGGCGGCCTCTCGCGCCTGCCCGGAAAGCCGCGGCTCGGCCGCGCCGATCGCGCCGGCAACCGGCCCTTGCACCTGATCATCGACGAATTCCCGCCGCAGGCCGGCGGCCTGCTGATCCTGCAGGCCGACTCCGGCCTGATCGTCCGGACCGTGGCGGCCCGGCAGGACGTCCCTTCGCTCGGGCGCTGGTGGGCCGGCAAGGCCAGCCAGCGCGACGGACTGCGCAGCTGGCTGGTCGAGCAGCTCTCCGGCCTCTCCGAGCAGGGCCGCCTGCTGGCGATCGAGATGCAAAGGCGCCTGCCGCTCGCCGCGCAGACCGTGCGCCGCAATGACGACCTGCCCTCGGCCGAGCTCGACCTCGCCGTCACGACCCCAGCCGGGCTCCTGCTCGGCGGCTGGTATCGCGACGCCGAAGGCCTGCTTGGCGAAATGCTGCTGCATCGCTCCGAGGGCGAGCCGGTGCCGGTCCTCGAACGGCTGGAGCAGTTCCCGGCGCTGCTGCCGGCCGGCGCCAAGGGCGACGTCATGCGTGCCACCGGATTTGCGGCGCTGATCCCCGGCCATGCCGGTGGTGCGCCGGTTCTGCAGCCGCGGGTCGAGCTCAAGCTGAGATCCGGCACCGTGCTGTCGCTGCGCCCGAATGTGCAGCCGGCCGACGCCGTCACCATCCGCGCCCGGGCGCTGGCCGCGATCCCGCCGCAGCACCTGACCGCGCAGATGCTGGAGCGGACGATCGCGCCGGTGCTCGCCGAGTGCCAGCAGGCGCTGCGCGAGAGCCTGCCGGAGCCGCGGGTCAAGAGCTTCGGCAAGGGGCCGGCGAGCCCGGCCGTCTCGGTGGTGATCCCGCTCTACCGCGTCTACGACTTCCTGCGCGTCCAGGTCGCTGCCTTCGCTGCCGATCGCTGGTTCGCCGAGAAGGCCGAGCTGATCTATGTGCTCGATTCGCCCGAGCACGAGGGCGAGGTCGCCCATCTCCTCGGCGGGCTCTTCCTTGCCTATGGGCTGCCGATGCAGCTCGTGGTGATGGGCCGCAATGGCGGCTTCTCGGCCGCCTGCAATGCCGGCGCGGCCGCCTCGCGCGGGCAGGCGCTGGCGCTGGTCAATTCCGACGTCATCCCGGACAGCGAAGGCTGGTTGCCGGCGCTGCTGCAGCGTCTGGAGCCACATCGGCGCACCGGCGCGGTCGGCCCCAAGCTGCTCTACGATGATGGCTCGCTGCAGCATGCCGGGCTCTTCTTCAAGCGCGACAGTAAAGGCACCTGGCTCAACCATCATTACTTCAAGGGCATGCCGAGCGGGTACGCGCCGGCCAATGTCGAGCGGCCGGTGCCTGGGGTCACCGGCGCCTGCATCGTGATGCCGCGGGCGCTGTTCATGGAGATCGGCGGCTTCGACGACGCTTACGTGATCGGCGACTACGAGGACAGCGATCTCTGCCTCAAGATCGCCCGGGCCGGGCTCGGCATCGTCTATGTCCCGAGCGTCCAGCTCTACCATCTCGAGCGCCAGTCGATCTCGAAGAGCCTCGACTACACGCGCGGCGTCGCCTCGCAGCACAATTCCTGGCTCCAGACCAAGCGCTGGGACGCTCAGATCGAAGCGCTGATGGCGGCGGTCGACAAGCCCGCGCCGCAGGAGCCTGCGCCACCGCCGGCGCCGACCATGAGCCCCGACCCCGAATTCTTCCTCTCCCGCGCCAATCTCAGAAGGGCGACAGCGGCATGACGGCGACCCTCGCCTTGCGACAGACCACGGAACCGGCTCCCGCGACCCTGCCGGCAACGCCAGAGCTCGCCTGGCTGATGGCGCATGTCCAGACGAACCGCTTTCTGCCGCATCCGCCGCCGGATTCGATCTTCGTCGGCGATGGCGACTATCGCGCTATCGGCGCCGAGTTTCTGGGCCATTTCGTCCGGATCGGCCGGCTGCAGCCGCATGAGCGCGTCTTCGACATCGGCTGCGGCATCGGTCGCATGGCGGTGCCGCTGACGCAGTATCTCGATCCCGAGCGTGGCAGCTATGACGGCGTCGACCCAGTCATGGACGGCATCCTCTGGTGCGCTCAGACGATCACGCCGGCCTATCCGCGTTTCCGCTTCCAGCGCCTCGACATCGCCCACCCGCTCTACAATCCGCAGGGCTCGCTGCCGGGCAACGAAGTGCGCTTCGGCTTCGCCAACCAGAGCTTCGACTTCATCACCATGACCTCGGTGGCGACGCATCTGCCGCCGGACGAACTCGTCGTCTACCTCAACGAGGCGGCGCGCCTGCTCGCGCCGGGCGGACGGCTCTTCCTCACTGCCTTCGCGCTCGACGGCCAGAGCACCGGCCAGGAGCGCCTGAAGTTCCGGCGCTGGGGCGAAGGTCCTGGCTGGTATGCGATAGAGGAAGCGCCGCTGGCAGCCGCCGGGATCGATGCCGGCTTCCTCTTGGAGCACGCCACCCAGGCCGGCCTCGCGGTCGAGCGGCTCGACCCCGGCCATTGGCGCGGCCACAGCGCCGCTCACTACCAGGACCTGCTGCTCGCGGTGAAACCGGGAGGCCAGCAGTGACCCGGCGCATCCTCGTCGTCGCCCACAACCATCCGGACCTGCATCCAGGCGGCACCGAGATCTTCGCCCATGATCTGGCGAGCGCCTATCGCAGCGAGGGCTGCGAGGTGCTCTTCCTTGGCGCGACCAATGCGATCCACCGGCAGCCGCATCCCGGCACCGCCTTCCAGGCCACCGGCCCGGATGGCGACCTGCTGTTGTGGAGCGGGCATTTCGATCGCTTCCATCTCAGCCAGATCGACCATTACGGCACCTTGCAGGATCTGGGGTCGCTGCTGACCGAATTCCGGCCGGACGTGATCCACATCCATCATCTCGTGCTGATCGGCGCCGAGTTCCTGGCGCTGGCGCGCCGGCTGCTGCCGCAGGCCTCGATCGTGATGACGCTGCACGACTACTACTCGATCTGCCACCATGACGGGCTGATGGTGCGGGCGAACGACAGGCAGCGCTGCACCGGCGCTTCGCCGGCAAAATGCCATGGCTGCTTCCCGGAGATCGGTCCCGACCGCTTCCTGCTGCGCGAGCGCTTTCTGAAGACGCATCTCTCCGCCGTCGACCGCTTCGTCGCGCCGAGCCGCTTCCTGCGCCAGCGCTATCTCGACTGGGGCCTGCCGGGCGAAAAGATCGACGTCATCGGCAATGCGCGGCCAGCGCAGATGCCGGTGCCGCACCGGCACACCCATGGCGCCCGCAACCGCTTCGGCTATTTCGGCAATCTCAACCCGTGGAAGGGCGTGCTGCCGCTGCTGCAGGCCGCCAAGCTCCTGCGCGACGAGGGCGGTGAGAGCTTCGAACTGCGCATCCATGGCGGCGCGCCGTTCCAGAGCGAGACCTTCACCACGGCGCTCGACAAGGCGCTTTCAGAGGCAGGTGCGGAAGTCATCCATTGCGGCCCCTATCGCCGCGACGAGATGCCGGCGCTGATGGCCGAGGTCGACTGGGTGGTGATGCCCTCGATCTGGTACGAGAACGCCCCCCTCGTCATCCAGGAAGCCTTCCAGCACCTGCGGCCGGTGATCGCCAGCAATATCGGCGGCATGGCCGAGATGGTGCGCGACGGCATCGACGGCTTGCACGCCCGCCCGGGCGATCCGCGCCAGCTCGCGCAGGTGATGCGCCGCGCCGCGAGCGAGGACGGGCTGTGGCGCCGCCTCGTCGACGGCATCGATTCCCAACCCGGCATGGACGACTGCGCGCAGGCGCACCTTGCCCTGTTCGATCAACTCAAACTGGCGGAGGCGGCATGACCAGCATGACGACGATGCACAGTCCGGACGGCACCGTGAGCGATGCGAGCGCGACCCCGGCAAAGCTCAACGGGCGCGTCGACGCGCTCGACGGCAACAGGCTGCATGGCTGGATCTGGGACGAGGCCCGTCCCGAGGAGCGGCTGACCGTGCGCCTGATGCGCAATGGCCTCAAGGTGCAGGAGGCGGTGGCCGACCAGGGCCGCATCGACCTGCGCCGCAACGGCATCGGCGACGGCCGGCACGCTTTCGCCATGGAGCTCGACGACCGCACCGCGGCGGCGCGCGAGGCGCTGGCCATCGTCGGCATCTCGCCGAGCACCGGCGCCGAACTCGAATTGCGCCTGCCGCCGCCGGCGGAGCTCGCGGCGGAAGCGGCGATCGCCGTGCCGCTCGCGCGCTTCTTCGACCGGGTCGAGGCGCTGATTGCGCTGCAGCGACGCTCGCAGCTCACCCAGAAGGAGCTGCTCGACAAGGTCGGCGAGCTCGGCGTGCAGCTGGCGCAGCATCGCCAGCGCGAGGCCGAGGTGAGGCAATCCGAGGAGGTCGAGGGCAATGGCGCGATCGCGTCCCGTCTCGGCGAGATCGACGTCTTCCAGATGCGCTTCGACCAGACGCTGCGCGCCTTCGACGACCGGCTGGTCGCGATCCGCAAGGAAGCCAAGGCGCCGCTCCGGCAGGTCACCGTCGTGCTCGGCTTCCTCTCAGGGCTGTCGGCGGTGATCTCCTTCGTCACTCTCACCGTCATGCTGATGGGCAGGTGAGGCGATGAACGAGGTCATCATTCCCGAACGGACCATGATCAGCCCGGCGCCGACCGTCGCCTGGACCCCGCTCGGCGAGAACGCGATCCTGGTGATGAGCGCCTGCGACGCGCTGCCCGGCAAGGTGCCGGTCGCGGTCGACGGCAATCCGCGCAACCGGGTCGAGACGATGGCGCTGACCTGGCGCCGGCCGCAGGCCGACGCCGCGCACGCCACCGGCTTCCTCTGCCTCGCCCCCGCTCCCTCGCCCGATCGCGCCGGCTCCGGCGCGATCCTGCTCGGCCGGCCAGGCCGCCCCTTGCGCCTGATCCTGGCGCCGAAGCCGATGCCGCTGCAGGCCTTCCTCGCGGCGCTCGCCGACGAAGCCGGCCAGTCCTTCCCGACCGTGGTCGACGGGCTGCTGGAGGTGCTCCTGTCCGGCAAGTCGAACCCGCGCCGCCTGCGCGCCGTCGGCATGCTGCTGCAATCGGTCGCCAAGCCCGGCGGCTTCGTCGAGGTGATGGGCCCACTCGACGAGGGCATCTTCCTGCAGGGCTGGACCTCGAACTTCACGGCCGGCCGGACCAAGCTGCTGATCGCGCATGGCGGGCTCTCGCCGGCGGTGCTGGAGGCCGGCACCTTCCAGCGCGACGATCTCGGCGAGGGCGCTTGCGGCTTCTTTGGCCTGCTGGAGGAGTGCGCGATCCGCCATCCCAGCGAGATCGAGCGATTGTTCTTCCGCGCCAATGACGGCTGGCGGGCGCTCGAAGTCTATGACCGGCACGTCCTGCTCGAGCAGATCACCGTGCCCGGCCATCTGCGCGACGGGCTCCAGCGCGGCAGCGCGCCGCCAGCGACCGCAGAGAAATTGAAGCACGCTTCGCAGCGCTTCGACGGACGCGACACCATCTCCTTCCTCGAACAGCCGGTGCGCGCCGGCATCGACGACGCCACCATCGTCGAGGGCAGTGGCGTCCTGATCATCGGCTGGCTGTTCGATCCCGAACGGCAAGTCGGCAACGTCATGCTGCGCAGCGGCACGCAGTCCTGCGCCATCGACGCGATCTGGACGCGTGCCGTCAGGCCGGACGTCACCGCCGCCTTCGCCGAGGACCCACGCTTCGGCCCGGCCATGGCGAGCCGGCGCAACAGCCATGGCTTCATCGTCTTCGCGCCGAAGCTGCTGCCGGAGCCCGGGCAGCCGGTCTATCTCGAATTCGAGGTCGAGGGTCACGGGCCGGCCTTCCTGCCGCTGGCGCCCGGGCGCAACCCGGCGCGGCGCGCGCTGGAGCGGGTCTTCGGCTTGCTCGATCCGCGCTCCTCGACCGCGACCGCCGTGGTCGAGAAGCAGATCGCGCCAGCCCTGCAGGCCGCCGAGATCCCACCGCCCAAGGCGATCGAGACGCATGATATCGGCCGCTTCAATGCCGATGCGGCGCTCGGGCTGGTGATCGGCCTCGACCAGCGCCAACGCGAGCTCTCCAGCCTGTTCGCCCTGCTGGCGATCGACCCCGAGGTCAGGCCGCTGCCGATCGTCGTCGCCGCCCCCGGTGAGAGTTTCGACCGGCTCGGCGCCGAGGCGCGCCGGCTGGCGAAGTTCTACGGGCTCCAGGTCCGGCTCGTCCTGGTCGAGGGCGTCGAGGACAGCTGCGATGCGCTGGAGGCCGGCGTGCGCGCCTGCCGCTTCCAGACGGTGGCGCTGCTCTCCGGCGCGGCGCAGATCCGCATGCCCGGCTGGCTCGGGCGGCTGGAGCGCGCCTATCGCGGCCGCGGCGGCCAATGCGTCGCGAGCCCGACCCTGCTGTTCGAGGACAATTCGATCCGCTGGGCCGGCGCCTGGCTCGAGGGCGAGGGTCCGCAGCGGCGCGTCTACAACCGCTTCGTCGGCTATCCCCTGGATGCAATCGGCAGCTTAGGGCCGATGGAGGTCGCCGCCGGCGCGACCGAATGCTGCGTGATGTCGCGCAACGCCTTCCTCGAGGCCGACGGCTTCTCGCGCAGCTACTTCACACCCAGCGAAAAGGGTCTCGATCTCTGCCTCAAGCTCCGGATGAACGGCGTGCCGTCGCTCTGGGTGCCGGAGGTCGAGATCTATGTCGTCGAGGACGGCGAGACCCGTCCGCATGTCGGCGCGCTGATCAACCTCGCCGACCGCACCAGCTTCGACCGGCGCTGGGCGCTGGCCATCTCCAACATGAGAGGATGAGCATGCGTATCCTCGTCGTCTCGCACGGCCACCCTTCCTTCTCGCTCGGCGGCGCCGAAGTCGCCTCCTACAACCTGCACAAGGGCTTCCAGGCCAATAGCGAGGTGGACACCCACTATCTCGCCAGGGTCGGCGCGCCGACGCCGCGCCATGCCGGCACGGCGCTGATGAGCCTGCGCCAGCGTGGCGGCGAACTGCTCTACTACGCCGAGGAGTACGACCACTTCCTGCTCTCGAACCGCGCCACCGACGAGATCGAGCGCGACTTCGTTCGCGTGCTGCGCGACCTGAAGCCCGACGTGGTGCACTTTCACCATTTCATCGGGCTCGGCCTCGAATGCATCTTCGCGGTACGCGACACGCTGCCGGATGCGCTGATCGTGGTGACGTTCCACGAATATCTCTCGATCTGCCACCATCACGGGCAGATGGTGAAGACCGGCGCCTTCAAGCTCTGCTACCGGGCTTCGCCGAGCGACTGCAATGCCTGCTTCCCGGACATCTCGCCGTCGCGCTTCCTGGCGCGCGAGACCTTCATCAAGGGCATCCTCAACCTCGCCGACCATTTCATCTCGCCGAGCCGGTTCCTGGCCGAGCGCTACCAGCAATGGGGCCTGTCGTCCGAGCGCTTCTCGGTGATCGAGAACGGCATCGACGTCGCCGAGGTCGCCCCGCCGCGGCCGGGTCCCCAAGAGAACGGCCGACGCTCGCGCTTTGCCTATTTCGGCCAGCTCACGCCCTATAAGGGCGCCGACGTGCTGATCGACGCCGTCACCCGCATCCCGGAAGAGGTCTGGGGCGAGGACAGCATGCTGCTCGTCTATGGCGGCAATCTCGACCGCCAGCCCGAGGCCTACAAGAAGAAGTTCACCGATCTGGTCGAGGCGGCCGGGCGGCGCGTGCGCTTCTGCGGCCCCTTCCAGAACCACGAGATGCCGAACCTGATGCGTTCGGTCGACTGGGTGGTGATGCCATCAGTCTGGTGGGAGAACTCGCCGATCGTGATCCAGGAGGCCTTCTTCCATGGCCGACCGATCCTCTCCAGCAATCTCGGCGGCATGGCCGAGAAGATCACCGACGAGGTTGACGGGCTGCACTTCCGCTCCGGCAGCCCGGAGGATCTCGTCGACTGCATGACCCGGGCGCTGAGCGAGCCCGGACTCTGGGAGCGCCTGCGCTCCGGCATCAAGAAGCCGCTCAGCCATGTCGACTGCGCCAATCAGCATCTCGCGCTCTATCAGCGCCTGATCGCCGAGCGGGGCGTGCCGGCTCCGGCCAATCGCGCCGCCGCGCCGATGATCGCGTGAGCCGCGCGGACACAAGAAGGGAGAACGCAACCATGGCCCGCATCCTCGTGATCAGCCCTTCGGGCGAGGTCTACGACCACGACAATGTTCGCTGGTACCGCCATGCCGACCTGCAGAGCCATATCAACCACTACCATAATATCGGCGACGCCTTCGTCTTCGATTCCTCGCTGAAGCTGCTCAACTTCGAGAAGCTCGAGGAATTGCCGATCACCAGCATCGATCCCGCACAGATCGACCGGTTCAACGCCGAATTCGACTATGTCTTCCTGCGCGGTTCGAACTATGTGCACGCCGGCATGAACTGGAGCCGCACCGCCGAGGTGCTGCGCCGGCTCAAGCTGCCGGTGCTCGCCTTCGGCATCGGCGCGCAGGCCCCGGTCAGTGGCAAGCTCGAGCTCAGCGAGGACAGCAAGACCGTCCTCAAGCTGATCTCGGACTCGACCGCCTCGGTTGGCGTGCGCGGCACCTATTCGGCGCAGGTGATGCACGAGCTCGGCATCAAGAATGCCCGGATCATCGGCTGCCCGACCGCCTTCCGCAACAACCGGCCCGACCTCGCCATCCGCCTGCCGGCGCTCGATTCTGTGAAGCAGGTCGGCGTCACCCTGCGCCGCGAGGTCTCCAAGCACTACGCCAAGGACATCAAGCGCTACCTCACCTTCCACCGCGACCTGGTGAAGGCGATGGCGGACCGCTTCGAGGTCACGCTGATGTCGCAGGGCGAGGTCGAGGAAAAGAAGCTCGCGCTCGGCACGCCCGAGCAGAAGCAGGAGGGCATGGTCGCCCTGCGCGAGAATGGCTGGGCGATGGCCTGGTATCTCGATGAGCAGATGGAAGGCCTCTACCGCGACCGGATGTTCTATTCGGATGTCGTCGCCGGCTACGAACAGCTCGTCCGCAAGCTCGATCTCGTCCTCGGCTACCGGCTGCACGGCAACCTGATGGCGCTCGCCAATGGCACGCCCTCGATCTACTTCACCTATGACAGCCGCACCGTCGAGTTCGCCGAGACCTTCCAGATCCCGAGCGTCGATGTCTTCGGCGACAAGCCGTTCAGGCTGGAAGAGTACTGGGACCAGGCGCTCTTCGACCGCTTCAACGCGGCCTACGCCCGGACCTATGGCGCGATGAGCGCCTTCCTTAGCGAGAACAAGGTCGACCACAAGATGGTGAGGCCCGCTGCCGCCGCCCCGTCCGCGCCGCCGGCTCCCGAGCCGGAAAGGAAGGTGGCATGAGGAGCGCACCTACTCTCTTGGGGCGCCGGCCCACTTCTCCCTCCCCCCGCGTGCGGTGGGGAGGGCCGGGGTGGGGGGCAGTGCCGCTCGGCGCCATGCTAGAAGAGGTCCCGAGCTCTGCTTTGCGGCCCCCCATCCCTAGCCCTTCCCCACCGCAAGCGGGGGGAAGGGGATGGGTCGCGCGCTTCACGACGCTCGCGTTCTTCCTATTCACCGTTCCCGTCGCCTTCGCACAACCGCCCGCTCCAAAGGGGCCCGGCTACCGGCTTGAGATCGCGCCCGACGCGAAGGAGGAGACGGTCGTCTCCTGGGCGCGCGAGCGCTGTGAGGAATGGGACCTGCCGGATGCGCCCCTGCGCGCCTTCCGAAATGGCAAGGGCGAGGTCGTCGCCTTTGCCAGCCATTACCGCAGCCGGCCGCTGATCGGCGGCAATCTCGGCGCGATCCGCAAGAGCTGCGCCGTCTCCTTCGAGGCGAAGAGCAGCGCCGATCCCAGCCAGTTCAGCGACAAGAGCTGGATCGCCGCGACCTGGACCGGCGATGGCCGCAATGTCGAGGCGCTGGTGCACGCCGAATATCACGCCGACAAGCATCCCGGCGCCTGTCGCTTCAAGGATGCGATGAGCTGCTGGTACAATGTCGTCACCGCCGCCCATTCGAGCGATGGCGGCCTGAGCTTCAAGACCGACGAGCCGCGCCCGCTGGTGGCGGCGCCGGGCTTCCCGCAGGAGGTCGGGCAGGGCCGGCATCGCGGCTTCTTCAACCCGTCCAACATCGTCCAGAAGGACGGCGCCTGGTACGCGCTGATCATGACCACCGGCGGCGAGGGCCAGAAGAACGGGGTCTGCCTGTTCCGCTCGACCAACATCAAGGACCCGACCTCCTGGCGCGCCTTTGACGGCCAGGACTTCACCATCCGTGCCGTCGATCCCTATCGCGACGACCTCAGCCAGGCGCGGCCCTGCCAGACGCTGAAGCCGCTGCCGACCACCGTGGGCTCGCTGACCCGGCACGAGCCGAGCGGAAAATGGCTCGCGCTGCTGCATCTCGGCCCGGACCCCAGCCAGAACATCGCCGGCGGCCGCGTCGCCTATAGCTGGTCCGACGACCTGATCCGCTGGTCGCCGCTGCAGACCCTGATGGTGCAGCCGACGATGTGGAGCAAGAACTGCAGCGACCGGCTGCGCTACGGCTATGGCGCCCTCGCCGACCCCGCCTCGCGCTCGCGCAATTTCGAGACGACGGGCGACGAGGCCTATCTCTTCATGACCAGGATGAAGGTCGCCGACTGCAAGCTCGGACCCGATCGCGATCTGGTCCGCCTCAAGGTTCAGTTCGTCAAGGAGGGGCCATGAACGCGCCCGTGCTCAATCTCGGCTCCGTGGTCTCGGCGGACAACGCCATCAAGATCCTGCGCGCCACTACCGGCGAGGTCGTCGTTGCCATCGGACGTCGGCCCGATCGGAGCTGGCCGGCGCTCAAGCTGCTGCTCGACGGGCAGGCCTACGCCACCATCCATCCCGGCGCGATCGTCACGGGCGACGCGGATGTCGCCGAACTGACGATCCCGCTGCCAGCTATGCCCAATGGGCGCCCCCACTCGGTCGCGATCGCCGACGCAGCCACAGGCACGCTCGCCCCGGGCTCGAACCTGCGCCCGATCGCGACCGAGACCAAATTGCGCGCGCTGGTGATCTATCCCGCCGGCGAGGTGCATGAGCACGACAAGGTGCGCTGGTACCGCGCGCCGATGGAGAAGCTGCTCAGCGACTATTTCAACATCGGCGACATGATCGTCTACGATTCGACGCTGAAGCTCCTGCGCTATGCGCATCTGGAGCCGATGAAGATCATGTCGCCGACTGAGGCCGACATCGAGCGCTATGCCAGCGAGTTCGACTTCGTCTTCGTGCGCGGCTCGAACTTCATCCACGAGAACATGGAATGGTTCCGCGCTGTCGAGGTGCTGGAGCGGGTGAAGCTGCCGGTCTACGCCATCGGCGTCGGTGCGCAGGCGAGCCAGAACCGCAAGATCGAGCTGCCCGAGCCGTCGAAGCGCTTCTGGTCGATCGTCGCCGAGCGCTGCGCCTCGATCGGCGTGCGCGGCGCCTTCAGCGCCGAGACCCTGCGCCAGAACGGCATCCGCAATGTCGAGGTCGTCGGCTGCCCTTCGATCTTCCGGACCCGCAATCGCGACCTCAAGATCCGCATTCCCGACCAGCGCGAGATCCGCAAGGTCGCCTTCAGCCTGCGCCGCGAGGCCGACAAGAGCTACACCGCCGACCCGGAAGCCTATCTGCGCAACCAGAAGGCCGCGCTGCTCAAGGTCGATGCCCAAAGCGAGATGGTGATGTCCTCGCATGGCGAGCAGGAGGAGAAGGCGTTCTTCCTGCGCGATGGCGCCGCCAAGGAGAAAGCGGTCGCCGAGTTCGTCAGGACCAAATGGTGGGACGGCCCGGACGATGCGCCGATGCGGCGCATCTATGAGAAGCAGCTGTTCTCCTTCTTCGACGTCGAGCGCTATGACGAGTTCGCGAGGTCGATCGACCTTGCCGTCGGCTATCGCGTCCACGGCGTGCTGCCGGCCGTCGCGCATGGCGTGCCCGGCGTGCTCGTCGCCTATGACACGCGCAGCCAGGAGCTGGCCGAGACGCTGAAGATCCCGGTCGTGCCGGAAGCGGCTCTGGCCGAGGGCGGCTGGCGCGCCGTCTATCAGGAAGCGGCGCTGAACACTCTCGCGAAGAGCTATGCCGCCTCCTACGACCGGATGCGCGGCTTCCTCGACCGCAACGGCATTCCCCACCGCATGTGAACAGATCCGGCGCGGCGAAGACCGCGCCGGTTGGAGGAAACGCCCGGAGGTCACCGGGCCATCTGCAAACGCCCGGCGCGGTTACGAGACTTCCCCAGTCCGCAGCGTCGAGCCCGAGAGGTTTGCACGAACCAGGAGACGATCGATGAAGATCGAATACGATGCCGGCACGGCCCTTACCATCATGCGCGGCAATCCCGTGCGCGGCTGGACCTCGGGCAAGCCCGAGAAGATGGCCAAGGAACGGCTGACCACCGGCAACTACCTCGCCGTCCAGCACAAGCCGAAATTCAAGATCGACCCGGCCTGGCCGATCTTCACCATGGGCTCGTGCTTCGCGCGCGAGGTCGAGAACATCCTGATGATGCGCGGCCTGCCGCTGCTGCTGCGCGGCCATGGCGTGCCGGCCGAGCATTTCGAGAGCTGGGACGAAGCGACGGGCCGCGGCGGCGGCGCCGATCGCGGCCAGCTCAGCCGCGGCGCGCTCAACAAGTATTCGGTCCGCTCGATGACGCACGAATTGAAGCGCGTGCTGCGCGGCGAGAGCTACCCCAATGACGGGCTGATCGAGCTCGCCCCCGGGCAATGGTTCGATCCGCATGCCAGCGGCCTCAGGCTGCTCGACCGCGACAGCGCCTTCGCCAACCGCAAGCGCCTCACCGAGGCGACGGCGACGATCAAGCAGGCGAAGATCTGTTTCTTCACGCTCGGCCTGACCGAGACCTGGCTCGACGCCGAGACCGGAATCGCCATGAACGCTCATCCCGGGCCGAGCTGGCTGCAGCGCATGCCGGAGCGCTTCCGCTTCGTCGACTACGGCTATGACGCGACGCTGGCCGACATGCTCGACATCATCGGTTTGATCCGCGAGCACTGCAATCCGGAGATGCGCTTCGTCGTCACCGTCTCGCCGGTGCCGTTCGGCGCGACCTTCAAGGATGCCGACGTGATCGTCGCCAACAGCGCCTCGAAATCGCTGCTGCGCGCCGTGGCCGAGGAACTGTTCCGGCGCTTCGACTATGTCGACTACTTCCCGAGCTACGAGATCGTGCTCAACTCGCCGCGGGCGATCGCCTTCGAGGACGACCAGCTCCACATCGCCCGCGAGATGGTCGCGCATGTGATGACGACCTTCCAGGGCGCCTATCTGCCGCCGGTCGAGCAACCCCAGGCGGCCTGACGATCAAGGCAATTGCTTCTCGCGGTTGCCGGCGGCTCAAGCCCTCCCCCCGCTTGCGGTGGGGAGGGTTGGGTGGGGGGCAGTGCCGCTTGGCGTTGGCTGAAAGAACGTGCTCGCCCTGCTTGTCCGCCCCCCATCCCTAACCCTTCCCCACCGCAAGCGGGGGGGAAGGGAACGCGCGTCGCTTTCAAAGCGATTGCCCAAGCCCGAACCCGACAAGCCGGTCGCCCTGACCGGCTCGACATGCCAAGATGCGCCGGGCGCCGATCGACGGCCCCCGGCGCAGGCTTGTCCGGTGGCCGTCCGACCGCCCGATCAGAATCGGGAGGACGAGATGAACGTCGCCAATCTCCAGCTCGAAGGCATGCTGCTGGCCTTCACCGCCGTGCTGCGCTCGCTGGTGAATTCCGGCGCCCTGGGCGAAGCCGAGCTCAAGGCCGCGCTGGCGCAGGCCGAGCAGACCGGGCTCGGCGACCGCCAGCGCTGCGACCAGCTCAGCCCGAGCCAGCGCGACTCGCTCGCCTTCGCCGCCCGCTTCCTCTCGATCGCGACGCGGCCGGACAGCGGCATGCGCCCCTTCTCGGAGGTGGCGCGCGAGGTCGGCCGCACGACTTGAGCCTGCGACCTCGCGCCGCCCTCACCCGCTTGTCATTGGCTTTTCGCCGCGGAAGCGGGCATCTGATCGGCATGATCGCGACGAGCCTCCCGCGCCGGACCGCATTCCGGCTGTTGCAGCGCGCCTCCATGGCGCTGGCCTTGCTCGCGCCTGTGCCGCTGTTCGCCGCCGAATCCACGCCCGTGACCTCGGCGCGCGTCACCGCGACGCTGCTGTCGAGCCGTGATGCCGTCGCGCCGGGCGAGCGCTTCCAGGTCGCCCTCACCCAGAAGCTGGCGCCGGGCTGGCACAGCTATTGGCAGAATCCCGGCGATTCCGGCGAGGCGACGAAGATCGACTGGACGCTGCCGGAGGGCGTCAGCGCCGGTGCGATCCAGTGGCCGACGCCGAAGGCGATCCGGGTCGAGCCGCTCGTCAATTTCGGCTTCGAGGACCATGTCCTGCTGCCGGTCGAGATCACGGTTCCCGCCACTGCCAAGCCGGGCGAGATGCTGACGCTCTCGGCCAAGGCGACCTGGCTGGTCTGCGAGAAGATCTGCATTCCCGAAGAGGGCGCCTTCACGCTCGATCTGCCGATCGCGGCGACCGGCGCGGTCGATACCGCGGCGCAGGGGCGGATCGACGAGGCCATCGCCGCCCTGCCGAAGCCGGCCGGCTTCACAGCCAAGCTGACGGCGAAGGGCGAGGACAAGCTCGCGCTCACCTTGCCCGGCCTGCCCGCCGGCGCCAGCGATATCCGCTTCTTCCCGGTCCTGGACACGCTGATCGAACATGCGGCCGAGCAGCCGCTCGCGAACGGCGCGCTCACGCTGACCCGCTCGACCGCCTTCAAAGTGAGCACGCCAACGACCGACGGCGTCGTCACCTTCGCGGAGGGCGGCGCCAAGCGCGCGATCGCGCTCAGCGCCGAGGTCGAGCCTGCCCTGCTGCAGGCGGTAGCCGCTCCGGCACAGGCTCCGGCCAAGGTGGTTCTGCCACCGCCCCCGGCCGAAGACCTGACGCTCCTTCTTGCGCTGGCTTTCGCCTTTGCCGGGGGCCTGATCCTCAATTTGATGCCCTGCGTGCTGCCGGTGCTGTTCATCAAGGCGCTCGGCTTCGCCCAGGTGGCGCAAGCGAGCCGCGGCGAAGTGCGCCAGCAGGGCCTGCTCTTCCTCGCCGGCGTGCTTGTGACCTTCTTCGTGCTGGCATCTCTGGTGATCGCGCTCGGCGCCGGCTGGGGCTTCCAGCTGCAATCGCCGCCGCTCGTCATCCTGCTTGCCGTGCTGATGACGCTGATCGGCTTCAACCTGATCGGCGCCTTCGAGATCGGCGGCCGCCTGCAGGGCGTCGGCGACGGGCTCGCCAGCCGCAGCGGCCCGGTCGGCGCCTTCATGACCGGCGCGCTCGCCGTCGTCGTCGCGACGCCCTGCACCGCCCCGTTCATGGGCGCGGCGATGGGCTATGCCCTGACTCAGCCGCCGGCCGCGGCGCTGTCGATCTTCCTGGCGCTGGCGCTCGGCTTCGCCGCGCCCGTCGTCGCGCTCTCCTTCGCGCCCGGGCTGCTGCGGCTGCTGCCCAAGCCCGGCCGCTGGATGATCGTGCTGAAGCAGGCCTTCGCCTTCCCGATGTTCGCGACCGCGATCTGGCTGGTCTGGGTCGCGACCATGCAGGCCGGGGCCGATGGCGCGCTCGCCGCGCTCGTCGCGATCCTCGTCGCCGGGTTCGCGCTCTGGCTGATCGGCGTCACCTGCGGCAGCGGCCGGGCTCTGCGCGCGGTTGCGGCTACAGCCGCCATCCTGCTCGTCGGCGCGGCCTCGGCCTTCGTCATCGAAAGCGCGACGCCCTCGCCGCAGCCGACCGCCCAGGCTGGCACGGATGCACCCGGCGTCTGGTCGCCGGCGCGGGTCGCGGAACTGCAGGCGCAGGGCAAGCCGGTCTTCGTCAACTTCACCGCCGCCTGGTGCATCACCTGCCTCGCCAATGACCGGGTGGCGCTGTCGCGGCAGGAGGTGAAGGACGCCTTCGCCAAGCTCGGCGTCGCCTATCTCAAGGCCGACTGGACCAATCGCGATCCGGTGATCGCCGCGACGCTGAGCGAGTACGGCCGCGCCGGCGTGCCGCTCTACCTGTTCTATCCGGGAACGAAGGGCGCTCAGGCCGAGGTGCTGCCGCAATTGCTGACGCCTGAGACCGTGGTGAGCGCCGCTCAGCGCGCCGCCGGGCGCGAGGTCAAAACCGCCACCGCACAATAAGCACTGCCCACGCCAACCCTTCTGCCACCGAATGGAGACAGAGATGACAGACGTGACCAGACAGAATTTCATCGCCGGCCTTGCCGCAATCGCGCTGGGCCTCGGCTCAAGCGCCGCCTTCGCCCAGAACGCGGCGAAGCCTGGCGCCAAGGCGCCCGATTTCTCGGTCGTCGATGTCGACGGCAAGCTGCAGAAGCTCTCGGACTATGCCGGCAAGACGGTGATCCTCGAATGGACCAACCATGACTGCCCCTATGTCCGGAAGCACTACAACAGCGCGACCATGCAGACCCTGCAGAAGGACATGGCCAAGGACGGCATCGTCTGGCTCTCGGTGATCTCCTCGCCCGCCGGCGAGCAGGGCCATGTCGACGCGGCCAAGGCGAAGGAGCTGAGCAAGACGCGCGACGCCGCCCCGGCCTCGATCCTGCTCGACCCGAAGAGCCAGCTGGCGCGCGCCTATGGCGCCCAGACGACGCCGCACATGTACATCATCGATCCCAAGGGCACGCTCGCCTATGCCGGCGCAATCGACGACAAGCCCTCGTCGAGCGCCTCGAGCCTGACCGGCGCGAAGAGCTATGTCCGCCAGGCGGTGACCGAGCTCAAGGCCGGCAAGGCGGTGTCGGAGCCGGCAACCAAGGCCTATGGCTGCGTGGTGAAATACGCGCCGGTGAGCTGAGTTTTCCCCTTCTCACCGCGCGCGAAAGCTGCCGGCTCAGTGCTTCCGCGGCTTGACCGTCACAGCCCCGCTGATCGGGTCGACCCTGAGCTTGACGCGGACGCCGTCCTTGGTGGCCCGCGCTTCCCACGCGCCATGGTCGGCTTCTATCTTCGTGATATCGCGGTAGCCAGCTTCGGTCAGACGTTGGGAAGCCTTCTCGAGTGGCATCCAGTCCGCTCCCGGACGGTTTTCAGCCAGGGCTGATGCCGAGCCGCCGGCAAGAAGGGCGGCGGTGAGCAGGATCGTTGTCGTCTTCATCGCATATCTCCATCGTTGGCGATGGGATGGTTCTGACAGAGGACAGGCACACCAGCCTGACGCTACTCGTCAGCGTATTGTCAGGGGGAGAGGCATAGAGATCGCCGATGGTTCGTATCTTGCTCCTGTTGTTGTGCCTTTTGCCGATCTGGCCCGGATCGGTTTCGGCCGGCTCCGAGCAGGACGAGGCGAGGGCCGCCCTGGAAAGAGGCGAGATCAAGCCGCTCGACCAGGTCCTGGCCGCCGCCCGGGCAACGACGCCCGGCGACGTCATCGCGGTCAAGCTGAAATGGAAGAAGAAGGCCTGGATCTATTCGCTCAAGATCCTGACGCCTGCGGGCAAGCGGCGCGACGTCAAGATCGACGCGGGTTCGCTGGCGATCGTGGATGATGATGACGATGATGATCACGATTGAGGCGCACCCATGCGCATCCTGATCGTCGAGGACGAGCCGCGCATCGCCGCCGACGTCAAAGCCGGCCTCGAACGGGGCGGCTATGTCGCTGACATCGTCGGCGATGGCGAGACGGCCTGGTTTCAGGCCGAGGTCGAGACCTATGACGCGATGGTGCTCGACCTCGGCCTGCCGCGACTCGATGGCCTCACCGTCCTGCGCCGGCTGCGGGCGGCGAACCGGCCGCTTCCCGTGCTCATCCTGACTGCGCGCGATGGCTGGCGCGAGCGCGTAGACGGCATCGATGCGGGAGCGGACGACTATCTGACCAAGCCCTTCCACATGGAGGAACTGCTCGCCCGCCTCAGGGCGATCCTGCGACGCGCCGCCGGCCAGGCTTCGCCCGTGCTCAAGGCTGGCCCCCTCGAGCTCGACACCCGGACCCGCGACGTCAGCGTCACCGGCCGTCTGGTCAGCCTGACCGCGCTGGAATACCGCCTCCTCGCCTATCTCCTGCATCGCCAAGGCCAGGTCGTGCCGCCAACCGAATTGCTCGACCATCTGTATGACGGGGCCAGCGAGCGCGAACCCAACGCGATCGAAGCGATCTTGACACGGCTACGGCGCAAGCTCGGTGTCCCCGTCATCGAGACACGCCGCGGCCATGGCTATCTCGTTACGGCCGACGGCGGCGCTCCGTGAGGACCGGCTCGCTCCGCTTGCGCCTTGCGCTGTCGGCTTTCGGGCTAATCGCGCTCGCACTGGCCCTGGCCGGCGGCGGCCTGGTCGTGATCTTCGACCGCGCGCTCGACGCCCGTACGGCGGAGGAACTCGACCTCACCGCCAAATATCTCGCCGGCCAGGCCGCGATCGCGCCCGATGGCGCACTCACACTTACGGCATCATCGCCCGATGCGCGCTTCGCGACTCCCTATGGCGGGCTCTACTGGCAGATCGCAGCTGGCACCGGCGGCGAGTTGCGCTCGCGTTCGCTCTGGGATCGACGCCTCGCCACCGACGCTGTCTCGAAGCCCGAGCCGGGCCGAGCCTTCGACCTCGCCGGGCCGAACGATCAACGATTGATCGCCGTCTCGCGGCCCGTCGTGATCGAACACGCGGGCCGGGAAACGCCGCTCCAAGTCGTGGTCGCGATGGATCGCGGCAATCTCGCCGCCACACGTAGTGCTTTCCTACACCTGCTCGTACCGTCATTGGTGGCGCTGGGCCTCGTCCTGGCGGCCGCGATGGCCCTCTTCGTGCAGAGGGCCTTGGCGCCGTTCCGCACCCTCCAGGCGGATCTGACAGCCATCCACGAGGGACAGGCCACCAAGTTGCCGGCTCGTTTCCCAGCCGAGGTTCAACCGCTGGTCGACGATCTCAACCGTCTTATTGGCGCGCAGGAAAGAGCGCTGCTGAAAGCGAGGACCGAAGCCGGCGACATGGCTCATGGCCTCAAGACTCCGCTCGCGATCCTGACGGCGCTCGCTCGCCGGACGGCGGACGCGCAGCCGGAGATCGCCCGCGAGGTCGAGGAGGAGGCAGCCGCGATGAGCCGGCAGGTCGAGCGCGCGCTGGCGCGGGCGCGGATCGTGGCCTCGCGAGACTTGCGTCGGCGCTCCTGCAATGTCGCTCCGGTGGCCGAGAGACTGGTCGCCACGTTGCAGCGTCTGCCGGATGCCGATTCCCTGATCTGGACAGTCGCCGTGCCCGCGGAACTGACCTACCCGGGCGAGGACGGCGATCTCACGGAGATGCTGGGCAACCTCCTCGACAATGCACGCAAATGGGCCCATCGTCGGGTCTCCATCCAGGCATTCGGTGATGAGGCCGAACAGGTGCTGCGCATCGAGGATGACGGGCCCGGCATGAGCGAAGCGGCGATGTCGCGGATCGGGCGCGGCCTACGCTGGGACGAGACGACGCCCGGGACCGGTTTCGGCATTGCGATCGCCGCCGATATCGCCGAGGAAACGGGCGCGACGCTGACGCTGAGCTGCTCCCCGCTCGGCGGCCTGCGGGCGGATCTGGCGTGGCCGAGAGACCTTTCCCCAGGTTGATGGATGTCGATGCCGACGCGAGCCGCTTCGAGTTCTTCGCCCGGAATCGGGACCAAACCGGCTCGATAAGGCCGAATGTCGGTGGCAGATCCGGCAGAACGGACAGAAGGCCGAACAGCAAAAACCTGGCCCGGACCACGGGCGCTCCGCGGGCCTTGTTTCCTGACAAAGCGCTGACGGGCGATGTCAGTTCGACGTGTCCCTGTTCCGTCATAGGTACGGGCAGACGGCCAGGCGCTAACGCATCCCGGCGGTGCGGGCCGGCGCCGCAACTGGCGACATACGGCATGGAACGTAGATCGATGCCTCAAACATGCTCTCGGTCGATGTGCCCGGCGGGGCGAGCCGGCTTGGCCATCCTTGCGATTGCCGGGCTCATGATCGCACCGATATTCCTCGGGCCGCCGCGCCTCGCCAGTCTGCGCAAACACCATCCGATCCAGGCTGGGAACACCGTTCAACCTGGGAAGCCGATTATTGCCCCCCAGCAAATGGGCACAGCAAGACCGACGCTGCAATTCTAGCCAAGCAGAAGATATCGTAGACTTGGGTCGGTTGCAGTGGACAGCTGGCTTGCCAAGAACCAGTGCAAATTGAGCATGACCGGCGCAGGTCCGGTCTCATTCATCGGAGGCAGGCGCGGCGCCTCAAGCCTTCCCCAGCCTGACGCCGCTTTCCGCATCGAAGACGTGGACCTTGTCGGGGTCGACGCTGATCCAGAGCCGGCCGGCCTGCGCCGCGACCTCACCGGTCGCCGCCTGCATGACGAAGGGCTTGCCGCCGAGCTGGCCGTGGAAGAGCTGGGTCGCGCCGAGCTCCTCGATGAACTCGACGTCGAAGGGCAGCGAGCCGGCCGCGCCTTCCGAGGCGATCTCGATGTCCTCGGGCCGCAAACCGACCTCCACCGCTGTGCCGGTCGGCAGGTCCTCGCGCAGATCGCGCGCCTGCAGCAGCGCGTCGCCGAGCGCGATGATGCCGTGCCCGTCGACCTTGGCCGGCAGCAGGTTCATCGGCGGCGAGCCGATGAAGGTCGCGACGAAGCGGCTCGCCGGCTTGCGATAGACCTCGGCCGGCAGGCCGATCTGCTCGACCTGGCCGCCATTCATCACCACCAGCTTGTCGGAGAGCGTCATCGCCTCGACCTGATCGTGGGTGACGTAGATCGCGGTGACGCCGAGGGCGCGCTGCAATTTCTTGATCTCGACGCGCATCTGCACGCGCAGCTTGGCGTCGAGATTGGAGAGCGGCTCGTCGAACAGGAAGACCTGCGGCTTGCGCACGATGGCGCGGCCCATGGCGACGCGCTGGCGCTGGCCGCCGGAGAGCTGGCGCGGGCGGCGCTGCAGGAAGGGCTCGATGGCGAGGATGCGCGCCGCTTCCTGCACGCGCTTGTCGATCTCGTCCTTGGGCGTGCCGCGGTTGCGCAGGCCATAGGCCATGTTGTCGTAGACACTCATATGCGGGTAGAGCGCATAGTTCTGGAAGACCATGGCGATGTCGCGGTCGGCCGGCTCGACCTGGTTGACGACGCGGCCGCCGATCGCGACCTCGCCGGCCGAGATCGTCTCGAGCCCGGCGACCATGCGCAGCAAGGTCGACTTGCCGCAGCCGGAGGGGCCGACGAGGACGCAGAAGCCGCCATCGGGAATGTCGAAGGAGACGCCCTTCACCGCCTCGACGCCCCCGGCATAGATCTTCTTGACGTTGCTGAGCGTGACCTGAGCCATTGGCGGGCTACTTCTCTGTCTCGACGAGGCCCTTCACGAAGAGCCTCTGCATGGCGATGACGACGAGGACCGGCGGCAGCATGGCGAGCATGGCGGTGGCCATGGCGAGCTGCCATTCGGTCAGGGCGTCGGAGGTGGTGATCATCTTGCGGATGCCGATCACGATGGTCTGCATCGAGTCCTTGGTCGTGATCAGCAGCGGCCAGAGATACTGGTTCCAGCCATAGATGAACTGGATGACGAACAGCGCCGCGATCGTCGTCAGCGAGAGCGGCAGCACCGTGTCCTTGAAGAACTTGAACGGGCCGGCGCCGTCGATCTTCGAGGCCTCGAGCAGCTCATCCGGAATGGTCATGAAGAACTGCCGGAACAAGAGCGTGCCGGTCGCCGAGGCGATCAGCGGCACGGCCAGGCCCTGATAGCTGTCGAGCATGCCGAGATCGGAGACGATCTTGAAGGTCGGGAAGATGCGGACCTCGACCGGCAGCATCAGCGTGACGAAGATGATCCAGAACGCCGCCATCCGGAACGGGAAGCGATAGTAGACGATGGCGTAGGCCGAGAGCACCGAGATGAAGATCTTCCCGATCGCGATCGTCATCGCCATCACGAAGGAGTTCAGCATCATGCTCGCCACCGGCTCGCGGGTGGAGCCGGAGGTGCCGACGAAGAGGATGCGGTAGTAATTGTCGAAGAAGTGCGGGCCGGGATAGAGCGGCAACTGCCCGTTGATGATGGTGGCGTTGTCCCAGGTCGAGGCGACGAAGGTCAGCCAGACCGGGAAGGCGACGATCAGCACGCCGATCGTCAGGATGATGTAGGCGATCGCATCGCCCAGGCGGCGGTCCTCGACCATCAGCCCTGCCCTCCCCGGTCGCTCAGAAGCTTCGCCAGCGCGTCCGCCGCGGCATCGAGGAAGGCCTTGCCCTTCTCCACCGTCGCCTTGCGGGCATCGCCGATCACGCCGGTCTCGGTCATCTCGCGGAAGGGCTTGTACTGGCCGACGGTCGGGCGGGTCAGTGCGGTCAGGTCGGCACCCAACATGCCGAACGCCTCCGGCAAGCGATCCTGCCTGACCGTCTCCGGCGCCAGCACCATCATCATCGAGGTTTCGACCTCGCAGGCATGCAGCACGCTGACCTGATCGTCCATGAAGGGCGCCATCGCCTCCTGCGCCAGCAGGAAATAGGTGGTGGCCCGGACCTGGAGCGAGGTCTCCCTGGCGAAGTCCGGCAGGAAGGCGGCGAGCGCGGCGATATTGCCGCCATGGCCGTTGACGATGACGACGCGATGGAAGCCGTGGCGTTCCAGGCTCTTCAGCAGCGCGAGCAGAACGGCGCGATAGGTCGGGATGTCGAAGGTGAAGGTGCCGCCGAAGGCCATATGGTGCTCGGCCATGCCGCACCACAGGGTCGGCGCGACCACGACCTCGACATCGCCAGCGCGCTCGGCGGCGAGCTTGCAGACGCCGCCGCACAGGATGGTGTCGACGCCGACCGGCAGATGCGGGCCGTGCTGCTCCATCGAGGCGACCGGCAGCACGACGACGGCGTCCCGCGCCGCCTTGCCGCGCAGCTCCTCGGCGGTGAGTTCCTGCCAGAGCACCGAGGCCATCAGTAAGTCACCTTCCGCTCGATGAAGCGGAACTGGATCGCGGTCATGCCAATGACCATGATCAGCAGGATCACCGACTGCGCCGCCGAGCCGCCAAGATCGGTACCGCCCTTGCCGTCGGAAAAGACCTTATAGACCAAAGTGGTCGTGGCGCCCGAAGGCCCGCCGCCCGATACGGTGTCGATGATGCCGAACGTGTCGAAGAAGACGTAGACGAGGTTGACCACCAGCAGGAAGAAAGTCGTCGGCGAGAGCAGCGGAAAGATGATGGTCCAGAAGCGCCGCATCGGCCGGGCGCCGTCGATCACCGCCGCCTCGATCACGCTCTTGGGGATCGATTGCAGGCCGGCGAGGAAGAACAGGAAGTTGTAGGAGATCTGCTTCCAGGTCGCCGCGAGGATGACCAGCGTCATCGCATCATTGCCGTTGAGGCGCGGGTTCCAGTTGACGCCCAGCGACTGCAGACCGCGCGCCAGCATGCCGAGCGAGGGGTCGAACATGAAGATCCAGAGCACGCCGGCAATGGCGGGCGCGACGGCATAGGGCCAGATCAGCAGGGTCTTGTAGATCTCGGACCCACGGATCTGCCGGTCGGCCATGACCGCGAAAAGCAGCGCCAGCGAGAGCGAGAATAGCGCGACGAAGAACGAGAAGATGCCGGTGTTAATCAGCGCCTTGTAATATTCGGGCTTGGCGAACAGGTCGCGATAGTTCTCGAACCAGACGAACTCGGTCGAGATGCCAAAGGCGTCCTGCAGCAGGAAGCTCTGCCAGACCGCCTGGCTCGCCGGCCAGTAGAAGAAGACGACCGTGATCGTGAGCTGCGGCAGGAGCAGCAGCAGCGGGATCGTCAGCCCCTTGAAGTGAGCATGTTTCTGCATCGGCCAGCCCGGCGGCAAGGAAGGCCGGGATCATGATCCCGGCCTTCGATCAGTCTTGTCTCACTTGGCGGTGCGCTCGAACTGGCGCAGCGCCTGGTTGCCACGGTCATTGGCCGCGTCGAGGGCCGCCTTCGGCGTCTTCTGGCCGTTCAGGGCCGCCTCGATCTCCTCCGACCAGATGTCACGGATCTGGACCAGGCCGCCGAAGCGGACGCCGCGGGAGTTGTCTGTCGGCTCCTTGTTGTTGAGCTCGAGCAGCGGGGTCTCGAGATAGGGGTTCTGATTGTAGAAGCCCGACGCCTTGACCTTCTCATAGGCCGCCTTGGTGATCGGCAGATAGCCGGACTCGGTGTGCAGCTTCACCTGCCGATCGACGTCGGAGAGGAAGGTGAAGAACTTGGCGACGCCCTTGTACTCATCGGCCTTCTTGCCACCCATGACCCAGAGCGAGGCGCCGCCGATGATCGAGTTCTGCGGCGCACCGGCGACATCCGGATAATACGGCATCGGCGCGTTCGACCAGTCGAATTTGGCGTTGGCCTTGACGTTGCCGAAGAAGGCCGAGGAGGTGAGGAACAGCGGGCATTCGCCCGAGGTGAAGCGACCCTCGCCGGTGTTGGTGCGACCGGAATAGGAGAACACGCCCTCCTTCTGCAGGTTGGCGAGGTTGGTCAGATGCCTGACGAAGAGGTCGCTGTTGATGCGGAACTCGGTGTCGAAGCCGTCGAAGCCGTTGGCCTTGGTGCCAACAGGCACGTTATGCCAGGCGCCGAGCTGCTCGATATTGGCCCAGGTCGTCCAGGCGGTCGAGAGCGCGCACTTGTCGAAGCCGGCGGCCTTCAGCTTCTTGGCGGCCTCGAACACTTCGGGCCAGGTCTTCGGCGGCGCTTCCGGCAGGCCCGCCTTCTTCAGCGCGTCCTTGTTGTACCACATCACCATCGAGGACGAGTTGAACGGGAAGGAGAGCATCTCGCCCTTCGTCGTCGAGTAGTAGCCGGTGATCGCCGGCAGATAGCTCTTGGGGTCGAACTTCTCGCCCGCGTCCTTCATGACGTCGGCGACCGGCTTGATCGCACCCTTGGCCGACATCATCGTCGCGGTGCCGACCTCGAAGACCTGCATGATGTGCGGGGCATTGCCGGCACGGAAGGCGGCGATGCCGGCGTTGAGCGTGTCGGGGTAGGACCCCTTATAGGCGACGACGACCTTGTAGTCCTTCTGCGAGGCGTTGAACTCCTCGGCCAGCTTGACGACGACGTCGTTGTTGGCGCCGGTCATGGCGTGCCACCATTGGATTTCAGTCTGCGCCATAGCCGGCGAAGCAGCGGCCAGCGCGAACACGCCGGCGGCGGTCAGGGTCTTCAATGTGAAGGTCATGATCAGCTCCCTCTCAGCCCCCGATACGCGCGGGCGTTCTTGTCGTTGGTGCGCAAGCTAGCATGAAGCCGGGGCGACAGTTCAATGACAAAACGATGACATTTCCGCCCCGCTGTGGACGCGCATCCGCGCACTTGCGATTTCCCGCGGAAGCGGCTGTTCTGCCTCTCCATCTTGTACACTGCACACAACCCGGATCAGCCATGCCCTCGCTCTCGCTCACGCCCGCCAACACCCTGCCGGCCGATGCCGACCGCGCCGCGCTGGCCGGCCGCGTCTGGCGCCCGGATCTCGCCGGGCCGTCGGTTGTGAAGCTGCAGGGCGATGCGGTGATCGACGTCACCGCCGCCTTCCCGACCATGCGCGACCTCTGCGAGACCGCCGATCCGGCGGTGGCGCTGCGCGCTGCCAGCGGCGAGAACCTGGGCTCGCTGGCCGATCTTCTCGCCAACAGCTCGGCTGCCAGCCGCAATGACGGCAAGCCCTGGCTGCTCGCCCCGGTCGACCTGCAGGCGGTCAAGGCCGCCGGCGTCACCTTCGCGGTGTCGATGCTGGAGCGCGTCATCGAGGAGAAGGCGCGCGGCAACCCGGCCGCCGCCGCCGCGATCCGCACCGAGATCGGCAAGCTGATCGGCGACGATCTCTCCAAGCTGAAGCCCGGCTCGCCCGAGGCGATGAAGCTGAAGGAGGTGCTGATCGCCCAGAACAGCTGGAGCCAGTATCTCGAAGTCGGCATCGGGCCGGACGCCGAGATCTTCACCAAGGCGCCGCCGATGTCGGCGGTCGGCACCGGCGCCGATGCCGGCCTGCATCCGGGTTCGAGCTGGAACAATCCCGAACCGGAGATCGTGATCATCGTCGCCTCCGACGGACGGATCGTCGGCGCCAGCCTCGGCAACGACGTCAACCTGCGCGACTTCGAAGGCCGCTCGGCGCTGCTGCTCGGCAAGGCCAAGGACAACAATGCCGCCGCCACGATCGGCCCGTTCATCCGCTTCTTCGACGGCGACTTCTCGCTCGACCATGTCCGCAAGACGACCGTGAGCCTGACCGTCGCGGGCGAAGACGGCTTCACGCTCGAAGGCTCGTCCTCGATCGCCATGATCAGCCGCGACCCGGCCGATCTCGCGGCGCAGATGCTCGGCCCGCACCACCAGTATCCGGACGGAGCGGCGCTCTATCTCGGCACCATGTTCGCGCCGATCAAGGATCGCGACGCGCCGGGCGGCGGCTTCACCCATAAATACGGCGACGTCGTCACCATCTCGGCGCCCGAGCTCGGCGCGCTGGTCAACCGGATGCGGCGCACCGACGAATGCGAGCCCTGGCGCTTCGGCGCCTCGCATCTGATGCGCAACCTCGCCAAGCGCGGACTGCTGTGACGCGGCTTTCCTATGTCGACTACCACACCTGCGGCGAGCCGGTTCGGATAGTCACCGGCGGCTATCCGGAGCTGACGGGAGCGACGATCCTCGATAAACGCCGGCAGGCCCGCGAGAGCTATGACCACTTGCGCCGCGCGATGATGCTGGAGCCGCGCGGGCATGACGGCATGTATGGCGTCATTCCTGTCACGGCGAGCCATGCGGAAGCGGCCTTCGGCGTGCTGTTCACGCACAATGAAGGCTATTCGACCATGTGCGGCCACGCGACCATCGCGCTCGGCCGCTATGCGATCGAGCAGGGGCTGGTGAAGGCCATAGAACCGCTGACCCACTTCGCCATCGAGGCGCCCTGCGGGCTGGTGCGGCTTTCCTGCGAGGTCGCGGGCGGGAAGGTCGGCAATGTCAGCTTCGCGAGCGTGCCGGCCTTCGTCGAGGCGCGCGACCTCGTCGTCCCCGTGCCGGGCTATGGCGATGTCATCACCGACATCGCTTATGGCGGCGCCTATTACTGCATCCTGCCCGCCTCGCGCTTCGGGCTCGACCTGATGCAGACGCCGGTCGAGGAGATCGTCGCGGCGGCGGGCGCGCTGACCGACCAGGTCCGGGCGAGCCGCAGGATCGCGCATCCGACCGAGCCCGATCTTGGCTTCCTCTATGGCACGATCGTCACCGACGAGGCCACTCCGGGCGAGGACAGCTTCAATCTCTGCGTCTTCGCCGAGCGCCAGATCGACCGCTCGCCGACCGGCTCCGGCGTCACCGCCCGGATGGCGCTCGACCATGCCAAGGGGCTGGTCCCGATCAGCCAGAGCCGGAAGATTCGCAGCATCACCGGCGGCACCTTCACCGGAAAGGTGATCGGCCCGGTCGATTTTCCGGCTGCTGGCGCGGTCACGGTCGAAGTCGGCGGACGCGGGCATCTTGCCGGCGAAGGCAGCTTCGTCATCGAGGCCGACGACCCGCTCGGGCACGGCTTTGCCCTGCCGAAGCGCTTCGCCGAGATCGTCGGCTAAGTCAGGCGCTCGCTGGAACCCGCTCCGACAAAGCGGTCTCGATCGCGAGCCTAAGATCGCGCGCTGCCTCGCTGATATCGTCGCCGCCGAACAGCGCGCCGATTACCGCAACGCCATCGGCGCCCGCAGCGATCACCGAGCCGGCATTGGCTGCGGTGATGCCGGCGATGGCGCCGACCGGCAGCATGCCGAGCGCGCGCGCCGCCGCCTGGCGCAAGGCTTTGAGCCCGTCGACGCCGAGCGCCGCGCCGGCGTTGTCCTTGTGCGTGGTCGGAAAGACGCCGCCGATGCAGGCATAGTCGATCTTCGCAGAGGCCAGCTCCGGCAGCTCGCTTTCATGCTTCAGCGTCGCGCCGATGATGGCGCGGGGGCCGAGCAGGCGGCGGGCATCGACGAGCTTCATGTCATCGGCGCCGAGATGGACGCCGTCGGCGCCGGCGGCGAGCGCGACGTCGACGCGGTCGTTGATCAGGAGCGGCACATTGGTGCCGTGCAGGGCCGAGCGGATGGCGCGCGCCTCGCGCACCATCTCGCGCGTCGTCTCGGTCTTGGCGCGCAGCTGGATCAGCGTCGCGCCGCCCTCAACTGCCGCGCGCGCCATATCGGCCATGGAGCGGCCATTGGCGATCTGCGGATCGACGATGCCGTAAAGGGTGATGTCGATGGTCACTTGCGCGCTTCCATTCTGACGGCGAGTGTCGCCGCGTCCATCGCCGCGACCGCGTCGATCAGCTCGACCTCGAAGCTGCCCGGGCCGCGGCATCGCTCGGCCGCGATTTCGCCGGCAATGCCATAGGCGGTCAAGGCCGCCGCCGCCGCGACCGCCTTGTCGGCCTCGACGGCACAGCAGGCCGCGATCAACGCGCCAGCTGCGCAGCCGATGCCGGTGACCCTGGTCATCAGCTTATGGCCATGCGCGACGGCAAAGCTCGCCGCCTTGCTCTCGATGCGGTCGACCTTGCCGGTGGTGACGCGGGTGACTCCCTTTGCCGCAGCGAGATCGAAGGAAAGCGCTGCCATCTCGGTGGCGTTGCCGCGCACCAGGATGTTGGGCAAGCGCAGCACCTGCCCGGCGATGTGTCGGCGCAGCGGCGAGAGCTCGACGAAGACCGGGTCGAAGACGACGGGCTTGCCGCGATCACGCGCCACTTCCAGCAACTTGGGGATGGCGAGCTCGCTCTCGGCATTGATCGTGCCGATATTGATCAGGATCGCGCCAGCGCCCTCAGCCATCGCCGCGACCTCGTCGACATGGATCGCCATCGAGGGGATCGCGCCGAAGGCGAGCAGCATGTTGGCGGTGATATTCTGCGCCACCGTATTCGTGAGGCACTGCACCCGCGGACGGCTCTGCGTCACACGGGCGAGCACATCGGCGACCTCCTGCGGCTGCAGGGTCCGCGCCGGCATGATCTCGGTGGTATCGCTCGTCATCTCGTCTCCGTCGGGCTCGCCAAGGATATGGGACAGAATCTAGCCCAGCGCCATCAGGGCCAGATCGTCGGCGCCACGCGCTGCAAGCCTGCCCGCGGCGCGCGCTGCCCTGATGCCGCTTCGGCAGCAAAGCACCACGCGCCGGCCCTCAGCATCATCCAGCGACAGCCGGTCGATCTCATCGACCGTCAGCCTGATCGCATCCGGAGTAGCTGGAACAGGCGCCTCCTCGACCCCGCGCAGCTCTACCACGATATCGCCGGCCGAAAGTTGCGAGGGCGCGATGAACGGGAATGAGCCGGCAAGCGGCTCCGGCGCCCCGGCGAAGGAGAAGCCGCCGAAGGCGAGGCGGCGGGCGTCGAAGCTGATCACGCGGCCAAGCGGCGATGGCTCCAGGCGCAGCGCTAGCAGCAGGGCCATCTGCGCCTGCAGCAGGCCAAGGGTCGCGACCGCCGGACCGAGTACGCCGGCCGTAGCGCAATCGGCGGCGCGCGCCGGCATTTCCGGGAAGACGGCGCGATAGCTCGGGCCACCGCCGCAGAAGGCGCCGACATAGCCGGCAAGGCCCACGATCGAGGCGCTGACCAGCGGTTTTCCGGCCTCGCGGCAGGCGTCGCTCAGAACATAGGTCGCAGCGAAACTGTCGGCGGCGTCGACGACGATGTCGGCCCGCGCCACCAGCTCCGCGGCATTATCGGGCGCGAGCCTGAGCGCCAGCGTCTCGATCTCGACGCCGGGATTGTAGGCGGCGAGCGCTTCTGCCGCTGCCTCGACTTTCAATCGCCCGACATCGCTCATCCGGTAGAGCGGCTGGCGGTGCAGATTGCTTTCCTCGACCCGGTCGGGATCGACCAGCAGCAAGCGACCGATGCCGGCGCCGACGAGATAGGACGATACGGGACAGCCGAGGCCGCCGGCGCCGACGACGAGGACCTTCGAGCAGGCCAGCCGCGCCTGCCCCTCGGGGCCGATCTCCGGCATGACGATCTGGCGGGCATAGCGATCGATCATGGTTCCCTCCTTGTCAGCCGAGCAGGGCCCGGCCCAGCACCGGGGTCGAGGGCGCAGCCATGTCGCGGGGCTCCATCGGACCGGCTTCGAAGGCAAGGCGCCCGGCCTCGACCGCGCGGGCGAAGGCGGCTGCCATCGCGGCGGGGTCGCCGGCTTTGGCCACGGCGGTGTTGAGCAGCACCGCGTCGTAACCGAGCTCCATCGCCGCGGCCGCATGCGAGGGCAAGCCGATGCCGGCGTCGACGACGAGCGGAATATCGGGGAAATGCGCCCGCAGCGCCCGCAGGCCGTAAGGGTTGTTCAGGCCCTTGCCGGTGCCGATCGGCGCGCCCCAGGGCATCAGCACTCTGCAGCCGGCCTCGACCAGTCGCTCGGCCACGACGAGGTCTTCGGTCATATAGGGGAAGACCTCGAAGCCCTCGGCACAGAGAATGCGCGCCGCCTCGACCAGCCCGAAGACATCAGGCTGGAGCGTGTCGGCCTCGCCGATCACCTCCAGCTTGATCCAGGGCGTGCCGAAGACCTCGCGCGCCATCTGCGCCGTCGTCACCGCTTCTTTGACCGAATGGCAGCCGGCGGTGTTGGGCAGAACCCTGACGCCGAGGCCACGGATCAGCGCCCAGAAATCCTGGCCGCCGCCGAGCCGGCCGGCCTCGCGGCGCAGCGAAACGGTGACGACATCGACGCCGGCCGCTTCGACCGACTTCTGCAACACAGCCGGCGAGGGGTATTGCGCCGTGCCGAGGAAGAGGCGCGAGCGCGGGGTGAAGCCGTAGAAATCCATCGTTCAGCCTCCCTGCATCGGCGCGAGGATTTCGAGCCGGTCGCCGTCTGCGAGGGTTGTTTGCGTCCGTACGGCCGCCGGTACGAAGGCTTCGTTCACGGCGGTGGCGACGACCGCGCCGGCATAGCCCAGCTCGGCCAGCGCCTCGGCCAGAACGGGGGCGGCGACCTCACGCGTGTCGCCGTTGACGATGATGCGCATCGGACAACTCCCTGGATGCGAGGAGACGATCGGCAACCTGCCCGGCCAAGGCAGGCGAGAGCAGGAAGCCGTGGCGGAACAGGCCGTTGAAGCGCAGGACCCGGCCGTCCTCGACGATCCCGGGCAGGTTGTCGGGAAAGGCCGGACGGACGTCGGCACGCAACTCGACGATCTCGGCCTCGCCGAAGGCTGGGTGCAGCGCATAGGCGGCGCTGAGCAGTTCAATCGCCGAGCGGGCGCTGACGCGCCTACGATCATCGCTCTCGATCATCGTCGCGCCGATCATGAAGTGCCCGTCGGTGCGTGGCACGACATAGAGCGGAATGCGCGGATGCAGCAGCCGGACCGGACGGCTCAGGCTGATTTCGTCCGTGCGCAGCACCAGCATCTCGCCGCGCACACCCCGCAACCCGTCGATCCGGTCGCGGGCAGACAAGCCCCGGCAGTCGACGACGCGGTCGGCGTCGAGCGCCGTCTCGTCGGCCGCGACGCCGTAGTGGATCCGCACGCCGGCCGCCCGCAGCGCCCGCTCCAGCGCCGCCATGGCGAGGCGCGGGTCGAGATGCGCCTCCTGGGCGAAGAACAGGCCCTGCCTGAAGCGGCCGGCAAGATCGGGCTCCAGCGCAGCGACGCCATCGGCATCGAGGCGATCGTACCCGCTCGTTCGCGCCGCGAAACGTGTCAGCTCGCCGGCATCGCGCGCCGGGGCGAGCACCAGCGTGCCATGGGCGAGCGTGCCGGGATAATGGCGCGGCCACCAGTCGAGAGCCTGCCGGCCCAAAGTGACGACCGCCTCCTCGGCGCTCTCGCGCTCGCACCAGGGCGCCAGCATGCCGCCGGCAGCCCAGGAGCAAGCCTGCTCGCCGAGCACTGAACTGCGTTCGAACACGTCGACCGCGACGCCCCGCTCGGCCAGCTCGAGCGCCGTCGCGAGGCCGGCGACGCCGGCCCCGATCACAGCGACGCGCATGGCCCCTACTCCGCCGCGGGCAGATAGAGATTGCCGCCCTTCTTCAGGAACTCCTGCGACTTCTCCGCCATGCCTTGCGTGGCCATGGCTTCGAGCGCCGCACGCTCATTGTCGCCCATCGCCTGCACCTCGGCGCGCAGGTCCTGGGTGATCTTCATCGAGCAGAATTTGGGCCCGCACATCGAGCAGAAATGCGCGACCTTGTGAGCGTCCTTCGGCAACGTCTCGTCGTGGAAGGCGCGGGCGGTATCCGGATCGAGCGCCAGGTTGAACTGGTCCTCCCAGCGGAAGTCGAAGCGGGCGCGGGAGAGCGCGTCGTCCCTCAGTTTGGCCGCCGGATGGCCCTTGGCGAGGTCGGCGGCATGGGCGGCGATCCGGTAGGTAATGACGCCGGTCTTGACGTCGTCGCGATCAGGCAGGCCGAGATGCTCCTTCGGCGTGACATAGCAGAGCATGGCACAGCCGAACCAGCCGATCATCGCCGCGCCGATGCCGGAGGTGATGTGGTCGTAGCCCGGCGCGATGTCGGTGGTCAGCGGGCCCAATGTGTAGAATGGGGCTTCGCCGCATTCGCGCAGCTGCTTGTCCATGTTCTCCTTGATCTTGTGCATCGGCACATGGCCGGGGCCCTCGATCATCACCTGGCAGCCCTTGTCCCAGGCGACCTTGGTGAGTTCGCCCAAGGTCTCCAGCTCGGCGAACTGGGCGCGATCATTGGCATCGGCGATCGAACCGGGGCGCAGGCCGTCGCCGAGCGAGAACGAGACGTCGTATTTGCGCATGATCTCGCAGATCTCGTCGAAGCGCTCGTAGAGGAAGCTCTCCTTGTGATGCGCCAGGCACCAGCGCGCCATGATCGAACCGCCGCGCGAGACGATGCCGGTGACCCGCGACGCCGTGAGCGGGACATAGGGCAAACGCACGCCGGCATGGATGGTGAAGTAGTCGACGCCCTGCTCGGCCTGCTCGATCAGCGTGTCCTTGAACACGTCCCAATCGAGCTTGATCGGATCGCCACCGACCTTCTCCAGCGCCTGGTAGATCGGCACCGTGCCGATCGGCACCGGCGAGTTTCTGAGTATCCAGGAGCGGATGTTGTGGATGTTGCGGCCGGTGGAGAGGTCCATGACCGTGTCGGCGCCCCAGCGGATCGCCCAGACCAGCTTCTCGACCTCCTCGGCCGCGCCGGAGGTCACGGCCGAATTGCCGATATTGGCGTTGATCTTGACCAGGAAATTGCGGCCGATCGCCATCGGCTCCAGTTCGGGATGGTTGATGTTCGCCGGAATGATGGCGCGGCCGCGGGCGATCTCGTCGCGAACGAATTCCGGCGTGACGAACTCGGGAACCGAGGCGCCGAAGCTTTCGCCATCGGCATGGCGCTCCCGAGCGCCCTCCAGCATGGCGGCGCGGCCAAGATTCTCGCGATGGGCGACGTAGATCATCTCGGGGGTGACGATACCGGCCCTGGCGAACTCGTATTGCGTCGTCATCTGGCCCGGCTTCGCCTGCAGGATCGGGCGCTGCGCGGGACAGGCCGGCACGAGCTGCTCGGCCGAGATGTTGCCGTTGTCGGCAGCGGTGACGGCGCGGCCCGCGACCACCTCGAAGCCGCGGGCGTCGAGCCAGGCGCGGCGCGGCTGCACCAGGCCGGCGTTGAGGTCGATCTTCGCGTCGGTCTCGGTATAGGGGCCGGACGGGTCGTAGATGCGCACTGGCGGCTCGGCGTCGGTGGTCAGCACGACCTCGCGGAAGGGCACGCGCATATCAGGATGCTCGGGCGCCGCGACATAGATCTTGCGCGAGCCGATGATCGGGCCGGTCGTCACCGTCTGCGGGGCGGCTTTGACGCTGTTCTTCTGGGGCTTGGTATGGGCGTTCATCTCAGGATCTCCTCCCTCTCAGGTTCAGGAGATCCGGGGCGTCTGACGGTCCAGTCGCTGTGAGGCGGATGCACTTGTGGCGCAGCCGCGTTCCAGTCCCTCCGCCGGTATGACCCGGATCAGGTTCGATGGGTTCGGCCGTCAGGCCATCTCAGCTCTTATCGAGCACCCCTCGGAACGAGGCGGAGGTTAGAACCGTCGTGATGTCAGCGCAACCGGCAAAGGACCACGGCATGGCGCCGTGCGGCCATGCACAAGACACAACACCGTTGGCGGAAACGAAAAAATCAGACGGTGACGTCGAGATTGGCGCCCTGGCCGGCGGGGAGGGTCGCCTGCTGTTGCCCGGACGCCTGCTGGAGCATCGCGACCAAGGCCTGGTCGGAATCGGCGTTCTGCTTGACCATCTCGATCTGCAGCGCCTGCTGCGTCGCAGCCGACTTCATGCTGATCAGGCTTTGGGCGATCGCGACCGACATCTCGCTCATGGCATGGCTCCTCGCCGCCACCATAGGTAGCGAGCCTTACTCAAATCTAAACCCGAAGCGGTGGGCTCTAACGAGTCGGCGCGATGATCGACGGCACAGGCTTCGGCATGGGAATCTCACGGTCCGGCTCCGGCGGTCCGGAACGGTCGCGTGCCAGCTGCTCGCGCTCCCGCTTCGCCTCGACGCGGTCGGAGCGCGGCTCCAGCTTCTGCACTTCGCCCGCATTCGGCGACATCGGCACGCCGGGTGCGCGCTGCTGGCGCTGCGTCTGCGGCAAGGAAGACTGCGCGGCAGCGGCTTCCGCCGCGAGCAGCCCTACGGCGAGCAGTCCGAGCAGGACCCATGAATTCTTGCGCATGGCACTCCTCCAGTCAGGCAGGCCAAGGCGAGCCCGCCCGCTAGAGGAACAAGGGCATTCGGGGATTGTTCCGGGCGGCCCATCACAAAAACCGGAGCGGCACGGAAGCCGCTCCGGCCGTCGTCACTGCTGGTTCTGGCCGGTGAGCAGCGGCGTGATCCGGCGCAGCGTCACGCGGCGGTTCTCACGGGAATCGCCCTGCGTCTGCACCTTGAGGTACTGCTCGCCATAGCCCTGCGTCGTCAGATTCTCGGCCGGGATCGCGAAGTCGCGGGTCAGGATCTCGGCGACCGACTGCGCCCGCCGATCCGACAGCGAGAGGTTGTCGACATCGGCGCCGACCGCGTCGGTATGGCCCTCGACCATAAAGACCTCGTTCGGCGCCCGCTCGACCGCCTGGCGCACCGCCTGGGCGATCACCCTGAGGCGCCCCGCCTGGTCGGGCGTGACCGTCCACGAGCCGGAGTCGAAGTTGATCGTGTCGATGTCGACGCTACGCATATGGGCGCGCAGATCGGGCGAGTAGCGGACTTCGTCGAGCGTGTAGCGGCGCGGCACCGGAGCGACCGGCGGGGCGGTGATCGTCTCGTAGATCAGCCGCTCGTCGGCACGCTCGGCATCGACGATATAACGCTCGCGCGGGATGCGCAGCTGCGGCGGCGGCAGCACCACCACCTCCTCGGCGAATCGGGCCTGCGGCCCGTCGCGACGGACATTGTCGATCATCACGAATTCGCCGCCGTCGCGCTCGCGCCGCGAGCGGCGGATCAGCCGACCTTCGGCGTCGGTCACCGTGACGATCTGCGTGCCGTCGGGACGATTGTAGATCGTCACGTTCTCGTCGCCACGGCGCTCGCTGCGGGTGTCGAGGCCGAGATCGCGGAAGCGCTGCGTCTCGTCATAGCGGATGACGGCGCGATCATCGTCGCCGCGGATGATGGTGCGGCCGGGCTCGCGGATGATGGTGACGTCGCCCTCGCGCGTCTCCTGCCGCCGGCTGCGGACATCGTCGAGCCGGTTCGCGCCCTGCGTCGCCATGATCCCGCCGATCGCAGCGGCGCCGAGACCGATCGCAGCCGCGCCACCGAGGCCGATGCCGCCGCGGCGACCCTGGCGATCAGGCGCAGGCTGGCCGGGCACACCTGGCTGCGGCTGGACCTGACCGGGCGCGACACCCGGCTGCGACAGAGCTCCTGGCTGCTGACCGGGCACGGGCGCGGGTTGCGACGGCGCCGTTCCGGGTTGCGACAGACCCCCCGGCGCGCGGCCGGCATTCGGTGCCGGAGCGGGCTGGCCAGTCGCAGGCTGACCGGCGCCGAGAGCGCCTTGGCCGGGTGCGGGCTGGGCGGGCGCAGCCTGTCCCGGAGCGGGCTGACCGGGCTGGCCGCTGAGGCCGGAAGGTTGCTGGGGCTGGGCCGGCGCCGGTTGCGCAGGCGCGGTACCAGGTTGCGACAGGGCGCCCGGCGCGCGGCCGGCATTTGGTGCTGTCGAGGGCTGGCCGGGCGCGGGCTGGCTCGGGGCCGCCTGCCCGGGCTGGCGGTTCAAGCCGGGCTGTTGCGATGGGGCAGGCTGGGACGGAGCCGTACCGGGCTGCGACAGCGCGCCCGGCGCGCGGCCGGCCGGCGGTGCGCCGGAAGGCTGGCCGGTTGCCGGCTGGTTCGGCTGACCATTCAAGCTCGGCCGCTGCTGCGACGGGGTCGGCTGGGACGGGGCCGCACCGGGCTGCGACAAGGCGCCCGGCGCGCGCCCGCCACCAGGCGCAGTGGAAGGCTGGCCAGGCTGAGTCTGGCCGCTGCTGCCCGGAGCAGCCTGCCCTGGCGCAGGCCGAGCGGGCACCGAGGGAGCGGTCGCGGGCGGCTGTCCCGGAGCCGTCTGGGCAGGCGCCGGGCGACGCTGGCCAGTGTCGCCGGACGGCGCTCCCGAGGCGTTGGGCTGTGCCGGTGGCGTACTCGGCCGGGCGGGCGAGGCCGGGGGTGCGATCTGGCCTGGAGCCGGCCGCTGCGGCTCGCTCGGTGCGGCCGAGGGCGGGCGTGGTGCACCTTGCGGCGTGGACGGAGAAATCTGTCCGGGCGCGGCTCCCGCTGGCGGCGTCGGACGGCGCGGCTGTTCGGGCTCGGCCCGGTTGGCCGGAGGCGCGGCTTGCGGCGCGGACGGAGGACGTGGCGCGTTCGGAGCCGCGCCGGCCGGGCGTTCCGGCGCAGCAGGCCGGGCTGCTGGCGGCTGGCCCGGAGCGGGGCGGGCGCCGGGGCGCTCCTGGCCACCCGAGGCGGGGCGCTCCTGCCCGCCGGGCCGCTGGCGGCGCGGATCAGGCTTCTCGTCATCGCCGGACTGCGCCTGCGCAAGCTGGAGCGATGGAGCGGCGAAACTGCCCTGCGACAACACGATGGCGGGGATGATGGTGCCGATCAGAAGCAGGTTTTTCGTGCGCGTCATGACATCCGTTTCCAGTTGTTCTTCCGGAGATGAACGCCCCCGCGCCCTGAATTCCGAATGAACCGAAAACGGCCGAAATCGGGCACGGTTCCGCTGGCTGGAGTTCACGCAATTCCGGACGCAAAACCGCTACGCACTTTTGCTGGAATTGCTCTGGCGGCAACCAGCCCGATTTCCGCTGATGTCAGAGCCCCGCCTGCGCCTTCACATAGGCCGCGATCTCGGCATGCGTCGCGAACCAGACATCGCCCTTGGCCTTGGCGTGGCGCACCAGCTCCTCGAGGATCCAAAAGCGCGAGCGATAGGTGATGACATGCGGGTGCATGGTCAGGAGGAAGAGCCCGCCCTCGGCGTAAGCACCGTCGAACTCGCGCTTGAAGATGTCGAACACCGCCTCAGGCGGGGTGTAGGGTCGCAGTGCCTGGAAGCGGTTCATGTTGAAGTAGACGGCGTCGTCGCGGATCCACTCGACCGGCAATTCGACCATGCCGGTTGGCTCGCCCTTCTCGATCAGCTCATAGGGGTCGTCATCGGCGAAGAGCGAGGAATCGTAGATCAGGCCGAGCTCGCGCTCGACGGCGAGCGTCACCTCGGAGAAATCCCAGGACGGGGTGCGCATGCCGACCGGCCGGACGCCGGTGATCGTCTCCAGCGTGTCGGCCGAGCGCAGATGCAGCTCGCGCTCCTGCTCGGGCGGCACTGCCGTGTTGACCTCGTGGATCCAGCCATGCAGGCCGATCTCGTGGCCTTCCGCGACGACGCGGCGCTGCTCGTCGGGATAGAGCAGTGCGGTCACCGCCGGGACGAAGAAGCTTGCCTTGATCTCCTCGCGCGCCAGCATGGAGAGGATGCGCGGCATGCCGGCGCGGTTGCCATACTGGCCCCAGGAGAGCCGGCCGACCGATTTGCCGCCATCGCGCAACTCGTTGGTCTCGTGATCGACGTCGAAGGAGAGCGCCACGGCGCAGCGCGCCCCGCCCGGCCAGCGCGTCGGCTTGAGATTGCGGCCGGCGCGGACCTGCTCGACCTTGCCGCGCCAGGTCTCCTCCGGCCATTGCCAGGGCTTCAGTTCGGTCATGGCGTTCCTCCTAACCTCACGCTGCCGCTACGGGCAGCACCGGCACGGCCGCGAGCAGCCGCTTGGTGTAGTCGTGCTGCGGGTTGTCGTAGACCTCGCCGGCCGGCCCCTCCTCGACGATGCGGCCGCGATACATCACCGCGACCCGGTCGCAGAGATGCCGGACCACCGAGAGGTCGTGCGAGATGAAGATCAGGGTCAGGCCGAGCTCGGCCCGCAGCCGCATCAAGAGGTTGATGATCTGCGCCTGGATCGAGACGTCGAGCGAGGCGACCGGCTCGTCGCAGACGACGAGATCGGGTTGCATGGCGAGCGCGCGGGCGATCGCGACGCGCTGGCGCTGGCCGCCGGAGAACTGGTGCGGGTAGCGGTCGGCGAAGGCCGGGTCGAGCCCGACCGCGGCGAGCCAGTCGCGGACGTAAGTCGCGGCGCCAGCCTTGCCGACCAGCCCATGGGCGAGCGGCCCCTCGGCAATGCCCGCGCCGATGCGCATGCGCGGATTGAGCGAGGCGAAGGGGTCCTGGAAGATGGTCTGGACCCGGGTGGTCAGCTTCTTCGGCTCAGGCCCGTCGCTCATCACTGGCCTGCCCTCGAAACGGACAGTGCCGGAAGATGGCGCATAGATGCCGGCGGCCATGCGCCCGAGCGTCGACTTGCCCGAGCCGGATTCGCCGACCAGCCCGAGCGCCTCGCCGCGCGGCACGGTCAGGCTGACCTCGTCGACGGCCATGACTGCCGGTGGCGGCTGCAGCAGGCCGAGCTTCTGGCCGAGGCCGCGCAGCGCGCCGGGCCGCGTCTCGAAGCGCTTGCTGACACGATCGGCGACGAAATAGGGCGCATTGGGCACCGGCGCGGCAGCCGCTGCCGCGGGCTTGCGAGCGGGTGGCGCGGCATCGGGGACACCGCCGCCGCGTAGCAGGAATTCACCGGGCTTGGCGCGCGAGGGCAAGGCGTCGAGCAGAGCGCGGGTATAGGCGTGCTGCGGCCGCGTCAGCACATCGAGCGTCGGGCCGGCCTCGACGATCTTACCGAGCCGCATCACCGCGACATGCTGGGCGATCGAGGCGACGGTGGCGAGGTCATGGCTGATCCAGATCAGCGCGGTGCCGAGCTCGGCGACGAGCTCCTTCATCTCGGCCAGAATCTCGGCCTGGATCGAGACGTCGAGCGCCGTCGTCGGCTCGTCGCAGATGATCAGCTTCGGCCGGTGCAATAGTGCGATTGCGATGGCGACGCGCTGCCGCATGCCGCCCGAGAGCTGGTGCGGGTAGAAGTCGACCGTCGCCTCGGGGCGGGGGATGCGGACCTGGGCGAGGCCGGCGATGGCGCGCCGGCGCGCCTCGGCAGACGATACTTTCTCGTGCGCCTCGATCGCCAGCCTGATCTGCTCGCCAATGGTCAGGACCGGGTTCAGCGTCATCAGCGGATCCTGGAAGACCATCGAGACGACGCGGCCGCGCAAGCTTCGCAGCTCCTCGGCTTGCAGCCCGACGAGCTCGCGCCCCTCCAGCTTGACCGAGCCGCCGGCGACGTGGCCGGGCGGGTCGATCAGGCCGATGATCGAGAAGCCGGTGACGCTTTTCCCTGAGCCGGATTCGCCGACCAGCCCCATCACCTCGCCACGGCGCAGCGAGAAGGAAACGCCGTCGACCGCCTTGACCACGCCGCCGCGGGTGAAGAACTGCGTGGTGAGGTCGGCGACTTCGAGAAGGGGGGCGTCGGTCATGGGCGCGCCTCCCCCGTCATGCTCGGCCTTGTGCCGAGCATCCACGTCTTGAACACTGTCTTCGATCGACGAAGACGTGGATGGTCGGGACAAGCCCGACCATGACGAAGTGGGTTCACACCCGCCCTCATCGCTTCAGCCTCGGATTGACCTGATCGCGGATCTGGTCGCCGACCAGGTTGATCGCGACGATCAGCAGGATCAGCGCGAGCCCGGGATAGATCGAGATCCAGTAGCGGCCCGACAGCATGTACTGGAAGCCATTGGCGATCAGCGAGCCCAGCGACGGCTCGGTCACCGGCAGGCCGACGCCGAGGAAGGAGAGCGTCGCCTCCAGGGCGATGGCGTTGGCGACCTGCACGGTCGCGACCACGATCAGGGGCGGCAGGCAATTCGGCAGGATATGGCGCCAGATCACCTGCCGCGCCGGCAGCGGCGTCGACAGCGCCGCCTCGACATAATCCTTGCCGCGCTCGGCTGAGGCGGCGCCATGGGCCGTGCGGGCGAAATAGGCGTATTGCGCCGCGACCAGCGCGGCGATGAGCTGCGCCTTGCCCTGGCCGAGCAGCGCCGAGATCACCAGCGCCAGCAGGATCGCCGGAAAGGCGAGCTGCAGGTCGATGACGCGCATGATGAAGGCCTCGCGCCGCCCGCCGAGATAGGCGGCGGCGATGCCGAGCGTGACGCCGATGGCAAAGGCAAAGGCCCCGGCGACCAGCCCCATCTGCAGGGATATGCGCAAGCCGTAGAGAATGGCCGAGAGCAGGTCGCGCCCCTGCGCGTCGGTGCCGAGCCAATGGGTGTAGCCGCCGGAGCCGACATAGCCGGGCGGGCGGCGGGCATCGGACAGGACGAGATTGGCAAGGTCGTAAGGGTTTTGCGGCGCGATCAGGGGGGCGAGCAGAGCGACGCCGATCATCAGGACGACGACGACGAGCGCCGCGACCGCGATACGGCTTTCCCTGAACTCGCTCCAGAAACGGGCGATGGGCGCTTCCTTGCGCATCATGCCCGGCCCTTCCGCAAGCGCGGATCGAGCGCGAAATAGGTCAGATCGACCAGGAAGTTGATCATGATGAAGACGAAGGCGACCAGCATCAGATAGGCGACCATCACCGGCCGGTCGAGCGACTGGATGGAGTCGATGATCAGCTTGCCGATGCCGGGCCAGGAGAAGATCGTCTCGGTCACCACCGCGAAGGCGAGTGTCGAGGCAAATTCAAGGCCGAAGACGGTGACAAGCGGGATCGAGATCAGGCGCAGTACATGCCGACGCAGGATGACGCCTTCCGAGATGCCGGCGGCGCGGGCGAATTTCACCGTGTCGGTCAGCATGACCTCGCGCGTGCCGGCTCGCGCCAGACGCGTCATCAGCGCGAGCTTGAAGAAAGCGAGATTCAGCGCCGGCAGGAAGAGGTGCGAGAGGCCGTCGAGTGTCAGGAAGCTCCATTCGACGCCGAACAGCGAGGCGGTCTCGCCGCGTCCGCCGGCCGGCAGCCATTGCAGCTCGACGGCGAAGGTCATGATCAGCACGAGGCCGATCCAGAAGGTCGGCACCGAGAAGCCGAGGATCGACAGCGCCATGATCAGCTTGGAGAGCGGGCTGTCCGGCCGGTAGCCGGCATAGATGCCGGCGGGGATGCCGATCAGCGCCGCGCCGAACACCGCTGCGAGCGTCAATTCCAGCGTCGCCGGCAGCCGCGACAGGATCAGCTCCAGCACCGGCATGCCGAAAACGAAGGAGCGGCCGAAATCACCGTGCAGGACGCGGCCGAGAAAGGTGAAATACTGCCCCCAGAGCGGCTTATCCAGGCCGTAGCGGGCGATGGTGTCGAGCCGAATATCCTGGCTGACATCGGGGCCGATCAGCACGTCGATCGGGTTACCGATCGCGTAGACGCCGACGAAGACCAGCGCCGACATGACCAGCATGACGGCCAGCGCCTGCAGGACGCGCTCGAGGATATGGGTCAGCATGGCTCCTCCCCTCCCCCTCGCGGGGAGGGGATGGGGGCGGGGGGCGGCGGACAGGGCTCGCCATGACCGGTAAGGGCGGCGTAGATGGTGTCGATCACCATCTCACCTTCCGTCATCACCTGCCTGTTGGTGAAACGCAGTACGCGTAGACCCTTTGCCTCAAGCCAGACGGTGCGCTCTGTATCGTAGCGAAGCGCACGCTCGTTACCGTGCTGATCGCCATCGACCTCTACGACGAGGCGAGCACCGAGGCAGACGAAATCGACGACATAGGGGCCAATCGCCATCTGGCAGCGAAAATGAGTGCCTTCTTGCGGTAGCCGTCGGCGCAGCAAAGCCCAGAGGCGCTTCTCGGGTTCGGTCAGCGTCTTACGGAGCTTTCTGGCGTTCGAGCGAGCGGGCGTCGTCGCGATGGTAGGCCTATCTCGCTCGTAACGCATCGCCCTGCGCCCCCGCGTTGCAACCTGCCCCGCGCGCCCCACCCCAACCCCTCCCCGCAAGGGGGAGGGGCTTTTTGGAGTACACGATCGGGAGCGGAAACTATAACCATCGGCCGCCAAAGATGCAGCGCCAGCCGGTCTCACGGCCAGCTCTCGACCATCACCGCCCGCGTCTCCTCGACGCCGACGGCCCAGAGTGCCAGCATTTCCTCGTCCGGTCGCTGGTAGCGGCCGTGGAAATTGCCGTCGCCGAGGATCTCGCGCTTCCGCGGCGGGCTGGCGGCCTGGTAGAGCGCGGTGTCGAAGGGCGGCTTCACGCCATCGGGCAAGCTCACACCTTCGAGGCGGGTCCAGGGGAAATTCTCCATCCAGGAGGCATGCGACGCCGCGGGATCGACTGCCCTGACTGCCTCCTGGAAGCGCGGACCCGCCCACCAATTGTGCATCTTGACGCTGGCGTCGGGGCGCTTGCCCATCCACTCGGTCACCGCCGTCATCACCGGCGCATTGCCGCCATGGCCGTTGACCAGCACGATGCGGCGGAAGCCGGAGCGGTAGACACCCTCGAGCAGGTCCTCGAGCAGTGCGATATAGGTGGTCATCCGCAGCGAGATCGTGCCGGGATAGGCGGTGAAGCCCGGCGTCATGCCATAAGCCTGCACCGGGAAGACCGGGATGCCGAGCGGCTCGGCGGCTTCCGCCGCGACGCGCTCGGACAGGATCGCGTCGGTGGCGAGGCTCAAATAGGCGTGTTGCTCGACGCAGCCGAGCGGCAGCACGCAGCGATCGTCGCGCTTCGCCTGCTCTTCGATCTGCATCCAGTTCATCCGGGCAACGAGCACGGCACTGATCCTTGCGTTTCGGCGAAACCGAGTCATCCTTGACAGTGCCCCCTGACACCGTCAAGTTCCATATGGAACCAAATAGGATTTCCCAGATGGCCCGAGCCCCGACCTCCCTGTCCAGGCTCGATCCAAGTCGCGAGGCGGCCTTGCGCGAGCTCGATCCGCTCACCGTCACCAAGCTCTGGGACAATCCCTGCTGGCTGTCCTTCCGGCTCAACTTCATCGCCTTCCGCTTCAACGACCCGGTCTATCGCTGGATCGAGACGCGCTACGGGCTGGTGCGGCCGGAATTCGTCGCGCTCTACGCCGTCGGGCTCAAGGGCGGCGTCGCGGCCAAGAACATCGTCGCCTCCGCCGGCCTGCCGAAGAACACGCTCTCGCGCGCGATCCAGAAGCTGCTGCAGCGGCGCCTGCTCAAGCGCGAAACCGATCCGGACGATCTGCGCAGCTATGTGCTGGCGTTGACGCCGGCGGGGCACGCCATCTTCGACGAGACCATGCCGATGATGGTGGGCCAGCAGACCGCCATGCTCGCGGCGCTGACCGAAGCCGAGCAGAAGCAGCTTTGCGAACTGATGGACAAGATGGTGATCGCCTCGCCGGCGTGGCCCGCCGATCTCGAACCCGAAGGGACCTCCAAATGACCAAGCCTTTGTCGCACCGGTCCCCGCTCTGGCGGACCGCCGCTCTTGCCGCCCTGATCGGCCTGCCGCTCTCCGGCGCCGCCATGGCGCAGACCTTGACGATCGGCGTGAGGGCTGGGCCTGAATCGATCGATCCGCACTTCACCGCGACCGGCACCCATGCCGAGGCGCTGAAGCATGTCTTCGACACGCTGACCTGGTCGGGCGACAAGCTGCAGATCGAGCCGCGCCTCGCTCTGAGCTGGAAGGCGATCGAGCCATCCGTCTGGGAGTTCAAGCTGCGCCCGAACGTCAAGTTCCATGACGGCTCCGACTTCACCGCCGAGGACGTCAAGTTCTCGATCGAGCGCATCCCGGTCGTCGCCGGCCCGAATCCGACGACGATCTATGTCCGGCGCGTCAAGGAGGTGAAGATCGTCGATCCGCTCACCGTCCACATCGTCACCGACGGGCCGGCGCCGAACCTGCCGAACGATTTCATCCGCCTGTTCATCGTCTCGCACAAGGCGGCGGCCGGGCTGACCAAGGACAATGCCAACGACGCCTTCAACACCGGCAAGGCGGCGATCGGCACCGGCCCCTACAAGTTCGTCTCGTGGACGCCGAAGGACCAGCTCGTGCTCGAGCGCTTCGACGGCTATTGGGGCGAGAAGGAGCCGTGGCAGCGCGTGCTGCGCAAGGAATTGCCGAACGATGCCGCGCGCGTCGCGCAGCTCAAGGCCGGACAGGTCGACATCATCGTGCGCGCGCCAGCTTCGGACGTACCGACGCTGAAGCGCGACGCCAAGCTCTCGGTCGCCACGATCGACACGGTCTATGTCTTCAACATGGAGCTCGACATGCGGGACAAGTCCCCGCAGGTCAGCGCCAAGGACGGCTCGGCCCTTGCGAAGAACCCGCTGCAGGACGCCAAGGTGCGTGAGGCGATCGATCTTGCCATCGACCGGCCAGCCCTGGCCGAGATCGCGATGGAGGGTCTCGGCGCGCCCGTCAACCAGCTGGTGACGCCCGATATCGCCGGCTACAACAAGAGCCTGCCGCCGCTGAAGCCCGACCTCGCCAAGGCGAAGAAGCTGATGGAGGAGGCCGGCTACCCCAACGGCTTCAAGGTCTCCTTCTCCTTCACCAATGACCGCCTGCCGGGCGACCGCCAGGTCGGCACCTCGATCGCCCAGATGCTGGCGCGCATCGGCATCGACGTGAACGCCAATGCCCAGCCCGGCGCGGTCTTCTTCCCGGCGCGCCTGCGCGGCGAGTTCTCGATGTCGATGTCGGGCTGGGGCACGCTGACGGGCGAGTCGAACTACACCCTCTCCTCGGTGGTGCATTCGAACGATCCGGCCAAGAAGCTCGGCGCCTTCAACGTGCTGGGCTACAAGAACGCCGAGCTCGACAAGCTGATCGAGGACGCCGCGGTCGAGATGGACGAGGTCAAGCGCAACGACCTGCTCTCGCAGGCCAACGCCATCGTCGCCAAGGACCGGCCGCGCCTGCCGATCGTCGCGGTCGGCTCGGCCTGGGCCATGCAGAAGGCCAAGGTGACGATCCGCCCGCGCGTCGACGAGGATACGCTGGCGATGGACATCAAGCCGGCGAAGTGAGGGCGGCGACAATTCCCCTCCCCCTTGCGGGGAGGGGCTAGGGGTGGGGGGGCGCAAAGGCGAGGACACCGCCTTCCGCGAAAATCTCCGAAATTGCTCCAGCGCCCTAGCCCGTCACCCAATCGTTCGCCCCCCACCCCAACCCCTCCCCGCAAGGGTGAGGGGTTCTGTCGAGGTTCACAGACGCCATGACCATCGCCCTCGCCATCCATGGTGGCTGCGGCACCTTGCCCAAGGCCGAGATGACCGACGCCGAATGGGCCGAGGCCAAGGCCCATCTCGCCAAGTCGCTGCGTGCCGGCTGGGCGGTCCTCGCCAAGGGCGGCAGCGCGGTCGACGCTGTCGAGGCGTCCGTGCTGGTGATGGAGGATTCCGTTCATTTCAACGCCGGCCATGGCGCCGCCTTCAACGCCAACGGCGAGCATGAGCTGGATGCCTCGATCATGGACGGCGCGACGCTGGCCGCCGGGGCGCTCTGCGCGGTCAAGCGCATCCGCAACCCCGTCAGCGCCGCCAAGGCGCTGATGCATCGCGGCGACCCGCTCCTGCTGACCGGCCCGGCGGGCGACGCCTTCGCCCAGACCGAGGGTCTCGACATGGTCGAGAACGCGTATTTTTCGACAGAGCGGCGCCGCAAGAACCTGGCCTCGATGAAGATCCGCGAGCTCGTCGGCACCGCCGGCGAGGCGAGCGAGGCCGAGAAGCACGGCACGGTCGGAGCCGTCGCGCGCGATTCCCACGGTCACCTGGCCGCCGCGACCTCGACCGGCGGCTACACCAACAAGCCACCGGGCCGTGTCGGCGATTCCCCGATCATCGGCGCCGGCACCTATGCCCGCGACGGGCGCTGCGCGGTGTCGGGCACCGGCAAGGGCGAGTTCTTCATCCGCTACTGCGTCGGCCATGAGATCGCGTCGCTGATCGGCTATGCCGGCCTCTCGCTGAAGGACGCGGCCGACCGCGCCATCGCCGAGCTGACTACGCACAAGATCGGGGCCGGACTCGTCGCTGTCGGCGCCGATGGCACGATCGTCGCGCCCTATAATTCCGAGGGCATGTATCGCGGCTGGGTGACGCCGGACGGGCTCGTCCATGTCGGAACCCACGCCGATGTCGAGGTGATGGGCCAGGCATGATGTTGACGGTAGGATACGACATGACCCCCTCCCCCCGCTTGCGGTGGGGAGGGCTGGGGCGGGGGGCCGTAAAGCCAAAGTGTCGTCCTGGATCGTCTCGCCGAGCGGCACTGCCCCCCATCCCTAACCCTTCCCCACCGCAAGCGGGGGGAAGGGAATGCGCTCGCGACGGCAGGCCGCGCGCATGAGCGAACCCATCCTGATCTGGGGCGCCGGTGCGATCGGCGGCACGCTCGGCGCCTATTGGGCAAGGGCCGGCGTGCCGGTGCTGCTGGTCGACATCGTGCCCGAACATGTCGAGGCCTGCCGGACGTCGGGGCTCTCGATCACCGGGCCGGTCGAGGATTTCCGGCAGGTCGTGCCGGCGGTGACGCCGCAGGAATTGACCGGCAGCTATTCGCGCATCGTGCTGGCGGTGAAGGCGGGGGCGACGGAAGCTGCGCTCGCCGCGCTGAAACCGCATCTTGCCGCGGATGGCTATGTGCTCTCGGCCCAGAACGGGCTTAACGAGATCACTATCGCCAAGGCGGTCGGCGAAGAGCGGACCATGGGCTGCTTCGTCAATTTCGGCGCCGACTGGCACGGGCCCGGCGAGATCCTCTACGGCAATCGCGGCGCCGTGGTCGTCGGCGAGCTCGATGGAGCGATGAGCGAGCGGGTGCGCGAGATGCACCGGCTGCTCGCGATCTTCGAGCCGGATGCGATCCTGACCGACAACATCTACGGCTACCTCTGGGGCAAGCTCGCCTATGGCGCGATGCTGTTCGGCACCGCCCTCACCAACGACTCGATGTCTGCGAATTTCGCTGATCCGCAGCGGCTGCCGGTCTGGCTCACGCTCGGGCGCGAGGTCGGCGCGGTCGCGGCGGCGCGCGGCGTCACCTCGCTCGGCTTCGGTGCATTCGACCCCGCCGTGTTCGCGCCGGGCGCGCCGGAAGGTCCACAGATCGAGACGATTGCCTGGCTCGCCGACTACACCTCGAAGACGGCCAAGACCCATTCCGGCATCTGGCGCGATCTTGCCGTGCGCAAGCGCAAGACCGAAGGCCAGGCGCAGATCGGCATCATCGCGCGGCTCGGCCACGAGGTCGGCGTCGCCACGCCGGCGCTGGAGCTGCTGGTATCCCTGATTCAGGACATCGAGGAGGGCCGCCGCCCGATGTCGCTGGATACGCTGAAGGTATTGATCGACCGATGCAGATCCGCTTCGACGACCGCGTAGCCCTCGTCACCGGCGCCGCCCAGGGCATCGGCCGCGCCATCGCTGCCGCACTTGTCGAGGCCGGCGCAAAGGTCCACCTCGCCGACTTGGATGCCGACGGCGTCGCCGCCAGCGCGGATGCGCTCGGCGCGACTGCTCATGTCGCCGATCTCGGCAGCCCGGAGGCCGCGAAGGAACTGGTCCGCAACATCCTTGCCAGCGATAGCCGGCTCGACCTGCTGGTCAATGCCGCCGGCGGCGTGCGCGGCCAGGTCGGCCGACCGATCGAGGAGATATCGGAGAGCGATTGGCGCGCGGTGTTCGCCGCCAATGTCGACGCCGCCTTCTTCCTGTCGCAGGCGGCTGCGCCGGCGATGAAGCAGGCCGGATACGGCCGGATCGTCAACATTTCCTCTGGCGCCGGCCTGCGCCCGAGCCTGACCGGCATCCAGGCCTATGCCAGCGCCAAGCACGCGCTGGTCGGCCTGACCAGGCAGCTCGCCTGGGAATTCGGTCCGCATGGCATCACCGTGAACTCGGTCGCGCCCGGCTTCGTTCGCTCCAACCCGGCGACCGAGCGACAATGGCAGAGCTACGGCCCGGAGGGCCAGAAGCGGCTGATCGAGGGCATCCATACCCGCCGGCTCGGCACGGCCGAGGACATCGCCCATGCCAGCCTGTTCCTCCTTTCAGAGCAGGCGGGCTGGGTGACCGGCCAGATCCTCTCGGTCGATGGCGGGCGGTCGTAGGAGATCGAGAGCTCGCGAGGCCCTGCACGGCGCCCGGCGACGGAGCCTGTTTTTCGACGATTGACAAACTGCAAAACGCAGTCGAAATTTCATACGCATACAAACGAATTTCCACCCTGGCTTGTTGCAGCGCACTGCACTGGCCTAGGGTAGGAAATCGCGCAGCGAGGGGCTGTGGATGCGTAAGGCCAGCGAGTCACGGGAGTCACATCGAATGGACCGTCGCCAATTCGTCAGCGGAGCTGCGCTCGGCGCCGTCGCGCTGGCCACGCCGTCTCTGCTGCGCGCCCAGAGCGCGCCGATCAAGATCGGCGAGATCAACAGCTACACCTCGCAGCCAGCCTTCCTGAAGCCCTATCGCCAGGGCTGGGAACTGGCGCTGGAGCAGGTCAACGCCGCCGGCGGCGTGCTCGGCCGCAAGGTCGAGACCCTGTTCCGCGACGATGCCGGCAAGCCCGAGGATTCGGTGCGCCTTGCCGGCGAATTGATCAATGCCGAGAAGGTCGACCTGCTCTCGGGCGGCTTCCTCTCCAATGTCGGCCTCGCCATCGCCGACTACGCCCTGCAGAACAAGCGGCTCTATGTCGCCTCCGAGCCGCTCTCGGACGCGATCGTCTGGGCCAAGGGCAACCGCTACACCTTCCGCCTGCGACCCTCGACCTACATGCAGGCGGCGATGCTGGTCGAGGAAGCGGCAAAGCTTCCGGCCAAGAAATGGGCGACCGTGGCGCCGAACTACGAATACGGCCAGTCGGCGGTGAAGTGGTTCAAGGAGCTGCTGAAGAAGGCCAAGCCGGACGTCGAATTCGTCGCCGAGCAGTTCCCGGCGCTCGGGCGCATCGATGCCGGCGCGACCGTGCAGGCGATCGAGGCGGCCAAGCCCGATGCGATCTTCAACGTCACCTTCGCCGCGGACCTCTCGAACTTCGTGCGCCAGGGCAATACCCGCGGGCTCTTCGAAGGTCGGACGGTGGTCTCGATGCTGACCGGCGAGCCTGAATATCTCGACCCGCTCGGCGCCGAGACGCCGGTCGGCTGGATCGTCACCGGCTATCCGCACGCCGACATCCAGACGCCGGATCACGTCAAGTTCCGCGATGCCTACAAGGCCAAGTACAACGACTATCCGCGCCTCGGCTCGGTGGTCGGCTTCGACACCATGAACGCCATCGCTGCCGGCCTCGCCAAGGCGGGCACCACCGACAACGAGAAGCTCATCGATGCCATGAAGGGGCTGAAGTTCACCTCGGCCTTCGGCCCGGTGGAGTTCCGCGCCTCCGACCACCAGGCGACGCTCGGCGCCTATGTCGGCAAGACCGCGGTCAAGGACGGCAAGGGCGTGATGGTCGACTGGCGCTATGCCGACGGCGCCAAATACCTGCCGTCCGATGCAGAGGTAAAGGCGCTTCGCCCGGCGGGCTGAAGCGCCAGGCTTCGACCTGATCTAGACTATGGCTGACCCGGCCGCGGCTGAGCGCTGCGGCCGCGGGAGGACTGCGCCCTTTTTCGATTGCTTCGACGGAACCTCGCATGATCGACCTGATCTTCGCGCAGACGCTCAACGGCCTGGCCTCGGCCTCGTCGCTCTTCCTCGTCGCCTGCGGGCTGTCGATCATCTTCGGCGTGACGCGGATCGTGAACTTCGCGCACGGCTCCTTCTACATGCTCGGCGCCTATCTCGCCTTCACGCTGGTGTCCCGCTTCGGCCCGGCCGATGCGCTCGGCTTCTGGGGCGGCGTGCTGCTGGCCGCGCTGATCGTCGCGGCGCTTGGCGCCATCGTCGAGATCGTGATCCTGCGCCGGATCTACCAGGCGCCGGAGCTGTTCCAGCTGCTCGCGACCTTCGGCCTCGTGCTGATGGTGCAGGACATCGCACTCGGCATCTGGGGGCCGGAGGACAAGCTCGGCCCGCGCGCGCCCGGCTTCAAGAGCTTCGTCGTGCTGATGGGCAGCCGGTTCCCGAGCTACGAGCTCTTCCTGATCGTGGTCGGGCCGATCATGCTCGGCCTGCTCTGGTTCCTGTTCCAGAAGACGCGCTGGGGCACGCTGGTGCGCGCCGCGACGCAGGACCGCGAGATGGTCGGGGCGCTCGGCGTCAATCAGCGCCTGCTCTTCACCTCGGTCTTCGCCTTCGGTGCCGGCCTCGCCGCGCTCGGCGGCGCCCTGCAGCTCCCGCGCGAGGCGGTGAACCTGCACATGGACCTCTCGATGATCTCGGAGGCCTTCGTCGTCGTGGTCGTCGGCGGGCTCGGCAGCGTCACCGGCGCCTATCTCGCCGCGGTGCTGATCGGCATCATCCACGCCTTCGGCATCCTGATCTTCCCGAAGATCACGCTGGTGCTGGTCTTCCTGGTGATGGCCGTCGTCCTCGTGATCAAGCCCTATGGGCTGATGGGCAAGCGCCCGGTCGGCAGCGCTCATGCCCATGGCCCGGTCGAGCCGCTGCTGCTGCCCGCCAGCCACAACGTCAAGCTGATCGGCCTCGCGGCGCTCGCCGTGCTGCTGATCGCGCCCTTCATCGTCGCCGACCATTGGCTGCTGACGCTGACCGAGCTCTCGATCTTCGCGCTGTTCGCGGCGTCCCTGCACTTCATGATGGGGCCGGGCGGCATGGCCTCCTTCGGCCATGCCGCCTATTTCGGGCTCGGCGCCTATGGCGCGGCGCTGGCGGTGAAGTGGCTGGGCATGCCGATGCTGCCGGCGCTCGCCTTCGCGCCCTTCCTCGCCGGCATCGCCGGCGTCGTCTTCGGCTGGTTCTGCGTGCGGCTCTCGGGTGTCTACCTGGCGATGCTGACGCTCGCCTTCGCCCAGATCGCCTGGGCGACCGCCTTCCAATGGGTCGACGTCACCGGCGGCGACAACGGCATTCTCGGCGTCTGGCCGGCGGCCTGGGCGAGCTCGAAGCTGGTCTATTACTATCTCGCGCTCGCAGTCTGCGTCGCCGCGATCCTCGCTCTGCGCGTCGTCGTCTTCGCACCCTTCGGCTATGCCTTGCGGGCCGGGCGCGACAGCCCGCTGCGGGCCGAAGCGATCGGCCTGCCGGTGATGCGGATCCAGTGGATCGCCTTCATCATCGCGGCGGTCGCAGCCGGCATCGCCGGTGCCCTGTTCGCCTTCTTCAAGGGCTCGGTCTTCCCGACCTATATGGCGATCCCGCGCTCGGTCGACGGCCTGCTGATGGTGCTGCTCGGCGGCGTCCAGACCGTGTCGGGCCCGATCGTCGGTGCCTTCGCCTATATGGGCCTGCAGGAGCAGCTGATGAAGGCGACGATGTACTGGCGCTTCGTCTTGGGCGCCTCGATCGTGCTGCTCGTCATCCTGTTTCCGCGCGGCCTCGTCGGCACGGCTTTGGCCCTCTCCGAGCGGCGCCGCGAGGCCGAGCCCGCTCCTCCCGTCACCGCCACGCCGGAGCCCGCCCGATGAGCCCGGTCCTGGAAGTCCGCAATCTCGGCAAATCCTTCGGCGGCGTGCGCGCCGTCGACGATGTCAGCTTCTCAGTCGAGGCCGGCAAACTGCTCGCGCTGATCGGCCCGAACGGCGCCGGCAAGACCACCTGCTTCAACATGCTGAACGGCCAGCTCCCCTCCGACCGCGGCGAGGTGATCTTCGACGGCAAGACAATCACCGGCCTGAAGCCGCGCGAGGTCTGGCGCCTCGGCGTCGGCCGTACCTTCCAGATCACCGCGACCTTCGCCTCAATGAGCGTGCGCGAGAACGTGCAGATGGCGCTGATCTCGCATGCCGGCGAGACCTGGACGCTGTTCGGTCGCGCCAAGGACCGCCATGTCGCCGAGGCTGACGCGCTTTTGAAGCAGGTCGGCATGCTCGACCAGGCCGAACGTGCCTGCGGGGTGCTCGCCTATGGCGACCTGAAGCGGGTCGAGCTCGCGGTCGCGATCGCCAACAAGCCCAAGCTCCTGCTGATGGATGAGCCGACCGCCGGCATGGCGCCGCGCGAGCGCATCGCGCTGATGGCGCTGACCGCCGAGATCGCCCGGGAGCGCGGCATCGCCGTGCTGTTCACCGAGCACGACATGGACGTGGTCTTCGCCCATTCCGACGCGATCCTGGTGCTCGACCGCGGCAAGCTGATCGCCAAGGGCCGGGCCGAGGAGGTCCGCAACGATCCGGCCGTGCGCGCCGTCTATCTCGGCTCCGGCGCGACCTCGGGAGGGCATTGATGAGCCTAAGTCATCCTGCTCTCATCGGCGCCGAACGAGGCTCTTCCCTCCCCCCGCTTGCGGTGGGGAGGGCCAGGGTGGGGGGCAGCGCCGCTTGGCGCTACGCCGAAGAACATGCGCGCCCTGCTTTGCGGCCCCCCATCCCTAACCCTTCCCCACCGCAAGCGGGGGGAAGGGGACATGTCGAGCCCGTCAGCGAGGTTGAGCCGTGACGACCATGCTCGAGATCGAAGGCCTCAACGCCTATTACGGCCGCGCCCATATCCTGCACGGCGTCGGCTTCTCGATGGGGCGCGGCGAGGTGCTGGCGCTGATGGGCCGCAACGGCGCCGGCAAATCGACGACGATGAAAGCCGTGATGGGCCTCGTGCCGCCGCAGGCCGGCCGCATCACCTTCGAGGGTCACACGATCGTCGGGCGCGAGCCGTTCGAGATCGCCCGCCTCGGCATCGGCTATGTGCCGGAGGAGCGCCGCGTCTTCTCCGAGCTCAGCGTGATGGAGAACCTCTCCGTGGCGCAGCGGCCCAAGCGCGACGGCGCGCCACACTGGACGCCGGAGCGTCTGTTCCAGCTCTTCCCCAATCTCGGGCGCATGCGCGAACGGCCGGGCGGGGCGATGTCGGGCGGCGAGCAACAAATGCTGACCATCGCCCGCACCCTGATGGGCAATCCCAAGCTGGTCCTGCTCGACGAGCCGTCGGAAGGCCTCGCCCCGGTCATCGTCGAGGAGATGGCCAAGACCATCCTGGCGCTGAAGGGCGAAGGGCTCTCGGTGCTGATCTCCGAGCAGAACCTGCACTTCGCCGGCTCGGTCGCCGACCGCGCCACCATCATCGAGAAGGGACTGATTCGCTTCACCGGCACGATGGACGAGCTCAAGGCCGACGACGCGGTCAGGGCACAGTATCTGTCGGTGTGAACGAGCCGCATTGTCATTCCGGGGCGCCGCGTAGCGGCGAACCCGGAACCCATGAACACGGCACTCCTCCAGTTCGTCATGCTCGCCCTTGTGGCGAGCATCCACGTCTTGAACACCCCCCTCGACCAGCGAAGACGTGGATGGTCGGGACAAGCCCGACCATGACGGAAAAGGCGGTGTTCATGGATTCCGGGCTCAGGCCTTCGGCCTGCCCCAGAAAGGCGGCTCGTACAAACGAAAAACCCCGGAAGCTTTCGCTTCCGGGGCAGGTGCCCAGCCGTGACCACGGCCAGGGGGAGGAGCCTTACCAGCCGGCGAGGACCGAGCCCTTGAAGCGCTCGGCGACGAAGGCCTTGATCTCGGGGGTGTGATAGGAGGCGAGCAGCGCCTTGACCCAGGGCTTGTCCTTGTCGGCCTCGCGCACCGCGATCAGGTTGACATAGGGACCCTTTGGGTCCTCGCGCAGGATCGCCGAGGTCGGCTCGATCTTGGCGTCGACGGCGTAGTTGGTGTTGATCGCGGCGGCGGCGACATCGGCGAGCGAACGTGGCGTCTGGGCGGCCTCGATCTCGATGATCTTCAGCTTCTTCGGGTTGCTGACGATGTCGGCGACGGTCGGCTTGAAGCCGACGCCGTCCTTGAGCTTGATCGCGCCCTTGTCCTGCAGCAGCAGCAGCGAGCGGCCGCCATTGGTCGGGTCGTTCTGGATCGCGACGGTAGCGCCATCCGGCACCTCGGCCCAGCTCTTGTACTTCGAGGAGTAGATGCCGAGCGGGAAGTTCACGGTCAGCCCGACGCTGACCAGCTTGAAGCCGCGATCCTTCACCTGGTTGTCGAGATAGGGCTGGTTCTGGAAGGAATTGGCTTCCAGCTCGCCGGCCGCCAGCGCCTGGTTCGGTACGACATAGTCGGAGAACTCGATGATCTTGAGGTCGAGGCCGTTCTTGGCGGCGATCGGCTTCACCTTTTCCAGGATCTCGGCATGCGGGCCGGGCGAGGCGCCGATGCGGACGACCTGGTTCTGCTGGGCGAGCGCCGGGGCAGTAAAGGCGACGGCGGCCAGCGCGGTCGCGAGAATGATCCTGCGGGTGGTCATGAGAGAGGCTCCGGGACGAAGAGGGATTGGTAGGTAGGAAGGTTTTGGGTTTCACCAGCTCGGAAGGATCGAGCCCTTGAAGCGGTCAGCGACGAACGTCTTGATCTCGGGCGAACGATAGCTCTCGACCAGCGCCTGGACGAAGGGCTTGTCCTTGTCGGCGGCGCGCACCGCGATCAGGTTGGTATAGGGGCCCTTCGGCTCCTCGCGCAGGATCGCCGAATTCGGGTCGATCTTGGCGTCGACGGCATAGCTGGTGTTGATCGCAGCGGCGGCGACATCGGCGAGCGAGCGCACGGTCTGGCCGGCCTCGATCTCGATGATCTTCAGCTTCTTCGGGTTCTCGGTGATGTCGAGCACCGTCGGCTTGAAGCCAGTGCCCGGCTTCAGCTTGATCACACCCTTGTCCTGCAGCAGCAGGAGCGCGCGGCCACCATTGGTCGGGTCGTTCTGGATAGAGACGGTGGCGCCGTCGGGCAGCTCGGCCCAGCTTTTGTACTTCGACGAATAGATGCCCATCGGGAAGTTCACGGTGGTCGCGGCGCTGACGATCTTGAAGCCGCGATCCTTCACCTGGTTGTCGAGATAGGGCTGATGCTGGAAGGCATTGGCCTCGAGGTCACCGGTGTCGAGCGCCTGGTTCGGGATGACGAAATCCGAGAACTCGAAGATCTTGAGGTCATAACCCTTCTTCGCGAGGATCGGCTTGATCTGCTCGGCGATCTCGGCGTGCGGACCGGGCGTGACGCCGATGCGGATCACCTGGCTCTGCTGGGCGAAAGCGCCGCCGGCGGGCAAGGAGAGGGCGGCGGCCGCAGCGAGCAGGCTGCGACGGGAGAGAAACTTGGGCATCTTCTGCTTCCAGTAGTCGGTCGTGAGTAGGTGATTGCTCAGGCGTGGCGCAGGCGCTTGTTGAGGCGGCGCGACAGCCGGTCTCCGACGCTCTGCACGGTCTGGACGAGGACGATCAGCACGGCGACGACGATCGCCATCACATCCGGCATGAAGCGCTGATAGCCATAGCGGATGCCGAGATCGCCCAAGCCCCCACCGCCGACCGCGCCGACCATGGCGGAGAAGCCGAGCAGGCTGACCAGCGCCAGCGTCAGGCCGAGCACGATCGCCGGCAACGCCTCGGGCACCAGCACCTTGCGGACGATCTGCAGCGGGGTCGCGCCCATCGAACGGGCGGCCTCAACCAGGCCCTGGTCGACCTCGCGAATGGCGCCCTCGATCAGGCGAGCGATGAAGGGCGTCGCCGCCACGGTCAATGGCACGGTCGCGGCGAAGGTGCCGATCGAGGTGCCGGCGATCAGCCGGGTGAAGGGGATGATCGCGACGACCAGAATGATGAAGGGCGTCGAGCGGGTGGCGTTGACCAGCGCGCCGAGCACCGCATTGACTGCAGGCGCCGCGAAGAGCTCGCCCTTCTTGCTGGTCGCGAGGAAGACGCCGAGCGGCAGGCCGAGCGCGGTGCCGAGGCCGGCGGCGATCGCGACCATCAATAGCGTGTCGCCGGTCGCCTCGACGATCAGACGGATGAGTTCAGGAGACATGGCCGACCAGCTCCGCCTTGAGGTCGAGGGATTTCAGCGCGCCGAAGACGGCGGCGAGCTCGGGCTCGCTCGCCGGCACCGAGACTAAGAGGCTGCCGAAAGGCTTGTCGCCGATCGCGTCGATTCGGCCGGCGAGGATGTTGACGTCGACGCCGATCACGGCGCTGAGCCGGCTGATCACCGGCGTCGTTGCGTTCTCGCCGGTGAAGGCGATGCGCAGCACGGCGCTGTCGCCGGCGAGCGCCTGCTGATGGATGCGGCCGGCGAGGTAGTCGGGCACCTCGACGCCGGTCACCGCCTCGACGAAGCTCGCCGTGGTCGGATGGCGCGGCCGGGTCATCACCTCGAAGGTCTCGCCCTCCTCGACGATGTGGCCGCCCTCGATCACCGCGACGCGGTCGCAAATCTCCTTGATCACCGGAATCTCGTGGGTGATCAAAAGGATGGTGATGCCGAGCTCGCGATTAACCTGCTTGAGCAAAGCCAGGATCGCGCGGGTCGTTTCTGGATCCAGCGCCGAGGTCGCCTCGTCGCAGAGCAGCACCTTCGGTTCGGTCGCCAGCGCCCGGGCGATGCCGACGCGCTGCTTCTGGCCACCGGAAAGCTCCGCCGGGAAGCGCTCGCGCTTGTCGGCAAGCCCGACCAGAGCGAGCAGGCGGCTGACCTGCGCCTCAATCTTCACCTTGGGCACGCCGGCGATCTCCAGCGGCAACGCCACATTGTCGAACACCGTGCGCGAGGAGAGCAGGTTGAAGTGCTGGAAGATCATGCCGGTGGCACGGCGGCGCTCGCGCCAGCCAGCCTCAGTCAGGTTGGTGACGTCCTCGCCCTCGATCATGACGCGGCCGGAGCTGGCGCGCTCCAGCCCGTTGACGAGGCGGATCAGCGTCGACTTGCCGGCGCCGGAGCGGCCGATCACGCCGACGATGCTGCCGCGCGGCACGGCAAGGTCGATGCCGGCGAGCGCCGTGACGGGCTCCTGACTGTCACGGCCGGCAAAAGTCTTGCCGACCGCCTCGAAGCGAATGATCGCGTCGGCTGGCGGCTCACGAAGGAGGGCCTCGACGCGAAAGGCGTCGGGCTTCACGGGGGCGTTCATCATGACCTCAGAAATGCGTGTGGCACGACCAGTGCGCAATGCCTAATTGCTCGAGCGTGACCTCGCGGATCGAGCGGCGGCGCTCCTCGGCGCCGAGCTCGACGAATGAGCGCTCCTGCCAGCGCGGCTCGCCGCGTTCTGCGGGCGCGGCCCGCTCGAACCAGGCGGCGAACACCGCACGCAAGGCGTTGAACAGTGTCACCGGCGCGCTCCTCAGGCCGCCAGCCGCAGGCCGGGACGCGAGCGGACGAGCTGGCGCGCCGCCAGTTCGGCTGCGACCGGCGTGGCGAAGCGCTGGCCTTCGAGTCCGTCGAAGGCGGCTGATGCCGAGATGAAGGTGAAGAAGCGCTCATCGGCGCCGCGTGCGACGAGGCCCGCCTGGGTCTCGCCGACCTCGATGACATAGGCCTGGCGGGCCGGCGGGCTGGAAATGACCTGGGACTGAAACGACATGACGATCTTCGCCGCGTTGCGGCGCCCTGTGCTGTAGCGATGTCGGAAATGATGCCGGTAAACGGCGTCAGCGCTCGATCAGCGGCGACAACAGCACATCATCGAACGGACGAGTTCGACAGGGTGGAGAACGGAGCCGGTCATGTTCATCTCCTCAAGCTGGGGAGCCCACGACCACGTCGTGGCGCTTTAGCGTTTGGTGACGCGGCGCAAGCTGCTCGCTCAAATCTCCGCGGCCATCGGTGACCCGACGACACCCACAATTTAGGCGGACCCGTTCTGCATGTCAATCCAAACGTTCTTTTAAAGGTACGCACCGATCCGGAAGAGCTTTTCGCCGAACCGGCGGAGAAGGAAATTTTCTTTTCCGGCGTAGCCCATTCCTCCCTCGGCGTAGAACAACCTGCCATTCTGGCTTCGCCCGGCCGACCTGCTATCGTCCGCACCGACTCACCGTGGGGACGGGATGAACGACAGGACGGACAGCACCAGCATCGTGGACGGGCGGTTGACGCTGCCGGGCGTGGCCGGCGCCTTCGTGCAGGACGCCACCAAGCCGCTCGCCTTCACGGCCGACGGCCTCGTCGCGATCTCCGGGCATGAGTGGCGCGACGGCGTGCTGCACGATGCCGCCCGGATCGAGGGCCATGCCCGCCCGGATGGCGCGACGCTCGCCCGGATCGGCCAGGCGGGACCAGCGCAAGAGCTGTCGCTGACCATCCGCTCCTTCCCCGGCGAGAGCGCGCCGCTGCTGCGGCTCAGCCTTCCCGCCGGAGCGCGGGGCGATCTCGACGCCCGGATCGCCGCCGAACTCTTCCTGCCGCAGCCCTTGTTCGCAGGACTGCGGCAGGACCTTGCCGAGGGCCGCGCCGGCAGCCTCTCCTTCACTGCAACGACCAATCTCTGGCTGCGCGAGGGAGCCGGCGAGGACGAGCCGCCGGCCTTCCATCTCGCGCTCGAGGCCGATGGCCGCCCAGTCCAGGCGCATGGCCGGGTGCAGCGCATCAGTTGGCGGCCGCTGGAGCTGGCTGCCGACCCCGCCTTCCTCGCGGCCGGGGAGCCTGATCAGGAGGCGGAAGAACCGGAAGACCCGGTCGCCGAGCAGCTTCGGCGGATCAACTGGAGCCTGAAGCAGGTCCTGATCGTCCTCGCCTTCCTGATGCTGATCATCGCGATCAAATAGCGTTCACTCCTCCTGCGAGCGCTTGTTCGCTTGCGTCTCGTAGACCTGCTCGTTCTCGATCCATTTGCCGTCGAGGCCGCGGCCGCGGTTGAGCTGCGCCTTGTCGCGATTGGAGAGCACCTTGTGGTCGGGCAGTGACTCTGGCCGCGTGCTCGCCGCGCCGGTGCCGTCACCCTTGCCCTTGATGCTCGGACCGAGCTTCCCGCCTGCATTGGCCATCATCGTCTCCTTTGCGTGCGTTTGGCCCCAGCCTCAAGCCAACGCCTCGGCCCGGCGATGGTTCGCCTGCGAACTTCCCCCGCACGCCAGCGTTGTCCCTGGTGCAGACCAGGAGGCGTCCATGCTCGAGATCCTTCCCGCCGCCGACCACGTCGCGGCCTTCCGCATCACCGGCACGCTCGACGAGCCGGATTTCGACCGGCTGATCACCGAGATCGAGGCCAAGCTCGAACGGCATGAGAAGCTCGGCATCCTCGCCGACCTCACCGGCTTCGAGGACATGACCTTCCGCGCCGGCCTGAAGGACGCCCGCTACGGCTTCGGCAAGATCCTGCAATGGCACCGCTTCCCGCGCGAGGCCGTGGTCAACGACAAGGGCTGGATCGAGACCTTGGTCGCGATCACGAGCCCGCTCGTGCCCCTCGTCGAGGTCAGGAGCTTCAAGCCGGACGCCTTCGAGGCGGCGCTTGCCTGGGCGAGCGAGATCGAGGGCGGGCCGAACGCCTGAGCTTCAGGGCACGGCCCAGTACTCGCGCGCTTCCGGCGGCAGCGTCTCCAGCATGCGCGCGAAGGCGCGCCGATCGACATGGCGCCAGAGCGCGGCGGCGACATCGGCGATGCCGCTCTCCGGCAGGATGCTGTGGTCGCCGCGGAATGCCATCGCCTCCCGCGCCAACTCGGGCCGCGGCCCAAAGGGTCTCGGCTCCGCTGCCGGGTCCCAGTCGAGCAGGACCATCGCCCCGAGCAGCGGCGGCAGCGCCTGGGCGAAGGCGATCACCTGCGGCGCGGTCAGACGGTCCCGGAAAGTGACGATCACGGCGAACACCGACTGCCAGGTCTGATGCGTCGTCGCGTGGCTGAGCTGGTCGCGGGCAGCGAGCAGGAAGCGTTCGAGCTCGCGCGAGGCGTGGACGAAGTCGGGCGGCACGGTCATGGCGCCATCCTAGCCTCACGGGCGCGCGGCTGAAACACAGCGAAGATGAACGCCAGCGAACTATTCCGTTCAGGCGAAGTTCCGGACAGACCCGCTTTGATCGCGGCAACCAAAGGAGATGCCCCATGCGACACCTTCTCATCGCCGCGGCGATCGCGCTCGGCGCCGCCGTGACCCCGGCCGCCGCCAACGAGAGCTTCAGCGGCGCGGCCGCGCTCGACAAGGTCGAGGCGACCTATGTCCGCCACAACCGCGAGCACCGGATGTGGGAGATCCAGCGCAACATGGAGCGCCAGCAGCGCTACGGCTATCGCGATCGCGGCTATGACCGCGGCTACGGCTATCGCCGCCACCATGGCGGCCCGCCGCCCTGGGCCCCGGCCCATGGCCGCCGCCATCACGACCGTTACGACCGCTGGTAGGCGGCGTACCCCGCGCCCTTCGCCTCCCTGTCCCCCAGGGCGAAGGGCGCGGAACGTTTTACAGCCTCCTTCTCCCCTCGGGGGAGAAGGTCCCGGCAGGGGGATGAGGGCGGTTCGACCGGGTGAGACGCCGAGCGTCGGGCTGGACCTCCCTCATCCGTCAGCGCTCCGCGCTGCCACCTTCTCCCCCGAGGGGAGAAGGGTTCGCGTCGCGCCTCCCGCGCCCAAGCGTCGTCCCCGCCCGCAGGCTGATCCTGCGGGCGTTGTCGCATGTGAGGGGCAGCGGAGCGCCGCGAGGCGCTGGTTTGGTATCCGCTTCCGTGAGCTGCGGACGCGGCGCGGATGGATTGAGCCACCATCCGCACGCCCCGTGGCGCTCCGCCGACGGCGATTTGAAAACTCCGGGCCGCGCTTCTATCGCGCCGGCTTGAGCCGGCGCGGTCTAGCGAGCTCCTCGCGCAGAGGTCGTATTGCCTCCAGGTCGGTTCCCGAAGCCTCCCGGGAGCGAGGCGCAACCCTCGCCCGCAGGCGCCGCACCGACCCCGCCAAACGACATGCCTCCGGTCGGCCGCCCCTCGGGGATGGGATGCGCGGCATTATACGGGAGGTTCGGAGGGCGGGGATAAGTCTGTCGCTAATACCCAGCGCACAGCAAGACTGCTGCGACGACCTGCCGGAATGCAACTAGAAAATAGGCTATCCAAAGCCGCTTCTCCGGCCTCAATCAAATTCAAATCAACCTATAGGACTGAGTTGCTTACTTCTTCATTTTCCGCTCGAATTCGGATCCGAGTCCGATTCGATAGCGACGCTCTGGTGCAAGCAGAAAACCGCGATTCTAAGTCCGTATTAAACTCCTAAATTCATCATAACCTCTAATATATCCGAGATAGAATATGCAACTTATCCAAAAAATTGAAATAAACTACCTTCGATCTCTCTATAGTTCTATAATTGATGGCGTTGGAGATTTGAACATTATATTTGGTAGAAACGACAGCGGTAAGTCAAACCTTCTTCGTGCCCTGAATCTATTTTTTAACAATGAGACCGAACCCGGACGCCTCCTTGAATTCGACTTAGACATGTCGGATCGAAGGAAGCAGGAGGCTCGCGAGGCAAAAGGCAAGCAATTTATCTGGATAAAAATTACCTTTAACATCCCTAGAAACTACCAAAACTCCCTCGGCGAGCAACTGACAATTAAACGACAATGGAATCGTGACGGCGGAATGACAGAAACTGTCTTCCCTGAAATTGAAGGAGGCGGAGCTAGGGCGCGGCTTACTCGACTAATTAATGAAATCGACTTTTCTTACATTCCTGCCATCAAAGATTTGAATGTATATGCCGATCTTATTGAGAGAATGTATGGAGCTGCGGCAGAAACCGTCGCCCTGCACGAAGCGATAACGCGCTTCGTTGACGCGATTGAGGGGCAAACAACCGCCCTTTCAGAGCAATTGTCGACGCTATTTGGAGCGCCCGCGAGACTTGCACCCCCAACGGAGATGAGCAGGCTGTTTCGAAATTTGGATTTCGCACACGGAGAAGACGGACATTCTCTTCTGCGCCAAAAAGGAGACGGAATTAAAGCACGTCATCTTCCGGAGCTTCTTCGTTTTATCAATGAGAATGAAACAAGAAAAAAATTTTACATTTGGGGGTTCGAAGAGCCAGAGAACTCGCTCGATCTAAGTGCAGCGGAAGCTGAAGCGAAGCGTTTTGCTACGTTCGCATCCTCAGGTGATACGCAAGTTTTTATAACCAGCCATTCGCCAGCTTTCTATTTGTCCAACAGCGAAGATGCTAATATTCGACGCTTCTTCATAACAAAGCAGGAGAAGGGCGCTGGCGATCAAATGGAACCCCGCAATGCGGCCGCACTCATCGATCGCGTAGAAGACGCAGAATCTCGAATGGAACAAGCTGGTTTACTCCAGCTACCATTTGTCATTCGCATGATGCGGGATCAACGAGCAGTCCTTGAGAAGAAGGCCGGAGAGGCGGAAGCCCTTCGCACGCAGCTCGCTAAATTAAATCAGCCGGCACTTTTTGTGGAAGGAAAGCATGATGTGGCTCTCTTTGAGAGAGCGCTCAATCGAATTGGTGCTCAGGGAAAACTTACCATCAAAGCGTTGGGAGGCACCCCACAAACGACAGATGCTTTGCTGAGCGCAGTACTTGAGCAAGGCGGCATAAATGCCTCGGCACCTACCATGTTCCTATTCGATGATGACAAAGCAGGGAGAGCGGCATTCAGAAAATTATGCACCAACTCACCCCAGCCGGAACCAACTCTGTATGGAGCGAAAACGCTTATCTGGACACTGCCGCGAACGGACGAATTCAAGAAATTTTTACGGCGAAACACAATTTTGATTGATCAAGCCTTCTTTACTTCTGAGTTTTTATACCCCATCGAAGATTCGGCAAAATTATGCTTGGATTTGATTAAAAATAACAGAAGCGACGATATCTTAAAATGGGAAAAAACTATTAATGGTGATTATTGGCCAGGATTAGGGCAAGAAAAATGTAATAAACTATCTTCAGCCGAAGAAGGCTCTGCTGATTGGCTCTATGCTCGCGGTATTCCCAATGAACTAAAAAAACTATTCAATAAGAAGGCGGTCGAACAGGAAATATCAACCGAATATATTGATTACGTAGCCGACATCGTGGCAACCAGAATACTTTCGCTGTGAGGAATTCACCTACCTCCGCCTGCCCCGTCTCTCCCCCGCCCCCTTCGGCCGCGCCTCCGGCACCGGGCCCATCTCGTCGAGCGTCGGCTTCCTCGGCCGCGCCACGCTCGCCTTAGGCCGCCCCTCGCCCCCGCCCCAGTTGTGCGGGCCCATATCGGCGTCGGTCGGCTTGCGGGCTCGCGTCGGCAGATTGGCCGAGGCGCCGTAGCTGCGCTCGCCCTGGTACTTGCCGGCACTGCCCTCGACATCGCTCTGGCGGGCGAGCGGGTCGTCGGCGATGGCGAGCTCGGTCGCCTGCAGGCGCTTGATCTCGTCGCGCAGGCGGGCGGCGGTCTCGAATTCGAGGTCGGCGGCGGCCTCGCGCATGCGCTTCTCGAGATCGGCGATCGCGGCCTTGAGGTTGTGGCCGGCGACGGGGCCCTCGATCAGCCCCTTGTCGACGGTGACATGGTCGCGCTCATAGACCGAGCCGAGGATGTCGCCGATGGCGCGCTTGATCGTCTGCGGCGTGATGCCGTGCTGCGCGTTATAGGCCTCCTGCTTCTCGCGCCGGCGATTGGTCTCGGCCATCGCCCGTTCCATCGAGCCGGTGACGTGGTCGGCATAGAGCACGACCTTGCCGTCGACATTGCGCGCGGCGCGGCCGATGGTCTGGATCAGCGAGGTCTCGGAGCGCAGGAAGCCCTCCTTGTCGGCGTCGAGGATGGCGACGAAGCCGCATTCGGGGATGTCGAGGCCCTCGCGCAGCAGGTTGATGCCGACCAGCACGTCGAACGCGCCGAGGCGCAGATCGCGGAGAATCTCGATGCGCTCGATCGTGTCGATGTCGGAGTGCATGTAGCGCACGCGCACGCCGTTCTCGTGCAGGTATTCGGTCAAATCCTCGGCCATGCGCTTGGTCAGCACGGTGACGAGGGTGCGATAGCCCTTGTCGGTGACCTCCTTGACCTCGTCGAGGAGGTCGGCGACCTGGTGCTTGGCGGGGCGGATCTCGACCGGCGGGTCGATCAGCCCGGTCGGGCGGATGACCTGCTCGGTGAAGACGCCGCCGGTCTGGTCCATCTCCCAGCCGCCGGGCGTGGCCGAGACATGGATCGAGGACGGGCGCATCGCGTCCCACTCCTCGAAGCGCAGCGGCCGGTTGTCCATGCAGGAAGGCAGGCGGAAGCCGTATTCGGCCAGCGTCGCCTTGCGGCGGAAGTCGCCTTTGTACATGGCGCCGATCTGCGGCACGGTGACATGGCTCTCATCGGTGAAGACGAGGGCGTTGTCAGGCAGGTACTCGAACAGGGTCGGCGGCGGCTCACCCGGCTTGCGGCCGGTGAGATAGCGCGAATAGTTCTCGATGCCGTTGCAGGAGCCGGTCGCCTCGATCATCTCGATGTCGAAGGTGCAGCGCTGGTCGAGCCGCTGCGCCTCGAGATAGCGGCCCATGCGGTTGAGCTCGTCGAGGCGGCCCTTGAGCTCCTCCTTGATCGACTTGACCGCCTGGTTCAGCGTCGGGCGCGGCGTGGTGTAGTGCGAATTGCCGTAGACCTTGATGAATTCGAGCTCGCCGGTCTTTTGGCCGGTCAGCGGATCGAATTCACTGATACTTTCAACTTCATCGCCGAACAGGCCGATGCGCCAGGCGCGGTCCTCATAGTGAGCCGGGAAGAGCTCGACCGTGTCGCCACGCACCCGGAAGGTGCCGCGCGAAAAATCGTGCTGGGTGCGCTTGTATTGCAGCGCGACGAGGTCGGCGATCAGCTGGCGCTGCTCGATGCGCTCGCCGAGCTTCAGCGAGAAGGTCATCGCCGTATAGGTCTCGACCGAGCCGATACCGTAGATGCAGGAGACCGAGGCGACGATGATGACGTCGTCGCGCTCCAGCAGCGAGCGCGTCGCCGAGTGGCGCATGCGGTCGATCTGCTCGTTGATCGAGGATTCCTTCTCGATATAGGTGTCCGAGCGCGGGACGTAGGCCTCCGGCTGGTAATAGTCGTAATAGGAGACGAAGTACTCGACCGCGTTGTCGGGGAAGAAGCTCTTGAACTCGCCGTAGAGCTGGGCGGCCAGCGTCTTGTTCGGCGCCAGGATCAGCGCCGGGCGCTGCGTCTCCTCGATCACCTTGGCCATGGTGAAGGTCTTGCCCGAGCCGGTGACGCCGAGCAGGACCTGGTCGCGCTCCTGCCGGCGGACGCCGTCGACGAGATCGCCGATCGCGGTCGGCTGGTCGCCTGACGGCGAGAACTCCGACTTCATCTGAAAGCGAACGCCGCCTTCCGATTTCTCGGGGCGCTCGGGCCGGTGCGGCGTCCAGGGCTTGCCCGGCTCGATGAACGGGCTGCCGGTCTCCAAGAGCGCCTGCAGCGACTTCGCCGTCAGCGAGGCCGCGCTGTCGCTGTCGGGATCGAAGGCCGAGTCGGCCTTCTTCGAGAGCTTGCGCGGCTTCCCGGCCTCAGTGTCGCCCGGCCGCGCTTCATAGCCGGCCTGCGGCGCGTCGCTGAAGCCGGAAGCGCCGCCCGGCACCGCCTTGCCACGATTGATCGCCGGGTTGAGCAGGTCGGCGAGATAGCCGTCGAGCGGCTTCAACTCGGGCTTGCTCGCCTTGGAGTTCGGCGTGCGGGTCGCGGCGGACTTCTTCGCCGCCTTGGGTTTGGCGGAGGTCGTGTCGGGCGTCTTTGGCATGGCCGCAATATGGGCGCGATTTGCCGCGGATGCGAGGGGGCGCAGCACCGATGGGAGCGGATTGGTGACAGGAGTTGACAGGACGCGGAATATCAACTTTTACTTGCATCAAATACAAGATACAATCGGGAGCGGCGGCCATGTCGGGGGGCAAGGTCGCGCCGGATGCGATGGAGGTAGAAGCCTTCATCGCACGCTGGCGTGCGTCTGAAGGGGCCGAACGGGCCTCGTTTCCATCCTTCGTCGGCGAGCTCTGCGAGCTGCTGCGCGCAGAGCGCCCGCAACCTCCGACCAGCGATACCGAGGCGGTGGCCTATCGCTTCGAATACCCGGTGAAGCTGTCCGGGCCGGACGGAACCGCGACCACCGGCCGGATCGATCTCTATAGGAAGACCTGCTTCGTCATGGAGGCGAAGCAGAGCCGGCTGAGGGGCCAGCCCAAGGAAATCCTGCCGGCCGGCGGCATCAGCGAAGAGCAAAGCAACGCACCACGCGGACGGGCCGGTGCCGATCGCGGCCTCGACGTGATGATGCTGAACGCCAAGCGCCAGGCGGAACAGTATTGTCGCGCCTTGCCCGCTGCGCATGGCTGGCCGCCCTTCATCATCCTCTGCGATGTCGGCCATTGCTTCGAGTTCTATGCCGACTTCTCCGGGCAGGGGAAGAACTACGCCCAGTTCCCGGATCGGCACCGCTTCCGGGTCTATCTCGAAGACCTGCGCGATCCCGCGATCCGGGCCTGGATCGCGCACGTCTGGAGCGATCCGCTCGCGCTCGATCCGGCGCGCCAGGCCGCCCAGGCGACGCGCCAGATCGCCCAGCGCCTCGCCCTGGTCTCCAAGGCGCTGGAGCGCCGGCACGATCCAGAGGACGTCGCGCTGTTCCTGATGCGCTGCGTCTTCACCATGTTCGCCGAGGATGTCCGCCTGATCCCGGCCGACAGCTTCAAGCGGCTGCTGCGCGAATGCCTGGAGGCGCCGAAGAGCTTCAAGCCGCTGGTCGAGGACCTCTGGCGCGCCATGGATCTCGGCCGCTATTCCTCCGCCGTCCGCGCCGAGCTGAAGCGCTTCAACGGCCGCATGTTCGCCGAGCCGCAGGTGTTCGCGCTCGGCAAGGACGGCATCGCCGAACTGCTCGCGGCGGCCGAGCACGACTGGAGCCTGGTCGATCCTGCCATCTTCGGCACCCTGCTCGAACAGGCGCTGGAGCCGGCCGAGCGGGCCCGGCTAGGGGCGCACTATACGCCGCGCGCCTATGTCGAGCGCCTGGTCGTGGAGACGATCATCGCGCCGCTACGCGACGACTGGCGCAATGTCCTGGCGGCAGCGCAGCAGGCACGCGACGGCGGCAATGCCAAGGCCGCACTCGCGCTCGTCGACGACTTCCATGGCCAGCTCAGCAGGACACGCGTCCTCGACCCGGCCTGCGGAACCGGAAATTTCCTGCATGTCGCCCAGGATCTGATGAAGCGCCTGGAAGGCGAGGTGCTGGAGGTCGCGGCCGAGCTCGGGGCGGCGGAGCAGCTCGGCGGCTTCGGCGCGCGCGGGGTCGGCCCTTGGCAGTTCTTCGGCATCGACGCCAATCGTCGCGCCGTCGCGATCGCCGATCTGATGCTCTGGATCGGCTATCTGCAATGGCATCTACGCACCCGCGCCTTCGCGCCGAGCGAGCCGATCCTGGAAGAGCTGATCCAGATCGTGCCGGGCGACGCCTTGCTCGTCTGGGATGACTGGCCGGTCCCGCTCGTCGAAGGCGGGCGCGAGGTCACACCGCGCAATCCGCGCCGGCCGGGCTGGCCGGAGGTCGAGTTCATCGTTGGCAACCCGCCCTTCATCGGCGGCAAGGACCTGCGTAGCCGGCTGGGGGACGGCTATGTCGGGGCGCTGCGCGCCGCCTATCCGCAGATGAACGAGAGCGCGGACCTTGTCATGTACTGGTGGGACCGGGCGGCCGAATTGCTCGTCGCACCGGCGACGACGCTGCGGCGCTTCGGCTTCGTCACCACCAACTCGGTCACGCAATTGTTCCAGCGCCGCGTGGTCGAGCGGCATCTGAACGCGAAGAAGCCGATCTCGCTGCTGCTCGCCATCGCCGACCATCCCTGGACCAAGGCGGGCAAGGATACGGCAGCGGTCAGGATCGCGATGACCGTCGCGGAGGCCGGTCGGCGGGAAGGGCGGCTGCTCGAGGTGATCGCGGAATCCGGGCTCGATACCGACCAGCCGCGCGTGGACGTGCGCGAGCGGCAGGGGGCGATCAACTCCGATCTCAGCATCGGCGCCGACGTCACCCGGACCACGCGCCTGCTCGCGAACGAGGGGCTGTGCTCGCCGGGCGTGAAGCTGCACGGCGCCGGCTTCATCGTCACGCCGGCCGAGGCCGAAGCGCTCGGGCTCGGCAGGCGGCACGGGCTCGACGATCATATCCGCCACTATCGCAATGGCCGCGACCTGACGGCGCATTCGCGCGACGTCATGGCAATCGACCTGTTCGGGCTGACCGCTACCCAAGTACGCGAGCGCTTTCCGGAGGTGTACCAGCACGTCAAGCTGAGGGTGAAGGAAGAGAAGGACGCAAGCGGGCAGCTCGTCGGGCGCGACGCCAATAACCGGGCGAGCTATCGCGAGCTTTGGTGGCTGTTCGGCGAACCGCGCAGGGACTTGCGACCGGCTCTCGACGGCCTGCAGCGCTACATCGCCACCGTCGAGACGACCAAGCACCGGGTCTTCCAATTCCTCGATGCCGGCATCCTGCCCGACAACATGCTGGTCGCCGTAGCGTTGTCGGACGCCTTCCATCTCGGCGTGCTGTCGTCGCGCGTACACGTCGCCTGGAGTCTCCAGCAAGGCGGGACGCTAGAAGATCGGCCCCGCTACTCGAAGTCGCTTTGCTTCGATCCCTTCCCCTTCCCCGAAGCGACCGAAGCGCAGAAGCAGGCGATCCGCGAGCCGGCCGAAGCGCTCGACGCGCTGCGCAAGGACGTGCTGGCGGGGGACCCGGACCTGACGCTGACCAAACTCTACAATGTCCGCGAGGCGATCCTCGCCGGCCGCTCGCTGTCCGCGGCCGAAGCGGATATCCGCGATCGCGGGCTGGTGCTGATCCTGAACGAGCATCACGAAGCGATCGATGCGTCGGTCGCGGCCGCCTACGGGCTCCCGGCCAATGCGGACGACGAGACGATCCTGGCGCTGCTGGTGGCGCTCAACCGCGACCGGGTCCGCGAGGAAGAGCGCGGGACGGCGCGCTGGCTGCGGCCGGACTATCAGCGCCCGCGCTTCGGGCGGGAAGCTGCGGTCGGCGAGCAGATCGAGGCTGCCGAGCTGCTGTCGCTGCCGGCGCCGGGCAGCGCCAAGCCGGTCTTCCCGACCCAGCCGGTCGAGCGGGTGGCGGCCGTCCTGGCGGTGCTGGCGACGGCGGGCACGCCGCTCGACGCCGAGGCGATCGCGCAGCGCTTCCGGCAAGGGCTCAGGGTCCGCGCCGCAATAGGTGCGATCCTGATATCGCTGGCGCGGGTCGGCGAGGTCTCTGCCGATGACGGACGAACGCGGTTCGGGCGCAGGTTCGCCGCCACCGGCTGAGGACGTCACGCAAGCGTCACGCCGCTGTCGCGCGGCTGCAAACTCCGGACGCGAAGCGGGGCCGTCCCGCTCTTCCCAACCGGAGTGTCTCATGCGTCTGCGCCTCGCCGCCGCCCTGCTTCTGTCGTCCACCATGCTCGCCGGCGCGCAGGATGCGCCCAAGGAGTTCCCGGCCAAGCTGGTCGGCCACGCCTTGCTGCCGGCCAACACCATCATCCCGGCCCCGGCCGATGCGCCGGCCGATCTCAAGGTCTCCGGCAAGTTCATCACGCCCGGCAAGCGCGTCGAGCAGGTCGGCACGGTGATGGGCACTTCGGGCGGCCGCCCGACCGGCCTCTCCACCCCCTTCGCCGGCCAGCCGGTTCAGGGCTTTTCCGGCATCCGTTCGCTGGGGAATGGCGAGTTCCTGGTGCTGACCGACAACGGCTTCGGCGCCAAGGTGAACTCGCCGGACGCGATGCTGTTCTTCCACAAGCTCAAGGCCGATTTCAGCACCGGCGCGGTCGAGCGCCTGTCGACCACCTTCCTGCACGATCCCGACAAGAAGGTGCCGTTCCGCATCGTCCATGAGGGCACCGAGAAACGCTACCTGACCGGCGCCGACTTCGATCCGGAGTCGATCCAGCCGATCGGCGGCAAGTACTGGATCGGCGAGGAGTTCGGCCCCTACCTGATCCGCGTCGACGCCAACGGCAAGGTCGAGGCGGTGTTCGAGACCACCGTCGACGGCAAGCCGGCCCGCTCGCCCGACCATTATGCGGTGACCACGCCGGGCGCGCCGAACCTGCCGGTCGAGTTCAATGTCCGCCGTTCCAAGGGCTATGAGGGCATGGCGCAGTCGCCGGACGGCCGCTTTCTCTACCCGCTGCTGGAAGGCCCGCTCTGGAACGCCGAGACCAAGGGCAACGAGGAAGTTGACGGCAAGGAGGTGCTGCGCATCCTCGAATTCGACGTGCAGAACGAGAAGTGGACCGGCCGCTCCTGGTTCTTCCCGCTCGAGCAGAAGGGCCTCGCCATCGGCGACTTCAACATGATCGACGCCACGACCGCGCTGATCATCGAGCGCGACAATGGCGAAGGCACCGCCGACCGCGCTTGCGCCGCCGGCCAGAAGGGCCCGGACTGTTTCCACGACCTCGCCAAGTTCAAGCGCATCGTGAAGATCGAGATGACCGACGCCAATGTCGGCAAGCCCGTGCGCAAGGTCGGCTATATCGACCTGATGAAGATCGCCGATCCCGACAAGAAGGCGAAGCAGGGCGCCATCGACGGCGTGCTGCCCTTCCCGTTCTTCACCATCGAGAACGTCGACGTAGTCGATCTCGCCAACGGCATCATCGTCGTCGGCAACGACAACAACCTGCCGTTCTCGTCGTCGCGCGATCCCAAAAAGGCGGATGACAACGAGCTGGTGCTGCTGCAGGTCAAGGAACTGCTCACTGCCAAGTGAACTTCCCACTTCGCCGAAGTTACGGTGAAGTCGAATCCGCCTGTCTCAAGTCGTCAGGCATTGTCATGGCCGGCTCGCGCCGGCCATGATCGTTTTTTGACCAGTTCTTGAGCTGTTTCGACAACAGGCGTATGATGTTCTGGACCAAGCGCCCCGTGCGCGAGGCGCCGTGGTTGGATGATATTCACCGATGGAGGTGATCATGTTGACCGCGAATATGAGTGGAAAACGGCCGCAGGACTGGCTCAACCTGATCCTCGGCGCACTCCTGTTCATCTCGCCCTGGATGATGGGCTTCCTGGCCGACACCATGCCGACCCGCAATGCCTGGCTGGTCGGCGCCGTACTGGCCGTGATCGCGATCGCGGCGCTCACCGCCTTCGCCGAATGGGAGGAATGGGTGAACCTGGCGCTCGGCCTCTGGCTGATCGCCGCGCCCTGGGTGCTCGGCTTCACCGGCAATACCGCCGCCTTCCGGACGCATCTGGTGCTCGGCCTGCTGACGGCGTTCGTCTCGGCCTGGGCCGTCTGGAACTACCGGCACGAGCCGCACGCGACGGCCTGACCAACAGGCCGGGCCCGCCCGACCAGCGGGCCCGGCTTCCGCTGTCTGGAGCCGCGAAAGCGCTCAGTGGCTCTTGCGCGCCTGCGCAATCGCATCCTCAACTCCGCTCCAGCCCGGCTTCTCGGGCGCGAAACGCCCGCGGAGATAGGCGGCCAGATCCGCAAGCTGGCGATCGTCCAGTGCCGTCGCGAAGGAGGGCATCGAGCCGATGCCGTGCTGGCCGCCCTCGAGCAGCATGTTGACGAGATTGGTCGGCGTGGCCGCATGCAACTTCGACGACAGGCCTAGCATCGGGCCGGCATTGAGCAGCGGCGCGGCCCTGCCGGTCTCATGGCAGGCGGCGCAGGCGCCGTCATAGAGCCGTGCGATCGGCGAGGTCGCGGGGTTGGCCGCGGACGCCGTCATCGCCTCGATGCGCTTGACGCGTTCCGTGGCTGCCGCTTCCGGCAGAGGCTCGCTCAGCGAGGCCAGATAGGTCGCCATCGCCCGGATGTCGGCATCGGGCAGTTCTCTCAGCTCGGCAATCACCGGCGCCATCGGGCCCGCAGCCGCCCCGTGCTGCCGGGAGGTGCCGGTCTTGAGATAGGCATAGAGCTCTGCCTCGCTCCACGGGATCGGCCCTGCCGAGAGTTTGGTCAGCGCCGGCGCGGTCCAGCCTTCGGCCTCGCCGCCGGCGAGATAGGCGCTGCCGCTCTTCTCGGCGCCGAGTGCATTGCGCGGCGTGTGGCAGGCGCCGCAATGGCCGAGCCCGTCGACGAGATAGCGCCCGCGATTCCATTCAGCCGAGCGGGCGGCATCGGGCTTCAGCTCGCCGCGGTTGAACAGCAGATTCCAGCCTGCCAGCAACGGGCGCAGGTTGAACGGGAAGGTGAGCTTGCTCGGCTCGTTCTCCTGCAGCACCGCCGGCTGCGACATCAGGAAAGCGTAGAGCGCCTGCAGATCGGCCTCGCTCGCCTTGGCGAAGCTCGGATAGGGGAAGGCGGGGTAGAGCTGGCGGCCGTCGCGATGCAGGCCGGCCCGCATCGCCCGCTCGAAGGCGGCATAGGACCAGGTGCCGATGCCGGTCTCGACATCGGGCGTGATGTTGGTGGTCAGCACCGTGCCGAACGGCGTCGGCAATGCGAGCCCGCCGGCATAGGGCACACCGTCCTTAGCCGTGTGGCAGACCGCGCAGGCGCCGAGCGCCGCGAGCTGGCGGCCGCGCTCGATCGTCGCCGCCGACCAAGTCGATGGGTCCGGCCTGGCGATCGGCGCGATCGAAGGCGCGAAGGCAAGCGAGACGGCGGCGAAGGTCGCGGCCCCCGCCACGGCCGCGCCGAGCTTGCTCCACCAGGGCAGGCGCCTGGCCGGCTCGCGCCGCGGCGGCTTTAGCAGCGGCGTGCCGTTGAGGCCGGCGAGCACGCGCTCCGGCGTCAGCGGCAATTCGCGGAAGCGCACGCCGGTTGCGTCATAGACGGCGTTGACGATCGCCGCCGCACTCGGGACGGAAGCCGACTCGCCGGCGCCCATCGGCGGCAGATGCTGGCGATCCATCAGCATCACGTCGATCGCCGGCAGCTCCGGGAAGGTCAGCACCGGATAGGAGCCCCAGTCGCGGCTGGCGACGGCGGTGGTCTGCGAGAACGTCACCTCCTCGCGCAGCACCCGGCTGGTCGATTGCAGGACGTTGCCATGGATCTGGTGCGTCACCCCGGCGGGGTTGACCATCATGCCGGTATCCTGGCCGACGGTGACCCGGGAGACCGTGACCTCCCCGGTCGTGCGGTTGACCGCGACATCGGCGACCCAGGCGGCCCAGGCGGCGCCGACGCCCGGCCAGCTGCCATGGACATAGCGCGCCTGGGCGAAGCCGCGCCCGCGCATGATATCGCCGTCCTGCTCCATGCGCGGGCCGACATGCGATTGCCAGTTCGCCCGCTCGGCGGTGGCGCGCGTCAGCTCGGCGGCGCGCTCGTCATTGATATGGCGCAGGCGGAATTCGACGGGATCGACGCCGGCCTCATGCGCGAGCTCGTCGATATAGCTCTCATGGGCGAAGACGTTCGGCATCGCCGAGACGCCGCGCAGCCAGGACGCCCTGATGATCGGCGGCATGTCATAGGCCGTCAGCCGCATGTTTTCGTAATTGTAAGAGGGTACCGCCGTGCGATCACCCATCCTGAGCGCCGCCGGCTGGTTCGGGATGCGCCCGGTCAGCAGCAGCGCCAGGGTCGGCGCGGCATTGGACGGGTACCAGGTGTGGAAGTCATAGGCTTTCAGCGAGCCGCCCGGCCCCAGCCCCCCCTTGATATCGATCAGCTGGGCCGCGCCCTTCGGCTCCCAGAGATGCTCCTGCTCGCGAGTGAGCTGGACGCGGACGGGAGCGCCGACCGCACGCGACAGCAGCACCGCGTCGGCGACGACGTCGTCGGCGCAATTGCGGCCATAGCAGCCCGCGGCCTCGAAGCGGATGACGTCGATCCGCTCCTTCGGCAGGCCGGTCAGCACGGCAAGGTCGTTCTGCAGCGGATAGGGGTTCTGGCTGCCGGTCCAGACGGTGATGCCGTCCTCGCCCACATCGGCGACGGCGCAGGACGGGCCAATCGAGCCGTGCATGTGGTAGGGCCAGACATAGGTGCGATCGAGCCGTGCCTCGAGGCTCCCCAGCGCAGCGTCGACGTCGCCCTCCTCGGCCAAAAGGCGCGGCGTCGAGGGATGGGCGCGCAGCGCCTGCCCGAGATCAGAGAGATCGGGCGGCGTAAACTCGCGCCATTGCGCCTTCAGCTTCAGCGCGGCTTCCGCCGCCCATTCCTCGCGCTCGGCGACGATGCCGATGAAATCGCCCTCGATGACCACGGCGCGGATGCCGGGCACGTCGGCGATCGAGTCGCAATCGACCGCGATCAGGCTCTTGCCCACGAAATCGCCGGCGTCCATGCCGGCATAGGGCGGACGCACCACCCGGCCATGCAGCATGCCGGCAACGCGGACATCGTGGACGTAAGTGAAGCAGCCGGTGACCTTGGCGGGGATGTCAACGCGGGCGACCGAGCGGCCGACGAGCCTGTGCTGGTCGACCTGCTTGAATTCGGCGGTCTCAGCCAGCGGCAGCAGGATGCGCTCATTGGCGAGCAGCGTGTCGAGGGCGATCGCAGGCGTGGTCTCGCCCTTGCGCGAGATCACGCCATCGGCGAGCGCGATCTCGTCCTCGCCGCAGCTGAGCGCCGCGGCTGCGAGCGTGATCAGCCGGCCCCGGATCTGAGTCGCCGCGATCCGTATCGCCAGCGAGGTGACCTGGATCGTCTCGCTGGCGATGGTCGGGCCCTGATCGGGCGTATCGACGGTGTCGCCGAGCACCATCTCGACGGCGTCGAAGGGGAAATCGAGCTCCTCCGCCACCATCTGGGCGAGCGCCGTGCGGATGCCGGTGCCGAGATCGACATGTCCGTTGAAGGCGAGGACGCGGCCCTCCGCCGTCAGGCAGACATGCAAATCGAGCCCGTCCTCGGGCGCAGCGTCGGCAGCCGCGCCCTTGCGCGGCGCGACCACGCCGATCACGCCGGCGCGCTTCAGCAGCGTCTTGCGGGAGAGAGGCTCGCTCATCGTGCAGCCGCGTCCTGCCGGCCGCGCTCGGCGGCGAGCAGCACCGCCCTGACGATCTCGACATGGGTGCCGCAGCGGCAAAGATTATGGCGCAGCGCCTCGCGCACCTCCACCTCGCTCGGGTTCGGCTGCACGTCGAGGAAGGCCTTCGCGGTCATCACCATTCCGGAGATGCAGTAGCCGCATTGCGCGGCCTGCGCATCGATGAAGGCCTGCTGGATTAGGTGCGGCGCTTCCACGCTGCCGAGCCCTTCGAGCGTGACGATCTCGCGGTCCTCAGCCAGCCTGACCGGCAGGGCGCAGGCGCGGGCCGCCTGTCCGTCGACCAGCACGGTGCAGGCGCCGCATTCGCCGAGGCCGCAGCCGAATTTAGGGCTGTTGAGGCAGAGGTCGTTGCGCAGGAAGAACAGCAGCGGCGTCTGGGCTTCGCCCTCGACCTCATGGCTCGCGCCGTTGACGCGAAGCGTGAAGCGCTTCGTCGTCCTCATGGCTCGCCCAGGCGGGGCGAGGCGCGCCTGATCGTCCTGATCGTCACGGCCACCAAGATCATTCGTATACGAATGAGAATAAGGATAAATCGAAGCGCGCCGCAAGCGGGATTTCAGCGCTGAAGCATACCGCCGTCATGCTCACCCTTGTGGCGAGCACCCACGTCTTGGACACCGGCCTCGGCCAGTGAAAACGTGGATGGTCGGGACAAGCCCGACCATGACGGGAAAGGCGCGGGAAACGGCCGCCTAATGCCCCACCGACGGGATCTTCTCCGCCGGCGGGGTGTTGCGGCTGATGCCGCTGCGGACGATGCCGTCGATCACGATCATGCCGATGCCCGGCAGGTCGCCGAGCTGGATCGAATCGAGGAAGGTCTTGCCGGCGGAGTGCTGGGCCTTGTCCATGAAGACGAAATCGGCGCTGCGGCCGACCTCGATCAGCCCGCAATCGAGGCTGCGCATCCGGGCGGTGTTGCCGGTGGCGAAGCAGAACGCCACCTCGGCCGGGACATCGCCGAGCGAGGACAGCATCGAGACCATGCGGACAATGCCGAGCGGCTGCACGCCGGAGCCCGCCGGCCCGTCGGTTCCGAGGATGACCCGCTGCAATTCGCCCATCTCGCGGGCGACACGCAGCGTATAAAGCGCGGCGCGCTCATTGCCGTTATGCACCAGTTCGAGGCCACGCTTGCAGCCCTCGCAGATGCAGCGGATCTCCTTGTCCGGCAGGGCCGTGTGGCCGCCATTGATGTGGCCGACCACGTCGGTATCGGCCTCCAGCACGACATCGGCGCCGATCAGCCCGGAACCGGGGATCGAGGGGCCGCCGGTGTGGATGGTCGACTGGATGCCGTACTTCCGAGCCCAGGCCACCATCTCTTTTGCCCGCGCGCCATCCTTGACGCCGCCGAGACCGACCTCGCCGAGCAGCTTCACGCCGGCATCGGCCAGGTCCTTGAAGTCCTGCTCGACCATGCCGGGCTCGATCACCGGCGCCCCGGCATGGACCTTGACGCCGCCGGGACGGAAGGCGGTGAAGGCGCGCTGAGCGTAAATCGCCATCGCCTTCAGGCCGACGATGTCCTTGGGCCGGCCGGGGGTGTGAACCTCGCCGGCCGAGATCATGGTGGTGACGCCGCCATGCATGGTCGAATCGATCCAGCCGAGCTGGTTCTGGCGCGGCGTCCAGTCGCCGGCGACCGGGTGAACATGGCTGTCGATCAGCCCGGGCGAGAGCACCGTGCCGTTGGCGTCGATAACGGTGTCGGCCCCTTCCGTATCGAGGTCCTTGAAGCGGCCGACCGCGGCGATCCGGCCGCCGATCGCCACCAGCGTATCGGCCTCCAGGATCGGGCGCTCGATATCGCCGGAGAGCATCAGGCCGATATTCTTCACCACCAGTTTGTGGGTGCTGCTGACTGCCGTCGCCTGTAGTTCAGCCATCGTATCCGCCCTGTCGTCGTTGTCCGAAATCTGCCGCCATCCTCATCGCCACAAGCCCGATTGACAAGCGCAGTGGGACACGACATATTGTTTGTATACGAATGAATTTCTGCCCCGTCCGGACCCGGCTGTCAAGCAGCAAGGATCGCGCATGCCTTACGCCGTCACCAGCGCCTGCATCCGTTGCAAGTACATGGATTGCGTCGAGGTCTGCCCCGTCGACTGCTTCTACGAGGGCGAGAACATGCTCGTCATTCATCCCGACGAGTGCATCGACTGCGGCGTCTGCGAGCCGGAATGCCCGGCCGAGGCGATCGTCGCCGACAGCGCCGATGGTGCCGAGCAATGGCTGGCCTTGAACGCAAGGCTGGCGCCGCTCTGGCCGAACATCACCCAGAAGAGCGAGCCGCCGGCCGATGCCGACGACTGGAAGGGAATACCGGACAAGATCGACCTGCTTTCCGAACGCCCGGCGATGTGATACTGGGTGGGCTGCATCCGATATTCTGCTAAATCGCTAGACTATCTAAGGATCGACGAGATGAGCAATTTCTACGAGGAGCGCGTCCTCTCCGTCCATCACTGGACCGATACGCTCTTCAGCTTCACGACGACCCGCGACACGACCTTCCGCTTCAAGAACGGCCAGTTCACGATGATCGGGCTCAAGGTCGGCGAGAAGCCGCTGCTGCGCGCCTACAGCGTCGCCAGCACCAATTACGACGAGAACCTCGAGTTCTTCTCGATCAAGGTGCCGGACGGCCCGCTGACCTCGCGCCTGCAGAACCTGCAGGTCGGCGATCCCATCATCATCGGCAAGAAGGCGACGGGCACGCTGGTGCTCGACAACCTCAAGGACGGCAAGCGCCTGTTCCTGCTCGGCACCGGCACGGGCCTGGCGCCGTTCCTCTCACTGATCCGCGATCCCGAGACCTATGAGCGCTATGAGAAGGTCGTGCTCGTGCATGGCTGCCGCCAGGTCTCGGAGCTGGCCTATGGCGAGCGCATCCAGCAGGAACTGCCGAACGACGAGTTTTTGGGCGAGATGATCCGCGAGCAGCTCGTCTATTATCCGACCGTGACCCGCGAGCCCTTCCGCAATCGCGGCCGCATCACCGACCTGCTGACCTCCGGCCAGCTCTTCAGCGATACCGGCATGGGACCGTTCGATCCGGCCGGCGACCGCTTCATGCTCTGCGGCAGCCCGCAGATGCTGATCGACCTCAAGCAGATCTTCGATGAGCGCGGCCTCGAAGAAGGCAATCACGGCGAGGCCGGCGACTACGTCATCGAGAAGGCTTTCGCCGAGCGCTGAGACCCGCCTCCGTCATTGCGAGGAGCATAGCGACAAAGCAATCCAGGGGCTGCCGAGCGAGCCCTCCTGGATTGCTTCGCTTCGCTCGCAATGACGGTGGATATGCCGACTTTTGCCGAATGCGCCATGGCCTGCTACCTGTCCGGCAAATCACTTCCGCAGACGAGCAGCGCCATGACCGACACCCTCCCCGACCGCCTGTCCTCCAACCCCAACAGCCCCTTCTACAATGAGGAGCTGCTGGCGAAGGACATCGGCGTCCGCTTCAAGGGCGTCGAGAAGACCAATGTCGAGGAATACTGCATCAGCGAGGGCTGGGTCCGCCTCACCGCCGGCAATGCCAAGGACCGCCACGGCAACCCGATGACGGTCAAGCTCAAGGGCACGGTCGAGCCCTATTTCCGCAACGCCGAGTGAGGCCTGACGCGGATGATCGCCAGCGCGAAGGCGGCGATCGCCAGCACTGACAGCCCGGCGCGCACGGCGTGGAGCGACCCCCAGCGTTCGATCAGCGCCCGGCTCGCCGCTCCCGCCTGCTCGGCGCCGAGCGCCAGCAGCGCATCGTTCACCGGCGCGATCACCATCAGCGTGAACGGCAGGTTGGCGATCATCAGCGCCGCGCCGACCAGCCAGAACGGATTCCGGCCCCGCCAGAAGGCGAGCACGCCGACGAGGCTCGCCAGCACGGCGAGCCCGGCCTGCATCCGCGCCGCGCGCGGGTAGCTTTCCTGCCACTGCAACAGCAGCGGAGCGTCCGTGAGCGCGAGGCGCGCCGGCTGCTCGGCGACGAGGATGTAGATCGCAGCTCCGGCGAACAAGGTCGCCAGGATCAGCGCGACGAGGCCGGTGATGGAACCACTGTTTCGCTGCGTGCTCGCATCGAGTCTGGAGTCAGGCATGGCCGCTTCCTCCCAGTGAACAGCATGCTATGTATCATTGCATAGCATGCTGTTCAATTGCAATCTCGTCGGATCGAGCCCTGCATGACCAGCTTCAAGATCAACTCCGCCGGCTATCTCGCCAACCATGTCGCCCGTCTGTTCGCCCGCGAGCTCGCCGAGGCGGTGCGCCCGCTCGGCCTCGCCCCGGCGCAGTTCATGGTGCTGCTCGAACTCTGGCGCGATGAAGGGCTGACGCAGAAAGACTTGGTCGGCCGGCTCGATGTCGAGCAGGCGACCATGGCGGCGACGCTAGCCCGCATGGAGCGCGACGGGCTGATCGAGCGTCGGCCCGATCAGGCCGATGCCCGCGCCCGCCGCATTCAGCTCACGACGCGAGCGCGGGCGCTGCAGGAGCCGGCGCTCGCCGCCGCGAAAAGCGTCAATGCGCGGGCCTTGGCGGGGTTTTCCGATGAGGAACGCGAGGTGCTGCTCTCCGGCCTACGCCGGATCGTCGGCGCGCTCTCGCGCAGCGCCGAACTCGGCTAGCCCAACTGCTTGTAGAAGAAGGTCGAGCCGCAATCGCGCCCGTCCGGCATCAGCGCATAGCGCGGGATGGTGCCGACCTCCGTCCAGCCCAGTCGATTGTAGAGACGGCGCGCCGCGCCGACTTCGTCGGTGTCGAGCACCAGCAGGTTGCGCCCTATGACCAGCGCGGCAGCCTCCGCCGCCCGCATCAATGCCTCGCCGATGCCGCGGCGGCGGGCCCGTGAATGCACCAGCACCTTGGCGATCTCGGCGCGATGCGGCTGGTTCGGCTTCCCGACTAGGTGGAGCTGCGCCGTGCCAACGACGTCGCTCGCGTCGCGCGCAATGAAGAGCAGAATGCGCCCGGCGGCGACCTCAGCTGTGACGCCGCGCCAGAAGCTGTCGAAATCAGCTGATGTGTTCCAGTCCATGAAGCCGACGGAGGCGCCATTCGCCACGGAGTCGCGCAGAATTTCCACCAGGGCCGGGGCGGCTGCCCGCACTCCCTCCCCGTCGAGCTGCTCGATGGTCACGTTGTCCGCCGCCGTCATGATCCGTCTCCTCGCGCCGCCGATCGGCGGTACAGTCCATTATGCAAGATTAATTCCAACATAATGGATTAGACTGGAGCAAGCTCGCCGCGGTCCGCCGTCAACCCGGATTTTACGACGTTCGGCGAATCCCGGTCTCGCTGACGCAAGTCCCGCAGGTGATTTCCGAAAAAGTCACGGGCTCGCGTTTTACTCAGGGCCGGAAGACGCCGGAAACGGCGCCGGCGCAAGGAGAGGCGTCGATGAACAGGGGACTGGACTTCATCGGCCGATCGGTGGTCCGCTTCATCACGCGCGGCAAGCCGCAGGCAGGTCCGGTCGACGCGAAGGCGATGACGCGGCTCGAAGCTGCGCTCAGGCCGGGCGACGTGCTTCTGGTCGAGGGCCACATGAAGGTCTCGGCCGCGATCAAATACCTGACCCAGTCGACCTGGTCGCATGCTGCGCTCTATGTCGGCGATACCGGCAAGGTCAGCCCGGAGGGCGAGCCGCTGGTTCTGGCCGAGGTCGAGATGGATGTCGGCTGCGTGCTCTCGCCCCTCTCGAAATACGGCGCCTTTGGCACCCGCATCTGCCGGCCGCAGGCGCTTGATCGCGAAGGCCGCCAGATCGCAGTCGACTATGTCCTGGAGCGGCTCGGCACCCAGTATGACCTCAAGAACATCCTCGACCTCGCGCGCTGGCTGATTCCGCTGCCATGGGCACCTGCGAGCTGGCGCCGGCGGATGATCTCGCTCGGCTCCGGCGACCCGACACGGGCGATCTGCTCGACCCTGATCGCCCAGGCCTTCGAGGCGGCGCGCTATCCGGTGCTGCCGACCGTCGAATACGCGCAGGCGATGGGCGAGGAGACCATCCGCGAAATCCTGCACATCCGGCATCACTCGCTCTACATGCCACGCGATTTCGACATCTCGCCCTATTTCTCGGTGGTGAAGCCGACGCTGGAGGCGGGTTTCGACTATCGGGCCCTGAACTGGGCCAAGGAAAGGCTGCTCGCGGCGGAGTGAAGCGGCCTTCGTCCGCCGCAGACCCTTGGCGCAACCCGCGCGCACTGCTATGGCGCGCGCATGAGCACCCGCAGCTTCGACAATATCCGCAACTTCTCGATCGTGGCCCATATCGACCACGGCAAGTCGACCCTCGCCGACCGGCTGATCCAGCAGACCGGCACGGTCGCCGCGCGCGACATGAGCGAGCAGATCCTCGACTCGATGGACATCGAGAAGGAGCGCGGCATCACCATCAAGGCGCAGACCGTCCGGCTGGACTACCTGGCCAAGGACGGCAAGACCTACATCCTCAACCTGATGGACACGCCCGGGCACGTCGACTTCGCCTATGAGGTCTCGCGCTCGCTGGCCGCCTGCGAGGGCTCGCTCCTCGTCGTCGACGCTTCGCAGGGCGTCGAGGCGCAAACGCTCGCCAATGTTTACCAGGCGCTCGACGCCGGCCACGAGATCGTCACCGTCCTCAACAAGATCGACCTGCCGGCGGCCGAGCCGGAGCGGATCAAGCAGCAGATCGAGGACGTGATCGGCCTCGACGCTTCCGAGGCCGTGCCGATCTCGGCCAAGACCGGCCTCAACATCGAGGGCGTGCTCGAAGCCATCGTCGAGAAGCTGCCGGCGCCGAAGGGCGACGCCGAGGCGACGCTCAAGGCGATGCTGGTCGACAGCTGGTACGATGCCTATCTCGGCGTCGTCGTGCTCGTGCGCATCATCGACGGCGTGCTGAAGAAGGGCATGACCATCCGGATGATGCGCGCCAACGCCTCCTATGGCGTCGACCGCGTCGGCGTGTTCAAGCCCAAGATGCTCGAAGTGAAGGAACTCGGCCCTGGCGAGGTCGGCTTCTTCACCGCCTCGATCAAGGAAGTCGCCGACACCGCCGTCGGCGACACCATCACCGACGACCGCAAGCCGATCGCCGAGCCGCTGCCGGGCTTCAAGCCGGTGCAGCCAGTGGTGTTCTGCGGCATCTTCCCGGTCGACGCTGCCGATTTCGAGGTGCTGCGCAGTGCCATGGCGAAACTGCGGCTGAACGACGCCAGCTTCTCCTACGAGATGGAGACCTCGGCGGCGCTCGGCTTCGGCTTCCGCTGCGGTTTCCTCGGGCTGCTGCATCTGGAGATCATCCAGGAGCGGCTGGAGCGCGAGTTCAACCTCAACCTGATCTCGACGGCGCCGTCGGTCGTCTATCACCTCAGGCTCCGCGACGGCTCGACGCTCGAACTGCACAACCCGGCCGACATGCCGGACGTGATGAAGATCGAGTTCATCGAGGAGCCGTGGATCCGCGCCACGATCTTCACGCCGGACGAGTATCTCGGCTCGGTGCTGAAGCTCTGCCAGGACCGGCGCGGCCTGCAGATCGACCTCAACTATGTCGGCTCGCGGGCAAAGGTCGTCTACGACCTACCGCTGAACGAGGTCGTATTCGACTTCTACGACCGGCTGAAGTCGATCTCGAAGGGCTACGCCTCCTTCGACTACCAGATCACCGATTATCGCGAGGGCGACCTCGTCCGGATGTCGATCCTGGTCAATGCCGAGCCGGTCGATGCACTCTCCATGCTGGTCCACCGCTCGCGCGCCGACGCGCGCGGCCGGGCAATGTGCGAGAAGCTCAAGGAGCTGATCCCGCCGCACATGTTCCAGATTCCTGTCCAGGCTGCGATCGGCGGCAAGATCATCGCCCGCGAGACCATCCGGGCGCTGCGCAAGGACGTGACGGCGAAGTGCTATGGCGGCGACGCCTCGCGCAAGCGCAAGCTCCTGGACAAGCAGAAGGAAGGCAAGAAGAAGATGCGGCAGTTCGGCCGCGTCGAGATCCCGCAGGAAGCCTTCATCGCGGCGCTGAAGATGGACAGCTGAGCGAGCGCGCTCAGCCATCTCACCACATTTCAGGGAACCATCCCGCCTGACACGGTGTTGATCCAAAGCCTTCAACCGAAGGGAGGGCAGCACCGTGGACAGACGCTCTTTCCTCGCGAGCCTGATCGGCGGCCTCGCAGTTGCCGGTAGCCTCGGCACCGCGGCGCTCGCTGCACCGCAGCCGAAACCGGCAGTCGAGCCTCGCCGGTCCGACGAGACGCCCCAGGTCGATCCGGAAGCGCTCGACAAGACCGAGACGGACTACGCCCGATATCATTATCACCGCCACCGCCGGCGGCACTGGCGCAGGCGGTATTGGCGCCATCGCCATTACCGGCGACGCTATTATTATCGCCGACACTGGCGGCCGCATCGCCGCCACTACTATCGCCGCCGCTACCGGTAGGCACTCCGTCCGCCCTGCGCAGGCTTGAGCCGCACAGGGTGGACAGCGCAATTCAGAGATTGGCGCCAAGCCCGCGCAGCTGCGCCCTCAGATCGATCGGCTCGACGAAATGCACGGCCTGCATGCCGACCGAGCGGGCGGCGTCGATATTTTTGGCGCTGTCGTCGACGAAGATGCACTCGCCGGCGCTCAGCCCGTAGCGCTCCAGCAGCACATTGTAGATCGCCGGATCGGGCTTGAGCAGCCGCTCATGCGCCGAGACGATCACACCGTCGAAGCTCTGCAGGAACGGGAAGCGGATCAGGCATTCCGCCCATTTCTCGCGCGAGAAATTGGTGATGGCGTAGACCGCTTCGCCCTTCGCCTTCAGCTCCGCCAGGGTCGCGACGCTGTCCTCGATCGTCGCGGGCACCGTCTCGTGCCAGCGCTCATCATAGGCGCGGATCTCGGCCTCCCATTCCGGGTGCTCCGCCACCAGCAGCGCGACCGCTTCCGACCAGGGCCGACCGCGATCCTGCTCGATGTTCCAGGCAGCGGTGCAGACGTTCTTCAGGAACCAGTCGCGCTTGGCATCGTCCGGGATCAGGTTGCGATAGAGATGGAACGGATCCCAGCGCAGCAGGACATTGCCGACATCGAACACGACCTTGCGATTCTCAGGCACGACAGGCTTCTCCGTTCCAGTTCGCAGCGACGGGATCGCGCGGCTCACGTCCTTGTGCGCGAGCAGCCGTAACCTTCACAACGATTCTGGCGTATTCGCGTTGGGGGTCGACAATCATGGTGACGAATGGCTTTCGCAATACCAGCCAGCTACTGGCCGTGGAATGACCGCCAAGGGCGTTTCTCCGCCCTTCGCGCCGGCTGTTTCGCGCTCGTGCTCGTCCCCGCGCTGATCCTCGCCTTCCAGGCCTGGACCAATCAACTCGGCTCCAAGCCGTGGACGCAGGCCGTGCACGACACCGGCACCTGGGCCTTGCGCATCCTCGTCATCACCCTCGCCGTCACGCCTTTGCGCCGTATCCTCGACTGGAACAAGCTGATCGGCATCCGCCGCATGCTCGGCTTGTCGGCCATGGCCTACGCACTCGGCCATCTCGCGCTCTACTGCATCGACCTCGCCTTCGACTGGGGGCTGATCCTCTCCGAGATCGTCAAGCGCTTCTATCTCGTCGTCGGCATCACCGCCCTGATCGGCCTCGTCGTGCTCGGCGTCACCTCGACCGACGGCATGATCCGCCGGCTCGGCTCGGGCCGCTGGCAGCGCCTGCACAATATCGTCTACCCGATCGCCTGCCTCGGCCTGTTCCATTTCGCGCTGCAGTCGAAGATCGACGTCACCCAACCGGTGCTGCTGACCGGGCTGTTCGCGCTGCTGATGGCCTATCGCGGGCTCAACCGCTTCAAGATTCCGCTGAGCTTCACCTCGCTCGCGCTGACCGCGCTGGCCACCGGCCTCGCGACGGCGCTGGCCGAAACGGCCTGGTATGCCTTCGCCACCGGCGCCTCGGCCTGGCTGATCTTCCAGGCCAATGCCGATGTCGTCGTCTACCAGGACTGGACGGCACTGCGGCCCGGCCATTGGGTCGCAGCCGTCGGGCTCGCGCTCGCGGCCCTGCACCTCTTCCGCAAGCCTGCGGCGCGGCCGGAGCGGCGCCAGCGCCACCCGGCGATGCCTTCGGAGGCCGCCGGCGGCTGAGGCTTTAGCCCTCGCGCCGCGCCAGTTCCAGGATCGTCTCGATCATGACGCGGATGGCGATGCCGGCGTCGAGTTCGGTCATGTTCTCCAGCGGCGAATGGCTGATGCCCTTCTCGCAGCGCACGAACAGCATGGCCGAGGGACAGAGCCGCGCCATCGCCATGGCGTCGTGGCCGGCGCCGGACGGCAGGCGACGAGCGGAAAGGTTCGAGCCGGTGCGGGCGATGCCGGCGGCAAGCGCTTCCTGCAACTCGGCCGCCATCGGCGTCGCATCCTCGCGCGAATAGGGCGTGATGGTCAGGCTAACGCCACGCCGGGCCGCGATCTCGCCGAAACGCTGCTGGATTTGCCGTTCCATGGCGGCGACGGTCGCACCGATGGGCGCGCGATAGTCGATGGTGAAGTCGACCGCGCCGGGCACGACATTGGTCGCGCCGGGATCGGGCCGGAAGACGCCGACCGTGCCGACCGCCTGGTCATGGCTGCCTGCGATCTCCTCCAGCGCCAACGCCATCTCGGCGGCAGCGGTCAGCGCGTCCTTGCGCAGCGTCATCGGCACGGTGCCGGCATGACCGGCCTCGCCGCTGACGCGCACGGCGGCGCGGCTCTGGGCGTTGATCGCGGTGACGATGCCGACCGCCTCGTTCTCGACCTCGAGCACCGGGCCCTGCTCGATATGGACTTCGAGATAGGCCTTGACCGAGCCGGGCTTGCGGGCGAGCGCGGCGATCCCCGCCGGGTCGCCGCCGAAGGTTACGAGCGCGTCGCGCAATACGACGCCGTCCGCATCGCGCGAGTCGAGCCAGGCCGGATCGTAATGGCCGATCAGCGCCGACGACGTGGAGAGCGAGGTCGGGAAGCGCACCGTCTCCTCGTCGCCGAAGGCGACGACTTCGAGCGCGAAAGGCAAGGTGATGCCGGCATCGCGGATCGCCTGCGCCGCCAGGATGCCGGCGACGACGCCAAGATTGCCGTCGAAGCGCCCGCCATCGCGGACCGTGTCGATGTGGGAGCCGATCAGCACGGCCGGCAGGCCCGGGCTAGCCTTCGCGCCGTCCCTGCACCGAGCCGGCGGCGTCGATGAAGGCGGTCAGCCCCGCGACCTCCATCGCGCCCTTGACGTACTCCGCCGCCTGCCGGTGCGAGGGCGAGAGATAGAGCCGGGTGATCTTGCCCGGCTCGTCGCTGAAGCGGTTGATGCCGGCGAGGGCGGCGAAGGCGCGGGCGCCGAGGACGGCGGGAGAAGGCAGGGTCGTAGTCATGGGATCAACCTAGCGGGCCGGCCATGGGCATGGCCAGCCCGCTTTAACGCGGTGGAATCGATTTGCGTGTCAGTAGGTCGCCCGCCCGCCGGACAGGTCGAAGACCGAGCCGGTGGTGAAGCTGTTTTCGGCCGAGGCCAGGAAGGCGACCATCGAGGCGACCTCTTCCGGCAGCAGGAAGCGCCCGCGCGGGATCTTGGCCAGCATGTAGCCGATATGCTCCTCGCTCATCTGGTCGAAGATGCGGGTGCGGGCAGCGGCCGGGGTGATGCAGTTCACCGCGATGTCCTGCTGCGCCAGCTCCTTGCCGAGCGATTTGGTCAGGGCGATCACCGCCGCCTTCGAGGCCGAATAGGCCGAGGCATTGGGGTTGCCCTCCTTGCCGGCGATCGAGGCGACCAGCACGAGCCGGCCGTAATTGCGCTTGATCATGCCGGGGATCACCGCCTGGCAGCAATGCAAGGTGCCGTCGACATTGAGCCGCATGATCTTGGCCCATTCGTCGAGCGGGTATTCCCAGGTCTTCAGGTTCGGCCCGGCGATGCCGGCGCTGGTGACGAGGATGTCGACGCTGCCATGGCGCTGCTCGAGCTCGGCCGTGGCGGCGTTCACGGCTTTGGCGTCGGTCACGTCGATCGCAAGCCCGCTCGCGGCCGGGCCGATCGCGCCGGCCGCCTCATTGGCGAGCTTGCCGTCGAGATCCCAGATCGCGACCTTGGCGCCGCTGGCGGCGAGGCGCTCCGCGACGGCGCGGCCGATCCCCTGCGCCCCGCCGGTAATGATCGCGACTCGGCCCTTTAAATCGATTTGGTTCATTGAAACAGAATCCCTCCCTGGAACTTGCACGGGAACTCTAGCGCAAAGCCGGCCGTCGCAAAGCCGCGATGGCCTGAGGGGAGGGTTGCGTCAGTTTAACGGGCGTTCCGGAAGGCGCTCGGGCTGAAGACGGTGCGCAAGAGGATGCCGATATCGAGCCAAAACGACCAGTTGTCGATATACCAGTGATCATAGGCGATGCGGCGGGCCATCTTGTCGTCGGTGTCGGTCTCGCCGCGCAGGCCGTTGACCTGGGCCCAGCCGGTGATGCCGGGCTTGACGTTGTGACGCCTCGCATAGAGCGCGATCTTGCGCTGGAACTCGCGGTCATGGGCAAGCGCATGCGGGCGCGGGCCGACCAGCGACATCTGCCCGGCGATGACGTTGAGCAGCTGCGGCAATTCGTCGAGATTGTAGCGCCGCAGGAAGCCGCCGATCCGCGTGATGCGCGGATCGTTGCGGGTCGCCTGCTTGACCACCTCGCCGTCGTCCGTCGTCGTCATCGTGCGGAACTTGAAGATCCGGAACGGCTCCTGGTTGAAGCCGTAGCGACGCTGCAGGAACAGCACGGGTCCCTTCGAATCGAGCTTGATCGCGAGCGCGACCAAGAGCAGCACCGGCAGGCTGGCGATCAGGATCGCGCTGGCGGCGAGGACGTCGAAGATGCGCTTGAACAGGATCTGGGCGAAGGAGAGCGCCGGACGCGTCAGCCTGAGCGAGGCGAGCGAGCCGATCCGGACGATATGGGGATTGTCAAAGCGGTCCATGACGCGCTCCGGCGTCAGGTGGATCGCGACCGGCAGGTTCATGAAGGCGTCGATGCAGGCGTCGATCGTCTCCTGGTCCGACCAGGGCAAGGCGATGAAGACGGCGTCCGGCTTGAGGTCGCGGGCCCTGGCAGAAGCGGTGGCGAGATCGGCGGCGAGCGCCGCCTGCGGGTCGTTGATCCGGCGCGGATCGTTGCTGCGCAGGAAGGCGACGTCGACGATCGAGAAGCCGATGTTCCAGGGCTGGTGGCGCGAGACAAAGGACATCACCTCGCTCTCGCGGCCGATCAGGAAGACCCGCTCGGAGGTGATCCGGCCGGTCTTGGAGGCCATCGAGATGGTGCGCACGATCGCCGAGCGGGCGAGCGCGATCAGCGGCGCGCCGGCGACATAGGTGGCGAGCACGACCGCGCGCGAATACTGGTCGTTGATCTTGGCCATGAAGACGATGGCGACGAAGGCGACCATCGTCAGGTTCCAGACTCCGAACGCCGAAGCGATCTGGCCCTTGGTCGAGAGATAATTCTCGAGGCGATAGCGGCCGCGCATCAGATTGGTGAAGACGAAGATCGCGGCGATCATCGAGGCGAGCTCGACCGTGACCTTGTCGTTGCCGAGATGGCGATAGGCGACGAAGTGATAGGCGATCGAGGTGCCGGCGACCACGGTCGCCACGGTCACCGCATCGACCAGCGCCGTGATCAGCCCGATCCAGTGGCGCAGCGCATTGGCGCGCTGGTCGGCTGCTGTTGCGACTTCATAGTCCAGGTCGTTGACGCTCATCATGCCGCGCTCACTCGGTCGCAAGCGGTCCGGTTTCGGCACAGGGGATGCGCCGGCGGCCGCCTTGCCGACCGAAGTGGCAAGGGCAATGCCGCAGCGGCACGGCGGCGAAATCAGCGAAAACAAGCAGGAATCGACCCGCTCCATCCTCCTTCGCCCAGGCCGCGAGCGCAGAGCGTGCCATAACGGGACAACCGGCTGGGCAAGGGGTCGCCGAGGCGCCGAGATCGGCTATGCGATCAGGGAAAGGCCGCGTTCATCCTGTGGCGGGGTTCCGCTTGACCCTGGCCGGAAACGCAACGAAGAGAAGGCCCTACGCCGTCAGCATGGCGATGCGTGCGCCAGCAGCGATCGAGATGAACGTCGTTCTCTTCAAACCCTCGCAGCGACCGGCTGCCCTCGGCGTCCCGCCCGAACCGCCGCGCCGTGACATCGCCGGCGTCCCGGTCGCGGCCATGACGCGCGACGAGGCGCTCGCCCTGATCGAGCACGCCTTCGACGGCGGCGGCCATCTGCACCTGGCCTATTGCAACGCCAATCTCGTCAACATCGCTGCGCGCGATGCGGCCTTGCGCACGCGGCTCGCCGACTTCCTGATCCTGCCCGACGGGATCGGCGTCGACATCGCCTCGCGCCTGCTCTACGGCACGCCCTTCCCCGCCAATCTCAACGGCACCGACTTCACGCCGGCCATCCTCACCGCCCGCAGGCAGCCGCTGCGCGTGATGCTGCTCGGCGGTCGGCCAGGCATCGCCGAGCGCGCCGCAGCGAGACTGCGCGCCGACCATCCGCAGCACCGCTTCACGGTGCTGAGCCACGGCTATTTCGGACAGGACGAGGAAGCCGCCCTGCTGGCGCGGCTCGCGCATGAGCGGCCCGACCTCCTGCTGGTCGCCTTCGGCAACCCGCGGCAGGAGCAGTGGATCGCCGACCATATCGATGCCCGCCATTGCGCGGTCGCAGCCGGCATCGGCGCGCTGTTCGATTTCCTCGCCGGCGAGGTGGCGCGGGCGCCGGAAGCCTTCCGGGCGCTCAGGATCGAATGGACCTATCGCCTCTGGCTCGAGCCGCGCCGGCTCTGGCGGCGCTATGTCGTCGGCAACCCGGCCTTCCTCCTGCGCGTGCTGCGCCAGAAGCTGGCAGGACGCGGCGCCTGAGGGTCAGGGCTTCTTCCCGACGATGGAGCCGAAGAGCGGGCCGGCGCCGATCATCACCAGGAAGACCCGGATGATGTGGTGCGCCGCGACGAAGGCGACCTCGGTGTGCAGCGCCAGCGCGATCAGGCTCATCTCGGCGAGTCCCCCCGGCGAATAGGCCAGGATCAGCGGCACCGGCTTGTAGCTGGAGACATGCGCGACCGCGAAGGCGAAGACCAGCGTCAGCGCCACAAGGATCACCGTCGAGCCGACCGAGATCATGAGGATGCGCAGGATCGCCTGCGGCGGCGTGCCGACGAAGCGGCAGCCGATGGTGACGCCGAGGATGAGCTGGGCGACGTTGACGATCTCGTAGGGCGGCACGGAATCGCTGAAGCCGACGAGGTGCACGATGGCCGAGACCAGCATCGGCCCCAGCAATTGCTTGGCCGGCATGCGTAGCGCATGGGCGAGCATCACGCCGACGATCGCGCTGGCGACCAGCCAGAACCAGGCCAGCGCCGTGGTCTGGAACATGGAGGGGCCGGTATTGCGGTTGATGCCGAGCGAGACGCCTTCGAGCCATTGCACGATGAAAGGCAGCGTCATCACCACCAACAGGATGCGGGCGGAATGGATCAGGGCGATGGTGCGGGCATCGCCGCCCTTCTCCTCGCCGGTGATCACCATCTCGACCAGGCCGCCGGGCATGCCGGAGAAGAAGGCGGTCACCGGATCATAGCCGGCGACGCGGCGGAAATAGGTGACGCAGCACAGGCCGCAGGCAATCATGAACAGCATCAGGCCACCGATCGTCGGCAGCCAGTTCGGCATCTGCGCGATGATCTCCGGCTTGAAGCCGGAACCGAGCATCACCCCGATCACAGCCGACATGGGCGGGCGGATCACCGGCGGCGCGGCCACCGGAGCGCGGGCGATGGCGGCAATCGTGCAGAACACCATCGAGCCGAGCATCCAGGGCAATGGCAGGCGGTAATGCGCGAAGAGCCAGCCACCGACCGTGCCGAGCGCGAGGGCAAACAGGAAACGGCGCCAGGGAAAGCGTCGCGGCGACAATTCGCTGATGCCGTCAATCGCATCCCTCAGCAGATCCCGCATTGCCCCGATCACCTCCCCGGACGCATGCCAACGGCAAAGCTACGGCGCTGCTATACGCCATCCGCATGGCGATGACAGGGCCTTGTCGGCATGTCGCCTCTGCCCTCGCGGCGGAGCGAAGGAGCGTCGCGGCAACCTCGTCAGGCAACCCCGCCATGCTCGCAAACCACTGACGAACGGTCGAAAAATCGACGACAGTTCCGGTCCTGCAGATATCTGATAGGCCGTCGGCGTCTTCCGCCCGGCTCGGGGCAGCCATGAGCGAAGACCGCCTTTCGGAAGCGACGGGTCGCCGCAGCGAGGCCATCTGTCTGGCCGAGGCGCTGCCCGCCGCCGCGGACGAGGACGGCAGTCCGCCGGAACCTCCGGAATCGCGCTCGCCCGGACGGCAGCTGCCGCCGGTCCTCTCCACCCCGTCCCGCGAGGGCTGGCTCGCCGCGCGCCGCAATCGCAGCCGCCTGTGGTGGCGCCGGGCGAGCCCGAACCTGCGCGGCACCGTCTACATGATCACCGCGCTGCTGGTCTACGCGGTGATGGTCGGCGCCTTCAAGCATCTGGGCACGGCGATCCCGCTGATCGAGACGCTGATGATCCGCCAGATCATCATGAGCACGGTCGTCCTCGTCATCGCCGGCCGCAGCCTGCCGCTCGCTCTGAAGACGGACCGGCCGGGCCTGCAGATCTTCCGCGGCCTGATCACGCTGGCCTCGATGCTGTGCGGCTTCAGCGCCCTGCTCTACATCCCGCTCGCCCAAGCGACGGCGATCAGCTTCAGCCAGGTGCTGTTCGTCACCGTCGCCGCCGTGCTGATCCTGAAGGAACGCGTCGACACGGCACGCTGGGTCGCGACCATCCTCGGTTTCGTCGGCGTGCTGATCATGCTCAATCCCTCCAGCGAGGGCTTGAACGTCTGGGCGCTGATGTCGCTCGGCGGCGCGCTGTTCGGCGCCGGCATCACCATCAGCGTGCGCATCCTCGGCACCAGCGAGCGCACCGAGACGATCCTGATCTATCAGGGCCTCGTCCTGATGGTCGTGCTCGCCTGGCCGACCTGGGCTCTATGGGTCTGGCCGACATCAGAGCAATGGTTCTGGTTGGTGCTGCTCAGCCTGTTCGGCACCGCCGGGCAATGGCTGATCACCAAGGCCTACCAGGTCGGCGAGGCCGCCGCCTTGGCGCCACTCGATTTCAGCCGCCTGATCCTGGCCGGTTTCACCGGTTTCGTCTTCTTCTCGGAAGTGCCGTCACTGACGACGCTCGCCGGCGCCGCCATCGTCATCGGCGCGACGCTCTACACCATGCGCCGCAATGCGCGCGGCCGCCCCGGCTCCGACCTCTCATCTCCGCCCTGACCGACGAACGAGACCAGACATGGTGCATCACCAGCTCGACGCTTCTCTCGCCACCTGCCATTGGGGCTATTTCGACGCCGGGCTGAAGCCGGTTCTGGAGATCGAGAGCGGGGACAGCGTCACCATCCGCACCGTCACCGGCGGGCCCGCCCATCTGCCCGAAGGCAATGCGACGATCCCGCCGGAAATCCACGAGATCCATGACAAGGCCGAGCGCATGCTGCCCGGCCATATCCTTACCGGCCCGATCGCGGTGAAGGGTGCCAGGCCCGGCCAGGTGCTGGAGGTGCAGATCCGGAGCGTGAAGCCGCGCACCGATTTCGGCTACACCATGTTCCGGCCGCTCGGCGGCACGCTGCCCGACGAGTTCGACTATCACGCCTTCCGCTTCATCCATCTCGACCGTGAGCGGAACGTCGCCAACCTGCCCTGGGGCATGGAACTGCCGCTTTCGCCGTTCTTCGGGGTGATGGGCACCGCACCGCCGGCGCATTGGGGCCGGGTGACCTCGCTGATCCCGCGCGCCTTCGGCGGCAACATCGACAACAAGGAACTCGGCGCCGGCGCGACGCTCTATCTGCCGGTTTTCGTCGAGGGCGCCCTGTTCTCCTGCGGCGACGGCCATGGCGCGCAGGGCGATGGCGAGGTCTGCATCACCGCGATCGAGACAGCGCTTGAAGGCACCTTCGAATTCCATCTGCGCGAGGATCTCTCCTTCGCCATGCCGCGGGCGGAGACGAAGAGCCACCACATCACCATGGGCATCGACCCCGACCTCGACGTCTGTGCGCAGAACGCCTTGCGCGAGATGATCGACCTGATCACCTCCAGGACGAAGCTGACGCGGGACGAGGCCTATATGCTCTGCAGCCTCGCCGCCGATCTCAGGGTGACGCAGACGGTCAACGGCTCCAAGGGCATCCACTGCATGCTCCCGAAGAGCCTGGTGGCGTAACGCCCCTGCTCGAAGCGATCTTGCGGTCCGGATTTCGGACCGCGCTGGCCGTTGCGTCGTGCTAGGCTGGCACCATGACCAGCTATGGCCAGTTCTGCGCGATGGCACGCGCCCATGAGACGCTCGGCGGGCGCTGGACGCTGCTGATCGTCCGCGAGATCCTCTGCGGCAGCAGCCGCTTCAACGACATCCGCCGCGGCATTCCCCGCATCTCCAAGACGATGCTGTCGGAGCGGCTGCAGGCGCTGGTCCAGGCCGGCGCCCTCCGCCGCAGCGAAGGAGCAGCCGGCCCGGACTACGCGCTGACCGAGGCCGGGCTGGAACTCGCCGAGCTGGTCAAGGCGATGGGCGTCTGGGGCCAGCGCTGGCTGCCACGCCAGGCCGAGCAGGAAGACCTCGACCTCGAACCGGTGCTGGTCGACATACAAAGACGGGTGCGTTTTTCGGCACTCCCGGACGAGCCGCTCGTCATCCGCTTCGAGATCACTGGCCAGCCCATCAGGTTCCTGCTGCTCAAGCGGAGGGAAGTCTCCTTCTGCAGCCAGAATCCCGGCTTTCCCGAAGCGCTCATCGTTCGCGGCCCGCTCTCGGCGCTGGTCGCCTGGTGGCGTGGCGATGTCAGTTTTGTCCGAAGCGGCCGGCTCGGCCTGTCGCTCTCGGGGCCGCGTGAGCTGATCCGGGCCTTTCCCGGCTGGTTCGAGCTCTATCTCTTCGCCGGCGTCGCGCCGGCCCATCGCGATGAAAGGGCAAGCGCATGAGCATCCGCGTCGTCCGCCTCGGCACCCCGCGTGCTCCCGCCGAAGGCACCCGCATCGGCACGGTCCGGCGCGTGCCGCGCGGCGTGCCGAAGGAGCGCTATGCCAGCGAGAACTGGTTCGACGTCTGGTTCCCGGTGCTGTCGCCGACGCCAGAGTTGATGGCGCAGGCCAAGGCCGCCGAGAGCGAGAAGGACTGGGCCGGCTTTACCCGCGCCTTCAAGGCCGAGATGGCGGAGCCGGCGCCGCGTCATGCGCTCGACCTGCTGGCGACCCTGTCCCATACGAGCGACTTCTCGGTTGGCTGCTATTGCGAGATCGAGGCGCATTGCCACCGCTCGGTGCTGCGGGCGCTGCTGGCCGAGCGCGGCGCCAAGTTGGCCTGAACGCGGTCCGGATTTCGGACCTGATCGGATCGGCTTTTCGGGCGAGAAGGCGAAAAGCCCCCCGCCCACAAGGATCGCTACATGACCACGCCGACCATTCTCGATCGCATCGGCAGGACCTCGCTCGTCCCACTGCGCCATGTCATGCCTGCCAACGGCGCCCACATCCTACTCAAAATCGAGAGCGAGAACCCGACCGGCAGCATGAAGGACCGGATGGCGCTCGCCATGATCGAGGCGGCCGAGGCGGATGGGCGCCTGAAGCCGGGCGGGGCGGTGGTCGAGTACACCGGCGGCAGCACCGGGGTCTCGCTGGCGCTGGTCTGCGCAGTGAAGGGCTACCCGCTGCACATCGTCACCTCCGACGCCTTCGCCCGCGAAAAGCTCGACCATATGGCGATCCTCGGCGCAAAGCTGACGGTGATACCGAGCGAGAGCGGCAAGATGACGGAAAAACTCACACGCGACATGATCGCGACCGCCGGTGTGATCGCAGAGGAGACCGGCGCCTTCTGGACCGACCAGATGAAGAACCGCGACCAGCTTGCCGCCTATGAGGCGATGGCAGCGGAAATCTGGGAGCAGACGGGCGGCCAGATCGACGGCTTCGTCCAGAGCGTCGGTACCGCCGCTTCGCTGCGCGGCCTCGCCGCCGGCCTTCGGGCCCGGAACAACGGCATCCGCATCACCGCGGTCGAGCCGGCGGAATCGCCGGTGCTCTCCGGCGGCGCACCTGGAGCGCACAAGATCGACGGCATCGGCGCCGGCTTCGTCGTGCCGCTCTGGCAGGACGGTACGGCCGATGCGATCGAGCAGGTCTCGACTGAGGAAGCGCGGGCGATGGCGCTCCGGCTGGCGCGCGAGGAAGGCCTGTTCGCCGGGCTCTCGACCGGCGCCAATGTCATCGCCACCTTGCGGCTGGCCGAGCATCTCGGACTGGGAGCAACCGTGGTCAGCGTGATGTGCGACACCGGCATGAAGTATTTCGGCAGCTACCGCGCCGCGCTGGCCGCTACGGCCTGAGCCCCGCGCCCTCTCGCCAGCCGGGCGCGGCCATGCTAACCGCTCCGGCATGACCGAGACTGGACAAGCCCGCATCCAAGCCCGCTTTGCCGCCTGCGCCGCGGCGGGCCGCGCCGCGCTGGTGACCTATGTCACCGCCGGCGACCCCGATTTCGACACCGGCAGCGCAATCCTGAACGCCTTGCCGGCGGCCGGGGCCGACATCATCGAGCTCGGCGTGCCCTTCACCGATCCGATGGCGGACGGGATACCGGTCCAGCTCGCCGGCCAGCGCGCGCTCAAGGCCGGACAGACCTTGCGCAAGACGCTCGCGATGGTCACGGCCTTCCGCAAGGCCGGCCACGACACGCCGATCGTGCTGATGGGCTATTACAACCCGATCTGGGCCTATGGCGTCGACGCCTTCCTCAAGGACGCCCGCATTGCCGGGATCGACGGGCTGATCGTCGTGGACCTGCCGCCGGAGGAAGACGCGGAGCTCTGCCTGCCGGCGCTCGCCGCTGGCGTCAGCTTCATCCGCCTGGCGACGCCGACCACCGACGACAAGCGCCTGCCGCGCGTGCTGCAGAACACCTCCGGCTTCGTCTACTACGTCTCGATGACCGGCGTGACCGGCGGCGCGATCGCGAATTATGACGCGGTCGGCGCAGCGGTGGCCCGGATCAAGCAGCACACCACGCTCCCGGTTGCCGTCGGCTTCGGCGTCAAGACGCCGGCCGATGCGATCGCGATCGCCAAGGGCGCTGACGGCGTCGTCGTCGGCTCGGCCCTGGTCGACCGCGTCAGGCTCTCGCTCGACGCCGATGGCAAGGCCACGGAAAAGACGGTTTCGGCTGTCACCTCGCTGGTCGCCGAGCTCGCGGCCGGCGTGCGGTCGGTCGTGAGAGCCGGATCGCCTCAGGCTATTTCAGCCTGAGGCGTGAATCCGTCTCTCCAACTCTTAAGTAAGAGCATGATGTCGTCCGAAAACCGTTTCGCACTTTTCGGCATCATGCTCGGCTGCGGCCTGAGTCGTTCGCGGCTCCGTAATTCAAGGATGATCCGATGAACTGGATTTCCGAAGTCGTCCGTCCGCGCATCAAGACGCTGTTCAAGCGCGAGACGCCGGAGAATCTCTGGATCAAGTGCCCGGATTCCGGGCAGATGGTCTTCCACAAGGATGTCGAGGCCAATGGCTGGGTGATCCCCGGCTCCGACCACCATATGCGCGTCGCCGCCCAGGACCGCTTGCGGCTGACCTTCGACGAGGGCAAATGGATCGACGTCGCCCTGCCGGAGGCGGTGGCCGATCCGCTGAAGTTCCGCGACGAGAAGCGCTACACCGACCGGATCAAAGACGCCCGCACCAAGACCGGTGCAACGGACTCGATCAAGGTCGGCTACGGCCGGGTCAAGGGCCTGCCGATGACAGTCGCCGTCCAGGACTTCCACTTCATGGCCGGCTCGCTCGGCATGGCCGCCGGCGAGGCCTTCATCAAGGCCGCCGAGACGGCGCTGGAGAAGAAGACGCCTCTGGTCGTGTTCGCCTGCGGCGGTGGCATGCGCATGCAGGAAGGCATCCTGTCGCTGATGCAGATGCCGCGCACGACTGTGGCCGTGCGGCGCCTGAAGGCGGCGAAGCTGCCCTATTTCGTGGTGCTCACCGATCCGACGACCGGCGGCATCACCGCGTCCTATGCGATGCTGGGCGATGTCCATATCGCCGAGCCGGGCGCGCTGATCGGCTTCGCCGGCCCGCGCGTGATCGAGCAGACGATCCGCGAGAAGCTGCCGGACGGCTTCCAGCGCGCCGAGTATCTCAAGGAACACGGCATGGTCGACATGGTCGTGCATCGCCACGATATTCCGGCGACGCTGGCGCGGCTCGGCCGTCTGCTGACCAAGCAGCCGCTCCCGGCCGTGAACGCACCGGAACCCGAGCCGCAGCCGGCCGCTGCCTGACCGCTTTCCACCCCGGCCGGGAGGCCGGTGTCCGCATGAGCACATCCGACCTTTTGCTGGCGCGCTTCCTCGCGCTGCATCCCAAGCTGATCGACCTGTCGCTCGGGCGGATATTGCGCCTGCTGGAGCGCCTGGGCGATCCGCAGAAGAAGCTGCCGCCGGTGATCCATGTCGCCGGCACCAACGGCAAGGGCTCGACCATCGCCTTCATGCGGGCGATTCTCGAAGCCGCCGGCCTCTGTGTCCATGTCTACACCTCGCCGCATCTGGTGCGCTTCCATGAGCGCATCCGGCTCGGCCGGCCGGGCGGCGGACGCTTCGTCGACGAGGCCGTCCTGGTCGAGGCGCTGGAGCGCTGCGAGAAGGCCAATGCCGGCGATTCCATCACCTTCTTCGAGATCACCACCTCGGCTGCGCTGCTGCTCTTCTCCGAGCACAAGGCCGATGTCGTGCTGCTCGAAGTCGGGCTCGGCGGGCGCTACGACACCACCAATGTGATCGACCACCCCGCCTGCACGGTGGTGACGCCGGTCTCGCTCGACCATTCCGAATATCTCGGCGACACCGTCACCAAGATCGCCGGCGAGAAGGCGGGTATCTTCAAGCGCGGCGCTCCGGCGGTGATCGCGCCGCAGGAGCCGGAGCCGACCGCGGTGCTCGAAGCCGCGGCCGAGCGCGTCGGAGCCTCGAAGCTCCTGGTCGGCCTGCAGGACTTCAACGTCCATGAGGATGGCGGCCGGCTGGTCTATGAGGACGGCGACGGCCTGCTCGACCTGCCGCTGCCGCGCCTCGCCGGACGCCACCAGCACATCAATGCCGGCACTGCGATCGCGGCCCTGCGCGCCGCTGGCTATGGCGGCCTGCCGGCCATCGCCTTCGAGCGCGGCATGACCGAAGCGGAATGGCCGGCCCGCTTGCAGCGGCTGGCACGTGGCAAGCTCGCCGAACTCGCACCGGCTGGCGCCGAGCTCTGGCTCGACGGCGGCCACAATCCCGATGGCGGGCGCGTTCTCGCCCAGGCGATGGCCGATCTCGAGGAGAAGAACCCGGCGCCGCTGGTGATGATCGCCGGCCTGCTCGCCACCAAGGATGCGCGCGCCACGCTCGGCCATTTCAAGGGGCTGGCGCAGGTCCTCTTCGCCGTCTCCATGCAGAACCAGCTGGCGGCGCGCACGGCCGACGAGGTCGCGACCCTGGCGCGCGAGGCGGGTTTGAAGGCCGAGGTCGCCGGCTCGGTGGAGCAGGCGCTGCGCGAGATCGCGTCACGAAACTGGCCGGCGCCGCCGCGCATCCTGATCTGCGGCTCGCTCTACCTCGCCGGCGAGGTGCTGGCGGCCAACGGCACGCCGCCGGTTTGATCAATCGCTTGCTGCCAGGAGCGCCATGCCGATCTCCGAATTGACGATGTTCGGTCTCATCCTGATCTGCGGCGCGCTCGGCGGCTGCGTGACCTCGGGCGAAAAGGGCGCTGACGGCATCGACCGCGCGGTCGCCGGCGAGCCGACCTTCATGCAGCAGACCTACATGACCATGGACAAGCGTTGCCGGCAGGTGAAGCGGCCGACCGCCGTGCTGACGCAGAAGCCGCAGCATGGCAGCGTCCGGATGCTGACTCGCAAGGCGGCGGCGGTCTATGGCCCGGGCGCTTACGAACATTGCGACGGCAAGGTCGGCAACGCGCTCGCCTTCGAATACACCTCAGCTCCCGATTATCGTGGCCGGGACGCTTTCGAAGTGCGCGTGCGCTATTCCGATGGCGAGATCCGCCATGGCCGCTACCAGGTGGATGTCCGCTGAGATCAGGCCCTTAGCGACGGCCGGTGAAGCCGATCGTCGCCAGGAAACCGTCGACCTTGCCCTGCCACTGGCCGATCGCGCGGATATAGCGATGCCCGTCCTCGCCGAAGGGCGGCGCCGCGACGAACTCAGCCCGGCCGCCGGCCTCCTGGAAGGCGCGATGCAGCCGGCCGGCGATCTCCGGGCCGAAGAAGCGGTCATTGCTGCTGTAGAGCCAGAGCTGCGGCACGCGTGAGCCGCTGCCATAGCGGCCGGCAGCCGCGACCAGCGCATCCGGCGAGCAGACTTCGCCAGCCTTCTGCGAGCCGCGGCCGCCCGCGAAATTGACGACGCCGAGCAGGCCAGGGACGGATTGCGAGGCGGCGGCGAGCGAGCCCCAGCCGCCAGCGGAGACGCCCATCAGCACGACGCTGCGCTGATCGGCATCCGGCCGGGCCAGCACCGCATCGAGCGCCGCGCGGATATCGCGGGCGCTGTTCAAACCGGCGCGATGGAACTCGGCCCGGTCGCAGGCGCCATAGCCCTCGGCCCAGGCGCCGCCCTCCGCGCCATAGCCGCGCCGGATCGGCACAGCGACCATGACGCCGCGCGCGGTGAAATGGCGGGCGATCGCGGCGAGCGTGCCCTTGCCGAACTCCGCTCGCCCCGCCGCATCGCGCGGGCTGCCATGGGACAGCACCAGCACGGGGAAGGGACCGGATCCCGCCGGCCGATGCACGTAGACGGCGATCTGCCGGTCCTCGATCCGCGCCTGCAGCGCCTCGACCGTTTCAGCCGCCGCAGCAGCAGCGAACATGATGCCCAAGCCGGCCGAAGCCAGCGCTGCAACGATCCTGCGCATGATCAGCTCCCCAGCCGCGGCGTCTCCAATGGATTGCAGCTTCCGCGGGTGACGACAAGAACACTCCTCGGCATGGCCTTGCTCGACCAGCACCGCTAAGCTCGTGCCATGACGACAGCAGCATTCAGCAAGGGCGGTCCGGCGGTCTCGCGGATCGGCCAGGGCACCTGGAACATCGAGCGCGCGCCGCGCAATGAGGCCATCGCGGCGCTGCGGCGCGGGCTCGACCTCGGCCTCTCCCATATCGACACCGCCGAGATGTATGCCGATGGCCGCGCCGAGGAGATCACCGGCGAGGCGCTCGCCGGGCGACGCGATGAGGTCTTCCTAGTCTCGAAGGTGCTGCCGCACAACGCCTCGAAAGCCGGCACGCGCAGGGCCTGCGAGCAGTCGCTGCGCCGGCTCAAGACGGACCGGCTCGACTGCTACCTGCTGCACTGGCGTGGCTCTTATCCACTGGCGGAGACTTTCGCCGCGTTCGAGGAGCTCAAGGCCGAGGGCAAGATCCTGTCCTGGGGCGTCAGCAATTTCGACGTCGCCGATCTCGACGAGGCGCTGCGCGTCGCCGGTCCGGGCAGAATCGCCTGCAACCAAGTGCTCTACCATCTGCGCGAGCGGGCGATCGAACACGCCGTGATCCCCTGGTGCGAGCGCAATGGCGTCGCGGTCACCGCCTACAGCCCGTTCGGGCAGGATGATTTTCCGGAGGGAGGCTCGGCGCAAGGCAAGGTGCTGGCTGAGATCGCCGCCGCGCATGGCGCGAGCCCGCGCCAGGTCGCGCTCGCCTTCCTGGCGCGCAATTCCAGCGTCTTCGCGATCCCGAAGGCCTCGAAAGCAAGCCATGCGCAGGACAACGCCGGCGCGCTCGCGCTCGAACTCAATGCCGAGGACATCGCCCGGCTCGACGGTGCCTTCCCGCGCGGTCCGAAACCGCGCGGGCTGCCGATGCTATAATTGCTTTCGGCTTACTTCTCGATTCGCCAGACCGTGCGCAACGCGGCGCTGACGGTGACCTCGCCCGGTTCGACCGACATCGGCGCGCCGGCGGCGGCCATGCGATAGGCCCTGACGTCGCCCATCGGGCGCACCGGCGGCTCGGCCTCCGCCTCGACGATCGAGACGAGTTCGCCGACCTTGACGCCGAGACGCTTGGCATAGATCTCGGCGCGTCCGCGCGCCGCTTCCGCCGCCTTGTCGCGGGCCTGGTCCTTGGCCCTGCCTTCGTCGGCGAGGCCGAAGCTGATCCCGGACATGTCGTTGGCGCCGGCGGCGACCAGCGCATCGATCAGCGGGCCGGCCTTGGCGATGTCGCGCACGATCACGGTGATGCCGGTACGGGCCTCATAGCCATCGATCTTCGGCGCACGCGGCTGCGGCGAGGACGAGGAAGAAGGCTGCGTCATCCGCGGCGTCAACGCGATCTGCGAGGTCGAGAGATCACCCTGGGCGACGCCGGCGGCCTTCACGGCTTCGACCAGCTTGGCCAGCGCCGGGGTGTTCTTCGCCAGCGCCTCAGCGGCAGTCTTGCCCTCGCTGACCACGCCGGCATGAACGGTGGCGAGATCGGGCCTCACCCGGACTTCGCCGGTGGTCTGGATCACGATGCCTTCCGCCGGCGCCAGCGGTCCCGCCGTCTGGGCGTGCACGGGAGCGGAAAACGCCGCGAGCGCGGCGATGAGCAGGGCCTTCTTGGTCTTCGACATGATCGTCCTTCGCTGGGAATAGTCCGCAGAAGCGAGTGCTGCTTCCGCGGCGCGACCATGCGCAACCTATTGGGGCAGTATCACGACGCTACGCGTCACCGCGCCGCCAGAATCTCCGCGACCTGCGGGATGTCCTTGTCGCCGCGGCCGGAGAGGTTGACGACCATCAGATGGTCCTTCGGCTTTTTCGGGGCGAGCTCCGCGACCCTGGCGAGCGCATGCGCCGATTCCAGCGCCGGGATGATGCCTTCGAGCTTGGAGATCAGCTGGAAGGCCTCGAGCGCCTCCTCGTCCGTCGCCGAGAGATAGGTGGCGCGGCCGATATCGTGCAGCCAGGAATGCTCCGGGCCGATGCCGGGATAATCGAGCCCGGCCGAGATCGAATGCGCATCGTTGATCTGCCCGTCCTCGTTCATCAGCAGATAGGTGCGGTTGCCGTGCAGCACGCCCGGGCGCCCGCCGGTCAGCGAGGCCGCGTGCAGGCCGGACGGGATGCCGTGGCCGGCGGCCTCGACGCCGTAGATCTCGACGCTGGGATCATCGAGGAAGGGGTGGAATAGGCCCATCGCATTGGAGCCGCCACCAATGCAGGCGATCAGCGAATCCGGCAGGCGGCCCTCCATCTCCTGCATCTGCTCGCGCGTCTCCTTGCCGATGATCGACTGGAAGTCGCGCACCATCGCCGGGTACGGATGCGGGCCTGCGACGGTGCCGATGCAGTAGAAGGTCGTCGCGACATTGGTCACCCAGTCGCGCAGCGCCTCGTTCATCGCATCCTTCAGCGTCTTGGTGCCGGATTCGACCGGAATGACGGTCGCGCCCAGCATCTGCATGCGGAAGACGTTCGGAGCCTGCCGGGCGACGTCGACCGCGCCCATGTAGACGATGCATTCGAGGCCATAGCGGGCGCAGAGCGTCGCGGTCGCGACGCCGTGCTGGCCGGCGCCGGTCTCGGCGATGATCCTTTTCTTGCCCATGCGCCGGGCGAGCAGGATCTGGCCGAGCACATTGTTCACCTTGTGCGAGCCGGTGTGGTTCAGTTCCTCGCGCTTCAGGTAGACCTTGGCGCCGCCGAAATGCTCGGTGAGGCGCTCGGCGAGATAGAGCGGCGAGGGCCGGCCGACATAGTGCTTCAGCCCGCTCGTCATCTCGGCGTGATAGGCCGGGTCGGCCTTGGCGGCGTTGTAGGCCTGCTCCAACTCGAGGATCAGCGGCATCAGCGTCTCGGCGACGAAACGGCCGCCGAACTGGCCGAAGCGGCCGTTCTCGTCCGGGCCGTTCCGGAAGCTGTTCGGGGTGTGCGGCGCGTTCATGCCTGGCCTGCCTTCTTCAAATCTTCTACCGCCGCGCGGGCGGCCCCGACGAATTCCGCGATCTTCCTGGCATCCTTGATGCCGGGCGCGCTTTCGACCCCCGAGGAGACGTCGACGCCCTCCGGCCTCGCGATGCGGATAGCGTCCGCGACATTCGCCGGATCGAGCCCGCCCGATAGCATGAAGCGGAAAGCCGGGTCGAGGCCGGCCAGCAGGCTCCAGTCGAAGGGCCTGCCGTGCCCGCCTGGATAGGCTGCGTCCTTGGGCGGCTTGGCGTCGAGCAGGATACGGTCGGCGATGCCGCGATAGAGCGCGACCTGGTCGAGATCGGCGGCGGTGGCGACGCCGAGCGCCTTCATCACCGGCAGGCCGGTCGCCGCTTTGATCGCGGCGACCTGCTCCGGTGTCTCCTTGCCATGCAGTTGCATCCAGTCGGGCCGCACGATCCGCGCCAGCTCGACCGCCTGCTCCGGCGCGTAGTCGACGACCAGTGCGACGATCTCTGTCCGGCCGCGCGCCTGGGCTGCGAGTTCGGCAGCGCGCTCTGGCGTGACATAGCGCGGGCTCTTCGGATGGAAATTGAGGCCGATCATCTCGGCGCCGGCGCTAAGCGCCGCCTCCAGCGTCTCCGGAGTGGAGAGGCCGCAGATCTTGATGGGGAAGGCGTCGTCGCGGGTCATGCGCGGGCTCTAGCACATAGCCTCCTCCGCCGCACTCGTGACATGATGCCGGCCGAAACCGGGAGTGCGGGGGCGAAAGCGGGCGACGAATGGGGCGGCGTTTCTTTGCAGGGCTGGCAGCGTTCCTGCTCATGGCCGGCCTCGTCGCGCTCGGCGTCTATCTGTGGAGCCAGCCACGGACGCTGAAGCTCGCGGTTGGCCCGCTCGGCTCCGACGATGCCCGGCTCGCCGCAGCTCTGGTCCAAGGGCTCAGCCGCGAGAAGAAGCCGGTGCGCCTGCGCCTCGTCCTGACCGAGGGCTCGGCCGAGAGCGCCAGGAAGATCGATGCCGGCAAGGTCGATCTCGCCATCGTCCGCCCCGACATCGCCCTGCCGGCGAAGGCCGACACGGCGCTGATCACCCGGCGCTCCTTCCCCTTCTTCATCGGCTCCAAGGATCTGGGCACCGACCGCATTTCCGGGCTGCGCGGCAAGCGCATCGGCGTGGTGCGCGCGCCATCAGGCAATCTCGACCTGCTGAAGCTGGTGCTTTCGCAATACGAGGTGAAGCCGGAGGAGGTGACGATCGTCCCGCTCGGACCGGAGGACATCGCGGCCGCCATCGCCGAGGGCCATATCGACGTGCTCTTCGCGGTCAATGCGCTGAACGCCCGCGTCGTCACCGAGGCGGGCTCGCGGCTGCACCGGGCTTTCGGCGAGCATCCGACCATCATCCCGATCCGCGAAGCCGACGCGCTGGCGGCCCGCAACCACGCGATCGAGAGCGGCGAGATCGTCCGTGGCGCGCTCGGCGGCGATCCGCCGGTGCCCGCCGAGAACCTGCCGAGCATCTCGATCACCTCGCGCCTGATGGCAGCGCAATCGCTTGACGATGCCAGGGTCGGCGAGCTCGTCAGTGCGATCCTGTCACTGCGGGTCACGCTCGCCACCGACCTGCCGGCGATCCAGGGGCTGGAGACGCCCGAGACCGATAAGGATGCGCCGCTCGCGGTGCATTCTGGCGCTGCTGCCTTCATCGATGGCGAGCAGGAGAGCTTCTTCGAGCGCTATGGCGACTGGTTCTATCTCGGCGTGATGGCGCTCTCGCTGCTCGGCTCCGGCGCCGCCGGCCTGCTCGGCGTCGAGAGCGCGACGCGGCGCAGGCGGGCAATGGGCGACCTCAATCGCCTCGTCGTGCTGCTCGGCGCGATGCGGAGCGCTGCGGACGAGCCCGAGCTGGCAGCGATGGAGCGCGAGGCCGACACCATCCTCGCCGAGGTGCTGGCGAATTATGCGCGCGGCGACATCGATTCCGGTGGGATCGGCGCCTATCGCTTCGCCATGGACCAGCTCGGCCGCGCCGCCACAGAGCGCCGGATCGTCCTGGCGGAAGAAGCCGAATGATCAGCTTTATTCCTGCCGCAAAGGCGGGGCATGCGGATGGCGCGGCCGCTTCGACAGCTTCGAGACCCCTCATGACCTCCGCCTTCGCCTCGCTCGCCCTCGGGACGCTGCTGGCCCTTTCCGCCACCGCCCCACTCCAGGCCCAGGCTCCCGAGAACTGGCCGCAGGTGAAATGCGAGCGCTGGCGCAGCGCCTATGACGAGGCGCTGAAGCGCTTCGGCAGGAAGGGGCTGGGGCCGGAATTCCTGTCCGGCAACGAGGCTTTCATCGCCTCCGGCTGCCAGAACCCACCCGATGTCTGCCCGCGCAGCGCCGAGGAACTCAACTTCGCCAATGTCATGGTGATGGCGGGCATGAATGCCGGGGTGTCCTCGACCTTCATGCCCTATGCCTGCCGGAAGTCGTAAACGGCGCTAGAGCAGGGACATGTGCAGGCCGGTCCCCGCGACGACGCCGTCGGCGACCGCGAGCGCGACGCTGTGCCGGGCCGTTGCGGCATCGCCCGCTGCATAGACACCGGAGACGCTGGTCTGCTTCATGCCGTCGACGCGCAATAGCGGGCCGAACGGGCCATCGTCGAAGGCGCAGCCGAGTTCCTCCGCCAGCGGACTCGCCGGGCAGATGCCGGCAGCGACGAACAGCGCCTTGACCGGCGCCAGCCGGCCGTCGGCGAGGCGCAAGCCCGCCATCGCCGTCCCATCGCCTTCAGCCGCAATGATCCCTGCGCGCTCGACCGTGACGCCCCGCCGCGCCAGCAGAGCGCTCGCCTCGGCATCGGGCTCGGGCTCGCCATTGAGGAACAGCGTGACCTCGCCCCAATCGGCGACGAGCGCCGCCTTCAGGGCCGAGAATGAGCCGCTCGCCAGCACGCCGAGCTTGCCGCCGCCGAGCTCGTAGCCGTCGCAATAGGGACAATGCAGGACGCTCTTGCCCCAGCGCTCCCTCAGGCCGGGGATCGCTGGCAACTCATCGCGCACGCCGGTCGCAAGCAGCAGGCGGCGCGCTCGGTGCTGGTCGCCGTGAGTATCGGCGACACTGAAACCACCCCCTTCGGCTTTCGCCTCGCTCGCCCGCGCATCCCGCCAGGCGACGGTCGGATAGGCGAGAAGCTGAGCCTTCGCCTCGGCGACGATCGCCGCCGGCTCGCGCCCGTCCTGCCCGAGAAAACCGTGGGAATGGCTGGAGAAGCGGTTACGTCGCTGGCCTTCGTCGATCACCAGGATGCTGCGGCGCGCCCGGGCCAGTTGCAGGCCGGCTGAGAGGCCGGCGAAGCTGCCGCCGACGATGATGGCGTCATAGGGCTTTGTCGTGCTTGGCATGGGCTAGTCTCCGTTCGTCGAAGCGGCGGCTGAAATCCGTCGCGAGATCGGACAGCCGCACCCGGTCGAAATGGCCGGCGAGCAGTGCTTCAGCCTCGGCGAAGGCCTCGCCGAGGGCCGCGTTCACCGCCTGCTCGACCAGGCATTGCGGGTTCTCGCTGCGGTGGCCGAGCGCGATCAGCGCGGGCTCGCCGAGCGCGCGGTGGACGTCGCCGAGCGTGATCGCGTCGAGCGCGCGCGCCAGCGTCCAGCCGCCGCCATGGCCTTTTTCGGAGCGCACCAGCCCGGTTTCCCTGAGACCCGCCATGGTACGGCGGATCACGACCGGATTGGTGCCGAGGCAGGCGGCGAGCTCCTCCGAGGTCATGGCTGAGCCGCGATCGGCCATGTGCAGCAGCACATGCAGAGTGGCTGAGAGGCGGCTGTCCTGCTTCATGTAACTTTTAATGTTACATGATGAAACGCCTGTCAAGCGCTCCACGCAGATGGGCCACTGCCCGGTTTCGGTTGCCCAAACGGCGTCAAGCGTTTATGTGCAGCGCAACGAATTCCAGATTCACGCAACGCACAGGCTGCGCCGGCCGGGTTTTCCCTGCCGGCTCGCGGTCTTGAACGAAGGCCGCTTCCCGCATGTCCATGCGCAATATCGCCATCATCGCCCACGTCGACCACGGCAAGACCACGCTCGTCGACAAGCTGCTGCAGCAGTCCGGCGCCTTCCGCGAGAACCAGCGCGTCGCCGAGCGTGTGATGGATTCGAACGACCTCGAAAAGGAGCGCGGCATCACCATCCTGGCCAAGGCCACCTCGGTGGTCTGGAAGGATACGCGCATCAACATCGTCGACACCCCCGGCCACGCCGATTTCGGCGGCGAGGTCGAGCGCATCCTCAACATGGTCGACAGCGCGATCGTGCTGGTCGACGCCGCCGAAGGCCCGATGCCGCAGACCAAGTTCGTGGTCTCCAAGGCGCTGAAGCTCGGCCTTCGCCCGATCGTCGCGATCAACAAGGTCGACAAGCCCGACGCCCGCGTCACCGAGGTGATCAACGAGGTCTTCGACCTCTTCGCCGCGCTCGACGCTACCGATGAGCAGCTCGACTTCCCGATCCTCTACGGCTCGGGCAAGCAGGGCTGGATGGCCCCGTCGCCGGAAGGTCCGCAGGACCAGGGCTTGGCGCCGATGTACGACCTGATCCTCAAGCACGTCCCCGAGCCCAAGGTCGAGGACGGCGCGTTCCGGATGATCGGCACGCTGCTCGAGGCCAACCCCTATCTCGGCCGCATCATCACTGGCCGCGTCACCTCCGGCAGCGCCAAGCCGAACCAGACCGTCAAGGTGCTCTCCGGCGACGGCTCGACCGTCGAGACCGGGCGTATCACCAAGATCCTCGCCTTCCGCGGCCTCGAGCGCCAGCCGATCGAGGAAGCGATCGCGGGCGACATCGTCTCGATCGCCGGCCTGGTGAAGGGCACCGTCGCCGACACATTCTGCGACCCGTCCGTCGAGACCCCGATCACGGCCCAGCCGATCGACCCGCCGACGGTGTCGATGACCTTCATGGTCAACGATTCCCCGCTCGCCGGCACCGAGGGCGACAAGGTCACCACCCGCGTCATCCGCGACCGCCTGTTCAAGGAGGCCGAGGGCAATGTCGCGCTGAAGATCGAGGAAGCCTCCGACAAGGACAGCTACATCGTCTCCGGCCGCGGCGAATTGCAGCTCGCCATCCTGATCGAGACCATGCGCCGCGAGGGCTTCGAGCTCGGCGTCTCGCGTCCGCGCGTCGTGCTGAAGCGCGACGAGGCCGGCCAGCTGCTGGAGCCGATCGAGGAGGTCGTGATCGACGTCGACGAGGAGCATTCCGGCGTCGTCGTGCAGAAGATGTCCGAGCGCAAAGCCGACATGCTGGAGATGCGTCCGTCCGGCGGCAACCGCCTGCGCCTCGTCTTCCACGCCCCGACCCGCGGCCTGATCGGCTATCAGGGCGAGTTGCTGACCGACACGCGCGGCACCGCGATCATGAACCGGCTCTTCCACGACTACCTGCCGTACAAGGGCGAGATCGGCGGTCGCCGCAACGGCGTGCTGATCGCGATGGAGACCGGCGAGGCCGTCGCCTATGCGCTCTGGAACCTCGAAGACCGTGGCCCGATGATGATCGAGCCCGGCTGGAAGGTCTATCAGGGCATGATCGTCGGCGAGCACACCCGCGAGAACGATCTCGAGGTGAACGTGCTCAAGGGCAAGAAGCTCACCAATATCCGCACGACCTCGAAGGACGAAGCCGTTCGCCTCACCCCGCCGATCCGGATGACGCTGGAGCGCTCGCTCGCCTGGATCGACGATGACGAACTCGTCGAGGTCACGCCGAAGTCGATCCGCCTGCGCAAGGGCATCCTCGACCCCAACGAGCGCAAGCGCTCGCAGAAGCAGAAGGCCGAAGTGGCCTGACAGGCTTCCGCCTGATCCAGATCATGCGCGGTCCGGGCACCCGCCCGGGCCGCGTTTTCGTCTCCGGCGCTCGCTTGCGCGGGCAGCGCTGCTTTACCCTGAGAGTCTCTTAACGACTTCCGGCGATCATCTCCCGGTTGCCGGAACCGACCGTTTGGCAAGGCGTTGGGCGGCCGACCGGAGCGGGATGAGCGCTGTCTCGCGGTTCGGGAGGCCTCCTTGTCCAAGGTCTGGAACTTCATCGTGAAGCACCGCGTCAGCATCCAGGATCTCGGCCTGATCTTGGCCGTGGTGCTGGTGCTCGCCTACATCGCCTTCGAGGTGGATATCTTCGTCACGCAAGGCAGCGTGCCGATGGAGCAGAAGCTCGTCGAGCTCGACGAGGCGCTGCTGCTCGGCGGCGTGCTGGCGATCGGCCTGCTGATCTTCGCGGCGCGCAGGTACATGGAGCAGAAGCGCGAGATGGCCAGGCGCATCGCCGCCGAGGGCCGGGCGCGCGAGCTCGCCTATCAGGACCCGCTCACCGGCCTTGCCAACCGCCGCCAGTTCGAGGAGGCGCTGGCGATGGCGGCGGCATCGCCGCCGGCGCAGGGGCAGGTGCACGCGGTCTTCCTGCTCGATCTCAACGGCTTCAAGCAGATCAACGACACTTATGGCCACGATGCCGGCGACGAGGTGCTGCTCGCGGTCGCCGAGCATCTGCTGCGCGCAGTCCGTGACGGCGATCTCGTCGCGCGCCTGGGCGGCGACGAGTTCGTGCTGCTGGCCCAGCACCTGATGGGACCGGAGGCCGCCGCGAACATTGCGACGCGCATCATCAGCGGCCTTGGCGAGCCGATCCTGACCGGCAGGGTCGAGCATCGGGTGGCGACGGGCATCGGCATCGCCTTCCTGCCCGACGACGCGCAGACGACGGCGGAGGCGCTGCGCAAGGCCGATCTTGCGCTCTATCGCGCCAAGGGCGAGCGCCGCTCCGCCTTCCGTTTCTTCGAGGAGGAGATGGACCGCCTGGTGCGCCAGCGCGAGCAGATGGAACGGGAGCTGCGCGAGGCGCTCGAGCTGGACCTGATCAGGCCGCAATTCCGCCCGTCGATCGATCTTGCCAGCGGCAGGGTGACGGGGTTCGAGGCGGTGCCGAGCTGGATCGTCGATGGGGTCGAGCGCTTCCCCCCGGAGCGCTTCCTGCCCGTCGCCGAGGAGACCGGCCTGATCCACGCCATCGCCAGGCGCATCCTCGACATCGCCTGCGCGGCGGCGCGGGACTGGCCCGACGACATCATGCTGTCGATCGACGTCCTGCCCGCCCAGCTCAAGGACCGCTCGCTCGGCGAAGGCATCCTCGCAGCGATCGGCGCTGCGGGGCTGCAGCCGGCGCGCCTGGAGATCGACATCTCCGAGAGCGCCATCGTCCATGACCTGCATGCCGCCAAGGCGGCGCTGGGCTGCTTGCGGCAGGCCGGCGTCAGGGTCGCGCTCGACAATTTCGGCACGGGCTATTCGAACCTCTACCACATCCGGGAATTCGGCTTCGACAAGGTCAAGATCGACCGCCGCTTCGTCTCGAACATGCAGGACGAGGACGCAGCCAGCGTGGTGCGGGCACTGGCCGGCCTAGGACAGGGGCTCGGCGTCACCGTCAGTGCCGACGGCATTGCGGGGCCGGGCGATGCTGCCCTGCTCGCCTCGGGCGTCAGCGAAGGGCAGAACGCCGCGCAGCTGCTATCCGCCGATGCCGCGCGCCTGCTCGCTCGCGAGGGACGCTTTCAGATCGGAGCGCAATGATCGACACCATCCGCAAACCGGTCGAGATCCTGCTGATCACCGGCCCGGCCGGGGTCGGCAAGTCGACCCTGTGCTGGGAAATGGGCGCGATCCTCGCCGAGGCCGGCATCGCCCATGCCGCGATCGAGAGCGACGAACTCGACCGCGTCTTCCCGAAACCTGGCGCGGAGGAGCTTGCTCCGCTCGCGCCCGGCGCCCGCGACGTCAGCCAGCTCAATCTCGCCGCACTCTGGAGCACCTATCGCGCCCTCGGCCATAGCCGCCTGATCATGTCCGGCGTAATGCTGCATGTCGCTTTCGACAGGCGCTGGATCCTCGCCGCGATCCCGGAAGCGCGAATTACCGTGGTGCGCCTGCGCGCCGCCGACGACAGCCTGCTCGCGCGTCTCGACCGCCGCGAGGCAGGGGCGGGCCGCGAGGCCCAGATCGAACGCTCGCTGCGCCAGGCGCGCCGGCTTGCCAGCGAAGCGACAGACGGGTTCGTCATCGTTGAAACGGATGGCCGCACACCGGCCGAGCTGGCTGGCGAGGTGCTCGGCAAGTCAGGCTGGTTGCCGATATCCTGACCGGCGCTCCGCGGCCGTTCGATCATCGCGGGCCCGCCCTGCAGCAGGCGCCATTGTCTCCCGCTTTCCACTCTGCTCCCTTGCGCTCCGCTACAAAGGGGAAGGATCTCACCATGCAGTTCCGCAATCTCGGCCGTTCCGGCCTGCGCGTCTCGCTCGTCGGCCTCGGCTGCAATAATTTCGGCGGCCGGATCGATCTGGAGGCGGCGCGCAAGGTCGTCGACGCCGCGATCGAGCACGGCATCACCCTGTTCGACACCGCCGACATGTACGGCAATCGCGGCGGCTCGGAGCTGGCGCTCGGCGAATTGCTCGGCGCCCGCCGCAAGGACATCGTGCTCGCCAGCAAGTTCGGCATGAACATGGACGAGGCCGGCGTGAAGAAGGGCGGCTCGCGCCGCTACATCATCGAGGCGGTCGAAGCCTCGCTGAAGCGGATGAAGACCGACTGGATCGACCTCTACCAGCTGCACCGCCCCGACCCTCTGACACCGATCGAGGAGACGCTGCGCGCCCTCGACGACCTGATCCGCCAGGGCAAGGTCCGCTATATCGGCTGCTCGAACCTGCCGTCCTGGCAGGTCGCCGATGCGCATTGGACGGCCAAGACGCTCGGCCTCGAAGGCTTCGCCTCGGCCCAGGACGAATACAGCCTGCTGGTGCGCGGCGCCGAGAAGGAGCTAATCCCGGCTGCCCGGCATTTCGGCATGGGCCTGCTGCCCTATTTCCCGCTCGCCAACGGCCTGCTCACCGGCAAGTACCAGCGCAATGCCCCGATGCCGGAAGGCGCACGCATGACCCGCGAGGCGCAGCGCGCCGGCGAGGTGCTGACCGAGGCGAACTGGGCCAGGACCGAGAAGCTCGCCGCCTTCTGCGAGGCGCGCGGCAAGACGCTGCTCGAGCTCGCCTTCTCCTGGCTCGCCGCCCAGCCGGTCGTCTCCAGCGTCATCGCCGGCGCGACGAAGCCGGAGCAGGTCGCCGCCAACGTCAAGGCGGCGGGCTGGGCGCTGACGCCGGAGGAGCTCGCCGAGATCGACGCGATCACGCGCTGAAATCGGCCGCGAGAGCGCCTCAAAGACGCCCAACGGCACAGCCAAAGCATTAGCCTTGCCTCCCTGCCCATGCGACGGGGCGCGGAGGCTGTTGTCAAAACCCTGCGCCTGGGGTTCCCTTGCGCAACCGCAGCTGAGGCCGCTGACTTCGTGATGCGCATCGCCCATCTCCTGGCGTTCGCCTTTTCCCTGATCGCCCTGCCCGCGCTGGCGCAGGACAAGCCGGCTGCCGCGCCGCAGCCGGAGCCGATGCGCATCGTGCTGACGCGCAGCGCCGAGCCCTGCGAGCCGGACTGCCGTGAATGGCTCGCCGCCCAGGGAGCGATCACCAAGGACACGCCGGCCGAACTGCGCCGTGCACTCGCCGAATTGAACGGGCGCAGGCTGCCGCTGCTGGTCTACTCGACCGGCGGCACGGTCGAAGCGGCCATCGCGATGGGCGAGCTCGTCCGCAAGAGCGGCCTCGACATCGCCGTCGCCCGCACCGTCTTCAGCCAGCGCGAGCCGGCGCTCGGCACAATCGACGAGCGCAGCCCGCTCTGCGCCTCGGCCTGCACCCTCTTCCTCGCCAGCGGCGTGCGCCGGATCATCCCCCCGCAATCGCGCATCGGCGTGCACCAGCAGACCATCGTCGAAACCGAGACGACGACGGTGCGCGACTACAGGGTTGTGCGCGGGCGCAGGGAGCTGGTCGACGAAAGAACCGAGACGCGGACGGTCAAGCAGGAGCAAGCGACCGGCGAAATCGACGCCAAGATGAGACGCTACCTCGATGCGATGGGGCTCGACCGCTCCTTCATCGAGGTGACGGTGTCGACGCCGGCCGACACGATGCGCTATCTGAAGCCCGACGAGATGCGCGCGACCACGATCGCGACCCAGATCGGCCCCGCCGCCCTCGCCTTCGAGGACCTGCGCCCCGCATTAGCTCCCGCTCCCGGCTCTTCGCGGAGCCTGGGCGCGGCCCCCGTGCTGCCGGCGACGCTGGTCGCACCGGCGACCCCGCTCGGCTCGGTCGAGCTCGGCCCGCATCGCGGCGGCAAATTGCGCCTCGCCTTGTCCGTCAGCGAAGGGCGCTATCAGCAGACGACCGCCCTGCAGATGCGGCTGCTGTTCGGCGATGCGCCGATCCCGACGCGATTGCGGACGGTTACCCTGACCTTGCCGGGCGGCCCGCCGATCATCGCGCAGAACGAGGACGGCAGCGCCCCCGACGGGCCGATGAGCGCCGATGTCCTGCGCGAAACCTTGTGCGGCCTGACCGATCGAACCGCGGTATCGCTGAGGATCGATCCCCCAGCGGAAGAGGGCATCCCTTCGACCTGGCAGCGCAGCGGCACCGCGGCCGAGCTGCTGCGTCTGCCGCAGCTGCGCTCGGCGATCTGCCGCTGACGGGCGGCGATCAAATCCCATCCGGAACCAATCACTCCCCGGCAGGCGCAATCGATTACATGCACGCCTCGCGTGCAGTTCAACCTGCCTTCAATGTGTGCTTGACGCGTCCGGGCCGATAAGATCACCTTCCCTCCAATGCGACGCGCCGCACGAAAGCGCGCGGCCGCAAACGAGGGAGAAACGCCGTGTTGAGACGCCATTTTCTCGCCGCGGGCCTCGCGCTCGCGGCTTTCGGCAGCGCATTCCCCGCTTTCGCCCAGAGCAAGGGGCCGGTGATCGGGGTGAGCTGGTCGAATTTCCAGGAGGAACGCTGGAAGACCGACGAGGCCGCGATCAAGGCGGCGATCGAGAAGGTCGGCGGCACCTATCTCTCGGCCGATGCGCAATCCTCGCCCGCCAAGCAGCTCACCGATGTCGAGAGCCTGATCGCGCGCGGCGCCAAGGCGATCATCGTGCTGGCCCAGGATGCGCAGGCGATCCGCCCGGCCGTGCAGAAGGCCGTCGACGAGGGCATCGCGGTGGTCGGCTATGACCGGCTGATCGAGATTCCGCAGGCCTTCTACCTGACCTTCGACAATGTCGAGGTCGGCCGGATGATGGCGCGCGAGATCCAGAAGGCGAAGCCGGAAGGCAACTACGTCTTCATCAAGGGCTCGAGCTCGGACCCGAACGCCAACTTCCTGTTCCAGGGCTCGATCGAGGTGCTGAAGCCCGCGATCGACGCCGGCAAGATCAAGAATGTCGGCGAGGCCTATACCGATGGCTGGCTGCCGGCCAACGCCCAGCGCAACATGGAGCAGTTCCTGACGCGCAACGCCAATAAGGTCGACGCCGTCATCGCCGCCAATGACGGCACCGGCGGCGGCGCCATCGCCGCGCTCGCCGCGCAGGGCCTCGCCGGCTCGGTGCCGGTCTCGGGCCAGGACGCCGACCGTGCCGCTCTCAACCGCGTCGCGCTCGGCACCCAGACGGTGACGATCTGGAAGGATGCGCGCGAGCTCGGGCGCAACGCCGCCGAGATCGCGATCAAGCTCGCCGGCGGCGCCAAGCTGACCGAGGTCGCCGGCGCGACCGCCTGGGACCAGGGCCCGAGCAAGGCCAAGATGACCGCGCTCTTCCTGAAGCCGGTGCCGGTGACCAAGGACAATCTCGGCGTCGTGATCGAGGCCGGCTGGGCGCCGAAGGCCGCCGTCTGCCAGGGCGTCGCCGCCGGCAAGGTCAAGGCCTGTGACTGAAGTAGCGCCGGCGCCGGCGCAGCCGGCACCAGACGCAAAGACCTTCGCTGATCATCTGCGCGCCATCGAGTTCGACGCGCGGATGATCGGCATGATCGCCGCCTTGGCGGTGATCTGGCTCGGCTTCAACTGGCTCTCGGACGGCGCCTTCCTGACGCCGCGCAATCTCTGGAACCTCTCGGTCCAGACCGCCTCGGTCGCGGTGATGGCCTGCGGCATGGTGCTGGTCATCGTCACCCGCAATATCGACCTCTCGGTCGGCTCCATGCTCGGCTTCGTCGGCATGGTCACCGGCCTCGTCCAGGCGCAATTGCTCCCTGGCCTCATCGGCTTCGAGCATCCCGCCACCTGGCTGCTCTCGATCCTTGCTGCGGTCGCGCTCGGCGGACTGATCGGCCTGTTCCAGGGCGCGCTCATCGCCTATCTCGCCATCCCCTCCTTCATCGTCACGCTCGGCGGCCTGCTGGTCTGGCGCGGCGGCGCCTGGTGGGTGACGCAGGGCCAGACCATCGCGCCGATGGATTCGCGCTTCCGCCCGCTCGGTGGCGGCATCGAGGGCGCGATCGGCACCACCGCCTCCTGGGCGATCGGTATCGGTATCTGCGCCCTGATCCTCGCCGGGATCGCCTTCGCCCGGCGCCGGCGCAAGCGCTATGGATTCGCCCTGCGCCCGCTCTGGGCCGAGATCGTGCTGGCGGCGCTCGCCTGCGGCACGGTGATCGGCGCGGTCGCGATCGCCAACGCCTATGCGCTGCCGGCCGGCGTCGCCCGCCGCCTCGTCGAGGCGAAGGGCGGGAGCTGGCCCGAGGGCGGGCTCATCATCGGCCATGGCCTGGCCGTACCGGTGCTGCTGGCGCTCGCCGTCGGCGTCGCCATGAGTTTCCTGGCGCGGCGCCTGCGCTTCGGGCGCTATGTCTTCTCGATCGGCGGCAATCCCGAGGCCGCCCAGCTCTCCGGCGTCAACACGCGAAAAGTGCTGATGCTGGTCTACGGGCTGACGGGCATGCTGGTCGGCATCGCCGCCTGCATCTCGACCGCCCGCCTCAATGCCGCGACCAATTCGGCCGGACAGCTCGACGAGCTCTATGTCATCGCTGCGGCGGTGATCGGCGGCACCTCCCTCGCCGGCGGTGTCGGCACCATCACCGGTGCGATGCTGGGCGCACTGGTGATGCAGTCGCTGCAATCGGGCATGGTGCTGATCGGGGTCGACACGCCCTTGCAGAACATCGTTGTCGGCATCGTGCTCGTCCTCGCCGTCTGGCTCGACGGGCTCTATCGCAAGCGGCTCGGCTGAGGAGGGCGACATGGACATGACCACGCCCCTCGTCGAGATGCGCGAGATCTCGATCGCCTTCGGCGGCATCAAGGCGGTCGACCATGCCAGTGTCGACCTCCATGCTGGCGAGGTCGTCGGCCTGCTCGGCCATAACGGCGCCGGCAAGTCGACGCTGATCAAGATCCTGTCGGGGGCCTATCGCGCCGATGCCGGCGAGATCAGGATCGCCGGCGAGCCGGTGTCGATCTCCAGTCCACGCGACGCCAAGCGCCACGGCATCGAGACGATCTACCAGACGCTCGCTCTCGCCGACAATGTCGATGCCGCCGCCAACATCTTCCTCGGCCGCGAGCTTCTGACCAACTGGGGCACGCTCGACGACAGCGCGATGGAGGCCGAGACCCGCCAGGTGATGGGCCGGCTCAACCCGCATTTCCGCCGCTTCAAGGAGCCGGTGAAGGCGCTCTCAGGCGGCCAGCGCCAATCGGTCGCGATCGCCCGCGCGATCTATTTCAACGCCCGTGTGCTGATCATGGACGAGCCGACGGCGGCGCTCGGACCGGCCGAAACCAAACAGGTCGCCGACCTCATCCTCGAATTGAAGAAGCAAGGCATCGGCATCTTCCTGATCAGCCACGATCTGCACGATGTCTTCGACCTCGCCGACCGCGTCAGCGTGATGAAGAACGGCAAGGTGGTCGGCACCGCCCATGTCCGCGACGTCACGCAGGACGAGGTGCTCGGCATGATCATTTCAGGCAAATGCCCGCCCGGCGCGGTGGCCGGGCCGGGCGCGCTGCGGAGCTAGCAGCGTCGGCGAAAGGACGGGGCGCGTCTCAGCGCAAGCCGTCTTCGCCCTTCGCCTCGGCGTGGGTGAGCCCGCCGACGCGCGGCAAGGGCCGGCCGCCGCTGGTCAGCGCCACCGCGACGACGATCTCGCCAGCGCGCGGCGCATCGGGAACGCGCACTTCCATGCCGTCGAAATGACTGCGGACATAGGCCGCAGCCTTGTGGCCGAGCGGCACGTCGAGAACGACGCCGAGCGAGCCACGTTTCTTCGAGGACGGGATCAGCGCCGCCGCCTTGCCCAGGAGCTTGCGCAGGGGCGCGCCGAGCTTCGGATGCAGGATCGCGGCGGCGTGCTCCAGTTCGCCGTCCTCGCCGACGGCCGCGGCCTTGCCATAGCCCTGGACCGCCTCGCCCTCGATGCCGAGCGCGGCCAGTGCATGGCGGCCGAGCAGGTCGCCGAGCTCCTCGCCGATGTCGATCAGCTCGGAGAGATCGTCCTGGTAGGTGCCGGCGAAGGGATTGGCGATCACGGCGACGGCGGCGGCGCGCTTGATCGGCGGCGAGACGGGCCGGCCGAGCTCGCTATGGGTCTCGTCGAGGATGGTGACGATCTTGCGGATCCTGGCTTTCATCGCAGGCCGTCCTCGCCCTTGATCTCGCTCGCCTTGAGGCCGCCGACACGGGCATGGATGCGCGGCCCGGTGGTCATCACCAGCGCGAACAGCAATTCGTCGGCCTTGGGCGCATCGGTGATGCCGATCTCGAAGGCGTCGAAATGGCTGCGGACATAGGAGGCGTTGACGTGGGTGACCGGGATGTCGAGCCGCGTGCCGGGGCCGCCGACCTTCTTGGTCGAGGGCACGATCGCCTTGGCGTCGCCCAGCAGCTCGCGCATGGCGTAGCCGCCCGGCACATGCCAGAGCGCGCCATGCTCGAGCTCGCCGGCGGCGCCAACGATGGCGCCCTTGCCATAGCCCTGGATCGCCTTGGCGTCGCCGCCCATCGCCGCGAGCAGGCGCTGCGCCATGGCGAGGCCGAAGGGCTTGAGATCGTCCATGAAGCCCTGGATGTCCTCGACATAGCGGCCGGCATAGGGGTTGGCGATCACCGCCAGCGCCGCGCCGCGCTTCAGCGGCACCGCGGCGGCCGGGCCGCCCTCATGGAAGATTTCCTCGACGGTCACGGCGTATTTTCGCACGGCGATCTCAGGCACGGGCCAGTCTCCTCTCAGGCTTTTCTTCAACGATCATAGGGCTGGCGAGCGTGCGGCTCACGCCCTGAAGATGCATGGCGGCCGAGACGATCAGGCCAGCCGCGTGCAGGCGCTCAGCCTCGGCGAGGCCGGCGGCGAGCGCGGTTTCGATTTCCTCGACGGCCAACGGGCCTACATCGCGGGTCACCAGCCGCTCGCCGAGATCGCTGTCGCTCTGGATCGAGCTGGCCGGCATGCGCTCGACCGCAGGATGGCCGGGCAGGTCGATCGCATTGGCGATCACGGTCGCGGCGGCGTCAGCCATGGCAGCGGTCGGGGCAAGAACCGTCACCGCCTCGGCGATCCCGAGCGAGAAGCTGCGGCCGGGATAGCCGGATGTGGCGATGCCGGCGACGCCGCCCTCGGGCCGGATCGTCGCGGTAGCGAAGAACTCCGGCCGGTCGGGACGCTTGACCAGCCCGATGCGGAACTGCTCGCCGGGAGCGAGGTAGAGGGCGATGTCGCCGCCATTGTTGACATAGGCGCGCGTGAGCGGCGCGGCCTCGCACATCACGCCGAGGATCTCCTGCGCCACCGAGCCGGCAACCGCAGCCATCGGCGTGATGAAGCTCCGCTCGGCAAAAGGGGCGACGGCAGCATGCATGCGGCGTGCGACAGGTCCGAGCGGCAGAGGGCTCGTCTTGCTCACCGCCGTGCGCAATAGCTGCAACTCGTCGCAGAGCTCGGTGAGCAGGCCGTCGAAGCGGAGAATCGCCGCCTCATGCACGGCCTTGACCGCGCCTTGCTCGCCGACTGCTTCGATGACGAGATCGATCGGCCCCTGCTGCAGGAGCAGGCGCCGGCCATCCGGCAAAATCCGCGCGGAGGGCTTCTCCCACATCGGCCTAGCCGAGCGAGCGGCGCGGCTGCTCCGGCGCCAGCGGCCAGGGATTGTCCGGGCGCTGCGGCAGGCGCAGGCGGCTGCCACCCTTGAGCGAAGCCAGCGGCTGGATCGCGTCCATATGCCCGCCGAGCGCCTCGTAATCGCTCAGGCTCATGGTGAATTCGAGCGGCGCAACCAAAGCCGGCGTCGGCACATAGCCGAAGGCGTTCTCGGGCAGGCGGGTGACGTCGACCATGAAGGTGATGCCGCCGCCCGGCCAGATATACACAGGGGCTCCCCCACAAGTGACATAGGTCAGCGCGTCCTTGACCGAGCGGGTCAGGCGGACCGGGTTCTCGGTGACGCCGGCGCGCAGCGAGCCGCCGGCACCGCCGATAAAGAGCACGGTGGAAAGCGCCGGCTCGCAATTCTCGGCGATGCGCTCGACCGGCTCGACCAGCGGCTGCGGCATCTGCGCCTCGATCGGAACGAGGTTCTCGTCGAGCTCGTAATAGGCGGCGTGCTCGCCGGTGGTCGAGACCATCAGCAGGCGCAGGCCGGGATAGGCGACCTTGGGATCGAAGGGCCCGAGAATGGTCAGGGGATCGCTGATATTGGTGCCGCCCCAGCCGGTGCCGGGCTGCGCCACCTGGAAATAGCGGCCGGGCGTCGAGCGCCGGCCCTTCATCTTGATGCCGGTGCCGGCCATGCCGAGCAGCTTGCCGGCCTGGTGCTCGGAGAGCACGCCGGTGATGTGATCGTCGACGACGACGACCTCATCGACCTTGCCGTGCCATTGCTTGGCGAAGATGCCGATCGTCGCCGAGCCGCAGCCGACGCGCATCCGGCTCTCCTGGATGCCGTTGACTATCGGCGGCTTGCCGGCCTGGACGATCACCGTCTCGCCCTCGTCGATGGTGAGCTCGACCGCCTTGCCGTTGCTGAGCTGGAGCAGCGCGTCGCAGGTGACGCGGCCCTCCTTCTTCGAGCCGCCGGTGAGATGGTGGACGCCGCCGAGCGAGAGCATCTGCGAGCCGTATTCGCCGGTGGTGACGTGGCCGATCGCCTCGCCCTCGACCCGAACCGTCGCCTGCTCCGGGCCGAGGAAGCGGTCGGTGTCGATCTTCACCTTGACGCCGCAATAGCTGAAAATGCCCTCGGTCACGACGGTGACCATGTCGACGCCGTCGACCTCGGACGAGACGATGAACGGGGCCGGCTTGTAGTCGGGATAGGTGGTGCCGGCGCCGATCGCGGTGATGAAGGTGCCCTGCTGGTGGACGATCTCGCCGTCCCACTCACGGCTGCCGGCGAAAGGAACGACCTCGCCGCCGTGCTCGAGCGTACGCTCGAGCACGATATGCGGCTCCATCCGCACCAGCTCGCCCGCGACATTGCCGTAGCGATCGCAGGCGCCGACGGCGCCCGGCTTGATGAAGCACATCACCGGGCAGGCATCGCAGCGGATCTTGTCGTCCGCGACCGGGCTCGCTTCGTCCAGCGCCATGCTTGATCCTCCCGCAGAGCGGGTCTTAAGGATTTTGTTTGTGTACAAACGATACTGGCGCGCCTCCTAGAGCAAGTCAAGACAGCGGGGAGGCGCAGGGTGGCCGCTCATTCTACGCCCGATCTCAGGATTGGCCCACGACCTCGGCCGTCTTGGCCGAGGTCACGGTGCTTCGTCGCTGAAAAGAAGATGCGGCCGCTCAATCTTGCATACAAGATTATTAATGGCGCTTCTGAGCCGGATATATACCCGGCGGAGATGACCGCGATATGACGCGATTGACGGTTGCAAGCACGGCCTCAATGGCGCATTGACAGCCAAATTTTCCCGCTGCTATTGTTTGCATACAAACATGTTTGAAGCGGCAGCGCCGCGGGAGAGAGGACCCTGCCATGTATGACGTCTTCGCCACGGACCGCCTGATCGACCACTGGCTTGTCGAGGACATCGGCGCCTGCGACCTCACCGTCCAGGTGATGATCGAGCCGGGCGAGACCGGCAAGTTCCACATGAACGCCCGCGAGCCAATGATCGTCGCCGGCGTCGAGGTCGCGGCCCGCGTGTTCAAGCGCTACGACCCCGAGCTCAAGGTGACCCTGCGCGTCAAGGACGGCGACAAGGTCGAGAAGGGCGCGATCCTGGTCGAGATCGAAGGCTCGGCCCGCAGCGTGCTCACCGCCGAACGCACCGCGCTCAACATCGCCCAACGCCTTTCCGGCATCGCCAACGAGACGGCCCGCTATGCCGCCGCCATGGCCGGCAGCAAGGCGCGCCTGATCGACACCCGCAAGACCACGCCCGGCCTGCGCATGATGGAGAAGCACGCAGTGACCTGCGGCGGCGGCCTCAACCACCGTCTCGGCCTCGACAATGGCGTGATGATCAAGGACAACCACATCGCCGTCTGCGGCAGCATCACCGCCGCGGTCGAGCGCGCCCGCAAGAAGCTGCCGGTGCTGACCAAGCTCGAGGTCGAATGCGATCGGCTCGAGCAGGTCGAGGAGGCCGCCAGGGCCGGCGCCGATGTGATCATGCTCGACAACATGTCGGTCGCCGACATGACCAAGGCGGTCGCGCTGATCGCCGGTCGCGCCAAGGTCGAGGCCTCCGGCGGCATCAACATCGACACGATCGGTCCGATCTCCAAGACCGGCGTCGATTACATCTCGACCAGCAAGATCACGCAGTCGGCGCCGGCCGTGGACATCGGCCTCGACGAAGCCTGAGCAAAGATGCGGCAAGGCACCTTCTTCCTCGTCGTCGGCCCGAGCGGGGCCGGCAAGGACTCGCTGATCGACGGCGCCCGCACCCTGCTGGAGCCGACGGGCCGCTATGTCTTCGCACGGCGCGTCGTCACCCGTCCGGCGGGATCGCCGGGCGAGGACCATGAGGCGGCGACGGACGAAGCCTTCGACGCGCGCGAGGCCAAAGGCGACTTCCTGATCACCTGGGGCGCCCATGGCCTGCGCTACGGCCTGCCGGCCGAATTGAAGCGCCTGGTCGAGGCCGGCCGCAACGTCATCGCCAATGGCTCACGCGCCACGATCGCGGCACTCGCCGCCCGCCTGCCGCGCTTCGTCGTGGTCGAGGTCACCGCGCCGCCCGAGGTGCTCGCCGCCCGCATCGCCGGGCGCGGGCGCGAGAGTGGCGAGGCGATCGAGAAGCGCCTGTCGCGCACGGTCGAACCGCGCCCGGAAGGGATCCGGGCGGCGACGATCTGCAACGACCAGAGCGTCGAGATCGGCATCGAGCGCTTCGTCGCCGCGGTCGAGGCAGCCGCCAACACCATGCGCCTGCGCCGTCTGCCGCTCTTCGCGGGACGGGCGCATTGCGCCTATCTCCCGGCCAAGGGCGAGATCGTCAACGGCTTCGACTATCTCGGGCCGGGACGGGTCGAGATTTCCGGTGTCGGCGCCAGCATCCGCTCGAACGTACAGGTGGTCGACTCACCTGCGCTGCTCGCCGGCGATGAGATCGGCCTCTCGGCCGAAGCCTTCGACGAACTTGGCTTGGCCGAAGGCAGCGAGGTCACGATCCGCCGCACGCCCTCGCCGGAGAGCCGCGCCGCGCTGACCTGCAAGATCCAGGGCGGCGAGCTCACCGAAGAGCAATACCACACGCTGATCCGCGACATCGTCGAGGCCCGCTATCCCGATGGCGAGGTCGCGGCCTTCCTGGTCGCCGCGACGCAGAAGCTCTCCGATGACGAGGTCATCGCGCTGGCGCGGGTGCGCACCCGCTTCGCGCAAAAGATCACCTGGCCGGACAAGATCGTCGTCGACAAGCATTCGATGGGCGGCATTCCCGGCAGCCGGATCACGCTGATCGTCGTGCCGATCGTCGCCGCTCATGGCGCCTTCCTGATGCCCAAGACCTCGTCACGCGCCATCACCTCGGCGGCGGGCACGGCCGATGCGATGGAGGCGCTCGCCCGCGTCGAGCTCAACCCCGCCGAGCTGCGCGCCTGCGTGGAAAAGGCGCGTGGCTCGATCGCCTGGAACGGCCGGCTCAACCATTCCGTCGTCGACGACGTGATGAACGCGATCACAAGGCCGCTCGGCATCGATTCCAATCGCTGGTCGGTCGCCTCGATCCTGTCGAAGAAGCTCACGGCCGGCTCGACCCATGTCATCGTCGACCTGCCCTATGGCCCGCGCGCCAAGCTGAAGAGCGAAGCGGAAGCGGCCGAGCTGGCGCAATTGTTCGAGACGGTCGGTGCCGGGCTCGGCCTCGTCGTAAACGCCTTCCCGACCGATGGCAGCCGCCCGATCGGACGCGGCATCGGCCCGGCGCTGGAATGCCGCGATGTCGGCTGGGTGCTCGACAATGATCCGCAGGCGCCGGCCGACCTGGTCGAAAAGGCGCTGTTCTTCGCCAGCCGCATCCTGGCCTGGGACCCGGCGCTGGGCTCGGTCGCGGCCGGGCGGGCGCGTGCGGAGGAGCTGCTGCGCTCCGGCGCCGCGCGGGCCGCCTTCGAGCGGATCATCGATGCGCAGGGTCGGCGCGAGCCGCCGGTCGTACCGGGGCTTCTCGTTCACACGGTGCGCTCGCCCAAGGCCGGGGTCATCACCGAGATCGACGGTTGGGCGGTCGCCGGGATCGCACGACGGGCCGGCGCGCCCTTCGACAAGGCGGCGGGCATCGACCTGCGCCGCCATGTCGGCGATCGCGTCGCGGTGGGCGATCCGCTCTTCGCCATCCACGCCAGCGCCTCGAGCGACCTCGACGAGGCCAAGGCGATGGCGGACGACTGCGAGTGCTATGTGATCGGGTAGCGGCTGCGCTTCAGCGCAGCTGCTTGAGCAGCGCGACCAGCGTCGCCCGCTGATTGGTCGCGAGTGGCGCCAGCGTCACCTTGGTGACCGTCTCGGCCTTGGGCAGCAATTCGCGGGTGTAGTCGACACCGGCCGGGCTGAGTTCGACGATGAGGCGGCGACCATCCTCGGGGTCGGGTTTGGTCTGGACCAGCTTGCGCTTGAGCAGGCGGTCGACCACGCCCTTGATGGTGGCGGCGTCCATGGCGGTCTGGCGGCCCAGCAGGTTCTGCGAGGAGCCGCCATCCTGATAGAGCCGCGCCAGCACCGCCCATTGCGTCGGCGTCAGGTCGGTGCCCATGATCTCGTTGAAGATCGAGACATGGCGCTGCGCCGCCTGGCGCATGATGAAGCCGACCTGCTCGGCGAGATCATAGGTCTCGTCGGCTGGCTCGGGCATCTCCGCCGCTCCGCTCGGTCGCGCCATCGCTAATCCTCGTTCGTATACGAACGATATTTGTAGAGCATCTTTCGCAAAAGTGGGATCCAGTTTTGCGGTCGCTCACACCGTTGTCCAGCGCCCTTCGCGGAAGCTTCGGGCTGCGGCTTCGACGGTGCGCTCGATGCGCAGGCCGGCTTCGAAATCGAGGAGATGCGCGTGCTCGCCGGCAATGGCGCGGAGCAGCTCACGGCATTCGATGATCTTGAGCTCGTTGAAGCCGAGGCCATGACCGGGCGCCGGGATGAAGCGGCCATAGGGTTCATGCGCCGGGGCGGTCAGGATGCGACGGAAACCCTGGACATCGCTCGCGCCCTCGGCGGTGTAGAGCTCGATCTCGTTCATCCGCTCCTGATCATAGGCGATCGTGCCCCTGGCGCCGAAGACCTGCAGCGCGATCCGGCCCTTGCGGCCCCAGGCCGAGCGGTTGAGGGCGACGAGCCCGGACGCGCCGGACGACAGGCGCAGCAGCAGCGTGGCTATGTCGTGGGTCTCGACCGCGCGCTGGCCGCCGACCACAAGCGGGCGGTTGGCATAGGGCTTTGCCATGTCGGCCATGACAGCTTCGACCTCGCCGATCAGCACCCTGATCAGCGAGAAGGCGTGCACACCGAAATCATCGAGCGCGCCATGGCCGGAGGCCGCCTCGCTCTTCCAGGAGAAGAGCGCGCCGGCATCGGCCATGAAATCCTCGTCCATCTCGACGCGGACATGGTTGACCACGCCGATCGCGCCCTCGGCGATCAGGCGCTGCGCCAGCCGGATCGCCGGATTCTGGATGTAGTTGTAGCCGAGGGCCGCGACCGTGCCGGCCGCCTTCGCCGCCGCCAGCATCGCTTCGGCGTCCGCGAGGCTGGTCGCCATCGGCTTCTCGCACCAGACATGCTTGCCCGCTTTCAGCGCCGCGATCGCCATCTCAGCATGGAACGCGTTCGGCGTGGTGATCGAGACGACGTCGACATCGGGATGGGTGACGAGCGCCTGCCAGTCGGCGGTCGCCTCGGCAAAGCCGAACTCGCCGGCGCGCTGCGCCGCCAAGGCTTCATCGACCTCGCAGAGCACCGCGAGCTTCGGGCGCGGCACGTCGCCGAAGACCGGCGCGACGGCGTTCCAGGCCAGGGCGTGGCACTTGCCCATATAGCCGGTGCCGATCAGGCCGACGCCGAGCGCGCGCATGGGGATGTCCTTTCCGATCACAATTTACGAGGTCATCCCGGACAAGCGGCGAAGCCGCGCCGATCCGGGATCCATGCCTGAACCGTTCCGGAATGGATCCCGGGTCTTCGCTTCGCTACGCCCGGGATGACCAATTGAGGGAAACAATCAGACCGTGCCGCCGAGCTCCTCGGAGACCGCCTGCAGTTCCTTGCCGCCGGCCATCAGGTTCTGCAACTCGTCCATGGCGATCCCGGCCTTGGCGTAGGTGCCGAGCGTCTTGCCGCGGTTGAGCACGGTGAAGCGGTCGCCGACGGCATAGGCGTGGCGGACATTATGGGTGATGAAGATCACGCCGAGGCCCTTGGCGCGGACAAGGTTGATGTACTTCAGGACCATCGAGGTCTGGGCGACGCCGAGCGCCGAGGTCGGTTCGTCCAGGATCAGCACCTTGGCGCCGAAATAGACGGCGCGAGCGATGGCGACGCATTGGCGCTCGCCGCCGGACAACGTGCCGACCGCCTGATGCGGGTCGCGGATATCGATGCCGATCCTGTGCATCTCGTCGCGGGTCACCGCATGGGCGAGGTCGAAATCGATCCATTTCAGCGGGCCGAAGCCGCGGATCGGCTCGCGGCCCATGAAGAAATTCCGCGTGATCGACATCAGCGGGATCATCGCCAGGTCCTGGTAGACCGTGGCGATGCCGGCATCGAGCGCATCGCGCGGGCTGGAGAAGGCGACCGGCCGGCCTTCGACCAGGAACTCGCCCGAGCTCGGGCGATGGCAGCCGGAGAGCGTCTTGATCAGCGTCGACTTGCCGGCGCCGTTGTCGCCGAGCAGGCAGAGCACCTCGCCGGCGGAGACCTTGAGCGAGACGCCCGAGAGCGCGATCACCGAGCCGAAATGCTTGACGATGTCGCGTACTTCGATGAGCGGTGCCTGTTCGGGAGATGCGGTCATGCTCAGCGCTCCCCTGTCGCCTTGCGGCGGATGAAGTTGTTGAAGAGAACGGCGAGCAGCAGCATGCCGCCGAGGAAGACCTGGAACCAGTCGCTGTCGAAGCTGGTGTAAGTCAGGCCGATCGAGACCATGCCGAAGATGATCGCGCCGAAGAAGGCGCCGATCGCCGAGCCATAGCCGCCGGTAAGCAGGCAACCGCCGATCACCGCTGCAATGATCGCCTCGAACTCCTTCTGGAAGCCGCGGCGGGCATCGGTCGAGCCGGCGTCGAGCACCGTCAGGATGGCGACGAGGGTAGCGGCGCAGGCGGTCAGCACGAACAGGGTCGTCTTGACCATGTTGACCGGCACGCCGGAATTGCGGGCCGCGTTGGGGTCGCCGCCGGCGGCGAAGATCCAGTTGCCGAAGCGGGTGCGCAGCAGGACATAGGTCGCGAGCGCGGCGATGGCGAGGAACCAGAGGACCCCGACGGGCACGCCGGTCACGGTCGGCGTGCCGTTCGGGAACTTGGCGATCAGGTTGGCCTGCGCCAGCCAGGCGAACAGCCCCTCCAGCGCCTGGCCAGAAAAGAGCTCGCGCACCACGCCCTGCCCCGCCTTGTCGCCGATCCCGCGCAGTTGCGTCGAGCCGCCTGTCGCCCATTTCAGGCCGACCAGCGAGAGCCCGCGCAGGATGAAGAGGAAGGCGAGGGTGACGATGAAGGAAGGCAGCCGCGTCCTGATGACGATCTGGCCGTTCACCGCGCCCATCAGCCCGGCGAAGACGAAGGTCGCGACGATCGCCGCCAGCAGCGGCAGGTCGCCGACGACGATCAGCGCACCGAAGACGAGGCCGGCGAAGGCGATCATCGAGCCGATCGAGAGGTCGAACTCGCCGCCGATCATCAACAGCGCCGCCGCGATGGCGAGGATGCCGAGCTGCGCTGCCGGCGAGAGCACGGTCATGACCCCGGCGAGGGTGAACATCGCCGGATTGGCGGTGAGGCCGAAGAAGACGGTCACAAGGACGAGGCCGGCGACCGCCCCAAGCTCGGGCCGACGCATCAGCCGGGCGATCAGCGAAACGCGGCGCAAGCGCTCGTCGCGGGCTTCTGCGGCCGGTTCAGTGGGACGGGACGCACCCGCGGCGAGATCGGCGGTCGACGTCGTCATGGCGCGCACCTTCAGCTTCTGAACCGTCCGGGGAGGAAGCGGCGACGCTGGAGGCGTCGCCGCAGAGCGCTCAGCGGATGCCCTTGGCCGAGAGGTCGACGACCTGGGCCGCCTTCTCCTTGGTGACGAGGTTCGGGCCGGAGGGGACGTCGCCGCCGGGAACGAGCCCGTATTCGGCGTTGAGCGCCAGGAAGGCGACCGGCAGATAGCCCTGCAGGAACTGCTGCTGGTCGATGCCGAAGGCGGCTTCGCCCGCGACGATCGCCTTGAGGAAGTTGGCGGAGAGATCGAAGGTGGCGACGCGGACGCTGGCGATCTTGCCGGCTTCCTTGACGCCCGCCAGTGTCGGCTCGCCGCCGAGCGAGGCGCTCAGCGCCATCACCGTGTCGACGCTGGCATCGGAGAGCGCCGCCTTGACCTTGGAGCGGATCTCGGACGGGTCGTTCGAGACCGGCAGCACAGTGACCTTGCCCTTGAAGCCCTCGGCGAAACCTTTGCAGCGCAGATCGAGCGCGACATTGCCGACCTCGTGATTGACGCAGACGCCGACCTTGCCGCCCATGCTGGCGAGCTTCTCGCCAGCGGCCTTGCCGGCGTCGAATTCGTCCTGGCCGACATGCAGGAGGGCGCCGAGCTTCTTCGAGACGTCGGAGCCCGAGTTCATCGAGATCACCGGGATGCCGGCGGCAACCGCCTTCTGGATCGACGGGCCGAGCGCCGAGGCGTCGGGGATCGAGACGACGAGACCGGCCGGCTTCTGGTTCACCGCGGCGTCGATCAGCTGGCTCATCGCCACCATGTCGAAGGTCTCAGGGGCGCGGTAGTCGACGGAGACCTTGAGGTCGGCCGCCGCCTTGGCGACGCCGTTCTTGACCACCGACCAGAACGGGTCGGCGGCCTGGCCATGGCTGACGACGATGATCCTGGTCTGCTGCGCGACACTCGGCGTCGCTCCTGCGACCGCGATGGCGGCGGCAGCAATCATCCCTGCGAGAAAACGCTTCATCTCATCCTCCCTTGCGGGGATGTCCCCCGCTTTCGTTATCGGTCCGATCGGGCGCGATCGGCCGGTTTTCGGGCGATTTGGCCAGCCGCGAAGCGTCGCGGACAGCCTGGGATGGCGAAGGAGGGAGGGCGCGCCAGACGCGACCGCCGACTCTGCGCTTCATTTAAAACGAAACAAAAAAACCGTTTTCAATATTCAATGGAACAATCATTCCACCGCGCATGCACAGCTGTCAAGCGCCTTCTGCGCCGCTGACATACCGGAGCGTGTGTCGATTCATTGCTCTCTCGCGCTTCAGTGGAGAGAGGCCGATCGCCCGAGTTCCTCCCTTCCCCCTTGCGGGGAAGGGCATGGGGATGGGGGGCGAACGGCTGGATGCGGGATGAATTGTAGAAGCCGATCGGGCCAATATCCGAGGCATCGCCCCGACTTTTCGCCCCCCACCCCTGCCCCTCCCCACAAGGGGGAGGGGTTTCCGCGCACTCCACGTCTTTCGCTGAGAAACCCATCACCAATATCGATTTGCCAGGAGCGGGCCGGCGCCTCGATTGTCGGGACTCAGGCGGCGCGCTCGGCGTCCGGTATCGGGGGAATGTCATGGGCCTGCCAACGACCGCGCGCATCGATATCGGGCGCTTCTGGACGACGATCGAGCGTTCGGCCGAGATCGGGGTCGGCCGGCCGGGCGGGTTGTCGCGGCTGGCGCTCGGCGATGCCGACCGGGAGGTGCGCGACGTCTTCATCGAATGGTGCCGGCAGGCCGGACTCAGCGTGCGCATCGACGGCATCGGCAACATCTTCGCGCGCCGGGCCGGTGAGGACGACAGCCTGCCGCCGGTGGTGATGGGCAGCCATCTCGACACGCAGGTGAATGGCGGGCGCTTCGACGGCATCGCCGGCGTCCTCGGCGGCCTGGAGGTCTGCCGCACGCTCGACCAGCACGGCCATCGCACCAGGCGGCCGATCGAGGTGGTCAACTGGACCAATGAGGAAGGTGGGCGCTTCTCGCCGCCTATGGTCGGCTCGGGCTGCTTCACCGGTGCCTATACGCTCGACTGGGCGCTGGGACGGCGCGACGACGACGGCAGGACGATCGGCGAGGAACTCGACCGGATCAGCTATCGCGGGCAGATGGAGGCGGCGCCGCATCCCTTCGACGCCTATGTCGAATTCCATATCGAGCAGGGGCCGATCCTCGACCGCGAGGGCATGCAGGTCGGCGTCGTCACTGGCGGCTATGCCAGCACCGGCATGCTGGTCGAATTCAAGGGCGAGACCGCCCATACCGGCCCCTGGCCGATGGAGCGGCGCAGGAATGCGCTGATCGCCGGGGCCCGCCTCCTGGTCGCGGTCGACGATCTCGGCTGGGAACATGCCGGCAGCGGCGGCAAGGCGACCGCCTCGCGGCTGGTCGCTTGGCCGAACAAGCCAGGCATCCTCTCGGATTGGGCGCAGGCGACCTGCGATGTCCGCCATGCCGACCCGCAAGCGACCGCCGTGATGGCCGAGCGCGTCCGCCGCGCTGTCTATGAGGCGGCAGCGCGGGCCGATTGCACCGCCGAGATCCTCGATGTCTGGAACTGGGGCGGCAAGGTTTTTGCCGAGGAGCTGATCGAGCAGGTCCGCTCGACCTCGCTCGGTCTCGGCTACCGTACCCGCGACATCCTCAGCCAGGCCGGCCACGACGCCTATTTCGTCGCCCGCCACGCGCCGACGACGATGATCTTTGCGCCCTGCAAGGGCGGAATCACTCACAACAATCAGGAGCTGTGCGCGCCGGATGATCTCGAACCCGGCCTCAACGTGCTGCTGCACACGGTGGTGGCGCGGGCGGATCGATAAATCGGTGGGGCGACGATCCATCTCCCGTGGAAGCACGGCTGACCCGCTTCACCGGAAGGTGAGCCAGCCTTGACCCTGCGGCCGCCCGTTCATAGCTTCAGCGGCGAATAGCGGCGTTGTTGCCGCACTCAGAATCGAAAGGCGGAAAGCCATGGCGACGACCAAAGTGACCGATGCGAGCTTCGAGGCCGATGTGCTGAAGTCGAGCGAGCCGGTGGTGGTGGATTTCTGGGCCGAGTGGTGCGGTCCCTGCCGGATGATCGGCCCGGCCCTCGAGGAGATCGCCGGCGAGCTCGACGGCAAGGTCAAGATCGTCAAGATGAACGTCGACGAGAACCAGCAGATCCCGGCGCAGTTCGGCATCCGCTCGATCCCGACGCTGATGCTGTTCAAGGACGGCAAGCTGGCCTCGCAGAAGGTCGGCGCCGCTCCCAAGAGCGATCTGTCGCGTTGGATCTCGGCCGCCGTCTGATCAATCGGCCGTAGAATCAAGAAGGCCCGCCCTCGACGAGGGCGGGCCTTCTTCGTTTCAGGCTGTCGGTCCCGTCACTTCGAACGGTTGTCCAGCGCCCAGGCGCCAGGGCCGGCGAAGACCAGATAGAAGAAGACGAAGCAGTAGAGGATCGCCGCATCGCCGCCGTTCAGCAGCGGGTAGAGGCTCCGCGGCGCATGGAACATCCAATAGGCATAGGCCATCTCGCCGGCGAGGATGAAGGCGACCGGGCGGGTCCAGAGGCCGATCAGGATGAGCAGGCCGCCGAAGGCTTCGAGGACCGCGCCGAACCAGAACAGCGTGAACATCGCCGGCAGACCACTGGCCGGGGGAGCCGGGAAGCCGAACAGCTTCTGCGTGCCATGGATAATGAAGATCAGCGCAGCCGCGATGCGCAGCAGCCCGAGCGCGTAGGGTGCAAAGCGGTTCAGGGAGTTGAGAGCCTGCATGGGCCGGTTGCCTTCCGTCCGGTTTCGAAATGGAATAATTTGCTAAGTAGTTGGGTTTGCTGGTGAAGAGGTCTCTTTCATCGCTCCGCGCTTGTCTCCGCGCAAGCGGGGCCGATCAAGTCACGTTTTCGTTTGCAGTGCAGCAAAATTACCGGGCGGCAATTCCGCAACAGCGATGGGCTTCGTTCACCATTGCGGACAATTCGCCGGAATCGGGCTTAACCACCCCTTAAAAGCGCCATGTTTGAATCCTGTCTGGAAATCGCCGGGCTGCGGATCGCAGCGCGGTAGCGGGGCCTGAACGGGGCGGGATGAACGACCGGTCGAAACGAGGCGGTGAACGGCGCGAGCCGTCCTTCGAACGTGCGCGCGATGATTACGAGCGCGACGACGGCGATCTGCGCCTCTCGGCCGAGGACCGCCCCTATCGCGGAGGAGCAAACCGGGTGGCACCGCGCCAGCAACCGCGCCGCCAGCAGAACGAGCGCAGCAAGGGTGGCCGCAAGCCGCGCCGCAAGCGCGGCTCCTTCCTTGGCCGCATCTTCTATTGGGGCGTCGTCATGGGGCTGTGGGCGGTGCTCGCCGTCGGCGGCGTCGTCGCCTATCACGCCGCGCAATTGCCGCCGATCGACCAGCTCACCGTGCCCAAGCGGCCGCCGAACATCGCGATCCTCGCGGCCGACGGCACGCTGCTCGCCAATCGCGGCGAGACCGGCGGACGCACCATCACCCTCGGCGAGGTGCCGCCCTATCTGCCGAAAGCCTTCGTCGCGATCGAAGACCGCCGTTTTTACGACCATTTCGGCATCGACCCGATCGGCCTCGGCCGCGCCATCGTCAACAACCTGACCAAACGCGGCGGCGTGCAGGGCGGCTCGACCCTGACCCAGCAGCTCGCCAAGAACCTGTTCCTGACGCAGGAACGCACGGCAGCGCGCAAGATTCAGGAAGCGATCCTCTCGCTCTGGCTGGAGCGGACCTACACCAAGGACCAGATCCTCGAGCTCTATCTCAACCGGGTCTATTTCGGCTCGGGCGCCTATGGCGTCGAGGCGGCGGCGCAGCGCTACTTCAACAAGTCGGCGCGCTCGGTCTCGATCGCCGAGGCGGCGATGCTCGCCGGCCTGGTCCAGGCGCCCTCGCGCCTCGCGCCGAACCGCAATCCGGAAGCTGCCGAGAAGCGGGCCCAGCTGGTGATCTCGGCGATGGCCGAGCAAGGGCTGATCTCGCAGGCCTCGGCCAAGACCGCGCTCGGCGCGCCGGCCGAGGTGCCCGAGCGCGTCGGCGCCGGCTCGGTCAACTACGCTGCCGACTATGTCATGGACGTGCTCGACGACTTCATCGGCGCGATCGAAGGCGACGTCACCGTGCTGACCACGATCGACACCAAGCTGCAGAGCTCGGCCGAGACGATCCTGGTCGAGGCGCTCTCGGCACAGGGCGCCAAGCTCAACGCCTCGCAGGGCGCGGTGGTCTCGCTGGCGCCGGACGGGGCGATCCGTGCCCTGATCGGCGGGCGCGACTACACCAAGAGCCAGTTCAACCGCGCCACCGCCGCGCATCGCCAGCCGGGCTCGTCCTTCAAGCCCTTCGTCTATCTGACGGCGCTCGAGAAGGGCATGACGCCGGATACGATCCGCGACGATTCCCCGGTCTCGATCAAGGGCTGGGAGCCGGAGAACTATTCGCGCCCCTTCCGCGGCCCGGTCACGCTGCAGACCGCCTTCGCCCATTCGCTCAACACGGTGGTGGCCCGCCTGATCCAGGAGGTGACGCCGCGCGAGGTCGTGCGCACGGCCCAGCGCCTCGGCGTCAACTCGTCGCTGCAGGCCAATCCGTCGCTGTCGCTCGGCACCTCGGAAGTGACGCCGCTCGAGATGACCGCCGCCTATGCGACCTTCGCCAATGGCGGCCAGTCGGTGCTTCCCTATGTCATCCGCGAGGTCAAATCGACCAGCGGCAAGGTCGTCTACGCTCGCAAGGCCAATAATTTCGGCCCGGTGATCCAGCCGCAGACGCTCTCGATGATGAACTCGATGTTCCACGCGGTGATGACCAGCGGCACCGGCAGCAAGGTCAACATTCCCGGCTGGGAGGTCGGCGGCAAGTCGGGCACGACGCAGGATTATCGCGACGCCTGGTTCGTCGGCTTCACCGGGCGCCTGGTCACGGCCGTCTGGGTCGGCAACGACGACAACTCGACGATGAAGCGCGTCACCGGAGCCGGCCTGCCGGCCGAGATCTGGGGCAAGTACATGAAGACCGCCCATGCCGGCCAGCAGCCGATACAGCTGCCGGGCGGGCTGTGGCAGTCGGCGCCGAAGTCGATCTTCGATGGCGGCGAGCCGGTCGCGGGTGTCGCGCCCTCACCGCGGACCCAGCCCGCGGCTACCGGAGACCGTGCCTGGACGCCGCCTGCGCCGCAGGAGAAGAACTTCTTCGAGCGCCTGTTCGGCGGCTGACGCCTTACGTCCCGCGCGGCTTGGCGCGGGTCGTCGGCGCCGCCGCGGCGGGATCGTCCGGCCAGGGATGGCGCGGATAGCGCCCCTTCATCTCGCTCTTCACCGCGGCCCATGAGCCACGCCAGAAGCCCGGCAGGTCGCGCGTCACCTGGATCGGCCGGTGTGCCGGCGAGAGCAGTTCAAGCACGAGCGGCACCCGTCCGCCGGCAAGCGAAGGATGCTGTGCCAGCCCGTAGAGCTCCTGCACGCGGACCGAGATCGTCGGCCCGGCCTCGGCGCCATAGTCGACCGCGAGCTGCGAACCGGTCGGCGCCGTAAAGTGCGTCGGTGCCTCCGCGTCGAGCCGCCGCTTCAGCTCCCAGGGCAGCAGGGTCGACAGCGCCGCATCGAGATCGCCGGCCGAGATCGCCGCCAGCGAGCTTCGCCCGACGATATGCGGCGCCAGCCAGTCCACGGCCGTCTCGGCGAGGCCATTATCGGAGAGATCGGGCCAGCCGGCGTCGTCTCCTTCCGCCACGCGCAGGAAAGCGACGCGCTCGCGCAACTGCGCCTGCGCCTTGCCCCAGGGCAGCGTCTCGATGCCGATAGTGGCGATGCCCTTCGCCAGCACCTCCGCATTCTCCTCGGAGGACTCGACCGGCAAGGGCCGCTCGGCCAGCACCAACGAACCGTACTTGCGCGCCGCGCGGGCCCGCAGCGCCCGGGCCTGCCGGTCGAACACGGTCTCGTTGCGCTCCGACAGTCCGATCCGGATCAGGCCGGAGGCGGCGAGCGCGGCGATCTCGGTCTCGCTGATCGCGACAGCGCTAAGGATGCGGGCCTGCTGGGCGCTTCCCGTCATCTCGCCGACGACGAGATAAGGCTCACGCGCCAGCCTTTGGCCGGGTTCAAGCGCCGCGCCGCGGCCATTGGCGAGCAGGTACTGGCCGGAGCCGGGCTGGCGCGCCTTGGCGACACGGTCGGGGAAGGCGAGGCCGAGCAGGAAGCCGGGCGAGAGCGAGTGTTCCGCGGCGGCCTTCACTTTGCTCGCCGCTTGCCTGGCCCAGCCCTCGGCGAGGCGGCGCATGTCGCCGGCGCGGCCACCACGCTCGCGCCCGAAGCGCTCCAGCCGTTCGGACAGGTCAATCGCATCGCCGCCAAGCCCGCGCTCGACCAGGAGAGCGGCGAGAAGCGCCGCCGGCTCGGCCTGACGATGATGCGCGGCGCCGACGACCATATGGGCAAGACGCGGCGGCAGGGGCAGGCCCTGGAGCGCCTTGCCGTCATCGGTGATGCGGCCGTCCGGACCCAGCGCATCGAGGTCACCCAGCAGCGCCCGCGCCTCCTTCAGCGCCGGTGCCGGCGGCGGATCGAGAAAGGACAGCTTGGTCGGGTCGGAGACGCCCCAGGCAGCGCAGTCGAGCAACAACGGGGCGAGGTCGGCCGAGAGGATTTCGGGGCGGGCGAAGGCTTCGAGCGCGCCGTTCGCCGCCTCCTCCCAGAGCCGGTAGCAGATGCCGGGCTCGGTACGCCCCGCGCGGCCGCGGCGCTGATCTGAAGCTGCCCGGCTGGCGCGCTGGGTGACGAGGCGGGTGACGCCGATATCGGGCTCGTAGAGCGGCACGCGGGCGAGGCCGGAATCGATCACGACGCGCACGCCCTCGATCGTCAGCGAGGTCTCGGCGATCGAGGTGGCGAGCACGACCTTGCGTCTGCCCTTGGGCGCCGGCAGCACGGCACGGTCCTGCTCGGCCTGGTCGAGCGCGCCATAAAGCGGCGCGATCTCGATCGCGGGATCGCGGGTCTTCTCGCGCAGGCGCTCCTCGACCCGGCGGATCTCGCCCTGGCCGGGCAGGAAGACGAGCAGCGAGCCGGCCTGCTCGTTCAGCGCCTGCAGCACCGCCTCGGTGACTTGATCCTCGATCCGCTTCAGCGGGTCACGCCCGAGATAGCGCGTCTCAACGGGATAGGCCCGGCCCTCGCTCTCGATCACTTCGGCGTCGCCCAGCAGCTTCGCGACGCGCGCGCCGTCCAGCGTCGCCGACATCACCAGGATGCGCAGGTCCTCGCGCAGGCCGGCCTGGGCATCGAGCGCCAGCGCCAGCCCGAAATCGGCATCGAGCGAACGCTCATGGAATTCGTCGAACAGCACGGCGGCGACGCCGTCGAGCGTGGGATCATCGAGGATCATCCGGGCGAAGACGCCCTCGGTGACGACCTCGATCCGCGTCTTCGGTCCGATCTTCGAGCCGAGCCGGACACGCAGGCCGACCGTCTCGCCGACCCGCTCGCTCAGCGTCTGCGCCATGCGATTGGCCGCGCCGCGGGCAGCGAGCCGACGGGGCTCCAGCACGATCAGCTTACCGCCTTTAGCCCAGGTCTCATCGAGCAGCGCGAGCGGCACGCGCGTCGTCTTGCCGGCGCCGGGAGGGGCGACCAGCACGGCGTTCGGCTTCTCGCGCAGGGAGGCGGCGAGAGCGTCGAGAACCGCGTCGATCGGGAGGGCTGTATCGAAGGCGCGCATGCGCCTGCGATGTGGCGCAGGCGGCGCGGCTGCGCAAGCCGCCTCAGGCCGCCTGCCGCAATCCGACCTCGAACGGCGTCATGCTGACCGTGCCGCCCTTCACCGAGACCAGCGTGTTGCAGGGCAGCGCCTGCCAGCAGTCCCGGGCGGCATCGACCGGCTCCGAGGCGATCACCACCGCATCGCCGCGATCGCAGAGATAGAGCGTCGGCGGCCTCGGATCGGAGGACCAGCGCACGGCATGGATCGTCTCGCCATCGGCGAGCGCGGCCGCGCACCGCAGGGGCTCCTTGACGCCGGCCTCCTGCATCAGCGCAAGCGCATCGCCGAGCGCGCCTGCCAGGGCATCGCCGGGCGCAGCCCCTTCGGCGATACGGGCCAGCGCCAGCAGGAACAGTGCTTCCGAATCGGTGGTGCCGACGCGGGCGTCATAGAGCGCATCGGGGATCAGGCTTTCGAGCCGGCGCTTGATCACGGCATAGCCGCCAATCTGGCCGTTGTGCATGAAGAGGTGCCGACCGTGGACGAAGGGATGGCAGTTCGCCCGTGTCGAGGCCGTGCCGGTCGCGGCGCGCACATGCGCGAAGAACAGATGCGAGCGCACCAGGCGCGCGATCGAGAGCAGGTTCTCGTCCGACCATGCCGGCCTGATCTCGCGATACTGGCCGGGTTCGGCCCGCTCGCCATACCAGCCGACACCGAAGCCGTCGCCATTGGTGCCGGTCTTGGCCTCCTCGGCATGCAGCGACTGGTGGATCAGCGAATGGCAGGGCGAGGCGATGAAATCCTCGAGGAAGACCGGGGCGCCGGCATAGGCGAGGAAACGGCACATGGTGGTCCCGAATCAGCTGCGGGCGGGACGCCGCAGGAGAAGATTATTCCATGAGAATGAATGCCGGCATAATGGTGGCGGTCGCCCGGTTGTCGCTCCCATAGCCTTGCTATAACCGTCGCAGCGATGGGGTGATGACGACGTCCCGCGGCAAGCGGGCGGGGGGAAGGGCCGTTTCTGATGCTGACGAAGCTTGCCGGCGCGGCGCTCCTGTTCGTTCTTGTTCCCCAAGCCGCCTTCGCCGCCGGCGATATCGGCGGCGCCAGCATGGGCGTCGCCTGGGCCCTCCCCTTCGCCGGCATGCTGCTCTCGATCGCACTCGGCCCGGTGCTGTTCCCGCATTTCTGGGAGCTGAACTACGGCAAGTTCGCCGCCTTCTGGGCCGTGCTGGTGGTGGTGCCGCTTGTCCTGTTCCGTGGCTTCGATCCGGCGCTCGGCGCGCTGCTGCACACCGCGCTGCTCGAATACATCCCCTTCATCATCCTGCTGTTTGCGCTGTTCACCATCGCCGGCGGCATCCTGATCACCGGCAATTTGCACGGCACTCCGGCCACGAACACCGTGCTGCTCGCGATCGGCACACTGATGGCGAGCTTCGTCGGCACCACCGGCGCCTCGATCATCATGATCCGCCCGGTTCTGCGCGCGAATGACGACCGGCGCTTCAACGTCCATGTCGTCGTCTTCTTCATCTTCCTGGTCTCGAACATCGGGGGATCGCTGACGCCGCTCGGCGACCCCCCGCTCTTCCTCGGCTTCCTGCGCGGCGTCTCCTTCTTCTGGACGACGACCCACTTGCTGCCGGAGACGCTGACCGCCGTCGTGATCCTGCTCGCCGTGTTCTACGCGCTCGATACCTGGTTCTTCCGCAAGGAGGAGAACTACCCGCCGCTGCGCGATCCCACCCCGGACCGCGCGATCAAGCTGTTCGGCAAGATCAACATCCTCCTGCTCGGCGGCGTCATCCTCGCTATCCTGATGTCGGCGAGCAGGAAGCCGGGCATCGTCTTCGACATCCACGGCGTCCATGTCGAACTGCAGAACGTCGTGCGCGATCTCGTCCTGCTCGGGCTCGCCGGCCTCTCGCTCGCCCTGACGCCGAAGCCGGTGCGCGCCGGCAACGAGTTCAGCTGGGGGCCGATCAAGGAGGTCGCCAAGCTCTTCGCCGGCATCTTCGCCTGCATCATCCCGGTCCTGGCGATGCTCCAGGCCGGCCGCGACGGCGCCTTCGCGCCGCTCGTCGCCCTTGTCAGCAATGCCGATGGCAGCGCCAACAACACCGCCTATTTCTGGCTGACCGGTGCGCTCTCCTCCTTCCTCGACAACGCCCCGACCTATCTCGTCTTCTTCGAGCTCGCCGGCGGCGACCCAAAGGTGCTGATGACGACGGGGGCGCTGACGCTGACCGCGATCTCGGCCGGCGCCGTGTTCATGGGCGCCAACTCCTATATCGGCAATGCCCCGAACTTCATGGTCTACGCCATCGCCAAGGACCGGAAGGTCGCGATGCCGAGCTTCTTCGGCTACATGCTCTGGTCAGGCGCGATCCTGATCCCGCTCTTCCTGCTGCAGACGCTGATCTTCTTCCGCTGAGGCCCGCCCCAGCGCCATGGACACCGGTCGGGTGCGCGCCTAAAGGGGCGACGTCCGAAGGAAGCCCCGATGCGACTGCGCCCCGACACGCTGGCGATGACCGCCGTCCTCGCCATGCTGACGGCGCTCGGCCCGCTCTCGACCGATTTCTACCTGCCGTCCCTGCCCGAGATCGCGCGGGTGATGGGGACCGATTTCGCCGGCGCGCAGGCGACCCTCTCGGCCTTCCTGTTCGGCTATGCCGCCGGCCAGATCATCTGGGGGCCGCTCTCGGACCGGCTCGGCCGCCGGCCGGTGCTGATGATCGGCCTTGGCCTGTTCATCGCGACCACGCTCGCCTGTGCCTTTGCGCCCTCGATCGAGGCGCTGATCGGCGCCCGTTTCGCCCAGGCGGTCGGCGCCTCCGGGCCGATCGTGCTCGGCCGCGCCATGGTGCGCGATCTCTATGAGGGGCCACGCGCCGGTCGCGAGCTCGCCCGCATGGGCATGATCATGGGCCTAGTCCCGGCGATCGCGCCCGTCCTCGGCGGCCTGCTGCAGAACGCCTTCGGCTGGCGCTCGACCTTCCTGGCCTCGCTCGTCTTCGCGCTCACCATGCTCGCCATCATCGTGACGATCATGCCGGAGACATTGCGCCAGCGCTCGCCGGACGGCCTCTCGCTGCCGGCGATCTTCCGCGGCTACCGGCTGCTGCTGCGCAACCCGGCCTACCGGGTCTATGTCGCCCTGACCTCGCTGGCCTATGCCGGCCTCTTCGCCTTCATCTCCGGCTCGTCCTTCGTGCTGATGGGGGTCTACGGGCTGTCGGCGCCGGCCTATGGCCTGTCCTTCGGCTGCGCCGTGCTCGGCTTCATCCTCGGCACGATCATCGCGCAACGCCTGGTCGGCCGCCGCGGCCTCGACGGCGTGATCGGGCTCGGCGTCGTCTGCCTCGCCGCCGGCGGGCTTGCCATGCTGGCCGGCGTCGCCACCGGTTTCGGCGGGCCGTTCGGGGTGGTCGCACCGATGGCGCTCTATGCCTGCGGCATCGGCCTCGTCATGCCGCAGGCGCAGGCCTCGGCGATGATGCCATTCCCGGACCGGGCCGGCGCGGCCTCCTCGCTGACCGGTCTTTGCCAGATGCTGCTCGCCGCCTGCGTCGGCCTGCTGGTCGGCCATCTGCTCAAGGGCACCGCGCTGCCTTTGCCGATCGTGATGTCGGTAATCGGCGTGGCGACACTGATCCTCTTCCGTGCCAGCGCCGCAATCCGCGCCGGCAAGCACTGATCGTCAGTTCCCCATCCGGTCCCGCCATTGCCGCTCGCCCTGCATGCAGGAGATGCGCGCTGGCTTGGCCTGCGCCCTCTGGATCAGAGCCTCGGAGCCAGAGGCCGGCATCTCGGCGATCTCGCGCACCAGCTTCGTCCTGGTCGCATCGACGAACTGGTGGCGCTCGCGGATCGGAATCACGAAGGCACCGACGCCGGTGACGACGCAGTCCTCGTAGTAGACGTCGAGATTGTCGATGTCGAAATAACTCGCCTGCTTCAGCATCACCGGCAGGCCGTTGATGGAGATGCCCTTGTCACGCGCGGCGTCGCGGGCCGCCGTCACCGGGCGCCCGTCATTGTTGGCGCCGTCGCCGGAGATGTCGATGACGCGGCGCAGCGGCGTGACATTGCTCTTCTCGAGCAGGGCGACGGCAAGGTCGATCGCACCGGAGATCGAGGTGCGCCGGCCACGCCGCGTCGGCGCCTCGCCAAGTTCTTCGGCGAAGGCGATCGCCGATTGCGGGGTCTCGATCACCGTCCAGGGGCGGACGATGTGCTGGAAGTCGCCGCCCGCCCATTCGAAATAGGTGACGGCGATCTTGCCGATCGCGCCCTTGGCGATGGCATCGTGCAGCACCTTCGAGCGGAAGGCCTCGATATAGCCGTTGCGCTGCAAAGCGAGCTCGTCGAGGTCCATCGAATAGGACACGTCGACGGCCAGCACGAGGGCGACATCGACCTCCTCGGGCGGCGCATTCGCCTGCTGCGCATCGGGCGCCGAGGCGGGCCAGAACCCGGCGGCGGCGAGACAAAAGAGACCGAACAGCCAGCGCCGCATCGAAACCTCCGTCATCTGTCGTCGAAGCGTGACGCCGAAAGGAGGCTGGTTTCGGACGAAGGCAGGCTTCAAACGAATGTCGTCGAAGTCTGCGCTTGGTTTCGATTCGCGCAAAGCACGAAAACGCGAGTGCAGGCCGGAAAAATGAGCATCGGCCTGCCCAAACCGGCACCCTGAAGGGATTATCCGCGCCGGCGATCCTCGACGATGGCGAGCGCCGCCTGGAAGGCCTCCTCGACGCCGAGCGCCGAGGTATCGAGCTGCACCGCATCTTCCGCCGCCTTCAGTGGCGCATCGCCGCGGCCCGAATCCCTGGCGTCGCGCCGGCGGATATCGGCCAGGATGCCGTCGAACGTCGCGGCCTCGCCCCGCCCCGCCAGCTCCTTGTGCCGGCGCGCGGCACGGACCTCGGGTGTCGCGGTGACGAAGAGCTTCACCGTCGCCTCCGGGCAGATCACCGTGCCGATGTCGCGCCCGTCGAGCACGGCCCCTTCCCCGGCCGCGGCGAAGCGGCGCTGCCGGTCGATCAGCGCACGCCGGACGGCGGGGATCGCCGCCACCACCGAGGCGGCCTCGCCGATCTCGCGGCCGCGCAGCCGCGATTCGTCGATAGCAGCATCATCGAAGCCCGCAGCGCTCGCCGCTGCGGCCTGCGCATCGTCGAGCGGCTCGCCGGCATCGAGCATGGTGCGGGCGACCATGCGGTAGAGCAGGCCGGTGTCGAGATAGGGCAGGCCGTAATGGGCGGCGAGCCGGCGCGCCAAGGTTCCCTTGCCGGAGGCCGCCGGCCCGTCGACGGCAATCACCAGCCGGTCGGCCTGCTTGGCGGGGGAGGCTATCGGCTGGGCTGCGGGCACGATTCTCGTCTTTCGTCAGTGCTCTGGTGAGGGCTGAGTTCTAAAGCACGGGGCGCGCCGATGCGAAGCGGTTTTGCACCCGGTGTCGCAGGTTCGCGTCGCCGCCAAATCAATATTTGACAGCGACGCTTAGCCCGACTAACGGACGCCCCTGCTTTTTACGAACCCTGTCCGAACTTGAAGGTCCGACGCCGTGGCGAAACCGGAACTTGGTACCAAGCGCGTTTGCCCGGTCACGGGCCGCAAATTCTACGATCTCGACAAGGATCCGATCGTCTCGCCCTATACCGGCCAGTCCTATCCGCGCTCGCTGTTCGAGCCGCAGGCCAAGGCCGCCGCCCCGGCGCCCAAGCCGGCGGATGACGAGGACGAGACGGAGGCCGCCGACGGCGCGGTCGAACTCGTCTCGCTCGACGACGCCGATGCCGAGGCTGCCGAGAAGGAGCCGGTGGTCACCAGCGACGACGACATCGAGATCGAGGATGACGGCGTCGCCGGCGACGACGACGACACCTTCCTGGAGGAGGACGAGGAAGGCGACGACGACGTCTCCGACCTGATCGATGGCGACATCGAGGGCGACGAGGACGCCTGAGCGGCGCTGAGATCGCGTGAAATCGCGCTCCTGAAAAAAGCGCGACGATAACGTGACATCAGTGCTTGTGTCTTGGCGCAAGCTTGCCTATAGAGCGCTTCGTCGCTGCGGCGACGAGCGCGGACCGCCTCGAAAGAGCCCTCGGTCAGCGACGATTTCCCGGCCTTTCCCCAAGAAGGCCGGCCAAGTGGGGCCATAGCTCAGTTGGGAGAGCGCTTGAATGGCATTCAAGAGGTCGGCGGTTCGATTCCGCCTGGCTCCACCAAATCTCTCTTTCATCGATCGTCGTAAGTCATTGGAACCGGCCTCGATCGCGGCCGGTTTTCTCTTGCATGGGCTCGCGGGCATTCGCCGGGTTTCTTTGACCGGGCCCCGCCGTGGCGCCCCCGGCCTGCCCGGCATCACGGGACCGACCCGACGCCGTCCAGGCGACGCTGCCGGAACGCCGTGAGGCGCCGCCTTCCCTTGCCTCGCCGCGTCGTCGCGATCTCGGCACGGCCGATCACCGTTGATGCTGCCAATATGTGAGGTTGAGCGCGCAGGGAATATTGCCCTATGCGCGCAACCATAGTTCTATCCGGGGAGCGGACGTAACGGAGCCTTCAGCATGAGCCAGGTCGTGAATCAACCGGGCGAGCAATCCAAGAAGAAGACCGCGAAAGTTGTCGTCCCGCCATCAGTCGGCAAGATCACATTCGAAGCTGAAGGACAAGAAGGCGGGCGTTTCCATAGTCGAGAGCCGCACGTACCTTCCGGCTCCTCGGGCGTGACGATCGGCAGAGGCTATGACATGAGCCAAAAGTCGGCGTTCCGCATAAAACGGGACCTTATGGCGGCGGGCGTCAGCAAGGAAGATGCGGAAAAGCTTTCCGGAGCCCATGGTAAAACGGGAAAATCCGCCAAGGATTTCATTGCTGAGAACGATCTAAAGGACTTTGAAATCTCACCGAAAGCTCAGGCTAAATTGTTCGAGATTTCATATGACGACGAAGCCGACGAAGTGAAGCGGATCTCGAAGAAGGACGATGTCGTCAAAAAGTATGGAAAGCTGGATTGGGACAAGACGTCCCAGCCGATCAAGGACCTGCTGATCGATCTCAAGTTCAGAGGTGATTATACCGGGCATACACGCACGCTCATACAGAAAGCTGCCGTTACAAATGATCTGAAGGCCATCCGGAAGCTCATGTCCGACCGGGAGAAGTGGCAGAAGGTGCCTCTCGATCGCTTCAAGCGGCGCAGAGATTTCATCGATGCCGAACTCAAGAAGCTGGAGGGCGAGAAGAAGCCCGGCATTCCCATGCCGCTGACCCAGAAGCCCGGCTTGCCGGCCGGCAAGACGCCACCGAAGCCTCTCGGACCGGTCGTTGCGAGAAGCCGCTAGACCGTCCTGACAGCGCGAGGCCCAGCGGGCTCTCGGCATGGCTGTACTCGTGGTACGCCATTCATCCCGCATATGTCGAAGCGAGCTCTGCTGCAGGCCTTCCGACCTGAAACAGAGATGTTCTTTTGAATATCACCCATCATGGAGATGAGCATGCTCCATGGCGAACCCAATTCGGCTATTTGTTCCGCCATATCTCGGGTTTTGACGATCTGAATCCTGAATCACAGGTATAATAATCTCCTGAAGGCATCGTTCTTTTTAAAAAACACTTCTCTTGACCAGCCACTCTGCTGGCCGCCATCGTGAAAGGACAGAGGGAGCGAAGGTCGCATCCCACCAGATCATTCGCTTCATGCGAGGTGCGCGATGTCCAATGCCGGCCGCCAGCTCACGCTCAACCTGTTCATCTATCCCGGGGGCCATCACGAGGCGGCCTGGCGCTACAAGGATTCCGAGCCGAAGCGCGTGCTCGACATCCGCTACTATCAGGAGCTGGCGCAGAAGGCGGAAGTCGCCAAGTTCGACGCGATCTTCTTCGCCGACGGGCCGTCCCTGCCGGAGAATGTGCGCTACTCCTCACGCGTTCGCTTCGAGCCCATCACCTGGCTGACCGCGATTGCCGCCGCGACCGAGAAGATCGGGCTCATCGGCACGGCCTCGACCACCTATAACGAGCCTTACAACCTTGCCCGCCTCTTCGCCTCGCTCGACCATATCAGCGGTGGCCGGGCCGGCTGGAACATCGTCACCACCAGCGATGCCGAGGCGGCCCATAATTTCGGGCTGCCGGAGCATCCGCCGCATGGCGAGCGCTACGAGAAGGCGCGCGAGTTCCTCGATGTCATCACGAAGCTCTGGGACAGCTGGGAAGACGACGCCCTTGTCGCGGACCCTGAGAGCGGCGTCTTCGCCGAGGCCGACAAGGTCCACCGCATCGACCATGTCGGCAAGCACTACCGCGTCCGCGGCCCACTCAACGTCGCGCGCTCGCCGCAGGGGCGGCCGGTCTATGTCCAGGCCGGCTCCTCCGAGGACGGCCGCTCCTTCGCGGCCCAGTTCGCCGAGGCAATCTTCACCGCGCACCAGACGCTTGGAAGCGCGCAGGAGTTCTATTCCGACATCAAGACGCGCGCCGTCGCCCTCGGCCGCCGGCCGGATCACCTGCGCGTCCTGCCGGGTATCAGCCCCTTCCTCGGCTCGACCGAGGTCGAAGCGAAACGGCTGGAGGAGGAGATCGACGATCTGATCCAGCCGGCCGCCTCGCTCGAACAGCTCAAGCGCATGATCGGCGTCGATCTCAGCGGCTATGATCTCGATGGGCCCGTGCCACGCCACATCATCGACAGCAACGGGCCGAAGGGGCTGGCGAGCCGCTTCCAGCTCGTCGTCGACATCGTCGACCGCGAGAATCCGACCATCCGCCAATTGATCCGGCGCCTTGCCGGCGCGCGCGGCCATCGCGTCGTCGTCGGCACGCCCGAGCATGTCGCAAACGAGATCCAGACCTGGTTCGAGCAGGGCGCGGCCGACGGCTTCAACGTCATGCCGCCTTATCTCACCGGCGGCTTCGATACGTTCGTCGCCGAGGTCGTGCCGATTCTGCGCAAGCGCGGCCTGTTCCGGCAGGAGTATTCCGGCACGACGCTGCGCGACCATTACGGCCTGCCGCGGCCGGACAGCCTCTTCGCCGCCGAGCAGCGCAAGAGCGCCTGAGGAGCTTGGCTCCGTAAACATCCTTCCTGATGCGTGACGTGGTGCGGGCCCCGCCCGCCGGGCGATGACGCATGCCCATCGAGGACACCTGATGAAGCCGACCAATCTCCTGCCCTTGATAGCCGCCCTCCTGGCCGGCCCAGCTCTGGCTCAGCCCTTGCCGGAGACCGCGCCGATCCCCGAACGCGTCCCGCCGGGGACGACCCTGGTGATCGGCGATCCGCAAACCAGGGTCGCGCTCACTCTGTCAGGCGAACTCGCCAAGCTGCCCTTCAAGGTCGAATGGGCCAACATCTCCGGCGGACCGCAGACGATCGAGGCCTTCCGGGCCAAGGCGCTCGACATCGGCGCCGTCGCCGACATCCCGCCGATCCATGCGCAATGGACCGGGCTTGAGGTCAGGATCGTCGCCGCCAAATTCCGCCGCGACCCCGTCGGCCATCCGATCTATGTGATCGCGACGGCGCCCGGCTCCGGCATCGCCAGGCTCGAGGACATCAAGGGTCGCAAGATCGCCTTCAGCCCCGGCCAGGCCCAGGGCGCGCTGGTGCTGCGCGTGCTGAAGAAGCTGAACCTGCGGCATGACGAGGTCCAGCTTGTCGAACTGCCGAGCGTCGGCGACGCCTATGTCAACGCGCTCGCCAGCAAACTCGTCGATGCCGCGCCGATCGCCGAGGCGAACAAGCAGCGCTTCGTCCAGAACTACGAGCGTGACGGCGCCAAGGCCTTGCCGCACGGCCTGCGCGACGATCCCGCCTATCTCTATGTCGTGAAATCCTCGCTGGAGAATCCCGGCAAGGCGGCGGCGATCCGCGCCTATGTCCAGGCCTGGGGCCGCGCCACCAAATGGGTCGAGACCCATCCCGAGGAGTGGATCAAGGGCTATTACGTGAGGGATCAGGGCCTGAAGGCCGATTCCGGCCGCTTCCTGGTCGAATCCAATGGTGACCCGGATGTACCGCTCGACTGGAACGGGGCGATCGAGCGCCAGCAGGAGACGATCGATCTTCTCGCCGCCGAACTGAAGAAGCCGGTGCTCAAGGCGGCGACGCTGTTCGACCGGCGCTTCGAGCAGGTCGCCGGCGCGGCCTATCAGGGAGAATGAGCATGGCCGATCTCTCGCTCACCGGCGGGCAGGGCGCCGTCGATCCCGTCTGGCTCAAGCTCGCCCGCAGCCAGCCTGCCGGCGCGGCTGACAAACCACGCCGCCGCCGCAAGCTCGGCCCGGGCCGTCCGATCCCCTATGGCGCCGCGCTCGGCCCGACCCTGCTGTTGATCCTCTGGAGCATCGGCTCGGCGACCGGTTACATCGACGACCGCATCCTCTCGGCGCCCTGGACGGTGGCGACCACCGGCTGGGAGCTGATCCAGGACGGACGTCTGCAGGAAAACCTCTGGACCTCGTTCCAGCGGTCGTTCTGGGGGCTGTTCTGGGGCATCGTCGCCGGCGCTTCGCTCGGCGTCATCGCGGGCCTCAGCCGCATCGGCGAATACCTCGTCGACGGTCCCATCCAGATCAAGCGCGCCATCCCCGCGCTGGCGCTGATCCCGCTGCTGATGCTCTGGTTCGGCATCGGCGAGGGCATGAAGGTGCTGACGATCGCGCTGATCACCTTCGCACCGATCTATATCCAGACCCATGACGGCCTGCGTTCGACCGATGCCCGCTTCATCGAGCTGGCCGAGACGCTCGATCTCTCCAATGGCCAGTTCCTGCGTCATGTCGTGCTGCCGGCGGCGCTGCCCGGCTTCCTGCTCGGGCTGCGCTTCGGCGTCACCTATTCCTGGCTCGCCCTCGTCGTGGTCGAACAGGTCAACGCCACCTCCGGCCTCGGCTACATGATCAACCTCGCCCGCACCTATGGCCAGACCGAGGTCATCATCCTGTGCCTCGCCGTCTATGCCGCGCTCGGCCTGAGCTCGGACTGGCTCGTCCGCTTCATCACCCGAAAGGCTCTGCCATGGCGCAAGATTCTGGCCGACTGACCCAGCAGCCCGTCGTCGCGGTCCGCGGCCTCACCCGCCGCTATGGCGAGCGCACCATCATCGACGGCGTCGATCTCGACATCGGCCGCGGCGAGTTCGTCGCTCTGCTCGGCCGCTCCGGCTCCGGCAAGAGCACCTTTCTGCGGGCGCTGGCCGGGCTCGACCATGGCGTCCCCGGCTCCGGTCGGCTCGGCACGCCCGATGCGGTCTCGGTCGTATTTCAGGATGCGCGGCTGCTGCCCTGGAAGACGGTCGTCGACAATGTCTCGCTCGGGCTGAACGGGCAAACGCCACGCGAACGCGCTCTGCATGCGCTTGCTGAGGTCGAGCTGACGGCGCGGGCAAAGGCCTGGCCGATGCAGCTCTCCGGCGGCGAACAGCAGCGCGCGGCGCTGGCCCGCTCGCTGGTGCGCGAGCCCGAGCTCCTGCTGCTCGACGAGCCCTTCGGCGCGCTCGATGCCCTCACTCGCTTGCGCATGCAGGCGCTGCTGCTCGATCTCTGCGCCCGCCATCGCCCGGCAGTGCTGCTCGTCACCCATGACGTCGACGAAGCGATCCATCTCGCCCAGCGTGTGCTGGTGCTCGATCAGGGCCGCTTCGTCGTCGACCTCAAGGTCGATCTGCCTTCCGAGGCCGGGCCACGGCAGCGGCGCTTCGCCGAGGTGCGCAGCGAGTTGCTGAGCAGCCTCGGCGTGACGCAGGAGGAACTGCGCCGCGTCGCGTGAGAGAACTCCGTCTTTCCGGGGCAGGCCGTAGGCCTGAGCCCGGAATCCAGAACCAAGCCGAAAGCTGGAAAGGCGCGTCGATCGCAACGCGATCGTGACAGCCGACATCGGTTCTGGGTTCCGGGCTCTTCGCTGCGCGAAGTCCCGGAAAGACGGTGTGCTTGCTACTTCTTGATCGCCGGGCAGGCGCTCTGGGCGAGCGGGCGGAAAGCCTGGTCGCCCGGAATCGTGGCGACGAGGTCGTAAAGGTCCCATTCGCCCTTGGATTCGGCCGGCTTCTTGACCTGGAAGACATAGAAATCGTGGACCATGCGCCCGTCTTCGCGCAGCCTGGCGTTGCGCACGACCTCGTCCTCGATCGGCAGCTCACGCATCTTGGCGATCACCGTCCTGGCCTCGTCCGACTTCGCCGCGACGACCGCCTTGAGATAGTGCCGGACCGAGGAATAGACGCCGGCCTGGATCGCCGAGGGCACCGCGCCATGCGCCGCCTTGAAGCGCTCGGAGAAGGCGCGGGTGCGCTCGTCGATATCCCAGTAGAAGCCCTCGGTCAGGATCGTGCCCTGGGCCGAGGCGAGGCCGACGCTCTTCACGTCCATCGCGGTCAGGAAGAAGGCGACCAGCTTCTGCTTGTCCTGGCCGATGCCGAAATCGCGGGCGGTCTTGATCCCGGCGACGGTGTCGCCGCCGGCATTGGCGAGCGCGATCAGATCGGCGCCCGAGCCCTGCGCGGTCAGGAGCTGCGAGGAGAGATCGACCGCCGGGAAGGCGTGCCGGATCGAGCCGACATAGGTGCCGCCCTTGGCGGTGACGAGCGTCTTGGCGTCGGCTTCGAGCTGGTGGCCGAGCGCGTAGTCGGCCGTGACCAGATACCATTTGGTGCCGGGCTTGGTCAGGTGGTTGGCGATCCCGGCGACCTGGACATAGGTGTCCCACATCCACTGGACGACATGGTCGGGCTGGCAGGCGTCGCCGGTCAGGCGGGCGGTGCCGCCGGGGAAGAGGCCGACGCGGTTCTTGTCCTTCAGCAGCGGCGGGATCGCGAGCTGCAGCGAGGCGTTCGACATGTCGGCGAGCACGTCGACGCCCTGCCGGTCGATCCATTCGCGGGTGATCGCCGAGCCGACATCGGCCTTGTTCTGGTGGTCGGCCGAGACGACCTCGATCTTCATGCCCGCGCATTCGGCCTTGAGGCAGTCCTCGACCGCCATGCGGGCGGCAGTGATCGAACCTTTGCCGGTGATGTCGGAATAGACGCCGGACATGTCGGTCAGCACGCCGATCCTGACGACGCCGTCCGAGATTTCGGCGGCGGCGGGCAGGGAGCCGAGCAATGCGGTGGTGACGGCGAGCGCCGAGGCCAGACCCTTCATGTGAATTCCTCCCATTGTCTTGTTCGTCGTTGCTAGCGGTCGTGCCAATGCGCCATCGGCAGGCCGGCGACCGGTGATCTGAATGAGGGGATGCGGCTGCCGCGCAGGCTGCCGATATGGGCGGTCCTGAGATCGCTCCCACCAAAGGTGATGCTGGCGAACCAGGGCGCGATCGTGCCGCCGCAGGCGAGCATCAGCTCTGGTGTCGCCTCGTCGCGGGCGAAGGCGGTCATCAATGCCCTGCCGGCAGCGCTGCCGCGATCGTCATCGAGCAGAATGCGAAGCTCACCCTCCGGCGTGATCGCGAAGACCCGGTCGAGCATCACATGCGTGCCCCAGAGATTGCCATGGGCGTCGAAGGCGATGCCGTCGATGAAGGCGCCATGGTCGCTCGGGCCGAAGGTCTCGCGGTCGGTCAGGCTGCCATCGGCCCCGACCCGCAGTCGCGTCACCCGGCAGGCGCAGGTCTCGGCGACATAGAGCCATTCCTCGCTGGCATCGAGCCTGATCTCGTTGGTGAAAGCGAACCCGTCGGCGACGATGCGAAGGCGCCCGCCATCATAGAGTGCGACATAGCCGTCGCGGACACTGGGGCTCATCGCCCGCATCCAGTTCCTGGTCCGGGTCGAGATCGTCAGCCAGATCCGGTCCCTGCTGTCACGCAGCACGAAATTGACCTTGCCGATCGCCTGGCCGTCGATCGTATCGACGAGCACGCGCGTCTCGCCCGAACGCGTCATCACCTCCAGCCGGTCGGTACCGAAATTCGAGATGAAGACATCGCCATTGCGGGCGAAGGCGAGGCCGTTCGGCAAGGTGCCGGAGACGAAGCGCGCCTCTTCGTCCGCCGCCTCGGCGAAGCCGCGGCTCGCCGTCTGCGTGATCAGGCTTTGACTGCCGTCCGGCCGGATATGGACGACGCCGCCGCGTGCATCGGCGCTCCAGAGCGAGCCGTCGCGCTCGGCCAGGATGCATTCCGGCCGCTGCAGGCCCTCGCCGACATAAGTGATGGCGGCCGGATCGATGGTGAAGCCGTCGAGCGGGTTGGGGCGGCGTGACATCAGAAGTTCACGCGGTCGCCGCCCTTGAGGCCGAGCGTGGCGCGGGCCTCCTCGGGCGTGGCGATCTCGTAGCCGAGCTCCTCGACGATCCGGCGGATCTTGGCGACCTGCTCGGCATTGGAGGTGGCGAGCTTGCCCCTGCCGATGAACAGGCTGTCCTCCAGCCCAACGCGGACATTGCCGCCCAGCATCGCGGCTTGCGTGCAGAAGGCCATCTGATGGCGCCCGGCGGCGAGCACCGACCAATGGTAGTCCTTGCCGAAGAGCTTGTCGGCGGTGCGCTTCATGAACATCAGATTGTCGAGATCGGCGCCGATGCCGCCGAGAATCCCGAAGATCAGCTGCAGGAAGACCGGCGGCCGGAACCAGCCGCGATCGAGGCAATGGGCGAGATTGTAGAGGTGGCCGACATCGTAGCATTCATGCTCGAACTTGGTGCCGTGCCCCTCGCCGAGCAGTTTGTAGATGCGCTCGATGTCGCCGAAGGTGTTGCGGAAGATGAAGTCCTTGGTGTTGGCGAGATAGGGCTGCTCCCAGGGATGCTTCCAGTCGCTGTATTTGTCGGCCAACGGGTGCAGCGCGAAGTTCATCGAGCCCATATTGAGCGAGCACATCTCCGGCGCGGCCTTGAGCGGCGCGGCAAGGCGCTCCTCGACGGTCATGGTCAGGCCGCCGCCGGTGGTGATGTTCACGACCGCGTCGGTCGCCCGCTTGATCCGCGGCAGGAATTCCATGAACACGGCCGGGTCCGGCGTCGGGCGGCCATCCCTGGGGTCGCGGGCGTGCAGATGCAGGATCGCCGCGCCCGCTTCCGCCGCGGCGATCGCCTGGCTGGCGATCTCGTCCGGCGTGATCGGCAGATGATCCGACATGGTCGGCGTATGGATGCCGCCGGTGACGGCGCAGGTGATGATGACCTTGCTCATCGAACTCTCCTTCGGCGGTAGGATCAGGCTGGCAGGATCGCCACGGCGCGGGTCCAGCCTGCCGAGCCGTTGCGGACCTTCACCGGCAGGCAGCTGATGGTGAAGCCGGTCGCCGGCAGCGCCTCGAGATTGTGCAGCTTCTCGATCTGGCAGTAGCCGGCCTCGCGCCCGGCCTTGTGGCCCTCCCAGATCAGCGAGGCATCGCCTGTCTCTGCAAAGCGGCGGGCGGTGTGGCTGAACGGCGCATCCCAGCTCCAGCCATCGGTACCGACCACCTTGATGCCTTGCTTGACCAGATGCAGCGTCGCCTCGCGGCCGAAGCCGCAGCCGGAATCGACATAATCGGCCTCCCCGTAACGGACGCCGGCCCGCGTATTGGCGACGACGATCTCCAGCGGGCTTAGCTTGTGGCCGATGCGCGCCAGTTCCGCGTCGATCTCGGCGGGGCTGACGACATGGCCATCCGGCAGATGGCGGAAGTCGAGCTTCACGCCCGGCTGCAGGAACCAGTCGAGCGGGCATTCGTCGATGCGAAGTGCCGGCGCGCCGCCATCCTGCGTCGGGTGGTAGTGCCAGGGGGCGTCGACATGGGTGCCGTTATGGGTCGAGATCGTGGCGAGCTCGACCGCCCAGCCCATGCCGTCCGGGAGCTGCTCGGGCTTGAGGCCCGGAAACGCCGCCGCGATGTCCTTCGCCGTCGCCTGATGCGTGCGATAGTCGATTTTCACCTTCTGGAAGGGCGGATCGGCAGGAACGTCGTTCTCGAGCGGAATCGACAGATCGACGAGGCGGCCTGGCAGCATGCCGGTATGCCCTCCCTTGAGGATGTGTTCTCTGTGGTTCGAATTTGGACGAACGTCCGACCTATAGCAGGGCGCCATGTTTCTGGTAAGAGGGGAATCGCTGGATTCTGGAGGGGCCTGATGTCCGCGATGCCGACGCGCGACCGCATTCTCGACGCTGCCGAGCGGCTCTTCGCCGAGCGCGGCGGCGCCGACGGCGCTTCGATGCGTGACCTCGCGGCCGCGGCCGGCGTGCGGCTCTCCCAGCTCAGCTATCATTTCGGCTCGAAGGAGGCGCTCTACCGCGCCGTCTTCGCCCGCCGTGCGCATGCCTTGGCGCTGGCGCGCGCGCAGGCGCTGGGCGAGGCCATGGCCCGGCCGGTGCTGGACGTCGGCGAGATCGTCGCCGCCTTGATCGGCCCCTCCGTGCGCCAGCGCTTCAGCGAAGGGGTGCAGGGCGCGGCCTTCGCCATGATGACCGCCCGCGAGGCAGTCGACCCCCGCGAGGCGGCGCGCGGCGTCGTCGCCGAGCATTTCGATCCGACCGCAAGGCAGTTCGTCGCGGCGCTGGGCAAGCTCTACCCACAGGCGCCCGAGGGGGCGCTGGTCGACGCCTACCTCTTTATGGTCGGGGCTCTCGTCACGACCATGGCCGCCGGCGACCGCGCCATGCGGCTCGACCAGCCGCGCGAGGCCGTGCCGGTGGTCGAGAATGCCCAGCAATTACTGCAGCGCCTGACCAGCTTTTGCGCCGCCGGCATCGACGGCCTGCTGCGGGGCCGCTAAGCCGGCCAATTCAGGCGGATAAGGGGAAGTGGATCAGATCATGCGCCGTGAGATCATCGAAGTCCCCGTCATCTCCGAGGCGATCCGCCGGCTCGGTGCGCCGACCTCGGCGCTGGCGCGCGCCGGCGACCTGCTCTTCACCTGCGGCATGCCGCCGATCGACGTCACCACCGGCGAGATCGTCAGCGGCGATATCGAGACGCAGACACGCGCCGCGATGGAGGCGCTGGCGGTGACCCTGCGCCATGGCAGCTCCTCGCTCGACGCCGTGATCAAGGCGACGATCTTCGTCACCGATCCCGCGCTGATGGCGGGCGTCAATGCGGTTTACCGCACCTATTTCAGCGACAGCTTCCCGGCACGGACCAGCGCCGCGATCCGGCCCTGGCCGCTGCCCTTCGACATCGAGATCGAATGCGTCGCCGCGATCGAATGAATCCGTCAGCGCTGGGACGGAGCTGCCATCTTCGCCAGCGCTGCATCGAGCAGCTCGGCTGACGGTTCCAGCGGCTTCAGGCTCGCCGTGTAGATCGCCACCGCGCGAACGCGGCGGCCGGGATAGATCTCGCCGATCAGCCGGCGATAGACCGCGAGCTGAACCAAGGTCGATGTCGGTAAAGCGGCCGCATCCTGCGGCGGGCGGGCCGCCGTCTTGAAATCGGCGATCAGGACTTCGCCATCGCCGACCGCGAGCCGATCGATCCGGCCTTGTACCGGCCGCCTGCTGCCGTCGCCCAGGGCGATCTCGCCGGCAAGCGGCACCTCGGCCAGGCTGCCCGGGGCGAACAGCCCGCCAAACTCCGGCGCGGCGATCAACGCGAGTGCGTCATCGACGATCCTGGTGCGACGCTCCTCCGGCAGTGAGCCGCCGCGCGCCTCCGCCAGCGCACGAGCCGTACCGAGGCGCCGCTCCGGCGGCACCTCCGGCAGGACCTGCAGCAGGAGATGTGCGAGCCTGCCGGCCGCGGCGGCATTGGCGAGGAAAGGCCCGTCATGCGGGCGCTCCTGCGCATCGGCTGCAGACAGCGCGCTCGACGGGCGCAAGGGCGGCGCCGGCTCAGCCTCGGCAGGGGCTGCGCGCGTCAGCCAGTCCGGCGGCGCTGCCGCAGTCCGTGCGACAACAGCATCCTCGACTGCCCCCTCTCCCGGCTGCGAGACCATGAAGCGACGGATCTCGCCGTCGCCATCGGGCGCCGGCACATCCCGCAGCCAGGGCTCGGAGCCGGCGAGACCGAGCTCGGCCATGGCGTACCAGGAGCCGTCGGGCGCCTCGCCCTTGGCCTGCACGCCGCAGAGGATCAAGCGCTCCTCGGCCCGCGTCAGGGCGACATAGAGCAGACGGTGATGCTCCTCGACCATCTGCGCGACGATCGCGTCCTTGGCGCGCCGCATCGCGGCGGGATCATCGGCGCGCTTGCTCGGCCAGACCGGCACCTGCGCGCCGCGCGGCGGCTCGACCGCCATCAGCTTCGGCAAGCGGCGCTCGCCGGGCGCGACGCCGAGATCGGCGAGGATGACGACCGGCGCCTCAAGCCCCTTCGAGCCGTGCACGGTCATCACCCGGACCTCGCCGGCGCTGGCCGAAAGGTCGCGCTTCACCTGCGTCGCCACCGCGCCGATATGGTGCAGGAAGCCGGCGAGCGAGGGGCCATAGCGGCGCTCATGGTCGAGCGCGGCGCTCAAGAAAGCATCGAGCGCATCGCCAGCTTCCGGACCGAGCCGGGCGAGGGCCAGATTGCGGCCGCCGCCCGGGCCGAGCAGGCCTGCGAAGAAGCGGAACGGGCCGTGGCGCCCGGCCTCCTCGGCGAGTTCAGTCAGGCGCGCCTCGATCGCAGCGTAGCGCGGCTCCGCCTGCGCCGCTTGGCGGAAGGCCTCGCGCAGCGAACCCTTCCGTTCCGGCGCAAGGCGCATCAGGTCGTCGTCGTCGAGGCCGAAGAGCGGCGTCTTCAGCGTGATCGCCAGCGAGAGATCGTCTTGCGGCAATAGGATGGCGCGGCCAAGCGCGACGAGGTCCTCCACCGCCGGATGATCCGCCAACGTCAGGCGATCACGGCCGGCGACGGGCACGCCGCGATCCTTCAGCGCCTTGACGATCGCCTCGAACAGCGCGCCGCGCTGGCGCAGCAGGATCATGACGTCGCCCGGCTTGAACGGGCGGCCGATATCGTCACGGCCGGCCTCGCTCCAGCGCTTCAGCACGTCGGCGATGCGGGCAGCGAGCTTGACCAGCCCGGAGCGCCGCTCGGGCGCATCGACCGGCGTGGTCCAGGCATCGGGCTTCTCGCTGGAGTCATCGGCCGAGACTGGCCAGAGATCGACGGCGCCGATCGAGGCGCGCCTGACCGTGTCGTGCCGCTCGGGCCCGGCGCCGCCGTCAAAGACGAGGCCGCGCCAGTGCTCCTGCGGCGCGAACACCGCATCGACAGCGCGCATGATGTCGGGCGCCGAGCGGAAGGAGGTGGTGAGGCTGATCGGTTCGAAGCGCTGCCCGGCCTCCCGGAGGCGTCGGCCGAGCAAACGCCGCTCCTCGCTGAAATGCGAGGGCGCCGCGCCTTGGAAGCCGTAGATCGACTGCTTCTCGTCGCCGACGACGAAGACGGTGCGCGGCCTGACCAGTTCGCGCGCGCCCTCGCCGGAAGAGAACTCCTCGGCAAGCCGGCGCAGGATCGCCCATTGCGCCTCGCTGGTGTCCTGGGCCTCGTCGAGCAGGATGTGGTCGATGCCGGCATCGAGCTTGTAGAGCGCCCAGGCCGGATCGACCCGGTCGAGCAGCGAGCGCGTCTTCGCGATCAGGTCGTCATAGTCGAGCAGCGAGCGCTGCGCCTTCAGCCGGCGATAGGCGGCCAGGATATGCGTCACCAGCACGGCGAGCGCCGCGCTGCGCTCGCGGACGATGACGGCGTTGAGCTGGTCGATCGCTGCGGTCAGGCAGGCGGCAAGCGCATCGAGCGCAATGTCGAGATCGGCCGGCAAGGCGCTATTGCCCTTGCCGCGGACATGCTGGGCGACATGGCCCTCGGCCGTGAGCAGGCCGGCACGGCAGGCCGCGACCGGGTCGATGCCCGGCGCATCCGAGAGCGCGAGCCGGACTGCAGCCGCTGCCTTGCCGCGCGTCGCACTGCCGGCCTCGAAAGCAGAGACGAGCCGTTCGAGGTCGGGCACGGCCGCGAGTTCGCGCTGGAAGCGCTCGCGCACCGTCTCGGCCGTCAGCTCCGGCGCGATGCCGAGGAAGGCCGAGAGCCCTGAAACGATCTCCTCGGGCCTGCGCGCCCGGCCTTCCGCATCGCTGAACACGGCGCGCTGATGCAGCGCCTCGCGCATGATCTGGTCGAAAGTGTCCTGCGCCGCATGCTCGGCCATGAAACGCAGCGCCCGCGCCTGCGGCCCATCGGGAGCGGCTTCGGCGGCGGCGAGCAGGTCGCGCCGGGCATCGCGCATCAACTCGTCCTGAGCGAGGTCGTCAGCGACCTCGAAGCGCGGCGGGACATTGGCCTCGAAGGGCGCGCTCTGCAGCACGCGGGTGCAGAAGGCGTGGATCGTCTCGATCTTGAGCCCGCCCGGCGTCTCCAGCGCCTGTGCGAACAGCCGCCGCGCCCGGCTGATGTCGCTCGCGGCCGGGAGCTGTCCCGTCAGCGCCGATAGCGCTGCCCACAGCACCGAATCTGAGGCGACGGCCCAGACCGAGAGCGCCCGGAACACCCGGTTCGACATGTTGGCCGCGGCGGCCTTGGTATAGGTGATGCAGAGCATCCGGCCGGGCGCAACGCCGTCGAGCAGCAGGCGCAGCACGCGGTTGACCAGCACATGGGTCTTGCCCGAGCCGGCATTGGCCGAGACCCAGGCGCTGAGGTCAGGTTCGGCCGCCAACGACTGATTGCGGCGTGTCTGCTCGGGGATGCTCCAGCCGGCGGGCGTCATGCCTCGTCTCCGGCATCGCCGCCGAGATCGGGCGCCGCCGACCATTCCTTGACCCGGGCGAGCTGGTCATAGGGGCTGGCATATTTGATGTAGGCCGGCGCTCGCCGCGAGAGCCAGGGCTCGCGGCCGGCGCGCAGCGAGGCGAGATGGTCGAGCAATTGGGCGAGATGGCGGGCGGTGACGTCGGCCTGCGCCTCGTCCTTGAAGCCGAGCTTCTTGTCCTTCTCCCAGCTCTTGGGATCGTGGTTGAGCCTGAGATAGAGCAGCGCCTCGACCGGGCCGGGCAGGATGTCCGGCGAGAAGCCGTGGCGCTGGGCGAGCTCGGCTTCCAGCGTCAATTGCGGCGCGAAGCCGAGGCGGACCTGCTCCTCGCTCGGCGGCGCGCCGGTCTTGAAATCGATGATGCGCAAGGCGCCCTCGCGCGTGACCTCGACGCGATCGGCCCGGCCGGTCAGCAGGATCGAGGACCCGTCGAGCAGCGGGAACTCGGCCTGCGTATCGCGCTCGACGGCGACGCGGGCGAGTTCTGGCCGCCGCCTTTCCTCCCAGCCGATGAAATTCTGCGCGATCAAGAGGAAGCGCGGCCACCAGAAGGCGCGCACCTCCGGCGTCTCCTCATAGGCGCGAAAGAGCCGCTCGCCGATCTCGATCAGGTTGCCATAGGCGCCTGCCGGCACCTGCTCGGGATAGGTTTCGGCGAAGCTGCCGACGATGTCGTGCAGCAGCGAGCCGCGATCGGTCGCGCCGGGGTCCTCGACCAGCTCGGGCAGGGCGTCGAGCCTGAGGATCTTGCGGGCATAGACGGCATAGGGATCGCGATAGAGCGTCTCGACCTCGGTGACGCTGAGCCGCTTCGGCTGCAGATGCGCCGCAGGATAGGGCTTTGGCCGCGGCACTGGCAGGAGATCGGCCGGTTTGCCGAGCAAACCGGCCCAGGCGGTGAGCTCGCGCCCGCGCGCCTCTGCGGCCGCCCAGGCGTCAGGCGGCGCCACCGCCTTGAGCCGCTGCCAGAAGCGCGAGGGAATGGTCTCGGCTTCGCCGGCCTTGCGGGCGCGGGTCAGCGTCACCTTGCCGGCGAGCGCCGCCGCGACGAAGTCATGCGCGGTCTGGCCGATGCGCCGTTCCGGCGGCGAGAGGCCAAGCTCGGCCCGCATCGGCCGGTTGATAAAGGAATCGGTCTCGGTCGCCGGTGGCCAGACGCTCTCGATCAGGCCGCCAAGCACGACATGTTCGGCTTCGAGCAGGCGGGCTTCGAGCAGGCCCCAGATCTTGACGCGGGGATGGCCGGGATCGCGGCGCTGCACGACGCGCTCGCCGATCAGGCCTTCAAGGATCGCGATCCAGTCGCGGGCGCGGCCCTCGCCGGGCGCTTCCGGCAAGGCGGCGTCGAGATCATCGAAGAGCTTGGCGAGCGCCTCGCCATCCGGGCCGCGCCAGGCGAGGACCGCGCCGGTCTCGTCGCTGCTCAGCTTCTCGACGGCGCGCCGGGCCTGCGCCGCGATCTCGCGCAGTTCGGGTGCTGGGCCGGCCAAGGCCGCGACGAGCGGAGCGAGCGCATCTTCCAGCGCCGCCAGCACCTCTTCGGCCGCGCCGACATCCTCGTCCGTCAGCTTGCGACGCGGGCGTGGCGCATAGGTCGCCTTGCGCAGCTCCGGCATCGCTTCGAAGGCCCGGCGCAGGCCGGGGAAACCGGGGCCAACGGGCTCGCCACGCCAGCAGCCGATCTCCAGCGCCGCCGCGCCCTGCCGCAGGCCGGCTTCCGTCAGGCCGAGGCGGCAGAGCGGATGCGCCAGCAGCGCCACGAGGTTCGCCGGCGAGAGATCGCCCTCGACCGCATCGAGCGCCAGCCGGAGCAAGGCGCCAGCCGGCCAGCGGCCGAGCGGCAGGCCGGCGGAATCATCGGCCTGGATGCCCCAGCGCCTGAGCTCGACCGCAACGCGCTCGGCAAGGCCGCGATCGGGGGTGATCAGGGCAGCGCGGGCGCCGGCCTGCTCCAGCGCTTCGCGCAGGGCGAGCGCGGCGACCAGCGCCTCCTCGCGCTCATCCGCGGCTTCGACAATGCGCAGGCCGTCGAGCGCCTCGGCTGCGAGGGGCGCCGCGCCGGCCCAGTCGTCGGTGACGGAGGCGGGCAGCAAGGCACGGCGCAGCAGATCGCGGCGCGCTTCCAGCCCCGGCGACGGCTCGGCGAGGACAACCACCTCGTCACGGCTCGCGCCGATCTCGTCGAGCAGGCGATGCAGCGCCGCCTGCGGATGGGAAGGCGCCGGCTCCTGGACAATGGCGCGCCAGCCTTGCTCGGAGAGCGCCTCGTCGAGATCGGGCAAGACGACGGCGCCGTTCGGGGCGCGGGCGAGCGCGGCAAGCAGGCGCGCCGTCGCCGGCACAGTACCGGTCGAACCGGCCGCGATCACCGGCCCGTGGAAATCGCCGGCGAGCAGACGCTCGCGCTCGGCCGCGAGCATGCGGTTGCGGAACTCGGCCGGGTCGCATTCGGCCCGCTGTTCGAGGATCGCTGGCCAGGCTTCGGCGATGATGTCGAGGAAGCGGGCGTTGAACTGCCAGATCTCGTCGAAACGGGCGGCGTCGAGGCCCTTCAGCCGCGCCGGCGAGACGCCTTCGGTCTGCAATTGGTCGAGCAGATGGGCGAGATCGCCGCCGAGCCCCCAGGCCTCGGCCAAGGTCGCCGGCATCAGCGAGGGTTCGGCCGGGTCGAGCTTGAGATGCTGGCGATTGGCGGTACGCCCCCAGGCCGAGATCAGCGTCGTCAGGATGAAGCGGCGGCGGAGCGGGTCGATCGGCGCAACCCGCTGCAAAGCGAGGGCATCGCCCGCGCCGGCGATCAGCGCCGTCTCGGCCTCGTCGACATCGCCGAGCGGGACGATGCGCGGCAGCAGCAGGGGCCGGCCGCCGAGCTTTTCCGAGAGGATGGTGCCGAAGGCCCGCGCCGCACGCTGGGTCGGCAGATAGAGCGTGGTGCGCGAGAGCGCGGCGGGGTCGCCGGGATCGAAGGCCCGGCCGAAGCGGCCTGCGATCAGCGCTTCGGCGAGCACGGAGAGGAAGGGCGCGCCGGCCGGGATGCTGAACAGGTTGAGCCCAGCCATCGCGGCTCACCCGCCCTGATGGGCGGCGTAGGCCTCTTCCGCCAGTGGGATCGCCTCGGGCGTGCCGACATGCAGCCAGCGCCCGTCGAGCAGATGGCCGAACAGGGTTCCCTTGGCGATGCAGCGATCGAACAGCAGGTTCAGCGAGAACGGACCCTCCGGCGTGTCGGCGAAGAGCTCCGGCTTGATGATCGCGACGCCCGCATAGACGTAGGGCGCGCTCGCAGCCTGTCCGCGCCGTGCCAGCCGGCCGGCCGCGTCACGGAAGAAATCGCCGGCGCCGTCGAAGCCGACGCTGCTTTGCCGCTCCGCCAGCAGAAGCAGCATGTCCATCCGCCCGGCATCCCAGGCGGCAGCCATGGCGGAAATGTTCGACGCCCCCCGCTCGCTCCAAAGCGAGTCGGAGTTGATGTGGAAGAACGGCTCGACGCCGAGCAGCGGCAGCGCCTTCTTCACGCCACCGCCGGTTTCGAGCAGGGCGTCGCGCTCGTCGGAGATGGTGATGCGCGGGCTGGAACGGCCGGCGACGCGCGCCTCGATCTGCTCGGCGAGGTAGTGGACATTGACCACGGCGTCTTCGACACCGGCTTCGGCGAGCCGGTCGAGCGCATGGTCGAGCATGGTCTTGCCGGCGATCACGACCAGCGGCTTCGGCATGGTGTCGGTGATCGGGCGCATGCGCTTGCCGAGCCCGGCGGCGAGCACCATGGCCCGGCGGATCGGCAGTGAACCGGTCTGCATCACTGAAGCGAATCTCCTGCCGGCCAAGACTGCCACATCAGCCATGGCCGGCGCGATTGCTCAAGTGCGGCGAGAGCCTCACAGGAAGCTGGCGATCTCCTCCAGCGGCTTCTTGCCGATCGCCGGGACGACGCAACCCTCGGCGGGATAGCCGACGACGAGCAGGATCAGCGCCTTCTCGTTGTCGGGCCGGCCGAAGAGCTCGTTGAGGAAGTTCATCGGGGCCGGCGTATGCGTCAACGTCGCCAGGCCGGCCTGATGCAGCGAGGCGATCAGGAAGCCGGCGGCGATGCCGACCGACTCAGGCACGTAATAGTGCTTCACCTTGCGCCCCTGCACATCATAGCCCCAGCGCTGGGCGAAGATCGCGATCAGCCAGGGCGCGGTGTCGAGAAAGGGCTTGTGCTCGTCGGTGCCGAGATGCTCGAGCGCATCGAGCCATTCCTCGCCGGCGCGGCCGGCATAGAAGGCGCGCTCCTCCTCCTCGGCGCCTTCGCGGATCTTCTTTTTGATTTCCGAGTCGGAGATACAGACGAAGGTCCAGGGCTGCTGGTTGGCGCCTGATGGCGCAGTGCCGGCGGTGGCGACCGCCGCCTCGATGATCTCGCGCGGCACCGGTTTGTCGGAATAATCACGCACCGTGCGGCGCTTCTTCATCGTCTCCAGGAACTTGAGCGCCTGCGCCCTCATCTCCTCCTCGGGCAGACCCTGGAAGGCGAGCGGCATGGTGACATAGGCGTTCATCGATTTCCTCCTGACAGCTTCTTGCGGGCACTGCTGCTTGCACAATAGACCATCCCGGTCCTCCGCCCTATGGTCCCGCCCATGACGAACCCGGCCTCACAGCTCAAGCCCGGCGACCACCTCTTCCTGGTCGATGGCTCGAACTTCATCTTCCGCGCCTATTTCCAGTCGATCAATCAGGACCGGAAATACAATGCCCGCTCCGACGGCTTGCCGTCCGGCGCAGTCCGGCTGTTCGCGACGAAGCTGTTCCAGTTCGTGCGTGAAGGCGTGCTCGGGGTGAAGCCGACCCATCTCGCCATCGTCTTCGACAAGAGCGAGAACTCCTTCCGCAAGGAGATCTACCCGGCCTACAAGGGCAACCGCTCCGATCCGCCGCCGGACCTGATCCCGCAATTCCCGCTGATGCGCGATGCCGTGCGCGCCTTCGGGCTGATCCCGGTCGAGCAGGACGTCTACGAGGCCGACGACCTGATCGCGACCTATGCCAGGCAGGCCAGCGAGGCCGGCGCCGACGTGCTGATCGTCTCGGCCGACAAGGATTTGATGCAGCTGGTCCGGCCGGGCGTCGCCATGTACGATCCGGCCTCCGGCGACGCCAAGAAAGGCGCCGGCTTCAGGCCGGAGCGGCGCATCGGCGAGCCTGAGGTCGTCGAGTATTTCGGCGTCACGCCGGACAAGGTCACCGACGTCCAGGCGCTCGCCGGCGATGCGACCGACAACGTCCCGGGCGCGCCCGGCATCGGCATCAAGACCGCGGCGCAGCTCATCGGCGAGTACGGCGATCTCGAAACGCTCCTGAAGCGCGCCGGCGAGATCAAGCAGCCCAAGCGCCGGGAGACACTGACCAATCCCGAGGTGGTCGAGAAGGTCCGCATCTCGCACAAGCTCGTCACCCTGGTCGACGACGTGAAGGTCGAGACGCCGCTCGGCGAGCTCACCCTGAACCAGCCCGATCCGGCCAAGCTCATCGCCTTCCTCAAGGCGATGGAGTTCACCACCATCACCAAGCGCGCCGCCGAGGCCTATGAGGCCGATGTCGGCGCGATCGATGCCGATCCCGACCTCGCCCCGGGCGGTGCCCGGGCTGCCACCCTCAAGGCGCTCTATGCGGAGACCGATCTGCCGGCCGTGGGCGCGGCCGTCGCGGTCGCGAGCGATGGCGCGACGACGGTCGTCGCAGCGGCCGTGGTGGAAGGTAAGGCCGCGCCCGCCGCTGACGGCTGGCTACGGCCCGCCGATCTCGCCGCCGCCCGCAAGGATGCGGCGATCGCGGTCAAGATCGACCATGCCGCCTACGAATGCGTGCGCAGCCTCGCCGATCTCTCGCGCTGGATCGGCTGGGCCTATGAGGCCGGCCAGATCGCGCTCGACACCGAGACCAACTCGCTCGACGTGATGCAGGCCGACCTGATCGGCATCTCGCTCGCGGTCGCGCCGGGCAAGGCCTGCTATATCCCGCTGCAGCACCGCGCCGGCGACGGCCTGTTCGATTCCGGCCTGCTCGAAGGCCAGATCCCGCTCGACCAGGCACTGGCCGAGCTGAAGCCGCTCCTCGCCGATCCCGGCGTGCTGAAGATCGGCCAGAACCTCAAATACGACATCGCCGTGTTCAACCGGCACGGCGTCGAGGTCGGCCCCATCGACGACACCATGCTGATCTCCTATGCGCTCGACGCCGGCAATGGCGGGCAGGGCATGGACCGGCTGTCGGAGGTCCATCTCGGCCACAAGCCGATCGCCTATTCGGAGGTCGCAGGCACCGGCAAGAGCCAGGTCACCTTCGACAAGGTGCCGCTCGACAAGGCGACCGCCTATGCGGCCGAGGATGCCGATGTCACGCTCCGGCTCTGGCTCGCGCTGAAGCCGCGGCTGGTGCCGGAACGCAAGACCACGGTCTACGAGACGATGGAGCGCCCGCTCGTGCCGGTGCTGGTCCGGATGGAGCGGCGCGGCATCTCGATCGACCGGCAGATCCTGTCGCGTCTCTCGGGCGAATTCGCCCAGTCGCTGGCGCGGCTGGAGGACGAGATCCACACGCTCGCCGGCGAAAAATTCACCATCGGCAGCCCCAAGCAGCTCGGCGACATCCTGTTCGGCAAGATGGGCCTGCCCGGCGCCAAGAAGACCGCGACCGGACAATGGGCGACCGGCGCCGGCGTGCTCGAGGACCTCGCCGAGCAGGGCAATGAACTGCCCGCCCGCATCCTCGACTGGCGCCAGCTCGCCAAGCTGAAATCGACCTATACCGACTCGCTGCCCACTTACGTGAACCCGCAGACCCACCGGGTCCATACGTCTTACGCCCTGGCTGCGACCACCACCGGCCGGCTCTCCTCCTCCGAGCCGAACCTGCAGAACATCCCGATCCGGACCGAGGCCGGCCGCAAGATCCGCACCGCCTTCGTCGCCGAGAAGGGCCACAAGCTGGTCTCGGCCGACTACAGCCAGATCGAGCTGCGCATCCTCGCCCACATCGCCGAGATCCCGCAGCTGCGGCAGGCCTTCGCCGATGGCGTCGACATCCATGCAATGACGGCGTCCGAGATGTTCGGCGTGCCGGTCGAAGGCATGCCGAGCGAGGTGCGCCGGCGCGCCAAGGCGATCAATTTCGGCATCATCTACGGCATCTCGGCCTTCGGCCTCGCCAACCAGCTCGGCATCTCCCGCGAGGAGGCCAGCGCCTATATCCGCAAGTACTTCGAGCGTTTCCCCGGCATCCGCGACTATATGGACCAGGCCCGCACCACGGTGCGCGCCAAGGGCGCAGTCGAGACGATCTTCGGCCGCGTCTGCCATTTCCCGGCCGTCGCCTCGAAGAATCCGTCCGAGCGCGCCTTCGTCGAGCGCCAGGCGATCAACGCGCCGATCCAGGGCTCGGCCTCCGATATCATCCGCCGCGCGATGATCCGGATGGAGGATGCGCTCGCCGCGGCCAGACTCGATGCGCGCATGCTGCTGCAGGTGCATGACGAGTTGGTCTTCGAGGTGCCGGAGAACCAGGTCGAGGCGGTGCTGCCGGTGATCCGCAAGGTCATGGTCGAGGCGCCGCAGCCGGCGGTCGCGCTCAAGGTGCCGCTGGTGGTCGATGCGCGCGCCGCCGACAACTGGGACGAGGCGCACTGACATTACGGTCCGGAACCCTCCCCTTGCTGAGGCGTTGAGCTTTGCGCCATGCGTTTCGCGTGGCATCGTTCATTGCCGGCACCAAGGAGGCGTTTGATGGCCGCAACCAGTTCCACCGCAAAGCGACAGGCCGCGGCCTCGGTCAAACGTGCCAAGGACGAAGTCACTGACGCCGCCGCGGACACGGCCGATCGCGCCCGCCGCGCGGGCCGCCGCGTCAAGGACGAGGCCGACGAGATAGAAGCCAGCTTGGCGCGCGGTGCCGAGGACCTTGCCGCGACGGTCAGCGAGAAGCTGAAATCGGTCGGCGTCGACACCGACCGGATGGCCGCGGTCGCACGCGAACAGGCCAGCGACCTGGAAGAGCTGATCATCCGCGAGATCCGCGAGCGGCCCCTGCGGGCGCTCGGCCTGGCGGCCGCGGTCGGGCTGTTCGTCGGCTTCCTGTCGGCGCGCTGACCATGCTGGGGGGGCTGACCGGTCTGGTCACGCGCGAGGTCGGCGGCGTCGTGCGCCGCAACGTGACGGTCATCGTGCTCTATCTGCTGGCGGGCGTGCTGGCGGCCGGCGCCGTGGGGTATGCGCTCAATGCGCTGCATACGGTGCTGACGCTGCATTACGGGGCGATCACCGCCAGCCTGTCGATCGCCGGGGGGCTGCTGTTTGCGTCTCTGCTGATGCTCGGCATCGCGCTCTATGTGAAGAGCCGGCCGCGGCCGGACCGGCGCCTCGCCGCCGCGGTCGCCGCCGCGCCGATCGCGGCCTCGCTGGTCGGCAACCGCAAGCTGGGCTGGCGCGCCGGACTGGTCGGCGGCGTCGTGCTGCTCGGGCTCATCCTCGGGCGGCAGTTCGCGCAGGGCGACGACGACGACGCTGAAAGCTAGGGCGAATTCGCCCTGAACCGGCGGTCTTTCCGCAGCCGGTCCGCGGTGATGTGTCTTTTTACCTTGGGCGATCGGATTTCAGCGTCTATTCAAGGCAGCGATGAATGCCCAGCTGAAGCTCCGTCCACGCTGGCTCTCGCCGGGACTGCCCTTGCTCGGTACGCGCCGCTACACCGCATCCTCGGCTGCGATCGCGATCCTCGTGGTCGCTGCCGCCGTCCTGATCGCCGGCTGGATCAACGTCCAGGCCGACGAGGCCTCGAAACTGGTCTCGCGTTCGATCGACATCCGCGAACGCAGCGAACGCTTCCTCAGCAACGTCCTCGATACCGAGACGGGGCAGCGCGGCTTCCTGCTCACCGGCGACGAGCAATACCTCGAGCCCTACAACGACAGCCATACCAAGTTGCTGCCGAGCCTGGATGAGATCGAACGCCTCGTCGCCTACAGTTCGACCCAGGCCGAACGGGTGAAGCGTGCCCGCGCCGTCACCACTCGCAAGCTCGCCGAGATGACCGAGACCGTCGGGCTGATGCGCACCGGCAAGCGCAGCGAAGCCACCGCCCTGGTGAGCCGCGGCACCGGCAATCGCCTCACCCAGGAGCTGCGCGACATCGTCGGCGAGATCCAGCTGGAGGAGAATCACCGCCTCACCGCGAGCACTCGCCGCGAGGCCCGCCGCCGTGTCCTGGCCAGCGCCGGCATCCTGGTCGCGCTCGCGGGCCTGTGCTTCGCCGCCTGGCTGCAATTGCGGGTGCGGCATCGACGCGCCGTCACGCTGTCGAGCTCGAATGCCGAGCTGGAACGCAAGGTCGGCGAGCGCACGCACCAGCTCGAGAACGAGCGGCTGCGCATCGAGGCGCTGCTGCGCGACGTCAACCACCGCGTCGGCAACAATCTGGCGATGGTCTCCGCGCTGCTCAACGTCCAGAGCCGGCAGACGCGCGAGCCGGCCGTCAAGCAGGCGCTCGCCCAGGCGCAGTCTCGCATCCAGGCTATCGCCGCCGGCCAGCGCCGTCTGCGGCTCGACATCGAGGCCGACGAGATCGAGGCCCGGCCCTATCTGGAGGACCTGCTGGCAGAGATCGGCAAGGCGGCGGAAGGCAAGCCGATCGAGATCGGGCTGGCGATGGACGCGATCCGCCTGCCCGGCCGCGACGCCGTCTCCTTCGTCGTCGTGATCAATGAGCTGGTGACCAACGCAATCAAGCACGCCTTTCCCGACGGCGCCGCCGGCAATATCACGATCCGGCTGGCGCGCACGCCCGAGGAGAACCTCGTGCTGTCGGTCGAGGATGACGGCGTCGGCATGCCCGAGGACCAGCAGACGGCGGGGCTCGGCAAGTCGGTGATCAACGCCCTGCTGCGCAGCATGCGGGCCGAGATGGAGATCGCGCCGCTGTCGCCGGGCGCCGCGCGGCCCGGCACCCGTGTCGCCGTCACCTTCCCGAAGCGGGAGCCGCCTGCCGAAGACGAGAGCGGCGACTAGAGCCTCAGCCCTTGTTCACGGCCTTGGAGACGAAGCGGCCGAGCTCGTCGGCCGAGAACGGCTTGCGCACGAAGCGCACGTCCCGCAGCTCGGGCGGAACCTCGGTCGGCGCAGATCCCGAGACAAACGCTAGCGGCGTACCTTTGGCGCGCAGGCTGGCAGCGACGGCGAAGGTCTTGCCGCCGACGACGTCGATATCGAGCAAAGCGCAGTCGAGTGGCTGATCGGCGGCGCGGCGCGCCTGCGACACCGATTCGACCACGATCAACTCGGCGTCGCCACCGAGCTCTTCGCTCACGGCGCTCTCGATATCCATCGCGATGAAGGGGTCGTCCTCGACGATGAGGACCCGAATACCGGCCATGAGACCCAGATCACCTTCCAACTTCACGACTACACCCCAAGCTGCTTCCTGCTTGTGAGCTTCATGAACGCCTGCTTGGTCGGCCTTGTTCCGTTCTGAGCCGGATTGTCTGCCTCGAACCCTTCAAATTCAACTCAAATTGGCCGGATATGGTTAGGAAACCGTAAGTATCCGTCGGTCAGCGCTTGCGCGGCGAGCGGACGAGGCTGAGCTCGAAGGCGGTGACGCCGAGGGCGACATTGGCGCCGCGCTGGATGGGCAGGGCCCGCGGCACCAGCCGGACATCGCCGTCATGGCTGCCGGTCAGCGCGACCTCGCCCGGCTTGCGGGCATAGGGGCCGTAGAGGACGCCGAGGGGCGCGCGCGCGTAAGGGCCATAGACCCGCCAGGCGAGCAGGCTGCGCCCGACCGTCTTGGCGTCGAGCGCGAAACCGCGAATGACCCCGGTATAGGTCTGCAGCGGCCCGCGCCGAGGCCGGAAACGGCAGTCGAGCGGCTTCTGCGTGGCGACGGCCTGGGCGAGGCCGGCCCCGATCGTGCAGGTCAGGCGCCCGGCCGGCGCACCGCTCTGCGCCAGTGCTGGTGCTGCGGGCAGGCTGGCGCCGGCCGCCAAAGCGAGCATTGCGATCAGACGTCTCATTCACCTTCTCCTGCGCCCTACTCCGAATGCACCGCGCCGACTCGAAGCCGGCTCCGCCGAATCGCCCACCGCGCCTCGAAACCGCACCAAAGCGCCGCAATCACTCCATAGTTCCCAAATAATCCGGAACCTCAATCCGGTGCTTGCGTTGACGGGAACTGACCAGTGGACGCGCAAATGCAAAAGCAAGGACGGACCAACCCGGTGCAGATCTTCCCCACTCCCAAGCTGGCGCGCGATCTTCCGCCATTCTGGGAGCTCGAACAACTTCTGCGCGAGGGTTTCGACCATGATTCGGCGCTGGCCGAACTGGCTCGTCGGCGCGAGAGCTGGTCGAGCGGGAGGCTCCCGCCGCCTGCCGCGGCGCAGTTCGACACGCCGGACGGCGTCTTCACGATCGCGTCATAGGTTTTCACCGGGCTCATTGGCAGAAGCGGCTCGAAGCCGCCCGGCGCTGCTGAATATCGACATGCAGATGATTGGCGTGGGCGGCATCCGAGCCGGGGCCGAGGACGGTCATGAAGGCGCCGCAGGCCGATTGGCGCACGCCATCCAGGAAGCGGGTCTGCTCCAGGCCGTTCGGCCGTTCGACCGACACGGCCACTCCGCCCTGCTTCTCCTCACCGAGCTGAAAAGCGAAGATGTCGAGCGCTTTTCCCGTGGCATGCTCGCTGAGCTGCCCTTGCGTCTGACGATTGCGCCGCCGGCACTCATGCCCGCCGCCGACACGTAGCGCCGTCAATTCCCGTCCGAACGCTCCCCGCGCCAGAGGCTGCAGGCTGGTGTCGAGCCAGAGCGAGACCACGCGCGCCAGCTCGCAGCTCACAGTCGGTGGCGGCAGCAGCCTCACCTGGCCGGGGCCATCGGCCGTCCGGACCGCCAGCGCCTCGACCACGACCGGATCGTCCACGCGGCAGCCCTCCGCTTCCGGTTTCGCGGCCGCTGCGGCCGGGCGAATCCTGTTCCCCGCCACGCCTGCGAGCATCCGCATGCAGGCGCTGTCCTGCGTCGCGACGATGGGCTTGTCCGCCGGCGGCATGGCCGGGGGAGCCGAAACGGGCTTCTGCAAGGAAGCGGGACGCGGCGGAGGCAGCTGCGTGCTCAACGGCTGCGCTTCGCCGCTCCAAGCCTGATCGACCCCGGCCAATCCGGTAGCGGCGATTAGGGCCACCCAGCAACCCCACCCTATGGGCCGGCGCCGATGCATGCGCTCAGCCGACAGCCGTGAACAGAACCGTGAGCGAGGCCGCGACGATCAGCGCCGCCAGCAGAGCCATGGACATGACCGATCTCCTTCGCATCACCCGGGCCGGGGCAACGCGAGGGATCGCCGATTTGTTCCCGGTCACCTCGATCGGCGGGTCAGGCAGCCTTGCGGCCGGCGCGCCGATCGAAGAACAGCGCCTGGCTGATCGCAGCCTTCACCGCCTCCGGCTGGAACGGCTTGGTGATCAGGAAGGCCGGCTCCGGACGGTCACCAGTGAGCAGCCGCTCGGGATAGGCGGTGATGAAGATCACCGGCACCTCGATCGCACTGAGGATCTCGTTGACCGCCTCGAGGCCGGAGCTGCCATCGGCGAGCTGGATGTCGGCCAGTACCAGGCCGGGGCGCTTCTTGGCGGCCAGAGCGATCGCTTCGCGATGCGTCCTGGCAACGCCGGTGACCCTGTGGCCGAGTTCCTCGACCATGGTCTCGATATCGAGGGCGATGATCGGCTCGTCCTCGATGATCAGCACGTCGGTGGCGACCTGCTCGGCGATCTCCTGACCGGCCGTCTGGACGAAGGCGGCGGCGTCAGCTGGGGAAATGTTCATGACCTGCGCGACCTCCTCGATCGAGAAACCTTCGACCGTCCGCAGCAGGAAGGCCTGGCGCGAGCGCGGCGTCAGCGCGTCGAGATTGCGCTCGGCGGCGGAACGCTCGGCCTCCGGCGCCGAGGCCTGGGTGTTGAGCCCCACGGACGACCACATCTGCAGGAACAGGCGGTAGAGGCCGACCCGTGGACCGAGCTCGCGCGGGAAGGTGCCGGGGTCGGCGATCAGCGCTTCCAGCGTCGCGACGACATAGGCGTCGCCGCCCGCCTGGGTGCCGCTCAGCGCCCGGGCGAAGCGGCGCAGGTAAGGCAAATGCGGCGCAATTTCAGTGGCGATCGACATCTTGCTATCCCCCACGAGCCCAGCCCGATCGGCTTTCGATGCAAGCTGATCAGGTCGGGCTCTATCCAGAATTGAGAGGCGGGCTCACCGACCGGGGCTTCCGATCCAGCGAGAACCGACTCCAACCAAAGTTGCTGGAGAAGAGCACTCAAGTCCCTGTTATGACAAGAAAATTATTTTTTGTTCCCGACGGAACCTTTTGCTTTCGGCCTCGTTATTGGGCCGAATGAAGGTGCGTTTCGGGGCAGTCGCGCGCAAGCGTGTCGACGAGCGTGCGTGGCGTGGTTGGGTGTGATCGGCGGCACTGTCGGCATGCCAATGGAGCGAGGGATCATGAATCTGATGAATGCCGATCCGCCCGAAGCGGCCCGAGTCGAGCCGGATGACGAAATGATGCTCGACCCGCGGGTGCAGGAATCGATCGGCCGATCCCTCAAGGCGCATTACGACGAGCTGATCAATGCGCCGGTTCCGGACCGGTTCCTGGTGCTGCTGGCCCAGCTCGAGGATACCGAACGGCGCCTGAAGGCTGAAGGCGGCTCCGATGAGCGCAGCTGACTTCAAGGACGGGCTGATCGCGGAAATTCCGAACCTGCGTGCCTTCGCGGCGTCGCTGTCGGGCTCGATGCAACTGGCCGACGACCTCGTCCAGGACACGTTGCTCAAGGCCTGGGGCAATGCCGAGAAGTTCCAGCCCGGCACCAGCCTGCGGGCCTGGCTCTTCACCATCCTGCGCAACACCTATTACTCGCTCTACCGCAAGCGCGGGCGCGAGGTGCAGGACAGCGAAGGCACCTATGCCGACAGGCTCGCCACCCATGGCAACCAGGAGAGCCATCTCGACCTCGCCGATTTCCGCAAGGCGCTGGCCAAGCTGCCCGAGGAGCAGCGCGAGGTGCTGATCATGGTCGGCGCCACCGGGCTGTCCTATGAGGAGACCGCCGAGATCTGCGGCGTCGCCATCGGCACGATCAAGAGCCGCGTCAACCGGGCGCGTGCCAAGCTGGCGGAGCTCCTGTCGATCGGCGGCGTCGACGATCTCGGCCCCGATCGCCGGATCACCGCGGCCGTCCAGCGCGCCGGGCCTGAAACCGTCGGCAGCTGATGGCCCTCTCGCTGTTCAGGACGGTCCGCGGCCGCCTGCTGGCACTGATGGTCGCGATTGTCCTGCCGATCGCCTGCCTAACGGCAGCGGCGGCGGTTGCGACCTATCGGACCGTGTTCGAGGCGATCGAGACCTCGCAGATGCGCGCGGCGGACGACTTCGCCGTGCGCGCCCGCGTCTGGTATCGCGGCGCGCTGCGCTCGCTCGTCGCCAGCGCCGCGACGATCCGGGCGATCTCGCCGCCATCGGATATGTGCGACCGCATCGCCGAGAAGGCGCTCGCCGCGGTCTCGGGCTATGAGGCCCTGCTGCTGCGGGTGTCCGGCCGGCCGGACTGCATCGGCGGGCTCGACGGCAGCATCCCGCCCGGCGAACTCACCGCCGTGGCCGATCAGCTTGCGAAGCGCATGCCCGTCAAGCTCTGGGGCGGCACCGAATTCACCAAGGCCCGCTACGATCAGGTGACCATTGCTGGCCGCTCCTTCCTCGCCATCTACAGCGAGTTCGACGGGGGCGACGCGCTCCTCCTCACCAAGCCGGATCCGCTCGACGACACTTTCGACCTCGGCAGCAGCGACAAGGGCATGATGGCGGCGCTGCTCAGACGGGGCGGCGACGTCGTGGTTGCACGCGGCGGTGCGCAGGCCGAGGCTTCATGGCTTCCTGCCGCCGAGGCCGTGCCTGATCCGACGGCGCACTGGACCGCCACGAGCCGGGCCGGACCAAGCCGGACCTACGCCGCCCGCATGGTGGCGGAACCCGACCTCTATGTCGTCGTGAGCTTCGATGGTTCGGCCGAGCAGGCCGCGAAGACGCAATTCTACTCCCTGCTGCTGGCGCCGCTGCTGACGCTGTTCCTGCTCGGCCTGGTCTACATGAAGGCGATCGACCAGCACTGCGTGCGCTGGCTGCGCGGCATCGAGGCGACGGCTCGAGCCCGTTCCAGCTCGGCCAGCGCCCGCGTCCCGCTCTCGGACGAGATGCCGCGCGACATCCGCAGCGTCGCCGAAGCCTTCAATGCGATGGTCGACGAGCAGGAGGTGCGCCAGAGCAAGCTCAGGCTGGCGCTTGACGACAACCGCTTCCTGGTCCGCGAGCTGCATCACCGGGTCAAGAACAGCCTGCAGGTGGTGCAGAGCTATATCGGCCTCGCCAAGCGCAACCATCAGGGCGAGGCGCGCATGGCGCTCTCGGACGCGGAGTGCCGCGTCCATGTGCTCTCGGCCGCCTATCGCTTCACCCTCGCCGATGGCGAGATGCAGCCGGTGCGGATCGACCTCTTCCTCGACGATGTCGTCGCGATGGTCTCCAGCCTGATCCTCGCCCGTGGCCAGCGGCTGGAGAGCCGCATCGAGACGCAGGCAGCACTGCCGATCGACCGGATCATCCCGCTCGGCTTCCTGATCGTCGATGTCGCCAGCCGGGCGCTGCGTGCAGCTCCGGGCATCGGCCTCGAACTTGCCGTGACCGCGGCCGACGACGGCATCATCGACGTCGCCATCAGCACCGACCGCGACATCGCCCAGGTCGCGCCGCCGCGCCTGTTCGCCGGTCTGCTGATGCAGATCGAGGCAATCGAGATCAGCCCGCCGCAGGGGCGCAGCCTCGGCGTCTGGCGCCTGAGCCACGGCGCTCCGCGCCGGAACGACGCGGTTCAACCCGGCCCATCCGCCGGCGTGATCGCGACGCCGACGCTGAGCCCGAGAAAGGCGCCGGCCGGCCCGACATAGCTGCCGGCCACCGGCGAGGCGTCTTCCGGCACCCGCGCCACCGCGACCCGCAGCAATTGCCGGTCGGCGACGAGGTCGTTGGTCGGATCGAACTCGACCCAGCCGTCATTAGGGATGAAGACATCGGCCCAGGCATGGGTCAGCCCGGCCACGGACGTCATCCCCGCGCCCTCCGGCGAGCGCTCATGGATGTAGCCGGTGACGAAACGCGCGGCGAAGCCGAGGCGGCGCGCCAGTTCGATGAAGAGCCAAGCATAATCGCGGCAGGAGCCCGCTCCCACCCGCAGCGTGTCGAGCGGATGCTGGGTGCCTTCGTCGAAGCGCACGGCATAATGCAGGCTGGCATAGATCTCATGCGCCAGAGCGCGCAGCAGATGACCGCCGTTCAATCGTGCCCTGAACGCCTGCAGCCAGGTGTCGAGCGCGCCATCGGGATCGGCGGTGGCGAGGTCGAGATAGGGCTGCAGCACGGCACGCTCGGCCGCGGTGTAGCTGATCTCGGAGCTCTCGATGTCAGGCTCGACCCTGGTGCGGGGCAGGGCCGAGCCGAAGCGCTGGATGACGAGCTCGCTGACGATCTCAAGCGTGTCCGACGTGCCGGTAAAGGTCGCCATGGCGACGGGGTTGCCATAGGCATCGTGCATCCAGCGCAGCCCGGCCGGCGGCGAGATCGCGATCGCGGTATCGATGACGCGCAGATCGAAGGAATCGCGCGGGCGCAGCATCAGCCGGTGCGGGCCGAAGACGACCGGCTCGGCGTAGCGATAGGTCGTCGCGTGGCGAATGCGCAGATACATCTTGTCTCCAGCCGCTCCATCATGCCTCGCCATCACGGCAAAAAGCCGCCTCGCGGCGGCTTTGCTGATCAGGCTGATGAATTACGCGCGAATGGCGGATCGGTTCCAGAGTTTCAGCGCAGGATGGTGTTGCCCTTCAGGCTGGCCTCGCGCTGCGAGGTCGGGACGACGCGGTGGGCGAAGTCACGGCGCATCTCGGCCGGATTGACCGCAGCGAACTGGACGTCGGCGGGTGCGCCACGCTGGAGCTTGGCCTGGGCCACCGCTTCCGAGCTCTGGCCGAAGCCGTTCTGGTACGAAGCGCCCATGGTCAGGGCGCTCACGACCAGCGCCATGCCGCCGAAGAAGGTGGCAGCGCGCTTGAAGGGGGCAAGGCTGGCGGTGGTCATCTTCGCTCTCCCGGTTCGTGTGGTCGCTCTTGAAAGGCGGAACGGCTTTTCAACCCGTCTGGCAGGGGATTGTTCCGGTTTGCGTAGGAATCGCGGCGATCCCGATTCTTTTTCAGGCAGCCGAGCGATCATTGGCGGCCTCGCGCCGGCGGAACAGCCGCCAGAGCGACCGGGTCAGGCGCCTGGAGGTCAGATGCGCGCCGGCCTCGCGCTTCTCCAGCGTGATCTTGCGCTCGTGGAAGTCCTCGAGGCCCGGCCGGTGGCCGACGCTGATCACGGTGGCATAGGCGAGCTCGCTCTCGATCAGCCCGAGCAGCGAATCCTGACTGGCCTCGTCGAGCGCCGAGGTCGCCTCGTCCATGATGATGATGTCGGGCTTCTGGATCAGCAGCCGCGCGAAGGCGACGCGCTGGCGCTCACCGCCGGAGAGGATATTGTCCCAGCGCTCCTCCTCGTCGAGGCGCTTGCCGAGATAGGACAGGCCGCAGCGCTCCAGCGCCTCGCGTACGACATCGTCGTCGACGCGGCTCTCAGCTTCCGGATAGAGCAGTACGTCGCGCAGCGTGCCGAGCGGCAGATAGGGCTTCTGCGGCACGAAAGCGACGCGCTTGCCGCGCGGCAGCTCGATCGTGCCGGAGCCCCAGGGCCAGAGCCCGGCGAGCGCCCGGATCAGCGTGCTCTTGCCCGTGCCGCTCTCGCCCGCGATCAGCACCTTCTCGCCGGGTGCGATCTCTACGGAGGCGTCGGCGATGACGATGCGGCCGTTGCTGTGCGCCACCGAGAGATCGTCGATATGGATCGCCCCGTCGTCGCTTTCCCCCAGCGCGATCTGGGTCTCGCCCTCCATGATCGTGCCGACATCGAGCGCCTCCAGCGCCTCGGCCAGTTCGTCGACGCGCCTCACCGAGGCGAACCATTCGGCCAGCCGGACGAAATTGTCGACGAACCAGATCAGGGCGGCCTGCACCGCGCTGAAGGCAGCGACCACCTGCATGACGGCGCCGAGCGTGATCTCGCCGGAGAGGTATTTCGGCGCGATCAGCAGCAGCGGCACGATCGGGAACAGCGCGCCATTGGTGTTGAGCACGATGGCGATGACGCCCTGCTGCCGGATCACCTTCAGCCAAGCAGCGACGACCCGGCCATAATTCTCGACGACCGACTCGCGCTCGTCGGCATCGCCCTTGATCAGGGCGATGCTCTCGGCGTTCTCGCGCAGGCGTGTCATCTCGGCACGGAACTGGGCTTCGGCCTCGTTCTTGGCGGCGATGCGCGGCACCAGCGGCCGACCGGCGACATAGGCGGCTAGCGAGGCGATGATCGCATAGAGGATCGCGGCGAGCGCCATGTAGCTCGGGATCACGATCTCGGTTCCGCCGAGCGTGAAATGCGCCGCCCCCGCGACCTGCCAGAGGATCGCGGCGAAGGTCACGGCCGTGACGAAAGCGCTGAGCAGGCCGATCGCGAATTCGACCAGAGGCTCGATGGACAGGCGGACATCCTCGGCGATGCGGTATTCCGGCGCGCTCTGGTCGGGCACGACGAACTGCATCCGGTAATAGCGCTGGTCGGCGATCCACCAGCCGGCGAGACGGTGCGTCAGCCATTGCCGCCAACGCATCTGCAGCAGCATCCGGCTGATCACCAGACAGGACAGCGACGCCGCCGAAGCCGCGACGATCAGCGGCAACCAGCCGACAGCAGCCCAGACCTTGTCGAGGTCGCGCTTTTCCAGCGCGTCGAAGAAGAGCCGGTTCCAGCTGTTGATGCCGACCGCGGCGCCGAGCTGGGCGGCGACGAAGAGCAGCACCGCGAGCGTGAGACCCCAGGCGCGCAGCCTGGACTCGCCGCGCCAGAAACCCAGGGCGACACGAAAGAACTGGCGCAGGCGCGAGCGCCGCAGCCCGGAGGCATGTGATTTCATGCGGCGGCCTCCCGAGCCGATCTGCTATGGCGAGACGAAGCGCGATTGCTAAGCGGCAGGTTTCGCGCCACACAGAAAACGCGAGCATTCGCTACGAGTTCCGGGCGAATGGGGGAGTCGTGAGTGATCGTTTCATCGAGCAATCATCGCAATCACCGCAGCCCGTCCTGCCTTGCCTGTCCGTTGCGGCTGATGCCGGCTTTCAAGGACAAATCAGACGAGGAGATCCGCTTCATCCAGGCGATGAAGCTCGATCACCGGCAGCTGCCCGCCGGCAGCGACATCATCCATCCCGGCCAGGAAGATGCCGAGCTCTACACGCTCTTCTCGGGCTGGGCCTTCCGCTACAAATCGCTGCCGGACGGGCGCCGGCAGATCCTCAATTTCCTGCTGCCCGGCGACCTCGTCGGCCTGCAGGCTTCGCTGCTCAGCGCTGCCCAGCACGGCATCGAGGCGCTGACCGAGGTCGAGCTCTGCGTGTTCCCGCGCCGGCGCACCTATGAACTGTTCGGGCGGATGCCGGCGCTGGCCTACGAGCTCGCCTGGCTCGGCTCGCGCGAGGAGAGCCTGATCGACGAGAACCTGACCTCGGTCGGCCAGCGCAATGCGCAGGAGCGGATCGCGGCCCTGGTGATCTCGCTCTATCGCCGAGCCGAGGCGCTCGGCCTGGTGGCCGAGAACAGTTTCGCCTTCCCGCTGACGCAGCAGCAGCTCGCCGATGCGCTCGGCCTCTCGCTCGTCCACACCAGCAAGACTTGGGCCCGCCTGCGCAAGGCCGGAATGTTCTCGCTCGAACGCGGCCGCCTCACCATCCACAATCCGCGCCTGACCGAGCGCATGGCCCTGTTGTTCGAGAGTGAACTTCACCCGCGCCCACTGATCTGATCGCGGCGGCTCGGGCGAGCGGCCAAGAAATCGCTGGATTCGGCCCGCTCTTGACCCCATATGACAGCGGCGTAACGTCACATCATCGTCATGTCGCCCCGGCGCTGGCCTTTTGCCTAGCCGCATTGAGGTTTTGGATGGCCCATTCCGCTTCCGGTCAGCGCCTGCGCACCACCCGTTTTGGGCGCTCCTCCGTCGCAGCGCGGCTGGAGCACGAGGTGCGGCTGACGGCAGCGGACTTCGCAGACAGCGTCGCCGAGGCGAGGCTTCGTGTCGCGGCGGCGCGCTACAAGGTCGAGGACGAGGTCCGCAACACCGCCGGCAAGCTGAAATCGCATGTGCGCAAGGCCGCCGACGAGGCCAAGGCCCGCTTCGGCGACGATGCCCGCTTCCTGAAATCCTGGATCGATTCGCCGGGCCGTACCGGCGCAGTCGCGCCGTCGAGCCCGTTCCTGGCGAAGCGCATGGCGTCCTATGTCGACCCCCAGGCCGAAGGGCCGGTGGTCGAGATCGGCCCGGGCACCGGCCCGGTCACCGAGGCGCTGATCGAGCGCGGTATCGACGAAGCCAGACTGATCCTGGTCGAGTACAGCCCGGAATTCTGCGAATTGCTGCGCCGCCGCTTCCCCCGCGCCACCGTCATCGAGGGCGACGCCTATGCGCTCTCGATCACGCTCTCCGGACATTTGACCGAGAAGGCGAGCGCGGTCGTGTCCTCGCTGCCGCTGTTCAACAAGCCCCCGCCGGAACGCACCGCTTTGGTGCAGGACTCCTTCGCCAACGTTCTCCGGTCCGGCGCGCCTTTCATCCAGTTCACCTATGCGGTGATCTCGCCGGTGCCGCGCAAGGGCTCCCACCTCAAGGCCCAGGTCTCCGACTGGGTGCTGCGCAACATCCCGCCGGCGCGCGTCTGGGTCTATCGCCGCGCCAAGCCGTGACGGGCCGGGCTTGACGCCGACCCCGCATCCCTCCGACATCGCGAGCTGAGAACGCTGGGCTCAGTTGCCCATCTGTCCAGTCGGAGTGACCATGCCAAGAATCCTCGTTTTCGCCGGTTCCTGGCGCCCGGGTTCGATGAACACCCGGCTCGCCACCCTGATCGCAGGGAATCTCCAGGCGGCGGGAGCCGAGGTGACGCAGATCTCGCTCGGCGACTATCCGCTGCCGCTGATCGATGCCCGCGCCTTCCATGACGAGCAGCCGCAGGAGGCGAAGGCGCTGGCGGCACTGGTCGAGGACCATGACGGGCTCTTCATCGCCAGCCCGGAATACAACTCCGGCTATCCGCCAGCGCTGAAGAATGCGCTCGACTGGATCAGCATCGTTCGCTCCGGCGGGCCCGGCCTGCGCGAGAAGACCGTCGCCATCGGCGGGGCCTCGGCCGGCAATCTCGGCACCTATCGCTGCCTGACGCAGCTGCGCACCGTGCTCGAGCTCGGCTTCGGCGCGCTGCTGGTGCCGGAGATGCTGGCGGTCAGCGGCGCCGACAAGGCCTATGGCGAGGATGGCGACTTCACCGACAAGCGCCTCAAGGGCCTGCGCGACAAGATGGTGGCGCGGCTGGTGAAGGTGGCGGCGCTCCACCCCTGAGCGCTATTCCAGCCCGCAAGGCCCGGCTGCCGGCGACAGGCGCCAGAGCCCGTCGTCCGGCTTTGCCGGAATCTTGGCTGCACCGTCCGCGATCTCCTCGGCATCATAGGGGTTGGGATTGGCGATGATGCCGCCATTGCGGACGTCCAGCGTCCCGTTCGGGCCGCGCTCGATTCGCCAGCTGCCCGCTCCCCATTCCGGTACGCAACGCAAACCCTGCCCGGACGCCTTGCACATGCCGCCGAGCTGGTAGTCGAAGCTCTGATCGGGCTTCACGCGCTGGCGCAGGTTGATATAGAGCGCGACGTAGAAGCCGCCCTGCCCGACTTCGGCCCAGCTCTGCGGCAGATGGACCAAGCGGACCCGCGCAACCTTCTGCTGCGGGTGGCTGGCGAGATGGTCGGCATCGTAAACCCGCTCCCAGCAGGCAGTCTTCGCCGGCGGCAGCTCGCGTTCCAGCGGCCGGGCTTGCGCAAAGGCGGCGAGGCAGCAGATCGCGGCAGCCAGTAGCAGGCGCATCTTGGCTCTCCTTGCCGGGTTGCCGCAGCGTGAGGCACGCATCACGGCCGATCAAGCAGACTTGCGCGAACCGGGGATGGAATCGCGCAATGGCTGGCCATCGCCCACCGAATCCGGCACATCCGGCGGATGTCGTCGCCACGCGAATCAGAAGCCCGCGCGATCCTGAAGTCGGTCTTCGGCTATGACGATTTCCGCCCCGGGCAATGGGAGGTGATCGAGGCCGCGCTCGCCGGCCGCGACGTCTTCGCGGTGATGCCGACGGGCTCGGGCAAGTCGATGTGCTACCAGCTGCCGGCGCTGGTTACGGGCGGGCTGACGCTGGTGGTCTCGCCGTTGATCGCGCTGATGCGCGACCAGGTCGGGCAACTGGTGCGCGCAGGCGTCTCCGCCGCCTCGCTCAACTCGATGAACAGCGAGGCAGAGGCGGCCCAGGCCTGGGACAAGCTCAACTCCGGCGAATTGCGCCTGCTCTTCGTCTCACCCGAGCGTCTGGCGGGCGAAGGCCTCGTCGCGCGATTGCGCCGGCTCGGCGTGACCCGGCTCGCCATCGACGAGGCGCATTGCGTCTCGCAATGGGGCCACGACTTCCGCCCCGAATACCGCCTGCTCTCGAAGGTGCGCGAGGCGCTCGGCGACGTGCCGGTGACGGCGCTGACCGCGACCGCCGACCGCCAGACCCAGGCCGACATCGCCCAGCAGCTCTTCCCGCAGCCACCGAAGCTGGTGATCCACTCCTTCGACCGGCCGAACCTGAAGCTGTCCTTCGCGCCGAAAGAGCAGCCGCGCCGGCAGATCGACGACTTCCTGAAGGTGCATCGTGGCGGCTCCGGCATCGTCTACTGCTCCTCGCGCGGCCGCACCGAAAGACTGGCGCAAGGCCTCAGCGAGAAGGGTTGGAAGGCCTATCCCTACCATGCCGGGCTGGAGCAGACGGAGCGCAACCGCAACCAGGACATCTTCCTGCAGGAGGACGGCGTCGTCGTCTGCGCCACCATCGCCTTCGGCATGGGCATCAACAAGCCGGACGTCCGCTTCGTCGTCCATGCCGACATGCCCGGCTCGATCGAGGGCTATTACCAGGAGATCGGCCGCGCCGGCCGCGACGGGCTGCCGGCGGATACGCTGACCCTCTACGGCGTCGACGACATGGCGCTGCGCCGCCGCCAGATCGACGAAAAGCCAATCGACGACGAACGCCGCCGCATCGAGCACAAGCGCCTCAACGCCATGATCGATCTGTGCGAATCGGCGCTGTGCCGGCGCTCGGCGCTGCTGTCCTATTTCGGCGAGCAGATACCGCCCTGCCGGCATGGCGAGGCGCCATTTCGCTGCGATCTCTGCGGCCCGGCTGCACCGGAACTCAGCGATGCCACACTCGACGCCCGCAAATTGCTCTCGGCGGTGATCCGCTCCGGCCAGCGCTATGGCGCCGGCCATCTCGCCGACATCCTGACCGGCACGGCGACCGAGGCGATCCGGCGCCAGAACCATGATGGCTTGAAGACCTTCGGCGTCGGCAACGACAAGCCCAAGGGCGCCTGGATGGCGATGGCGCGCAAGCTCTTCGCCGCCGGCGCGCTCGCCGAGGCCAGCGTCGAGCATGGCGGCTTCTGCCTGACTGAGAAGGGCGAGGACATCCTGTTCGGCCGCGAGCCGATCGCGCTGCGTGTCGATCCGCTGGCCGAGCGGCGCTCACGCCGCGGCCAGCGCGAGGCGGCACGCGCCGACGGGCTCGACGGCGACACCGCCGCGCTATTCGAGCATCTGCGCCAGTTGCGCCTGAGCATCGCCCGCGAGGAAGGCGTCGCCGCCTACATCATCTTCACCGACCGGACTCTGATCGCGATGGCGCGGGAGCGGCCGCTCGGCCTCGACCAGATGCGCGGCATCGAAGGTGTCGGCGAGCGCAAGCTCGCGCAATATGGCGAGGTTTTCCTGGATGCGATCGCGACATTTTCAGGCTAGAAGACAGGCCCTCCACGTGTACGCGTGCGCACGCACGTGAAAAAGCCATCCTGAGCGCTTATATTCGGTAGCCGAATCAAGCTCATCCGCGGGCGTCACGCTCGCCCGCCGAAGGACCCTCGTTCATGACAGACGTCACCAACGGCGCCGAAGACTACGGCGCCGACTCGATCAAGGTGCTCAAGGGCCTCGACGCGGTCCGCAAGCGCCCGGGCATGTATATCGGCGACACCGATGACGGCTCGGGCCTGCACCACATGGTCTACGAGGTCGTCGACAACGCCATCGACGAGGCGCTCGCCGGTCATGCCGACCTCGTCACGGTGACGCTCAACGCCGACGGCTCGGTGACGGTCTCGGACAATGGCCGCGGCATCCCGACCGATATCCACAGCGAGGAAGGCATCTCGGCGGCCGAGGTCATCATGACCCAGCTCCATGCCGGCGGTAAGTTCGACCAGAATTCCTACAAGGTCTCGGGCGGCCTGCACGGCGTCGGCGTCTCCGTCGTCAATGCGCTCTCGGTCTCGCTGAAGCTGCGGATCTGGCGCGCCGGCAACGAACATTTCATGGAGTTCCGCCATGGCGATGCGGTCGCCCCGCTCGCCGTGGTCGGCCCGGCCGGCGACAAGCGTGGCACCGAGGTGACCTTCCTGCCGTCGCAGGAAACCTTCACCATGGTCGAGTTCGACTACAAGACGCTCGAACATCGCCTGCGCGAGCTCGCCTTCCTGAACTCGGGCGTGCGCATCGTCCTGACCGATGCCCGCCATGCCGAGGTCGTTCGCGAGGAGCTGATGTACGAAGGCGGCGTCGAGGCCTTCGTGCGCTATCTCGACCGCGCCAAAACGCCGATCATCTCCAAGCCGGTGATGCTCTCGAACGAGAAGGACGGCATCACCGTCGACGTCGCGCTGTGGTGGAATGACAGCTACCACGAGAACGTGCTCTGCTTCACCAACAACATCCCCCAGCGCGATGGTGGCACCCATCTCGCCGGCTTCCGCGCCGCGCTGACGCGCCAGGTCACCGGCTATGCCGAGACCTCCGGCATTTCGAAGAAGGAGAAGGTCTCGCTCACCGGCGACGATTGCCGCGAGGGCCTGACCGCGATCGTCTCGGTCAAGGTGCCCGACCCGAAATTCTCCTCGCAGACCAAGGACAAGCTGGTCTCGTCGGAAGTCCGCCCTGTCGTCGAGAACGTCGTCAACCAGGCGCTCTCGACCTGGCTGGAGGAGCATCCGAACGAGGCCAAGACCATCGTCGGCAAGGTAGCGGAGGCCGCCGCTGCCCGCGAGGCGGCACGCAAGGCGCGCGATCTCACCCGCCGCAAGGGCGCGCTCGACATCGCCTCGCTCCCCGGCAAGCTCGCCGACTGCCAGGAGCGCGACCCCGCCAAGTCCGAGCTCTTCATCGTCGAGGGCGACTCGGCCGGCGGCTCGGCCAAGCAGGGCCGCGCCCGCGAATACCAGGCCGTGTTGCCGCTGCGCGGCAAGATCCTGAACGTCGAGCGGGCGCGCTTCGACAAGATGCTGTCCTCCGACCAGGTCGGCACGCTGATCACGGCGCTCGGCACCGGCATTGGCCGCGACGAGAAGGATACCGGCGCCTTCAACGTCGAGAAGCTGCGCTACCACAAGATCATCATCATGACCGACGCGGACGTCGACGGCGCCCATATCCGCACCCTGCTGCTGACCTTCTTCTATCGGCAGATGCCGGAGCTGATCGACCGCGGCCATCTCTTCATCGCCCAGCCGCCGCTCTACAAGGCGGCGCGCGGCAAGTCGCAGACCTATCTCAAGGACGAGCGGGCGCTCGAGGACTATCTCGTCGACAGCGCCCTCGACGGCGCGGTGTTCCGCACCGGCGACGGCGTCGAGCGCGGCGGCACCGATCTGCGCGCCCTGATCGAGGAAGCGCGCAGCGTCCGCCACACGCTGTCACAGCTGCATTCACGCTATGACCGGCGCGTCGTCGAGCAGACCGCGATCGCTGGTGCGCTGCGCCCGCAGGGCGAGCGCAGCGAGGCCGAGCTCGCCGAGGCGGCCGCCTATGTCGCCCGCCGGCTCGATGCGATCTCCGACGAGATCGAGCGCGGCTGGGAGGGCAAGGCGGCCGATGGCGGCTTCACCTTCTCGCGGCTGGTGCGTGGCGTGAAGCAGGTCGTGGCGCTCGATGCCGGCCTGCTCGCCAGTGCCGAAGCCCGCAAGCTCGACGCTGCCGCCTCGTCGCTGCAGGAGGCCTATGGCCGGCCGGGCGTGCTCAGCCGCAAGGGCGACGACCACATCGTCAACGGCCCGAGCGACCTGTTCGATGCGGTCAACGCGATCGGCAAGAAGGGTGTCTCGCTGCAGCGCTACAAAGGTCTCGGCGAGATGAACCCGGACCAGCTCTGGGAGACGACGCTCGACCGCGATGTGCGCTCGCTGCTGCGCGTCAAGAACGACCAGAACGACGAGGCCGACGACCTCTTCGTCAAGCTGATGGGCGACGTGGTCGAACCGCGCCGCGAATTCATCCAGAGCAACGCGCTGAACGCGACGGTCGATACCTGAGCGGAATCGGCCGACTGCATCGAGGCGCCACTCCGGATAAGTGGCTTCAGAAACCCGACGGCAGGGTGCCGCCGCCATAAAGCTCGCCCTGCCGAGGCGAGCTGCCGATGCCGGAGCGGACATAGGCCGGCCCGCCATCGCGCGCCGGCGGCAGGCCGAGCTGGAGATCGCCGCTATCCGGTGGCGGCGCGTTCCGCACCACGCGCGTGCGCATCACCGGAGCGGGCTCGGAGACGGCAACGGGCTCCTCGCGCGAGACGCAGCCACCGAGCAGGGTGACGAAGACGGCGGCCGCGCCGACATGATAGCGGTTCATGGTTTTTCCAATGCGGGAGGCGCGGGCGACCGCAGCCGGACAGGTGCGGCGCAACCTGCATGACCCGCGCGATCCGCGCAAGCTCCTGAAGCGAGCCTCAGCGGTGCGTCAGCCGCCGGTCGAAGCGCATCATCAGCGCATTGCAGGTGACCGCGAAGACGGTCAGCAGCAGGGCGATCGCCATGATCGTGTCGATCTGGCCGAGATTGATCGCCCCGGTCAGCAGGAAGCCGAGGCCGCGCTGCGAAGCGAACATCTCGCCGATCAGCACGCCGAGCAGCGTCAGCGAGAAGCCGAGGCGGACGCCCGAGATGATCTCGGGCAGGATCGCCGGCATGATCACGGTGAAGGCGTTCTGCGAGGGCGAGAGCCGCATCACCTGCGAGGTCCGGCGATAGACCGGCTTCATCTGGCGGATCGCGTTCATCGAGAACAGCGTGATCGGGATCAGCCCGTGCATCACGCCGAAGGCGATCTTGGCGGAAATGCCGAGGCCGAAGCAGAGCAGCACCAGCGGATAGAGCACGACCTTGGGGATCGAATAGAGCGTCGTCAGGATCGGCTCGGCGACATTGCCGGCGAGCTTGCGGACGCCAAGCACGATGCCGAGCGCAATGCCGCCGAAGAGCGAGATCGCGAAGGCGGCGACGAAAGCCCGCATCGTCTCGGAAATGTTGAGCCAGAACTCACCGGTCGCGAGCAGGGCGGCGAGCTTCGTCACCGTCTGCAGGGGCGACGCCAGCGAGGAGGCGCCGACCAGCAGATGCAGGCCCTGCCAGAGAACGAGCAAGGCAAGCAGGACGAGGAGCGTGCCGGCAGAGCGTGGCATGAGAGCTGTCATGGCGTCACCGCTGCCTGCGCGCCTGGAGGCGCCGGTCGATCACATTGAGGAAGGTGTTGACGACGGTGACGACGATCAGCACGAGCAGCATCAGCGCATACATGTGCCCGTTGTCGAACAGGTTGTAGGCATAGGCGATGGCATAGCCGACGCCGGCGCCCGACAGGATGAACTCCGAGGCGATCACGCCGATGAAGGAATAGGCGACCGAAAGCTTGACCCCGGTGAAGAGATAGGGCGTCGCCGCCGGCAACTCGATCAGCAGCGCGGTCTTGACCCGCGACATCCGGTAGATCTGGCCGGTCTTGCGCAGCACGCGCGGGATGCGGTCGAGCCCGTTCAGCGTCGCGGTCACCATCGAGACGACGGCGAGCAGCACGGCGATCGCTATGATCGAGGCCGAGCCGACACCGAACAGCGTGATGAAGATCGGATAGAAGACGAAGGTCGGGACGGCGTAGTAGCTCGCCAGCAGCGGCTCGATCGCGTTGCGCAGGCCCGGCAGCGAATAGATGACCACGCCAGCGGCGAAGCCGAGCAGCACCGAGAGCACGGTCGAGATCGCGATATTGGTGAATGTGATCGTGATATCGGCCGAGAACTGGCCGGAAGCGAGGATCTTGCCGAGCTCGACGACCATGTCGGAGGGGGCGATCATCACCATGCGCGGGATGATGCCGACGCGGCAGAGCAATTCCACCAGCAGGATCATCGCGACGACGACGATGACCCGCAGCAGTTTCTCGGACATAGCTCAGCCCTTCCCGGCCGACATGATCTTCAGTGCCTCGATTCTGAGCTTCTCCCAGAGGCGGGCGGTGATGTCGCCAAAATGCGGGGTCGAGACGACGCGGCTGTCGCGATCCTTCTCCCAGCCGGTCTCGACGAAATCGATGAAGGTGCCGGGCCGGGTCGACATCACGCCGACGCGGTCGGAGAGCATCGCGGCTTCGTCGAGCGCGTGGGTGATCAGCAGGATGGTCGCCGAGGTCTCGCGCCAGAGCCGCAGCAGTTCGTCGCCCATCAGCAGGCGGGTCTGCTGGTCGAGCGCGCCGAAGGGTTCATCGAGCAGGATCAGCCTGGGCTGCATCACCAGGGTCCGGGCGATGCAGACGCGCTGGCGCATGCCGCCGGAGAGCTGGGCCGGATAGGATGCCGCGAAATCCTTCAGCCCCATGAAACCGACGGCATAGTCGACGCGCCTGTTGATCTCGGCCGGGTCGACCCCGGCGCGGCGCAGGCCGAAGGCGACGTTGTCGCGGACATTAAGCCAGGGGAAGGAGGCGTCCTCCTGAAAGACGACGCCGACGCCGTCGGGCACCCCCTGGATCGGCTTGCCCTCGAACTCCGCGGTGCCCGATTGCGGGGCGCTGAGGCCGGCGAGGATGTCGAGCAAGGTCGACTTGCCGCAGCCGGAGGGGCCGACCACCGAGAAGAACTCACCCTTGGCCAGATCGAGATCGACCGGGCCGAGCGCATGCAGAGTCGATTTCGGGAGATCGAAGACCCGGGTGACGCCGCGCAGCCTGGCGTGCGCTTGGATGGCTGCAGCCTGGGGCGCGAGCGGCACGATCTTGGCCCCCGACGCCGCGCTCATTGCTTCGCCTGGAGGTCGGCGGGCAGATAGGTCTTGTCGAGCACGGTCGACCAGTCGACATCGCTCTTGACCTCGCCGATCAGCTTCAGGCCCTCGACCATGCGGTTGAGCTCCTCGACGTTGAACTCGCCCTCGCTCCACATCTTCGGCGGGATCATGTTGTCGACCGCTTCCTTGGCGATCGGCGCGTCGAGCTTGTAGAGCTTCTCGATGATCTTGGCGGTCTCGGCCGGATCCTTGTAGATCGCCTGTACGCCGGCACGGCGGCCGGCGATGATCGCCTTGAGCTTCTCGGGATTTTCCTGCGCGAACTTGCGCGTGGTGATGCCGACCGACGTCGTCATCGGCTTCAGGACGTCGCCGGCCTTGTAGAGCGTGCGGTACTTGTCCTTGCGGATGATCGAGAGCGGCTCGATCAGCACCGATCCGACGACGGCGTTCTGCTCGAGCATGGTCAGCGCAGGGACATAGCCGCCGGCGGCGACGCGCTGGACCTTGCTCTGGTCGACGCCTTTCTCGCGCAGCACCATCAGCAGGAGCATCTCGGAGACCGATTTCGGCGAGGTGATCGCGACCTTCTTGCCGGCGAGGTCCTCGACGCCCTTGAGCTCGGAATTCGGCATCACCACCATCGAGGCCTCGGCGACGCTGCGCGTGCCGGTGTTGACGATGATCAGGTCGAGCCCCTGTGCCTTGGCGGCGAGCGCCGCGGAGACGGCGACCTCGCCATAGGGCGTCGCGCTGGCCAGGATGTTGCGCACCGTGGTGCCGCCGCCGCCGGAGCCGATGATGCCGGTGATGTCGATACCGGCCTGCTTGAACAGGCCCTTCTCCATCGCCACCGCATAGGGCGCGCCATAGAGGCTCGCGCCCCATTGGGTGACGGAGATCTCCTCGGCGCGTGCCGGCGCCTGCACGGTGAGGACAGCTGCAGCGGCAATGGCCGCGAGACGGTTGAACGAAGTCAGGCCAAGCCAGGCGGTCATGTCACTCTCCCAATGTGGCACGCCGCCGATCGTTATCGTTGCAGCGGATCGGACGTTCGCGTCCAAATTTCATTTGTATGCAAACAACGATCTCAACGGATTTCAAGCTTGTCAAGCGATTTGAGATCGACCAGATGCAAACTGCCTGCGGCAGCCGGGAAGCGAGACTACCGCGCCCGAATCCGTTCGCAACTGCGAAGTGGAACCGGGCTCAAACCTCGCCGTACCACGCAGATTCGACGATAAATGAAAGGGTTGGACCGAGCGCAGGCCCGATCGCGATACGGCATGGGGTACAGGCCGGGTCGCGACTGACTCGCATCATCGTCGGCAATCCGACCACTGCTGCTGGAAACGGCACGCCAGCCTTATTTGTATGCAAATGATCTCGGAGGCACATTCCACCCTCAGATCCAGCCTCGCCAATCCCGCCTTGCCCACGAGAGTCCGCCTCGGACGCTCTCCCGACTCGACTCCGGCGCGACGCTAAGCAACCATAAGTTGCCGCCGGCTGCAGGAGTCCTCAGCTGCGGCCGGGGGGTTGGCGATGGAGGCTCTGGCTCGGCCGCACGCGGGCGCAGGCGAGGTGCGCATGCTCGGCCTGCCCGCCGAGATCGCCTTCCTGGCCGACCATGGCGTGCCGCCGGCGCGATTGCAGGAGGCCGCCCGGCTCGCGGAGCGGATCGGCGTGCCACCAAGCCGTCAGGTCATCGCTTCAGGCCTCGTTACGGAGGAGCAGTTCTACCGGGCCTTGGCGGCCGAGCTCGACCTGCGCTTCCAGCCGCGCGCGCCGCCCTTGCAACCCGGCGGCGACATCGCGGCCATCCTGCGCGAAGGCCTGGCCGTCACCCATGTTCGCCTCGACAGCCCCGTGCGCTTCGCGGCCGCGCCGCCAGCGGGCCCGGCCTTAAGACGCTTCCTCGCCGCCGGCGCCCGGGCTCGTGGGGATATCGTGGTGCTGCCTCCCTCGGCACTGGCAGCCGAGCTAAGGCGGGCCAATTCCGGAACGATCACGCGCGCAGCGGCCTGGCTCGACGAAGCGGGCAGGCAACGCTTCAGCGCCCGCACCGGCACGAACTGGCTGCAGAAGGCACTGGCCTTCATCCTGGTCGCTATTCTGTCCGTGACCGGCACGCTCGCGCCGACGCTGACCTTGATCGGCGTGATGCTGACGCTGGGACCGGTCTTCTTCGGCGCAGTGCTTCTGCGCCTCGCGGCGCTGATGGAGAGGCCGACCATCGATCTCTGGCGCGAACATCGCTGGCAGATCGATGACGGCCGCTTGCCCGTCTACACCGTCGCCGTCCCCATCTTCGGCGAAGAGGCCGTGCTGGATCAGCTGGTCGAAGCCCTGACGGCCATCGACTATCCCGCCGCCAAGCTCGACATCCGCATTCTCGTCGAGGAGATCGACTGGGGTCTGCGCCGTGCCCTCGCGGCTCGCGAGCTTCCGCCCTTCATGCAGGTTGTGATCGTGCCGCGCGGCGCTCCGCAGACCAAGCCGCGCGCGCTCAACATCGCGCTGGCCGAGGCGCGCGGCGAGCTCTTCACCATCTTCGATGCCGAGGACATTCCCGATCCGCGCCAATTGCGCCTGGCGGCGGCGCGCTTCCTGCGCTCCGATGCCGATCTCGTCTGCCTTCAGGCCCATCTCGTCATCGACAACACCGAGGATGGCTGGCTCGCCGGCTGCTTCGCGCTCGAATATGCCGGGCTGTTCGACGTGCTGAACCCCGGCCTGCTGCAATCGGGCCTGCCGATCATGCTGGGCGGCACCTCGAACCATTTCCGGACGCAAGCGCTGCGGCGCGTCGGCGGCTGGGACCCCTGGAACGTCACCGAGGATGCCGATATCGGCTTCAGGCTGGTGCGTGCCGGCGGCTACATCGCCGATCTGCCGAGCCGCACCCTCGAGGAAGCGCCAGCCACGCTGCGAGCGTGGCTCAGGCAGCGCACCCGCTGGTACAAGGGCTATCTGCAGACGCTGATCAGTCATCTGCTGCAGCCTCGCCGGCTGCTGAACGAAGCCGGGCTCCTCAGCACGCTCACCTTTCTGGTGTTGACGCTGGGTACCCTGCTGGGAACCTTCTTTTACCCAGTCTTCGCCGCAGCAATGGGGACAGCCTTGCTGAGCGGTTCGCTGCTGTCGCCGAATGGCCCGCTGGAACTCCTGTTTTCCGCCGCGGCCCTGGCGCTGGCCGGCGGCGGAATCTGCGTGGTCTTCCTGATACCGGCGCTCGGCGCCTGGCGGCGCGGCGCGATCGGGCTATGGCGCTGGCTGCCGCTTCTGCCCGTCTACCACCTGCTGGCCTCGCTCGCGGCTTGGCTCGCTTTGTATGAATATCTCAATGACCGCTTCGCCTGGAACAAGACGGCGCACGGTCTTGCCCGCTCGTCACGCTATCGCGGCCTGGCGCAGTCCCCGGCACTCACAGATGCCGCAGCCATTCCTGCGCCGCTTCCGCCGGCGGACGCTCGATATTGAAGGCGCCGACGAAACCGCCATTCTTGTCCATCAGATAGACCAGGGCGGTGTGGTCCATGGTGTAGTCGCCGTCCTTGAGTGGGACCTTGCGGGCATAGGCGCGGTAGGCCTTGATCGTGGCGTCGACCGCGGCGCGATCGCCGGTCAGCCCGAGGATGCGCGGGTCGAAGGAGCCGAGATAGCTCTTCATCGTCTCGGCGGTGTCGCGCTCGGGATCGACCGTGACGAAGAGTGCCTTGAGCTTGTCGCCCTTTGCTCCCGCCGCCCGCAGAACCTCCGAGATCTCGAACAGCTTGGTCGGGCAGATGTCGGGGCAATGGGTGAAGCCGAAGAAGACCAGGAAGGGCGCGCCGCGCAGGTCCTTGTCGGTCAAGGTCTTGCCCTCGGCGGTGGTGAGGGTGAACGGCCCGCCGACGCTGGAGGCGAGGCTCTGCCCGCCCTGGCGGGAGGCCGGTGCGAAGGTGATGAAGGCCGCGGCGGCCAGCGCGGCGGCGCCGAGCAGGAAGACCAGCAGGGGCAGGAGCAGGCGGCGATTCACGGGGAGATCCTCGAAGGCGGACGGAAGGCCGCTCAGAAGCAGGCGAGGAGCGCGGCGATCAGCCCGTCGGTGAACAGCCGATCGCCCTCGCGCCACCAGAGCAGCAGGCCGGCCGCCAGCAGGAGGCCGAAGCCGCCGGCGAGCAGCCAGAGGCCGGGCCGATGGGCCGAGGCGGCGTCCTGCATATCGGTCTGCGGAGCTACGCTCATCGGAGCAATCTAGCGCTGGAGGTCATCAACCGGAAGCTGCGTTCATGCCGCAGGGATACTCCGACTTCCCATCTGCACGATGCCACTTGGCGATCCCTCTTGGCCACCCCACATGAGATCATAGGCGCACAGGCTGGCGCCCATCTCTGGCGTCGACGCGAAGAGATGAGTTGAGGATGGTTCGCGTTTGCGTCGGGGGCAGGGCCCAGATGCCCGGCTTTCATCAAAGCGCCCCCCTTTCGGCCAGGAACTTGCAAGTCTGTCTGCGGTTGAATGTTCAGGGGCACTGTCGGCGAGGCCGGCTTGCGCTGGAGGGCTACCACGATGGAACGAGACGGCGAGGTCTTCCGCTTATTCTCCGAGGACTATCGAAGCTATTCGCAGGAAGAGATGAGCCTGCAGGAATACCTGCTGGCCTGTCGCGAAGACAAATCGATGTACGCTTCCGCCGCCGAGCGGATGCTCGACGCGATCGGCAAGCCGAAATTGTTCGACACCAGCCAGGACGAGCGCCTGGGCCGGATCTTCTCGAACCGGACGATCAAGATCTACCCGTCCTTCGCCGATTTCTTCGGCATGGAGGATACGATCGAGCGGATCGCCGGCTATTTCCGCTATGCCTCGCAAGGGCTGGAGGAGCGCAAGCAGATCCTCTATCTGCTCGGCCCGGTCGGCGGCGGCAAGTCGTCGCTGGCCGAGCGGCTGAAGAAGCTGATGGAGGAGCGTCCGTTCTACACGCTCAAGGTCGGCGACCGGATCAGCCCGGTCTTCGAATCGCCGCTCGGCCTGTTCCGGCCCGACCGCATGGGCGATCTCTTCGAGGACAAGTACGGCATCGCCCGGCGACGCCTGACCGGGCTGATCTCGCCCTGGGCGAGCAAGCGGCTCGACGAGCTCTCGGGCGACATCGCCAAGTTCAAGGTGGTCAAGCTGATGCCCTCGCGCCTGCGGCAGATCGGCATCGCCAAGACCGAGCCCGGCGACGAGAACAACCAGGATGTCTCGACGCTCGTCGGCAAGGTCGACATCCGCCAGCTCGAGAATTTCAGCCAGTCGGACCCGGATGCCTATTCCTATAGCGGCGGGCTGAACCGGACGACGCAGGGCCTGCTCGAATTCGTCGAGATGTTCAAGGCGCCGATCAAGGTGTTGCACCCGTTGCTGACCGCGACGCAGGAGGGCAGCTACAACGGCACCGAGAATTTCGGCGGCTTCCCCTATCAAGGCATCGTGCTGGCGCATTCCAACGAGTCGGAATGGCTGCAGTTCAAGAACAACAAGAACAACGAGGCGTTCCTCGACCGCATCCTGGTGGTGAAGGTGCCCTATTGCCTGCGCGTCACCGAGGAGAGGCAGATCTACGAGAAGCTGCTGCGCGAGAGCGAGCTGGCCGGCAGCCCCTGCGCGCCGGAGGTGCTCGACCTGCTCAGCCGCTTCTCGGTCTCGACCCGTTTGAACGAGTTCGAGAACTCGCCGCTCTACACCAAGATGCGCGTCTATGACGGCGAGAACCTGAAGGAGGTCGAGCCCAAGGCCAAGGCCATGCAGGAGTATCGCGACGCCGCCGGGGTCGACGAGGGCATGACCGGCGTCAGCACGCGCTTCGCCTTCAAGATCCTGTCGCAGACCTTCAACTACGACACCGAGGAACTCGCTGCCGATCCCGTGCACCTGATGTACATCCTGGAGGGGGCGATCAAGCGCGAGCAGTTCCCGAAGGAGACGGAAGCGGCCTATCTCGATTTCATCAAGTCCGAGCTGGCGACGCGTTATGCCGAGTTCATCGGCCACGAGATCCAGAAGGCCTATCTGGAATCCTATGGCGAGTACGGCCAGAACCTGTTCGACCGCTACATCGCCTATGCCGACGCCTGGGTCGAGGACCAGGACTACAAGGACCCCGACACCGGCCAGATCCTCAACCGGCAGGTCCTCGACAACGAATTGTCGCAGATCGAGAAGCCGGCCGGCATCGCCAATCCCAAGGACTTCCGCAACGAGGTGGTGAAGTTCACCCTGCGCGCCAGGGCCAGGAACAACGGCCGCAACCCGTCCTGGACCAGCTATGAGAAGCTGCGCGAGGTAATCGAGAAGCGGATGTTCGGCCAGGTCGAGGACCTGCTGCCGGTGATCAGCTTCGGCTCGAAGCAGGACAGCGTGACCGAGAAGCGCCATCACGGCTTCGTGCAGCGCATGGTCGAGCGCGGCTATACCGAGCGCCAGGTCCGGCGCCTGGTCGACTGGTACATGCGCGTCAACAAGGCGGGCTAGAGCATCGGCCCGAAAAGCGGGGTCCGGTTTTCGGGCAAAGCCGATGCGAGAGTAAGAATCCCGGCGGGGAGCCTGCCATGCCGATCTTCATCGACCGCCGCCTGAACCCGAAGGACAAGAGCCTGGGCAATCGCCAGCGCTTCCTGCATCGGGTCCGGGCGGAGCTGAAGCGCAGCGTTCAGGAGCAGATCCGCTCCGGCAAGATCGCCGATGCGGATGGCGAGCACGCCGTCTCGATCCCGGCGAAGGGCACGAGCGAGCCGAGCTTCCGCGCCGCCGGGGACAGCGGCCGGCGCCAGCATGTCCTGCCGGGCAACAAGCAGTTCTCGCCGGGGGACAAGATGCCGAAGCCCGGCCAGGGCGGCGGAGCCGGCTCGTCGCCCGGCCTGCAGGATTCCGAGGACGATTTCCGCTTCGTGCTCTCGCGCGAGGAGGTGCTCGACCTGTTCTTCGAGGACCTCGAGCTGCCCGACATGGTCAAGCTCAACCTGAAGGAAATCCTCGCCTCCAAGCCGCGGCGGGCCGGCTTCGCGTCGAGCGGTTCGCCGACCAACATCAATGTCTCGCGCACCATGCGCAACAGCCATGGCCGCCGCATCGCCCTGCAGCGGCCCAAGCGCGCGGAGGTCGAGGCCATCATCGCCGAGCTGGCGAAGATCGAGGCCGAGGGGACGGATCCCGCCCGCGCCAAGGCCACCGCCTTGCGCGCCGAGCTCGACCGGCTGGAGCGCCGGCGCCGGGTGATCGCCTTCGTCGACCCCGTCGACATCCGCTTCAACCGCTTCGAGGCGCAGCCGCTGCCGAACGCAAACGCGGTGATGTTCTGCCTGATGGACGTCTCAGGCTCGATGGGCGAACGCGAGAAGGACCTGGCCAAGCGCTTCTTCGTGCTGCTGCATTTGTTCCTGAAGCGGCGCTATGACCGCACCGAACTCGTCTTCATCCGCCATACCCATATCGCTCAGGAGGTCGACGAGGACACCTTCTTCCTGAGCACGCAGAGCGGCGGCACCGTCGTCTCCACCGCGCTGGAGGAAATGCAGCGCGTGATCGCGCAGCGCTATCCGAGCAAGGACTGGAACATCTATGTCGCGCAGGCCTCCGATGGCGACAATTTCGCCAGCGATTCCGAGCGCTGCCTGCGCCTGCTCGACAGCGAGATCATGCGCCTGTGCCAGTATTTCGCCTATGTCGAGATCATCGACGAGCGCGAGAGCGAGATCTTCGGCTCGACCGACAACGGTACCTCGCTCTGGCGCGCCTATCTCACGGTCAAGGAACGCTGGCCGAATTTCGACATGACCCGCATCGCCCGGGCCGCCGACATCTACCCGGTCTTCCGCCAGCTCTTCACCCGGCAGCCGGCGCGGCCGCGCAACTGAAGGGAGCGCCGATGGCCAGGCATGCGCACCGCCCCGATCTGCTGTTCACCGGCTCGGACTGGAATTTCGGAACCTTGTCGCATGCCTACGACGTCATCGAGGCGGTGGCGAAGGAGGAGCTGCGGCTCGACATCTATCCGGTGCAGATGGAGGTGATCTCCTCCGAGCAGATGCTCGACGCCTATTCCTCGATCGGCATGCCGCTGATGTATCGCCACTGGTCGTTCGGCAAACACTTCGTCCATCACGAATTGCACTACCGCAAGGGCGGCCGCGGCCTCGCCTATGAGATCGTCATCAATTCCGACCCCTGCATCGTCTATCTGATGGAAGAGAACACCATGGCCCTGCAGGCGCTGGTGACGGCGCATGCGGCCCTCGGGCACAACCATTTCTTCAAGAACAACTACCTGTTCCGGCAATGGACCGACGCCGACGCGATCCTGGGCTATCTGGATTTCGCCAAGGGCTACATCACCCGCTGCGAGGAGAAGCATGGCGTCGCAGCGGTGGAGTCCGTGCTCGACGCCGCCCACGCGCTGATGGACCAGGGCGTGTTCCGCTATCGCCGCCCGCCCCGGCTCTCCTCCGAGAAGCAGCGCGAGGGCCTGCGCGAGCGGCTGGAATATGAGGAGCGCACCTACAACGATCTCTGGCGCACGCTCCCGCGCCAGGCGGATGGCGCCAAGGCGGCGGCGGAGAACGCGGACCTGATCGCCGAGCGCAAGAAGGCGCTCAACCTGCCCGAAGAGAACCTGCTCTATTTCCTGGAGAAAACCAGCCTGATCCTCGAGCCCTGGCAGCGCGAGATCCTCAGGATCGTCCGGGTCATCGCCCAGTATTTCTATCCGCAGCGGCAGACGCAGGTGATGAACGAGGGCTGCGCCACCTTCGTGCATTACACCGTGATGAACGCACTGTTCGACCGCGGCCGGATCAGCGAAGGCGCCATGCTGGAGATCCTGCGCAACCACTCGAACGTCATCTTCCAGCCGGGCTTCGACGACCCCCGCTTTTCCGGCATCAACCCCTATGCGCTCGGCCTCGACATGATGCAGGACATCCAGCGCATCTCGACCGAGCCGACGGCGGAGGATCGCGACTGGTTTCCCGAGATCGCCGGCAGTGGCGACTGGCGCACGATCCTGCTCGACGCCTGGGCCAACCACCGCGACGAATCCTTCATCCGCCAATATCTCAGCCCGGCGCTGATCCGGAAATGGCGGCTGTTCACGCTCTCCGATGCGGCGAAGGACACGTTCTATAGCGTGGCTTCGATCCATAACGAGCGCGGCTATCAGCAGATTCGCTCCGCTCTGGCCCAGAGATACGACATCGGGACGAACAACACCGACATCCAGGTCGTCGATGTCGACCTGCTCGGCCAGCGGCATCTGCGCCTGCAGCACAAGGTCCGCGACGGCATCGTGCTGGATGGCGGCAGCTGCGAGGCGACTTTGCGCCATGTCCAGCGGCTCTGGGGCTACGAGGTCAGCCTGCAGGGCGTCGACGCGCAGACCGGCGCAACGGTCTATGAGCGCTCCAGCAGCCAGCTGGCGCAGTGACCGGCCGCCAATTGGCGCTATCGCGCCGACAGGACCCGGCCGGTCCGCAGGGCATGGGCCCAGTCCGCCCGGCCGTTGTCCTCAGCCCGCCTCGCCGCGTGCTCCCAGTCGTAGGCGATGGCGTGGTGCTCGATCTCGACCGAGTCCGCCATCGTCACCACGGCGAAGCGGGCATGCGGCGCGCCGCTCTCCGAGACATGGATGCTGGGATCATCGGCATGATAGGCCGGGTTGCCGACGCTGCCGGGATTGACCACGACGCGGCCGTCGTCGAGCCGCAGCAGACGCGGCTGATGGCTGTGGCCGCACAGGATCACGGCAGGACCGGCAGGGCCGAGCAAGTCCTCGACTGCCTCCGGCCGAGCTGCGACCAGGCGTCCTCCCTCGATCGCATCGAGGAGATAGGTGTCGTCGTCCTTCGGGCTGGCATGGACGCAGCTCGCCCCGCCAACCGTGAGCTCGAAAGGCAGGCCAGCGAGCCAATTGCGGGCATCGGCGTCGAGATCGCGCCAGGCGAAGCTGTCGGAAGCGCCGAGGCCCTCCTCGGAAACTGCGCCGAGCGCCCGGTCATGGTTGCCGCGGACATGGCTCATCGGGGTCGCCCGTAGCAGCCGAACCGTCTCCGCCGGCCAGAGCGGGCCCGAGGCACAGTCGCCGAGATTGATGATGCGATCGATGGAGAGCCCGGAAAGCCGGGCGAGCACGGCTTCTAGCGCCGGCAGGTTGCCGTGGATGTCGGCGATAACGCCTAGCCGCATGTCGCAAATCCCGAATCTGCAGCCGGTCTTGCGCCAGCCAACCTTGTGATGGCGCGTCCCGGGCCTCGCGCCAAGGCCCGGGGCGTCATGACGTCGACAATGCGATCAGCGGATCAGCGCCCTGACGCGGGACGAAACAAGGTCCGCCACCAGGACCATCGCCAGGATGACAAGGATGCAGGTTGCGGTGTCCTGGTATTTGAAGAGCTTCATCGAGGAGACGAGCTCGAAGCCGATGCCGCCGGCGCCGACCATGCCGAGCACCGTCGACTGGCGGACATTGGTCTCGAGCCGGTAGAAGATCGTCCCGAGCCAGGCCGGCAGGACCTGCGGCAGCACGCCGAAGAAGAAGGTCTTGAACGGGCCGACGCCGGCCGAGCGGAAGGCCTCCAGCGGCCCCTCGTCGATATCCTCCATCGCCTCGGCGAAGAACTTGCCGAGCATGCCGGCGCCATGGATGGCGAGCGCCAGCACGCCGGCGAAGGGGCCGAGGCCGATGGCGGCAACGAAGATCAGCGCCAGGATGATCTCGTTGATGCCGCGCATGCAGTTGAGCAATTGCCGCGTCGCGTGGAAGACGACCGGGCTCGGGCTCAAATTGCGTGCCGCGAAGAAGCAGACCGGCAGGGCGATGACGACGCCGAGCAAGGTGCCCCAGACCGCGACCTGCAGGCTCTCCAGCGCCGGCCGCCAGAGCCGTTCGAGGAATTCCGGATTGGGCGGCATCATCCGGACGAGGAAATCCACCATGTAGGGGATGCCGTTCCAGAGATTATTGGCGTTGATCTGGGAGCCGAGCGCGGCCCACCACAGGAAAACCAGAGCGGCGAGGGTGACGAAGCCGACGCCCCACCAGCCGAAGCGGCCCTGCGGCGGACGAAGAACGAGTTGCAGCGTTCCAAACGACATTGGCTCAGCTCCCCGTCAGGCGGTTGCGGTGGCGATCATCGGCGCCAGCACGGGCTGGCTGGCCGGACGAGGCTTCAGCACGCGGCTGATGCCGGGATCCTCCAGGCCGGGATAGATCTGGTGGACGATCTCAGAGGTGAGCTGGTCCGGCGTGTCGTCGAAGATCACCCGGCCGCCGCTCAGGCCGACGATGCGCTCGCCGAACTCGACGGCGTAGTCGACCTGGTGGAGGTTGCAGATCACGGCGATCCCTTCTTCCTTGCAGATCGCCTTGAGGTAGCCGAGCACGATGCGCGAGGTCTTGGGATCGAGGCTCGCCACCGGCTCGTCGCAGAGGATCACCGCCGGCTGCTGCGCCAGCGCCCTCGCGATGCCGACGCGCTGCTGCTCGCCGCCGGAGAGCTGGTCACCGCGCGAATTCGCCTTCTGCGCGAGCTCGACCCGGGCGAGGCAGTCCATCGCGATGGCGACGTCCTGTTTCGGGAAGAGCTGCAGCATCGAGAGGAAGGAGGACAAGCCCGCCATCCGGCCGACGAGCACGTTCTTCAGCACCGAGAGACGCTTCACCAGATTATGGTGCTGGAAGATCATCGCGACCGGCCGCTTGCCGGCGGCGCCGCGCCTGACGTCGAGCACCTTGCCGTCGATGACGGTCCGGCCCGCATCGGGCTGGGCCAACCCGTTGATGCAGCGCAGCAGCGTCGACTTGCCGGCGCCGCTGGGGCCGAGCACGACGAGGAACTCGCCGGCTTTGACGCTGAGGTCGATGCCCTGCAGGACCGGGCGGCCCGCATAGGACTTCTTCAGCCCTTCGATCTTGATCATGCCGCTTCCTCCGCCGGTCGCGTTTGCGCGACTACTTCATCTTGGTGAGGTCGAGCTTCAGCACCTTCGCGGTCTCGCGAATGATGTCGTAGGCTTGGTCGTTGGTCTCGACGAAGCGGTTGAGCTTGCCCTGGTCGGCCCAGGTGATGTCCCGGATGTTCAGGAAGGCCGACTTGATGTTCGCCTTCAGGTCATCAGGAAGATTCTTGCGCCAGCAGGTCGGCGATTCGGGGATCGGGTCCGATTCCCAGACGACGTGAAGGTCGGCGCGATCGACCAGCTTCTTCTGGACCGCCGCATCCAAAATACGGTCGGCGATCGTCGCGGCATCGACGCGCTTGTTGGCGACGGCGAGCGCATTGGCGTCGTGCGAGCCGGTGAAGAGGACGCGCCCGAAATCCTTCTCGGGATCGAAGCCGAGCTTCATCAGGCCGGCCTTCGGAAAGAGGTGGCCGGAGGTCGAGGACGGATCGACGAAGGCGAAGGTGCGGCCCTTCAGGTCCTTCCAGTCGGCGATGCCGCTGTCCTTCCGCGCGATGATCTGGCTGCGATAGTAGCTGCGGCTCGACTTGGCGGTCTCCGCCGTTGCGAAGGCCTCGATCGCCGCGACCGTGGTGCCGAGCACATAGGAGAACGGACCGAGATAGGCGACGTCGACATGGTTCGAGCGCATCGCCTCGATCACGCCGTTATAGTCCGAGGCGACGAAGCCCTGGACGGTGATGCCGAGATTCTTCTGGAGCGCGGCAAGGAGCTGGGCGCTCGATTCCAGCATCGCCCGCGAATCCTCGGACGGGATCAGCCCGACGCGGACCAGCTTGGTCTGGGCCCGGACCAGGGCCGGCGCCGCCAGCAGCGCTCCGGCGGCCAGCGAACCTTTGAGTATCGTGCGGCGCGTGGTGGTCATGTCATCCTCCCAAGATGATCCGGCGATCTTTTGATCTGCCGGTGAGCCGTGATGGGCGTCGTTGCCCGCTGCGTTCTCAGGCGGCCATCGCCGCCTGTCTGCCGATGAAGTTGCGGCCGCGCTCGCCTTCGAGCGCCTTGCCGACCAGGCGGTTCCAATCACCGGCCGAGACGCCATAGGCGGCGGGATCGGTCGCGACGCCGAGGTCCCGGAGGAAGGTGCCGAGGCGCTCGGCACCGGCCTCGAGATCGGGGCCGAAGACCCGGCGCAGCGCCGCGTCGCATTGCGGCTGCGCGCCCATCGCCCAGCGCATCACCAGCGGCAGCGAGAAGGAACAGGCGATGCCGTGGATGGTGCCGCTTTTCAGGGTGATGTCGTAGGAGATGTTGTGGGCGAGCGCGGTCCGGGTGTTGGAGAAGGCGAGGCCCGCCAGCAGGCTGGCGCGCATCTGCCGGGTTCTGAGCTCGACATCATCCAGCCGCTCCAGCAGGCGCGGCAGCGTCTCGATGATCTCCCGGGCGGCCTCGACCGCATAGTTCGCCGAGACCGGGTTGCCGTTGACGTTCCAGATGCTCTCCAGCGCATGGGAGAGGGCATCGAGACCGGTCGCCAGGGTGAGGCCGCGCGGCGCGCCGACCGTCAAGGCGGGGTCGAGAACCGCCACTTCCGGATAGAGCCGGGGATGAGCGAGCGAATACTTGCTGCCATTGGCCTGGTCCCAGACCGTCGCCCAGGAGGTGACCTCGGAGCCGGTGCCGGCCGTGGTCGGCACGGCGATGATCGGGATGATTGCGGCCCCGTCGAGCGGCGTCTTCTCGGTCAGGTGCCGGCGGACGGTCTCGAAGTCGCCGTCGCTGGCCGCCAGCACCTTGGCGGCGTCGATCATCGAGCCGCCGCCGAGCGCGACGATGACCTCGGCCGGCTCGGCCGCACCGAACTGGCGGCAGGACTCGGCGAGATCGGCGCAATCCGGATTGGTCTCGATATTGGTGATCGAGACGACCGGCGCGCCGGCGACCGCGGTCAGCCGGGCGGAGAACTCGCGGAAGAGCGGCTGGTCATAGGTGACGAGGGCCCAGCGCCGCCCACCGATCAGCCCGGCGACCTCGTCGAGCAGGCCGCTGCCGAAGCGGATCTTCACGGGGTTCCAGTACGCCCAATTCATGCGGTCCATCCCTCGCAATGCGCCTTGCCGGCTTCGTTGGGAGGGATGCTCACAGAGCTCTGTTCTTATAACAAATTGATTTTTTGATCCGAATGGATAGCAATTATCTATGCGTTATACCCAGCTCAGATCCTTCCACAACGTCGCGAATGCGGGCGGGTTCAACGCCGCCGCCGAGGCGTTCAACATCAGCCAGCCAACCTTGACGGCGCAGGTCGGTGCGCTGGAGGAGGAATTCGGCGTCGAGCTCTTCGTCAAGCGGGGCCGGCGGCGCGAGCTGAGCGATACCGGGCGTCAGCTCCTCGGGATCACCACCCGTCTGTTCGCCGAAGAAACCGAGGCGCTCGCCTTCCTGACGGAGTCGCGGGAGCTGCGAACGGGCCGGCTCTCGATTGGCGCGGTCGGGCCCTTCCACGTCACGGAGATGCTCGCCGCCTTCAACCAGGCCTATCCTGGCATCGAGCTGGCGGTGAAGATCGGCAATTCCGCCGAGGTGCTCGACGATCTCGAGAGCTATAGATGCGACGTCGCGGTTCTCGCCTATATCGACGAGGATGATCGGCTCCTGACCATCCCTTATCGCCGCCATCCCGTCGCGGTTTTCGTGCGGCGCGATCATCGCCTGGCGGACCGGCGCAATGTCCGGCTGCCGGAGCTGGAAGGCGAGCCGATGATTGCGCGCGAGCAAGGCTCGACGACGCGGCGCGCGTTCGAGAGTGCGTTAGCCAAGACGGGGACGAAACCCCGCCTCGTCATGGAGATCGGCAGCCGCGAGGCCGTCCGCGAAGCGGTGATCCGCGGGCTCGGCATCAGCTATGTCTCGGAGGCCGAATTCGTTCCGGACGAGACGCTGCGGCTGATCCCGATCGAGGGCGCGGAGGTCTATACCTATGCGCATGTCGTCTTGCTGAGACAGCGGCAGACCAGCCGGATCATCAAGGCCTTTCTCGACGTCGTCCAGCGGACGCGCGACGCCTCCGGCATCGTCGATGCGTAGAGCATCGATACAGCAGCGCGCGAGAGCGCAAGGGCCGCGGATTCAGCGGCAAACGACTGAATTTAAAAGGGAATTGGAGCGGGCGATCGGGATCGAACCGACGACATTCAGCTTGGGAAGCTGACGTTCTACCACTGAACTACGCCCGCGTGCTGTCCGTATAGCCGGGCCGGACTGCCCGCCGCAAGCCGGTCGATCCGAGATTCCGGCCATAAACGAAAAAACCGCGCCGGGCCCCTGTCGCCCGGCGCGGTTCGGTTCAGACGCGAAGCGTCTTACCAGCAGCCGTAATAGCCGCAGCCATAGTAGCCGTAGTGGCGGCGCGACGAAGCGGCGATGACCGCGCCACCGACCGCACCGGCGACGACGCCGGCTGCGACCGCGTTGCTGGCCTGGGCGTTGGAGCGGCGGAAGCTCTGGAACACCTCGCTGCGGCAGCGCTCGAAGGCGCGGGTGCCGGGGCGGTGACCGGCATCGAGGCAGACTTGATCCGACTCGGCCGCCGACTGCTCGACGCTCTGGCAGCCGCCGAGGGCGGCGGCGAGAACGCCGGCGATGATGAGGGCGCGCATGAGAAATCCTTTCCCTGTAGACGTTTGGCCACGAAAGCCATGAAACGGAAGGCGGTCGAATCCTCCCGCCGGTGACACAAGCATGAACACGCCGCCGGCCAGCGGCCGGCAACGCCATCGGCGCTTGCTGCCATCTGACACGGAATCGCCATTTTGTCGCCCAGTAGGTTGCCGAACGGGCAATCTTCCTGCGCCAGTTGCAGATTTGCGGCTAAGGAAGGGTTGAGCCGGCCGCCAAATCGCCGCTCAAGCCGAGCGGAAATGCTTGGAGAGCTTCAGCGCCTGGCCCTGATAATTGGAGGTGCCGATCGCGCCGTAGAGGGCGTCGGGTTCGGCCGCCATGCGCTCGAAGGCGAGGCGCCCAACCACCTGCCCGTCTTCAAGCAGGAAGGGCACTTCATGGCTCCTGACCTCGAGCACGCCGCGGCTGCCGGGCACGCCGCCGGCGCCGACGCCGAAGCCCGGATCAAAGAAGCCGGCATAATGGACGCGGAACTCACCCATGGCGGGATCGATCGGCGCCATCTCGGCGGCGAAGGCCGGCGGGATGTGGATCCGCTCCTTCGAGGCGAGGATGTAGAACTGATGCGGGTCGAGGATCAGCCGCTTGCGCTTGGCCGGGATCGGCGTCCAGAAATCGTCGATCTCGTAGCCGCCGACCCGGTCGACATCGATCACATCAGTGAAGCGCTGGGCCTGGTAGCCGATGATCTCGCCCTCGGCGTCGCCGAGATGGATGCTGAACAGCAGGCCGTTGCGGATGGTCGCGGGACCATCGACCAGAGCCGTGTGGCGATGGACCTCGCGCAGCTCCCGATCGGAGACGCGGAAGCCCTCCGCCTCCTCCTGGCCGGAGCCGCGGCGGCGGAAGCGCAGCTGGTTGAGGCGGCTGCCCTTGCGCACCTTGATCGAGAAGCTCGACGGCGAGATCTCGGCATAGAGCTTGCCGGAATAGCCGCCGGCGACGCTGTCGAAGGCTTCGCTGCGGTCGGCGATCAGGCGGGTGAAGACGTCGAGCCGGCCGGTCGAGCTCTTCGGATTGGCGAAGGCGGAGATCGTCGCCGGCAGGTCGTGCAGCGACTCCATCAGCTCGACGACATAGACGCAATTCTTCTCGAGGATCGCGCCCTCTTCGAGCGAGACCTCGTCCTGGGTCAGGTCCGCGAGCATCTGGGCGACGCTCTTGCTCGGGCCGGGCAGGAAGCTGGCGCGGACGCGGTAGGCCTTGTGGCCGAGCCTGAGGTCGAGGCTCGCCGGCTGGTACTGGCTCTCGGAGAAGGCGCCGGAGGTCGAGCGGACCATGCCGCGATGCACGAGCTTGCGGATGTCCTGGCGCGGCAGCACGCCGGAGGGGCCGGCGAGCGAAGCCGGCGCGGTCGCGATCTCGGCCAGCATGTCGGGCGATGTCGCCATGGCGCTATCAGACCACCTTATGAAGCGCGGCGCAAAGGCGGTCCGCCGCGAGATTGATCGTTCTTCCTGCCGCACCGGGATGGCGCTGGCGAGTCCGGCATCGGGTTGTCCACATGCCCGCGCAAGCGCGGATCATCGGGTCTACAGCCGGTTGGCAGCATTGACGCTGCGCCGTCCCAAGTCATAACAAGGCCTTCCCGCCGCCCCGGCGTGAGCCGCATGGAGGCGGCACGGAGCCGCGATGATGTACCAGGCTGAAACGCATGGCGTGCGCGTCACCGCCTCGCCCAAGTTCATGGACAGCGAATCCACCCCCGATCAAGGCCGCTATTTCTGGGCCTATACGATCGAGATCGAGAACCTGTCGCCCCGCACCATGCAGTTGATGACGCGTCACTGGGTCATCACCGACGGGCGTGGCGAGGTGCACGAGGTCCGTGGCGAGGGTGTGATCGGCCAGCAGCCGGTGCTGCAGCCGGGCGAACGCTTCAGCTATACCTCCGGCTGCCCGCTGATGACGCCCGACGGCAGCATGCGCGGCGTCTATGCCATGCTCGGCGAGGACGGCGCACGCTTCGATGTCGAGGTGCCGCTGTTTCCGCTCGACTCGCCCTATGTGAAGAAGGTCCTGCATTGACTATCGCCACACCGACCGGGCGGCGCTACCAGCCGCTCGACATGCTCGCCCGCCTCGTCGCCTTCGACACGGTGAGCCACAAATCCAATCTCGACCTGATCGCCTTCGTCGAGGACTATCTTCACGGCTGGGGCGTGCCGTCGGTGCGCTTTCCCAATGCGACCGGCGACAAGGCGGCGCTGTTCGCCACGATCGGCCCGCAGGACAAGGGCGGCATCGTCCTCTCCGGCCATACCGACGTCGTGCCGGTCGAGGGCCAGGCCTGGTCGCGCGACCCCTTCACCCTGCATGTCGAGGCTGGTCGGGCCTATGGCCGCGGCTCGGTCGATATGAAGGGCTTCGTCGCGCTGGCGCTGGCGCTGGTGCCGGATTTCCTCGCAGCAGACCTCAAGACCCCGATCCACCTGTTCTTCTCCTATGACGAGGAGGTGACCTGCCTCGGCGTCGTCGACGGCATCGCCGCGATGGGCAAGAGCCTACCGAAGCCGCGCGCCGTCATTGTCGGCGAGCCGACCTCGCTCGAGCTCGCCGACGCGCATAAGGGCATCCGGACCTTCTTCACCGCGATCACCGGCTTCGCCGCGCATTCCTCGAAGCCACATCTCGGCGCCAGCGCGGTCCATGCCGGCACCCGCCTCGCCGCCGGCCTCGTCGCCATGGCCGATGAGCGCGAGGGCCAGCTCGACGAGAGCGGCCGCTTCGATCCGCCCTATGACACCGTCCATATCGGCAAATTCCATGGCGGCATCGCTCGCAACATCCTGGCCGATCGTTGCGACCTCGCCTGGGAGGTGCGCACGCTGCCGGGCTCCGATCCCGAGGAGGTGCCGGCCCGTTTCGCCAAGCTGTCGGAGGAAGTGCTGGCGCGGATGCGCAGGACCGCGCCGTCGGCCGCGATCGAGACGGTGATGAGCTCGGACGTGCCGGGTCTTGCGCCCGATCCGGGCTCGGAGGCCGAGACGCTGGTGATGCGCCTCGCCGGGCGGAACCGCACGATTGCAGTCGCCTATGCCACCGAGGCCGGGCATTTCCAGCGCGCGGGACTGCCGACCATCGTCTGCGGCCCGGGCTCGATCGACCAGGCGCACCAGCCGGACGAGTACATCACGCTGGAGCAGTTCGCTGCCGGCGAAGCCTTCATGCGCAAGCTGATGGCGGAGTGCCGGGGGTAAGCCCCTTCTCCCCTTGCGGGAGAAGGTGGCAGCGCGCAGCGCTGACGGATGAGGGGTCGCGCACCCCTCTCTCCGTGTTTCACGGGTTACAAGCGCAAGATCGGCAGTCGTCGCGAGACCCCTCATCAGGCGCTTCGCGCCACCTTCTCCCGCAAGGGGAGAAGGGAGAGGCGCCCTTTCACTCCCCCGCCGAAATCTCCGCCTCGACCTCGGCCGGATCGAACTCGTAGCGGCGCGAGCAGAATTCGCAGGTGACGCCGAGCGTGCCATCATCGGCGATCATCGCCTTGCGGTCGTCGGCCGAAAAGCCCTTGAGCATGCCGAGCACGCGCTCGCGCGAGCAGCGGCAGGCCTCATGCACGGCGACGGGCTCGAAGACATGGGCGCCACGCTCGTGGAAGAGCCGGTAGAGCAGGCGCTCGCTCTCCAGGAGCGGATCGAGCAATTCGTGATGCTCGATCGTCCCGACCAGGGAGCGCGCCTCGGCCCAGGCGTCATCGGTGATGCCGTCATCGTCGCCGGCGGCGAGAATCTCGTGCCCCTCCGGCGCATCGCCAGGGTGAAGATCGGCGGCGCGCAGGCGCTCGGGCGAGGTCGGCATGAACTGGACGATCAGCCCGCCGGCACGCCAGGCGAGGCCGCTGCCGGTCAGAACCGTGCCGACGCCCAAGCGAATCCGGCTCGGGATCTGCTCGGACTGGCGGAAATACTGGTGCCCGGCCTCTTCCAGGCTCTGCCCGTCAAGCGCGACGACGCCCTGATAGCGGGTCGCGTCGGTGCCCTGGTCGACGGTCATGGCGAGATGGCCCTTGCCGAGCAGTTCGCCGGTCGAGACCGCGTCCGCGTCGATCGCCGCCGCCAGCCGGTCGGCGTCGTAGCGGGCCATGGCGCGATAGCAGTCGGGCGCATTGAAATCCACGACCAGCATCGAGATCGGCCCGTCGCTCTTGGTCTGGAGCTGGAAACGGCCCTCGCCCTTGAGCGTGGTGCCGAGCATGACGGTCAGCGCCGCCGCCTCAGCGAGTACGCGCGCGACCGGCTCGGGATAATGATGCCGTTCGAGGACCTGATCGAGCGAGGAGCCGAGCCTGACAACCCGGCCGCGTATGTCGAGGTCAGGCACGGTGAAGGGCAGCACCCGGTCGTCGGGTGCGCCCGCGGGCGAACCGTCCGCCATCAGGCCGCCACCCCACCGAAGCACCAGGCCAGGATGCCCTTCTGGGCATGCAGACGGTTTTCAGCCTCGTCGAAGACTGCCGATTGCGGGCCGTCCATGACCTGATCGGTCACTTCCTCGCCACGCGAAGCCGGCAGGCAGTGCATGAAGATCGCATCTTTCTCGGCGCGACCGAGCAGGCGCTCATCGACCTGGTAGGGCCGCAGCAGGTTGTGGCGCGTGCCTTCCTCGTCGCCCATCGAGACCCAGCAATCGGTGATGACGCAGTCGGCGCCCTCGACCGCCGCCTCGGGCCGGCTGGTCAATTGCAGCTTCGCGCCTTGCTTGCGGGCCCAGTCGAGCAACGCCGGCGGGGGCGCCAGCTCCTCGGGCGTCGCGATGGCAAGCTCGAAATCGAGCCGGCCGGCGGCATGGACCCAGGAGGTCAGGACATTGTTGGTGTCGCCGGTCCAGGCGATGCGCTTGCCCTTGATCGAGCCCTTGCGCTCCTCGAAGGTCATGACATCGGCCATGACCTGGCAGGGATGCTGGCGCTTGGTCAGGCCGTTGATCACCGGCACGGTGGCGTATTTCGCCATCTCGACCACGGAATCATGATCGAGCATGCGGATCATGATCGCGTCGACATAGCGCGAGAGCACACGGGCGGTGTCGGCGATGGTCTCGCGCTCGCCGAGCTCGATCTCCTGGCCGGTCACCATCATCGGCGAGCCGCCGAGCTCGCGGATGCCGACATCGAAGGAGACGCGGGTCCGGAGCGAGGGCTGCTCGAAGATCATGGCGATGACCTTGCCCTCGAGCAGGCGGTCGCCGGCAGCCGCCGGCGTCCGCCTGCGGGCCTTGATCTCCTCGCCGGCCTTGAGGATGGACCTCAGCTCGCCGGCGGAGAAATCCGAGAGATCAAGAAAGTGACGCGTCGCAGACATCATGCTCACTCCGCCGCCGGCCGGGCGAGTTCCGCCTCGACCGCGCCCGCCGCCTTGTCCAGCCGCGCCACCGCCTCGGCCACCTCGCTCTCGCCGATGATCAAGGGCGGCAGCAGGCGCACGACATTGTCGCCGGCCGCGACCACGAGCAGGCCGGCGGCCCGGGCCTGGGCGACGAAATCGGTGTTCGGCGTCTTGAGCTTGAGGCCGAGCATCAGCCCCTCGCCGCGGATCTCCTCGATCACCTGCGGGTGCTGGTCCTTGAGCTGGGCCAGTGATTGGCGCAGGCGCAGCGCCGTCTTCTGGACATGGTCGAGGAAGCCCGGCGCCAGGATGACGTCGAGCACGGCATTGCCGACCGCCATGGCGAGCGGGTTGCCGCCGAAGGTGGTGCCGTGCGTGCCGAGCGTCATGCCGGAGGCCGCCTCCTCGGTGGCCAGGCAGGCGCCCATCGGGAAGCCGCCGCCGATACCCTTGGCGATCGACATGATGTCGGGGGCGACGCCATTGAGTTCATAGGCGAAGAACTTGCCGGTGCGGCCGACGCCGGTCTGGATCTCGTCGAAGATCAGCATCAGGCCGTGCTCGTCGCAGAGCTCGCGCAGGCGCTTGAGGAAGCGCATCGGCACCGAGCGCAGGCCGCCCTCGCCCTGGATCGGCTCGATCATCAGCGCGGCGGTCTCAGGCGTGATCGCGGCCTTCAGCGCCGCCTCGTCGTCGAACGGCACCTGGTCGAAGCCGTCGACCTTCGGGCCGAAGCCGTCGATGTATTTCTGCTGGCCGCCGGCGGCGATGGTCGCGAGCGTGCGGCCATGGAAGGCGCCCTCGAAGGTGACGATCCGGTAGCGCTCGGGATGGCCCTTCGCCGCGTGGTACTTGCGCGCCATCTTGATCGCGCACTCGTTCGCCTCGGCGCCCGAATTGGTGAAGAAGACGCGCTCGGCGAAGGTCGCCTCGCAGAGCCGGCGGGCGAGCTTCTCGCCGTCGGGCATCGTGTAGAGGTTCGAGGTGTGCCAGATGCGCTGAGCCTGCTGGGTCAGCGCCTCGACCAGATGCGGATGGGCGTGGCCGAGCGAATTGACGGCGATGCCGGCGCCGAAATCGAGATAGCGGGTGCCGTCAGCGGTGATCGCCCAGGCGCCCTCGCCACGCTCAAGCGCGATCGGGGCCCGGGCATAGGTCGGCAGGAGAACGGAAGAAGCGGAAGCGGTGCTCATGGAGCGAAATCCTTGCGGCGAGACAGGAGGGTAGCGCGGAATCTCGGGCCGGGAACGGCAGGGTGGGGCGCAAGGCGGCATGATGCCGGCACGATGCGACCCGCCGGCGACATTATCGTCGCTGGCCGTTCCCGCCGTCTCGTCGCGCGTCAAGCCGCATCGAAGGAAAATCCCGATCGCTCAAAAACATAAGCGCCGCCCTTGGGGGCGGCTGCGTCGCACGACTATGCAAAACCGGCCCGGCCCTGTCAATTGCAGCTGACCTCGCGGCAGCGTTGCCGAATAGACTCACCGTCCGACCGTCTGCGGCGATTGGCTGGGGAAAAGCCGAATTACGATTCGGCGACTCTTGTGGCCGAGTCAGGCCATCTTGTATGGTCTTCTTCGTCAGATACGACATCTCGTGCGGCGTCTCCTGTATCGTCAGCTCCGGGCGTAACGGCTTCCGTTTAGCGACGGGCGCTGCCGGTATCGGATTCCGCCATGATCTCTCCCTATGCCTCGCCGGCTTGCTGGCGGAGCATGACGAAGACAGGTGCAACCCCATGACCGAAGCCGGAGCCTGGACCGACGAACGCGTCGAACTGCTCAAGAAGCTCTGGAATGACGGCCTGAGCGCGAGCCAGATCGCCGCCGAGCTCGGCAATGTCACGCGTAACGCCGTCATCGGGAAGGTCCATCGGCTCGGCCTGTCCGGCCGGGCCAAGAGCCCGGGCTCTGCCGCGCCGCGTCCGCGCAAGCCGGCCGCCCGTCCGCCGAGCCATCCGGCCGGCCACCAGAGCAGCGGCAACGCAGGCCTGACCCGCGGCAACACCGCGCTCGCCCCGCAGTTCGCGCCGCAGATCGAAGCCGAAGCTCAGGTCGAGCGCGAGCCGGCGCCGGCCGAGGACGTGGTCGTGCCGTTCTCCGAGCGGGTCACGATCATGGACCTGCGCGAGTATATGTGCCGCTGGCCGATGGGCGACCCGACCTCGCCGGAGTTCCGCTTCTGCGGCGGCCGCAGCGCCACCGGCCTGCCCTATTGCGCCTATCACGCCCGCATCGCCTACCAGCCGGCGGCCGACCGCCGCCGCGACCGCAGGGCCATCCGCGCCTGAGCAGCCGATACGATTAGAAACTAAAGAGCCGGCCCTCGTGGCCGGCTTTTTCATGGATGAAACCAGCTGGGGCTCGCATCATGGCGACCATCGCGATCTATGCAGGCGCGGCGCTGGCGGAGATCGCCGGCTGCTTCGCCTTCTGGGCCTGGCTGAAGCTCGACAAGCCGGTCTGGTGGCTGCTGCCGGGGCTCGTCTTTCTCGCCGCCTTCGCCTGGCTGCTGACCCTGGTCGACAGCCCCGCCGCTGGGCGCGCCTTCGCCGCCTATGGCGGCGTCTACATCATGGCGTCGCTGGCCTGGATGGCGCTGGTCGAGAAAGCGCAGCCGGATCGCTACGATCTGGCTGGTGCCGCGCTCTGCCTCGTCGGTGCGGCGGTCATCGTCGCTGCACCACGCTGACGGACGTCGTCAGCCGCGGGCAAAGGTCTCGTCGAAGGCGTAGCCGGCACCGCGCACGGTGCGCAGCGGGTCCTTGGCGTTGGCGGGCGTGATCGCCTTGCGCAGGCGCCCGACATGGACGTCGACGGTGCGTTCGTCGATATAGACATCGCGGCCCCAGACGGCATCGAGCAACTGCGCCCGCGAATAGACCCGGCCCGGCGCCTGCATCAGGAATTCGAGCAGACGGAACTCGGTCGGCCCGAGATGCAGTTCGGCGCCGGCACGGCGGACGCGCCGCGTCGTGCGGTCAAGCTCGAGATCGCCGGCGGCGAGCAGGCCAGCGACATGGCCGGGCTTGGCGCGGCGCAGCAGCGCCTGGATGCGCGCGATCAACTCGGGCAGCGAGAACGGCTTGACGACATAGTCGTCGGCGCCGGTGGCGAGGCCGCGCACGCGCTCGGTCTCCTCGCCGCGGGCGGTCAGCATGATGATCGGCACGCGCTCGGTGTCGCGGCGGGTGCGCAGACGCCGACAAAGCTCGATGCCGGAGAGGCCGGGCAGCATCCAGTCGAGCAGGACGAGATCGGGCGTATGGTCGCGCAGATGCAGTTCGGCGTCGTCGCCGCGCGCCACGCTGTCGACCTCGAAGCCCTCGGCCTCGAGATTGTAGCGCAGCAGCAGAGTGAGCGGCTCCTCGTCCTCGACGATCAGGATGCGTGCGGGCATATCAGGGTCCGTTCAAGCCCCGCCGGTTCAGCCATTGGCCGCCGGCAGGTCGACGAGGATGTTGGTGGTATCGAGCTTCGGCCGGTTCTCGTCCATGGACTGGCCGGTGACGAGATAGTGGATGGTCTCGGCGATGTTGGTGGTGTGGTCGCCGATGCGCTCGACGTTCTTCGCGCAGAACAGGAGATGCGTGCAGAAGGTGATGTTGCGCGGGTCTTCCATCATATAGGTCAGGAGCTCGCGGAACAGCGAGGTGTAGAGCGCGTCGATCTCGTCGTCGCGGCGCCAGACCTCCATCGCCTTCTGCTCGTTGCTGGCGGCATAGGCGTCGAGCACGTCCTTGAGTTGGGCCTGGACCAGGCGGCTCATATGCTCGAGGCCCACGACGGCGCGATGCGGTGGCGAGAACTGGCCGGAGATCGCGACGGCGCGCTTGGCGATGTTCTTGGCGAGGTCGCCGACACGCTCGATATCGGCGGCGATGCGGATCGCCGAGATCAGCTCGCGCAGATCGTTCGCCAGCGGCTGGCGGCGGGCGATGGTCAGCACCGCCTTTTCCTCAACCTCGCGCTGGAGATTGTCGAGGCGCTGGTCGGCGCTGATGATCTTCTGGGCGAGCGCTGTGTCGCGACGCACCAGCGCCACAGTGGAGTCGCCGAGCATGCGCTCGGACATGCCGCCCATCTCGGCGATGCTGCGGCGCAGCCCTTCGAGATCGGCGTCGTAGGAGCGAACGATATGGTCGGACATCGGGGCGTATCCTTCGGGGGAGGCCGACGCTGAGGACTTTAGCCGAAACGGCCGGTGACGTAGTCCTGCGTCTGCTTCTTGTGCGGGTTCATGAAGATGGTGTTGGTGGCGTCGAACTCGATCACCTCGCCGAGATACATGAAGGCGGTGTACTGCGAGATGCGCGCCGCCTGCTGCATGTTGTGGGTGACGATGACGATGGTGAAGTCGCTCTTCAGCTGCTCGAGCAGGTCCTCGATCTTGCCGGTCGAGATCGGGTCGAGCGCCGAGGTCGGCTCGTCGAACAGGATGACCTCGGGTTTTTGCGCGATGGTGCGGGCGATGCAGAGGCGCTGCTGCTGGCCGCCGGAGAGGCCCATGCCGGAGCTCTTCAGCTTGTCCTTGACCTCGTCCCAGAGCGCGGAGCGGCGCAGCGCGCCTTCGACACGATCGTCGAGCTCGGACTTCGGCGGCTTCTCGTAGAGGCGGATGCCGAAGGCGACGTTGTCGTAGATCGACATCGGGAACGGCGTCGGCTTCTGGAAGACCATGCCGACGCGCGAGCGCAGCTCGTTCACATCGACGTCATTGGAGATGACGTTGCGGCCGTCGAGCAGGATCTCACCGGTGGCCTTCTGCTCGGGATAGAGCGAGTAGATCCGGTTGAAGATGCGCAGCAGGGTCGACTTGCCGCAACCCGACGGGCCGATCAGCGCCGTGACGTGCCGATCGCGGAAGTCGAGGTTGATGTTCTTCAGCGCCTTGTGCTCGCCGTAGTAGAAATCGAGGTTCTTGACGGAGATGCGGACGGGCGCCTCGGCATCCAGCGTCTGCGGGCTCAGTTCCAGGGTCGAGAGCATCTGCATGGTCCTTCCGATCGGACGCTGTTCACTTGCCGCCGCGCACGATGCGCCGGGCGATGATGGAAAGCACGAGAATTGAAACGGTGATGATCAACGAGCCCGCCCAGGCGAGCTGCTGCCAGTTCTCGTAAGGGGCGGAGGCGAACTGGTAGATCGTCACCGGCAGGTTGGAGACGCCGCCGACCAGGTTCGGCGAGAACCAGAAATTGTTGTTGAGCGCGGTGAAGATCAGCGGCGCGGTCTCGCCTGCGATGCGGGCGAGCGCCAGCAGAATGCCGGTGACCATGCCGGACTTCGCCGCACGCCAGGTCACCGAGGTGATGACGACGGAGGGCGGGGCGCCGAGCGCGGCGCCGGCTTCGCGCAGACCGCCCGGAACCAAGCGCAGCATGTCCTCGGTGGTGCGCACGATCACGGGAATCGCGATGATGCCGAGAGCGGCGCCGCCGGCCCAGCCGGAATAGCCGCGGAACGGCTCGACCAGGATCACATAGACGAACAGGCCGATCAGGATCGAGGGCGCCGAGAGCAGGATGTCGTTGATGAAGCGGATGAGGTCGGCAAGCTTGGAGGCCTTGCCGTATTCGGCGAGATAGGTGCCGGCGAGCACGCCGATCGGCGTCGCCACGGCGATGCCGAGGAAGGTCAGCACGATCGAGCCGACGATCGCGTTGGCAAGACCGCCGCCTTCCGTGCCCGGGCCGGGCGTGATCTGGGTGAAGGTCGTGGCGGAAAGGCCGCCCAGCCCCTTCACGATCAGCATGCCGAGGATCCAGAACAGCACGACGATCGCGATCAGGGTGAAGCTCGTCGCGATGATCTTCATCATCCGGTCGGCAGTGCGGCGCGCCGGGCGGACACGGCCCCATTCGACATGCGGCGTGGTCATGGTCTTGGTGGATGTCGCCAGGGTCATGGGTCCAGCTCCGCTCAGTAGCGCTTCACCCGCGCGACCAGAAGGCGCGCGATGACGAGGACGACGAAAGTGACGAAGAACAGGATGCAGCCGAGCGCGATCAATGCGTTGAGCTGCAGGCCGAGCGCCTCGTTGAACTCGTTGGCAATGCGCGAGGCGATGGTCGAACCGGGATCCATCACCGAGGCCGAGAGGCGGTTGGCGTTGCCGACGACGAAGGTCACCGCCATGGTCTCGCCGAGCGCACGGCCGAGGCCGAGCATGATGGCGCCGATGATCGAGACGCCGGCCTGCGGCACCAGGACGTGGCGCACGACTTCCCAGGTCGTGGCCCCAATTCCATAAGCGCTCTCGCGCAGCACCGACGGGATCTGGTCGAGCATATCGCGGGTGATCGAGGCGATGAAGGGGATGATCATGAAGGCCAGGATGATCCCGGCGGTCAGGATGCCCAGGCCCGAGGGCGAGCGCGAATAGAGGATGGTGCCGACGATCGGCATGCCCTCGACGATGTTCGAGAGCGGAATCTGGACATAGGCCGCAAACAGCGGCGCGAAGACGAACAGCCCCCACATGCCGTAGATGATCGAGGGCACGGCGGCGAGCAGCTCGATCGCGGTCGAGACCGGCTGCTTGAACCAGGGCGGCGCCAACTGGGTCAGGAAGACGGCGATCCCCAGCGAGAGCGGGACGCCGACGACGAGCGCGATCAGCGCGGTCGACAGCGTGCCGACAATGGCCGGCCAGGCGCCGTACTGCTCGTTCTGGGTGTCCCAGACGCTGGAGGTGATGAAGCCGAGGCCGAATTCGCGGAAGGCCGGCCAACCGCCGACGACCATCGAGAGCATGATGCCGGCGAGCAGCACCAGCACGAACAGCGCCGCCAGCAGGCTGGCATTGCGGAAGATGAGATCGAAGGTCCCCATCGGGGTCTTGCGCACCGGCGCGCTTGGCGCGGCGAACTGGTCGGTCACGGCAGACATCCGTGGTTACTCCGGTCTCGAAAGGCGACTATCGGATCGAAACGAGGCTCAGGTTGTCGCGGAAGCGGGGGCCCTTGTCCGGCCCCCGCTCCGTATCGTCACGCGGAAGCGATCAGAAGATCGGCTTGCCCGCCGGGTCGGTGACGCCCTTCCAGGCGTTGCGGACCTGATCCTTGACGTTGGCCGGCAGCGGCACGTAGTCGAGGTCGAGGGCGAGCTGGTCGCCGCTCTTATAGGCCCAGTCGACGAACTTCAGCGCGGCCTGCACCTCTTCCGGCTTCTCGGGCTTGGCGTGCACGAGCAGGAAGGTGGCGGAGGTGATCGGCCAGGCCTGGGCGCCCTTCTGGTTGTTCAGCGAGATGCCGAAGCCGGGAGCCTCGTTCCAGTTGGCGTTGGCGGCAGCGGCCTGGAAGGCCTTGTCGTCCGGCGCCGGGAAGTTGCCGTCGGCGTTCTTGACGAGGGCGTGGGCGAGCTTGTTCTGCTTGGCATAGGCGTATTCGACATAGCCGATCGAGTTGGCGACCTGCTTGACCGAGGCCGAGACGCCCTCATTGCCCTTGCCGCCGATGCCGACCGGCCACTGCACGGCGGTGTTGGTGCCGATCTTCGACTTCCAGTCGGCCGAGACCTTGGAGAGGTAGTCGGTGAAGACGAAGGTCGTGCCCGAACCGTCCGAACGGTAGACCGGGTTGATGTTGGCGTCGGGCAGCTTGAGATCGGCGTTCAGCGCAACGATCTTCGGATCGTTCCACTTCTTGATGTTGCCCAGATAGATCTCGGCGATCAGCTCGCCCGAGAGCTTGAGCTTGCCGGGCTCGACGCCGGCGATGTTGATCGCGGGGACGACGCCGCCCATCACGGTCGGGAACTGGATCAGGCCGTCCTTGGTCAGCTCCTCGCCCTTGAGCGGAGCGTCGGTGGCGCCGAAGGCGACGGTCTTCGCCTTGATCTGGCGGATGCCGCCACCCGAGCCGATCGACTGATAGTTCAGGCCGACGCCGCTCTCTTTCTTGTAGGCCTCGGCCCACTTCGAATAGATCGGGAAGGGGAAGGTCGCGCCGGCGCCGGTGATGTCGGCAGCCTGGGCAACGCCCGACAGGCCGACGGCGGCGGCCGCGAGAATGAGAAGTTTGCGCATGAGGTGTCCTCTACAGGTCGCAAGTGCAGCGGCCCTGCTAGAACACCGGCTATATGACAGCCACATGACACATAGTCATGAAAGCGCACCTGCCGTCGTCACAAATCGTTAACGGGCTGCATCGGGCAGGCGCGGCAGGATCGCCCTGAAGGTCGCGCCCTGGCCGACCACGCTCTCGATCGTCAGGCGGCCACGATGGCGCAGGACGATGTGCTTGACGATGGCGAGGCCGAGGCCGGTGCCGCCCGCCTCTCGGCTCGCGGCGGTGTCGACGCGGTAGAAGCGCTCGGTCAGGCGCGGCAAGTGCTCCGGCGCGATCCCGGGGCCGTCGTCGCGCACGCTGAGGCTGGCCTCCTCGCCGGAGATCGCGACGGTGATGCCGACCTCGCCGCCACGCTGGCCGTATTTGATCGCGTTCTCGACCAGGTTCTCCATCAGCCGCAGCAATTCGTCGCGGTCGCCGGCGACGGTGACGGGCTGCTGGGGCACGTCGAGCTTCAGCGTCACCTCGCGCTCGCGCGCCATCAGCACGAGCGAGTCGAGGATCTCGCGGGCGATGCTGGAAAGATCGACCGGCGTCTCTGGCGCGAGATGGGCGCGCAGTTCGATGCGCGAGAGCGAGAGCAGGTCGTCGACGAGACGGGCCATGCGCAGGCCCTGCTCGCGCATGATCGTCAGGAAGCGGTCGCGCGCCACGGCGTCGTTGCGCGCCGGCCCCTGCAGGGTCTCGACAAAGCCGAGCACGGAGGCCAGCGGCGTGCGCAATTCATGGCTGGCATTGGCGACGAAATCGACGCGCATACGCTCGGTCATGCGCTGCTCGCTGAGATCCTCGAAGGTCAGCAGCACGGCCCGGCGCCAGCCGCTGCCAGCGAGCGCGGCGATATGGATGCGGAAGGTGCGCTCGACCGGAACGCGCTCGATTAGCTCGACGGCGCGGCGGCCGCCATGGCGCGAGACCTGCTCGATCGCATCGATCAGGTCGGGATCGCGCATCACGAGGGCGAGCGGCTTGCCCTTGGCGAGCGCCGTGACCAGCGCCGGCGCCGTCGGGCTCAGCGCCTGGATCACGCCCTGCGGGTCGAGCAATACGGCGGGAACGCCGATGGCCTCGATCAGCGCCGCCGTGACCGGCGCCTTTGGGTCGACCAAAGCGTGCATGCGGTTCCTGCCTTCCGATGCGTGGCCTGCGGCGAGGCGTCATAGGCCGGAGCGGTGGTGCAGCGCAATTCCCCCCGCGCGACCAACCGCTGCCCGCATGCAGCAGCCTCTTACAGGCTGAAGCCCGGGGCACCGGGAGACTGAATGCCGCCGAGGAGCTGGATCAGCTCGGCCTGGCGGCGCACGCCGGTCTTGGCAAAGACGGATTTGAGCTGGCCCCGCACGGTTTCGGGCTGGATCTTGTGGCTGTTCGCGATGCCTGCGACCGTGCCGCCCGACAGGATCAGCCGCGTCACCTTCGCTTCGGCTGGGCTGAGATCGAACAGGGCTTCGAGGATGGCGGCGGACGGGGCCGCTCCGCGCCCGACCTCGGTGAGGTAGAACAGCTGCGCCGCGCCGGAGAAGACGTCGAGCCCGGCCCGCCTGAGCGGAACCAGATGCGCGACGAAGGCGGGTCGCCCGCCGGCCGCCCGGATCGGGAACGACAGGCCGGCATCCCCGGCCACGTCGAGATGCAGCTGCAGGCGCTCGTTCGCCATGGGATCGGACAGACGCACACGATCGAAAGCGCCGATCTCGAACGCTCCGCAGGCGGTGATCAGCTCATTGGCCGCGAGCACGCTATGGCGGCCGGTGATGATGGCCGCCGGCAGGCCGATCAGCTCCAGTGCCGCGACACTGGCGCGCGCCCGCTCGAGGCCGAGGCGCGCCGCGATGATCGAGGCCCGCGCCAGATGCGGCCGGAACTGGTCGAGCGCCGCGGCCGTCTCGCGCGGAACCGGGCCGTCGGCGTAAAGGCGCTCGATCGAGAAGACGATGCTGTCGCCGCTGGTCGAACGGATCGAGGTGCCGACGCACCAGCCCCAGCCGCGCGGCCTGAGGAAATCGCGATAGAACGGATCCTGCTCCAGCTCTTCAGCCGCAATCGCGTCGAGATCGGTCAGGAAACGCGGTTCGTAGAGCGGGACCAGGCGCTTACCCCGCAGATTGTCCGCGACGAAGGGCGAAGCGACCCATTCGGCCGCGACAGCGTGGATGGCTCGCGACGAGGTCCACTGGAACCGGTTCGGCGCGGCCGCGAACAGGATCGTGCCGACGCCGCCAGCTCTCGCCGCCAGCCGATCGAGCACGCCCGCCCATCGCTCTGGCACGACGGCGGCCTCGTAGATCTCGTCGATGAGGTTCGTCGCGTCCAATTGCTCCATCCCGCCGGCCAAGCGCTTCCTGATGCATGCCCCGTCGTATCGAGTTGGCGTCGGCCGGCGGCGACGTCAAGGATGCGCTCGCCCGGTCAGGCCCGGCAGACGGCGCCTCAGATCTCGTGCCGCCGGATGCGCCGGATCATCTCGTTCAGCGCCAGCAGCACCAGAGCCAAGATGAAGGGCAGGATGTAGTAGATGATCCGGAAGAGCAGCAGCGCACCGAGCACCTGCTCGAAAGGCAGGCGGCTGAGCGCAATCAGCATGGTCGCCTCGAAGACGCCGAGCCCGCCGGGCGCATGGCTGGCAATGCCGATCAGGCAGGCGAAGATATAGGCGGCCAGGAAGCTCTCATAGGGCAGGTTGTGGCCGCCCGGCAGCAGCACATAGAGCACCGCGGCGGCGGCGCAGACTTCGGCCGCGCCGAGCAGCATCTGCGCCAGCGTGACGCCGAGGCCCGGCAGCGGCAGGTTCCAGCCGCTGACCCGCAAGGTCCGCTCGCCGGTCGCGACCCAGAAGAGATAGCCGGCCGTGCCGATCGCCACGGCAGCACCAACCGCCTGGATCACCAGCGGCGAGGTGCGCGCCAGCACTGCGACCGACTCCGTTGCATAGAACAGGCTGGCGCAGAGGATCATGCCGAGGCCGAGCCAGAAGGTCAGGCCGGCGATCACGGTGAGGCTCGCGACCTCCGAGGCGCGCACGCCCTTGGCCGAATAGACCCAGTAGCGCACCGTGCCGCCGGTCACGATCGGGAAGCCCAGCGTGAAGGCGACGGAATAGCTGGTGAAGGAGGCGAGCGCCGTGGTCCGGTAGGGGATCGACAAGCCGAGCCGGCGCAGCGCCAGCGCGTCATAGCCAGTGAGCAGCAGATAGCTCAGCGCGGTGAAGCCGAGCGCCAGCAGGAGCTGGCGCTGGCTGGCATTGGCAAAGGCGCGGGCGAGCTCGCCGGGCTCGATCTCGCGGACGATGTAGTAGAGCACCACCAGCGAGGCGAGGAAGATCGCCGAAGAGGCGAGCGGACCGAGCCACCACCAGCGGCTGCGCTTGCGCAACGGCATTCCTGGCTCGTGCGGGCCGAAGGACATCAGTGCTCTTGTCGGGTTGCGCACGCACGCAGAACGCGGCGAGCAAGGCGGGTTGCTGGCGGCTGGCCTGGCGGCCGGACCCGAGAGATAGCGCCTTCGCCGCGATGCACAAGACGGGAGAGCGCGGCGAATGCGCGCCATGAGGCCGGCGCAGGACACGCCGGCCGGTTTATGACGATCGTGACGGTGGTGATCAGCCTTCCGCTTCCATCGCCTCCCGGAAGAAGGCCTCGGGATCGTCGACCTCGATCAGCTTACGCCTGTCGATCAGCCAGAAGCGGTTGCCGACGGCGCGAACAAAGCTGCGATCATGCGAGACGAGGAGGCAACTGGTCTCACCGGCGGTGAGCTCGGCCTCCAGCGCCTCCTGCCCCTCGATGTCGAGATGGTTGGTCGGCTCGTCCAGCAGGTAGAGGTTCGGTTTGGCAAGACGCAGCGCCAGCATGGCGAGCCTTGCCCGCTGCCCACCCGAGAGCGCGCCGATCGGCCCGGTCTGGCGATCGATGGCGATGCCGGCGCCGGCGAGCAGGCCGCGGGCCGGCTGGTCGCCGACATCGAAGCGCCGGCTGATCAGCCCGTGCGGCGTGTCGGCGTCGGGAAGCTCCGCCAGGCTCTGGCTGGCATGGCCGAGCACCAGCGACGGCGTCGCCCGGATGCCCGCCTGCCCTTCGCCTCGGATGGCAGCGTGGAGCATGCCGACGAGGCGCGATTTGCCGGCGCCGTTGAGGCCGAGCAGCACAATCCGGTCACCCGGGCTGATCCAGCGCCTGCCGGTCCTGAACAGCAGCCGCCCGTCCGGCGTCTCGACCGTGACGTCGTCGAGCTCGACCAGCGCCCGCACGTGCGTCGCGCTGCTGGCGAGCCTGATCGCCCCGGCGGAACGCTCGCGATGGGCCGGGCGCGCCGCCGCTTCGAGCTCATCCGCCCGGCGCTTGAGCTGCTTGGTCTTGCTGAGCAGGAGATCGCTGCCGGAATTGATCCCGATATTGTTCAGCTTCGCCGCCTGCCGGCGCATCTGCTGGACGGCCTTGAGGTCGCGCTCGTGCTGGCGCGCCGCCGCGGCGTCGGTCTCGTCGAGCGCGGCTCGGGCAAGCGAGTACGGTAGCGCGAACAGTTGCGATCGCTCCTGGCGCAGGAACAGCGTCCGGTTGGTCACCCCGTCGAGGAAGGCGCGGTCATGGCTCGACAGGATCACCGCCATGTCGCGCGGCAGGGCGGCGAGCCAGCTCTCCAGCAGGCCGATGCGCGCGAGATCGAGATGGTTCGTGGGCTCGTCGAGCAGCAGCAGATCCGGCTCAGCGATGCCGGCGCGGGCGAGCAGCACGAGCCTTTGCCAGCCGCCGCTCAACTGCCCGAGCGGGCGCCGGCGCAACTCCATAGGTACGGCGAGTGTGTCGAGCGCGACCTCGACGCGCCAATGCTCGCTCTCGCGCTGGTCGGCCGGCAACTGATCGAGCAGCACCTGGTCAACAGGTTGGTCCAGCAGTTGCTCCGGTGTGTCCTGCTCGACATGGCCGATGCGCAGACCACGCGAGCGCGTGATCTCGCCGGCCGACAGCTCGAGCGAACCGGCAAGGCAGCGCAATAGGGTCGACTTGCCGCGGCCATTGGCGGCGACGAGGCCGAGGCGGTCGCCGGCTACAAGAGAGAGGGAAAGGCCGGAAAAAAGCGGGAAGCCCAGCGTGACGCCGAGATTGCGCAGGGTGATCAAGGTCATGGTCGGTCTCGGAACTGCCCGAGCCACGCACCGTCATTCAGCCGAGGTCCTTGCCCCGAGCATCACGAATGCGGAACGCCTGGCTCGATGAGGGGATGGACGCAGCTGACCGAGCACCCGGCTCGAAGACGCTACGCCCTCACGAAGGGCAGACCTGGAAGAGACCTAAAAAGGATCGCCTGTGCGGTCAGCCCTGCAAGCCGGCTTGCAGGGCCTGAACGGGGCCGCGCTGACGATGGTGACGAAAGAACGTGATCACGCAGCCCTCCTTGGTTTCGAGTGGATCAATGGGCGAGAGCTAGCGCCAATCGCGGCGATGCACAAGCCGGCGCGCTAGCGACGCCGGCCGACGGCCAGCGCCAGCAGCCCGAAGCCGGCCGCAACGCCACAGCTACCGAGCCAGCCGCCCCAGGCCCAGCTCAGCCCGGCCAGCGCCGAGCCCAGGGCGCCGCCGAGGAAGAAGATGCCGACGAACAGTCCGTTCAGCCGGGCGCGCGCCTCCGGCTGCAGCAGATTGACCGCGCGACGGCCGAGCGTCTGGTCACCGGTGACGCCGACATCGAGGACAAAGACGCCGAGACCGAGTCCCGCGAGGGTAACCGGCATTGCGAGATGGTCGTTCGTTCCGGCCCAGCCGAGCAGCGCCAGCGCTCCGAGCAGCAGGAGATGGCTCGTCAGGGTCGCCGGCCGGGTCCAGCCACGGTCACCAAAGCGCCCGAACAACGGCGTCGCCAATGCCCCGCCTGCTCCGACCAGCGCGAACAGGGCGATGCCGCGCTGGCCGAGCAGGAAGGGCGGCTGGACCAGGCGCAGGGCGACGACCGTCCAGATCAGGCTGAAGCTCGCCATCACCAGCGCCGCTGACAACGCACGTCGGCGCAGCACGGCCTCCTGCCGCAGCAAATGCCAGAGCGAAGTGATGAGAGCAGGATAGCTCGCCGGCGCCTCCGGCCGGCGGCGCGGCAGGTTGCCGGCGAGGACGAAGGCCAGCAACGCCATGGCGCCGGCGCTGACGACATAGAAGCCGCGCCAGCCCCAGGCATCGGCAAGAAGGCTGGCGAGCGGACGCGCGAGCAGGATACCGACCATCAGGCCGCTCATCACATCGCCAATCACGGCGCCGCGCCGGGCGGGAGGCGCCATCGCAGCCGCGATCGGCACCAGGATCTGGATGGCGGAGCAGGCGGCGCCGAGGGCGAACATCAGGACGAGCAGCGCCGGCAGACCCGGCGCGACTGCGGCCAGCGCGGCGGCAACGATCGCGCAGAGCAGCATGCGCAGCACCAGCGCGCGGTTCTCGACGAGATCGGCGAGCGGCACCAGCAGGATGAGGCCGGCGGCATAGCCGAGCAGCGGCGCCATTGCGACGAGGCCGCTCGCCGCCTCCGGCAGGCCGAAGCTCATGCCGATCGCCCCGACCAGCGTCTGCGGCGCGAACAGATTGGTGACGATGACGCCGACCGCGATGGCGAACAGCAAGATGAGCGCAGCCGATAGACCGTGCTCATCGGGCGCCTTCGGTAGGGATTGGCAGAGAGCCTGATCTTGGGCGGACACGGTGACAGCTCCGACATATGGACTCGCATATCGTCGGAGAACTTTATTCGCCTTGAGCATTATGCTACAAATCGATTGTCGCTATAATGATTATGCGGAACTGCTATGAATCTGCGTGACCTGGAAGCCTATGTCGCGGTCGTCGAGACCGGCTCGATCATCGGCGCCTCGGCCAGGCTCAACCTGACGCAGCCCGGCGTCACCCGGCGCATCCAGAACCTCGAAGACGGCCTCGGCGCGGTCCTGCTCGACCGGCAATCGAAGCCGCTGCGTCCGACCAATGCCGGGCGCGAGGCCTATGAGCAGGGCCTGCGTGTGCTGCGCTCGGTCGCGGACCTGAAGGCGGGCGTCGCGCCGGATGGCGAGATCCGCGGCGAGTTCCGGCTCGGGATCATGCCCTATCTGTCGGAGGCCGCACTGGCGGTGCCGCTCGACCGGTTGCGCGCCGCCTTTCCGGAGCTGACCTTGCGCATCACCATGGGCTGGTCGCCGCAGTTGCTTGAACAGACCCTGCGCAACGAGCTCGACGCGACCGCGCTCTGCCTCGCCGACGGGCTAGCTCCGCCGGATGGCCTGGCCTGCGACGATCTCGGTCCGCAGGAGGTGCTGCTGGTCGCGGCGCCGTCCTTACAGGTGCCGCGGCCGGCCGATCTTGCCATGCTGTCAGGCTACCCTTGGGTGATGAACGCCAATGGCTGCGGCTTTCGCGCCTTCATCCGCCAGCAATTCGAGGCGGCGCATCTCCATTTCCAGGTCGGCGTCGAGGCACTCAGCGCCGATCTGCGCCTGTCACTGGTCGCGCGCGGCCACGGCATCGGCGTCGTCACGCCGGCAGCTCTCCAGGACAGCCCATGGCGGGACGCGGTCGATATCATCGATGCGCCCGATTTCCGGCCGCGCGTGCGCTCCTGGCTGCTGCACCGCCCGCCGGCCGGGCGGCTGGCGCAGCCGATCGCGCTGTTCCGAGAGGCGCTGCTCGACGGGCTGCGTCCCGGGCTCGGGCTGCTCGCCTGATCAGGCGGTCTTCCTGATCAGGCAGTCTTGCGGAAGACGCGCAGCGTCTTGAACTCGCCGATCTCCTCGACCGCGCGGGACTTGGACCAGTCCGCGATGATGGGCTTGGCCGCCTCATAGGCGAAGGAGCCGGTGTAGAACAGGATATAGCCGCCGGCATCGGTCTGGTCGGTGAAGAGCTGCATCACCTCGAGATCGGTCAGCGCGCCATAGGCGTCGTTCTTCTCACTGCGGAACTCGCAGGAGTGGAAGAGCGTGACGATGTCGAAGCGCGGCAGCAGCCGGGCATTGCTGGTGTAGATGTCGCCGAAATAGGCGCTGTAGGTCTTGGTGATCGTCGGATTGTCGATCGCGAGCTTGACGAAGGCCTCGTATTCCTTGGGCGAGGCGGTGATCCCCAGCACCGTGCAGTCCAGCTCCGGCTCGGCGCAGCGGATGCCGACATAGTGATGGCCGCCGGTGCCGAAATGGTAGATGCGCTTGCCGGTCAGGCCCTGCTCTTCCAGCCATTCGACGAAATGCACGTCGCAGGGGCACTGTTCGACCCGCAGGCCCCAATAGACGTCCCAGATGTTCAGCATGTGTTTGACTCCATTTCGGAAGGCGCCGGCCCAGCCGGCACGGATGAGTGGATTGGCTTGAAACGTCAGCTGCTGCCGGCTTCGACCCGTGTGGCCGGACGCGGCATGTCGGACGCAGCGATGCGGGCGACGCCGCCGGCGCGGCGCATGGTGAGGTGATGATCGGCGGCTTCAGTGAAGCCGGGGCTCTGGCCGATCAGCAGCATCACCGCGTCCGGCCGCGCCAGCCTGAGCCGGGAGAGCAGTTCAAGCGCCGCTTCTGTCTCGAGCCCGCTCGTCGCTTCATCGAGCACGAGGATGTCGGGGGCCGCGAGTTCGGCCCGCGCCAGAGCGAGACGCTGGCGGTCGCCGGTGGTCAGCGCCTTGTCCCAGTCGCGCGAGAGGTCCAACTGCGGCACGAGGCCTGAGAGACCGTAGTGCCGCAAGGTCGCCTCGGCCTGCGCCGCGCCGTGCCCGCCGATCGGGTCGAGAGCGGCGCGCAGGCTGCCTTCCGACAGATGCAGGTGCTGCGGCAGCACGGCGATGCGCGCCTCGTCCGGCAGGGCGACGGCGCCACGTCCCCAAGGCCAGAGGCCGGCGACGGCCTGGATCAGGGCAGCCTTGCCGTGGCCGAGCTCGCCGGCAACGTGCAGTGTCGCGCCAGCGGGCAGGATCGTCGAGAAATCGGCGAGGAGCGTGCGGCCATCGCGATCCGTGAGAGTGAGCTCGTCCAGTCGCAGGCCGCCATCGTCACTGGTCAGGACCGCGATATCGCTCTCGGCCGCGCCGGCCTCGATCGCATGAAGCGCGACGGCAAGTTCATCGACACGCCGCGCCGAGGCAAGCCATTCGGCGATGCGCATGAAGTTGTCGAGCACCCAGTTGAACGCATTCTGCACGGCGACGAAGGCGGCGGCGACCTGGACGACGTCGCCCAGCGACATCTCGCCGGAGAGATATTTCGGCGCCGCCAGCAGCAGCGGCACGACGGGGACCAGCGCGCCGCTGCCATTGGTGATCCAGGTCAGGCGGCCGCGCTGGCGGATCATGGCGAGCCAGCGCGTGACCAGCGTGTCATAGGTCGCGGCGACGGCGCGGCGCTCACCAGTCTCAGCCCGCGAGAGCGCGATCGTCTCGCCATGGTCGCGGATGCGCATCAGCGAGAAGCGCAGGCGCGCCTCGCCCTCGTTGCGGGCGGCAATCAGGCGCGGCAGCGGCCGCCCGACCCAGGTGATCAGGCCGGAGACCAGCACCGCATAGACGATCGCCGCCAAGACCATATAGGCGGGAATCTCGAAGGCGATGCCACGGATCTCGACGCTGAGCGAACCGCCGATCGACCAGAGGATGCCGATGAAGGTGATCGCGGTGATCACCGCCGAGAGCAGGCCGATGGCGAAATCGACCACCGGCTCGGTCGCCCAGCGGACATCGTCGGCGATGCGGTATTCGGGATTGGCCGGCTCATAGCCGGAGAGGCCAAGCCGGTAGAACCGGCGTTCGCCGATCCAGCCATCGGCGAGCTTGCCCGTGACATAGGCGCGCCAATGGACCTGGAAGGTCTCGCGCGAGATCAGGATGATGACGCCGAGGCCCGCCGCAATCAGCACCAGCACCGGGAAGACCGCCATGGCGATCAGCGCGCTCTCGCCGTCCTTCTTCTCGAGCGCGTCGAAGAACCAGCCGTTCCAGCGGTTGACGGTGACGTTGGCGAAGACGGAGAGGATGATCGCGCTCGCCAGCGTCAGCGACCAGAGCCAGGCCCGCCCGGCGGTGCCGCCGCGCCAGAAGCCGCCGGTGAGGCGGGCGAAGCTCTTTGTGACCTGCCAGTCGGATGGCGGGCCGGCAGGCACAGTGTTCGGATCGACGGCCTTCAGCACAGTCGAGTGATCCCCCCGGATCGCGACATCGGAAGCGGCACCAGCCGGGCTTTCCCGGTTCAGATGCCGCGAGCATGCCGGTTAGCCGGCCGGGGATGAACTGCGGCTGAATGGAGCGATCGGGATGGGGGCTAGCGGGAGAGCTCGGCATCGCTGGGATTGCGCGGGAAGAACTGGAAAAAGGGCTCGGCCTCGGCCAGCGCCCTGGCGAAGGACGGCCGCGTCCGCAGGCGCTCGAAATAGGCGGCGAGGCGCGGATAGCCGTCCCGGAACGAGACGCAGCGCTCGGCATAGAACAGGGCCGGCGCCGCCGAGCAGTCGGCCATGGTGAAGCTCTCGCCCGCCGCCCATGTCCTGCCGTCGAGCTCGGCTTCGAGCACGCCATAGGCGCGCCTCAGCATCTCCCGGGCCTCCTCGACGCCGAGCGGGTCCTTGCCGTCGGCCGGCCGGATGCGGTCGAGCACGATCTTCTGCATCGGGGTCGTGACATAGAGGTCGAAGAAGCGGTCGAGTCGGCGGATATCGAGCGCCGCAACCGGATTCTCTGGAAGCAGCACCTGCGGGCCGGCATGGTGCAGAGCGAGATATTCGATGATGACGCTGCTCTCGGGCACCAGCCGCGCGCCATCTGCCAGCAGCGGGAACTTGCCGATCGGCCAGAGCGCGAGGAACTCGGCGCGCTCGCCGGGATCGCCGAGGTTGACCAGCTTCGGCGTGAACGGCGTGCCGTTCTCATAGAGCGCCACCAGCACCTTCTGGCAGTAGCAGGAGAGCGGGTGGAAATAGAGCGTCAAAGACATGACTGGTCCTTCCTGCGGCCGGATCGGCGCGGGTTGAAAAGGTCAAAACGGGTGGGAATGGTCAGGCGGGAGCAGCTTCCCGCGCCAATTCCTCGGCGAGCCGGTCGAAGCCGATGCCGGTGCCCTGCTCGCGCATCTGCGGATCGTCGTGGCCGTCGAGGAAGACGGATTGCTCGGTGAAGACGAGGCATGTGCCCGCGCCCTCATTGCGGAACTCCATCGTCACCAGCGAGACCGAGATGCGCAGATCGTCGCGGAACATCTCGTAGGAATAGACGAGGCGTTGCTGCGGCACGATCTCGTGATAGATCGCCCGCATCGCGTAGACGCCGCCCGGCCCCGGGGCGCCGCGCATCGTCTCGAAGCCGCCCTCGCGGAAATCGAGACTGTATTCGCCGCGCCCGCCCTCATCATGGCAGGTCGACCAGCGCCGTTTGGCGACCGGATCGGCAAAGGCGGCGAAGACCCGGGCCGGGCTCGCCCCATAACGGCGCTCGATGGTGAAATCGGCGTGGACGGCGCTCCGCTTCGTCATGCTCCGTCTCCTTCTTTCACATCCTGCTCGGCCAGGAAGGCGCCGAGCCGGTCGAAGCGTCGCTCCCAGAGGGCACGGCGCTCGCTGATCCAGCGCTCCGCCGCCCGCAGCGCCTGCGTGTCGAGCTGGCAGGTGCGGACCCGCCCGAGCTTCTGCGTACGCACCAGCCCGGCTCCTTCGAGAACGGCGAGATGCTGCACCACCGCCGACAGCGTCATCTGCAGTGGCTGGGCCAGTTCGCTGACGCTCGCCGGCCCCTCGCTGAGCCGCTGCACCATCTGCCGGCGGTTCGGGTCCGCCAACGCCTGGAACATGAGATCGAGCTGGTCCGCTTGGTGAAGCATACGCTTAAGTATCGCGATCTCCCGCCTCCTGTCCAGGCAAAACTTTAGAGATTACTAAAGTTTCTTTCCGAGAACTCCATCCGCAGCCGGCGCATTGCTCCCAGGGGTTCGAGCGGCTATGAATCCCGGCACGCTCCCTGTCACCGCGTGCGCTTTTTCACCGTCTGCGCCAGCCGCCGGAGCTTTGACCATGCGCATCGAGAACGATCCGAAACTCGACTTCCGCGACGTGCTGATCCGTCCGAAGCGCTCGACGCTCGGCAGCCGCGCCGAGGTCGACGTCAACCGGAGCTTCCGCTTCGCGCATACCGGCCGCGAATGGACCGGCTTCCCGCTGATCGCCGCCAATATGGACGTGGTCGGCACCATGGCGATGGCGCGTGCGCTGCTGAAGCACGGCGCCATGGTCGCGCTGCACAAGCACTACGACGCCGACGAGCTGATCGCCTTCTTCAAGGAGGAAGGCTCGGCCAATGCTTTCTATTCGCTGGGCACGACCGATTCCGACCATGACAAGCTGAAAGCGGTGCACGCCAAGGCGCCGATCGACAAGATCTGCCTCGACGTCGCCAATGGCTACACCGAGAAATTCGTCGATACGGTCAAGGCGACGCGCGAGGCCTTCCCGAACGCGGCGATCATGGCCGGCAACGTCGTCACCGGCGACATGACCGAGGCGCTGATCCTGGCCGGCGCCGACATCGTCAAGGTCGGCATCGGTCCCGGCTCGGTCTGCACCACCCGCAAGATGACCGGCGTCGGCTATCCGCAGCTCTCGGCGATCATCGAGTGCTCGGACGCGGCCCATGGCCTGAAGGGCCTGGTCTGCGGCGATGGCGGCCTGACCGTGCCGGGCGACGTCGCCAAGGCCTATGGCGGCGGCTCCGATTTCGTGATGATGGGCGGCATGCTCGCCGGCCATGACGAATGCGAGGGCGAGATCCGCTATGAGACCCATCACGGCGAGAAGGTGCCGGTCGCGATGGTGTTCTACGGCATGTCCTCGGACACGGCGATGAAGAAGTATTCCGGCGGCGTCGCCAAATACCGGGCTTCCGAGGGCAAGACCGTCGAGGTGCCCTATCGTGGCCCGGTCGAAGGCACGATGCAGGAGATCATGGGCGGGGTACGCTCGGCGATGACCTATATCGGCGCCGTCCGGCTCAAGGAGATGCCGAAGCGCACCACCTTCATCATGGTCGGCAGCCAGCTCAACACCGTGTTCGGCAATTGAGCGAACCGGACGTCGCCATCATCGGCGCCGGCCCGGCCGGGCTGATCGCGGCCGAGCGGTTGGCGCAAGCCGGCCACACCGTGGCGATCTATGAGCGGATGACCTCGCCGGCGCGCAAATTCCTGCTCGCCGGCCGCGGCGGGCTCAACCTGACGCATTCCGAGCCGCTGGACGTTCTGCTCGGCCGCTATGGAGAGGCGCGAACCTGGCTGGAGCCGGCGATCCGCGCCTTCCCGCCGCAGGAACTGCGCGACTGGGCCGACGGGCTTGGCGCGGAAAGCTTCATCGGCTCGAGTGGGCGCGTCTTCCCCAGGGCGATGAAGGCCTCGCCGCTGCTGCGCGCCTGGCTGGCGCGGCTGGATGGGCTCGGTGTCGAACTGCATGCCGGGCGGCTCTGGACCGGCTGGGACGAGAACGGCGCGCAGCGGTTCTCCGTCCCGGGCGGCGGCGGGGAGATCGTGAATCCGCGCGCGACCTTGCTGGCGCTGGGCGGGGCGAGCTGGCCACGGCTCGGCGCGGATGGCTCCTGGACCGAGCTGCTGGAGCAGAAGGGCATCGCGATTGCGCCGCTGCGTCCGGCCAATGCTGGCTTCGCCGTCGCCTGGTCGGCGCTGATGCGCGATAAATTTGCCGGCTTACCATTGAAGCGTATCGCGCTGAGCTTCGCCGGACAGCGCGTCGCCGGCGAGGCGATGATCGATGCAGGCGGCATCGAGGGCGGAGCGGTCTATGCGCTGTCAGGGCCGCTACGCGAGGCGATCGCGCGCGATGCTGAAGCGATCCTGACGATCGACCTGCGCCCTGACCTGACCGAGCCCGATCTCGCGAACCGGCTGGCGAAGCGCCGTCCGGGCGAAACGCTGAGCAACCATCTGCGCAAGGCGGCCGGGCTGTCTCCGGTCGCCGCTGCCGTTCTGCGCGAGACGGCGGGCGGGCCGCTGCCGGCCGAGCCCGAAGCGCTCGCCCGACAGATCAAGGCCGCCCCCTTGCGTCTCACCGGCATGTCTTCACTCGCCCGCGCCATTTCGACTGCCGGCGGCATCGAGGCCAGCGAGATTGACGCCGACTTCATGCTGAAGCGCCTGCCGGGAGTGTTCATAGCCGGCGAAATGATTGACTGGGAGGCGCCGACTGGCGGCTACCTGCTGCAGGCCTGCTTCGCCACGGGGGTCGCAGCGGCGGAGGGGATCGGGCGCCGCCTCAGTTCAGCCGCTTGAGCCTGTAGAGCGCTTCCATCGCCTCGCGTGGCGTCATCTCGTCGGGATCTAGCCCGGCCAACGCCTCGCGCAACTCGTCGGGACCGGCGACAGGCGCAGCGGCCGGCGCAGGCTTCCTCATCTGCACGGCGAAGAGCGGGAGATCGTCGACCAGCGCCGCGACCGGCTTCTCGCGCTCGCTCTTCTCCAGCTCAGAGAGGATGGCGCGGGCGCGCTCGACCACCGCCGGCGGCAGGCCGGCGAGCTTGGCGACCTGGATGCCGTAGGAGCGATCGGCGGCGCCCGGCACGACCTCGTGCAGGAAGACGACCTCGCCGTTCCATTCGGTGACGCGCACGGTGGCGTTGGCGACGCGGTCGAGCCGCTCGGCCAGCGCGGTCAGCTCATGGTAATGCGTCGCGAACAGCGCCCGGCAGCGATTGGCCTCGTGCAGGTGCTCGATTGCGGCCCAGGCGATCGAGAGCCCGTCGAAGGTCGCGGTGCCCCGGCCGATCTCGTCGAGGATAACCAGCGCGCGCGGCCCGGCCTGGTTGAGGATCGCGGCGGTCTCGACCATCTCGACCATGAAGGTCGAGCGGCCGCGGGCGAGATCGTCGGCGGCGCCGACGCGCGAGAACAGCCGGTCGACCACGCCGATATGGGCGTTCTGCGCCGGCACGAAGGAGCCCATCTGGGCGAGCACGGCGATCAGCGCGTTCTGGCGCAAGAAGGTCGACTTACCGGCCATGTTCGGGCCGGTGATCAGGCAGATGCGGCCGTCGCTGCTCTTGCCTGCCGCCGAAAGCTCGCTGTCATTGGCGACAAAGGGCTGGCCCTGCCGCTTCAACGCCGCCTCGACCACGGGATGGCGGCCGGCCTTGATGGTGAAGGCGGCGCCGTCATCGACCTGCGGACGGGTCCAGCCGCCATCGATCGCAAGCTCGGCCAGAGCCGCCGCGACGTCGATCACGGCGAGCGCCTGCGCCGCCGCCTTGATCGGCTCGGCGGCAGCGAGGACCGCCTCGGTCAGCGCCGCGAAGATCGAGAGCTCGAGCTTCAGCGCCCGGTCGGCCGCCGAGGCGATCTTGGCCTCGAGCTCGCCGAGCTCGACCGAGGAGAAGCGCATCGCGTCCGACATGGTCTGGCGATGCACGAAGACGGCGCGCCAGGGCTCCCTCAGGAAGGTCTCGCCAACGGCCTGCGGTACCTCGACGAAGTAGCCGAGCATGGAATTGTGCTTGATGCGCAGGGTCCGGCAATCGGTCTCGGCGGCGTAACGCGCCTGCAATTGCGCGATCACCTTGCGCGAATCGACCTGAAGCAGGCGGAGCTCGTCCAGCGCCGCATCGAAGCCCTCGCGCACGAAGCGGCCGTCGCGCTTCAGCAGCGGCAGATCGTCGGCGAGGGTGGCGGAGAGGCGGGTCGCCAGATCAGGATCGGTGCGGCCGAGCGCCAGCGCCGCTTCGCGCAATTCCTCGGGCAGATCGCCCTGGCGCAGCAAGGCGGCAGCGACGCCGCGGGCCGCATCCAGCCCGGTGCCGAGCGCCGCGAGGTCGCGCGGGCCACCGCGGTCGAGCGAGAGTCGCGCCAGAGCGCGGGCGATGTCGGGCACGCGGGCGAGATCGCGCCGCAGCACTTCGCGCAGCGAGGGAACCTCGACCAGCAGCGCAACGGCATCGTGCCGCTTGCCGATCCCCTCGGGATCGGTGAGCGGACCGGCCAACCGCTCGGCGAGCAGGCGGCTGCCGCCCGGCGTCTCCGTCCGATCGATGGTGGCGAGCAGGCTGCCGGCGCGCTCGCCGGCGAGGGTGCGTGTGAGTTCGAGATTCGTGCGCGTCGCCGCGTCGATCAGCATGGTCGCGCTCATGCCCTCGCGGACGGGCGGCGACAGCGGCGGGCGGGCGCCGAGCTGGGTGCGCTCGACATAGGCGAGCGCGGCGGCGGCGGCGGCGATCTCGGCGCGGCTGAAGGCGCCGAAGGCGTCGAGCGTGGCGACGCCGAAGAACTCCTTGAGGCGGCGCTCGCCGGAAGCGGGATCAAGCCCCTCGCGCGCCAGCGGCGTCACGGGCGCTGCGATGTCGCGCCAGAATTCCCTGAGCTCGGGATCGTCATGGATCGCATCGGGGCAGACGATCTCGCGTGGCTCCAGGCGGGCGAGCTCGACCGAAAGGCCGCGCTGGTCGGTTTCGAGCACGGCGAAACGGCCGGTCGAGATGTCGACCGCGGCGATGCCATAGGCATAGGCCTCGTCCGAGAGCCGGCGCCGGGCCACCGCGACGAGCAGGCTCGCCCGGCCGGGATCGAGCAGACGCTCCTCGGTGATGGTGCCGGGGGTGACGAGGCGGACGACGTCGCGCTTCACCACCGATTTGGCGCCGCGCTTCTTCGCTTCGGCTGGGTCCTCGGTCTGCTCGCAGACGGCGACGCGATGGCCGGCGGCGATCAGCTTTTGCAGATAGTCGTCGGCACGCTCTACGGGCACGCCGCACATGGCGATGTCCTCGCCGAGATGCTTGCCGCGCTTGGTCAGCACGATGCCGAGGGTGCGCGAGGCAATCTCGGCGTCCTGGAAGAACAATTCGTAGAAATCGCCCATCCGGTAGAACAGCAGGCAGTCCGGATTATTGGCCTTGATCTCGACGTACTGCGCCATCATCGGCGTGACGCGGCCGGCATCGGCCGCAGGGGCGGGCTTGGCTTCCGCGATGTCGTCTGGCGTGGTGTGGCGCATGGGGCGCGCACGCTAGCAAATCGCGCCGGCAAGACCATCCGTTAGGACTGCTTTCAACATATTTAAGCAGGGTCGGCAGGCCGTTCCGGCCAAGGGCCCGTCATGTCGCTGTTCATCAATCTGATCGAAAGCCTGTCTTTTCTCCTGCTGGCGGCCCTGATCCTGACGGCAAGCGCCAGCTGGATCGACCGGCGCCCGCTGCTGCGCCAGCTCGCAGTCGGTGTCCTGTTCGCCGCCGGTGCGCTATGCAGCATGGCCAATCCCTTCGTGATCCAGCCCGGGCTCGTCGTCGATTCCCGCAACACTTTCGCGATCCTGGCCGGGCCGATCGGCGGACCGATCGCAGCCCTCCTGACCGCCGTCCCGTTGGTTGTGGCGCGCTACAATCTCGGCGGCGTCGGCATGCCGACCGGAATCGCCGGGATCGTCCTGCATGCGATCGCGGGCGTGATCTATGCCGCCTGGCTCGGCCGGCAGAAGCGTTCGCTGACGCTGCGCGATCTCGCCTGGCTCAGCCTGATCAGCGCCGGCTGCCTGATCGCCTCGAACATCTTCATGCCGAGCTGGGCCGCGGCCGAGCGCTTCCTCACCGAGGCGGTGCCGATCATGATCGTCGTCGGTACGCTCGGCACCGTGCTGGTCGGGCTCGTCCTCAGCAACGACCGCGAGCGGCGCGAGACGGCCTATCGCTACAAGACGCTGCTGGATCATGTGCCCGGTACGCTCTATCAGCGGATCGATCGGCCGGACGGCGAGCGCCGCTACCGCTTCGTCAGCTACCGCCTGGACGAATTGCTCGGCATCGGCCGCGAGGCGATCGAGAGCGATCCCGAGATTCTCCTGTCGAGAATCCTGCCGGAGGATCGGCAGCGCTGCTCGTCGACCAAAGAAGAGGACCAGATCAACGAGTTCGGGCACCGCCGAACCGAACTGCGCTACCAGGCCGCCAGCGGCGCCGTCGTCTGGCTGCGCAGCGAGGCGACCCGGCGGCACCTGCCCGACGGCACGACCGTCTGGGACGGCATCCTGATCGACGTGACCACGGAAAAGACGCTGGCGAACGGCCGGCAGGAGATCGAGACGCTGCGCAAGGCCGCGCTGGAGGAGCTCGCCGTCAATCTCGAGGCGACAGTGGGCAAGGCGCTGCGCCGGGTCGGGGACTCCGCCCGCAGCATGCTCGAGGCAGCGCAAGGCATGGCCGACAATGCCGACCGCACCACGGCGCGCGCCGGCGAAGCGACCGAGCAGGCCGAGCTCGCCTCGCAGCGCGTCGGCAGCGTCGCTCATGCGGCCGAGCGGATCGACGCCTCGATCCGCGAGCTGACGCGCCAGACCGATCTCGCCGCGCAGACCGCCCGGCAGGCGGCAAGCCATGTCCGTTCGACCAGGACCGATGTCGACGGGCTCGCGGTCGCCGCCGACAAAGTCGGCGCCGTGCTCGCCTTCATCGAGGACATCGCAGTGCGGACCAACCTGCTCGCGCTCAATGCGACGATCGAAGCGGCGCGCGCCGGCGCCGCCGGGCGCGGCTTC